>NZ_RXNW01000001.1:0-405674 GCF_004283175.1 Legionella longbeachae
TTTTCCTGGCGACTATAGCGGTTTGGAACCACCTGAATCCATCTCGAACTCAGAAGTGAAACGAACATGCGCCAATGATAGTGTGAGGCTTCCTCATGTGAAAGTAGGTCATCGCCAGGGTCTTTTTACCAAAGCGGCTTCTTAGCCGCTTTTTTTTAAAAAAAATGCCTAGGTTCAGAGCTTGCTTTTTGCCAAAGGCTTTCGTAAGTTAACCACGATTGTGTGATGGTTAACTTGCCCGTCTATTATGCTTTTTTACTGGGGCATATTTGCAATTTTGACAGCGTTAACTACTTCCCTTATCGCAGCGCATGCCTCCTCTCCGTTCTGAAAAGTAAATTCTGTCCCATTTCCAACCAGTATAGTGCAAGGTTGATTTGCGCCATTGATAGGATCCTCTTCAACTTTTCCTATGTATTCTCTCAACGCTAAAATACCAGCATTGAGCTGTGATAATTCCTTTTCGCCAAGCTGTAACATAGAGCATCCACCATTGCAACAACTGATGACTGATTGAATTGCAGCTTTTACTGTGTCCTGGGAATAGTGTCTTAAATGATATAACACGGAGCCCACATCAAAAACTCGGTTAGTATTGAAGGTTTTTTTCATATACTTAAGGCATTCTACTTCCTCTGCAGATTTGCTTAAATCACCTATTCGTGAATCCAGACCTCTATTAAATTTCGCAATAAATTGCTCATTATCTCGATTACTAGTAATCACAAGATTAATAGTTTCTGCAACCTTGTTTGCAAATTTAAAGAAACTGACTTGTTGTTCTGGACCTATGGATTCAAAAAACTTATTTCGTACATTTTTAAACATTCTATCTCCTATTTTTTTGTGGTTTCTTGAAGCAGGCAAGTGCATCATCTTTAATTAATTAAAGACAATCTTTTTTGCTTCAATTTCGGTTTTTAAAAAGAGATTTTACCAAGGTACTATTATGGAAATCTGTTGGGAAAGAATCATATATTGCAGGGGATATGCAAAAAATGTACAGGTATGTTCATGCTTTCTTAAGCTTTATGTTGGTAATCATAAATGTTCTAGTCGATAAAAGAGACGGAGATTAAGGGATGATCGTGCTCTTGATTTATACAATAGCAATAAAAATACGTCATAAATCATGAGCAGTGAAACGAATCCCAGATTATTTTTCCAAAGAATAAAGAGCATATTTTATAGATTTTCGATTTGACAAGATAACCGCAAATTTAAAACAGTTTGGGAATAAACGTTTTTTAGGAGGCCAACTCGCCTTTTCGGGATGATTAATTTATCAGATAAATTTCTATACGCTCTTTGTTTTTGCCTATATTCAGTCTTTTTAAAGTAATATAACCTACTTCAGATGTTGATTTTACATGGGTCCCACCACACAAAACTCTAGAAAAACCGTCAATTTCCCAGTATCGTTTTTGGCGATTTATATCAGAAAATCCGGTAATAATACGTTTATCTGTTGCAATAATTTTATTATATTCATGCAAAATCTTTTCAAATATGGCCGAGATATTGTGTTGATAACTAAAATCGATTCTAGCCTTATTTTCAGCAATATGGGCACCAATTTTTCTAGCAGTAATGGTTCTTTGAACCAACTCTAAAATCAATTCAGCAGCAAAATGTAATCGCATCAATTTATAGCGGCGAGTAAAATCGATTACCATTAGGACAGCATCCCCCTTAGCGATTCCGTGCCCTGAAGGCAGGGTGTAATAAATCAAGTCCCCTTCTAGTTCAGAATGAGTTACCTCAAGACCATTGACAGTTACCCGATCGCTTTCTTGCCCACCCGAAAACGAAAATCCAATCGTCTCCTCAAAAAGCAGTCGACTCTCGTTTACTGATACCACTTTTGTCATCAATTGATGTTGATATGGATTATCCCAAAATATTTTTTTCATCGTACATACTCTTGTTTTTTAATTTATCGCTACAAAGAGCACTTTCGTTTTAGCTCGGTCACCACACTCCAATCTCCAAACAAGACAATGTCATAATATGTCACTTCATTCGCTTTGACTTGATCCGTTTTTTCAATTTGTTTCTTGATAAGTCCCCACAGTCATTGTGTCTGTAAAATCATTAGAAATGACATTTTTTGATAAAGAATTTTTCCGTAACTTACTAATTTAATTTGAATTTTAACAAAGTATAATAAACGGTATTTCGGAAATATGGGGATGAGATTGTTCATCTGCGCCAATTACAGCTCCTAAACCAATACACATATGAGCAAGGGCATTCATTACCTTACCATGCTCGATACGTTTGTTGAGAACAGCAACTAATTTATTTTTAAATAAAATCGCTGTCATAATAATCTCCTAAACTTACTTAACAATTCGTGCGTTATAACGCATAATAGCCCAGTATAGACTTGTGCGTTAAAACGCACAATCATTTCGAGAGAAATAATGCAAGAAATTTCAAAACGTATTGCAAAAACATTAAAATCATTACGACAGGAGCGAGGCTGGAGTTTGGATAGAACTGCCTTGGAAACAGGTGTCTCTAAAGCGATGTTGGGGCAAATAGAGCGGGAGGAATCAAGTCCAACCATTGCTACCTTATGGAAAATTGCCAGTGGTTTTCAAACATCCTTTTCTTCGTTTATTGAAGACACTTTGGATAGTTCAGCCAATCCCATACATCGTATAGGAAACGCGCAAACTTTACATCCCGCGGATCAAAAAATACGGGTATTTCCTTTATTTCCTTTTGATGAACAATTGTATTTTGAATTATTTGTTATTGAATTGTTACCCGGATGCGAACATTTTTCACCACCTCATAAATATGGAGTTATTGAGCATGTCATTGTTATAGAGGGAGTTATTGATGTATGGCTTAATGGATGTTGGAAAACACTTTGCCAAGGAGAGGGTTTTCGTTTTAATGCGAGTCAAACACATGGCTATCGGAATACAACCCATCATGTATCGCGAATTCATGATATTATTCATTATCCACCACAATGAGTAGCTCAATTTTAACAGTCCATCACAGCATATTGGGCGTAGTTTTACCATAGGGAATTGCCCTGAAAGATGCAGGGCTTTGTTCTTTGCCATATCCGCAGTTAACTCTGGAACGTAAAGTGATTCGGCAGCATTACTGATTGATAAATTTTTCAGCGAAAAAGGCTTTTGCTCCTCCCGTCTATTTTATGGCTTAACAGTCCCCAAAATTAGCTTATTTTAAATGTATTCCCATGTGGATTTTCAAATACATGTGCTATTGTTTCAAGAGAGATAATAGTGTCTGCTTCTTCGCATAATTGTAATATATCTTCATTTCTCTTTATAAATAGATAAGCTTCTTCAACAATCGATTTTTCAGGATCAAAATCAGTCTTCGCTGCAGGACGTGAGTGGTAATTAATGATTCCACATAGTAAATCCTGAACTTTTTCTTTATCAAGATTAGGGTGGTTTTTAACTATTTTTTCTATTGCTCTTTGCATTTTCATTCAAATTTCCTCATGTTAATGAAAAGTTAGTTGAGTTTGAATTTTGTTTACTTTTACTGGTTTCAAATTTTTCCTTAAAATCCTTGAAATTACTAACTATTGATGTACTAATTAATTTGCTTATAAGTTTTTCGTCATTATGTTCGAGTGCTTCAATCAAATTATTCACTAGGGTTATTTTGGAGTTATCTTTGCTATTATCCGCTAGGTTTTTTTTAGCTGAATCTGCTACGCTTATCAACTTTTCTATTTGTTCTATTGTTAGTTTCTTTTCAGTCGTTGCATGAATCAAGAGATATTTTTCAATAGCCACTCGTATTGCTATTACTGGATCTAGGCGAGATAATGTAGTGAATTTATTCTTCCATATTGCTTTGAGTATTAATTCACTTTTATTGAGTGGGATTATTGATTCTATCTGTTGTAAGTTATTTGGACTAGGCCTGCGAATAGGTGATTGGCCGTTCTTATACTGCCAATTGTATAAAAATAAATTTATCTGATCCTTTTCTGAAAGATCTTGGCATTTTATTCCGGATACAATATTCGCTACATTCTCCTTAAAAAAATTCTTCTCAGGAATTATCTCATTAATTTTATTTTGTATTTCTTTTCTTATTTGGAACTTATCTTCTACAGTTAACTCATTTGCTTGCTCTTTTATTGTGTTTTTAAATGTATCAGCGTACCTAATTGCCCGTGTAAGGGGCTGCTTTAAATCTTCCGTTTGCTTGATTAGATTCGCTAATGAAATAACTTGATTTAAATCTTCGAAAGCTTGCAACAACTTATGTTGCGAGGGAATTTTTAAATAGAATTCGTCAATTATTTCTTCGCGTCCGGGTATATACCTTTTTAGGGCATCTTTAGTTTTTTCCAACAAGAAGTGCGAAAACATGTCAGTTCCTAATTGCTCTGGAGTTATATTTTTGCAGGCCTCTCGAAAATTAATTGTAGTTTTTTGTAATCCTATTAAGACAATTTTTTCCATTATTTTATCGAATTGTGTGTTTTCGAGCCGATTTGAAGCTATTTCGTTTGCTTTTTCAAAGAGGACTGGGCTGGGAAAGTAATTACATTTTATTAGAAGATTCTCTATGACTTCCAAATTTCCTAAGGCAACTTGTTTGATAAAAAAATTGTCCTTTTGTTCGATTGATAAATTATCAAAGTGCTCAGGATCAGAAATTTGCTCCATTTCTGCATACACTCCTCCTGGCACACTTAGGTTTTCCAGGAATTTATCTATTTTTATAGAATCGTCACTGATTAAATGGGTGCTATCTATTGTGAGTCTATCTTTAATGGGAAGGTTAGTATTTGTACTTAAAGATACAACAAATCCACATTTCTCCAATAATTGTTTGATTAATTCATTTTGTAGTTCTTTATCTTTTTGGACAGAAATCTCTGGGCCATTTTTTTCTTTTTTGATAGTAACAAAGCTATCATCATAAGGTAATTGATGTTTTCGTACTTTTTGTATTACTTCTTGCAGATCATCGCGTATCATCTTTTCAGTGTAAATTTTGGGGCATGAAGGATCCTTTGGATCCAAAATTATAAGAGGTACGGTAATGTTATAGTTTTCTTTAATCTGTAATGCTTGTGTTGCTAGATTTAATCGATCAAATAAAGTGTTTTTGGGAGCCACTAAAGCTCGGATTGCTTCCTTTGTACCACGCAGTAATAATTCATTTTGTTTTTCAAAAGCATCCCCATTTTTTTGTTGTTTTTTTAATTCCTCTAAGCTAATTCCTTCTTTGAAAAGAGGGTGCTTATCAGCACCTAACCATCGTTTTTCCCAACTGGTAGCATTCTCTTTCCATATAAATTTTTCACCTCCCTTGTGCATATAATTCACATCAGATAATATTCCAATAGGGAAGTATAAGTGTCGTTTGTTCCTTGCTCCCAAAAATAATTCTGTTTTGCCTTCAGGATTTAACAGGGTATAAGCCGTTTTTCCAAGAAAGCGAGTGTTTTTTGCTCCACCTTGTTTGAAATAAACAGCGTTTGCGGCAAGATCAGGATGATCAAGCTCAATTAGAGCAGGTTGCTGGTAACGGGGATCAGGTGGGGAAGCTTCTAAATATTCTTTACGTACCTGATGGATTCCAGTTAGGGGAACTCGGATGTTTTTTCGCTCTTCGTATTGTTCTTTTTCAGTGAGCGTGGCGAAATGAGTTCGAGTAGCCGCAACATACCGAGAAGTGCCGGGATTGTTCATCGCGGTTAATTCAGAATCATAAGCACGTTTACCTTCATTATCCAGGATTGTATTATGTAATCGTACAACGGCTGATTGTTTTGAAATTAATTGCAAAGCACTATATTCACCGGTATTAGGATCAATTAAATTTTCTTCTTCACTATGTTTTTCGGGTATGGTTTCTAATTGAAACTTGAGATAGCGATTATCGCGTAAATATTTATAGCGCTCTAAAGGAATGACTACATTCAAACCATCACTCTGAAAATCTGAAGATTTTTTGTTTACTTCTTTATATAGATCTTGAAACTTTATTGCCTCTTCCTCGGTTGCAAAAACGAGGAGCATCTTTTTTTCTTTAGAATCATAACTCAAAGATTTAATTTCTGGCAGATCACTGGTTTTCAATGCCTCTTTTGGTTTGGGCACACTATCAATTAAACGTGCACAATTTGTCGCCTCAGCAAGATAATCTCTCTGCCTAATTCCCTCTGGAGTTTCAGCAAAGATACGAAAAGCTTGATTATTATAATTCTGCTTATTTGTTCCGTCGTAAAGCTTAGAGAGCATGTGAGCAGTAAATTTTTCGACGAATAATTGAGGATTTTTTTGATATTCACTAAAAAGTTTTTCTGTTTCAGGTAAATTAACAAAGTTTTTTAAAAAATCTTCTTTAGGGTATAGTTTAAAGTTTATACGCTCACCTGTTCTTATATGCATTTCCTGAATACTATTAAAAAAATCATAAAGTTTATCCATTTCATTCTTAAAATTATCCCAATTACCGCCACTCCTCGAAAAAATTAGGCCGACCATGCTTTGAACATTACCGAAATATTGTGATTTATGAGGTAATTGACCTGCTTTATCAGCAATAGCTAATAACAATTGACTCATCTGAAGTGTTTTAGGGGCAGTTGTTTGATTTAATAAGTCGATTAAGCTTGGGTTTTTATTTTTGTTTATTTCAGAAAATCGAATTTCTCCTCGGGAATCAAGGTGTCGAATATAAAATAAATCGTTTGCGCTTTTTATAATCACAAGGCCTTCATTTTTATCCATATCTTTTAATAAATTTTGATGCTTTTTATTTAATTCTGCTGATAAGGCACTCTCCCAATTTAAGGATCCAGGTTTAATACCTGGTGGCATAGGAATCACTTTTACGGCATATTTAGCCTCTAAAGGGTAGCATCTGGATAAGTCTAAACCATGAGCCCAATTCATGATTTCCAATTCATAATTGATTGCTTGCGTTGCATCATTAGGGAATAGAAATGGCAAAATTTGTTTGCATTTATCCTCTTCAGATAAAATTTTAGGAATTAGTGTTTTGATTACCTTTGTTTTATTTGGGGCTTGTTCAATTGCCTTGAACATATCTTTGGGAATGGCGAGTTTTTTGTAATTTTCCTCAATAAAGCGTACTAAAACTCCTGGAATTGCATCCCCAAGTATGTATCGTTCTTGCCTTGGATCCATAATCTTATTTATCAAATCTTCTACTGCTTTATCTTTATTTGGGGCTTTATTAATTTGATCTGCTTCTTCTGGGGTTAAGGTTCCCATCTCCACCAATCTTTTAGTATCTTTAAGTATCCGGTCTTTTAAACGATCTTTGTTGGTAATGGAACTTACTTTACCTGCGCTTAGCGCATGATTAATCTTAGCGAATCCCATTAATTCCACTGTCAGAGCATTACGATAATCGAGATAACGGGCTTTTTCATCAGATGTATAGATACCTTCTTTCGCTTGACAATAATCTAAATAAGCTAAGCCAGAGGTAGTACGAAATCTTTGATACGTTTCTTTTCCTATACCCCATTCCCCTGTCTCACGAAAACCAGTTTCATCTTCTCTACCCACAACGCTAAATAGCATCATAAGTTGTAATTTTTCTATTTGGGATGCTGTTTGGTTTTCTCCTAAAAATCCCAAGATTGTCGGTACCGAAGCAGCTACACGAAGGGAGTGGTGTAATCCATGATTAGGCCGATGAATCACATGATTTACAATAAGTCCTTGTTTTTCTAATGCCTCAACATTAGGCTCTACTTTGACTTTTCCTTGATTGCATGCCTTTAAAAAGGCTTCTCGTTTTTTTGGCCATTCCTTTTCTTTATTTTTATACGTAGAGGGTACGCTCAGAGGATGAAATATAGCAAAATCAGCTTCTTCATAAGTAATAGAATAGAGCAAAGGATCAGAGGGCCGCCTCACGCTTATTTTATAAATTAAGTTACCCTGCCCATATTTTGAATCTTGACCCGAATTTGTTAATTCATTCCCCAACTCATCGGTAAAAAAGGGTCCATTAGTATAGATTTTATGTCCATTGAGTGTTAACTCAAGTAAAAATCTTTGATTGAGCAAACGTTCTGGAATTGAAGTACAGCCGTAGGGGGTTCCTAAAAATTGTTTATTAACAAAGGCGGCTGCCGTAATTAAGCGTCCACTGTGTGAACGTAGTAATGAGAAATCATCTTGTGGTTCATAAGGCATTTTATTCTCCACCATATGTGTCTATTTCTTATTTTATATGGGTGAGATTAACGAGAGTTGATATAGGTATGAATATCAGGAATGACGGATTCCCTGATTAATATCTTTTTGAGGAAATTACTTGCCTATCCTTATGAAAATTAAGATAATCCTGCAAGTAAATCACGCATGGACTCATTTCAGATAGCCACTAAGACTTACTGCAGCTTATTAAGATCAGTTGCACATAATACTTCATTTTATTAAACGAAGTTTGGGATTATTTTACAGGATTTATGATTATGATTAAATTTAAGTTAATACCCTTACCTTTTCTTGTGTACTCCAATTTAATTTTTGCAGGTACAGTGGGATCTATATCTCAGTCTGAAATGCTCCCGTCGTTTCTTTTTATTGGACTTGGTGGAAGTTATAATTCGGTTAAGCTCGATCAATATCTAGATCCACTCATTGGAACTACAGATATTTATTCTGGTACTACTTTAGTGGCGTCCGGTTCTGCTAATGGCCCTGCTACTCCTTTTCACGATACACAAACTACATTTGCTCCAGAGGCACAGATAGGCTATGCTAGATTTTTTTCTAATACAGACTGGCTCTGGGGAACTAAATTTTCCTATAGATATTTATCGATAACTGCTACAGATGCAAACATTGTTGCGCCCCAGGTGGGTTCAGTTACTTCAGTGGATGGTACTACAATTGATTTTACTGGCCGTGCTACTATTGATTCAGTACAAACCCAAGTGAATCATGAATTAGATTTAATTCCATTTATTGGGCATTCATTTAAAAAGAGTTATGCCTATTTGGGTATTGGGCCATCGCTATTTGGTACAAGAACCAATATCTATAATATTACAGGATATGCAGATATCGACGGTGAACATATAAATGTTTCAGGCGCGCCCGTTAGTTTTTCAAGTTCCAAGTGGATGTGGGGTGGAGTGGCTCAAATTGGCCTGACTTATTTTATCCATCCCACCTGGTTCTTAGATATCAATTATACTTATGCGATTACACCTCATAATGAGACCAATTATTTAGCCCCATTTTCCGGGACATTATCTAATGGGGATACTAAATCAGGTACTTTATTTGGTACGTCAACTCAATATATAACAGTACAAGCGATATCCGTTTCAATGAACAAGACTTTTGCAATATAAAACTTTTATCTTCCTGGTAAGCAACTGTTTCGAGCTTAAATTTCAAGAGCGGTTGCGTCCAATTGATGCCTCAGAATTAAATTTAAGTAATGATCACTTTTATTAGAGCTCTGACATAACATCAGGAATTGAGTAATTTTTTTGAATTTTTTACAAGAATATTAAGGCGAGTTGACCATTCATCCCCACCGCGTAGATACCGCGACTTGTTCCTGAGAGATCCTCACAAAATTTAATCACAGCTCAGGGGCTCCGTGTTGTGCTTGAATAGCGCCTTGGTAAAGCATCATTAACAAATTCTGAATTGGTATTGGATATTGACCTACCTAAACCCGTTCAATAAAGTTTGTTAGTGCTAACCGCTACTTCGCTGGTACTCATTAAACTCTTTAATCTATTTTTATGAACTTGGGATAGTTGCTCTGCGAATGTTGTATGTATTAATTCAATCAAGTGCATGCTGGTGAACCTTATAAGGACGGAAACACTATTGGATCACATATCTTCATGCACTTCAAAAAGTTATGATCACTTTTTGTGACCATCTCTCAGGAACAAGTCGTGGTATCTACGCGGTGGGGATGAAAAGTCAACATGCCTGAATTGAAAATAAAGGAAAATAATCCGTATGGCCATTAAGATAGTCTTCAGCTAATGAATTTATTTCCTCCCAGGAATAGATCTTCTGTTGCGGTTCAAGAGGTGGCAGCCAGGCATTTTGTTCTGCGTAGCGAATGGCATCGTAAGCATCTGTTAAAGAGGCATAGTGAGTATGAATATAGGCATGCCATTGCATGCATGCAAGTGCACGTAAATAGGATACGTGCATACCTTCTTTCCAGCCAGCCGTAGTGAGAACTCCCGGGCGAGATAATGCTTTAATAGTTGCTTTTAATATGGGCTCACCAATAAGATCTACAAATACCGAGACTCCATAGCCATTAGTATATTCCTTGACTAGTTGTAAGAATGATTTTTCGGCTTGCACGTATTCTTCACTGAACTTTTTAGATGATGGATCCCACTCTAAATGGCTGTTTAAACGAAGAAAAGAATTTCTATCAATAGCTGTGATTCCTAATTGCTCAATGAGATTTAAACGAGAGGAATTAGATGCGATGAGAGCTGTTTTATAACCTGCAGCTTTTGCCAATTGCAGAATAGCTAATGAAACACCACCTCCCCAGCCCCAAACGGAAGGATTAGGTTCTTCTTTCTCACTAACCATAGCCCTATAGGTCTGGCTGGCCACCTTCCAATTGCCCCAGGCTGTAATATAACGTAAAGAAAAGGCGGCCCATTGAAGTAATGAAAAGCGTGTGTTTTCGGGAATAGGTAATAGTTGTTTATAATGGACTATAGTTTGTTTTGCTAATAACCCAACCGTTCCATGGCTATCATAGCCATGTGCTTTAAGAGGATAATTAAAACGAGGTAAAGAACCCGTGTCGCCACTAAATAAGATATAGATCTCTCCAGGAATAATCGAAGAAGCACTATTTCCAGTTTTTAAGGCACGTACTACACCAGCATTGCCAATAACAACCCTATCTTCATTGCGCGCGGCACAAATATCAATAGGGTTGCGTTTTAATGCATGTCCCATATTGCCTTCCCAGCAACCATATAAAGGTTCAACCAGCACAGAATCAGCATTTAAAGAAGCTAATTCAATAGTACCTTTTTTTAATAGGGCGGGTTTAGGGGCTCGTTCTAGTATCCAAGCTTCAACTTTCATTATGAGAATCCTTTTATTTTATTTATTAATAGTTTTGATAATTGGTCCACTATCGGATTTTTCAGAATGGAGTAATGATCTCCCTCTAAATCAATGCGTTGATAATCATTTAAATAAGATTCCCAACCCAAATCCGAATTAGCGCAACTCTTAATTATTCCTTCACTTGCTGAAAACAACGTGGTAGGGCAATTTAAAGCAGTATGATCTGATAATGTAGTAAAGTAGCGTTTGGTTGTGTGCACATGATTTGTAAAAATAGCCAGCAATGACTCGAATTCAGGATCTTGCTCATTAACAGGGCGCTGTACTACTTGTTCTAAATCCATTAAAAAGCGTGCTTTAGTTTCTTCTTCACTCAATTTGAACTGTGGATTGGTTGGAGATGGGATGGCCATATCAATAATAAACAAATGAGCTACAGTTTTTTGATTGGCTATGATCTGGCGAGCCATTTCATAGGCAATTAAGCCACCAAAAGACCATCCGGCAATAAAATAGGGTCCTTGTGGTTGTTGTCTATATAAACTTTGAATATAGCGCGAAGCGATTGCCGGAATTGTTTCATGATAATCAAGCGCATTACTTAGTTGAGGTGATTGTAGCGCATAAAAATTGAGGTGTTTTTCTACTTTTTTAGCTAATTCTATAAAAGAAAAAACGGTGCCCATTACGGCATGTACACAAAAAAGATTCTGCGTATGTGAAGAGTTCGTTAAGGGTACCAAAATATTATCTTTGGACTCAGGAGCTGTTTGGCTGTTTTTCAATAAAGCATCAATAGTTTGAGAACGCATAAAAACATCCAGTGTTAATTCTATCCCCAAGATTTTTTCAGTCTCAGATTTCATCTCTAAAGCTGTTAAGGAGTCACCACCCAATTCGAAAAAATTATCATCCAAACCGATTTGCTCAATCCCTAAATGGCGTTGCCAGATAAGACTTAATTGTTTTTCTAAATCTTGCTTTGGGGGGCGATAAGACGAGGACAGTATAGGTCTTGGTGTTTGAAAAGCTGGTGATGGGGGTGCTTTTTTTACAGTTAGTGCTTGCTGCAAATGATTTTGATAACGTATTTTTAATTCAGTTAGTGGATAGGGGATGGCTGCCAATTGCGGGAGGGTTGACTTTACGGCTTGATCAAATAAATTCAACGCTTCACAAATCGTTAACTCTTCCTGTGGATGGTTTGTAAGGAGGTTTTGACGCATACCTAATTTGGCCCACGCGCCCCAATTAATAGAAAGCACTTGTTGGGAGGCCGTGTTGTTTTCTAATGCGAAACAATCCATATAGTGATTGGCTGCGCAATATTCTAATTCACCTATTCCTCCTAATAAGGAACTGGCTGATGAAAACAATATAAGTTTAGGAATATTATAATGTTGCGACATTGCAGCCAGATGGCGAGTACCTTGAGTTTTGGGAGTAAGCGCTTTTTTTACTAAATGGTGATCTTTACGAATAAAGAGTTTTTCCGCTGCCTGGCCTGCTAAATGGATGATCGCTTCAATAGGTCCTGCAATGCAGGCAAAAGTTTGTTGCACTTGCTCTAAATCAGTGACATCACAGTGCATCATTTGTATGGTGCTTTGCTGAGGTAGTTTTTTGGTGCGTGATAAACACACTACTTTGCATTGGTAATTGGTCACGATATGAGTAGCAAGTGCTTGTGCAATTCCACCGCTGCCGCCACTGATGACCACAGTACTTTGTGGTGCAATCCCTGTTTTTTCGCTAACAGGATTATATGCTTGCCAAGTATAAAGCCAGAAACAACCAAACCGAAGCGCTAGCTTTTGTGTTGCTGTATTAAAATAAACTTTGCCTTGCAACCAATCCACTAATAATTGTTTATCCATTAGTGTCATATTAGCAGGTAAATCTAAAGCTTGAATAGAAATCGAAGGTATCTCTTGGGGTACGGTGAGAATGATTCCTTCTAACAATCCTGCGTCGGCTTTTATGCTATCTGTTGGTACTACTTTAGCTGAATAAGAACGGCATACCAGCAATATAATAGGATTAGTATAATGATGAATTAATGTTTGTAATAAAGACATGGGTGACAATAAACAATCGTATTCCCATTCGGCAGCATTTTTTTCACAGTTCCTACTGTAACTCCAGGCATAGACTATACGTTGAATTACTCCATAATGGTTTTTTATGTCGCGCCATAATGTTTCATAATCATTATTTTGTGCAGGATTAAGTACATAATGGGTTGGGCTTAATTTATTATATTTTGGGCCTGCATAAATAGTTATGGTGCGTGGCGATAGGGCTTGATTGAATAAATGATCGCTATTAGGTGGCATAAAAATTACGTCTATTTCGTGCGCCATAGAACTAAATTCTCGCGTTACTTGTTGCCAAGCAGGTGCATATAATTGTGCCTGTTTCTTGGGTTGATGTGCGGAAGCAGGATGCCAAAAAGAAGTGCGTGCAAAAGAGTAGTTTGGTAAAGAAATAATCTTTAAACCGGTTTTTTTTCCTTGAGTTATGATCTGTGCTTGTAACTGCTCATAGTGTTCTAATGGTTGTGTCGCTGTACTTTGAAGCTGTAGTATCAGCTCTTCTTTAGTTGCCCCCTGCACAAGCAAACGATGCTCCCAATGGGCACGAGTCAAAGCCAATGTGTATTCGACTGCGACTAAATCAATAATATTATTTTGCATAAAAGCCGCCAAACGTGTCGCATTGTCTTTTAAGGCTTGCTCTGTTTTAGCAGATAATAGAAGGTGATAGGTCTTGGCCTGAGTTAAGGTGGGTTTAGGATCTGATGAATATTCTTGTACTATCATATGTGCATTAGTACCGCCAATACCAAAACTACTTACTGCTGCAGTGCGTTTTGTGGCAATCCAGGGAGTTAATTGCTGTGGGACAGTAAAAGCTGCTTGATAAGAACACTGGTCTGGAAAACGTTCAAAATGAATTAACGGAGGAAGCATTTTATGTTGCAGTGTCATAATTACTTTAACTAAACCACATACTCCTGCCGCTGCGTCCAAATGGCCTAAATTAGCTTTGAGTGCCCCTAAAAACTTGGGATGATGTTCGTTGCCATAAGCGGTATGTAGAGCAGCTAATTCAATAGCGTCTCCTAATTGCGTTGCTGTGCCATGTGTTTCTACATAACTAATGCTGTCCTTATCTAATCCTGCATCTTGTAATGCGAGTTGAATGACTTGAGTTTGTCCGCTAATACCAGGTGCAACAAAGCCGACTTTTTCTGCCCCATCATTGTTAATTGCACTGCCTTTAATCACAGCGTAAATTCGATCGTTATCGGCAATAGCCGCTTCTAGATTTTTTAAAACAACCAGCGCCCCACCATTTCCTGCCACGGTTCCGGACGCCTTATGATCAAAAGGCTTGCAATGTCCATCTTTAGACCCAATACCGCCTTCTTCATAAAAATAGCCTTCCAGCTTTGGATTGATGCTAATACCGCCAGCGATGGCCATAGTACATTCCTGGGAGCGTATGCTTTGTATCGCTTGGTGTACGGCGACTAAAGAAGAGGAGCATGCAGTTTGAACATTGAGCGCTGGTCCTTGTAAATTTAATTTATAAGCAATACGACTAGCCGAAAAATCTTTGTCATTCCCCAATAAAAAGAGCATGGGATGGGTGTTGGCTTGTAACGTGGTGTTATTTAACAAATGAAATAATAAATAGCGATTTAGAGAAGTACTAACAAATATTCCTGTATTTTGCCTCTGCGTTATCGCGCTATAGCCTGCATCTTCTAAAGCATGGTAAGCCAGTTCTAATAAAATACGTTGTTGCGGATCAATTAATTGGGCTTCTTTAGCAGAAATATTGAAAAATTGCGCATCAAATTTATCAATGTCCTCTATCCAGGCTGTGCGAGCAATATAGGGTGCATCGGATTTGTAAGTATTTTCAGGACATTCAGGATCTGGAATATCACGTATATTTTCTTTTCCTTGAGATAAATTATCCCAGAACTGTTGCGGCGTATTTGCATCAGGTAGACGGCAGGCCATCCCAATCACCGCTACTGAGTTACTTCTAGTTGTTTTTAGAGTACTAATAACGGTGGCCTGGGTGGATGTACCCTGTAGAAATTGCGCCAGCTTTTTTATGTTTGGGTATTCAAAAAATAAAGTAATAGGCAAATCGCGTTGCAATTGTTCTTTAAGGCGCTGATGGGCTTGTACTAACAATAAAGAATGGGCGCCTACTTCAAAGAAGTTATCTTCTAAAGCTATTTTTTTATTCAGTAATTGCTCCATCACCCCAAGCAATAAGGTTTCCATTGCATTGGGTAATTGTTCCTGGTCTTGTGGCGAGGGTAAGGCTTTTTGTAAGCTATGTAAGCGTGCGTGATTTACTTTGCCATTGATAGTCAATGGCAGTGTCTCGAGAAAATAATAATGGCTTGGTACCATGTATTGAGGAAGGTGTTTACTTAATTCATAACGTAAGACTTGTTCTGATAATTGAGTATTAGGTGCTGGAACAAGATAAGCAGATAAAGAGTGGCTATTGGATAAAACGACTACTTCTTGGACTTGATCAAGATTTAGCAATGCCGTTTCAATTTCCCCTAATTCAATTCTATAACCACGAATTTTAACTTGCTTATCTATTCGACCTAGATATTCCAAGCTACCATCAGGTAATTGACGTACTAGATCTCCTGAGCGGTAGGCTAGACTATTTAATTGTGCTAGTTTTATAAACCGTTGAGCGCTTAATAGGGGATTGGCCAAATAACCTTGCGAGACTCCAGGCCCTGTAATTACCAGTTCGCCGGGGAAACCCTGTGGTAGAGGATATTGATGTTCATCAAGTATAAGTAGTTTTAGATCATCCATAGGTAGGCCTATGGGACTGTAGGAACCACTTTCTACATTCGCTTTGGTAATGTGTTGAAAGCTAACAAAAACAGTAGTCTCAGTAATACCATAGCCATTGAATAAGCGGCTTTGAGGATTACTGGCAAGCCAATTTTTTAATCCTCGAGTATTAATTGCCTCGCCTGCCAAGATAACATAGCGTAGATTAGGCTTTTTAATAAGTAAAGAGGGGGTAAGCGCGGCAAAGGCTGAGGGCGTTTGATTTAAAACAGTGACTTGTTCCTCGCATAACAACTGTGTGAAGACATCAGGATCTACTGCTGTCTCTGGCGGCACGATGACTAGAGTACCGCCATAAACTAAAGCCCCCCACAGTTCCCACACTGAAAAATCAAAAGCGTACGAATGAAATAAAGTCCACACATCTGCTGCTGTAAAATTAAAAAGGCGTTTGGTGCTATGAAAAAGGCGAACTAAATTACCGTGGGTTATGGGCACCCCATTAGGCATTCCAGTAGAACCTGAGGTATAAATGACATAGGCACAGTTTGATGCATTTAAAGGGCTTAAAATTATTTCTTGCTGGTAAGCAATGCCTTTTAAATCAGTTAGGGTAATTTTATGCTTAACAGTGAGCTCCAAGTGTGGTTCCGTAATAAGAAACTGCAGTTGAGCATTATTCAGAATATTATTGAGGCGTTCTTTGGGTGCATGGACATCGAGAGGTAGATAAGCGGCACCGATTTTAAGAAGCGCGATAAGAAGGGGAACTAAGTCTAAATTTCGTTCTAAAGCGACACCTACGAGCTGACCAGTATGTATTCCTTTAGTTTGTAAAGCATGTGCCAATCGATTAGAGTATTCATGCAATTGTCTGTAACTTAGCTTTTCTTGCCTCCATTTGAGGGCAATTTGATCAGGTTGTTCTATGACTCTTTGTTGAAAAAGTTCTACAACTGTCGGTGTCAAGGGGTAGCTTTGGTAGGTTAGGGATGAAATAAAACACGATTCCCAAGATGGATGATGGATAAAGCGTAGTTGCTGTACAGAGGTTTCTAAAGGTAAGGTATCGAGCAAAAATAAAAAGGCATTTAAAATACTTTTAGCGCTATGCGGGTGCACTATTTTTTGATGAAATTCTAAACTTAATTCTAATTCGCCCGTAGCGAAAGGAATCGCTGATAAGCATAAATCAAATTTAGCGTTGGTTGTAGCATAGGGATATAACTTAACCTTATTTTGTTCAATTTCATCAACCCGCATAGGGGTGTTTTGCATTACAAATACATGTTGGAATAATGGATTGTGTGTTGCGTTGTGGTGATGGGGAACAAAACGTACCATGTGATCAAAAGGAAATTTTTTGTGTTCCCAATCACAAAGCAGTAGTTCTTTCTGCTGTAGAATAAATTCTTTTAGCGTACAGTGCTGATCCACTTTAACGCGAAAGGGTAGCATATTAATCAAGTTACCAAAAACGGATTCGTCTTTTTGTTGCTCCCGTCCTGATATAGGGTAACCTATCACAACTTCTTCTTGTCTTGCGTATTTATGCAGCACTAAAGCAAACAAGGTACTAAGGAATTGAAAGGGAGAAACACCCAGTTGCTTAAAACACTTATTTATTTTATCCCATACTATCGCAGATAACCGCTCATGAATGGTAGCCCCTTGGTTATTTGCTTGATTATCGCTAGGTATATTTAAACGTTCCGGACAGCCTGCTAATCTCTGTTGCCAATAATCGGCATCATTTTTAAACTGAGAGTCCGATTTATAGTACCTATAATCGGCAGCAAAATCACTAAATTGATAAGCTGGTTGTTCAACCTCAACACTTAGTCCTTGGGATAATTGCCAATAATTAAAGGCTAAGTCTTTGGCCAAAATGCCGCAAGACCAAGCGTCAGCAATTAAGTGTTGAAGCACTATATGTAAATAAAATAATTCTGATTTCTCACTAATTTGATTAATAAACACTTTGGCTAAAGGCGCTGATTGAACGTCAAAAGCAGTATTCAATTGTTCTTGTAATGTGATATCTAAATTACGAGCAGCAAGTTGGTGAACCTGCAGTGGAATAGGTGTTTGGCAGTCCTCAATAAAGAATAAATCGTCATTTAGCCAAGCCGCAGAGCAGCGGAGTAATTCATGTTTTAATTGCAGTGTCGCCAGACTTTGTTGCAAGGCCTGAATATTGAGCTCTCCTTTGATTTCGTAACAACCGGCAATATTATAGGTTGCAGCCTCAGGTGCTAATTGTTGTAACAACCAAATACCCTTTTGCGAATCTAGGGAGGGGATATATTTTTGATGTGCTCGCTTTAAATGAGCAATTAATTGTTTTTTATTCGTTCGAATACGCTCTTTGGTAGGCTCATCAAGTGATTTAGGCGGCGCCTTAATGTGCAATTGATCACCAGAAACCTGGAGTTGCACCCCTAAGGCTTTTAATGTCTGTATTAATTCATGTAATTCGTTATTGATCTTCATTAGAAAGTGAGCTCCTCCCAGGCTTCAGATTGTTCTTCAGTAATTAATGTACCGACTTCTAGGGCATGTAGAAATTGATAGCGCGAATTCAATTGAGCTAATGTTTTTATTAAATCGATATTGACCTGGCCAATAGAACAGATGCCTATTTTTAGAGTGCTTGCATGCATTCGCAACAATTGTGTCATTGCACCTGCTTCAATAAGACCATATTGCAATGAGGATTCAGCATATAAAGGCTCTATAGCATCTAAGGAATTGAAAAAAAACAAAGAACAGCAGGATTGCTCACCAATGGGAATATTCATTGCCAAGTGAACTTGATCCGCTCTGGCAGTTTGTGTGTTGAGTTTAATTAGCTGGTTTTCAAGAGGATGAAAATAATAAACTCCTTGGTCAATGTCTTCTACGCTATTCTTTTTAATCATAAGATAGGTTTGTACCGGGAAGAGAGAGCCTGCGGAAGGGTAATGAGCCTTAAATTCTTGCCCCTGTTGGCTTTGACTTAAAATAGCTAATAGCTGCGTTAATTGTTGCTTGGATAAAGGTTTGCCTGCGAATTGGCGTGATGATTGAGTCTTAATCGGATGTACGGCTCCCTCAGGGTGAAGAGTAATCTGTTCGCCTACCAAAGCCCGTATCCATTTTTTACTTAATTTAAATTGCTCTCTTTCTTTACCTGCTAATAGAGACCTGTGTATGGTTTTGTTTCTGCCTTGATGTTCTTGATAATATTGAGTTAATAACTCCAAATTTTTGAGACGAAACATCTCAGACATTCCAGGAGAAAAACCAAATTGCTCTTGCAATCTATTGCTGATAAGCACTAAATCTATTGAATTAGCCCCTAGAGTTAAAAATTCTTTTTCATCTTCTAAGTCATTTATTTTCAGGATAGATTGAATAATCGTTCTTAATTGCTCTTTAACTGCCGTTTCTTTTATGGGTTGTTTAATGATAGAAGTGGTTTGAGGTTCAGGAAGTTGTTTTCTATCAATTTTTCCATTGCTATTTAAAGGCCAATATTCTTGTTTGATAAAACAACGAGGAATCATGTAAAAAGGTAAATAATGAGTCAAATACTCTGCTAAATTTAGTTCCTCCAGGTTTTGTTGCACATCATAGCATTCTATATAAGCGACCAGTGTTTTTTCTTCGCGCGGCTTACCTGAGGCTAAAACAATCGCTTCCTTAATAGCGGGACTCATTTTTAGTTGATGTTCAATTTCGCCTAATTCAATACGATATCCTTGGATTTTAACTTGGTTATCCCTTCGGCCTAAAAACTCTACAGAGAAGTCAGGTAGGTATCTCCCTCTGTCACCTGTATCGTATAAACGAATACCTTGGTGCTCAATAAATTTTTTAGAATTCATGGTAGGGTCATTAGTATATCCTAAAGACAATCCCACTCCAGCTATATACAAATTACCACTGACCAAAGGAGGGCAGAGTTCCATTTGGTTGTTGTATACCAAGACCTGCTGCCCTGGTAATGCTGTGCCATAGGGGATGCTTTGCCAGTGGGGATCTACCTTATCAATTGGGTAATAAATAGACCAGATGGATGCTTCTGTAGCCCCTCCTAAACTGATTAGACGAACATAAGGAAGCTGTGAACGAACTTGTTGGCACATTTTGACGCAGAGCCAATCACCGCTGAGCAGTACACAACGCAGGCTTGGTATTTCATATTGTTTTTGTTTTGTAGCTAACCCAAAATACATATGAAATAGGGTCGGGACTGAATTCCAAATGCTCACGGAGGCACGGCGAGCAAAAGAGGCTAATTCATCAATATTTTTGTTTTCTATCGCTTCGGGAATGGCGGTTCGAGCTTTAGCTAAAAAAGCCCCAAAAATATCATAAATAGCAAGATCAAAGCTTAAATCGGCACTGTATAAAATAGTATCTTTGGTATTCAGCTTTACTAGTTCATTGACGGCTAATAAAGTAGGCACCACGGCTTGGTGTTGTATTTGTACACCCTTGGGCATTCCGGTCGAGCCTGAAGTAAAGATAATATAGGCCAGAGATTTGGGATTAGACGAGGCTCTTGGTGTTGTACAGGGTTGGGCTTGGCTTAATTCTTTGGTCCAGTAAATAGTAATTAATTTTTCTTGCAGCGCATGTTCTTCGTGGACTAAAAGAAATCTAGCTTGCGCTTGTTTTAAAATATGATCCATTCGATGATTTGGTTGATTGAGTCCGAGAGGGACAAAACAAGCGCCTTCTGCCAAAATAGCTAATACAGCTGCAATTTGCTCTATAGACTTGGGGAGGCATAGTGCTACTTTATCACCGATTTGTATTCCATAGTGTTGCAATACAGTTCGCCCTTGTTTTACTAAATCATGCAATTTTTTATAGGTGATAGACTGAGTTGGTGTAATAAGCGCTTCTGCATCATCGTGTTCATGACGTTCAAATAGGGAATATAAATCCATATTGCTTGCTGGGACAGGAGTAAGATGAGTGGCTTGTTGTAGAGATTGACGTAACTTAGGATGGCCTATATCGAGTTTTTCCCTCTCCCATAAAGCAGCATTCTCAGCTAAACGCTCTAATAGATCGCAATAAGCCAGAAACAAATCTTCTATGGTTTTTTTGGCAAATAAAGGGGCGTTATAATCCCAGTTAAAATGTAACTCGCCTTGATATTCCGATACCTGATGGTCAAGCCATACTTGTGGGGTTTGGGTTAAGCTGTATGCTATGGTACCAAAAGGAGTTGCCTGAGTATCAAAGTCTTCACTGAGAAATGAGGTAAAGACTACCGGAAAAGGGCCTTTTCCTTGTTTATGCAACTCTCTGAGTATCCATATGCCTCCCACATCACTATGTTCTAAATTATCTAGTACTGTATCTTGAATTTCTTTCGCATACTGGATGAATGGTTGGTGGTAACTTACTGACGTACTAAAAGGTAATACAGTCGTGAAATCGCCAACTATTGAAGAAACTTCAGGATGAACCATGCGTCGATTAAACACCGTAAGCATCAAGGTAAACTCAGGGTGCTCGCTCCACCGAGCTAGAACGGTGCTAAAGGCGGTAAGTAAAACAGTCGAAGGGGATAAGTGGTGGTTTTTAGCTTGTTCTTTCAAAGCGCCCCAAATGTTTGCAGGAACGATTTTGGATTTTCGCTTAAAAACAGGCTGAGATACCACTTTATTTAAGAGCGGTAATTGGGGCGCTTGAGCAATATATGAAAGACGTTTTAACCAGTACTGCTTAGATTCTTCTTTAGGAGGTAACTGCGTTATAGTATAGATTAGATAATCTCTAAAGCTTAAGCTCAAAGGTATCAATGACTTTCCCTGATAGAGATTCCATAAATCATCTAACAATATCTTTAAGCTATGTGCATCAGCGATTAATCCATCGATATTAAAATGAATGCGGTAAAATTGCTGATAATCCGTAGAAATACTTAACCTAAATAAAGGCCATTGATTGGCGTTAAAATAATGATGTGATAAATGGTTACGTTGCTCTAAAAGCCAATTTGGGGATTGGCTAAGGTCATGAGTCTCTATAACATAGCCAGGCACTTTTTCTAAGGTATATTGTAATCCTTCGTCATTGATCAAGGTGCGCAGCATGGCATGTCGAGCAATTAAGCCATTAACTGCCTGTTGTAGATACTTTATATCTAAAGTGTGAGCGTCAATTTCTAAATAGATTTGCGCCGACACTCCACCGCCTGCGAGATCACTACGGCGGCCAATCCAATAGGCCTGCTGAATATCCGTCAATGGAAACGGTACATAGTGCTGTTCAGGGTCAGGAATCAATGCTGGGATGCGTGTTTTTTGCCTGGCCTCAATGATTTGCGCCATTTGATGCAAATTGGGGTTTGCAAATAGTTCTTTAACTGAAAGTTCAATATGAAAATGTTGCTGGATTAAGGCAATAAATTGCATTGCTAAAATAGAATTTCCACCATAAGCAAAAAAATGGCTGTCTGGAGTGATTTTTTCGTTCTTAAGTACTGTTTTTAACAAAGTTAATAAGCGATTAACAATGGTATTATTAGGATCAATGACTGATTTTTCTATGGGACATGTTTGTAAAGCCAAACGTTTTCTATCTATTTTTCCATTGGCGGTTACCGGCATTTTTTCCAATACCTGAATTAGACCAGGAACTTTATAAGGACCGAGTTGCTGTTTTATTGCTGCTTTAACATGATTAGGAATCTCTGTTATTGGCGGTGTACCAGGATGTTCTTTTAGTGTAATAAAGCAAGCTAGTTGCTTCTCTTCTAATACCAATAATTCTACTTGTTGTATATAAGGAAGAGTACTGATAATCAATTCAATTTCCGCAAGCTCAATTCGTACCCCATTAATTTTTATTTGCTGATCTCTGCGGCCCAGAAACTCAAAAAAACCATACTTGTCCTGACGTGCGAAATCACCTGTCTTATATAAAATGCCAGAACCAAAAAGATTAGGTATAAAGCTATGATTTTTATCTGGGGTGCGATAGCCTAAGCCGACACTTGGACCGGCTATATATATTTCTCCTATAAAGCCGGGAGGAACAGGTTGCTGCGCCGCATTTAATAAAAGCAAGACGTTATAGCCTATAGCTTTGCCTATCCCTGGATGAGTTGCTGTGGGCTTTTTCTTTTCAGTGAGATTTAAAGAGGAGCTGACAACAGTACATTCCGCGGGCCCATAATGATTAATTACTTGGCATGGCCAATTACTGTTTGGCCAAATACGTAGGCGATCACCACCAGTAAATACATACTCTAAATTGGATTGTCGCCAATCTAAATCACTACATAATTCGAACAAAGGAGTAGGTAAAAAGCAATGGCTAATTTGCTTTTCATGTATCCATTGATGTAAATGATGTAAATCGTGTTTTATTTCAGGATTAGGAATATGGAGTGTACTGCCTGCACTTAATGCGGTCCAAATTTCCCACAACGAGGCATCAAAACTAATTCCAGCCAACTGGCTGCATTGAGAATGCGAGGTGTTTTTATAAGTCTCAAGATGCCAGTTAACCAGATGGGCCAAAGAAGCATGCGTTATTTCTATAACCTTGGGTGTACCCGTGGTTCCCGAGGTAAGCATCAGGTAAGCTTTGTCTTCGGGAATAATTTTGCTCAATAAAAGAGGGGATTTATTCTTCGTTGCTTTTATTTTATCCCAAGAAAGCGCCGGTATCTTTACATCAGGGCATTCTGTTTGATAAATGATACAATCTGCTTTGGTAGAAGTTAAAATCTGATTAATTTGGGTAGAAGATAAATTGGGATCAATGCTAACGAAGCATGCATTGATTAACCACGAGGCCCATTGTACCGCAATAAGCTCAAGACCCGCTGGCATACATAAGGCAATTGTATGCGCTTTAATAGATGATTGTTGCAATTGATACGCACATCGCTCTGCCATTTGCTGCAGCTCATTATAAGTCCAAGAGTCAGTATCATTACTTATGGCAATAGCATCAGGGCATTGAGCTATTTGATAAGAAACATGTTGGGTAACCAAAATAGGGCAGTAATGGCTTTTGCCAGCTAATTCTTTTTTAATCGTTTGAATTCTGTGCTCTAACTTGAGCGGATCTTCTAGTGGCAAACTATCTATAGTGTATTCTGTTACTGAATTTAAAATAGCATGCAATACATTGTGAAATGCGATAAGCCAATGCTCTACTGTCGTTTGAGTAAACAAATCAGTATTATATTCTATTACGCCTTCAAGCGTTTCTTCTTTCTCAATAAAAGAAAACGAGACATCAAATTTAGCTGTTTTTAAATCAAGATCAATTAAATGTGCGGTTAACGTCGCAAATTGCTGTAAAGGAACTGGTGCATGAAAAGCAACTACTACTTGAAACAAGGGGGAATGGCTTAGACGTCTAGGAACCTCAAGAGCCTCCAATATTTTTTCTAATGGTATTTCTTGATGGGCTAATGCATTAACCACTTCTTGATTGACCAGGTTAAGTAAAGAGCTTACCGGTTCCTGAGGCTCAAATTGGAGCCTTAATGGAATCATGTTAAGCAAACAACCCACCAACTGTTCCGTTCCTGGCTCTTGTCTCCCTGCCACAGGAGTTCCTAACACTATATCGGTATGGCCTGTAGTTCTATACAGCAAAATACCAACCAAAGTAGTAAGCAACATAAAGGGTGTTATCCCTTGTGCGGTACAAAAAGCATCAATATTCTTTTTTTCTTGCTGAGTGATAATGAAAACACGTCGTTCTCCATTAAAACTTTGTTGTTCAGGGCGTGGTTCATCAAGCGCAAAACTACTTTCTATAGGGCAATTTTCTAAACGTTCTTGCCAATAATTTAATTGGTTTTCCCAGGCACCTTGTTGCCATTGTTGCTTTTGCCAAAAAGCATAATCTGAAAATTGAAAGGGAAGCGGTTTTGGAGGCGGAGTGTTCTGGTTGAGCTGATGGTTATATAAAAGAGTAAGATCATGCAGCAAAACTTTTAATCCCCAACCATCGGCAACTAAATGATGAATGGTTAAGATTAAAGTATGTCTATCTGGGTTTGTCATTAGAGTAAAGACGTGAACTCGAAGAAGCGCTTGATTGGCGTAATTAAATGGTTTTATGGCGCATTCATAAAGAGTTCTAGTTAATTCTTCTTCATTAGAAAAATCAAGCTGCTGATGATGAAAATCAAAATCAGATTGTGGCACTACTACTGCGTTAAATTGACCCTGATCTTTTTGATAAACGGTACGTAGTATTTGGTGTCTGGCTAACAAGCCTGCGAATGCTTGTTTTAAGGCTTCTATATTCAATTGACCTGTGAGTTCTATTCTAATAGGAATGTGATAAACATAAGGCTTGTCTATTAGTTGTTGTATAAATAATAGTCGTTCTTGCCCAAAAGAAAGAAGCACATTTGTTTGGTTGGGTTGCTTGGTGATTCTCAGGGCAGTTGGGGTTTCTAATAGTTTCGTTAGCACTTCTTGGGCAATATTTTTTAAACTCGGCCCACTTAGAAAAAAGGCTATAGGCATGGTAACGCCGAAATCATTTTTCAACCTATTATATAAATCCATACCAATTAATGATCCTATGCCTAGGTCTTTTAATGATTGGTCTAGTTGAATATTGGTTTGTGGAATTTTTAAAGCCTGTGCCAGTTTGTTGCTTAAGTACTCTTCAAGCCATAGAGTTTGCTTTAATTTTTCCCTTAAAGAGAGAACTGTCTGCCTTAAAGGATAATCACTATAAGAAGCACTATCTTGCTCCTGGACAGCAACTTGTGTCTTAGGCTGTTCTTTCCAATAAGAATGATGATTCCAGGGATACATAGGCAGAGCAAGCGAAGGATCTTGATAACAGGGTGGATATAGAATCTCCCAGTTAATAGAAGAATTGGCTTTATAAAGCTGGCCAAGACAATTGAGAAACGTAACTTCGTCTGTATCTTCTCGTGTTAAACAAGGAAGTAGCTCTACCTCTTCGCGAGCACCTTGAACTATAGCTAATGTGTTGGCAATTAATACAGGATGAGGACTTAATTCAATATAAATGGGCTGTTGTTCTTTTTCTAGGGAACTAATGGCTTCTAAATAATGAATAGGTCCGCTGAGGTTTTTCCACCAGTATTCTTGGTCCAGGCTATCTTGATATTTAGCCCCAGTCACTGTGGAATAAAAAGAAGTATGTGGTGTTTGAGTCGTTAATGAGCTTAGTAAATGGAAGAAATCTTTTTTAATGGGATTAATTAAAGGTGTATGTGATGGTGCTGAGCCTCCTTTAAGTTTCTTGGCATTGATTTTTTCATTTTCTAGGCGGGCAAGCAACTGATCTATGGAATTTATATCGCCAGCAATAAGCACTTGATTGGGGGCATTATGAGCTGCTAGCCATAGTTTAGGAAATTGAACTACCCACTCACTGGCTTCTTGTGGTGATAAAAAAACTACCGCTATTGCCCCTGTATCAATACGGCTTACTAATAATCGAATGCGTGTAACAAAAAGGTGCGCTGCGGTTTTTAAATCAAAATACCCGGCTGCATAGGCTGCCGCTACTTCGCCCATACTACTGCCCACAACGGCAGTGGGTTTTACCCCGAAGCATTTAAATGTTTCAAATAACGCGATTTGTATCGAAAAAATAAGGACTTGTGCTACTTCCGGATTATCTTCCGGATTCATGGAACTGTTGCCCTTAAGAATGGAATATAAAGACCAATTTAATAGTTCTTTTAGTACCTTATCGCATTGTATAATCGCCTCTCTAAAGGGGTGAATAGTTAATAAAACACGCCCCATGGCTAGTGATTGAGAACCCATCCCGGAAAATATAAAGGCAACCTTGGGTTGTGATCTCCTTTTTTTCTGCACTGCGGATGGGAGCAGTTGTTGAAGTTCTTCTTTATTGCGAAACACATAGGCGTTACGATAATTCATTTCATCATAACTCCGAACACCATTGGCAATTTGATGATGCCATTGTGACACTGGTATTTGATTCAGTGTTTGTTTCCAGCTTTCTAACCCAACCGATAAACCAGGGTTATTTTTAGCAGAAATAGGCAAAATATAACTTTTTAAAGGATAGGATTGAAAGGGTTTTTCTTGAGCTGGGGATGCTCTATCTGCTAAAGCAATGATATGAACATTAGTACCGCCAAAACCAAAGGAGCTAACACCTGCACAATAGGTGTCGCTAACCCAGGCTTCATTTTGTGTTTGAACCGCTAATTTGTATTCAGTAAAGGGAATGTAGGGGTTAGGATTAGCGAAATGTAAACTGGCTACCAGTTGTTTTTTATAAATACATAATGCTGCTTTTATGAATCCAAAAAGACCTGCAGCTGCTTCTAAATGTCCTAAGTTCGTTTTGACAGAGCCTATTTTAAGGACTTGTCCTTGAGGTCTTAGCTCACTATATACCTCAGCTAAAGCTTTAGCTTCTACAGGATCGCCAAGTAACGTCCCTGTACCATGAGTTTCAACATAGTCTATTTGGTGAGGTTTGATACCTGCTGCATTTAATGCTGCTTGAATTGCGCGCTTTTGCCCTAGAGGGTTAGGTGCGGTTAAGCCATTGGTTTGACCATCTTGTGCAACGCCCGTCCCAGCAATTACACAATAAATTCTATCTCCATCTGCTTTCGCATCCTCTAAACGTTTTAAATATACAGCAGCAACTCCTTCACCGCGCACTACACCATTAGCTCCAGCATCAAAGGCACGACACAAGCCTTCAGGCGATAATGCGGCTGCTTGTGCGTATCCTGTTTGCACATGAGGGGTTAGAATTAAATTGGCTCCAGCGACTAACGCCGCATTAGCTTCGCCATTTAATAGACTTGTTCTTGCCAGATGAAGTGCTGTTAATGAAGAAGAGCAGGCTGTGTCTATGGTTAATGCAGGACCATGCCAATCAAAAAAATAAGCGATACGATTGGAACAGATGCTGGGAGATATGCCTGTTAGGGCATAAGCATCTATCAGACTAGGGTTGGCAAAAGTGATGGCAGAATAATCGGCATTAGAAATTCCAACAAAAACGCCGATTTTTTTTCCTTTGGTGGATGATGGTTTTATGTGGGCATCATGTAGTGCTTCGACACTTACTTCCAACAGCAAACGTTGCTGAGGATCCATCGCTTGTGCTTCATTGGCAGGGATGTTAAAAAAATCTGCGTCAAATTGATCAATATTTTCTAATAAAGAATAATATTCCGCTTGCATTAATCCCGGACGAGATTTTTTGTTTACGGTGCAGATTTCCTTCGTGAGTAACTCCCAAAACGCTTCAGGATGTTTGGCTCCTGGAAGCCTTAAACCGATTCCTACTAAAGCGAGCAAATCATTGTTTGTTGAATATTTCATAAAACATCCATAAAAAACTATACTTTTTTCAATGTGTTAGCAATAATGCGCAGGGTGTGAAAAATATAAGAATTTCTTATGAACTACAAGCAAAATTATTTAAATTTAGGAGCTATACTGGCAGAGGCGGTATCTAAGGCCCCAAATCATTTATACGCTCGTTATTTAAAAGACGGAGAGCGGGAAGAAGTTTGTTTGTATTTTGAACAAATCTACAGTAAAGCTCAGGGTCTTGCCGCCTATTTGCAATCACAAATTAAACAAGGCGCAAGAGTAATATTACTTTTTAATAGTGGTTTAGAATTCCTCATTGCTTTTTGGGGCTGTATTTTAGGGGGCTTTATTGCTGTGCCCGCCAATACTCCTCGCGATGAAAGATCTTGGCGACGTATAGTCAACTTGATAAAAGACGCTCAAGCCGAGTTGGTTTTAACCACAGAAGATTTTGCGGAGAACCCTTATCTTTCTATTGTGCGTATATCGCTTGTTAACTACCATGATTCTTATCTCGGCTATTCTTTCACGCGACCCAATCTTCATTCAGACCATATTGCTTTTTTGCAATATACATCGGGTTCAACAGCTGATCCAAAAGGGGTGATTATCACGCATGATAATGTAATACATAATGCAAAAATGATTGCCACTGCTCTTAATGCAGTGCATGAAGGCCTTAATTTGGTTAGCTGGTTGCCTCATTATCATGATATGGGGCTATTGGGATGCATTATTACGCCTGCGTTGTATCAATCTACTTTAACCTTTATGTCGCCTTTGCATTTTTTACAGCGCCCAGCTCGCTGGCTAAAGGCTATTTCTCGTTATCAGGCGCGAGTCAGTGTAGGACCAAATTTTGCTTATAGGCTATGTACTAAAAAAATTAAGGCTCATGAACTAGAGGGTATTGATTTAAGTACATGGACTATTGCCTTGAATGGTGCTGAGCCAGTTTATGAAAAAACTTTAGAGCAATTTGCTGATGCTTTTGCTGCGTATGGTTTTCGTAAGCAAAGTTTTTTCCCAACATATGGTTTAGCCGAAGCTACTTTATTTGTCTCGGGAGGTCCCACAACTGAAACCCCTAAAACAATGAGCATGGTTGTAGATAATCATTCAAAAACATATGTCAGTTGTGGTAAGCCTGGCCTTGGTTTATCTCTAGCTATAATTGATCCTGAGACAAATCAATCACTAGTGGATAATCAGGTGGGTGAAATTTGCATTAGTGGTACTAATGTGACACAGGGATATTGGCGTAGGCCTGAATTAAATCATAATTTATTTATAGATTTGGCAGGTAGAGTTTTTCTCAAAACCGGCGATTTGGGTTTTATTAAAGAAGGCGAGTTATATGTATGTGGAAGAAGTAAAGACTTAATCATTATACGTGGACGGAATATCCATGCTCATGATTTAGAGCAATCTGTAATAGATTGCCATAGTTTGCTTAAAGCAGGTATTGTTGCTTTTGGTGTTACCAGGGATGAATTGGAAGAAGTTGTTTTATTAGTTGAAATGAGACCTAACACCCATCACAATGATCTTTGCGAGGTCAGAAAGGTTGTGTTGGAAACGTTGCTTAGCGAGCACGGTATAGAAGCTCAGGTAGTATTTATCGCGAAAGGCTCCTTATTAAAAACCAGTAGTGGCAAGTTAAAAAGAGCTCAATGCAAACAGCTTTATCTTGCTGGTGCTTTAGATGTGATAGGAAAATAAATGTACGACACACCATTTTTTGAAGACTGGCTAATAACGCATATTGCAGATGAGTTAGAGGTTAACCCAGATGAAATTCTCATAGATGTTCCTTTAGCCCAGTTAGGTTTAGATTCGCAAACGGCAATTACTATTTCAGGTAACTTGGAGATTTTATTAGAAACCAGGCTTGAGCCCACTCTTTTATTCGAATATCCCACCATTCAGGACTTAGCTCGGTATCTAGCAACTATCAAGCCAATTACTCCTGGAAAAAAACAAGCTTTGGATTTCACTTTATTTTTCTTTGCTTTGCAAGATCCAGTTGAAGGCAAATATGAATTAATCAAAAAAGCAGTGCAATTTGCCGATCAGCATGGCTTTAAAGCCGTCTGGATTCCTGAGCGTCATTTCAATGCAATGGGAGGAAATTTTCCCAATCCCTCAGTTATTTCTGCTGCTTTGGCGACTATGACGAAACAATTAAGTTTAAGGGCGGGGAGTGTCGTACTTCCTTTACACGATCCTTTAAGAGTAGTGGAAGAATGGTCGGTAGTGGATCAATTATCCCAAGGACGAGTGGAGCTATCTTTTGCCTCAGGTTGGCATGTGGATGATTTTGTACTGGCACCAGAAAATTATGAGCAAAGAAAGGAATATTTATTATCTCAAATTCCCATAGTGCGACAATTATGGAAAGGAGATGCAATTACACGGGTTAATGGACATGGAAATTCTATTCAAGTGCGTTCGTTTCCAAGACCCATACAAAGAGAATTGCCTGTATGGCTTACTGCTATTGGTAACCCTGATACCTTCAGACAGGCTGCCGAAATCGATGCCCACATTTTGACCTGCTTATTAACTCAGGATTTAACAGAACTAGCCAGCAAAATTAAATTATATAGAAACACCTTGGCGAGACATCATTTTAAACCCAAAAAGGTTTCTTTGTTCTTACATACTTTTGTAGGTGAATCAGTTGTTGAAGCGCGGACTTCAGTTTTAGAGCCTTTTCGGACCTACCTACGAGGTACTATTGAGTTGCTCGCTAATTACAGCCAACATGGCGATGTTGCTCTAGATGTAAATCAATTTAGTGACGAGCAAAAAGAAGAGTTATTTGATTTTGCCTTTGAACGTTACTTACAAGAACGTAGTCTGATTGGCGATATGGAGCAATGCCAAACAATGTTGAATAAGGTAAAAGAAGCGGATGTTAATGAAGTAGCGTGTATTATCGATTTTGGTTTAAGTTCTGAATCAGTGTTGGCGAGTTTAGAGCGATTGAATCAACTGCGAGAAGCAAATGCTTAGGTGTGTTTTTTTTCTATTAATTATTAGCCTAATGAATTGTTCCTGTTCTAGACAACCTTTAAAGCAGGTGAATGGGTATGTTGAAGGGCGTTATACTTATATCGCAACCAGTGTTTCAGGTCGTTTAATTAGACTTAATGTGACAAGAGGTACTCCTGTTAAACGGGGGCAGTTATTGTTCAACCTAGAGGTGGAGCCTGAATTAAAAGAAGAGCAAATCGCCCATGCGCGTGTCAAACAAGCGCAGAATGCCCGAGATGCAATAATTGCTAAACTAGCTTATGCAAAAGTTACCTATGAAAGGAACAAGAAATTAATAGAGATAAAAGCCATACAACAATCTTTACTCGATCAAGAAAAATCAAAATATGATGTTTTATTAGCACAACTTGCGCAAGCAGAGGATGATTTGTCAGCACTTAGCCTGAATTTAAAGCAGGCGCAATGGCGCCTCCAACAAAATAATAGCGTGGCACCTATAGATGGAATGGTTTTTGATATTTATTATCGAATTGGTGAATATACTCATGCCAATCAAGCAGTGCTTTCTTTATTGGCTCCAGAAGATGTAAAAGCAATTTTTTATGTTAATGGGCTTGACGTTAGTGCGCTACAATTAGGGCAGCAAATATCCGTTTTTAATGCTGGCCATAAAGAGTCATACAAGGCTCAAATCGATTATATCTCACCTTCTGTGGAGTTCACTCCACCGGTCATTTATAGTGATCAAACCCATGAGAAACTAACCTATCGTATTGAAGCCAAGTTTAGAACCCAGGATGCGTTTCATGTTCATCCAGGGCAACCTGTGACTATAAATTATGCAAGTCATGAATGAGCAATGGATTATAGATGTTTATGGTTTAAGCAAGCAATTTAACGGCAAAATGGCTGTTAATGAGCTTTCTTTACAAATAAAACAAGGTGAAATCTTTGGTTTTCTCGGGTCTAATGGAAGCGGAAAAACGACTACTATTCGTATGCTTTGCGGTTTAATTCAGCCCGATAAAGGACGCGGCACTTGTTTGGGCTATGATGTGATTTCTCAGGCTGCATTAATTAAATCCTCTTTAGGGTATGTTCCCCAGACCTTTAGTCTTTATCAAGATTTAACAGTTGAGGAAAATCTTAAATTTATTGCGCGTGCTAATAATGAAAAAAACTACCTTAATCGTATCAATGAGATCATAGGCGATCTTAACCTACATCCTTATCGCAACGTCTTGGCAGGAAATTTATCTGGTGGTTGGAAGCAGCAGGTGTCTTTAGCTGCGGCATTAATACATCAACCTAGATTATTGTTATTGGATGAACCCACTTCTGGCGTAGATCCAAAAACCAGACAAGCATTTTGGTCATACATCTCTTATTTAACCACTACGGGGATTACTGTTTTAGTGAGTACTCATTATATGGATGAGGCAGAAAAATGTAATAGATTGGCCTATATTGTCAATGGCGAATTAATGATTCAAGGTACTTTAGATCAAATGATGCAGCAAGTGAAACTATTTGCATTTTTGGTAGAGGGAAGTAACCTTGCTCATTTGGCTAATGAACTGCAAAATAAATCTCAAGTGGAGCAGGTTGTACATTGGGGTAATAGCTTAAGAGTATGCGATAGCAATGCTTTTTTATTAAAGGAATTAATAGACGCATATCCTAATTATCAATGGAATGCGGTAACAGCAAATTTAGAGGAAGTTTTTATTCACTTGGTTCACTCTAAAATAAGCAAAGGTCGGTGAATGGCTAGATTTTCATTATTTCGTCTGCATGGTTTAGTTGTTAAGGAATTTGTGCAACTTAAACGCGATCGATTTACTATGGCCCTGATTATTGGTTTACCCATTATTCAATTACTATTATTTGGATTGGCTATTAATGTAAATCCTAAACATTTGCCTACCGCTTTAATGAATTATGATCAAGGTCCTTTCGCACGTACTTTAATTCATGGATTGGAAAATACGAATTATTTTAAATTTGTTTATTTTCCACACACTGAAAAAGAAGCACAGTATTTACTTTCCACTAATCAAGTGAAATTTATCTTAACTATTCCTAGTGATTTTTCACGTAAATTGATAAGGAAAGAACACCCTGCGGCGTTGTTAGAAGCTGATGGCACGGATCCAGTATCTGTAGTTTACGCTTTATCTGCATCTAATAATTTAATGAGTACAGTATTTAATAATGATCTGATAGGTTCAATACATGAACCGATTCAACATCAAACTCCAGCAGAGTTGCGTACTCATATTAATTATAATGCCAGTGCAATCACTCAATATAATATAGTTCCAGGCTTATTAGGATTAGTTTTGAGTATGACTTTTGTCATGGTTTCAGCCATGGCATTAGCAAGAGAACGCGAAAGAGGGAATTGGGAATGTTTATTAGCTACTTCATTAAAACCTCTTGAAGTAATGATAGGCAAATCTTTGCCTTTGATTGTAATTGGATATCTGCAAGTATTTATCATCTTGATAATTGCCGTTTCGTTTTTTAGAATCCCGTTTTTGGGCAGTTTATGGTTATTCCTCCTTATCATTCTTCCTTTTATTTTAGCTAATTTATTTGTGGGTATCCTTTTTTCGACTTTTGCTAAAAATCAGCTTGAGGCGAGTCAGCTAAGTACCCTATTCATGATGCCTTCTTTATTGTTATCGGGTTTCGCTTTTCCCTTTAAGGGGATGCCCTATTGGGCTCAATTTATAGGTAATCTTTTGCCGCTGACTCATTTTAATAATATTGTTCGTGGCATGATGCTAAAAGGTATAGGTTTTCATGAGGTAATGATTGATTTAGGACCCATATTACTCTTTATGTGTGTTTCATTATTTTTAGCACTACGATTTTACAAGCAAACTTTGGATTAAAAACAAAGCCGAGCTGATAAACTATCAGCTATATGCTCTGTATAAGCCGTTCTTCTTTGGCGATACGCTGTTCGCTGCCTTCGTCCAGTAATTGAATATCTAATTGTAGGGTATGCTGATATGTATCTAATTCATCCAGTGCCTCTCTATTAAACAAATCTTGCAATGCTGCGGTAGTCTTATCACAACCATCAGCGTGATTGATTTCATCCCCATAACTAATTGGAACCAGGAGATGAACTTTGTTTGTTTGAGGGTTGATATGGATATATCGTGGTGCAGTTGGTTCGTTTGAAGAAATATACATCGTGTTCTTTTATAACTCATGCGTGGTTATGATAACTCAGATTTACTTTTAATTTCAATGCGATAAATGAATTCAAAGTATTCAAACAGTAAGCTGCAACAACGCCGAACAAGTCGCGGTACGTAAGGGGGGAGATTATCAACACGCCTTAATAAAGTTTGAACAATTGTTTATTTTTTAAAATCATAATCATTTTATGGACTTATAGATCACTCTGAAAAATAATCTTAATTATGATTGTGTTGATGAAGTAATAAAACGATAACGGATTATTCAATGAATGATAGATACAAATGACTAAATAATATTTCATAGATATTGTTAGTGGTAGTTATAAAATAGCTATAATATTTTCTTTAATTGAACCTTTGGGGAGAAGGCGTGCTGATTATGATTTTGATGAACTTTGGTGACTTAAGATGCTGATAAAACCTGATCTCAAAGACGAAGAAATCGTTAGATGTTTACGGAATGTATATGGATTGGATGTGGACAAAATCTTCTTTCTTCCTCTCGGCGCTGATCTTAATACGGCTGTATATCGTGTTACAACGAGCACGGAACGGGATTATTTTCTAAAGTTAAGGAGCGGGGAATTTAATGAAGCTTCGGTGTTGGTTCCGAAGTACCTTGCTGACTTAGGTTTCAGACAAGTGATTCCGCCTCTTACAACAACGGATGGGCAATTTTGGACAAGCTTGGCATCGTTCAAGGTAGTTATATATCCTTACGTGAAGGGACGTAACGGTGTGGAAGTGAATTTGTCAGATAAGCAGTGGATTGAATTTGGTGCAACCATGAAAAGATTTCACAGCGCTGATATTCCCCAAACAATAACAACTGGTGTACAAACGGAAACATTTTCTTCCAAATGGCACCAGACGGTAAGGGTATTCCTTGGACGCATCGATAATGAGGTTTTTGAAGAACCAATTGCAACTAAAATGGCATTGTTTTTGAAATCTCAAAAAGGGGAAATTCTTGAACTGATCAGGTGTGCCGAACATCTTGCAAGCAAGCTACAAAAACAACCTCATGAAAATATTTTATGCCACGCGGACATTCATGGATGGAACTTGTTCATTGACGAAGGAGGTGCACTGTATGTGGTTGACTGGGATACACTCCTTTTTGCTCCTAAAGAACGTGATCTAATGTTTATTGGTTCTGGTCTTGGTGATAGTGGGCGCACACCGTTTGAGGATGAGGCATTGTTTTATAATGGATATGGTCCAACGAATATAAACGATGATGCTATAGCCTACTATCGCTGCCAGCGTGTCATTGAAGATATAGGTGTGTATTGCGAACAAATTTTTCTGTCAGATGAAGGCGGGGAAGATCGGTTACAGTCTTTTAAATATTTGCAATCCAATTTTCTGCCTAATGGCACAATAGAGAGGGCTTTTCAGTCCTGCAAGTCAAGGGAAAATCAAAAATGAAAATGCATCCTGGGTATAGTCAATATATTAAAAATTTTTTGTATGATCGTTTCTTTTTTTATTAATGTTTTATTCTATGAAGTGCTTATCAGTTAGCATTTTTAATAATTTTTATCCTTTCTTTTGGGCAACCCATACTGTTGCTTCCCCGCATTCTGGATCTCTCACTTTGTGTATAAGTACTTTAAAATGACAATCTAAAAGGATTTGAGTATATTCTTCGGCAGAAAGAGATGCATGATATAAATCATGTCCTCCGTTATCACCCCAGACTTCCCCATATTCGGGGCCTGAAGTAAATAGTAATAAACCATTTTGTTCGACCAGAGATGAAAGGGATTTTAATACCATTCGCTGATCATCATGAGGTAAGTGAAATAAGCTGTGCCAAGCAATTACAGCATGAAATTTATCTTGTAAATTTAGAGTGCGCATATCAGAAAGCAACCATTTTCCATTCGGAAATCGTTTATTACATAAATCAATCATTTTTTTACTTGCATCTACACCTGTGACTTTATAACCTCTTTTAATTAAAAATTGTGCTATTGGTTCACCAGTCCCACAGCCTACGTCTAATACACTGCCTTCTGATGGAATATGATTTTGTAAAAAATCCAAATAGAATTTTTCCAAATCAAGTTCCTTATTACGATGGCTATCAAACCAGTCAATTATTTCATCATAAAGGAGGTAGACCTTATTCTTATTTTTTTCTTTATAGCTTTGGTATCTGCAATAGGATGCATGCGGTATTTCAGTTGAGTAAAACCACCGCCAATACATTTGGTTTCAAGATGTTCAAGTTCAATATCATGTACCAATCGCCCAAATAGCGAACGACCAGATCCCAGTAATACCGGAGCGATTGTTATCGTTAAATCACTGATCAGATTATCAGCAATAAAATTTTGGATGGTAATACCTCCATCAATATATAGGCGTTTAAAACCTCGTTTTGTTAACCGCTTAACTAAATCAGTTGGAGTTTCAGATGACGCGGAAACATTAGTTTTTAAGCGGTCAGGTATTTCTATGGGTTGGCTACTTAATACGATTATTGGGAGATCACCATATGGCCAAGATTCAAACGATAATACCATTTCGAAGGAATGCCGCCCCATTATCAGTCCGTCAACTGTCGATATGAATTCTTTATAGCCTCCATCCTCACCAGGCGGCACAAGAGTATTTGCTTTCATCAACCAATCAATAGACCCATTATTTCGGGCAATAAAACCATCAAGACTGGTAGCAATAAAAACAGAACATTTGGCTAGCATAATAAATTACCTTTTTCTTTCATCTGGCAACCCTAGGGGGTTGTCTCTATCTAATGAATTCACTTGATTGCTGTGTCCAATAATTATAATAAGCCTCCTTAACTGCTAACAACTCATTATGTGATCCTGATTCTACAATAGGACCATTTTCGAGCACTAAAATTTTATCCATTGCTTTTAGCGTCGATAGTCGATGTGCAATAATAAGGGCGGTTTTGTCTTTGAGTAAGGTTTCCAATGCCTCTTGTATCGCTTGCTCTGTAGCAGAGTCCAATGCAGAGGTAGCTTCGTCAAACAATAAAATAGGGGCGTTTTTTAAAATTGCGCGCGCAATCGCGATACGTTGTCGTTGACCTCCTGATAATTTTACACCTTGCTCACCGATAATTGTCTCATATTGGTGCTCTAGTGAGGTAATAAAATCATGGCATTTGGCTTTTTTGGCAGCTGCAATGACTTCCTCTTTACTCACGTGCCTACAGCCATAAGCGATATTTTCAAAAATACTGCGATGAAATAAGTTTAAGTGTTGTGGAACAATAGCAATCTGGCTGCGTAACGAATCTTTAGTAAAACAAGTAAGGTTTATGTCGTCTATCTCAACATTTCCTTTGGATATTGTATGGCTAGAAGCGCTTTTATTGTCCGCTACATCGGGTTGATGCTTCAATAAATTTAACCCATCTTGTAATAAGCCAATGTTATAAACGAACGCTAAAAAGCAATTGCCAAGGCTGCTGGTTAGGCCTGCAATGGCTGTTAACGCTGCCATTACGAATACTAGTTCGCCAATGCTCACCGGATGGTTTACGTATCAAATAATGGAACCGATAAGATAAAATGCAACGAGAGCATTCATCGCAAGATACTGTAAAAACATAACCTTATTGGAATGACGATTACGAAGGCGTTCTTTGTCAATTAAGTCATTCATATTTTTTTTGAGTAATTTTATCTCGTATTCAAAAGTGGCATTATGAATAACAGATTGAATATTCCCAATAATATCAACAATGGCTGTTATAAAAGAGTGCTATTTTATGGGCGCTGTTTTGTGCCAATAGTACTGTGGTGTATATGCCAGTTCGTTTTTTATCAGGGTTTAGTCTGTTGTGACGAATAGTATCTATAATTCGAAGAACAGTATCATCATTGTGAATTAAAGAGCCATTAGCGGCGAGTATCTCTAATGCTGGGAATACTAATAACGCACAACCAGCTAATTCTTCCATGAGTTGCCATTGGGTAGAGGAGGGAATGGGAAAACCAATGAGCGATTGAAAATATTCTTGTCGATTAAAAGGCATGGCCATGTAGTATTTTGTAAGGCTAACATGGCTTTAAAACTTGGATGATATTTTTCCTGGTGGACATGAGCTGGAATATTGGCTGAAAAAAACTCATTGCACAAAGCGCATCGTAACTTCTCAATCCAGTATTTATCAACAGATGCTAGATTTTTCCCTTTGATGTTAACGAGGATGATGTAGGCGCTATGTGGAAGGCGTCCAAGTCCTCTTGGATCTTTGGGCTCATGGCTCTCATCATTAGAAGGGCTGGTTTCGGATTCCTCTGCAGCAGTGTTATTCTGTTCTGCCTTTGGAGATTTGTCTTGTTGTTGCTTCGTGGCCTTATCTCCTTTGCTAAAGATAAGCTGCTTTAAATTGGATGCAGTGATTTTATGTTCGACCAGTGCGCGCGGGATCCAAGAGGCCAGGTGAATACAGCCAATGACAAAAGTTTTTATTCCCTCAGGTAGGTTTGATGAGTACACCAATGCAACGATCTGCTCAACTTCTTCCTGTGATTTTTCAATGACAATGGGCTATTCTTTTGCTGGTGTCATTAGCAACACAGCTCCTCTTAAGGGCAGCAAGATTATCTAGCAGTCGTAATAAAATTAATAGGTTGTGCTGAAAATAATGAATCAATGCTTTTTTGCTGCAAAGTCACAGTTGAGTAGCAAAGAAATTAGTTTGCTTCAGAACATTTTCGACAGAGCCCGAATGTTATTGCTAAATTATTTCTAATAATTCTTTATTTATTGATTTAATATTAGGAGTAGGCGAGCAGGCATGCAATCATTATTGGTACATAGCTCGTACCTCTAGGGAATTGTATTTTAAACCATATTTCACAACCATTTAATTGATTGCAGTCATATTTATTGATATGCAACGCTGTAGTTCTGTAAATTGATTACTTATGTAAGAGGAACAGGAAACAACTTGTGGGCATAATCGATCAGAAGGGACTTTATAAGTGACTCCTGAAATAGGTTTTGAAACCCGAAGCTCATCTGAAGCATCATCGATGATGCATTGCCATAGGGATGTGCTTATTTCTTCGGAAAACCTACGCAAATCTGTTTAAATCAATAAATTCTTTTGTCGATTTATTCTTTATAAAATTTGAAACCATCTTTTAGAAGCCCAAAAAGCGGAGATAAAGCTAAACAAATATTTGCGAGTAAGTAGCAATTGTATTTACCGACTGAAGAGCAACTTGAGAAGGAAATTAGAAGAGAAGTTTTAATTCTAAAACAACAATAGGGAAGAGTACCGACGTCATATTTTGATGGAACTCAATAAGGGTGAAAGTTGCCACAGTTTAGCACGCACTCTATAGGGAAAACGTGATCAAATTCATGAAAAATACCGAGAAGGATAAGAAGACTCGCTCAATGCATTGGGGTTAGCAACTAATGCTATTGTATTGTGGAATACAGTGTACATGCAGGCTGCAGTAGATTATTTACGCGCACAAGGTGAGGTGATAAATGAAGAAGATGAAAAAAGGCTATCACCATTAGGGCTGAAGTATGTTAATCTCTTGGGATACTTTTCATTTATGTTGCCTAAAGTTGTAGCAGAAGGTCAATTGAGACCACTCAATGTTGCTGAAAAGCTAGGGCTGGCGTAATGATTATTGCTTAGAGTACCTTTTCGTTCTAATGATTGTCACACCCCAATCGCTATTAACCATCAAGTTTATGTTGTTAGGATAGTGAATCTGAACCAACAATTCAACATCATTTTTTCAGTAAAAACTCGCGCTATATTATCAAAATATTTGATATGACATATAAGTAGAATTAATTGGATTGATTTGTTCAATTTGAATAAAATTTGAATAATTTGTAACTTATTGAATATACATTGAAAATAACATGTGACCTTATTTTGTCCCTTGATCGAACTGAATTGTCACCATATTTTAACTTAGAAAAACAGCAATGAGAGGCTATTAATGCTAAAAAAAAGACTGAAATCCATAACGTATTCGGAAATAATGCCAGTAACCAATGTAAGGTTATTAATGCTAAAAAAAAGACTGGAGTCCATACCTTATTCGAAAATAATACCATTAATCAATGAAGTTATCGATCAAGGTAATAAAGATGATATAGAGTTATTAAAAAAAGCAACTTTTTCTGTCAATCTTGAAACAAACACCGGTGACTTAGTGTTAGGCGGAGCCACTTTTCTCATTTATGTGGTCGCTATGAATGATGCTAAAACTCTGGAGAAAATGATAAATCATGGCTTTGATTATAATCAGGCTTTAACCCAATGGAACGGAAAAAAGGGACACATTAGTCCATTGATGCTTGCTTGCCCTTGTAATTATTTAGAGATAGTAGATATTCTTTTAAAGAATAACGCCAATTTATCAGGATATTATCCAGATAATATAGGCTTATTTGGAATAGCAGCACGAGTTTCTAGTAGAGGAATACTCGACTTATTATTGAATCATGCTAAAAACAAAGGAACAATTAAAGAGTTTTTATCAAATACAGTTATGAAAAATAACGTACTTGAAACAATCTTTGTTCCAGAGGAGGGTATGCTTAATTTAATTCAAATTATTTTAAACCCCAAATTTAATTCGGCTCTGACCCTCAAAGACTTAAGGTTTTTTTCGCCCCTAATTAAAGACTATTATCAATCTGAATATAAATCACTCCCACTGAGTACGGATAAAGCAAGTTGCAATCAAAGTTCATCTCCCTCATTTTTTCACCCTAAGGCAGCGAAGGAGCAAATCACCAAAGAAATGGCAATTACTAACACGCTCGCGGCCTATAAAAAAATCCTGGCAGATCCATTAACATGCTTCACTCTTCTACGAGAATTAGAAAATGCCATTACTTTAAAGGTACAAAATACATTCCATACACCTAATTTAAACGAGCTTGTCAGCACTGAATATACAGTCGAATCTCATTTAGCCATGCAATGGCCTATTCCTAAACGCACTTATCAGCCCTTAAAGTTGGATAGCCTATTAAGTCTCTCCATCATAGACGAGTTACAAAAATTTGGTTGTGGTCAGTCCTCTTATAAATGGTATGGATTTGTTAATGATACAACAGCAAGTTCTCATATCATTGATGGGGCGCATACCACGGAAAATACTTTGGATATCAGTGCCCTACTGCATGGAAAATATTCTCACTCCATTCAATTGCTGGTTTTAATGTACGCCATTGAAGATAATTTAATAGATGTTTCCTATGGAGATGATCAAAAACTAGAAATTCGCGATCTTTTGCGAGGACTCGTCACTCCAGCAGAGGATGGAGAAAAGCCCTGGGCAACAATCAATGATCACATTTATTTTGACCATGCATCCTTTAGTGGACCTCATTTTTTACATAGCACTCTAATGAGCGAGAGCCATAAATATGGCCTACCCAATTTAGAGCAAGCTTTGAAAAACAGTTTTTGCAAGGCATTATTGCGCTCCATGGAGTTTTACAACAAAAACCATCATGGTGAGTTTTTATCACCAAGCGATTTATGGAATAATTTGATTTCGTTACATAATCCAAGACTCTTTTTCTCATCTATAGAGAGGAAAACTCACTTTTTTAGACCTGCTAAAAACTCGATCCGGGATGAAGAACAATTAGAATCTGGAAAAGGTCTACATGTCGAAGAAACATACATAGTATCAAAAAAATTTTTAGCTCGATAATCACAAAATGGCTACTGGAGTTGTTATTCAAAATATCAACTCTATAAAAACATGTTATAGCCTCGCTTATATAAACTCCTACTTGACTGTTGGGCTATGTGCTTGCTAGCCCAACTTTTGATTACTGGGGGGTGTTTCTGTTATTGATGAATGTATTCTTCCTGGTCTTCAAACTCTTCTTTTTCTTCAGGAATAGTAGGTAACACCGTACATGCATTAGAACTACTTGGTTCAAAAATACTAAATTGAACAAGATTAGAGTTATTAGATGGATTCTCACATGATGTTACTCGATTTCCTGAGTGAGTGAGCATATCGATTTCTTTTTGAATTTGTTGTTGTCCACTGTTCATTGCCTTAATTTTGGGCGCCAATTCAGAAATTTTCGAAAGGAGATCACTTTGCTCTTCTTGCAAGGGATCAAGTTGCTTACCTAATTTTTTTTTCGCTTTCTTTTTAAGGGAATGATCTTGTTGCACTTCTTTTATAGCATCAATTTGTGCTTTTATCATGGATGCTTGCAACATATAACTTTTCATTGGGGTAGTAACCGATTTTCTGGAAGCTTCTTTCATATGTTCCAGCTGTTCACGTAAAGAATACCTTGTGTTTTCTAAATGATCTAATTTGTCTGCATGGTATTTCTTAAAATCACAGTCCCATTTTGTTTCTGCAATGTAATTTTCTAAGACAGGGGTTAGTTGACTGACATAGCTTGTCAAATCTAACAGGTTGTTGCCAGTATACAGGCTTAATTCATTAGTAAGGCCAGGTGCTATAATAATGGCAAGATTATTATAAGTCATAAAATTAATTTCCTGGTATTTACCTACTTGATGCATTAAATGGAAATAATGATAAAGAATTTCTCCTGCACGTTGATGATCTATTCTCTTTGAAAGAAGAAGATCACTAATGAAGTTATCCAATAATTGAGCCGCTATAGTGTTTTTAATGTCTTCCTCTTGATGAGATTCTAATAATGATTTCAATTTTTTAGAAAAAGATACAAGTAGATCATCTGTGGAAGCTAATATTTGACTCTCTTTTAGCATTGCAGAGATCATCCCTAAAACATTATGGAGATGTTCGTTATTAACTGTATTTTCATTCATTATGTAGTTACTCAATACTTCTACATTAAAATGATCTCCAATAAGTTGTTCAAGTAAACGCTCTATTTCCTCTTTCGAGCCTGGGATCCGAAAAATTCCTTGTGTATGTAATAACTCTTGATATTGCGATATTAACTGAACAATTGAGCGGAACACATTAACTATAGTATGTGTATTGTAAGGTCCTGCCATTAATTTTCTCCTGAATAATTAGTAACAGGTGAAATGTTAGCATGACATTATATTTTGATTGATATTTTTAAATATAGAGCAATTGAGAATCATTTTTTGGTTTTCTTGTAGTATAAACTCTCTGATAACTCACAAAATTTTGCATTTTTTATAAGAATTAAATCCGACTTTGTTCTTTAATTGTCTTCTATCGTAGCCTTGATATTACGGTATCAAGTAACTAATATTATACTAAATGATTAAAAATATACCCTAATGGTCATCGTTTTATTTCTATGACCCTGCTAAAAACGATATAGGAGATTTATATGGATACAAACATCGAGTTAAATGCAATGAATCCTTCTGAAAGCAGATCAAATGAGGAAATTGGTACAACAGATGAGGTAGTTAATGCTACGTCTGAGGATGTTTATAAATATCAAAAAATAAGCCTGCTCATACCTAAGCTAATTACAACAATAGAACAAATCGAAATGTTAGATCAAAATACTGAAATGAATATTGAATTAAAAAAATCAAGAAAAAGGCTGGCATCAATAGTTATCGATAATACAAGTCCAAATGCTGAGGATATAAAAGAGTTTACCGATTCTCTTTCAAGCGCACTTTACGGATTAAGTACAGGAATGAGTTTAATTGATATGAGAGGCATGATACCAGAAAAGAAAAATCGTGCTGTAGATTTGTTCGCTGATATTTCCTTAATCCAGGAGGATATTGTTAAGCTCGCTAGCTAAGCATGAACTATGTTGCTTTTCTTGTTATAAATTAATGGTAACTACATACCATTGTTTATCAAGCCCACGTGACGGGCAGATAACGAGCTCTCCAATATAGAACACATAAAAAATTTTTATGCATACTATTGCAAACTGTAGGTTAGGTCACTCACCACGGTGCGAAGCAATTGATTCTAGTCTATGGGAGATACAGCATGCCAACCACTAGAAAACTTGATTGGAACAAAGTGGCACTAGCTGCTAAAAAATTAGGCAAAGAAATTGGCACAGCATTGATGGGAGTTATAACCACCCCTCTCAATGCGATAGGTGCTACCGCTGAATTCGCTAAGGAAACGGGCTGGCCAGCAGTCAAAAGCGGCGCTGAAACGGCATACACAAGCACCAAAAATGCACTGGTCCAGGCAGGTAACTGGATCCAAAACACAGGCTGGCCTGCAGTCAAAAGCGGCGCTGAAACGGCATACACAAGCACCAAAAATGCACTGGTCCAGGCAGGCAACTGGATCCAAAACACGGGCTGGCCTGCAGTCAAAAGCGGCGCTGAAACGGCATACACAAGCACCAAAAATGCGCTGGTCCAGGCAGGCAACTGGATCCAAAACACGGGCTGGCCAGCAGTCAAAAGCGGCGCTGAAACGGCATACACAAGCACCAAAAATGCGCTGGTCCAGGCAGGCAACTGGCTCCAAAACACGGGCTGGCCAGCAGTCAAAAGCGGCGCTGAAACCGCATACACAAGCACCAAAAATGGGCTGGTCCAGGCAGGTAACTGGATCCAAAACACAGGCTGGCCAGCAGTCAAAAGCGGCGCTGAAACGGCATACACAAGCACCAAAAATGCGCTGGTCCAGGCAGGTAACTGGATCCAAAACACGGGCTGGCCTGCAGTTAAAAGCGGCGCTGAAACGGCATACACAAGCACCAAAAATGCGCTGGTCCAGGCAGGCAACTGGATCCAAAACACAGGCTGGCCTGATGTCAAAAGTGCAGCTCAAAATGCATTTAAGGCTGCACGTGATTTTTGCAGTAGTAAAATTTCTCAACTAAGCGATAAGGTAGCCGAGTTGCATGATAAAGCAGTCGAAAAAATAGACAAGTATTTAGATGATTATTTAGCAGATGATGGTGGTGGATTATTGTTATCTTCCCCCAAGTCAAGTTCCAGCGTAACGAATATTCTTTCGGATGATGCATATACAAGCCCAGGAACATCAAGAGACAACGTGAGTGAAAAGGATAATGACAAGGGAAACACGATAGAAAGACGACTTGGTTAAAATTCTGTTTTTATATTAACAATGGCTATCTTGATTGAATTATAATCCCCTTCAATTTTGCTGAACATTTTTATATCAGTTTCTAAACTCATTTGTTGAGCGATCATTTTTCAGCGACAGTTATAAATGTTTTTACTCCTCATTATTACGGTTACTTCAGGTCTGTTTAAACGAATAACATAATCAAAATATTATCCATGAAAGTAATTATTTTAATGAAGACATTTTTGGATAGCTAATTAAGATGGGGGTATCACTAGTATTGCACTTGGGCTATCATAGGGCTGTTTGCTAAGATGCTTTGGATAAACATGAGTAATGATAAGACCCTGAATGTAAAAGCTACTGGAACCGTAGCCCTCGCTATTATGGTTAGCCGTGTATTAGGTCTTATTCGAGAGGTTTTGTTTAATGCCTTATTTGGTAGTGCTGCTATGGGAATTTTTCTTATTGCCTTCCGTGCGCCAAACCTTTTGAGGGATTTGTTTGCAGAGGGAGCACTCTCTGTTTCCTTTATTACTGTGTTCTCTAAGAAAATTGAAACTGAAGGTGATCAGTCAGCTTGGCAACTGGCTTCAAAAATGCTGACATTAACCAGTATTTTTATGAGTGTTTTGTGTCTTTTGGGAATTATTTTTGCCAAATACATTATTTTCATATTGGCTCCTGGTTTTTCAGCAAATGATATTGAAACAACTGTTTTCCTCACTCAATTAATGTTTCCTTTTATTTTATTGGTGTCTCTTGCTGCTATTGTAATGGGGATGCTTAATTCGAAAAATGTCTTTGGTGTACCTGCATTAGCCTCGAGCTTTTTTAATATGGGTTCAATACTTGGTGGTGCTTTGTGTGGATGGCTGATTGATCCTTCTTTTGGAGAGCGGGCGTTGATTGGTTTGTCTGTTGGAACAGTGATAGGGGGACTTTTACAGCTTGGCGTTCAATTCCCAAGCCTAAGAAAGGTTGGTTTTCGTTTTAGACCCAATTTTCATTGGTATGATTCCGGGATTCGAAAAACTTTGATTTTAACTATTCCTGCTGTGATTGCTGCAAGTGCTGTACAAGTGAATGTACTTATTAATTCCGGATTTGCATCATACCTTGGTAAAGAAGCAGTAACATGGCTAAATAGCGCATTTAGACTCATGCAATTTCCACTGGGAATGTTAGGAGTGGCTATTGCTACGATTACACTACCAGTAGTATCTCGTCTTGCGGCAACAAGCAATCACTCACAACTTGGTCCCACCTTGGCGCGAGCGATTCGTTTAGCAATTTTTTTGACCATGCCAGCAGCTGTTGGACTTTGGTTTTTTGCAAACCCGATTATAAGTTTTATTTATGGGCATGGAAAATTTCATGCATCAGATTCTTTGCAAACTGCATATGCATTGCAATTTTATGCTCTTGGGCTTGTGGCATATTCCTGTATCAAGGTACTTTCACCGGCCTTTTATGCTATTGATAAAAAATGGTCTCCTATGATAGTCAGTTTTGCCACCATCATCTTAAATATTATTTTGAATTATTATTTAATTTTCAAATTGAATATGGGGCATTGTGGACTTGCATTATCAACAACAGTCTCTGCTACTGTGAACTTTTTGATTCTATATATTCTTATGAGTCGCTTGCATAATATGCAAAATCGATATCTATGCAGCACTACATTACGTTGTATTCTAGCAGCTGCAACATTAGGTTTTGTGTGTCAATTTATCTTTGCGTATGGGACTGATTTTCTTTACCATCCTTCATTTTGGGTACGCGGGGTCTCTCTTGTCATTTCTATTTCTTTTGCCGCCTCAGTCTATTTCGCTATATGTGTCCTTCTTCGAGTGGATGAGGCAAAGAGTATTTTTATAATCATTTATCAGCGATTTGGAAGCCCAGTGGACTTAAAATCAAAACAAGTTTAAAAGAAAGTTAAAAGAACTTTCTTTTTCTATTTTGATATTTGTTAAAAAAATTGCCCACCATATTTTGATTAATAAATCCTTAATAATTTATCTATAGAATATCAATAATCGATCAAATAGTGTTTATTTTGCATGGCAATCAGTAAGCGTGAATCTAAAAAAAACCTAACCCACTTTGTTGTATTTGGTGATAGCCTTTCTGACGGTAAAAACATGGGGGAAAAGTTTTCTTTTCTAGGCTCATGGGTAAAAAGTTTATGGCTCAAAGCATTAGGATTGGATAAGTCTCCTAAAGAGCGCTTTACTAATGGGTATACATGGGCTGATTCGTTTAGAGCAACTCTTATCAGTAAGTTTCTTAATGACGACAAAATAAAAAATGATTCTGATCACCGTTTTGGAAAATATAATCTGAATAATGCGGATATTAGTGATGAAGTTCTCTCCCAGTCTCCATTCATCCGAAAAAGATATACTTTGGATGACGTTATCGCTGAATCAAGAAAAGTAAAACGTAAGCAACGCGTAGAAGATAGAGAAGAAGGTCATCTATTTACTGCAAAGCAAGAAGGTACTCCGGAGGATATAATTAATCCAGGACATATAGTTGATAGCACGGATATAGCCGATGCTGCAATCGCACATCGGTATAAAACGAATGCTCAACGTGCAACTCTTCGCAACAAAATGCGGCTTCTGAACGCTTCAACTCTTCAAGAATCTTCTGATGATATATCAGATCAGATAATTACAGATCCTCGTTACAGCAAATACGTTCAAGAGTATTATTCGCTCGATGATGGGCGTACTGCTCAATATAATGGGCAAAATTTCTTCGCGAATTACAGCCAGGGTGGGGCTACATCTTATGATTACAGCTGGAAGGGTCTTTTTCTTTCTCTATTTGCCCCATTTACTTCGATAAAGCTTTTTTTTACTCGTTTAATTGTATCTAATTTGTCAAAGCAGGTGGATCAATTTCTAGTCGACCTCGAGAAACAAGAAGATTATGAGGATAAAGAAAGGACATTGATTACTGTATTTTCTGGTGCCAATGATTTAATTACGGTTAATTCAGAACCCACAAAAGAGGCAGCAAATCTTGCGGTACAAAGTAATATCGATAACATTGAGAAATTGCTTCAACAGGGCTTTAAAAATATTATGCTTTGTAATTTGCCCGATTTATCACTAACACCACGTTTTCAAGGTACATCAAGAGAAGGCCAGGCTCACGAAATAACAGAATATTTTAATACCCAACTCGAAGAGAAATATAAAAAATTAAAAGAAAAATATCCTTCCTGTTCTATTGATTTTTTCAATATTAATTCTATTTTTACTAAAATATATACTGATGTGCGAGATAACCCTCAATCAGAATATGCTCAATATTTTGATAGTAAAAAACTCAAAGAAGCTTATAAAGATTCAACAGACTATACCATGACTCCAGAGAGAACCTCTCCAGGTTCTAAACATATGTTTTGGGATGATGTGCATCCAACTGCTACAATGCACGCTTTGTTGATGTCTGAGTTTTATAAAAATATAGACGCATTAGGTAAATATAAAATCACTGCGCCAGCAGAACAAAGTCCTGAACAATTGTGTAAAAAATTCAGACAAAAATATCATGAAAAACTAGAAAACTCTTGGTTTGGATTTTTGAGTTCAAATAAAGAACTTCCCATTAATTATAAAGAACCAGCCAAAGCGCTGAATAGTATATTACGCTTTGCACTCGATAAAAATAACAAGAAAGCGGACTACATACGCAGGGCTATGATTGATTTAGGTTGGTGGGTAAATAATGAGCCAAATATGTGTATTCCTGCTCTGGCTGATGCGATGTGGGTTTTAGATCCTACTTTAGCTCGAAAGTTAGAGGCAAAATTGGATCCTCATTTAGAACAACCGCACTCTAATTCCCCTCGAATGATGATGGGGGCCTTAAATGCAGGGGTGTCTCGCCACAAAACAGTTCCTCCAGAACTTGCTTTGTCGCCAGAGGTTGAGAAAAAATTAAAAATGATGCAAAAGCTCCCTAATAAAAATAAGGAGTCAACTTTGTCTCAAGCAAAAGGAAATACAACATTTGAAACACCAAAATTATCTTCAAAGGATAATGTTTTGACTTTTGCTTAAGTATTTATTGGCCTGGGGTAAACCAACGCATATAGTATTTGACAAAGAATTACACATTTTCACTCTTATAACAAAAACGCAAGGCTTTGATTTTTTTAGTGCTGGCAATAGGAAAATATAGAAAAAATAAACAGTCTAAAGAAAATCAAAATTTAATATCATAAATCGCATTTCTTTACTCGCAATAAAAATCTATTAATACTAATAACTATTAAGGCGAGTTGACCATTCATCCCCACCGCGTAGGTATCGAAACTTGTTCCTGAGAGATCCTCACAAAATATAATCACATCTGAGGGGCTGCATGTTGTGCTTGAATAGCGCATTGATAAAGCATCATTAGCAAATTCTGAAAGTTTTCTTGAGTCAAAAGAAGCGTTTTTTTCAACACGTGTTTTCCGAGGAACACGATGAATAAAGCGAAAGCGGATTTAGCAGAATGCGCTTGAAAATCAGAAACTTTGCCTATTGATTGAATATGAAGCCCTGCAATCCATGCAGCAAAAGTAGCAATAGCAGCCACCAGTCATAAGATATTTATTTTTGTAAAACAAGTCTCGTTCCACGTGTAAATGTTCATTGCCCAATAGTCTATCTACTTTTTGAAGAGTGCTATTTTCCGTTGGTATTGGATATTAACCTACCTAAACCCGTTCAATAAAGTTTGTTAGTGCTAACCGCTACTTTGCTGGTACCCATTAAACTCTTTAATCTATTTTTATGAACTTGGGGGAGTTGCTCTGCGAATGTTTTATGTAATAATTCAATCAAGTGCATGATGGTGAACCTTAATAAGGTCGGAAACACTATTGGATCACATATCTTCATGTACTTCAAAAAATATTCATCATTCTTTTCAGAAAGTTATGCTCACTTTTTGTGACCATCTCTCAGGAGCAAGTCGCGGCACCTACGCGGCGAGGATGGATTGGCAATAGGCCTTAATTAAATGCAGGTAAAATTTAATGTATCTTGAATCGAATCAAATTGTATTCTCACCATCAGATTTAGCTCAGTTTATGGATAGCCCTTTTGCTTCATGGATGGATCATTTGGCAGTAACAAATCCTGAGTATCTTCCCTCTCCTGATGAAAACAATGAGTTGCTTAGTGTGTTGCATGATATGGGAAATCAACATGAGTCAGAAGTATTAGCCTCTTTTGAGGCAAAGGGATTAACAATTGCTAATTTGCGTAATCGGACGGATTCATACCAAGCTACCATAGATGCTATGAAAAATGGGGTAGATGTAATTTATCAGGCGCATTTGGAATTGCTTCCGTTTAAAGGATATGCTGATTTTTTGATTAAAGTCCAGGGGAAAAGTATTTTTGGAGATTATTGTTATGAAGTTTGGGATACTAAATTAGCTAAGTATGTCAAGCCGAATTTTTTGGTGCAATTGAGTTGTTATGCTGAAATGCTGGATGTGATGCAACAAGCAAGAGCGGATCATATCACCATCATCCTGGGCAACAAGGAGCAAAAACGATTCAGGCTCAATGATTATTTTTATTTCTACCAAAATCTGAAGCATCAATTTTTGTTACTACATCAACAGTTCGAGCCCTTTAAAAGCCCAGATCCCGCCTTGTCTAAAAGTTGGGGAAGATGGAGCACACATGCAAAGAATCTTCTATTAAAGGCAGATCACCTGATACAGGTTGCTACTATCACCTCGGGACAAATCAAGAAATTAAATCAAGCAGGCATCTATACTATGACTGCTTTAGCTAATTCTGATTATAAAACTGTAAAAGGAATAAAATATGAATTATTCGAGCAATTAAAAGCCCAGGCTAAAATTCAAAAAGACAGCATTGGCAAGGATGTTCCTGCTTATCAATTAATTAATCATGAAAATGGAAGAAAACAGGGGCTGGCTCTGCTACCTCCTAAATCAAAAAATGATATCTTTTTTGATATCGAGGGATTTCCTTTAGAAGACGGGGGATTGGAATATCTTTGGGGTGTGACATATTTTGATGAAAATGATCAACGCCGATATATGGATTTTTGGGCACATGACAAAGATCAGGAAAAAGAAAGCTTTAGATCGTTTGTTGAATGGGTCTATAAAAGATGGCAGCAAGATCTTTCCATGCACATTTACCATTATGCAAGCTATGAAGTTACTGCTTGCCGAAAGTTAATGAGCAGGTATGGGGTATGTGAGTATGAAATAGATCAATTGTTACGCAATGGAGTTTTTGTTGATTTATATAAAATCGTAAAATCCGCGCTCTTGATAGGGGAGCCTCGTTACTCAATTAAAAATGTGGAACATTTATACCGCGCTAAACGAGACACAGAAGTAGGATCTGGTGGCGATTCAGTAGTTGTTTATGAGCGTTGGCGGGAAAATCCTGATGGTGATACTTGGCAAACCTCAAAAATATTAAACGATATTCGCTCTTATAATATTGATGATTGTAATTCTACTCAGGAATTGGTGAGGTGGTTAAGAGAAAAACAAGAAGCCTGTGGTATTTCTTTTCTTGGCCAAACAGAGTTGATTGAACCTGAAATTAAAGAAGAAGTTAATGAGCGCATTAAACTTCGCGATAGATTACTTAAACGAGCGTTGCAATTACACAGCGAGGGCCATGAGCTGCTGTCTAAACTTCATTCCGTTATGGCTTGGTCCATCGAATTTCATAGACGTGAAGCCAAGCCTGTTTTTTGGCGGTTATTTGATAGATTAGGGTTAAGCGAAGAAGAGTTATTTGAGGATATGGATTGCCTTGCTTATTGTCAGCGAACTGAAAAACCACCTTATAAATCCACTCCAAAAGCACGAAATTTAGTTTACGAATATTCGTTTGATCCTGATCAGGAATTCAAAGCTAATGCAAAAGAATATTATCTTTTAGGGAATGAGACGCCTGATGGTAAAAACATAAAGGCAATTTGCCATAATGAAGGCAGTGATTTGGATCATGGGATTATTGCTCTGCAAATAAAAAATGAACCTGATAGTCTTATTACCTTAATTCCAAATGAATATATTGATCCCGATCCAATACCCCAGGCAATTACAAAACAGGCGGAATCCTTTGCAAATGGAATGCTCGCTCAAACTGCTATAGTTGATTTTTTAGGCAAATCTATTCCGAGAATCAAGGATCATACATCGGGTCAGGCGATAGCGCCCAGTCATGATCCAGAAAGAAGGCTGAATGAGATTATCAAGGCGGTTGTTAATTTGGATAATAGTTATCTGACTATTCAAGGTCCACCCGGCGCTGGCAAGACCTATACAGGTAAGCACTTGATTGCCGAATTGATAAAAAAAGGAAAGAAAGTAGGTGTATCTTCCAATAGCCATAAGGCCATCAATAATTTATTGATTAATACAGCCAAATATTGCCAAAAAATGGGAATTGCCGGGCATTTTTCCTGTAAAAGCAAAACGGATTCAGTTATTGATGATTTAAATATTAATGTTTTGGAAAATAAGGATATTAGTAGCTTTTTGCAGCCGGGATGCGTTGTAGGAACTACGGCTTGGGGCTTTTCCAGAGATGATCTTGAACATGCATTTGATTATCTTTTTATTGATGAGGCAGGGCAAGTGAGTGTTGCAAACTTAATTGCCATGAGCAGGTCAACATCGAATATTATTTTAATGGGGGATCAGATGCAATTGGGACAACCTTCCCAAGGGAGCCATCCTGATGATAGTGGATTGTCCATTCTAGATTACCTGTTACATTCAACTCCGACTATTCCTGATTCAATGGGCATATTTTTGGGAACAACTTATCGTATGCACTCAGCGGTCAATCAATTTATTAGTGAGGCCATATATGAAGGTAAACTTGAAACCGCGCCGGAAAATGATGAGCAATTGATAACGGTTCCCGTTGGTTATAATGGCATTTTGAACAAGGAAGCTGGAATAATCCCTGTACCAGTGATTCATGAAGGTAATACTCAGGGGAGTGATGAAGAGGTAGCGCAAATTTTTTCTTTAGCCCATGAATTGTTGGGACGTACTTTTAATGACAAAAGAGGCAGGCAAAGAACGATAGATTGGGACGATATACTTTTTGTTGCCCCTTATAATTTCCAGGTTAATAAATTTAAAGCAGCCCTTGGAGATAAAGCAAGGGTAGGGAGTGTTGACAAATTCCAGGGACAAGAAGCGCCGATTGTATTTTTAAGTATGTGCGCAAGTAGTGCTAATGAGTCACCTCGGGGGGTAAACTTTCTTTTTGATAAGAATCGTATTAATGTTGCAATCTCAAGAGCACAATGTATGGCTGTTATAGTGTATTCTCCAGCATTGTTGGATTCTGTACCAAATAATATAGAGCAAATCGCTATGATGAATATGTTTTGTCAACTAGTGAAAAATCGTTAGAAAGTGTCGTCTTATGAAAAAGGGTCAAACATTTATTTTAATTCACGGTGCCTGGCATGCTTCCTGGTGCTGGAAGCCTATTGCAAAAGAACTTATTGCGAAAGGGCATAAAGTTTTGATGCCTGATTTGCCTGGTCATGGTCAAAAAAAGCAAATAAGCAGCTCCATAGGTTTTACTGATTATGTGAATAGTGTTATTCAATTAGTACAACATCAACAAGAACAGGTTATCCTTGTCGGACATAGTATGGCTGGATTAATTATTTCCGCGGTTGCAGAAAGGATTCCCGAAGCCATTGGCGAACTTGTTTTTGTCGCAGGTTATGTTCCGCACGATCAGAAGTCTTTGTTTTCATTGGCACTCGAATCTGAATCGAATAACCTCACACCTTTTTTGATTATCGATGAACTTTTACAAGAAATTCGTCTTCAGATTTCAGCAGATTTAATCAATATTTTTTTCAATTGTTGTAAAAGGGCGGATGCTCAAAAGGCGATGTCTCGATTACAAGCGCAGCCTATTCGACCTTTTAATGAACCAGTTCAAATCGGTGAAAAATATACTCGTACTCCTAAACGCTCTTTAGTATGCCGCTATGATAAAGCGCTACTTTTAAGTGATCAATTGCGTATGAGTAGAGAAGTTACCGATAATATTATATATTTAGATGCTGACCATGCTGTCTATTATTCTGGTGCCAAACTGATTGTAGATGAGTTATTAAAATAAGAGAATTGTTTTTATGCGTGAAAAAATTTTAAAAGATCATAACGTTGCTACGACTTCTTTATTAGCAAACTATTGGAAAAATGAGGCTAAATCTAAAGAAAATTGGCTTTCATTAACCCAAATGCAAGGTACAAGAGAAAACGACTTATTTAAAGATCCTCTTATGCAGAACTTTGTTAATGAGCAAGTAAAAGAAGAGGCGGAGCAAAGACTCGACAAGAGAATGTGGTTGCCCTTAGCTACCAGAACGCGTTTTTTTAGACAGACTGTATCAGATGCCGTAAAAAATAAAGAAGTAAAGCAAGTTATCATTTTAGGTAGTGGTTTTGATACTTTGCCTGCACGCAAAATAAAGTATACGCAACAATTTGGAGTACGTTTTTTTGAGATTGACCAGCCACAAATTTTAAAATGTAAAGAACAGATTTACGCAGAACAATGTATTCATAAGAATGCTACTTACATTCCGCTCGATTATGTGAATGGTGATTTAATTGCCGCATTAACAAACAATGATATTGATTTTACAAAGCCAACCTTAATCCTATGGGAAGGTAATACATTCTATCTTGAAAAAGAAGATGTGCTGAGAATTTTACGTGATTTATCAAGTAAGTTTAGTCACATGGTTATTACGTTCGATTATATGCACACTCTGATGCAAACAAGTACGCAGCAATTAGACTCATCCGCCAAGGAAAAATGCCTCGAAAAAACTTTAGATGAGTTTGCCAGTAAAAAATCTCCTTTTAAAGCATTTTTTGAGCCAGGCGAAATAGTTTCTTTATGCACCAAGCTGGGAATACAGTGCGTTGATCATAAAACAGCAGCACAATTAGCTAAAGAATATGAAGTGGATCAGGAGCCCTACTATACAGCTGAAACTTATTCCATGGTAACGTTTGAGCATAAATAAGTACCTAAAAAAAGTGTAGATGCTGCTTTTATAGCAATAATTTTTTGCTTTAAAAGCGGCATGCTGTACTAGTCCTATGAAACCGATACAAATACTCAATAGATGAAGTATGCATACCCTAATCAAACGTTCTGTATCTGATTAAGCCCTCTTTAAGTACAAAACTCAATCGTAATTCTTAAAAAAGTACCAATTTTGCCCCATGTTCCCAATAACTTATGAGCGTTAAATAGATTACGTATACATGCTTCATATATTGCATAATACGTGTAAGTATAATTTAACTCAAATTGTTCATAATTTAATCATGTTGTTTTGTAGGAGATTCTATTATGGGCCTTGAAATTTATACTTGGAAAAGCAGTCGCAAAGGATTAGGTTTTACGACACCAGTCAAGTCTACGCTTCTCGGTGGTAATGTAGGGCATGCTGCTGTTGAATTAACCTTTCCTGCTGATGAAAAGGGAGATGAATTAGCAAAAAAATACCAGGATATCCGGGGCCTTGCGATAAGTAAACGGACAGAAATAGTTCCAGAACAACAAGCAGATGGCAATTACAAGCCCAAGGAACAGATTAATTATTTTGTCTATTTTAGTTGGTGGCCCGGAAATAGTAATGGTCATCACATTAATAGTCATAGGGATGATTTAGAAGCTGAATGGCGTCACGAACCAAGCCATAAGATTAAATCCTATACAAAAGGATATTTATATGGCGAAAATGTACCTGAAGATAATAAAACCAATGTTAAAGGAAGTTTAGTACGTGAAAAAACGATCACCAAAGTAAAAGAGTTTTCACATGCGCACCTAAAACATGACATTGAAAATGATCCTGCTTATAAGGAGTTAACAGCACGAAAAGACGCATTGCTGGCTGAGAATAAACTTTTGACAGATAAGTTAACGAACTATATGCAAGAAGTAAAACAGGCTCGAATTGAAAACAGGGAACCAAATAAAGCGCTTGATTTAACTGAAGCCGAAAATGCTCAATGTAGTATGATTCCCAAGGAAATAAGCCGAATATCTGCACAAATCGACTTGTGTAAGAGGGACTTTGAAGAAAGGCATCTTAGTGTTGGAGAGGCACCTGCAGCGATCGTTAGAATACCAACTACTTATGATCATAATGCACCGGATTTTGCACTTGATGCTGAAAAAATTCTTGAAGAGATGGCCAGTTTATCACAAAGCGCGGTCGCTTATAATTATACTAAATTTAATTGTTCCACTACTGCAACACAAGTTGTCAAGGCAGGCATCGATGATGAACTAAAGATGACAATGGAAGCTGGTGGATTTGATGTTGAAAAGGCGTCTAAAGCATATATTTCCACGCCCACATCATTTTGTGCATTTAGTAAAAAAATTCAATCAGAATTGCTTCATCTTAATACGAAACAAGATATTGTGGAACAACGCCAAAACGATGCTCCAGATAGATCACCTGCAATCGAAATCGACTTTAAAGCGCGGCTTAGAGACATAACGCAAGAATCAAGAAAAGTAGAAGAACGAAACGAAGTCGATACCGGTTTTGTCAGGAGAAGATAACATTGTTCTTTATAGAGTATTTGTTCTCTGTTTGATACTCATTTACCATCGTGATGTATCAAACAGAGACATTTTTACAGCGCAGGAAAATTGTGTCTATAAAATGCTATAAATAGAACAATTTGTGGCGTTTATCTTTGTCCACGTTTCGTTAAGTTTTTTAATAGCCAATGAAAAAAATCTCGGGCCAGTTGTCTCACTAATGTATTCTTACTCATTGTTACCAATAATGAAGGCTCTGTTGTTGCGGCTTTGTCATGTGTGGCTTGGGGGGTATCCAGTGCTGCATTTTGCTTTTTTTCAGCAAGCATTTCTGCTGCGGAATGGGAATTTTGCGGACGAAAATAGCGTTGGTACAAATGAGATGTGTTAAGAATTTGTTGTATTTCACTATCAGTTAATACACCCATTCTTGATTCTGGTGGTCTAATCAGACAGTGAATTAACGGTGTTGGTTCTCCTTCAGCATCAAGAGCACTCAAAAGAGCTTCACCAATACTTAAAGTAGTTAACATTTTTTCTGTATCATAATAAGTTGATGGCGGAAAGTTTTGTGCTACTAATTTCATTGCTTGGCGATCTTTTGCTGTAAATGCGCGTAGGGCATGTTGAATTTTTAATCCGAGCTGTCCTAAAACTGCTTCAGGGATATCGTTTGGTGTTTGAGTGCAAAAAATCAAGCCTACACCTTTGGAACGAATTAATTTAACAATAGTTTCAAGTGTATTTAATAAGGCTTTGCTGGCATTTTTGAAAATTAAATGGGCTTCGTCAATAAATAAAACTAATTTTGGTTTGTCAGGATCGCCTAATTCTGGTAATTGGCGATAAATATCGGTAAGCAACTTTAACATAAAGGTTGAAAACAATTGGGGTCGATCTTGCATGTCCATTAAACGGACAATGGAGATAATTCCCTGATCGTTTTCGTTATATCGTAATAAATCATCAATTTTAAAAGCAGGTTCACCAAAAAATTGCTGGCCACCTTGAGATTCTAATTCGACAATTTTGCGCATAATAGAACCTATTGAGGCTGAAGCAACGCTACCATATTGAGACTCTATTTCTGAGTTACCTTTTTTGCTTTGTATGTATTGCAATAGGGCCTTGAAATCCTGTAAATCAATTAGTGGCATCGAGTTATCTTTGGCATATTCAAAAATAATAGTTATAACTCCAGCCTGAGTTTCATTAATTCCTAACATTCTTGAAAATAAAAGGGCACCAAAATCAGCAACAGTGGTGCGTAAAGGAACTCCTGCAACACTGCTTAGAGTGAGTAACTCTACGGGATATCCACGAGGATTATAGGAGACTTGCAGGGATTGACATCGTGCTTCAAGATCGGGAGTAGCATCTCCTGACATTGCCAAACCTGAAATATCTCCTTTTATATCCATCACCAGGCAAGGTACCCCGGCCAGAGATAATTGCTCAGAAAGCACTTGCATGGTTTTTGTTTTTCCACTACCGGTAGCACCTGCAATTAAGCCATGCCGGTTAAATGATTTGAGTACGAGATTAACAGGAGCATTTTTTAATATTTTATCATCAATAAGAATACCTCCCAGTTGCAAGGAAGCAATGCTTTTGGGTACTTGGTAAGGGGTGCTCAGATCTTCATACATAAAAACATCCTTGTTGCAGTTCATATGCATTAATTATACTCATTAATTCAGATTATTGCTGGGCATGTGGATTAGGCGTTACGTTTTAAGAACTTCTTTAGTTTGAGGCTCAAGCTGGTGCTGAAACAGAGTGTAAACATGAGAAGCTTTTTTTTGTGCGTTTCCCGCGAAGTCTTAATCTACATGTATTTTTATCTCTGCTGTCGCACTGCTTTTTCCCCAAGATTTTTAACTTGTGACTAAAAAACAGTGCTTTCGCAGAAGGTAGGGTGATGAGATTTCTATCTTTAAGATTCAGGTTGCAAGTTGAGCTGTATTTTTTTTGCCATGTCTAAATGTTGTACTACTGTCGCACGAGTATGACTCAGAAAGCTCTTGATTGATTCAGTTTTAGCTTTTTTCATTAATTGAGTATCAATCAAGTCTAAAGCAGCTTGATGTCCATTTATCATGGCATCAATGTAAGCTTTATCAAATTGTTTGCCTTGTAAGCGCCCCAATTTCATCATTGCCTCATTACCTTCAGTGGTTAGCTTATTTGCCTGATCACTGTTTAAAGAATGGAGATGAAGGTTGTTTGCAATTTCAAGGACTTGATTCAGGTTGCTACCATGATGTTCACTCAGAAATTTAGCGAAGTCCATTACCTCTGCACTTACTTTTTTGTTGGATGCAACAGCGGCCAATATAATTTATGTTTTATCAATAACAGCAACATCTGCCAAAATGTTCATTTCATCGGATGTAATTTCAACTTGTTTGACATTTTCTGAAGCTGCAAAACAATTGGTACTGAAAAAAAATTTACCAAGGCTGCAATGAATCCTATTATGAATAAATTTTTTGATAATTTCATATGAATTTCCTTTTCAAGTGATTCAATCAAAAATATTACTCTATACTTTAACTTAAATAAAAAGGGAGGTAATGAATATGGCATCAGGAAGAACTGGCAGCGAAAAAATTGATGATACTATTATAAAAATTTTAAATACCTTATTAGAACTCGAAATGGCAGGCGTAGTGCGTTATACCCATTACTCCTTTATGATCTTTGGTTTTAATCGAATTCCTATCTGTAAATGGATGCGCGATCAAGCTCAAGAGTGTCTTAATCATGCTCACATGATAGGTGAACTTATCACTCATTTTGCGCATCACCCAACACTTAAAATTGGTAAATTATTAGAGACCCATGAACATAATATTAGCCATATTTTAGAAGAGTCACTTGAGCATGAAAAAGAAGGTTTGAATTTATATCATCAACTCCTACAACATGCGGAAAAAAAATCAGTGTTAGTTGAAGAATTTGCAAGAAAAATGATCCAGGAAGAAGAAATGCACCTTGGTGAAATCTATAAAATGCTTAACCCCCACGGGGTTTTTAAAGATTAAAAAACATAATCTGGGTAATTGATGGGATGCGGTGTGGAACTTTGTTCCCCTTTAATTTTATAATCATTCTCTGATTATTACCGATGTACTGGTGCAAAGGAGCTAGTGGGTTCGTTAATGCCTTTTGAAGATCAAAAGGGTAGGTTTTACTTGAATAGGTCGTTTATATCTATGTTACGGTTATACCGGTTGAAGTTTTTCCAGGGATTTGGTTTTTTCTCTAAGCGCTGAAAAATATTTTTTAAATGATAAGATCGAGGGGTTAATGAATTATCATTCAACTCTTCCCATTCCAAAGGGGTTGCTATAGGCGCTCCTTTTCTGGCTCGTAAAGAATAGGGTGTGATTGCTGTCATGGCATAATCATTGCGTAAAAAATCAATAAACACTTTATTGCCACGTTTGTCTTTTCTATGTTCTAGGGTGGTTATTTTAGGACATTTCTGATGTAGTCTTTCTGCAATTTTTCGTGATATAGATTTAATCTTATCGAATTTGTAGTGCGTTTTTAGTGGCAAATGAATATGAAGCCCACGAGAACCAGATGTTTTGACAAAAGCAGTGAGATCATATTCTTCAAATATTTTTTTTAAAGTAAATGCTGCCTCACGCACTTTTTCAAAATCATCATCTTGGGGATCAAAGTCAAAGATAATTTGATCAGGCTTTTCAATTGAAGATATTGTTGATAATGAAATATGTAATTCAAGAACATCTTGACCTGCCAGATAGACTAATGCTTTTTTGGAACTAATTCCCACCATGTTCATTTCAGAATTATCTTTCAGGGTGGGTACAGTATATTCTTTAATGAAATCAGGAAAATAATCGGGACGATGCTTGTTATAAAAACCATTTTCGTTGATCCCCTCAGGATATCGTTTCAGAGTAATTAGTCTTTTTTGTACAAAAGGCAAAAGGTAATCCGAGATTTTATAAAAATATTCTGCAACTTCCCCTTTTGAAATTTTGTCATCTGGATAAAGTAATTTATCTGCATGCGAGATATCAATACCAGCAATTTTCATAGTACCCTCTCCTAAATGGTTTGTCGCTATTTTGATTTATCCTCTCAGTGCACCTCTTTTGCATCCTTGTCTTTACGAAGACTTAAAAAACGGGGATGCCTTAATTTTCCATGTTGCGTCCATTACGTAAAACCGATTTCATCTAAAGAACGGCCAGTTAATACTAAATTTAGTTCTGAGCTGATTTAATTCCTTTTTTTAAAACTTTATGCATTTAGTATGTCCTAACTATAAATCTATTACTCTATTTGAGTGAATTCAATGAAAATGGTTGAAAATAGATACTGTTTTAGAGAGGGGGTATTGGCAATTAGTGAAAAATTATTTTTACATTTTTGAGACCTTACAAGCGTGGTGAAATTATGGTTTATAAAAAGTAAATCTCTTTTAATCCAGATTTATTCTGTTGCCTATAAAAAAAATAAACAAATATTCTTCAATTTAATTTTTTCTTAACAATATCGGCTTAAAATAGCGTATTTAAAATGCTTTTAAATTGATCATTATGTTTGTTTTATATTAATGATCGTTTTTTTAGAGTAGAGATTATGCCAAAACCGAAAATTTCCCCAGGACAAGCAATTTTGTTAGTTTTACAGGAGAATAAATTAACGACTAAAGAAAAATTACGTTTAGAAGCGCTTTATATTACTGGTTGTGAAAATGACGATGATATAGTTTTTTTATCTACAATTATTTCAGCTGCAATGAAGACTAACTCTTATTTACAGGCTGTAGATATTTCATTTGATACCAATATTATTGATACTGATGCGAGTCGGCGTTATTTTGAAACGCATTTAGCCTACCATACGACAATTACCGAAATAGAAAAACTTGATCCGGAGCAAATACAGGATCATTATTCTGATATTTTGGAGTTAATCAACAATTGTGACCCAGTACTTGGTGATAGCCTAAAAGATATTGCTGATGGAACGTTAACTTCGCCGTGGAATGATTTAGGTAAAATTAAAGAATATTTAGGTGCAGATGTAGCAGAATATTTGCAGGCTATCGGGGAAGCAAAAAAGAAATTTACCGCAGAAGAGTATGGAAAGATTAAATATGTTATTAGCGCAACCCTGTTAGGACTGATATGTACCCGTCTTTATGCTGATAAAGCAAAAGAGAACCCGGAATCATTTAAGGAGCTGCCTCTTAACATTTATGGTAAGGGGCTTTATGCACCTTCTTATCGCGGACGGCAAACACGTGATGGACTCCATTTTTTCTCAACCACGGGAATTTTGAAAAGTAATGCACCAGCTCCTTACCATAATGATCCTGTTCGTTATGCAGATACAGACAAACAGCATAGTTTCAATTTCAAACCAACGGAGAATAGCCAATACGTACTAGGTCAGAGCGAGAAAAATTGGAGCGATAATACTTTTGCAAAATTATTGCAACCTTTTGTAAATTCAATATCTGGAACGATGCTTTCTCAATTGAGGGCTTGTAGTTTGTTGTTGTCTGATAACAAATTTCAATTTAATGAAATAGGACCGTTTTCCAATTATATTAAGTGCCTCATTTCTTCCATGTTGTATCTTTCTGGAGGGCATACATTTTATGAGTTTACCTATCCTTTCAAGATTAAAGAAATTCAAGATGTTTATCGTGAAATTTTAGGTTTTGAAGAGCAAATGACTTTAAAAAACTTATTTTATCAGACTAACTCTGAGGCATTTGGAAAAGCGTTAAAAAGTGCGGGTGAATATAACTTGCAGATAGTGAAGCGTGCATTGGTGCATGAAGAATTAATAGATACAGTGAATACACGCTTGAGTAAATAATAAATCTATTTTTAAATCGAGTCTATATCCCATAAAATGTGTTCCATAAATATGAGATCCAGTTCTAAATGAAATCAGTCTGATATAAAAAATTTTTAATTTTTATATCAGAAGGACTCACATTGATTCATAGGGAGTCTTTGGTAAATAAGATCATGTCCAAGACTTTTATGAGCAGATCTTAATTGTAAGTGTTATTTATTTCGGGTTCAGTACGACTGTTTCCAAAAGTAGGGGGTCTGGATAAAAAACCATACTGAAGCATGTTTGATATAGACCATTGTACCTGCTGATGTTCTATTACTTGGCCATTACATGAGCTTAAAATAAGTTGTCCATTATTATTAAAAATAGAAAAATTTTTGTCATCCGCTAAATTTTGTATTGCATCAATGGATAACGATGTAGTTCTAGGATTAGTAATAATTGCCTTATAGATAGAATCCATACGGCTTTCCAGGGATTCATGATCCAATGATGCAAAATATTTTTGGATACAAAAAGATAATGATGCTGCACTTCCAGCAAGGGTTTTTACAAAGCCTTTTTCTCCGGTAGGTAATATACCTTCTTTAATCAAAAAATTACCCTCATTATCCGCCAGATAGAAACTATTTTGATCTTTACGAATATCAAGAACCCCTAGTTTATATACTCCATCATCACAACCTGTAGGTCCTAAGGCATCGGTTACAAGAATGATTTTGTTTTTAACTGTTTTTTGTATGAGAGAAATAAATGAGGATGACAAGTGTACACCATCAATAATAAGTTCTACGCCAGGGGGGCATTGTTCAGGGTTTTCAAGTATCCATTGTACAACATGGCTTTGAGCATCATTTACAGTAAGTTTTCGTATTTCCCTGCTACAGGTTTCTTGGCAACCATTACCTAAATGAGTAAATCCGCAAGCACCTGCTGCAACTGCCCTGCTAATCGCTTCTTTATCATCTGGATTACAGTGGCCAATAAATACTTTTACAAAGATTCCTTCTTGCTCAAGCACTTTTGTCTGTTTAATAAAATCTTCTGCGCCTGATAAATCAGGAGCAAGTGTTATTTTCCAATGTTTAATATCAGGAGCAACATCAATAATATCCCGAAATTTTTCCATTGAAATATGTTCTTGTAGTGCCTCTTCCGCATGAGCCCCTTTACATTTTTTGGCGATAAATGGGCCTTCTAGATGCACCCCAATGATTTGAGTACAACCTGGAACAGGATTTTGTTCTTTTTTCTTTATAAATTCATTAAGCTTGACTAATGATTTTTTTAAGTCGGATATTGGCATAGAGACGAGGGTCGCTAATGCATAAGAAAGGCCTGTTTTACCTAGTGTTTTGACGATGTGCTCCAATCCTTCATCACCCACCTCATCACCTAAAACGGAGAAATCAATACCTCCTTGACCATGGACATGAGTGTCTAACATTCCGGGCATTAGAAAATAGCTGCCTTTGGAATCAATAATTTTGTTATCCTGAAGATATGATAAATCATCCTCAATATTGAAAACTACCCTAAAACCACTTTCTGTAACCTGAACATGCTTTAATTCTTTAATTCCTGCATCGTTATAAACATAAATATTTTTAATGAGCATTTAATATTCCCACCCTGGATAATTTTATAATTATTACATATTCATCATTTTTTGACCCAATTAAAATTGAAAATATTTATTCTGAATGAGATGGTGCTTTTGTTATCTATGGAATCAATTAATGAAATTAACTCGATTAAATGATTAGTAATTTATCTTTTGCATTATTTTATATTATAATTGCCAAAATTTTGTTACAAGAGAAATATAATGCCTTCAAATCAACTTTCTTCATTATGCGAACAAATTGAAAAGCAAAATACGGATCATTTCGGTAAATTTTATATGTATGTTGCTTTGTTAAATACAGTGGCGGTGAGAAATAAAACTTTTGCTCATAGCTTACCCAGGTATTCTAGAGGACTGGCATTTTGGAGAGAAAATCATCTTGATATTGGCGATATACCAGTTGAGTTTACCAAGCAGCTTAATAGTTATGCGCAAGAGTTCATTAATCCACAGCCTCATTGGTCGAATACTGTCTATAATATTGCTATGGCTTATGTGCGTAGAGGGAAAATTTCAGATCTCACCTATATCATTGATCAAATGCTTAACCATCTAGTTGCAATACAAGGACATCAAAGCCATAACAATAATATTTATAATCACATTCATTTTGATGAAAAAAAAGAAGGCTTGATTGCATTTATTCAACAAGTTTCGATGCTTAATCAACAATTACTGTCCACAGTAGATAGTGGGTGTAATGCCGCCTTATCGTTATCGATGGTTACTATCGGAGCAGTGTTGATTTTAGCTTCTATTTTTTCTCTTGTCCCTACTGTGATAGGCTTGGGGCTTGTATTGGGTGGAGCATATGGTGCTTATCATTTTATGGAGCAAGCAACGGAACAAACCAAGCTGTTGGAAAAGCAAATGGATCAAGTAGTCCAAAAATTAAAGGAACTACCAAGAGATGAGAGCTTATTTGGTGATGAAAATTACAATGCTTTTTATGCCGCAGCAATTAAACCCTTGCCTTATGCAGCATTAACCGCAGCGGAACAATTAATGTTTGAGGATTCCCATAAGGAAAAATTAAAAGAACAACGCGAGACACTGGATCAAATGTGCGCCATTTTTTCGTATTGATTGAGCAAAATTTTGGTCATTGGAAGTATCTGAATCAAATATTCAGGTTAAACTCACAATAAACGGGAGTATGTGAGTCTTGCTATTTTAAAATGCACAACCCATCATAACTGAGGAAAATCAAAACAGGTCAAGATAATTGAAGCATATTTTGAGAATCCTCATTTTGAATAGGTGCAACTTTTTTATTCTCGAAAAAAGTAGTACGAAAAAAATCGTAACCTGATTTTGTAATCTTACTTCCTAATAAACTTGTGCCTATAGCAGTACCTATACTCATAGATGTTCCAATAAAACTCATTGGTGTTGTTAACAAATTAATACCCAATGTAACCCCTGTAGTTATATGATTTGAAATTTCTTTACTTAATCCCAAATGTTTATTGAGTATATATCCAGCTACAGGTGTTGCAATTGCTTGAATGGGTGAAGTACCTAGAGCAATAAGCAAAAGCGCTCGGACGGCCTGGTTAATCCAATATATAGAGTCAGGATGATAATGAAAACTCTGCAAATAATCAGTTACTCCTTCGTTGGTCAAAGTGATTAATACGGATAGTAAAAAGCCTTGCCGCGCTGCATCGGTAATTAATTGAATGAGTTCAGGAGAAAATAGCTCTGATAGCTTAAGGGAGTTAATAGCCTCACTGATCGTATTATTAAACTCAGTATGAGGGAATACTTGTGATGTTATTAAATTTGTACTGGAAAATGTTTGGGGGCTATTATGCATAAAACATTGGTCTGGAGTACAGTAAGGTACATTAGGTTCTGCATGACTCTGACTATTAAAAAGCCCATAAAACCATCTTTCTTCAGACTTTTTCTCTTCTTTTTGTTTTTTATTATCCATCATGGCTTTCCACTTTAATGTTGTTTCTATGGTAAGAAAAGAACTCGATTGATATTTTTGCTGTAAGCTCTATGCACAGATGATGGGAAAAGGTTCGCCAGGTTATTTGCTTGATTTTCCAACAAGATAACCGAGTAAGGCAGAGATTATTGCAGTAATCACCAAAGTGGCCCATTTTCTGTCTTCATCAAAACTTCTTATATTGAAAAATACGGAAACACAATAGCAAAAAACACCTAAAATCATAATAAGAACAATGACGAAAAGAAGGCAGTCTTTTATTCGTCTGATTTTGGCATCAGTTGGATGTTCTTTATGAAATGAGTTTTTTTCAGGATTAAATTTTTTCTCGTCTTCAGATGAGCTCTTTTTTTGCCCCATGTCCATGGCTAAAACCTAATTGAAAATAACAACCTATGTTTATAGTATCATAACAAATATCTGGAAACATAAGGGATGATTCATGTTTCTGCATATATTTTATAGTCTGAATTAGGTATGATTAGCCTACCAGAAAAATATGGGGCAATTATGAAAAAATTAGTTCTTCTTTTTATTGTGTTACTTCCATTCAATGTGCTTGCTAATGATGAAGTAAACCCTAATTCTTATTTCAATAATAACTGTGAGAATTTAAAAGATCCTGATGAGAGAAAAGATTGTTTAAATATTGAAAAAGGAAATCAAGCAGAACAAAACTTTAGAAATTTTGAGCAAGATAACCAAATGCCCTATCAACAAGATTTTTGAAAAAATATCACAATTGTAAGCCAATTTTGATTGAAATGATGGTTGTAACTATTGCTGTATTTCGAATTGCAAAAACATAAGGATTGATTATTCAATAATGGGGGGAATTAAAATCTTATTTCACCCTAAAGTATATTTCTCTAAAGATTTACTGGAAATGATCTATTTATGAACTATATATACATATAGAAGTCATTTTTGTGGATTCAAGGAGGAGTATGATGAAAAAATATATAATCACATCGCCAGCTTTATTGATGACCTTAAGTTTGGTTGGTTGCAATACAATGAATGACGTTAGCCAATACAGTAATTCAACTGTAGGTACTGGTGTAAAATATGGAGCTACTGCCGTGGGTACTGGTGTTGGTTACATAGCAGATACTGGTGCTTTTATAGGTAGTGGTGTTGGTAAAGTAGTAGGGACAGGAGTTGGTGTTATATCGGGTCAACCAGCTACTTATCACAATGTTGGTACCTATCATAATAATCAAGTTATTTATCACAACGGACATCACTATATGTTGAAAAATGGCCGTTATGTTCTTGTTCAGTAAATCTGATTTAGCTTCTGCTTAAATTCATTTAAATGATTTAATTTAAGCAGAAGCCGTGCCTCGAATTATATCCATCAATTTGAAGATCTCCATTCACAAGCTTCAAGTCCATCGACTATGTTTTTAGTGGGTACGAATACCTCTTGAGATTCAATAGGTTTGACAAGATCTTTCGCTACGAGAACTGTATCAGGGGGGGCATGTTTTTGCATGTGACCGGCAATGTCTATAACTCTGTCACTAAATTCCTCTAAGGGAGTTGATAAATCATAATAAACGAAACCAGTATTTATCCCACAACGAACATGAAAGTCTTGTTTCATCATTTTAGTCGATTTATTAAAATCAGGAAGGCTTGAGAGAATATCTTTTGCAGCTTCGAAGGCTTGTTCTGTCGTATTAAAACAACTCATCACCCCATCAGGTGTCCAAGCTGCTTTAATATACCCATGTTCCTTAAATTTACATACAATGAAATCGTGATATTGATTAAAATCATTCTCAACTATCACTGGATCTTCGCCAATTTTCATATTAGTGGAATCGACCACGTCGATTGCTAAAAATGATAGGTTTCTTCCTGTTTTTTCAAGTTCTTTTTTAAGTTGGATAAATTCTTTCAATAACGTTTGCCTGTTTTTTTCCTTGAGTTTACCTGGTTTATCTATGGTTTCTTCCATTTTTTTCACCAAGGTTTGTTGTTCTTTGGTTATTGCTCGATTTTTAAATTCCTCTAAATTAACTTTCATTTTAATTTTTTGGAGGGAAAGTATGTAACCAGAAATAATGGATGAAATAAATAATAAGCCAACTATGGGAATCACCCTGGAAAGATCCCAATTCGCTATTCGTGTAGGTACATAGTGTTTTATAGTAGTATTAAGTACCTTGTCTGTTTGAATTACAGGTTTTAAATAGGGATATGAAGATAAATTACCGACATAGGGGGCAACTATCCCCAAAAATATCGTGAGTATTAAGCACCATACCAGGAGCTTTAGCCCCCTTAAAATAAAAAGACCAAAGAGATAAATTGCTTTCATTTTTAGGCTTAACTTATCTTTAATTGATCTAATTATAGTTGATTTTTTTTAAAGTAATCTATTTCTCCACGAATTTCTCTTGCTTATAAATGTATAAAAAGCCATTATTGGAATTTAATAAATTTAAATTTTTAATTTATAAACCAAATGATTAGATGATCCTATAACTTTCAATAAGTTCTTAATGTTGGCTCTATGGAAATAAATGGTGCAATATGATAAGATTTGCATTAGACTAAACATGTTGAAATACTCAAACAATGCCTAATACAGATACCCGTCGCGTAAGAGAAGATTACTGGTACACGTCTGCACAAATTGTAGATGTTGGAAATGCTTGGCAACTTGAAAGTCCCGAACGACTTTTTTTATACTCATCCAGAGAAACTTTAAACTGTACATCCTTTGAAGCATACCATGTCCCACGCTGGGAGGACTTGCCCAAAAAAATACTTTTGCCTTTAAATCTAAATGGTAATCATTGGACAGCAATTGCTCTTAACGTAAGTCAAGGGGCTGATCATCAAGTAAACGTTAATCTCGGGTATACCGATTCGTTGAACGCTGACACAAATTTTGCAAACCATTCCCCTTTAATTCGACAAGAGATTGCAAGAATCGAAGGTATTTTTCGTCAAGCTTATGGTCCGGGTCAATTGAACATGAGATCAGCAGTTTATCCACATACCTGGACACAACCAGATGGTTCTTCTTGTGGTCCATACTCGCTTATCAATGGTGCTCGATGCCTCGATAATCGAGGGCGAGAAGCTAACCCAGGAAGAAAAATAGTTCGAGAGCAACAACTTAACATGATGGCTCAAGGAACAGCAATGAGAAGTTGTTCTACATGTAATGCAGTTGATGAAATATTGTTAGATTGGATTATTGATCGTGCTCAAAACGGTGAATCGTTGCGTGTCATAACCGAAGATAATGTTTTGGATATTTGTTTTTATTATGCACATAAACATCATCGCGATCCTGTTGAAATTGGACAAATATTTAATAATGAGTACGGTTCTAGTAGTGTAAACGTGTCGTTGTCTCCTAACCAGGTCAATGTACGTGTCAGGGAAATTATTGGTGAACTGGGAATTCAACCCGCTCATTATGTTACCCCCCCCATTCAAAAACATCCTGTTTCCAATGGGTATGAAGAAGATTTCTCAGACCTAAGTATTGAGGAATTGATTGAGATATATCAATTAAATGAACCGGTGCAACACGTTGCTGCTTTGATTGCTCAAGAAAATATTACCCAAAAAATAGACAGCATTCGTAAAACTTTATCTGAAAGTATAGAGGATGATGTGTTTGTATTTGAATTAATGCAACAGATCACACTGCAAATGTATAGAGGTCATCAGCTAGAAGCTGAAAACTTAATTAAAGACATTTTAGGTAAGGGACAACATAAGGAGCTTCTAGATGAATGTCTTGGCGTGATCTCTGATGTGGTTGGAATGAGAAACTTTTCTCAAGATAATGACGAGAAATTTATTTATCTGGCGAGTGCCTATAAATCTCTAGCCGATGCGATGAGTCAGGTTAAAACAGTTGATCTTAAAACGCCTAATAATATTCTAGATGCACATGTTTCTTTATTGCAGGGAGCTATTGACAGGAATAATGCATCTTTGCTAAGGCAAGTGTACTTTGCTATTAAAGATTTTAGTTCAGCATTGCTAGAATATATCACTGGTGGTATATGGCAATCTGATATCAAACGTATCACAGTTATTAGTGAGCGCTTGAAAACGACTGAGGGTAATATCAGTACAGATCAACTTCAACAAGAACGAACTGCAATTGAAACAATTTTAAATGCAAAAGCCAGTTTAGAAAGAGAGCTGGGCGACGATTTAACGTTTCAAAAACCAGGACTAACAATCTCTGCTCAATAAGCAGAGATAGATTAAATGATGAACACAGTTTAAAAATTAGAAATATCAACAGCTCCTGAAAATCAAAAATGAAATTATTATATAAATCAGCTTGTTTTAGCTTAATCAGTGTGAGTTATTAATATTTGCTTAATAATTATTCTTTATAATTTAGTATTCAGCCTAAATCTAAACACAATTGTTTTGGTGAATCTATGTACGATAAAAAAGATGAAAATATTAAAGTTCGAGTAAAAAATGCAGTTGATGTTTCTGGAAGTTTTGATAATTGTTTTTTTCATAACTATGCACTTTATTTACTAACTAACCATCAAGCTCTTCCTGAAGACTTATTTAACTTCAAATCGATTTTGGAAAATAGTAAAGCAACGCAACTACTCCATTATTTTCCTAATCAAAAATCGTTGAATCAAATTTCATTATTAGACACTTCAAAAGATAATGCTTCAAATTATCTTTTTGAAAAAACTTTGATATTGGGTTTCTTATTTAGAGAGTGGTTTCCTACTCAATTAATGGAACATCCTGAATTAGGTAATGAAATGCTAGAGGGGGAGCATGGTGTATTCTCTGGTTTCGAAAATTATAAGGAATACAGAAAATTTATGTCCAAGGAAGAATTATATACTTCGGAATTTAGTGTTTTATACGAAGCTAACCAAGAATTTTTAGAATATTATTATAATCGTTCATTAGGAAAAATAGATAAGAACTCAGCTTTTGAAGAATATTTTGCTCATGCATCTTCAAATGAAGAGGCAATTAGAAATTATTGGAATATAGAAGGGTATGCTTCTTATTGTAAATATATGGCTCAACCGCAAGTGAAATTATCCCACATCGAAATTATGGCAATGATGAAGCTTGTAAATCAACCCTTGACTATTTACGATCGTAGCACTGCCGCCGTTGTGGATGAGTACCGTAACCTAAATGCAACTTCACCCAAGTTTGAAGTGGCTCTTCATGCTTCAGAAGGTCATTATTTTCTTTTAAAAACGGATGAAACAAAAGAAGATTTAGAAGAGTATGTACAAAGTCAGCGACAATATAAAAAAGATAGAAGTGAACTTCTTTCTCACTCAGAGAGGCCTGTTTCTTCTTTATTTGTTAGAGCAACTTGTCCTAAAGGACATTTAGATGATGAGCCTTTCGATGCATTAATTGAAAGAGTTTCTGAATTAGAGAATTTGCGAAAAGTAGAGGATAAAAAACCAGTGGGTCAAAAATCAACTACTGCAAGTCAGAACACAAATCATAACTTCCTTTTAAATCTTGGTTCATCAATCGTTGGAACATCGGCTGCATTAGTTACTCTTGTGGGAATTGCCATATTAACCGGACAATATGATCCAGGACCTAGTTTGGTAGAGGAGGCAGTAGCAACTACTGTTATATCGAGCGTTGCTGGATTAGGTTATAGTTTATATAATTTTTTCACATCTAATGCTCAATCTAACTCTTCAAAAGAGCCAGAACAAGTATCCAATTTATCTCAAAAACAAAAGTTGAATTAACTCATGTAAAATAGGCATCAAAAGCGTGATAAATGTTTTTGATGCCACTAATCGCCTTTTATCCTATTCAGCATAATCCTGCTTTATTTTCAGTAAAACTTATATCTTGCCTGCTTTCGTATCACCAATGTTTGCTTTGCATGCGTTTTTATGTAGAGTTGAATTCTGTATCAATACGATGCATCTTTGTTTATGCAAGTAACATGTTTTATGGAATAAGTTTTGTTTAACGATATTAAAATGAATTTAATGTTTTTGATGTTGAACTCACGTTACTTATTTATGGAGAATAAACCATGCCAAAGCTTCATCATAATTTTGAACTCATAGAAGTAAACAACACCTTACCTGAGAAAATTGCTTCTTCTTTATTAAAAGGGATTACTGAAAAAAGGATATTAAAAGATCATTATGGTGCTTATTATTTGATTAAAAAGCCCGATGCATTAAATCTAAACGATGTGTTTAAAGGGTATCTTTCGGAAGAGCAATTGCAAAACCCTGATTTTGATCCCAAAGAACATATTTTCTCAATTCAGCTTGAAGGAGCTTTTTTAGAAATAGTAATCCCTCGTATGGCAAAGAAAATGTTTGAAGGAGTTTTAATTGTTCCTGAAAACTACCTGCATGTAGAAAAAGACAAATCTATTGGAGTCATCTCCAAATTTATTAATAATTTTTCGGAGTTTTTATCCCAAAAGGATGCAATAAAAATAGAATCTTTATTTGATCGAGAGCATTTACCTAGACGCAAAGATTTATCTCTTACTCCTGAAGAAGCAATTATCATTGGCCAATTATATGCTGTGGCTTTGGTATTTAATTTGTGGGATTTATTAAACTCCAAATTACTTAATTCAGGATATTGCCTCAAAGAGGGTAGAAAGCAAGCTGCGATCGTTGATTTTGGTTGTGGGGCTACCCTGAGTTATAAAGGAAGGCATGCTGATACCCTTGCTATGGATGATCCTAATTTTTCACCTGCTAAAAAAATCGATTATTCATTTTTCGGACAATATTATCGGGATCATTACCGTCATGGCCATGCTTTACCTTTCGATCAATTGGTTGGCCCTCTTTTACCTCATACGATAATTTCTGATTTATTTAATATGTCAGAAAAAGATACTATTAGCCAAGCGATGCTACAAGGATTTTGTCAGGCAATTACTACTGCTGAAAAAAATATGGCTCAAAACCCTGATTTATTCGAGGAAGGATTAACAGAGTCTTATACCGCGATTACCTTAGATTCCTTTGTTCAAGCAAACGAATTGCAATCTCATTTAAATAGTGAGTTTTATAGCATAAAACCCAGAAAAGACTCCCACTCTTTAATTAATTTGCTTCAACAACGTCTCAATAGCGCTAAAATGTTAATTTCTCAATTCCAGGCAGGGATATCTGCAACTTCGATTCAAGAGGAAATACGGGATTATTATTATCATTCGCAATATATAGGTAAATATTAATTACTTGGTTCGATGGCAATTTTTTGATTTTTGTTATGCTTATTTTTAGAATAGTTAACCTTTTAATTCTAAGGAGTAGGGTAATGGGCTTTAAATTTAATTTAGGATTCGTCTTTCTATTTAGTGTGCCATCACTGTTATTTGCTGATGATACTTTAATTTTTGCTATTGATATTATTCGTCATGGTGATAGGACACCAATTATTTCTATACCTGCTGTTAACTATCAATGGAAAGAGGGGAATGGTCAGTTAACCGCAGAGGGTATGCGACAAGAATATAATATGGGTAAGGAGTTTCGTAAAAAGTATGTTGAACAGTCCCATCTGTTGCCAGAAAACTATGAATATGGAACAATGTATGTTCGCTCCACTGCATACGATCGAACCTTGATGAGCGCAGAGTCATTGTTAATGGGGCTATATCCTCTTGGAACAGGGCCAATGATCGAGCATTCATCACCTGCTTTACCGCAGGGATTCCAGCCTATCCCTATTTTTAGCGCTCCTGCAAAATATGATGAAATTATTGTTCAACAAGTTAGTTCTGAAGAGCGTACAAAACTCTTTGAACAATATGTTTATTCAACGAAAGAATGGCAACAAAAGAATAATGAGTTAAAAGATAAATACCCGCTGTGGAGTCGTCTGACAGGTATCCCAATCAACAGTTTAGCGGAATTGCAATTATTAGGTGATACCTTATATGTGCATCAAACTCATAATGTACCACTACCAGAAGGACTTACTGAGGATGATGTCGAAACAATTATCAAAGCAAGTAACTGGGCTTTTATGGCGCAAGAAAGGCCAAAGCAAGTAGCAAATGCTTATAGCACTAAGCTAATGAAAAATATAGCGAATTATCTTTACAGCGGGAGTCAGAAAAAATCCAGCTTGAAGTATGTTTTATTATCTGCTCACGATACCACTATTGCGGGTGCTTTGAGTTTTATGGGAGCTCCTTTAGAGACAGCCCCACCTTATGCTTCAAATCTCAATTTCTCACTTTACGAAAGTGACTCCGTTGGTTATAAAGTAAAAGTCACTTATAATGGTAATCCCGTTCTGATTCCCAGTTGTGGTAGTTATATATGTGAATTGCAACAATTCATGAAATTAACGAATACTGTGCAAAATAAATCTTAACTGTTCCTGCAAATGGGGCTCTCTGTCGAATATTTAGATTTTCGCTAACATCTGTGAAAGTATAGGGGGCCGGAACAATGTATTTTGCGCTAAATTTTACCTTCTAGATTGTTTTTTATCAATTACCTGCTGTTGATAGTGACGTTTTCAATTATTTCGTTCTAAATACCCGTCACCCTCGGCGAAAGTGGGGCTGGTTAAGGTTATACTGTAAGGTTGAATTTCTGTCTATTTGTTCTATTTTAGACCACCCTGCTTTTTGCGGAAGGCGGTATTCGTTCGAATGTACTTATAAGTATCTTTCTTTGATATGAGTAAAATAATACTGTGGGTTCAACTCTTCGCCTGTTGCCTGGCGTAATAGCTCTTGATAGGGATATAATCTACCTTTATGGTGTAAATGTTCTCTAAGCCAACCTAATAAAACCTTGAAATTGCCTGCCTGTATATGATCTTTAATGTTGGGAATTGATTTTTTTAAAGCAGCAAAAAGTTGCGCAGCGATTAATGCGCCTAACGTATAAGCAGGAAAATAGCCAAAAATTCCTGATGGCCAATGAACATCCTGCATCACTCCATTTTTATCATCCCCTAGAGTTGATAAGCCTAAATATTTTTGCATATAGGCATCCCATACCGTGGGTAAATCATCAATCGTAATTTCAGAAGTAAAGAGTAATTGTTCTATCTCATAGCGAAGAATTACATGTAAAGGATAAGTAACTTCATCTGCATCAACACGAATAAATCCCGGTTTGACCTGTGTATAATGATAGAGCAGATTTTCTACAGTTAAATTTTGGGTCTCTGGAAAATACTTTTGTGCAAGGGGGGCTATAAAATGGATGAATGATAAACTTCTACAGATTTGCATTTCGATAAACAATGATTGGCTTTCATGAACTGACATTCCCAGGGAATGGCCTACAGGTTGGGTGCTCCATTCTTGCAACAACCCTTGTTCATATAGGGCATGGCCAGTTTCATGAGTAATTGCCATCAAAGAGGATAGGAAGTCTTGTTCGTTATACCGAGTGGTGATGCGCACATCACTTGAAATACCGCCACAGAATGGATGATGGCTGATGTCTAATCGACCATGATTAAAATCAAATCCCAAATGAGCCATAATCTCCATTCCGAATTGTTTTTGCTGTTCAATAGGGAAATGGCCTGTAATTGGTTTTATTTCACGTTGGGTTTGTTTTTCGAGAATCATGGAAAGAAGGGTAGGTATTTCTTGTTTTAGAGAGTTAAAAATAGGCGTGATCGATTTACAATCTAAATCCGGCGAATATTCGTCAATTAAAACATCTAAAGAAGATTTCTGAAATACTTGAGATTTGATATCGGCTATGGTTTTTACCTTTTTAAATAGTTTTTTTAAATATGGTTTAAATGCCCGCCAATCATTTTTTACGCGTAACTCCCTCCATGTTTGGGCACAAATTAAAGATTCATTAGTATATTCCTCGACTAATTTTGCAGGAATACAGGTTGATTGCTGATACTTTTTTTCTATCCAATACAAATTTCTCTGCTGCCACAGTGACAATCCATTTATATCTTTTGCTTGTTTGATTAGCTCAGCTACTTTTTTATGTGTTAACCAGCCATGTTGAACTGCGCTTAAGGTAGCTAAAGCTTCGGCACGTGCTTGTCCTCCACCGATAGGCATCATTGCTGCTTCATCCCAAGAAACAATAGCAGTTAGATTTTCAAAATCATAATACTTCTTTAGATGTTGTTCTAATTTTTGATATGCGTTCATTAATAGGCCTCCCCCTGGATTTTTAAAACATCCCAATAATTTAGTTGATTAACGCAACAATTAACATGCCAAGTTACTTGAACGTATTTCTTCAGTTGGTGCTTCAAACTGTACCACACGTTGATGAAATTTCATTACTGTTGAGCGATGTGCAATACTTATTACAGTTGTTTGGGGTAGTTTTTCTTTTAAAAGGTTATAAAGTTGATCTTCACTTTCTTCATCCAATGAAGCAGTAGCTTCGTCTAAAAAAAGCCAATCGGGTTTCTTTAATAACGCTCTTGCAAAAGATATTCGTTGTTGTTGGCCAAGGGATAATCTTTTTGACCAGGTATCTTTTTTATCTAATTCTGGAACAAACCGTTCCATTTTTCCGCCAACAGCAAGTAAAGCTGTTTTATATTGTTCCTCAGTATAGGTGCTAACGGGATCAGGATAGGCAAGTATGGCTCTTAAAGAGTCATATGGAATTAATGGTTTTTGAGGCAGGAAATAGGTTTTTTGCTGTTGGGGGATACTAATTTCTCCTTTACCATGTCTCCATGTATTGCGAATTGCTTTGAAAAAGGTACTTTTACCAAAACCTGAAGGTGCTTTGATTAAGGTGTTCTCTCCCGGCTTAAATTCTAAATTTAAATGGCGCATAATATATCCGGGATTGGATGGTTGTGGATAGGCAATATTTAAATTTTTTATGATTAATGCATTTGATGGAGAGTTCTGGATGCGAATATCCTTTTGATTCACTTTGCTGTTTTCATTATCGAGTTCTTCCTCAAGTTCGATGATTCGTTCGATACTCGTTTGATATTTTTTTAGGGAAGTATAGGAGTCAACGAACCAATTTAAGGCTTTACTGACCTCACTAAAAGCAACCCCAACTTGCATAATTTGATTAAAATTGATTAAGCCTGTGAAGTAAGCAGGGGCAGTAAAAAAATAGGGCAATATTTCGGCAATATAGTTATAGCTTGTTTGAAAAGCGGAAACCTTGAGTTTAACCCACAGTTTTTGAAATGCATTTTGAGAGATTTGCTCTAAATCCTTTGCTAATCTTTTTTGGTGATATTGCTCTCCGGCTTCCAGAGCTATATTTTCAGATTCATTATGGACAAACTCCAAATCCTTCCTAAATTTTGCCTCTAAACGTTCCTCTTTTTGATTCATTGTTGCCAATGACTTGCCTAACATATGAGTAATTACGCTATTGATTAATGCAACAAACAACGAAGTCCAGACTAGATATCCAGGGATAATAATAGTAGCGCCAAATACTACTATAGGTAAGGAGCTCCCCAGGATCCATAGGGTGCCTATAAAAGCGACTAAAGTTAATGAAGACCTTAGAAAATCAGTACTTAATGAAAGAGTGCGTTCCACGAAGTTATCAATATTATCTTGAATACGTTGATCTGGATTATCGATATGCGGTGAAACACGGGCTAAATCTAAATAATTTTTTTTACCAAAGAGGTATTTATTAATGAGTTTTGTGGTTAACCAAGAGCGCCATTGAATAGATAATGTTGTAGTTAAATAATCCATTAGTGTACCAACACCAACTATAGCCGCACTGGTTAAAGCAATTATGCCGCTATAAAATAGAAATCCAGTGAGTTCTTTTGCTGTAAGCGCAGCCCAAAATCCTAAAAATCCCCAGGGGAGGCTGGCGGCAAGTCCAACAAGAGCAATGATGCAGAGTATCATGCTACCGAGCAAAAGCCATGCGATTGATTTTTGGTCGGATCGAATAAAATAATCACTAAATAACTGAAATGCTTTTTTAAGATAAGAAGGTTTGATTGATTTTTTTTTCATTTTATTGTTTTTATAATGAATTATTTGGGCAAAATATATTATTTATTTCTCCTTCTATCATACTTTTTTGATTTTCGAAAGCAATAAAAAAAACAAAATTTGTCTATTTACTCTACCAAAATTTGTAAGTTAATTGTAAACTTGCCCCTGAAAAAAACATTTTACTAATTAAATGCTCTTTTTTCATATCTTTGGATTTTGTTTTATATAGTTTAACTTTAAGGAGATTTTGTATGCGCGAGCGTATAGAGGTTAATTCAGAAGAGAAGGTGGAAAAACATACTGAAGAAACTGTAGAGCAAAAAGTGGAGCAAAGCTCCGAAGAAGTCAAAGAAACCATTTCTCAAAGTTCAGAATCTACAGAAGAACAAAACACAACTTCTGAATCAACCGAGCAACAGCCAAACACACAAGCAAGAAATACAAATAGCTTTTTTGGCCGAAGACTTTACCTCCCATGCCCAGAAGGTGCAACAGATCACCTACATATCATAGGCTTAGGTGATGATGGATTAGTTATGGGTATTGTCCATGGTGATGAGCGTGTTCTGGCAATGCTTGCGCTAAGAACAATGATGGAAGTTCTGAGTGCTGCAAACGAAGAAGAAAACGAAGAAGAAAGCGAAGAAGAAAGCGAAGAAGAAAATAGCAAATCTTGCAGCATGTAATTAAAATTCCACGGTTTAACATCCTAGACCGTGGAGTATCCCTGGATTATGTCTATACTAATATCATTACAAGGCACGTGATGCTGCTATTTAAAATGATTAAAAGACTTTATTTTGTTTTTCCATTATTTGCCTTATTGTTTGTTTGCAAAGTAAGCTTTGCAAATAGCTCCTATGAAATTGCTTATCCCGAGTTAAATAAATTAGCACAAATTGATACACATGGGGAAAAAGTAAGCCTATCCCAGTTGCCAAATCCCTATAATGTTTTATTGACGCAACCTCTAATGACCAAAGCCATTGAAAAATATTATGATCGCTCAGCAATTATAAAAACGATCGAGGCACACATAGAACAATCAGGCAATATTTATCATCGCTCCATTATCATGTTGGTGGATAGGAATAAAGCACGAAATAAACCAGATATTGCACAGACAAAAAAAGAAGCGATTGTTGCTGAATTAGCATTTATTACAATCAATTTTGATGAGCTGCCAAAGGAGCTTGTAAATGATGTATTACATACTAATATTCCTTTTGGTAAGTTATTGACCCAGTATCAAGTCCAGGTACTGACTCAAGATCGAAGTTATTTTAAAGTAAGCTGTAGTGAAACTTTAGCGGCATTAATTTCTTGTCCTCTAAATAACCCTGTTTATGGCAGGACAAATACTATAATTAGAGCGGATAACAAAAAATGGCTTGCACATGTCATAGAGATCCTGCCTAATCCCGTGCACGGGCAGGCAAATCATAAATAGTTGAGTAATAACTAAATTATTCATATTATTTTGAGAATATGATGAATGTTTATGATAATATCTTCATTTTTCGAGCAGCCTCAGCTCGTAATTCACATTGATTTTGATCCATTTATTTTATTGGCAAAAACTAAAAATCATTACCTGGAATTCGTTATTTAAAATAAGGCGATGTTGGCTAATTGAATTTCACTGTCTAAGTCGTTTTGCTTTATACAGCATCGAGCTTAGTAAGAACTTAATATTGGTTCAGGAAGATTCACACCATTTTGCTTCCATAAGGCGCAGGACGCAGGAAATTCGAATGAATTGTCAACAAACCTTCAGGAAAAGGGAGTTTTTTATGTGGAATGAAAAAGTAACAAAACCATTCCTGATTTTTTATCTAATTTTCTTGTTCATAGCCACTTTTTTCTTAACTCCTACAATTACCAGCTTTTACTATTATGCTTGGGGGAAACATTTAGCTTGGTCCTATTTTGATGGTCCTCCTATGATTGCGTATTTGTTCTCTATTTCCAACGCAATTTTTGGTAATACATTTTTTTCGGTTAACATTGTTGGTTTTGTGTGTTTATCTGTAAGTGCTTATTATATATATAAAATTGGTTGTCTCTTCGATCAGCGGGTGGGGTTAATTAGTGCCTTGATTTGGATTGTTTTACCGACTACGACTGAAAGTATTTTTGTTCGTGTCTTATATGATGCTCCTTTAAACCTGTTCACCATTCTCTCCTTTTATTATTTTGCACGCTATATTTCACTAAAACGTATTTTAGATCTTTATCTAAGTGCGTTTTTTACAGGTGCAATGATTTTATCGAAATATACTGCTGTTGTGAGTATTATTGGACTGTTAGTTTTTATTTTGTTTTCAAAAAACAGGCAATTGTTTAAAAGTAAGCATTTTTATTTGGCAAGCATGATTATTCTTATAATGGCAATGCCAGTGATCTATTGGAATGCAAGTCATCAGTGGATTTCCATTACTTATTTATTAAATTTTCACAGTCATGCTCAAAGTAATACTTCAGTAACCCATTATTTCTGGGAATTATTATTTGTATTACTTATTAACTTTTCAGTATTTTTATTTTTGGCTGTATTTGGATGGTTTAAATACCAGAAGTGTAAAAAAATAGAGGGTAACGAAGTTTTAGAATTAACATATGCGGTCTTGTTTGTTGGACTTGCTTTTTGGGTAGGGGTAGCCTTGTTAGGAGGGGATGCACGCGCGATATATTTAACTCCTCTCGGGATGAATTTTGCTCTAATTGCTGCTTATCATATTTCTCAATTCCAATATCAGCGTATTTTTATAATCATTTATTCTTTCTTTTTGCTGTTTAGTATTATTCTGATTTTTGTAAATTCTTGGCCTATAGCAAGTTATCTAAAAAAAGGAAGGACATATTCCATATTGCAAGAAGCGTTATCTAAACCTGAAATCATTAAGCGTGAACAGCCAATTGTTAGTAGTTATTTTTCAAATGCTGCTGCATTAAGTTTTTTTAGACCCAATGCTTCTGTTTATGCAATTCCTTGTGGTGATATCAATCAATACCAATATTGGGGGGCTGAATTTTTGAATGATTTATCTAAAGGAAAAATTGATAAAATATCTTATGTAGACTTTTGGGATAGTAAACAATGTGCAGAACGTTTTTTTAATAAATGCCAGGCAGTAGCAACCTTGTCCCATCATAAAATGATTCCTATAATCCATAAATTAACCAAACCTGTTTATTTGTTTGTGTATGAATGTTCTTTCCCCCGCAAGCAAGTCTAATAGAGATTGTTATTGTTTCTGTATCACATATTTACCTGCTATTTTGAAAGCCTTTTATTCTAAAATAGGATGCAGAACTAATAATGGTTTAAATAGGAATGTTGCACTGCTCATTTTATAAAGTAATAATAGCTCGGGTTTAGTTACAAACAGGACATGTTTGTATTTTAATTTTTTAATTTTTAAGGGAACCAAATGAAAGGAAAGTTATATATAGGATATATGATTATTGCACTCTCTTTGACAAACGCTGCTTATGCTGATTTTACTTTTTACTCGAGTACCAATAATTGTAACAATGTCTCCGGGAATTGGAAGGGATCAGGTACAGCCTCTAATTGGTTAATAGAGTGTGCTTATGAAGGTTCGGGAACAATAAGTGGGTTAGCCCACGACGGTGGTTTTAAACTCGATGTAGAAGCGCATAAGCTTTCGGGCTCAGGTCTTTGTCCCCAGCATACAAAACATTCATTAACCGGGGTATGTGTTAATGGGGTAGTTACAGTAAAGACAGAATATGGTAATTTATCAGGGTATTTTTCAACAGATTCAGGTAGTTCAAATGGTACTTTAACAGTTGCCCCAGGTATCGAGGTGGACGTTGCAATTCAATTCCATCGACAAGGTAAATGATAATGAGATATAACCTGGCCAGCAAGGTAGCACCAGGTTTTATTCTATTTTATGGGTTCGCATAAAATCACTTTTCTTTGAGAGACTTTTTTAGTGTAACTATGTGTTGATATGCTTCGTTGATTCTTTCTTGACTTATCTCGCCCGAATTGACTTTCGCTTCGATGAGGTCAATAACTTGTTTGGGATCTTGTGGTGGTGCAGGTAAGTTATTACCAAATATTAACATATCCGCACCTGCATTTATTGCTAATACTAATGCCTGTTCAAGCCCATAATTATCACTAATCGCTTTCATTTGCATATCGTCAGTAATAATAACCCCATTAAAATGAAGTTGCTTACGTAAAAGATCAGTTAGAATTTTATGGGATAAGGTTGCTGGTAATCCAGAAGAGTCCAATTGCCGATTTACAAGATGTGCTGTCATTACCATACCGCATGAGGCAGATGAGTTTAGTAATTGCTGAAAGGGCTCTAATTCATAAGTTTGCCAGGTATCAGTCACATCCACAAATCCCTGGTGTGAATCTTTGGTTGAACTCCCATGGCCCGGGAAATGTTTATAAGCGCATTGAATTCTTTGATTTAAGAATTGTTGTGTATAAATGCTGGCATAACGAATGATCTGTTTGGGGTCACTGGAAAAACTTCTATCCTTTTTGCCTATAATTGGGTTGTCTGGATTGACGTTTACATCGAGCTCTGGAGCAAAATTTAAATTAAATCCTGTATTTTTTAACGTTTGAGTCATTGTTCCAGCAGTAAACTCTGCTTCATTAAGTGGTTTTTTTCCTATTTCTGCTGCTGACAAAACGGAAGGAAATCCGTATTGCTCACCTAATCGAGTTACCTGGCCTCCTTCATAATCTACGGAAATGAGTAGTGGTAGTTGAGGGCGATGATGCTTTAAATTTGCTTGTTGGGTATAATACTGCAAATGGTTATTCAATTGCCGAACTTGTTCTGGGGTTTCAATATTTTTGTCAAAATTCCTGGAGTGATAATTATAATCAAATAAAATAACTCCACCAATGTTATCTTTTTCAATAGTTTTTACTATAGGTGATTGAGAGTTGACTTCCTTTCCTTCAAAACCAATAAGAAGCATTTGGCCAATTTTATCACGTAAGCTTATTTCAGATGTAGCATGAGCAATACAACTAACAGAAATACCTAAAAGCAGCAATAGAGAGATTATGGAGTTCATGTATGGCCTTTATACCGCCCGAATGGATTAAATTTTATCATTTGGTATCATTTTGCGCAACGTAGCCTCTACGCACATTGTTGTTGGACATGAAGTAATTCATATTCGTTTACGTAAATAATTGTGCCTTTAGTGCGTTAATGTACATCTTATCAATAACTTCTATAATTAGAGAAGCAGGCCCTCCTGCAGTAGATGATGTAGGGCCAACACATTCCGCATAAAAATGGACTGAACTTTTTGCTGCCAAAAAAGGATCTTTGATGACACTATGAAAAGAGCTGATTATTCCTGAAAGTAAATTACCTATTCCTGCCACTTTCTGTACAAGCTCAGAGTCAAAATTAAATTGGGTCATTTGATGTGGATCAACTACGATATGTCTTTTGCCACTGACTACTATAGTCATATTATATTTTTTTGATAAAGATTTTGTATGTTCTATTATGATTTTCTCATCAATAAAATGCATGTTGTCCTGGATTGCAAGTTTTCCTGTAAGAATGCTTGCAATTTCATTGGGGTAACCACGAAGGATAGAAATGCGATGATCCTTAATCAGATTGATTATCGCATCTGTTCTGTATCGGCTTGCGCCTGCGCCTACAGGATCCAGGATAATAGGTACATCCAGTTGTTTTGCCATTTTACAGATATGATTACATAGATTAATAAAAGAGTCGTCTAATTTTCCTACATTTATCACTACTGATCCGGTGATTTTCATTAATTCTTCAAGCTCTTGTTCTGCATTGCACATTATAGGGAAGCCCCCAATACTGCGTATGCCGCTTGCTACATACCCCATGGGAAAATAATTAGTGATTGTTAATATAAATGGCTTTTGTTGCCTAATTTTCCTTAGCGCTTCATTCACTTCCGGGGTCATAAAAAATCCATTTTAAAATTGTTTTAATTGAAATGACTGCAAATAGTAGAGGTTTTTAGAAATGCCTTGCCAGATAAAGGCAAGGCCAGGTAAGTCAGTATCAATAACAGCGCAATTGCCCCCAGCCATTTCGCCAGCATCCTGGATGATATGGGGCTGGTGTCGAATTGGGTCCTGGGTGGTTGAGAACGCATCCACCATAAGCGTTTTTATGCCAGCCATGTCCGCATCCCTGAGCCGCATCTGCAATCGATGTGTAACTTACAGCAAAGAGTAAAGAGGCAACAATAATACCTGAGCGTAATACTTTTGAAATGCAAGAATTCATTACATCCTCCTTGTTTTACTTTTTCTCTCAATTTAATTATAGAGTTTATTTTTTAAATTGATTTGTTTTTAAGCAAAAAAAATATTGGTACAACTTATTGTTAAAACTTTAAAATTGGGGTATGAAAAACTTCAGAACGGCTGCCTTATATAAAAATTCCTGGCTGTATAATTACCATTCCTTATCCCATAAACTTAATTGTATACCTGGTGAGTTTTTAATTTTACAAAATTTCTGGGTATTCAGGTAAAGCTCTGGTTCACTATTTAACCCAAAACGTTTACAGGCGAGCTGGAATCGAGTTTTAAGAAGATCGGCATATTCTCCCTCACCACGCATACGAGTACCAAAGTGTGCATCATATTCTTTTCCTCCGCGCATTTGGCGTATTAGACTCATTACATGGCCTGCTCTTTGGGGGAAATGTTTAACAAGCCATTCTTTGAATAATTCCTTAACTTCGTGGGGTAATCTTATTAAGACGTAACTGGCATATTTTGCTCCAGCTTGGGCAGCTGTTTTTATAATTTTTTCCATTTCTGTGTCGTTAATCATTGGAGTAACAGGAGCAACCATAATGCGTACAGGTATCTGATTTTCTGTTAAATGCTGGATGATTTTTATTCGACCGGCTGGTGCGGTAGTTCGTGGCTCCATAATCCGTTTTAAATCAGTTGAAAGGGTTGTGATACTTATTGCAATTTTGATCAGGTTTTGTTTGGCCATATGAAACAAAATGTCAGTGTCTCGTTCTATAAGCGAATTTTTAGTGATAATAATTGCTGGATGATTGTGACTTTCTAATACTTTTAAAAGACTGCGAGTAATTCCAAGTTTTGCTTCTACAGGTTGGTATGGATCTGTATTGGCTCCCAAGACAATTGGCTTACATTGATAATTAGATTTGTTTATCTCCTTTTCTAAAATTTTGGCTGCATCAACCTTATAAAATATTTTAGTTTCAAAATCGATTCCGGGAGATAAGTTCATATACGAATGGCTTGGTCGGGCATAACAATAAATACATCCATGTTCACAACCTCGATAAGGGTTAATTGATTGGTCAAAACCAAGATCGGGTGAGTCATTACGACTAATTATTGACTTAGGGTGCTCTGCGAATAATGAAGTTTCCAAGGGGGGCAAAATTTCTTCTTCGATATTCCAGCCGTCCTCTAAATTTTCGCGGGTTTGGGGTTCAAAACGTCCATCGGGATTACTCAGAGCACCTCTATTTTTAATGGTTTGATTGGACTTCATTATCGCTTTTATTTAATACAAGGCATGCCATTATATCATACGCTTTAAACCTAAAAAGCATGATTGAATCTGAAGTAAGGTGGCATATGAGCGGATAGATTCATTCTCACTTTTCAGGTGAAACGCGATGGGAAAATTGCTCTAGGAGGGTCGGTTGATCACCGCTGCAGTCATTCTTGAAATACATGTTTGTTTTCCATCCTCGTTAAAAATCTGTATGTCCCAAACCTGAGTGGAGCGGCCAAGATGGATTGGCGAAGTGATTGCAGTGACTAAGCCCTCTTTAACGGAATGAAGATGGTTGGCATTAATTTCCAAACCAACACAAAAAAATAACGATAAGTCAATTACAGAATTTGCCGCAGTACTCGCTACGGTTTCCGCTAATGCCAAATTGGCGCCTCCATGAAGAATTCCTATAGGTTGCTTTGTTCGTTCATTGACAGGCATAGTTGCTTTTAAATAATCATCACCAATTTCTATAAATTGGATATCAAGATATTCGGACATAGTGTTTTTTCCGAATTGATTAAGGTCTTTTAATGAAATTTCTTTAAACCATATAGCCATATTTTTTCTCCATTTCTCTTAAAATTAAGATAAACTTTATTTATTCAAAAACCAAATAATAAATTTTTATGACAAATCAAATATGCATCCGCTGTTATGTTTCTGGAAAAGTCCAAGGAGTATGGTACAGGGCTTCAGCCCAATCGGAGGCAAGGAAGTTAGGTATTAGTGGCTGGGCAAGAAATCTTGAGGATGGACGTGTTGAGGTTTTTGCTTGTGGTACTGTTGACAATTTGCAAATATTTTATAAATGGCTAAAAGAGGGACCCTCGCTTGCTGTCGTAAAAGAATGTACTTATGAAGAACATATCTGGCAAGAGTATGGTGATTTTGATACGTTTTAGGTGCTCAGCCTTCATGAGTTAGTTAAATTGAGTGATTTGATAAAACTTCCTATAGACGCAACTAACTGAGCAACTTGATCTGGCACAAAAAGTTCTAATTGAGCAAAAATATGGATCATTCCCTTAAATTCTTCTAATTGGACAACAACACCTAGAGCTTCAATTTTTTTTGCAAAGGTAATAGCCTCATCAAATAAAGGATCGTACTCAGCTGCGGCAATATAGCATGGTGGTAATAATTCTAAGTGTTTGAAATAAATTGGCGAAGCTTGGATCCGATCATCCCCATTTCGAAAATAATTATCGAAATACCATTTAATTTTTTCACGAGTTAATAAAAATCCTGTTCCATTGCGTTGATATGAATCATAATTCATCGAAAAATCAACGGAAGGGTAGATTAGGGCTAGTCCTTTAATCGCAGTATCGCCGCGCTCCTTCATTTTATGGCCTACTGAGATTGCTAAATTGCCTCCCGCACTATCACCCACTAAAAATACGTGCTCTGTATTCACTTGAAAATCTTTTAATAGTGGTTCTCTTTGTTCGAAGACAGCAATACAATCAAGTAGTCCGGCTGGGTAAGGGAATTCAGGGGCTAACCTATATCCAACTGAAACAACCACTGAATTGCTAGCTACAGCGATGCGCCGACAAAGGGCATCATGGGTTTTAATACTTCCTGATAAATGCCCACCTCCATGAAAATAAAAGGTCAAGGGTAATTTTTTTTGTGGGGCAGGGTGGTAAATTCGAGTTGCTATTTGATGGCGAACGAGCTTCACTTCTTGATCGCTTATTAATGGCACAAATGTTTTGGGTTGTACCACAAAAGCTTCAGATGTTTTTTCAGCAAGATCACGTACTTCTTCAGGTGTATAGATAAATGATTTGGTATTCACTAAATCTAAAAAATTTTGTAAGGAACGTGGAATATCATTATGAGACATCTTTATGCTCCAAATAATAAAAAATATTTCAAGCTTTGTTTTTAGTGCCTTTCACGATCAACAATGTAACAATAAGTACCCAGATTGCACTTAGGATAATAATAAAACTCGCCAAAGGATTTACTTGTAAATAGCCCATGATGATGACGCTCAGGGTTGCAAAACACATATTGACGAAACTCATCATGGCTGCCGCACTGGCTTTATCCGTAAGGGCATTTGATGCGATTAAAGAACCTCCGGAAAATAATAATCCACTAAATAAATATAAACTGGCTGTGGTTAGGAAAAACCATAATGACGATTGGTTGTCGAGGATCCACATGATTAATAAATTACCTATTCCAAATGCGACCCCCAAAAAACCAATAGTAATGACTTGTCTTGCAGATAAACGGGCAAGCAATTGTTTCGCAGATAAACCACCTAAAAGCATGCCAACAATATTAAGAGCATTCCAATAACCATACTCCGCGGCAGACAATTTTAATAACTTTTCAGCTATTTGGGGGCCTGCTGCTGAAAAACAGTAGGAGATTGCGGAACAGCATCCAACGACTAAAGAAAAAATTACAAGTTGATCACAAGCAAGAGCACTATAATAATCACAAATAATAGTTTTGATACGAATCTGTTTAGGATGAGTGAGTGTTTCACTAAAGACAGCGGTCCCTAAAAGCATGATGATGCCGTGTGCAAGTAAAAACCAGAAGCAGCCGTACCAATGTAAGTATTCTGTTATTATTCCGCCAATTACTACAGCAATTCCTATACCCAGAGCAAAGGATAATACTGAATAGGCCATAGCTGTTTTTCGTTGAGATTCAGGTAACCACTCATTGATGAGCATGAAGGTACAAGCAAGCCCGCTTGCTGAGCCAAGTGCGGTAATGAGTCGACCACTAACGAGTATCCAATAGTTTTCTTGAGAAATGGCGAACAGGCAGATAAAAATTCCGATTAAATTAATTGTTAGGCCTGTGCGCAATGCTTTCAAACGTCCAAATTGATTGGCAAGGGGGGCATAAAATAGTTGGCCTGCAACATAGCCAATCAAAAAAGCGGAAACAATCCATTCAATAGTGCCGGGACTTAAAAAATATTGGGTTTGAATCCGAGGTAACGCAGGAGTAATAATCGCAGCTGAGACAGATGCAATAGAAATATAATTGAGCAACCAAAATAGATTAAATAAGGATGGTTTTTTCGGCTCTGACATGATTATCCTTAACTATTGCTTTTTAAACGGGGGCGTAAATTTTATAAGTTTATTGATTTTTGTCAATAATTTTTTAAAAATTTTTGAGAGGTCGGTAAAAGATACTCACACTATGAATCAATTTATTCCATAGACGCTTTGCGGAAAGTTCTAACTATTTCATTGGATTGATTATCAATGATTTCACCATGTATGTCATAAAAATTTCCATTGACTTGAGTCAGCATCCAAGTATAAAGTTTTTCGAGATCATTTCCAGTTTGGGTCGCAATTTTTTCTTCTTTACAGTATACAGATGCAGTAAATTGCTCTTTCATTTTCAGAATCCTTGATCCAAACCCTATATGATTAAGTTTAGTTGTTTTTCTTCTATTCATCACGTTTTAAAGATAAGTATTGAACTATAATTTAAATAGGGGAGTTGTAATTCAGGAGATTGAGATGAATACCAATTTTTTAGCTATTGTGATCGGTTGGTATTTTGTGATTATGAGCCTGCTTTTACTTTTAAGACGAGACATTGTAGTAACGGCAATGAGAGAATTAATGGGACAACGATCAGTGATGTTGGTTGTTGGGATTATCACATTAATTGTTGGTTTACTAATGGTTACAAGCCATAATATTTGGGTTCTTGGATGGCCTGTTATAGTGACTATTATCTCATGGTTAATACTTATTGGTGGCTTATTCAGACTCTATTGTCCAGATACCGTTTATAAAATTTGGAATAGAACTATAGATAAATCGGAAAAATTGACAGCTTGTGCTGCAATTACATTAATTATTGGTTTGTTTTTATTGTATAAAGCTTATTTTGGGTAATAAAAATTATCTCAAAACAACTTGGAAAATACATAAGGATTATAGGTGCTATTATTGTGTTTGAGGAATCCGTTCCTTGAATGTTACAGATAAATTTGTATAAAAAACAGTTGTAGTGCTTTCATAACCTGAGTCAGTTCCCAGCACCAACCAAACTTCCCCATTATTATTCGTAGTGACAGAGTATTTGGAAAGTTTGGTTTGCATTTCTTCATTAGGTAAATAAGGTAATGTTTTTAGTCTGTAAATATTGTCTTGGGTATCTACTCCGAGCGTTCCGATAAGGAGCATGTCTTTACCATCACGCTCTTGATTTCCTTTATCCAAATTGATTTGATAGTAATTATTATCCAGATACCTCTGGGGTTCTTTGGATACAGCTCCAATTTTTACATAAACTGAATCACCAGGAGAGCCGCCCACCCCGGAAGATCCGACAGGCGCATTGGAAGCAAACTCCAGGGAAAAACTGACATGATAATTTGTATTGGGTTTTAAACCTTTTACCTTCTTATAAGCATACATGAATAAATCATCACTATGGTTATTACCTGATATTTTTAACCCATGAAGTTGGGACTTAATTTCGTAAGGTAATGTTGCATTGTTCTTAAATTGAAGCTCAAAAAATTGTTCCTGGCCTTTAGGATAATCTGCATATGAAACTTTAAAATTTTCTGCCTTGGAAAAAGTATATTTATAAGTTTTTATATCAGGGGTATTCCAAGCAAATGTAGGATAATTACTGACTATAAAGAATAGAAATAAAGAACACTTCTTGATCATTTTATCTAATTTATTGTTCAATGAATAATCATTTTAGAATTAAAAAGATCATAGAGCAAGAAAATTTTATCTGCTGTTAATGGGTTATTGCCAATTGGTTCCCGCAAAAAAAGCCGATTAATAAATCAGCTTTAATAAGTTAATCCCTGACTGGATTTGGTTTCTTGATAGTATTCATTATAGAAATATTTTAAATCTTCAAGAAGTTCTTTTAACGCTTCAACTTGATAAAGCGGTGCTTGATAATGTTTATCTAACTGATGATATGTTTCTTCAAAATTTTCATATGCATATTCAGTTTCTAGATTATCTTTATCTCTAACTTTTTGAATTTCAACAAATAAATCATCAACTTGAGTTTTGATATTCTCATAATCTTCCTTATTTCCAGGGATAGGGGTACTTGGTTCAGAGTCATTTCGTGATCGAGATATCAAATAAAGAGCAAGAAGACCAATGGGAACTAAAGCCAGTAGTCCCCAATAATAATTACTAGGAGGCTCACATTGTTGGATTTTACACTCCTGAACAATAGGGTTTTCTGAACCAGAGTTAAAGGTTAGTGGCAGATAGCTTGTTCTATATACTGGATTTTCATAGGGTTTGGATATGAAGCACATGTCGCTTTCAGAGCGTTTTTGTGGAGATTCTTGAAAAAAGGAAGGGTTTGATTTCGATTGCAAAGGAGCGTGGGAAGAAGATGAGGAGGGTGATAGTTGTTTAATTTCTTGAGGTTTTTTAGGAGGCTGCAATCCTTTAAGTTCATGTTGAACTTTTACCCATTGATGCATTGAGCTTATCAAAGTATTTAATTCCAGTGTTTTTCCAGCAATTGTCTCGAAATTGGTTGTTTTTGCTTTTGGTGTATTTAAATGAAGAATAACCTGACGCACATGCTCTTTTAATGCTTGATTTGTTTTAACGAGATCGGTAGTTGTTGATGGGAATTGTGCTAGAGTATCTTGATTCTGAATGAAAGTATTTAGTTTCTCTCGTTCATTGGTCAACCATTTTTTTAAAAATGATAAGTTTTGTTCGTGCTGAATGGCATGATGATACGCTTGTGTATTTGCTTGAATAATTTCATCAATATGTATTGAAGAGCTATCAATAAAGAGTTCGATTTGTTCGAGCAAAGAAAATAATTGTTCTTTAAATTGATAAACCGTATACACCTCTCCAGCTTGCCCTAGTAGTTCTATGGTTTGCGAAATTACTTTTTGGAACTGATCAAGTTCATGCAAATCAGATACTGCTTTTGCATAATGATCTAAAATTTTATCTTCCATATCAATAAGTTTAAAATTTGGACAGTTTTTAAGTTGTTCAATAGTTAATTTCAATGTTGATATAGGGCTTTCTACAAGAGCTGTAGTGCTTTTACCGCATTCTTTCACTGCTTGGGTGGGATAGGCTTTTAAATCCTTGGGTTGATCAATTGAGAAAGTATAGGGATGGGGGTTAACTGGATTAATATTAAGCGCAAAATGCAATATTCGATTACGGTCTGTAGATAATTGCTTGATGGTTTTTGAGAGTTCTCCAAGGCGATCTCTTAATAATTGCGAGTCAAGCATTTGTGTTAATTGAGGTTGGATTTTGGTTTCAATTGCATCGCGAAAGTTAGCTAAAAATAATCTATCAGATCCAATAAAAGGCGAAATATTTTTTTCTACAGTGCGAACATACCGGGTTAGGTATTCTAATTGTTCTTGGGTTTGCTTGATGTTGGGATTTTGACTTATCCCTTTCAAGATATTGTTCAGATCGAGTAAGAAGAAATTTATGGGTTGATTGAGGTGATCTTGACTTAGCTCTTTATTTCTTAATAACAAGTAATCCCCCGTTTTTTGCATTAAATCGTACAACGCAGACCATTGTATCCGTTGACTATCAATAGGCTGGACATGAAAGTCATCTCTGGTTAAAACATGTCTTGTTTTATAAGCATTAGAATAAAACCAAGAATGCTCATATACATTAATTAATGCTTGTGAGTCATCGGCAAACCATGAACTAGGGTTCGCTAAATAATCCGCATAAATACCTGAATTAGCACGTGTTTTCAGTATCCATGCTCTTTGATTAAGTTCTGTTTCTGTATAACAAGCCTCGGAATGCAGCCAAAAGCGGGCTTGATTGCTAAGGGGTAAATAAGATGCTTGGTACGGAAGTTTTTCTTTAGCCATACTTCTCACTCCTTGAGATAGCTCAATAAATCATAATTATTGTGCGGCTGATAACTAGTTAGAGTATTTTTAAACCAATTAATTTGATAACATTCTTTTTGACAAGATGCAATATAAAAAGAATAGGGTTCATAATTGTGGTGCAGAATAATGTTTTTTGTTAAATTATATTTTTTACTTAAATGAGTTGATTATGCCTTCTTTTGATATAGTCTCTGAAATCGATAAAGTTGAATTACGTCATGCTGTTGATAATGCAGTACGGGAGATGAATACCCGCTTTGATTTTCGTGGAGTAGAAGCAAGTATTCAACTCAATGATCTTACAGTTACTTTACGCGCAGAATCGGATTTTCAAGTCAGACAATTAGAGGACTTATTCCGCAATCACTGCAGTAAAAGAAATGTTGATGCTTCGGGTGTTGAAATAGAAGATGAACCTGTACACAGCGGCAAGTTTTTTTCTTTAAATATGACTTTTAAACAAGGTATCGATCAACCTACTGCTAAAGAAATTGTGAAATGTATTAAAGACTCCAAGGCCAAAGTTCAATCATCTATCCAAGGAGATAAGGTACGGGTTACAGGGAAAAAACGTGATGATTTGCAAGAAACGATTGCTCTTTTAAAAAAATCTGACATCAAGTTGCCACTGCAATATGAGAACTTTCGGGATTAACTTTAGGAATGGCTAGACTAAAAAACTCTCATTTTTGGATCCTCTGCGTTTGCACTGTATCTTGATCACCTCTTTGATTGTGCTCCGAGGTTTGTTCCTGAGAGCGGGGTTGGTTTTTTTATAGATGTGTATCATATTCAAGCTCTTGCAGAGGATGACACTTTTTTAATAGGTCTAGGTTTATTCCTCAATTCACAATTTCATCAATTTTAGCTGAGATTCTTGCTAATAAATATGGATCGTTTTTCGCAAGGCTACGCGCTACTTTTAATTGGGCGACTGCGGCTCTTTTTTGGCCTTCAAGAAGCAAGCATTGGGCTTGAGTAAAATAGGCATATCCCTTTTTATGGGCTTGAGCTTGCGCTTGGGCTAACTGACGACAAAGAGGTAGATCTTGTTTATATTTCCTACTTCCTTTCAGTAAGATTGCAGTCGCTTTTTCATTTTGATTCGCAGCCAGTAAACCGTCAGCATAAGCCATAAGTGCAGCATAATTATCGGGGTAATTTTTTTGTATTTCTTCCAATCGGGACAGCGCTGATTTATATCGCGTTAATCCAGTTTCAGTTTGTGCCATGGCAATTTGAAAATAAAGATTGTTGTGTTGCTCTAATAAAGGAGCCAGAATTGCCGCGGCTTGTGTATAGTTGTTGGTATTAATTAATGCAAGTGCATGCCCATATTGACAGGCATGAGCAGGGGTTTTTTTGTTACATTGATGTTCATAATAATCAAGTAAGCGCTTGGGATCGTGTATGACTGAGGTACGAATTATCTCTTTGACCAAGGCATAATCATTAGAGTCCGGATATTTTTTGCGGGCAAATGAAGCAGTGCGGCTGTCTGCTTCAGCGATTCTGTCTCCATCCAAAGGATGGGAACGCAAAATAGCTGGTACATTTGCAGTATAATAATAGCGAGAGTTTTCCTGCATTTTTTTAAAAAATGCAGCCATACTATGGGGATTATATCCAGCCTTAATCAGCATATCGATTCCGATTCTATCGGCTTCTTTTTCTTTGGAGCGGGCAAAGTTGATATTATCTTGTGAAAATCCTGACAGAGCACCCATCATTCCGGCCATTCCAACAGTGGGATTTATGACGCCTAATGCAGCAGAGGCCAACACCGTAGCAAGCATGGGAATACGCATTTGTTTTTGATGTTCTATCATGCTGTAGAGATGATGCAAACGCACATGCGCGATTTCATGGGCCATGACCCCAGCAAGTTCGCTTTCACTGGTAGTGGTTAGAATTAATTGAGAATTAATACCTATGTGTCCGCCAGGACCCGCAAAGGCATTGATTTCATTTGATTTTACAATAAAAAAATCAGGCGGCTTAATATGGCCTGCTTCAGCAAGATTTTTTCCAATGTGATTTATATACTGGAATGCCAATGGATTTCGTTCCACACTTTCTGACTGATTAATTTGTTGGATAAACTCTTTTTCTAATTGGTCCAATTCGCTTGTTGAATAGGGGGATAATCTTTCAACAGCGAAAGAAGACTGGGTTAAAATACTGATTAACAATATCCAGTGGATGTTTTTCTTAATGTTCAATTTAATCATTAGGCTACTCAAAAATTGAATAATTTGTTATCATTCACGCATTGTAACTACTCATTCTCCCTTCGTTATCTGAGATTGCTTTCTGAAATAACGAACTATTAAAAGCGTGAGCAGTTACTCGCATTTTATAAAGGTACTAAATAATGCACAAAAAGTTTTTGCTTGCAGCACTGGAACAAGCCCGTCTTGGGCAAGGTCATTGCGCCCCTAATCCCTGCGTTGGTGCTGTTGCTGTGCAAAATGGAACTATTATAGCACAAGCACATCATCGAGGTGCAGGGACTCCGCATGCGGAACAATTATTGTTAACACAAATTCCTCCTAAAACACCAGGGATTTGTTTGTATATTTCTCTTGAGCCATGTAACCACTGGGGAAGAACCCCCCCCTGTGTGGATGCAATTATTAATCATGGTGTCGAAGAGGTGGTTTTTGGGTATTTAGATCCTAATCCTATTGTTGCGCAAAATAATTCTTCAGAAAAGTTGCGTTCACGAGGAATTAAGGTGACGCATTACCCCGTAGCAGAAATTACAGAATTTTATAAAAGCTATACTTATTGGACCTTAACACAAAAACCTAGGATTACTGTTAAAATAGCACAAACATTAAATGGTAAAATTGGTCAAGCTGAAGGAGAACGTGTTATCCTATCCAATGCTTTATGTGAACAATTTACTCACCAAATGAGAGCTGCTGCTGATGTAGTTCTTACTACGGCTAAAACAGTGCAGTTGGATAATCCTAGAATGAATGTTCGCTTGAACAATGAAGAGCAGAAAAAGACTATAGCAATTATTGACAGACAATTAGTTCTTAATCAAGAAGCTAGAATTTTTTCAACAGCGGCTCATTGCCATATCTTTCATTGTAATGAGCAGAAAATTTTTTATCCCAATAGTACCTTTCATCCAGTGCCTGAAAAGAATGGTGTTATGGATTTAAATGTCGTAATAAAGCATTTAGGGGCATTGGGATATCATGATGTTTGGGTGGAGGCAGGTGGTGCTCTTTTTAGTGCATTACATCGGGAAGGATTAGTTCATCGAACATATTTATATATTGTTCCCACTAGTTTGGACCACAGTGCAATTTCAGCGTATCAACAAAGTGGGGTATTTAGCCGAGCGCATACTGTTTCTTGGCATGCTATGGAGGACAACATGATAGCATGTTTGGATTGGCGGGAGGATGAAACAAATGGGGTCGCGTTATGAAGCATTCATTAGTTACAATAGAACATGCAGTGGAAACACTCAAAGCCGGTAAAATGATTATTTTAATGGATGATGAAGATAGGGAAAATGAAGGAGATTTGGTTGTAGCTGCAGAATATGCAACTTCAGAGGCAATTAATTTTATGTCTCGCCATGGTTGTGGTTTGATCTGCTTGTCTATGGCTGATGAACTCATTGATAAACTGCAATTGCCAATGATGGCACAAAATAACAAATCGCCTTATGGTACGGCATTCACTGTATCAATTGAAGCGGCAGAAGGTGTCTCAACGGGTATTTCAGCCAAAGATAGGGCTCAAACCATTAAGATAGCAATTGATCCTGAAAGCGGTCCGGCAGATGTTATCTCTCCAGGACATGTTTTTCCTTTACGGGCTAAGAAAAAAGGCGTGCTGGAAAGACCGGGCCAAACAGAGGGTAGTGTTGATTTAACCAGGTTAGCAGGTTTGACCCCCGCCGCGGTGATTTGTGAAATTATTAATGAAGATGGTACCATGAGTCGGCGTGATGAGTTAATTGCATTTTCTAAAAAGCATGATATCCCAATGGTTACCATCAAGGATTTGATTGAGTACAGGATTCGTCATGAAATGTTAATTAACGCTGCGGCATCAACACGCATTCCTTTGCAGAATAAAGGTGATTTTATGATGACCGTATTTACAAATGAGCTGGATCAAGCAGAACATTTTGCTTTGGTTAAACCGCCTTTATTTGCAAATCGAGTCCCTTTGGTTCGCATCCACTCAGAGTGTATTACCGGAGATGTTTTTGGCTCCTGTAAATGTGATTGTGGTAAACAACTTGAGCAATCGCTTTCTATGATTGCTGAAGAAGGAGGAATATTAATTTATTTACGCCAGGAAGGCCGAGGAATTGGTTTGGCAAATAAACTAAAGGCCTATGCTTTGCAAGAGCAAGGTTTGGATACAGTTGATGCGAATCACCAATTGGGCTTACCCGTTGACAGTAGAGATTATGCTATTGCTTATCAAATGCTTAAATATTTTGGCATTGAAGCAATAAGATTATTAACTAATAACCCATCAAAGATTGCTGCTGTTGACCGTTATGGAGTCAAGGTAACTGAGAGAGTACCTTTAGAGATAGAGCCTACTAAGGAAAGTCACAGATATTTAAAAACTAAAAAAGAAAAAATGGGGCATTTGTTGGCAATCAATTAGCAGGATACAAGGTCAATTATGACAAATTTTATTTTTATTACAGGTGGAGTAGTATCTTCCCTGGGAAAAGGTATTGCAGCTGCGTCACTCGCTGCTGTTCTTGAGGCACGTGGTCTTAAAGTGACGCTGATTAAGCTTGATCCCTACATTAATGTTGATCCAGGGACAATGAGCCCGTTTCAACATGGTGAAGTTTTTGTGACCCATGATGGCGCAGAGACAGATTTAGACTTGGGACATTATGAACGTTTTGTAAATACAACTATGACAAAGCGTAATAATTTTACTTCAGGAAAGATTTACGAAACGGTTATTAAAAAAGAAAGGCGGGGTGACTATTTAGGTGGTACGGTACAGGTAATTCCACATATCACTAACGAAATTAAACGGTGTATCAAATTAGGTGCTGATGATTTTGATGTAGCGATGGTAGAAATCGGTGGGACTGTAGGGGATATAGAATCACTGCCTTTTCTTGAGGCTATTCGCCAAATGCGTATTGAATTAGGTTCACAACGAACTTTGTTTATACACCTTACTTTAGTCCCTTATATTGCTACGTCAGGTGAGACAAAAACAAAGCCCACCCAACATTCGGTGAAAGAATTACGCTCTATAGGGATTCAGCCTGATATTTTGATTTGCCGATCTGAAAAAATATTACCTATGGCTGATCGTGCTAAAATTGCATTATTTACAAACGTCGAAAAAGAAGGAGTTATTCCTCTTGAAGACGCTCCAAGTATTTATCAAATTCCAAGAATATTATCCGAACATGGCTTAGATGATATTGTGGTCAAAAAATTGGGGCTTGATGCAAAACCAGCTGATTTAAGCGAATGGGATCGTGTTGTTGCAATGCAGGCTATTCAAACTATGACTGTAAAAATTGCAATGGTTGGTAAATACATCGAATTAAACGATGCTTATAAATCAATTAATGAAGCATTAGTGCATGCTGGAATTCATACCCAAACAAAAGTTGAAATTGTTTATTTGGATGCGGAGCTTATCGAAAAACATGGAGCATCTCTTTTAGAAAGTGTCGATGCGATTCTTGTTCCAGGTGGATTTGGTGAGCGAGGCATTGAAGGAAAAATTAAAGCGATTCAATATGCTCGTGAAAATAAAGTCCCATTTTTAGGAATTTGTTTAGGAATGCAAACCGCCGTAATTGAATTTTGTAGGAATGTTATTGGCTTAAAAGACGCAAATTCCACTGAGTTTAATAAAGATACTCCATATCCGGTGCTTGGCTTAATTAGTGAATGGATGGATGCAGATGGCTCAAAGCAGCTTCGTGACGAAAATGCTAATTTAGGCGGAACCATGCGCTTAGGGGCGCAATTATGTCAATTGGAAGAAGGTACATTGGCCCGTAAGGTATATGGAAAACCTCAAATTATAGAACGTCATCGACATCGTTATGAAGTCAACAACAAGTATGTTGAAAGTTTAGTGGAGCATGGCCTGGTTATCTCTGGTCGCTCAGCAGATAATTCTTTAGTGGAGATGGTAGAGCTAGCGGATCATCCGTGGTTTTTGGCATGCCAATTTCATCCTGAATTTACATCAACTCCGAGAGCAAGTCATCCATTGTTTAAACAATTTGTACTGGCTGCCCGAGAGAAACATCAAGGAAAAAATAAAGAATGAAATTATGTGGATTTGAAGTGGGGTTAAGTAAACCTTTATTTTTGATAGCTGGTCCTTGTGTCATTGAAAGTGAGGAATTAGCGTTAGAAACAGCAGGTTATTTAAAGGAAATATGTAGTGAATTACAAATTCCCTTTATTTATAAATCCTCATTTGATAAAGCAAATCGTTCTTCTATATCCAGCTATAGAGGTCCTGGTTTTGAAAAGGGATTGTCTATTTTGGAAAAAGTAAAAAAGCAAGTTGATGTTCCTGTTTTAACAGATGTTCATGAAGATACGCCTTTGCTGGAAGTGTCTAGCGTTGTTGATGTATTACAAACTCCTGCTTTTTTATGCAGACAAACTAATTTTATCCAAAAAGTAGCTGCCATGAATAAGCCTGTTAATATCAAAAAAGGCCAATTTCTTGCTCCTTGGGAGATGAAACATGTAATTGCTAAAGCAAAAGCTACAGGAAATGACCAGATTATGGCCTGCGAGCGTGGTGTGAGTTTTGGTTATAATAATTTAGTATCCGATATGCGTTCTTTAGCCATTATGCGGGAAACGGGTTGTCCTGTTGTTTATGATGCAACTCATTCAGTGCAATTGCCAGGTGGAAATAATGGGGCTTCTGGCGGACAACGGGAATTTGTTCCCATTCTTGCTCGTGCTGCAGTAGCTGCTGGGATTTCAGGCTTGTTTATGGAAACTCATCCTGATCCGGATAAGGCATTAAGTGATGGTCCAAACAGTTGGCCATTGGCTCAAATGAAACCGCTATTAGAATCACTGAAGGCGTTGGATTCTGTGTATAAAAAACATGGAGAAATTGAAGCTTTTGTTTAGAGTATTCGTTTCATACTGAATTTCTTTTTTTATGCGGCGGTGTTTATGCTGCCGTTAAAACCTGAATGCTTAAGGATAAGAGCAATTCTTATATGGAAAGTTTTTTGTGGGACTAAATGAGCTATAATATGATTAAGTAATTTTTTTGAGGTTGATTATGTCTAATTCTAAATGGGATGAGATTCACAGAAGGTCACAAATTGAAAATCCGAAATCAGAGCTGGAAAAAGAACTTGAAAATAAATCTGATGCAATAGATACAGAGGTTGAGTTGCGTACCGATATTCTTAATACTCGGATAGGTGCAATGGATACACCCGAAAAAGTAAAGGCTCAGAAAGATAACTTAGGTCCTAAAGATACTCTCATCGAAAATGATGAGCTAAAAACACCTAAGCCTTAGATTAGAAGTTTATTAGCCTTGATGTTTAATTGAGATAGTTTTAAATCCAATAAATCCTTCATTCAAATGTTTAAGCTCTATTCCAATTATAGGTAACTTCTCAACAAGCTCGATTATAAATGCCAACTCATGATGACAGTTTCCTTTTTTGAGAAAATTTTAATATAGGACTATCCCATTAAAATTTAAAAAGTTTTCATAGGTGATTAACGTGCGTTAAGGGCTGATTGGTGTGAAGTAAAATTTTTGTACTAAACTTTACATAAGAGTCACTCCTGTACAGAGACAGCGTTATGGATTCAGAAATTAAAAAGAAATTAGTACGACTTTATTTACAAACTCATTATGCAGAAAAATTTCAGGAAACCTGGCTTGATAATATGGAACGTTTTGAATGGATTGGTAAAGCCATTGAGTACATTGATACTAATTTATTCAAAGTGGCTAATCTCGAATCTAATGATTCAGAATACAAAGATTTTGTTCGATTAGTAGGACAGGCGGTCGATTTCAATGATGCTATTCCACCAGAGATTGTTGTTTACGATGGGGACGCTCTTGAGGATGAAGTTCAGTTGTTGAAGTTTAAGTCGCTGACTGATTACACCAGCAGAACCACAGAGTCGCGACCTATCAGTCAGGATAAGTATCTTGATGATTTAAAAAATAAAGCAATTGCAACCTTAAAAAATATAGCAGGCACTGTTTTACCGAACGCAGATATATCCTCTTCAAAAAAACTCAAAGAAGCCATCGATTGGTTTGAAAAAAAGCACAAAGGAGAAGAAAATAGTGATGAAAAAGCGAAATTAAAGAGCATTCTATCACTTCTAAAAAATATCGATAAAATTTCAAAGCTTGAAGTGATTGATATCCCTAATGAACAAGGAACACTTTCTCGATTTTGCACAATGGCGGAATCTGCAGGTGGGGTCACTGAAAAAATATCGGTTACGCCTCGCGAGGAGGTCGCAAAAAAACTGCAAAATATTGTGGATGATGGCGGTAATTTTATTCTTAGTACAAAGAAAGGCGGAAATTTTATTCAAGGTAGTAAATTTCCTTATAATGCTTTTAAGGAATATACATCAGATTGTGAACTAAAAACAAAAGGGATCCTAAAGTTACCCAAACATGGTAAGACCATTGAGGTGCAACGCGAAGCAATAGCATTAAATATTGCCCGGATTCTTGGTTTTGAAACTACCCAGTCCACGATGGTGAATCATAACGGCAAAGCAGCACTCTACGTTCCTTTTGATAATATCCAATTAATGAAAGAATTTGCACAAGGTGAAACACAAAGAATTATTGTACCCAGTGGCATAACAAAAATTGGAACTATTGGCGATCCTTATTTACATCATTCCACCATTACGCCGGTAGGAAATGGGTTACATTGTGACACAACGCTCAATGATTTTGGCGACAAAGCAGCATTTTCTTTTCTTTGTAATGATACGGATTTTGTAGGTGCTTATAATCAAAACAAAGCCATCATTAGAGGTAAAGATCTCTATATCTTTGACCAGGTGATTATGAGTAGCGATAAAATGGATTTTGATACCCGCCTCAGTATGATTCCCACTGGGGTAAAACGCCATTCGCGTCATAACCAGGGCAGAAATCGGAGTCTTATAGAAGACTCCTCTTTTGATACTAAATTTGAGGGAGTGATTCATCTTCTGAATAATCAAGAAAGAATCAATACGATGATGGATAAGATTATCGAAACCCATGCTTCAAATCTCAAAGATACTCAACAAAAGATTGATAGTCTCAGACAAAATAATTCATTAGATACCATGAAAAAGAAAGAATTAAGCTTCTTAACCGATCAGCAAAGTGAATTATTAAAATTAAAAGCGGATGCTGAGACCATTAAGGGCACTATAAACAATCGGTTTGACTCGATGTTTAAAAATTTTCCTAGTATACATAAATCACCCATGACTCCTGCGCTCTTTTTAAAGCATAAGGATCAGATAAAACCGGCCTTGGAGTTAGAAAAGCTGGTTAATAATCCAGTACTATTTTCTGATGATGGCCGTCCTTATCGCCACCCATGGACTACAAGAAATACAACCCGGATTACTGCTATTGAAGAGAGTGGCGAGAATATGCGTTTAACCTTTAGTGAGTTTAATCGCGAACACATTATTAATACTCTTAGAGCCGCAGGTGCTAAACCAGAATTATGCAAAAGACATGGAAATACATTAATTATTCCAAAAGAAGAATTAAAAAAAATCAATGAAAACAGTATCTATCCTGAACGCACACCGTTTATCGCGGATAGTGAAAAGAAAAACTATCTTGATATGAATAGTATAAAGCTTATGAGTGCAGGTTATTCTGGCAATAATTTAAAATCCGCTAATAAACTGATTGAACATTATCAAATTCAAATAAATCTTAATGACAAGAATCCTGCACGACAAGTCGAAGTGATGTATGACACGCTCCATGCAATCAAAGGAAGTTCCGGATTTGCGAAACACCTTGAGCTTAAATTACAACTTGATATACAACAAAAGTTACGACCAATGATATTGAACTTGATCACTGTTGAAGAGTTGCAAGTAGGCATGAAAGATAAACTTGCTCAAGCTTATGAGGCTGCGGTTAAATTGGATAGACTGAATGATCTCAATCATGTATTGATGCGATTTGTGAAAAATCCAGTAAACACCAATCAAAAAGCATTAATTGAATATTTGGATAATTGTATAAAACATGGGGCTTCAGCAACTGATTACAATACGGCTAAAGTTGAGAGTTTAGCTATGCTCAAGGAATCGCATCAAGCATATGATTTAATGCCAACGCGCGATCATAAACCGATGCTCAAACTGAGAGCACCAGTGCTGAAGCAAGATTGGGAAGAGGTAGATGTTTTGACACTACAGGAGCAACAATTAGAGGAAGAAAGACAGGATGTTTTAAGCTTTTCTGATTCCATGGTAAAAAGTCAAGACGCAGTAGAAAGTTTGTCTAAAAATAATGTTGTTGAAATAGAAACTAATAAAACACCACCAGACAGTGAAATAACATTTAAGATTTGATCTATTCACTGCTGAAAAAATAATCGCTTGATGCCAGTACAAAATAAAAGGTATCCTGAGAGTGAATAAGCATCTCATTGTTGATAGGAATGCTTTTTTATGGTACATTTTGTCCGAATATTGATAATTGGTATTTTATGACAAATAATCAAACTGTTACATTATTATTGCTAAAAACGCAGATAGAAAATTTTGTTGAAGACCCAAATGAGTTGAATCGAGAAGATATCCTATCTCGCTTAAACACATTGAAACTCACTGAATTAAATGAGTTTTGTCAGCAACATCCAACGATTCGCAAAATATTAGCTTTATCCGAGTTTGATGCATTTTGGAAAACGCAGCGTGAGGCCATTCGCGTAAAAGATCTGCCCCAATTTCGTTTTAGAAACTCCCCACGATTAAGTGATATGAATATCACCCTTGGTTATCTGAATTATTACTTATCATTGAGATATCCTGAAAATAAGAGCCATTATTTACAACGTGCAATTTTTTTTCATTCATATCATGCTTTCAATGTGTATGCACATGATTGTTTTATGAAAATGTCTTCTAAAGAGGAAGGGACATTTTTTGAGTTGCTTAGTTTGTTGCCCTCTTTTGAAAAAGAGGCAGCTTGGTTGGGTACTCCGGCGTATCTAATTACTGCTAACTTATATTTTAAAGCGGCTCTTCATTTAGTCAAAAAGGATAAAGCACTAGAAGCTTCAGCAGCTTTCCAATTCGTCATTAAATATTTGTGTCTTGCCGATCGAATTGAGTCAGAATCCGAAAATGACATACATAATGCTTATTTTTCACAGGGCTTAGCGCAAAGCAACCCATTTAAACTTTCTACTATCAGGGAAATGCTCCAGGCATGTATTCAAAGTGCTGGAAAATACTTGGATCAAAATACAATTGATATTGCAATGAGTTCTGCTAAGTTAACCCCTTTATCTCATAACGTAGTGCCTTGCCATATAAAAGAGCCCCATTCAGATATTCAACAGGCAATTTTAAAAGATTCTCCTGAATTAATTCAACTCGCTATGCTTACGGAAGAAAACTCAGGAGAGGTTAAATTGTTAAATGACTCACATCTCCTTTTTGCTGTACGACATGGTAAAATGAATAGCGTTCGTTATTTACTATCCGTAGGCTTGAACCCAAAAGCAATGGATGAAGATCAAAACACCTCCTTACATCTTGCTGCGATAACAAAAAACATGGGTATTTATCGCTTAATACAAACTGCTTCTTCAGAACTCATCAAAGTGAAAAACGCATTTCAAATGACTCCAATTGATATACTTAGTGAAACAAATCAATTATCATGTTTTTCAAACCAGGAGCAACTTCAAGCAAGATTAGAAACTGCTATTTTAACTGAGGCAATGGAAGATTTAGACAAGTGTTTGCAACTTGGGGCATGTCCTGATGTGATTTTATCCTCTGGTATTTCCCCACTGTCTCATATGCTAAACGAATTAAATATTAAAGGGATTCAATTACTACAAAATTTTGGTGCTTCTTTGGCATTAGAGGATGCTAAGGGGGAAACGCCTTTTTTTCATCTTCTTAAAAAGGACTGTTCTTTTGAGGAAAGAAAAAATCGTCATATCTATTTTCGTCATTTACTAAATCTTGGTATTAACGGGAATCACCAAAATAAAGAAGGCGAGACATTGCTAATCCAAGCAGTTCGTCGGGATGATTATCATAGTGTTATGTTTTTGTTAGATCAGCCAGAAATTAATACTAAAATAACTGACATATATGGTCTAAGTGCTATGGATTACGCCAAAAAAGCGCCAGATTCGAAAATTGCGTGTTATTTTGAATTATTAGGGCTTAATCAAGATCCACAAGAAACTCAGGAGAACTCATTATCTTCTAAATTGATGCATAGTGATCCGCGCTTTTTCAAAACTTCAGGGGCAGCTCCTGTTACTCTAGATGCAGAGAACTCTCCACGTCTAAGATGATTTTACTTATAAGAGCTGAATTCCATCCTTTTCCCAAAGGACAATCACCTTCCCTGAACAGATACTTTTGATTAACGCCGGGATTTGAAAATCATTTTCCTGGTTGCAAGCAACCAGGCTTCAAATAAGGCAATTTAATGTTTAGATTAACTGATTTCACTCATAGTAGACACTGCATGATAGCCTGCATCAACATGCACCACCTCACCGGTAATTCCTGAGGCGAGGTTAGAGCATAAAAATGCAGCTGTGTTACCGACTTCTTCAATAGTTACGTTTCTTTGAAGTGGGGTAATTTGGGCATAAGCATTTTGAATTTTACGGAAGTCTTTAATGCCCGCTGCCGCAAGAGTTTTAATTGGTCCTGCTGAGATAGCATTAACTCGAACTCCTTTACGGCCCAGGCTTGCCGCCAGGTAGCGTACTGAAGCTTCTAAACTCGCTTTCGCAACTCCCATTACATTATAATTAGGTACTGCTTTTTCCGCACCATAGTAAGACAGGGTTAAAAGAGAACCTTGAGTTTCTTCCATCATGGGTAATGCTGATTTTGCAAGACCAATAAGGCTATATGCGCTGATGTCATGGGCAATTCTAAATCCTTCGCGTGTACAAGACTCAACGAAGTCCCCGCTAATTTGATCGGCCGGGGCGTAAGCAACTGAGTGAATTAGGATATCTAATTGATTCCAATGCTTACGTAAATTGGAGAACAGGGCTTCAATTTCTGTATCATGGGCTACATCACAAGGGAATGTTAGCGTGGAATTGAATTCAGCTGCCATGCTTTCTACACGATCTTGTAACCGTTCATTTTGGTAGGTAAACGCCAGCTCAGCTCCTTGCTCATGAAATGCTTTGGCAATACCGTATGCAATTGAGCGATTACTTGCTAAACCAATAATGAGTGCTTTTTTACCCGCTAAAAATCCCACCATTTTCTCCCATAATTCTAATTAGTGTGTGATGCTAATAATTCCCGCATTTTAGCTTGAATCATTTCAATAGCAATTCTGTTTTCTCCACCACGAGGAACAATGATATCTGCATAACGGCTTGAAGGCTCAATAAATTGCAAATACATAGGGCGTACGGTTGTTTCATATTGATGTACAACTGATTCAAAAGTTCGATGCCGTTCAACAACATCCCTTTTTAAACGTCGGGTCAAACATACGTCCAGGGGAGTAGACATAAAAATTCGAATATCCATTATGTCACGCAACTCTTTATCACTAAAGAGTAAAATTCCCTCAAGAACAATGATGGCGTGTTGACCAATAGTTCTCGTTTCAGGTAAGCGAAGATGTTGGGAGTGAGAGTAAATGGGAATTTCTACTGATTTACCTTGTCTTAAATGACGCAGATGCTCACAAAGTAAGGCATGGTCAAATGAATCTGGATGATCGTAGTTTATTTTTTCCCTTTCAACAAAAGGTAAATGACCATGATCCTTGTAATAGGCATCTTCAGAAATAACTACTACTTGTTCTGAACCTAACTCACTAACAATAGTATTCGCTAAAAGACTTTTTCCTGATGCAGAGGGGCCTGAAATCCCAATAATTATTGCTTGTTTGTTCATGGATTATATCGCTAAAAATTTCGTGCAAATAGTAAATGTTTTTCAGGCCAAATTCAATCTTTAATTAGGTTCTCTCCTCGTAAATTAACGTGAGCTCAATCTATAAATAATTAAATTTTTATATTGCGTTACTTATACGTGAAACGGGTTCCCATATATCCCCTGTTTTTGCGAGGAACAAGCTTTTCGATATAGGTTTATTTGAATCGTCATAAAAGTCGATTTTATACTTTTATGACGTACTCGCATTAATTAAAAGCCTGCGTTACTTCAGGCAAGGGTTGTCCTACTGCTGCGGAAGGATATTTGATCATCAACAATGCTGATAAAGTTGGGGCTATATCTGTTGTGTAGGTTGGCCGAAAAATGCGCTGTGGTTTAAAAGAAGGATGTACAAATAATAAAGGTACATAACTATCGTATTGCCAAGGGCTCCCATGGGCAACTCGGTCTTTACTTTTTAAACCATATGATTGATTGGGTGGTTGGACAATATATACATCTCCAGATCGATAGGGATAATACATTTTATTTACTTTAGCACTAAGCCAATCTTTTTCGATATCTGAAACAGGTAATGCATATGCTTTAAATATTCCAGGTTTTAGAGTTAAAGTTTGCGCCAGGAAATTTTTTACATCATTTGGATTGAGTTTGTGTTGGGCAATTAGTTTATTGTTAAGATAAATATAAGGAGGCGCGATGGACATCAGCGCTTGTTCCGGAAGTTTATATTGATTTTTTAAGGCGTTGCGGATGTCTTGTTCCATTTCAGGAATATTAATGGGGTTAATTTCTTCAAAATGATGCGCTTTTAGGTATGTCGGCCCGTCATTTACCCCATGATCAGCAGTCAGTACAATGAGCGTATTATTTAAGCCGACTTGTTTGTCTATGGTTGCGAAAAGATGGGCTAGTGTTTTATCCAAAGTCAGTAAATTGTCTTCTGCTTCCAGGCTGTTGGGACCAAATTGATGCCCAATTGCATCAACCGCGGAGAAACTAATCGCAAGGTAATCAGTTTTATCAGGAGATTTACCCAATTGTTCTTCGATTAAAAGATGCTCTGCAAAATCAGCGGTTAATTGATCTGCCTTAGGGGTTCTTGATAAAGACTTAAAATATTCAGAGCTTGGTGCTTGAGTTATATGATGTGGAAAAGTTTGTCCAAAAAGCTCATCTTCATGATGAAACTTTGGGGAATTTTTATTGCGATATTCTGATTCAGGTTGACTCAAATTCCAATCGAAATCCTGGGCATGATAGTTTTTATTCCAATTTTTGACCCATTCAGGATATTGGGTGTAGTAATAGTCACTAGTAACAAAACCTCCGTTAGTTGTATCAAACCAAAATGCCTTACCGGCATGGCCAGCCAGGGTAATTGCTGAACGATCCTTTAATGAGACTCCAAAAGCACGTCCTTTTTGAGACAATATGATTTCATCACTCAAAGTAGAAGTATATAAATTTTTAGGTGAGCGTCCAGGTACGGCAATATGGGTATAGGGCGTATGGAGTATGTTTGCTTTTAAATCTTCCATACAATAGACCATTTGTTGTGTTTTTCGATCGTACCATTCATTATTAATAATGCCGTGCAATGCAGGAAAACTTCCTGTAGCAACTGTAGCATGGCCAGCACACGTCGTTGTATTGGCATGCGGATGGTGTGTATTATGATAATCAAGTGCATGACTTAATAGGTAATTAAACCCATCATTACCAAATTGTTGTTGATGTTGGTTAATTAGATCACCACGTAATTGATCAACAACCAGTTGTATGATCAATTTTGGTTGATTTGTTTGAGCATAAGTCGAGATACAACCTAAAATGAAAAAAATCGCACAGATATAATTTTGCATAAATAATCCTAGCAAGGGACAAAAGAGATGAACGAGTGAATAGGGTAATCAAAAGCAGTTAAAAAACAAGATCCCATGAGTTTTTTTCCAGCAATTTGAAACTTGTCAGCTTAGCTTCAAAGCGTTTGATGATCTTTATTTTAGTTATAAATCAATGGTGATTAGCTATTGATTTATAAAGATTAAAAATTAAGTAAGCAGTAAAAAGAAAATGCATGACTGTATGTATGAATTGGTTTACACTTCGGTCGTTGGAGTAAATTTTACTAATTCCCGATTCATGGAGTTTAAGGAGAGCAGAAATGGGTTTTCAGTATGTAGAGCATAAATTATTGGAAAAATATATTAAGGAAAGCATAACAACCGAATTAAAACATCATAGAATTTATGAGAAAGATTTAAAAACCGCATTAAGAACTCTTTATAAAACTCATCCGGAAAGAGCCACTCAGTGTAAGTATCTTCTTGCTGTTATGGGAGGGCTTAATCGATCTGAAATTGAAAATAAAACCTGCATCCTTAATGCAGCTGCATTTTATATTTGGAATCAAATTGATGAAAGCTATCAAGGTGTTGTTACTCCTGTTTTTTTGCGTCCAACGAATAGTAATTTATATAATTCATTAACAACATCCCTGAGTCTCACTAAAGAAAATATGCCAGACTCAAAAGATTTAAAGGGGATGTATGGTGCACTAAACCAATTTATGCGTGAGCATGTATATTTAGATCCTAATAATCCCATAAATGGTTATTTAGAAGAACGCCAGCAGATTTTTTCAAAAAAAAGGATTAGAGGATATGATGTAGAAAAAGTACTTTCTGATTTGATAGAAAAAATCAAGGCATTAGAGTTAGAACAAGTCAAACTTGCTAAAGAAGAACAGTTAGTCAAAGAACCTGATAAAAAAACTGCGACACAGGCTTTTGGTTTATTTGCAGAGAAGATTAGCACGGCTATTGTTACACCTAGCAAAGATCCAGAAGGGCAACCTACGTATCCATGTAGTCGCTAATTGCTTTTATACCTCAAGTTTCAGATGTGAGTGCCGCAAGCCTTGGAATTGGTGTTTAGACACTGATTCCAAAGTTTGCATGATCTTCTTGTCTAAAGCGGGTTAGACATCGTGTGTTTGCTCTATAGGATAGCCAGATAAGGCCCATTCAATTATTCCTCCATCAACTGAGTAGACTTGTTGATATCCTAAAGTTGTTAAACATTGGGCTGCGTATAAAGATCTTACACCTGCTTTACAGTACAAATAGATAGCTTGATTTTTATTAGGAATTTTAGACTCAATGGTGGCAGCAACACTATCTTTGGGCATATGAATTGCGTTCGGGATATGAAACTCTACCCATTCTGTTAATTCTCGAACATCAATTAAACAAAGATCAGGGTAATTTTCCATTGTATTTTTAAGTTCATGTACATTTATTGTTTTAATATTGGGGTTTGTCATAACGAATTTCTCTTACCGGTCTAGTTAATGTTGAGTGATGCAATAACCAATAAATTGCTGCTATAAATACACCACCTATCAGGGTTGCAAATGCCCAAGTAGCAGCAGAAACAAGAACAGGCCTTTGTCCCAGTTGATTCATATTTCCGGCATCATGGGCCACAGCACCAGCAAAAATTAAATGTAAAATACCATTAATTAATGTCATGATATAAAGGAACGTTTGTACTTGTGCAGCAAATTGTTGCGCTAGTTCATTCATCATAAACAGGGGTCCTTTGATTTGTTTGTGAATTAAATTTACATAACTGCTATATATGATACCAGAAAATTAATAAAATCTTTTATTTCTATGCTAACCTCGGTAACATCGTTGAAAAAACAATAAGAGAGAAAGTATGAATGCACATGAAATTCCCGTTCCTCATTTGACTACGGCACATTCTGGACCATTGTTTCATGTGGAAAAAATTGTTCTAAATCAAATTGCTAATATTGAAACTTGGTTTAGGCATCAATGGAAGAAAACGCCTCCTCCATTAACATCATCTGTTGATTTACGGCATGCAGGTTTCAAAATAGCTCCTGTGGATACCAATTTATTTCCCGCAGGATTTAATAATTTAAATCCTGAGTTTCTTCCTTTGTGCATTCAAGCAGCACAGTCTGTGCTAATCGACTATGTACCTGATTGCACTAAAATTTTGTTGATTCCAGAAAGCCATACGCGTAATAAATTTTATTTACAAAGTCTTAATGTTTTAAAAACAATTTTTATAAAAGCTGGTTTTGTTGTTCGTATAGGAAGCTTAGATCCCGAAATATCTGAACCTAGGGAAGTTGCTCTTGAAAATGGTGAAACTTTGTTGTTGGAACCGATACAACGTGAAGGTGACCGTGTAAGCCTGGCTGGTTTTAAACCTTGTTTTCTCTTGTTAAATAATGATTTGTCTCAAGGTGTTCCCGAGGTTCTCCAAGGCATACAACAAAAAATAAGGCCCACAGCGCAGTTAGGATGGTTTTCAAGATTAAAATCCAACCATTTTAATTTTTATGATGAAGTGGCTAATGAGTTTTCTCAATTGGTAGGCATGGATTCGTGGTTAATTAATCCTTATTTTAGTGCTATAGAAGGTATTGATTTTATGGCACAGGAAGGCATTGATAAATTAGCTATAGAGGTAGATAGAATTTTAACCTTAATGAAAGATAAATACTCAACCTATGGCATCAAAGAGAGTCCTTTTGTTGTCATTAAGGCTGATAATGGCACTTATGGGATGAGTGTGATGATGGTACATGATGCTGATGAAGTTCGTTTACTAAACAGAAAGCAACGCACACGGATGTCAGCGAGTAAAGGCGGCCGTAAAGTAGACAGAGTCATTGTTCAAGAGGGTGTTTATACTTTTGAAACGATGCCAAATGGTTCTGTTGCTGAGCCTGTAGTTTATATGATTGGCCAGTTTGTAGTAGGTGGATTTTATAGGGTTCATAAAGAACGCGGTATTGATGAAAACCTGAATGCACCTGGAATGCATTTTGAACCTTTGGCCTTTGCTCAAGCTTGCAATATGCCTTCTGATGATTTGACTGAAGTGGACTATCCAAATCGTTTTTATGTTTATGGGGTTATTGCTCGTTTAGCTGCCCTTGCTGCTGCAAAAGAAATTGCGGCAATTGGGGGTGAGTAATGCATCTAGGGATATTACTCGATCCGATAGACCAATTAAAACCTTATAAAGATACTACTCTTGCTTTTCTTAAAAAAGCACAAAATATGGGGTGGTCTTGTGTTGTTTTTACCCAGGAAGATTTATTCTGCAAAGAAGGTCGTGCGTTTGCGCAAGTCTATGATTTAAGTATGGGTGATTTGTATCGTAACGATTGGGCTAAAATAACCAATCTCGGGGAAAGGCCTTTAGGTTCATTAGATATTATTTTGATGCGAAAAGATCCTCCTTTCAACACAGAATATATTTACACTACTTATATTTTGGATCTTGCTGAACGCGAGGGTGTTTTAGTAGCAAATAATCCACAAGCTTTACGTGATGCTAATGAAAAATTTTTTACTTTAAATTTTCCACAATGTTGTCCTACAACACTGGTTTCTAAGAATATAAAACGATTGAAGGCGTTTTGGGAGGAGCATAAGCAGGTAATTTTTAAGCCCTTGGAAGGAATGGGAGGAAACTCTGTATTTCATGTTGAAGAACAAGGGAAAAATTTGGCAGTAATTTTGGAAGTGTTAACAAAAAATCAGACGCAAACGATCATTGCCCAGCGCTATGTTGATGAAATAAAAACAGCAGGAGACAAGCGTATTTTGTTAATTAATGGTCAACCGATTCCATATGCTCTGGCACGTATTCCTGCAGAAGGAGACTTACGAGGTAATCTGGCAGCAGGAGCCCGTGGAGAAGTTGTGCCTATCACCACTAGAGATCAGTGGATTTGTGATCAAATTGCTCCCACGCTTAAGGCAAAAGGGTTGTATTTTGTGGGTATCGATGTGATAGGGGATTATTTAACAGAGATTAATGTTACAAGTCCGACTTGCTTACGTGAAATAGAAGCTGAAACCAAGTTAGATGTTGCTGGTGATTTTTTAAGATGTCTTGAAACGGTTTGCCGTAGTAGAAAAAACAAATAAAGATTTAGCATTTCTTGATTGAACTTACTGTTTAGCTATTCATCGTTTTCGCGTTAAAAGCTTGAGGGCGGGAATTTCGAAAATCTGGAGTTTGTCCAAAAACTGTAACTTCTCTCAGGATGCCTTGAGTTGGCACCCTGTGATTGAGTTTTTGGGGACTCTCTGATTTTCGATCAATTAGATAATTGCTGAGTAGTTATTCATCAACATAATCACTCCCAGCCTCTGCTGCAGCGTCTTGCTCTGCTTTTTTATCTGCTGAATACAGAGCTCCATTATCTGCTTCGGCACCAGTAATCAGATGGTTTCTATATTGTAAATAGGCATCACGCATAAATGCGTATTTATCTAAAGCTTCGTCCATTATGCGATCCGTATCAAATAATTGAGAACGTAAATCAATATAACGAAGTGCCAACAAGCTGTAGACGAGTGTATCATCATTAATATAAACATAAGGACTGTATAGCGCAAATTGGAAAAGCCATCCGGCACCATCTCGAAGGGTGCTTGGGCCCAAGAAGGGTATAACAAGATAAGGAGAATTCTTATCCCCCCATTTAGCGAGTGTCAGACCTAAATCATTTGAGTGGGGTGGTAAACCAAAAGTTTTCGCTACATCAAATAATCCACCCACGCCTAAAGAAGAGTTTATGATGAAACGCCAAGAGTCACGTATTGCCCACTTTCCTTGTGCTTGTAAGAGGTCATTTCCTACGGTAGGAATAAGATCCAGATTATTGTAAAAATTATTAATACTTTTACGAACAGGAGCAGGAATAACAGCCCTGTATACTTTTGCTGGAGGCTTTAAAAGTAAATTGTCGAGAGCGGTATTAAATTTATATACTTTGCGGTTAAAAGGTTCAAAGGGATCAGCAGGGTTCGTTCCTTTACAAACACAACCAGATAAAATGAGACTACTCGTAAAACCGATAACTGATAAGAAGGATCGCATGATTTTTTTTATTATTTATTGTATTGGAGATGTTACACGAGTTTAATGTTCTTGCAAACTATCCAGATGAGGATTGCTTTCCAGTTAATTCATTTATTTCCCGATATTTACTCTTATTGCACGTTAAAATTTTAATATAAAGGTCACAGGACCATCATTACATAAATGAACTTGCATGTTGGCGCCAAAACATCCACTTTGGATCTTGGGAAAGAGTTGTGCAGCACGAGTGAGCAAATTATCAAATAATTGCCGCCCAAGTTCCGGCGGCGCTGCATTTGAAAAGCTGGGACGCAAGCCTTTTTGTGTTTCTGCCATTAAAGTAAATTGTGGTACTAGTAATAAATCACCATTGACTTCGTTAAGGCTTAAATTCATTTTGCCTTGCCCATCGTCAAAAATACGGTAATTGATACATTTATCTAACATTTTATTAATATTATGTTCTGTATCATTAGGTTCAAAACCACAGAGTATCAGTAAACCTTTCTCAATTTTGGCTACAGTTTCATCCGCAATGTCTACGCGGGCATGGGATACTCTTTGAATTACAACTAACATGCGTCGAGTCCCTGTTTGGAGATTTCTTTACTTGCGTAAATTAAAGCATCAATAATTCCAGATTCCCTATCTGAGTGCCCTGCATCACGAACTATTCTTAAATTAGAGGCGGGTATCGCTTGATGTAATTCAAATGCTCCGGCTAAAGGAGAAATTAAATCAAAGCGCCCATGAACAATGTATGTTGGAATATGTCTTATTTTATGGACGTTAGCTAAAACCTGATTTTCTTCAATGAAAAAATGATTTTTCATATAATTAGATTCTAAGGTTGCAAGGGTTAAAGCAAAATGAGGATCACTGAACTGGTCAATAACATATAAATGAGGTTGTAAACTGCTGCATCGGGCCTCCCATAATGCCCAGGATTTTGCCGCACTCATGCGGGCTAATTCGTTTGTTCCTTGTAAACAATTGGCATAGTATACTGGAATTTCATTCAGCATGTTTTCTGGAACACTGCTGATGAATTCTTGCCAATAATCGGGATAAAATAAATTGGTACCCTGCTTATAAAACCAATCGCAATCCCTTTGCCGCCCCAGGAAAATTTGATGAAGTTGTAATGCTTTAATTTGCTGAGGGAATTTTTGCGCATAAAGTAACGCAAGTAATGAGCCCCAACCTCCACCAGATAAAACAAATTCAGGCAATCCCAAAAAATCTCTAATGGCATCGATATCATCAAGTAAAAAGTGAGTTGTATTTTCACGAAGTTCTAAATGGGGTGTAGAGCGTCCACATCCACGTTGATCAAAAAGTATGATTCGGTAATGTTGGGGATCAAAAAAACGTCTTAGGTATCCGTCTCCAGAAGAAACTCCCGGGCCTGAATGAAGTACTATGACAGGAAGTCCATTCGGATTTCCTGTTTCTTCAATATAAAGTGTATGCAGCTCACTGACTTTTAGTTCATGTTGTGCGTAGGGTTTTATTGATGGATAGAGTGAATGCATATTAGTCCTTTTGGGATGTTTGCTATATTGCTTTATTTTGCGCTGGGAGGCGCTTGAAAGCAACAGTAAATTTCACTGAATGTATCAACTCATGGGTTTATGCAAACCAATAACCCTTAGTGTCTTTACTTTTAAGAATTGCTGCAATATTTTGATTATTATTTTTTGTGCATAGGGGAGTATTTGCACAAAAAAAATTCTAACCTTTTTCGATTTTGGATGTTGCTTCATCATAAAATTGAAAATCTTCAGGAAAGGCAGATTTGCGCAACTTGATAGGGAGTTGATTATAATTATAGTAATGCCATTGTATTTTCTTTTCTTGCGGGAAAAAGAATCTATTAATAGAATACACCATCGATGATTTCCTGGAATTAATTATGACTCTTGCTGCAATTCTTAGCGAGTTGAACGAGCGACAACATGAGGCAGTTACTGCTCCACTTGGTAATACCTTGGTACTAGCCGGTGCCGGAAGTGGTAAGACCAAAGTTCTGGTAAGTCGCATTGCCTGGTTGGTTGCAGAACAGAATCTCTCTCCCCATGGTATTTTGGCAGTTACGTTTACCAATAAAGCAGCTGGTGAAATGAGGGCGCGGTTAAACAATATATTAAATATGCCTGTAATGGGGTTATGGGTCGGAACATTTCACGGATTATGTCATCGCTTGCTTCGTCGTCATTATAAAGAAGCACACTTACCCGAATTATTTCATATTCTGGATACAGAAGATCAAGCACGCATGATTAAACGGGTTATTGCTGCATTAAATCTTGATCCTGAACAATGGCCAGTAAAACAGGCCCAGTCTTTTATTAACGGACAGAAAGATGAAGGAACACGACCACAACATGTACATACCTTATCTTATGGGCCAGGTAAAACGCTACTTAATATTTATAGAGCATATGAGCAAGCTTGTCAGACTGCTGGAGTGATTGATTTTGCGGAATTGTTATTGAGAACACATGAATTATTACGTGATAATCCAGAAATTCTTCATCATTATCGCCAACGTTTTCAAGCAATTTTAGTAGATGAGTTTCAGGATACGAACACGATTCAATATGCATGGATACGCCTCCTTGCTGGTGAGCATACTGCTGTTTTGGCAGTTGGTGATGATGATCAATCTATTTATGGTTGGCGTGGAGCCAAGGTTGAGAATATTCAACAATTTGCGCGAGATTTTAAAAATACCCTGACTATTCGCTTGGAACAAAATTATCGTTCAACTGCAACCATACTGGATGCAGCAAATGCATTAATTACCAATAATCACTCACGAATGGGAAAAGATTTGTGGACAGATGGTGCAACTGGAGAAAAAATCCTTGTTTATAGTGCGTTTAATGAACTGGATGAAGCACGTTTTGTCTGTGAACGTATTATGATGGAAATCAATCAAGGCGCCAGCGCCGATGATATTGCGATTTTATATCGTTCCAATGCACAATCCAGGGTTTTAGAAGAAGCGCTTTTACGTGCGAGAATTGCCTATCGTATTTATGGTGGTTTACGATTCTTTGATCGTGCGGAAGTAAAAGATGCTTTAGCCTATTTACGTTTATTGGTTAATCCTAATGATGACACGGCTTTTGAACGTGTTGTTAATTTCCCGACTCGTGGCATAGGTGAAAAAACGCTTGATGATTTACGTTATTATGCAAAATCAGAACAATGTTCTTTATGGCATGCGGCTAAAATTTTATTAGAATCAGGTGGAATGGCACAACGTGCTGGTTCTGCATTAGCAAAATTTATTGAATTAATTGAGCAATTGCAACAAAACACTGTAGAAATGGAATTGGATGAGCAGCTCTCCACGGTGGTTCAGTTGAGCGGGTTGTATGCACATTTCAGCAAAATCAAAGGAGATAAATCAGAGTCTCGCCTCGATAACCTACAAGAATTGATCAATGCGGCGAAACAATTTCGTTACGATCAAGAAGAAGATGAAGTAATTCCTTTAGTGAATGCATTTTTAGCACATGCATCATTAGAAGCAGGAGAAATGCAAGCCGACGAACATGAACGTTATGTTCACTTAATGACTATACATGCTGCTAAGGGTCTTGAATTCCCTATGGTATTTTTGGTGGGTATGGAGGAAGGGGTCTTTCCTGGAAAACAGTCTTTGGAGGAGCCTGGACGCTTGGAGGAAGAACGTCGATTATGCTACGTGGGTATGACTCGAGCTATGCGTAAGCTGATTTTATCTTATGCTGAAATAAGGCGTCAGTATGGGCGAGAAGAATATCATCGGCCTTCACGGTTTTTAAGAGAATTGCCACAGGAGTTTCTGGATGAAATTCGTGTAAAAGCAAGTTTTCAATCGCCTGCTATTTCTCGAAGTAAACCTTCAGTTGCGCCACAGACATCAGGGTTACCTTTAGGGCAAAATGTGACTCATGCAAAATTTGGCCAGGGCGTAGTATTGGCAGTTGAAGGGAGTGGGGCACATACTCGTGTCCAGGTTAAATTTAGGGAGCATGGCGTAAAATGGCTTGTTTTAGCTTATGCCAATTTGGCGGTTGCAACATAGGTTGGATGAAGGTAATTTATTTTCCTGGTCTCATGAATGTGCCTAAAACCTAAATGTTATCTTTGTCTGATCTACAGTAAAATGAGAACAATAACATTCTAACTATTGAATTTTCTTCAAGTGGATGCTAGGGTGCCGTTTGTAAAGGATTTTGGTATTATGTTAACTATTAAATAAGGGGAATTGCGTGAAATTTAAAAGCTTATTAACAGTAGGAGCACTGACAGTGTCTATGGCATCATCTGCAATAGCAGCAGATACTAATCCTGCCACTCCTATGTCTGATGCACAAAAAAAAGAAATTGAAAAAGTAGTGCATGACTATTTAGTAGCTAATCCAGAAGTACTGTTGGAAGTTTCGCAAGCGTTACAACAAAAGCAACAACAAAACATGCAGCAACAAGCTCAATCTGCAATTAAAGACAATACAGATCAATTATTCCAAGGTAAAACTACCATAGTGGGCAACCCTAAAGGTAATGTGACTATAGTAGAATTCTTTGATTATCAATGCATTCATTGCAAAAAAATGTCACCAGTTATAGACAGCTTACTCAAAAAAGACAGTGATTTACGCGTTGTATATAAAGAGTTCCCTATTTTTGGTAAGAGCTCCGAGATTGCCTCCAGAGCTGCTTTAGCTGCTGGTATGCAGGGTAAATATCAAGCAATGCATAATGCGCTGATTTCTATCGATAAGCGTTTGAATGATCAGATCGTGATGGCAACTGCTAAGTCTTTAGGTTTGGACATGAAAAAGTTAAAAACTGATATGCAAAGCAAAGAAGTTACTGCCATTTTAGATGCGAATCGTGAATTAGCAGAAAAATTACACTTGATGGGTACTCCCGCATTTATTGTTGCTTCAACTCCTAATGGTCAGTTTAAAGCAGGTTCAGAACCTTCATTTATACCTGGTGCTGCGAGTGAAGAATCCTTACAAGAGCTCATTAAGAAAGCAGCTGGTAATTCATAAGACCGTTATATGTAGCCGGGTGCAGCGAAGCAGAGCCCGGATAATTTGTGCTAGAAACCCCCAGGTTCTGTTAGCTGCACCTAGGTTACGTTGAGATCTTCATGACAAAACCAACTACATTTCAGGATATTATTCTAACCTTGCAGCAATATTGGGCTGCTCAGGGATGTGTCATTTTACAACCATTTGATATGGAGGTTGGCGCGGGTACTTTTCATCCGGCTACTTTCTTGCGCGCAATAGGCCCTGAACCATGGTATGCCGCGTATGTTCAGCCCTCTCGAAGACCCACAGATGGTCGTTATGGAGATAATCCAAATCGAGTACAGCATTATTATCAATTTCAAGTGGTACTCAAACCCTCACCTTTAGACATACAAGACAAATATTTAGATTCTTTGCGTGCTTTAGGAGTAGACCCACTGGCAGATGATATTCGTTTTGTTGAAGATAACTGGGAGTCACCTACGCTTGGTGCATGGGGATTAGGTTGGGAGGTTTGGCAAAATGGTATGGAAGTATCTCAATTTACCTATTTTCAGCAAGCAGGTGGTTTAGTATGCAAACCTGTAACTGGTGAATTGACATATGGCTTGGAACGTTTAGCTATGTACTTATTGGGAGTAGATAATTTATTTGATCTCCCCTGGAGTAAGACAGCAAACGGGGTGATTACCTATGGTAATGTCTTCCATCAAAATGAAGTTGAAATGTCTGCCTATAATTTTGAACATGCCAATGTAGAAGAGCTATTTAAGCAGTTTGATTATTATGAAGGCGAGGCGCAAAAATTAATTTCTTTACAGCTGCCTTTACCGGCCTATGAAATGGTGATTAAAGCATCGCATTCGTTCAATTTATTAGATGCACGCAAAGCAATCTCAGTTACTGAGAGACAGCGGTATATTTTACGGGTAAGGCATTTATCAAGAGCAGTGGCGCAAGCTTATTATCAGGCACGTGAAGCTTTAGGCTTTCCTATGCTCAATCAAAAGGTGTGTGATGGTCAATGATTTTATTTTTGAATTAGGTTGTGAAGAGTTACCTTCTGGTTCAGTTTGGCCTCTGGCTGATGAATTTGCTAATCTCTTGCTGACAGCATTAGATAAAGCACAATTAGTTTATGGGCAAGTAAAACGCTATGCTACGCCTAGACGTATTGCCGTTGCTATTTTAGGTTTACAAGCACAACAACAAAGCCAAAGAATTACTCGGAGAGGACCCGCATTGGCTGCTGCTTATGATAAAGAAGGCAACCCTTCACCAGCGCTATTGGGGTTTGTAAAATCGTGTGGCGCAGAGTTGGAGCAGCTGAGTCGATTGGAAACAGAAAAAGGGGCCTGGATAGTCTATGAGACACAGAGCCAAGGGAATAAAACTAAAGATTTATTACCTACTTTGATTAGCCAGGCTCTAGCTACCCTATCTATCTCTAAACCTATGCGCTGGGGTTCAGGTGATGACGAGTTTGCACGACCCGTGCATTGGATAGTTACTCTCTATGGTGATGATGTCATCGAGTATACCCTTTTAGGAATTCAAAGTGGTCGTATTAGTAGGGGGCACCGTTTTCATCATCCACAACAAATTTCTATTCATTCAGCACAAAGTTATGAAGCACAAATGAAAGAAGCATTTGTAATGGCTGATTTTGCTCATCGTAGGCAAATAATCCAAGAACAGGTAAAACAACTGGCAGCATCTTACCAGGCAACAGCAATTATGCCTGAAAGCCTTCTTGATGAAGTAACCTCCATTGTGGAGTGGCCACAGGCGTTAATGGCTGATTTTGAAAAAGAATTTCTTGAAGTGCCAGCGGAGTCATTAATTGCATCAATGCAGTCACATCAAAAATGTTTTGCTCTAAAAGACAAACAAGGAAATTTGTTGCCTCATTTTATTACTGTTTCAAATATTGTTAGCTCCAATCCGAAGCAAGTAATTATGGGAAATGAAAAAGTAATGCGTGCTCGTTTAAGCGATGCAGCATTCTTTTTTAGACAAGACAAAAAACAAGCTTTGAGTCAACGAATTCCGGGAACAGAACATGTTGTTTTTCAAGCAAAACTGGGAACTTTGTTGGATAAAGCATTGAGAGTTGAAGCAATGATGACTTATTTAAGTGCAGCATTAAATTTAGAAGTTCATCAAGCCCAACGCGCCGCACAATTAAGTAAGTGTGATTTGTTAACAGGGATGGTGGGAGAGTTTCCAGAATTACAGGGATTAATGGGATATTATTACGCATTAAATGATGGTGAAGACCAGGCTGTCGCACATGCCTTAAATGAGCAATATATGCCCCGTTTTTCTGCGGACAGCTTACCTAAATCTGATTTAGGTTTAGCCTTATCTTTAGCAGAAAGAGTTGATACTTTAGTTGGGATTTTTGCTATTGGGCAAAAACCATCAGGAGTAAAAGATCCGTTTAAATTACGTCGCCATGCTTTGGCGGTTGTTCGTTTACTTATTTCTACCCGCGCACCTCTAAATTTAAGTACTTTAATTGAGCAAGCAATCACTCACTATGGAGTAACGGTTTCTATTGAGCCGAATCTGCGTCATGAATTAAAGTTATTTATATTGGATCGCTTGCAATCCTACTACCAAGGCCAAGGGTTAAGCATCGATTTAATACATGCTGGGCGTGCTCGTCAAGATGAATGGCTTTATGATTTGGACAAACGATTAAGTGCCTTGCAAGCATTTGTTACACTCCCTGAAGCGGCCTCTCTTTCTGCTGCATGTAAAAGAGTAAATAATTTGCTTGCCCAAATAGAGAAACACGTTTTACCACCGATCAAAGAAGAACTTTTTGAAGATGAGGTAGAAAAATCTTTATACACTCAAATCAAACATATTTCTCAAGCAGTAGAACCTTTATATCGCACCGGTGAATATAGTTCATTATTAAAATTGCTTGCAACGCTGAAAGAGCCTGTTGATGCCTTTTTTGATAAAGTAATGGTAATGGTGGACGATGCATCAATAAAGTCTAATCGCTTGGCACTTTTAGTCTGTTTGCAAGATTTATTACAAGGTGTTGCAGATATCTCTTTATTGCAAATATGATTGAGATTACAACAGTAGGTTATGAGCATGAAAATTTATATGACAAAGCACAATTTCTTGCGAAACAGTTAAATTTTGTTTTGGACAAGCAAGCAAATTGTTGTCTTTTTGTTGCAGAAGATAAACTTGCACTAAAAATACCCGGTTTTTCGCCTATTTCAGCTGAATTATGTAGTGCATTTTGGAGTAAAAGAAAATCAGAAGGAAAAAGGCAAGGCCTAATTCGTGCTTGTAAGCCTGCTGCTGGACTTAAAATTATTGATGCAACCGCAGGCTGGGGACGTGATGCTGCGATATTAGCCAGTTTTGGAGCAGAAGTATTAATGATAGAACGTCATTCTATCATGGCTTCTCTATTATCAGATGCATTATCAAGGAGAAATGAGTCTGATCGAGAAAAAATGCATTTGTCCCTTTATGCGGGTGATGCATATTCTTATTTTAATGCACTCGAAGAGGAAAATTATCCGGATGTGATTTATATCGATCCTATGCATCCTGAACGCAGTAAATCAGCATTAGTAAAAAAAGAGATGCAGGTATTGCAGCAAATAATAGGAACAGATGATGATGCACGGGATTTAATCCAGTTAGCGATAGCACGCACGAAACAAAGAGTAGTTGTAAAATGGCCACAAAGAAGTAACCCTTTATTGCCGGTAAATGCACAAGTAAATGGCAAAACCGTTCGATTTGATATTTATTTTCCAAATCCAAAAATAAATTTGCTGAAAGGATAACAATCAACTTCCAGATGCCAGGGTATTATATCAGATCCAGTTATGATGCAAATGTTGATTCATAGATCTTTTAACTGGTTTGTATAAAAAAATCCTTATCTTAGATAAGGATTTTTTTGAAATGAATTGGATTAGGATGCAAGCAACTATTTCTAGCCACTAGTATAAACACTACCAGTAGGACCAGAAGTCTCACCGCCACTTGAGCCGAACATGGTTGTTCCTGTAACGCTCAAAATAGAAGGTAGGAATAATAAACCCGCTGCGATAAAAACTAAAGCAACTGGTGTTCCTATTGGAATTTGAGTTGGGTTATCTTTGTGTTGTTTAAATTTCATAATCGCAGCAATAGAGAATGCTAAACCTGCTAAATAAGAACCAGCGGTTATTAATTTAGTCAGGTTTGTGAATGATGAGGTAATTTCTGATGCCATGTCTCCAACACTCATATCACCTGCCGCAGCATTTTGGCTGACTAAAGCCAAGACCCCCAAACAAACAATACTGGATAGCCAATGTTTGTAATTTGATTTACTTATGATTTTATCTTTCACAACTTTCTCCTCAGCTAAAATAATTTTTGAATCAGTCTAATTATAATTGTGTTGCATAAAAAATATCCAAGTTATTGTTTTTATATGTCATATAAATAAGATAGATATTATTTTTTTTTCAGTAAGTTAGAGTTAAATTTCCGCTAAAACAAAAAACTTAAATTGATCGTTTGCAAAGGTCTCGTACCACTAATAGCTAATAATTGATTCAGATTTTAATTAAAAAATTGGGATGCAGGTGTGCAAAAATTATATTTCCTTTTTGAGGACAAAGTGATGCAAAAATCAATATAAACTAGGAATAGCTGACGATCTTTAAATTTTGATGGAGTAGACAAGTGAATTAACTCTCAAGCTCATTAAAAAGAGAATTAATGTTAATTATAGGCGCTAATAAATATTCCTATCTCCTAAATAAATCCCCATGTGCCAATCATGGGTGATTTATCTGCGAGCCCCTTAAATTGTACCGGTACCCATCACTAGGAGGCAAACTCAGATTTGCCAGAAAACTCTGATTTACGATACTTTGGATGGACTTTCACATGCCATATTGGCAGCATCATAAATAATGGAATCAAGCAGCAAATAAACAATGTGAGAAAGAAACTGTCCCAGCCATAATTTTTGATAATTGCACCTAAAGGAGCACCAGCCAGAACAGCGCCTAAACAGTAGGCAAAAAAACCTGCAAAGCCAGTTGCAGTTGCTGCCGCCTTTTTATGTGCCAATTCCGCACACGCCATACCAATCATCATTTGTGGTCCAAAGATAAAAAAGCCAAAGAAAAAAAGAAACAATGAATCGAGCAATGGGGTATATCCCCTAGTCAACGTGAATAGCAATAAAGTACCAAATACACCAGCAGTAAAGAGGACATTAATTGGATTTCGTTTACCTTGAAATATTTTATCAGAAAGCCATCCCGCAACCAGACTTCCAAAAAAGCCACCAACTTCAAACCATATGACACAACTACCTGCTGTGATTAAGGAATAATCCTTCACTTCCGTTAAGTACAACATGCTCCAATCATTAATCGCTGTTCGAACAATGTAAATAAATAAATAAGAAATGGACAATATCCAAATATATGGGTTGCTTAACACATAATTCCAAAGAATTTCTTTGACTGAGAGTTCTGTTTTTTCTTGGGGGTGATTGGATAATCCAGAAAAATCTTCTCGATATTGCTCTATCGCTGGTAAACCAAGCGACTGCGGAGTATCTCTTAAGCGATTGATTAAAAAAACACCTCCAAAAATGCAGATGATCCCAGGCACAAACATGGCTGAACGCCAGCCGAAATACTGCGCACACATAGCAACAATCAATGGAATTAACGCGCCACCAACATTATGTGATGTATTCCAAATACTCCACCAACGACCACGTTCGGATTGAGAATACCAATGTGTTAATAATTTAGTACATCCTGGCCATCCCCACCCTTGAAACCAACCATTCATTCCCCAAAAAATAGCAAATAACCACCAGGTGGAAGATAATCCAAACAAAATATTAGCAACACCCGTCAAAATTAGCCCAATCGCCATTAAATAACGAGGATTTGACTTATCGCCAAGAATTCCACTCAAAAATTTGCTGATGCCATAACTTAAGCTCAAAATGCTGGCAATCATTCCCAGTTCAGTTTTGGTCATCCCCAAGGTGCTTTGTAATGCGGGCATCGCGAAGGTAAAACTTTTCCGCGTAAAATAAAACAAAACATACCCTATATACATCGCATAGAAGGTGCGAATACGCCAATAACGATATTGCTGTTTAACAATGGTTTTATCTTGAATTTCATTAAGATAAGGAGCTGGTTTTAGAAAATTCAAAAATGCCATGATTGTCCATATCATGATAAAAAAATACGATTAGAATGTAACTCGTCAATTATGTCAAATATTTCTAATGAAAAATATAACTATTTTATACATACTGATAATTATTTTTTTAAAAATATTAATGGAATTCTTGTGAAATTATCAATAAGCTACGTGATTTGGATTTAAAAAGGATTTGTGGGAATGAACGAAATAGTCAGTTTGTTAGAACAAGATCAAATCGATTTTGCAATGCATAAACGTCCTGAAGTCATAATGGTTTTAAGAAGAAAATTTCGTACTCATAAAGAGTGGATTATTGCCTCTTTCAACCAATACCAATTTACTGAGGAAGAATCCCAAAAGGTTCAACAAGCCATTTTAAATGGAGATCTTCGAATAACAGATTTGCTAATACGTCCGTTTTCCCACTATTTGTGGAGTTTCATTACCTTTAAGTGGGGTGAGATACTTTCGGGTGGAAAAAGATTATCGAAGCAAGAGGTCTTACAAATTGCTACCTATTCAAGCAATGGCCAAGAATTTGCTAGAACCCCCATTCAAAATAGAAATAGGCTGATAAAAGGGGTGCCATTAGTCATTGGTAAAGTCGTTACTTCCATGGCGCTTTGCATGGTATTTTGTTTGGGATTATTAACTACTTTAGGGGCTCCTTTTGGCGTTAGTATTGGCTTGGCGATAGTACTATCTTTATGTAACGGAATAGTTTGTTTATTAAGCAGGGGGAAAGCCATGCTTGATAGTGCTGGCTTTCATCCTGCAAAACAAAAAACTTTTAAATCCCTTGAAGAAAATATAAAACAAAAAACGATATTCGATAGAGGTGAGAAACTGTTTTTTGGTATCGTGACATTGTTGGCCTGTATTTCTGCGGGTATTTCTGGATATGCTGGTCTCGTAGGGCTTCTCAATTTTTTGGGGGCAGGTATGCTCGCCTCTAACCCTCTGGTTTTGACTGTTACGATTGGGTTATCTTTGATTGCCGCTATCTCTTTTTATTCGTTTCAAGCTGTAGGCATACGTGAAAATTATGCAAAATTTAAAAACCTTTTTATTGAAGATTATCAAAAATCCTATGGACTCTTGCGGTGTGTCTTATTAGGATTCGTAAGTACTATCTTTTTAGCTGTTTATGCGACGCTAACCTGGTTTACTACGGCATCAGGGATCAATAAGCTTTTCAATGCATTAGGTGCGAATCCTGATACGTTTTTAGCACATGTTCTTTCTATGATATGTACCTCGACAACCATGGTTGTTAATACTTTTTCACAAGTATATAAAGTGTTTAACCCGAAAACGTATGTCGATCTAAAAGAAAAATTCGAATCAATATATCAGCCACCGGAAGAACACCAAACACGATCACAAAAAATAAAGTATGGGGCTATCAATATGCTCAAATTATGTGCTTTGATAGGTGATTCTCTTGCTTATTCTGTTGCTGGTGGAATCCGAAGTGGAATTCATGTTGGTGAAACACTGGGAGAAGCAATAGGTGCAAAACTTGCACTAACTATTACCATGGCAATATTGTCTCCAGTCATTTTAGTATTCGTATCGATAGCTTTTACTTGGCCTACCGTTTTTCATAGAAAAAAATCGACTCAGAGTCATTTAGAGTTAAAGGAGCCATTGATAGAAAAAATGAGTCAAAGCCATACTCCAGATACTCTTCAAATTAATACCTTATTACCAACATCAGAAAATTCCACCAAACTAAATAATTCTAAAATTAGGCAATCTGGGCTAAGATTTTTTGATGCGGGCTTGAGTGAAGAGAGTATCCTTAAGCCCAATTTTAGCTCGACTGTAGAGAGAAGAACAGTTTTGACATCCTCCTCGCCATAAATGATGAGGTTTATCGAGTTTGCGAAATTTTACATTGCTCCGTCCTCTAGTTTCGCAGGCCGAAATACAGTATTGGACTAGAGTTCTAACGTGGGTGCTGGTGTCTGCGTTAGGGCAAGTAAATAGGGAGGGGAGGCTTTTAGTTCATTCAAGTATTTTTGAAGATAACTACGTCCTCTGCCCCCCCATAAATCCTGGAGCGAGAAAGATAAGGCTTTACTAAATATTTTTTTTATTAAAGTGGATCGTTGGAAACGATCCACTGTTTTCCTAATAATGTTACCTAACTGCTCTTCCGATAATGACATTAACATTCTACCGGCATCAATGTCAGCTATCTTATTTGATATAGATCGTGCTAGCGGTCTAGGAGGCGTGGTAATTGGATTTTCTTTCCTCTCCTGATTCCAGATTAGCATCCATGTCAGTACTTCTTTTTTCTTATTATCGGATACGCATTCAAAATTAAAATTTTCTTTAATTTCATTGATGAGAAAATGGAGCACCTGATTTTTTTCTTCGTTTGCATTTATAGCAGTAATAATCGTAGGTTAGTTTGTGCAAGTGATGTACTTATCAAATCAACCCCCATAATATCGGCACCTTTCAATATAAGAAACAGTCCCAGCTTTAGGTTGTTTTTTTGATTTTTTAATAAAGCATATTCCAGCGCACTCATCTTGTGTAAGACTGTTTAACTTGGCAATAATTAAAATTTTTCCTGATATTTCTTTTGACAATAAATCCGCTACGTCAAATTGAATTTTGGCTTTATTAAGCTCAATGAAAGCTAAATGTTGAGTTTCAGAATGATAACCTAAGCAAGTAGTCATTATCCATTTCGCTGACTCGGCATTCAATTGTTGAACATGCTTTACTTTTTCTAAAAAGGATAAAAACTCATGTGGTAGGCCACTGCATTTAAAGTATTTTAATGTTTCCTGAGTAAGTGCATTGGCTTTCTGCAGCAGGATGAGGGCTTTTGCATATTCAACCGGGTACAATGCATCAAGGTAAGACAAAATATCAATTATACCTCTTTATATAGTCCTGCCGCCTTTAATAAAGACAATGCTACTATAGATTGCTGTATGACAGGGGTAGAAATTTTTATTAAGGTTACTACACTTGGATTTAATTCTTTAGCACGATACAGGTTTGTCAAATGAGATAACAAGTTTGCATCAAAATTTGGGAAGAGCGAGTTGCTATTGTGATTGTAGCCCTCATACAAGGAAACTATTAGTTCAGTTATTTCATGACTAAAAACGCCCTGTTTTTTTGATAGAGCAGTGCCTTGATAATACTTTTAAAATGGCCTCTTTTTCTTAAAAAAGACCAATTGAATGCTCACCTATACCAAACTCAGTGAGTAGTGTTTCCAACGAGTCAATGAAGGTAAAGCCATCGAAAACCACTAGCGTAAAAATATATTTATTAATTAACTCAGTACGTTGAGTATCCATGCAATATTTTAAAAATTCGAGTGCTGCTCTGTGCCTCTTATGATGTGGTTGATATACCTTTATAATTTTTAGTCACTCATCAGTATTCCTTCTTTTATAGCTAGAAAGCATAATTTAAGAGTGAAAAACCATACGCAATTCTTTGTATAAATAAAGAATACAATTATATGAATATCAGAGTAAAAAAACTGTCGATAACTATCTGTAACAGGTTCAATCTATTTAAATATTGGAGTGATGACCAGTAATTAGTAGTTTATTGAGGAGGGCATCATTTCTTAGCCGAATTCAGCGAGCTCTTCTCTAAGACGCTTTTCTTCAAACAAATCTTCTATACGTCTTCTTCTTTCTAACTTGGTTGAGGTAGTTGTTTCGGTAGATAGTGTTGTATCAACATTAAAATCTTCTACTTCCATCTCATTTTCATCAAATTCACGTGGATCCATAGCCATCTCCTTAGCCTTCAACCATGAGCATCTTAATAAAATACCAGAATTTGGGCTTGGGAGACAGTGGAATTTTTTGAGCATTTTTAGGAGAAAGGATGTCTTTTAATTTTCCTTGTTTTAGTGTTTGAATCACTAAAACAAGGCATTCAGTTTTATGAAGGGCCTTTTAGGACTTTTTCTACCTGATCTTCTAATGCTTTTTCTTTTTCCTGACTAATGATATCTGGTCCAGTTTTTCCTTTATTTTTACCTGTATTCAGATCGCTCTTCAATTGATTTGTGATTTCAGGAGGGGACTTTCTGGAAGAAGCCAGGACATTTTTTCTCTCATCAAGAGCTTTACGTTGTTCTTTTGATTGTTGATGAAGAATGCCCAGTTTTGGCCCATCATCTTTGAAAAGTTCTTGAATATTTACTTCTCTACCTTTGCTATCTACTAACACAATATACTGTGGTTTCTTAGGTTTTCCGTCCTCACCAAATTCAACAGGAGGGAATCCAGCTTCCAGACAAGCTTCATAAGCTTGTTTGAGTCTTAGCTTTTCCGTATAGGGATCATTGGGAAAATCAACTGTCATTTTAATTCCGCTAAATCCAGCAGCTCTAATTGTTTGAGCCAGGGCTATCATATCAGCTTTTGGTTTTTCCTGGTTTGCTGGAAAGCTTAGATAGTATCCAGGATCAAAAATTCTAGTGGAAAATTCAATAGTCCAAACACCCGGTGTTTTCTGTTCTGCTTTTTTTCCTGTTGGAGTATAAAAAAATTTTAAATCCATAGGATCGAGGGCAGAGATTGACATCCCATCAGGACTAATATGGGTTTCAATCATAGTATTTCCTTGCGGATTTTCCTTAAGCCTTTTCGCTACGGCTGCATCCAGTGCAAGAAGCATTTCCTGGCGTTTTCTGGCATCACTTTGTCCATAAGCGTATTTTTCCATTTGAGCAGCAAAAATAAATCGTTCCATTTGGGCATTTGCTGCTTTATCTAATAGAATGGTGTTTTCTGAAGTGGCTTTATCAAAAGCGTCTAATTGCGATTTATGAGTTTCTTCAATTTTTTTGATGAGTTCGGCTTTTTTGTTCTCTATTATTTTGTCTATTTTGTCGTCATCATCTAGATCATCGATGTTTTTAATACTATCATCAATTTCATCGATTTTAATTAAATCAGCTTTTAAAGCAGCTTTTGCACCTTCCTTAAAGGCTGTTTTAAGATTATTTGTTTGCGCTTCTATCATTATTTTAAATTTCTCGAGCTCTATTTTTTGTTGTGCTGCAACGGCATTCCTAGCGTTAGTTTGAACTCTGTTTAATTCGCCTCGAATATCTTCTACTGAATAGGGTTTAGGAACTTTCTCAACAATTATATCTTTGAATGCTGCCATTGAGGCTTTATACAATTCTTTAGATTTGTCATAAAAATCTTCTTTTTGGAATACTTTTTCAAATTCTTTTCTTAGTCCCTCTTTCTCTTGCCCATCCCCTCGCAATAGTTTATCAAAAGTATATTCTTTATTTTTAAAAATTTGCTGATTAAAACCTGAATAATTGCGCATTCTGTTGGTATCATGATCATCAAAAGCATTATCCTTAAAATCGAATGGAGATAATCCAATTTTATCACGAATTTTTTGTAGAAGTGCTTTTTCCGCCTCGGGCGTAAGTTCTCTTAGATATTTTCGAGAATCGAGAAAGTCAAATAAACCTTGTCTGAATGTCATTGATTCTACCTCAAAAGCTTTTAGGTTAAGTAAAGTATATCATCTTTTCATTAAGAGAGAATGATTGGAGGGGTTTGTATTTGAACAATTTTTATCATTATAGTTCAAATTTATCAGTTTTGTTTATATTTTAAATAAGTTTTGAGGTGAAGTAACGTTTGAGTCGTATTTGGCTCAAACGTTTTTATCTGGGTGTTTTATAAGAGTGATTGGAATTTACTACCATGCGGGGATAGCTGCATCACCGAATATATTTTTTGCCTTTTCTTTCACTTCCGGAGAATTAAAAGCTTTAACAAATAATTCTAATTTTGCTTTTTTGGGCGAATCACTTCGGATCACGATAACATTGGCGTAGGGTGAATCTTTATCTTCACTCAATAAAGAATCTTTAGAAGGACTCAAGCCTGCTGGCAGGGCAAAAGTCGTATTAATTATAGCTGCATCTACATCGGGTAAAACTCTAGGTAATTGAGCCGCATCCATTTCTTTAAATTGGAGTTTTTTGGGATTTGTAGCAATATCCTTTAAACCGGTATCATGAGTATTTTTTAAGGTAATTAAATTTGCTTTTTCTAATAATTGCAACGCACGCATTTCGTTACTTGGATCATTAGGTATGGCAATTACAGCTCCTTCAGGTAGCTCCTTTAATGAAGTATGTTTTTTGGAGTAAATGCCCACAGGATATACAAAGGTTCTTCCTATGGCTTCAAAAGGGTAGCCATGGGCTTTAATTGCAGCGTTGAGGTATGGCACATGTTGATAAACATTGGCATCCAAGCTTCCATCTTGCAATGCTTCGTTAGGTAAGTTGTAATCATTAAAAGTGACGATTTTTATATTTAAATGATATTTATTTTTTGCCACTTCTTTTGCTGTTTCAACCAGTGTTGTTTCTGGCCCTGCAATTGTACCTATAATTAATGTATTTTGTGGTGAGGGTTTGTGACAAGCAATAAGGCTTAATAATAAAACGCAATAAGCTAAAATTCGCATTTAAAACTCCAAAGTTGAGAATCAATGATGTAAAAAACGTTTTGCCAAATAATCGCCGATCATTTGCGTCAGTTGTACCATAATAATTAAAATGATGACTGTGGAAATCATAATTTCTGCATCAAAGCGTTGATATCCATAGTTAATTGCCAAAGTTCCTAAACCTCCTGCGCCTACAGTTCCAGCCATGGCCGAATAATTTACCAAAGTAATAGCAGTGACCGTAATGGCATGGATTAACGCTGGTTTCGCTTCAGGCAATAAAATATGCAAAATGATTTGCCGTGTGTTTGCACCCATTGCATACCCAGTTTCAATAAGTCCTGAAGGTAAGCTGCGATAAACATTATCTACCAGTCTTGCAAAAAAAGGGATTGCTCCTATTGTTAGAGGCACAATCGCTGCATTTATTCCAATGGAAGTACCTACAATCAGACGCGTAAACGGTATGATTGCTACTAACAAAATAATAAAAGGGATAGAGCGCGCCATGTTAATTACAGTAGAGAGTATTTTGTTTACCCGTGGCATTAGTTTGACATGATTGGATGAATACAGCCATGTTCCTAAAGGTAAGCCAAGTAGTACTGCAAATAGGGTGCTTAGGACTACCATATACAGTGTTTCGCCTGTCGCGATTAATAAATCATATGCCATTGGGAAGGACATAGCCTAATACCTCCACAGTTAGTTTGGCTTGCTGACAGCGTTCAATGAATGCTTCTAGTAAAAACTGATGTGCGGTGAGTTCAACAACTAAAACACCACAAGTTACTGTATCATAACGGTCAATATTTGCGAGCAAGATATTAATATCGAGATTTAACTCACGACTTGTTTGGCTAATAAAGGGTACAGTTGCTTCCTCACCTTGAAAAAATAAACGAAGTAAAGGTTTATCTGTAGCATAGTCTGCAAGTCTATTCGTAAGGCATTCCGGCAGTTCGGGGCTAAGTTGGGCATAAAGCATACTACGAGCCAAACTGTCTTTTTTATTAAATACATTGGCTAGAGAAGTTGTTTCAGCTAATTCACCATCAACCATAACCGCCAATCGTTTACAGATACGTTTAACTACATCCATTTCATGAGTAATAAGAACAATAGTAATGCCATAGAGAGAGTTAATTTTTTTTAATAAGGTTAAAATAGAATCGGTTGTCTCTGGATCTAATGCTGATGTTGCTTCATCGCAGAGTAAAATTTTAGGGGAGCAACTCAAAGCACGAGCAATTGCTACTCTTTGTTTTTGCCCACCACTAAGTTGTGCAGGATATGCCAGTTTTTTCTCAGAGAGCTCCACTATTGGAAGCAACTCTTCAATTTTTCTGCGAATAAACTCTTCATCCAATCCCTGAATACGCATAGGAAGCGCGATATTATCATAGACATTTTTAGAGCTAAGCAAATTAAAGTGTTGAAAAATCATAGCCATTTTATGGCGAGCCAAAGCTAAATCTTTTCGGGAAAGACTTGTTAAATATTGACCATCAATCACGACATCACCTTGATCAGGGCGTTCTAGTAGATTGATACATCTTAATAAAGTAGACTTTCCGGCACCACTTTTACCAATGATCCCAAAAATTTCACCTTCCTGGATAAATAAATTAATGTCACGTAGGACAGATTTCCCAGAAAAGGATTTGGATAATCCAATTAATTCAATCATAATCATAGCCTGAGCTTATGCGTGCGGACGTTAGTAATAGATCATCCCCTTGAAACAACGCATTTGGCACATCTCGCATGAAAATAACGCGTAGGAAGTCTCCTATTTTCTGCTGTATGCTATGGTTCCTCAGCATCATTTTCGCACGGCCTGCATACAAACCAGATCGTTTACGTAAATATGAGCTTTAGGGGGTTGAGCTATTACGGACTTAAGACTTAGAGGAATGGAAATCATATCCGCTTTAGCCGTATTTTCAAAAAAAAATTTTTGAGCGTCCGCAAGCTGAATTTCAAATCGACGCTAATGCAATATTATACACACTTTGCTCATATAAACAAAGCGATACTTTTAAGTTTGGCATAATTTGTTTTCAGCTCCTTTATAGAGATACAGGGTTATTGCTTTAGTTCTTCACGATTTTTAAAATAATCCAAGGCTTGTGGGTTTGCTAGAGATTGTAAATTATTGACCGGCAAACCATGAACGACTTGTCTAACTGCTACTTCTACGATTTTGCCACTAATCGTACGCGGAATATCCGCAACTTGCAGGATTTTCGCTGGCACATGTCTTGGAGAGGCATTCTGGCGAATGGTTAAACGTATTTTGTTGATGATTTCTTCAGTAAGTTTAATATCCTCGCGTAATTTGACAAACAAAATGATACGAACGTCATCCTGCCAGTCTTGGCCAATTACAATACTATCAACTACTTCATCAATTTTTTCTACTTGTCTATAAATTTCAGCAGTTCCAATGCGTACTCCTCCTGGATTTAATACGGCATCGGATCGGCCATATATAATCAATCCATGATGTTTGGTGATTTCAGCAAAATCACCATGCGCCCAAACACCAGAAAAACGCTCAAAATAAGCATGTTGATATGCTTCTTTTTCAGGATCATTCCAAAAGCCTACAGGCATGGAAGGGAAAGGAGCGGTACAAACTAATTCTCCTCGTTCTCCTCGAATGGGGGTCCCTTGTCCATCAAACACATCTACTGCCATACCTAAACCAAGGCATTGTAATTCACCCCTGTAGATTGGAAGCATTGGATTACCTAATGCGAAACACGAAATAATATCTGTGCCACCGGATATAGAACAAAGTTGCACATCCTTTTTGATTTGGTTATAAACGAAATCGTAGTTTTTAGGTAATAGTGGAGATCCTGTAGAAAGAATACAACGTAAGTGAGTTAAATTATATTCATCTTTAGGCACTACTCCGGCCTTTTCAACTGCAGAAATGAACTTTGCACTCGTTCCAAAGACCGTTACTCGTTCTTTTTCAATTAATTGAAATAAACGGCCATTTTCAGGATAAGTTGGAGAACCCTCATATAAAGTAAGTGTGACTCCTAATGCCAAAGCAGAAACGGTCCAATTCCACATCATCCAACCACAAGTAGTATAAAAACATAGATTATCAGTGGCATGTAAGTCAGTATGTAATCCTAATTCTTTAAGATGCTGGAGTAAGGTACCCCCAGCGCCATGAATAATACACTTGGGTTTTCCTGTAGTACCTGATGAAAACATAATGTAAACGGGGTGTTCAAAAGGCAAGGAAACAAATTCGCATTGGCTTGCTGGCCGGAGAAAATCATTCCATGATTGTGCCTTAGGGAGTAAAGAAATATCTACAGGTTCGTTGATATTTGGACAAACCACAATTTGTATGAGTGAGGATATGGCATCATTAAGTTGTCTTATTTTTTCAACGCCACTGTGTTTTTTCCCCTGATATTGATGTCCATCACATATGAATAAGACTTTGGGCGTTATCTGTCCCAGCCGATCAATTGCAGCTTGAGCACCGAAGTCAGGTGAGCAAGAAGACCAGATTGCTCCTAATGAAGTTGTAGCTAACATTGCAATTATTGTGTGAGAAGTATTGGGCATTAAAGCCGCTACTCGATCACCTGCCATGACTCCAATTGCTTTTAGCCCCGCAGCACATTGAGCAACCTGGATATACAGTTGCTCATAACTCATTGTTTGTCTGTGATTATCTTCATTAAGACTAATTAACGCGAGATGTTGGTCTCTTCGCGATAAAAGTTTTTCTGCAAAGTTAAATTGAGCACCTGAAAACCAGCGTGCTTCGATCATATCCTTATAATAGTTAAGAATTTGGTGAGGTGGTTTATCAAAACTTAAATGAAAAAATTCGCAAAGTGTTTGCCAAAAGGAATCGGGATGCTTGATAGACCAAGTATGCATGTCTTGATAATTTTCAAAGATCTGACAGTGTTTTTGAGCAGCAAACTCCATAAATTGCCACATTCTACTTTTTTGAGGGTTTTGAGGTTTCCATACAATGTCACTCATAATTATTTCTCTCTGTAATTATTAATGAATTCCTACTTGAGGAAATTCTTCTAGTTGCAGGAAGTAGGAAGCATGGCATTCGCAACTTTTGATTGATTCTTACGCCCCAAAATCTTACAAATCATGTCACCGGCCGCTACAATTTTAAAAATATCTATGCCTGTTTCTATTCCTAAACCGTGCATTAAGTATAGAACGTCTTCAGTAGCAACATTACCGCTCGCTCCAAGAGCATAAGGACAGCCTCCAAGACCTGCTACTGAGCTATCAAAACGATGCACCCCATGCTGTAGCGAAGCATAAATATTCGCTATAGCTTGGCCATAGGTGTCATGAAAATGCATTGCTAATTGATTTAAAGGAAGTAGCTTAAGCACTTGATCTAATACCAAATGTGTTTGACGGGGTGTTCCAACCCCTATAGTATCGCCCAAGGATATTTCATCTACTCCCAGATCTAGCAGCTTTTGTGTTACAAGGGCTACTTGTTGAGGTGGAATGCTGCCTTGATAAGGACAACCCAGGACACAGGAAATATAACCCCGAACCCTAATGTTATTTTCCTGGGCAAGGGCTAGAACTGGTTTAAACCGAGCAATGCTTTCATCAATAGAACAATTAATATTTCTTTGATTAAACTGTTCGCTGGCTGCTGTAAATACAGCAATTTCTCGAGCCCCAGCTTCTAAAGCCTTAACCATGCCATGTTCATTAGGCACTAAAGCTGAATAATGGATAGAAGGTACTTTATCTATGGCACGAAAGACTTCATTATGGTCCGCGAGTTGAGGTATTGCTTTTGGAGAGACAAAACTAGTGACTTCAATATGGTGTAAGCCAGATTGGCTGAGTAAATTAATTAATTCAATTTTGTGTTTGCTGGACACAAAAGCAGCTTCATTTTGTAAGCCATCACGGGGGCCTACTTCTATAATAGTTATATGTTGCGGATAGTCCATAATTATCTCTTTTTATATCTCAGGTTAAGAGTCAGTTTCACTTAATGTCAGTAATTCCTCTCCTTCATTAACCTGAGCTCCTACAGCATAAAAAACTTCCATCAAAATACCATCATTAGGAGCATGAATCGTATGCTCCATTTTCATTGCCTCAAGAACGATTAAACGTTCTCCAGCTTTAACCCTTTCGCCAGTATTTTTTAAAACTGCTACAACAGTCGCTGGCATTGGTGCAGTCAGTTGTCCTTTATGAGTTGTTGTTTGTGCACCTAATGTGCTCCAATTAAACCGTTCAATTGTAATTGAACCTTGAGGGGAATATAAGGTCAGAGATTGGTTGTTATTTTCTATTGTAGCTTGATACTTTTGATTTTCTATTTCAATACGAAGTTGATTGCCTATCAAATTTGCATGAATCAAAAATTCCTTTTGATTGAGTTGAACTTTGAAATCATTTGTATTGATTGCCATAATTAATGTTTCAATCGAGGCTTCTTTATTTTGATAACGCCAAATCCAATGGCTTGGCACTTGAGATTGCCAAGCAAAGGCATCTTCAAGTAACGGGTCTTGGATCGAATTGGCCATAGCTAAATAATCAAAACTTACGGTCATAAGTAAAGCGATTTCGTAATCTGGTGTTGCTATTTTAATATCTTCTTTGCTTAAAAAATCAGTACTTAGTTGTACATCTTTGAAGTGGGGGTGATGGCAAATAGCTTGTAAAAATGGAATATTTGTTTTTACTCCACCTATAAAGTAATGGGACAGAGCTTGTTCCATTCGCGAAAGTGCTTCTTCACGATTAGCACCCCAAGCAATAAGTTTGGCAATCATTGGATCATAGTACATAGTAATCTGGGAAGAAAGCTGTATCCCTGTATCTATACGAATACCATCGCCTGATGGCTCTTGCAAAAAATTAATTTGACCAATCGATGGAATGAAATCTTGATAAGGATCTTCAGCATAAATGCGACATTCTATGGCGTGACCAGAGGATTGAATTTTATCTTGGGTTAATGGCAATGGTTCATTAGCGGCAATTTTTAACTGCCATGCCACTAAATCAAGCCCAGTAATTTGTTCGGTGACCGGATGCTCTACTTGGAGGCGGGTATTCATTTCCATAAAATAGAATTGTTCTTCTCCATCCACCAAAAATTCGACAGTACCTGCGCCTCTGTAATTAATAGAACGAGCTACTTCACAAGCTGCTTCAGCAAGTCTTTGCCGTAAAGATGCAGATAAATTAGGCGCAGGGGCTTCTTCAATAATTTTTTGATGCCGACGCTGAATGGAGCAATCGCGCTCAAATAAATGAACCACATTGCCATGATTGTCGGCCATTATTTGTAATTCGACATGACGAGGATGAAGTACTAGTTTTTCTATTATCATGGTGTCATCAGCAAAGCTGGCCATAGATTCTCTTTTAGCCCCAGCTAATGCCATACTGAACTCTGATTCATGATAAACGGTACGCATCCCTTTTCCCCCGCCGCCATTGGCTGCTTTGATTAAAACAGGAAATCCTATTTTTTGGGCTTGTGCAAGTAATTTTTCTTCTGCCTGCTCACTGCCGTGATAACCTGGAGTTAGAGGAACTGTCGTTTTTTCTAACAATTGTTTTGCTAATTGCTTAGAGGCCATCGCTTCCATTGCTTCTATAGAAGGACCAATAAAAATAATATTGGCTTCATCGCAAGCCCTGGCAAACTCAGGGTTTTCAGAGAGAAAGCCATAACCAGGATGTATGGCTTGCGCACCACAATTTTTAGCAACGCGGATAATATTAGCAATATTTAGATAACTGTCTTTAGCAGGAGCTTCACCAACATAGTAGGCACTGTCAGCGCTGCGTACATGTAAGCTTTCTTTATCAACCGAGGAATAGATGGCTACTGTATGTATCCCCATGGATCGCGCAGTTTTAATAATTCTGCACGCTATTTCACCACGATTGGCAATAAGAATTTTATTAAACATGAGAGCCCCTTTAATTTATACTCCAATTAGGTGTTTCTTTTTTTAAAAATGCATTAAGACCTTCTTGTCCCTCAGCAGATACTCTTTTTTGAGCAATTAAGGAAGCAGTATAACAGACTAATTTTTCATCGATTGTTTTATTTGCTACATAAGTTACCAGCTGTTTTGATGCTCGTACTGCTTCAGGTGCATTGTTACAGATTTGTTGAGCGTAATTAAGTGTGAATTCTAATAAATTTTCCTCAGGAACACAGTGTTGCACCAAATTTAACGATAATGCTTTAGCTGCATCAAAAATTTCTGCGCTCATAAACAGGGCTTTAGCATTACGTTCACCTATAGCTTGGACAACATAAGGGCTAATCACTGCTGGTATTAAACCTAGTTTTACTTCTGAAAAACAAAATCGCGCTGATTGAGATGCTAGAGTAAGATCGCAAGCTGCAGCAAGCCCTGCACCTCCCCCAAAAGCAGAACCATGCACCATAGCTATGGTAGGTTTGGGGCTTTTATTTAAAGTGTACATGAGATTACCAAGCACCATAGCATCTTTTAAATTCTCTTCTTCATTAAAGCGTGCCATGTTTTGCATCCAGGCCAAATCAGCACCTGCAGAAAAATGTTTCCCATTGGCCTTAAGTACAATGACACGAACATTACAGTCAGTTATAGCAGAGTTGAGTTGGTCTTGTATTTCGGTTAATAGATGATTATCAAATGCATTATGCTTGCTTACTCGATTGAGAGTAAGTAAGCATAAGTGCCCATGAATTTCAGATAACAAGTCGCTCACAGATGCTCCTTTTTTACATGCGAAATACGCCAAAATTGGTTGATGCTATAGGTGCATTCAGCGCCGCTGATAAACCCAAACCTAATATTTTCCGTGTATCTTGAGGTGCAATGACACCATCATCCCATAAGCGGGCACTCGCATAGAATGGGTGTCCCTGGGTTTCGTATTGTGCTCGCAATTGAGCTTTAAAATTCTCTTCTTCCATTTCGGACCATGCCGCACCTTGTTTTGTGAGTTTATCGCGGTTGACCTGGGCCAGAACATTGGCTGCTTGTTCCCCACCCATTACTGAAATTCGAGAATTTGGCCAAGACCATAGGAACCGTGGGTTATAGGCTCGTCCACACATGGCATAATTTCCAGCGCCAAAGCTCCCACCTACTATTACAGTAAACTTGGGTATATTGGCGTTGGCTACCGCAGTTACCATTTTAGCGCCATGTTTGGCGATGCCTGAGGCTTCATATTTTGAGCCTACCATAAAGCCAGTTATATTTTGTAGGAATACCAGGGGAATTTTACGTTGGCAGCAAAGTTCTATAAAGTGAGTTCCCTTCAGGGCGCTTTCACTAAAGAGAATGCCATTATTAGCGACAATGCCTACGGGATAACCGTATAAATGCGCAAAACCACAGACTAAAGTAGTACCAAAAAGCGCTTTAAATTCATCGAATTCTGAACCATCAACAATACGTGCAATTACTTCACGTATATCAAAGGGTTTTCTTGGATCTGTGGGAATTATACCATTAAGCTCCTTGCTGTCATAAAGTGGTTCTATGGCTTCAATTCTTTTTAGTTGTTGAGGTTTTTTGCGGTTTAAATTACTAATAGAAACTCGTGCCAGGTGAAGTGCATGAGCATCATTTTCAGCATAGTGATCGGCTACTCCTGAATGTCTACAATGTATTTCAGCGCCACCTAACTCTTCAGCACTAATGATTTCACCTGTTGCCGCTTTAACAAGAGGGGGGCCTCCCAGGAAAATAGTGGCTTGGTTTTTAACCATTATCGACTCGTCTGCCATAGCCGGAACATATGCTCCTCCAGCTGTACAAGATCCCATAACTACCGCAATTTGCGGAATATTTTGCGAGGACATTTGTGCTTGGTTAAAGAAAATGCGACCAAAATGATCTCGATCTGGAAATACCTCATCTTGATGAGGTAAATAAGCTCCCCCTGAGTCGACCAAATAAATACAGGGTAAATGATTTATCAGTGCAATTTCTTGGGCTCTTAAATGTTTTTTTACGGTTAAAGGGTAGTAGGTTCCTCCCTTTACCGTGGCATCATTTACAACTATCACACATTCAATACCGCAAACCCAACCAATTCCAGTAATGATTCCTGCAGCAGGAATAGCATCGTTATAGACTTGAAAGGCCGCAAGCTGAGAGAGTTCAAGAAAAGGACTACCTGGATCTAATAATTGCTGTAGCCGTTCTCTTGGTAATAGTTTGCCATGTTTGAGATGGCGGGCTCGCGCTTTTTCATCACCACCTAAGGCAATATGCTGAATTTGATTTTTTAATTCATTAACTAATGTGAGCATTGTTGCCTGATTTGCCTTAAATTCCTGGCTACTGGTATTGATTTGACTGATTAATTTTGCCATACCTTCTATAATCCTTATCGAACCAAAATATCGCTTAAAACAATGATGATCCAAATAATCCAGGTGATTGCAATGAAATGAGGCATATCACCACCTTTAAAAATTCTATATGCAAGAGCTGGAACAGAAGTAATTGCTACGGGTAATAGGACAAGAACAAGTATCTTACGAACCACAAGTCCCCAGCCAGTTTGGCTGAAAATGGGTGTTAGTTTTAAATTGATATAGGTAAAAAACAGATCGATATAGACAATGACTAGCTGGGCATATTTTGCCAAAATTACTACTAAGATACTAAGTAATAAATAGATAAGACTGTGTCGTAGCATGAATGTCCTTTTTATGATACAGATTTTCTCCAGATGCAATAAAGAGAGTCAAAGTTATTCTCATCTATCAAAAAACACCTCATTACCTTTTTGATCGTAACAAAATTTAAGAATCTTATTACTCTCGCGAAGTCTGAAAAACTTGCGTAGATGATAAATGTACGACAATAACTTTGAGCTCCTTCTTAAGAGAAAGAAACTGTTGTATTTTAAATTAACTCAATAGCCATAGCAGTTGCTTCGCCGCCACCAATACATAATGCAGCAACGCCGCGTTTTTTCCCTTGATGTTTTAAAGCGTGTATTAAAGTTACTAATATACGCGCACCCGAAGCGCCAATTGGGTGGCCTAAGGCACAAGCACCGCCATGAATGTTAACGTGTTCTGGATTTAATTCAAGCTCTTTTATAGCAGCCATAGTGACTACCGCAAATGCCTCATTAATTTCATAAAGATCAACGTCATTTTGTTTCCATGCAGCTTTATTCATTACTTTGCGAATAGCATCGACAGGAGCAGTGGTAAACCATTCCGGTGCTTGTGAATGGCATGCATGAGCAACAATGCGGGCTAAAGGTTTTATACCTTGCTTTTCTGCTTGTCCAGCACTCATGAGAATCACACTTGCTGCACCATCAGATATGGAGCTTGAATTAGCAGCGGTAACTGTTCCATCTGCTTTAAATGCGGGCTTTAGCTGAGGGATTTTAGCAAGTTTGGCGGCATCAGGACCTTCATCAACGTTTATTGTAACATCACCTTTACGTGAAGTTATCGTTACTGGAGTCATTTCATCTTTGAACGCCCCACTTTCTATAGCTTTAAGGGCTCTGCTCATGGAGCGAACAGCGAATTCATCTTGTTGCTCTCTACTGAAATGATAATGGCTGGCGGTAGCTTCTGCGAAAACACCCATTAGTTTGCCTCTATCGTAGGCATCTTCTAATCCATCGAGGAACATATGATCTTTTAACTCACCATGTCCAAGTCGATACCCGGAACGTGCTTTACTCAGTAAATAGGGGGCATTGCTCATGCTTTCCATACCACCAGCAAGAATGATATGTGCAGTTCCTGCACGAATTAAATCATGAGCCAACATAATTGCTTTCATCCCGGAGCCACACATTTTATTTATTGTGGTTGCTCCTGCGGTATTGGGTATACCAGCCTTAATTGCTGCTTGTCGAGCAGGGGCCTGGCCAATTCCTGCCTGTAAAACACAGCCACTAATTACTTCGTCTATTTCTGCGGGCTTAATTCCAGCTTGGGATAAGGCTGCTTGATGTGCGATTGCGCCTAATTCGGGAGCTGAAAGTGTTGATAAATTTCCTAGCATTGCTCCCATAGGAGTTCTTTTTGCTGCAACGATTACAATGTCATTCTGTTCCATTTTCACTCTTCCTTATACTGTTTCTTTAAAAAGTTCTCGCCCAATAAGCATTCTTCTAATTTCGGAAGTACCAGCCCCTATTTCGTACAATTTTGCATCACGAAGCAAACGACCTGTGGGATATTCATTAATATATCCATTTCCACCAAGAATTTGTATCGCTTGCAATGCCATTTGGGTTGCCCTTTCTGCCGTATATAAAATGACACTTGCAGCATCTTTACGGCTGACCATGCCTTGATCACACGCTTTTGCAATAGTATATAAATAAGCTCTTGATGCACTTAAATCAGTATACATATCAGCCAATTTACCTTGGATGAATTGAAACTCGCCTATCGGTTGTTCAAACTGCTTGCGCTCATGAACATAAGGCAATACCACATCCATACACGCTTGCATGATCCCTACTGGTCCTGCTGCAAGAATGGTGCGTTCGTAATCAAGGCCGCTCATTAATACTTTAACACCTTGATTTACTTCACCTAGAACCTGTTCTTCGGGTACTTCACACTCCTCAAAAACCAGCTCACAGGTGTTTGAACCTCGCATCCCTAATTTGTCTAACTTTTGTGCTGTTTTAAAGCCAGGCATTCCTTTTTCGATTAGAAAGGCGGTAATTCCTTTACTTGCTGCATGTTTGTCTGTCTTTGCATAAACTACTAAGACATCTGCGTCAGGCCCATTAGTGATCCACATTTTTGTGCCATTGAGAATATATTTGTTACCTGCCGGGCGAGCATCTAATTGCATACTGACTACATCTGATCCTGAATTGGACTCACTCATAGCCAGAGCGCCAATGTATTCTCCACTTACAAGTTTAGACAAATATTTTTGTTTTTGAGAATGATTTCCATTTAAATAAATTTGATTTACACATAAATTCGAATGAGCTCCATAACTTAAACCGACAGAAGCGGAGGCACGGGAAATTTCCTCCATGGCAATCACATGGGCGAGATACCCCATATTGGCACCACCATATTCTTCACTAATTGTAATTCCTAATAAGCCCATTTCACCTAATTTTTTCCATAAGTGATGAGGAAAGGTATTTGTTTCGTCAATTTGAGCAGCAAGTGGCGCGATTTCAGCACGAGCAAATTGATAGACGCTATCGCGTAATATATTATAAGTGTCACCAAGTTGATAGTTCGGTCCTGTATACATGGTAGATAACTTCCCGTAATTTTTAACAAATTTGTTAGACTATACCCAATCGAATTGAAGATGCAAATAAAATTTCTATACCAAGGAAAATGATTTCATTATTTAACATAAGTTCGGGATAAGAATAGGAATCATTACTCTAGACCTAACTCGGCTCAAGTCTCTATTCGACTCACCGAAAAGCCACATTTAGTACATCTTGAGTACAAACATACCTATTAACATAAATTGGAGAATCTCCTTTACCTGACATAAAAAATCGCCTAATCTTAAGCCGAAAGAAATCTGCATATTCCTCTCAATATTAGTTGTGTAGAGGTTGGTATGCACACGAGGGTTGATAATCAGATGTTATCGCGTAATATCAAAGTGAGACCCTGGCATATGAGAGAATGATTTTTGCGCCAATCAAGGGCAACAGTAGAGGTTAGCTTTAAGAGTTCAGGTTTATCTATTTAGGAGAGTCGTTCATGCGCAAGTTAGTACTCTGGGGGCATAGTGTTGATGAGTATCGCGAGATGTTTGATTTGTCTCAAGAGGACATGAATTCCCGAATTCTAGAATACGGATGTGGTCCAAGTGCCGTAAATGCACAACAATTTCAGGGGGCGCACCAGGTTGTTAGTTGTGATCCCTTATTTGTTTTGGATAAGGATACATTATCCTCCAAAGCAATCATGATTTTTGCTCAAATGGCTGATGAAGTGCGCAAAGAGCAAGAGCAATTTGATTTTAGCCGTAATGGTAGTTTAGAACAATTGCTTGCATACCGGCAAGAAGGAATGAAATCTTTCTTTGCCGATTATGAAAAAGGCAAGGCTGAAGGGCGCTATTTGGGAGCAGCTGATTTTCATTTACCCTATTCTGATTTTTCCTTTGATTTTGCTTTAAGTGCCCATTATTTATTTGCAGACTTAGAAGATCAAACTGTTGATTTTCATTTAAATGTAATTCGTGAATTAGCAAGGGTAGCTAAAGAAGTTAGAATTTTTCCCTTGAATGATATGGAAGGAAAAAGCTCTGAGCTTTTAGGCCCAGTATTACTGCAACTGCAAAAAAATGGTTATGGTGTAGAAATTAGAGAAGTGAATTACCATTTGCATCAATCAGAAAATGCGATGCTTCGAGTTTGGGCGCAGAAATGTGATATTTAACGTCAACGGCAAGGAAATACCTTTTACGCCACTAGACGAGCGTTGATTAATGTAGCCAGGGTGTCGTGAATCGTAACCCAGAGGGCTTGTGCGCACAGAATTTACAGGTTAACCTTCGCTCACCCAGACTACAGGATTCTCTATGTATTCGATTTTACGTCCCTTACTTTTTAGTATGGAGGCAGAAAAAGCACATACCTTGAGTTTGTCTGCTTTACACTTCATACCTAAATTTTGCTTTAAGCAAGCAGAACATCAGCCTGTGCGCGCTTTAGGACTCCAGTTTCCTCATATTGTTGGTTTAGCTGCAGGGCTGGATAAGAATGGCGAGCATTTAGATGCATTAGCTAAGCTTGGTTTTTCATTTATTGAATTAGGAACGGTAACGCCAAAACCACAAATGGGTAATCCCAAGCCCCGTTTATTTCGTTTACCAGAAGCTCAGGCAATTATTAATCGTATGGGGTTTAACAATCAGGGTGTTGATGCTTTAGTGACGCATGTAAAAAGGGCATCTTATAAAGGGATACTAGGTATTAATATTGGCAAAAATAAAGACACATCACTAGACCATGCTGCAGATGATTACATTTATTGCTTCAAGAAAGTTTATGAACATGCATCCTATGTAACGATTAACATTTCTTCACCCAACACCCCCGATTTACGCCAATTACAACAAAAAGAGTATTTTGCCCATTTATTGTCAAAAATTCAGGCGGAGCAAACTGAATTAGCTGATAAGTTTCAACGGCATGTTCCTCTGGTTGTAAAAATATCACCAGACGAACATGCAGAAACACTGAAACAAATGACAGAAGTGATTTTGAATTTAGGCATAGAAGGAATTATTGCGACAAATACAACATGTTCACGTAAGGGGGTGGAGCATTTACCGTTCTCGGAGGAGGCAGGAGGATTAAGTGGTAAACCTCTTTGGGAATTATCAACTCAGTGTTTGCGTTTATTAAAACAATATGTAGGCAATGACGTGACTTTGATTGGAGTAGGGGGTATTAATAGTTGTGATAGCGCTCGAGCAAAATTGAATGCCGGAGCTTCATTAATACAAATATATAGCGGTTTGATTTATCAGGGACCAGGATTAGTCTATGAATTAGTACGCGGATTACCTTCAAAAGGATGAACTGTAACTCATGGCAGAATCTGAATTTATTTTAAATTTCAATCCCCTGTTTTTACTTGGGCTGCAGGGAGGGGATTCATGAAATGCATTACTAAAAATCTTGCTGCACAAATGGAATCTTGCATCAAGCAAACTCACATTGAGGTTACTAAGCAGTATTCAAAAGGAAAAATTTTGGAAATTAATGGAGGTGCTGCTTGTTTTTCAGGCTTTGATTCTTATTTGTCACAGGTAGTTGGATGGGGCTTTAACACGCCATTAAAACAATTTAAAACAGAAATTGAATGTATTGAGCAATTTTATAGAAACTTAAATCATCCACGGGTAGATATTGAGTTATGCCCTTTTGCAGGGAATGAGCTTGCTATTTTTTTAAGTCAACGTGGCTATTGTATTAATGAATTGAATAATGTTTCCGTCCTGGAGTTAAACACATACCAATCTACTGATTTTAATAAAGGCCCATTGATGATAAGGGAGATAAGGCCCGATGAAATCCATGAATGGGCTACCCGGGTCGCAATAGGTTTTGCGGCTCCTGAAGCTAAAGATCAATTTATTCATTATGCTCAATCTACTGGAGTCAGTATTTTTGCAGCTTATGATAATACGGAAATTGTAGCCGGAGCCACAATTGCCATACATGATAATTTTTGTGATTTAGGCGTTACGAGTACTTTACCTGAATATCGAGGTAAAGGGTTACAAAAAAGACTATTACTTGCTCGTTTAAACTATGCCAGGCAACATCGTTTATCTTGGGCCACAGTAACTACTGAGCCAGGAAGCATTTCGGATGTGAATGTGCAAAAAATTGGCTTTAGTTGTGCTTACACACGCATTAAGATGACCTTGGAATGAAAGGTGTATCTTTAGACGGATATTGCATTCAAATTTACCTAAGGATAGCAGCATGAAAAAGCAGTATTTTATTATCAAAGTGTTTATCGCACTATGGGCTACCCTAGCTATAGCAGTAGCTTATGCAGAAAAACCTTTATGGACTTTTACGCCTTTAACCCCGACCCAAAAAGAAGTGTTAAATACCGGAACTGAGACAATAATTTATACGGTTACTAACCAATCAACAAAGAAGCATCAATTGGTTCTCAAACCTCAACGTGGGATTAGTCAAGCGGCACCATGCTTTCTAGGCCCCAAGAACTCTGCAAATTCAACATGTACGTTAACACTTAAACTTACAGGGAATAAATTACCTATTGATGGAATTTCAAAAGGACCAATTCTTTGTCAGGCTTATCCTGATGGCAAGACACCTAATTCCAATCAGTGTTATCAACCGAGTCAAAAAGATAGTTTAAAAATTACCGTGTTCTATTTAAAAAGTAATGGAAGCTCATGTACTAATGGCTTGGAGTGTCAAACGAATGCATGTATACCTGCTACCCATACTTGTAATTTTTGTACACAAAATAATGAATGTGCTCCTGGCAATATTTGTACTTCCCAAGGGTTTTGTATTACCCCAAATGGTGGAGCCTGTTCGACAGATGCAGGTTGTATTATAGGCAGTATCTGTAGTTCAGGGAAATGCCTGGCTCCAAATGGAGCAATTTGCAGCTCAGATAGCGCGTGTCAAAGTAGTCAATGTATTTCAGGTAAATGTAGGGGTAGGGGTAATGGTGCCTCTTGTTCAACCAATGCAACTTGTCAAAGTAATTTTTGTTCTTCTGGAGTATGCACTCCATTAAGTACTGATCAACCCTGTAGTTCTAATGCCCAATGCCAAAGCGGGTACTGTTCTCCTCAAGGTACATGCGCAATTCCTAACACAGGAGCTTCTTGTACCTCAAATGCATTTTGCCAAAGTAATATATGTTCTGGTAATACTTGTTTGGCGCCTGGATCATGTGCCGCTGACTCTGACTGTCCCAACAGTGAACATTGTGATATGACTACCCACATCTGTGTTGCTGTTTGCGTGCCTCGGACTTGCGTTAACCAAGGTGTGCATTGTGGTTCAATAGGAGACGGTTGTGGTGGCATCTTAAATTGTGGTGTTTGTCCTGTTGGGCAGATTTGTAGTGCTGGAGTATGTGGCCCAAGCGCATGTATTCCTGAAACCTGTGCTCAATTAGGAGCGCAATGCGGTATTCAAACTGATGGTTGTGGCGGATTATTGGATTGTGGCACTTGTACAGCACCCCAATCTTGTGGTGGAGGCGGAGTTGCTTCACAATGCGGCTAATTTTGAAGGCTACCAGATACCAGATTCGATTGATTTTCAATCGAGTCTGGTATGATTGCCCAACCATGATCTAATTTATTGATATATTCTTTCCTCATTAGAATTAGCACTTAGATGTAATAACAGTTACAATAGTTCATTTGGCCGATTGACCATTTAATTCATGAAAAAGAAACCCACAGTTAAAACCAGTATCTTATACAAACGTTTGCTCACTTATGTAAAACCGTTTTGGCCAATACTGGCATTAGGTGTGTTCGCCAATATGTTGTACTCCCTAATTGATGCAGGGTTTACTTACATGATGCGCCCCTTTTTTGATAAGAGTTTTATTAATGTCGATATGGATTTTATTAAGAAAATTCCTTATATCGTTTTAATTGGAATCACTCTAAGAGGGCTGGTTAGCTCTTTAGGCAGTTATTGTATGACCTGGGTTGCTCGATCCGTGGTTAAGGTATTAAGAGAAAAAGTGTTTAATCATATTCTGCGTTTACCTGCTGATTTTTATGATCAAGCAACTTCAGGACAAATGCTTTCCAAAATTCTTTATGATGTGGAACAAGTTGCTCAAGTAAGTGCGGATGCTCTAACAGATATTGTCCAAAATATTTGTTTAATTGTGGGATTTCTTACAGTAATGTTTGTTATTTGCTGGCAATTATCGCTCATGTTCCTCTTAACTATACCTTTTGTGGGTTTCATTGTGAATTTCACAAACAAACGAGTAAGACGGATTAGTCATAAAGTACAAAAAACAATGGGTGAAGTTACCGAAATTGCCAGCGAGGCTATTGAAGGCTACAAAGTGGTGCGTATTTTTGATGGTATTGCTTATGAATCAGAAAAATTTAGTAGAGCAATAGAACATTCACGCCAAAATGATATGAAGGTGGCTGCAAGCAAGGCACTTAATGTTTCAGGGGTGCAAATTGTTATCGCTATTGGGATTGCTGCAATTATTGCAGCAGCCATTCAATTATCAACGGTGGTCATTGTTTCAGCAGGTTCTTTTTTGGCAATTATTGCCGCGATGATACAATTAATAAAACCTATGAAAACATTAACAACACTCAATGCAGTGATCCAAAAGGGTCTGGCAGGTGCTGAAAGTGTTTTCAATATGCTTGATGTCTCTATTGAGCAAGAACAAGGCGTTATTTTGCCACGGCGAGCGCGTGGCGAGTTGGTGTTTCAACACGTTTCTTATGCTTACAGGCAAGGTGAGAACGTATTGCATGATGTGAGCTTTACTGTTGAGGCAGGAAAAACAGTTGCTTTAGTAGGTCATTCTGGGAGTGGCAAGACAACTATAGCCAGTTTAATTCCTCGTTTTTATGAAATTACTGAAGGGATCATCGCTTTAGATAACATTCCTATCAATCAAATTGGTTTGTCGAGCTTACGAGAGCAAATGGCTTTGGTGAGTCAAAATGTGACTTTGTTTAATGATACATTAGCTAATAATATCGCTTATGGCCGTTCAGATATAAGTCGTGAGCAAATTATGCATGCGGCTAAACTTGCTTTTGCCGATGAGTTCATTAATCGATTGCCTGAAGGATATGAGACCCGCGTTGGCGAAAATGGTGTATTGCTTTCTGGTGGTCAGCGACAACGAATCGCGATTGCTCGTGCTATTTTGAAAGATGCGCCCATTTTAATTCTTGATGAAGCAACCTCGGCCTTGGACAGTGAGTCTGAACGATACATACAAATTGCTTTGGAAGGGGTCATGAAAAATCGAACCACCATTGTTATTGCTCATCGTTTATCGACAATAAAGCATGCAGATAAAATCATTGTGATGCAGCATGGACGTATTGTAGAGCAAGGCACGCATGAGGAATTACTTGATAGGCAAGGGCATTACGCTCAGCTGCAGGGAATGCAACATTCAGGTATTATTCAAGAGGAAGTTATAGCTTGATGTTTTCTTTTTTAGATAAGTTATGGTACGGAGAGCATCCCTTACAATGGCTGTTACGACCCTTGTCTTGGGGCTATCAAATTGTGGTTTCAGTCAGACGCTATTTTTTGCAGCGTTTTTGTCAAGTTAGCTGCCCTGTTCCCCTTATTATTGTTGGTAATATTACTGTTGGGGGGGTAGGTAAAACTCCTTTAGTAATCGAATTAGCTAAAAAAATGCAAGAAAAAGGATTACGGGTGGGTATTGTGAGTCGTGGTTATGGAGCGACAATAAAACAATTCCCTTACGAAGTTCAAGTTAATGATTCGGCTTTAAAAGTCGGTGATGAGCCTTTATTATTGGCGCAAAGAGCTAAATGTCCTGTAGTGATTGCACCAAAGCGAACCCAGGCAGTAAATTATCTCTTGAAAAAGTATCAAAGCGAAATCATTATTAGTGATGATGGTTTACAGCATTATTGTATGGGAAGAGCTATTGAAATTGCTGTTATTGATGGAACACGCGGTTTAGGGAACGGTTTTTGCTTGCCTGCTGGGCCATTAAGAGAGCCGGCATCTCGCTTAAAGCAAGTTGATTTTATTGTAGTAAATGAAGGAAGCATGGAAAACGCATATTCCATGAGCCTAAGACCTGGGAAAATTAAAAAATTAAATACTGATGAAGAGATTACTCCCGAAACGCTGCAGGGAGTTTGGGAGGCAGTTGCTGCAATTGGTAATCCACAACGTTTTTATTCCACTTTGCAGAAATTAGGGATAGAATTCAATACCTGTTCTTATCCTGATCATTATCAGTTTAGGCCGGAAGATTTGAATTATATTGAATCGCTTATTATTATGACGGAAAAAGATGCAGTAAAATGTCGATCATTTAGTTCAGACAGAATGCATTATTTACCGGTAGATGCTGTATTGGATGATGCATTTTGGAAGGCATTGTGGTTACATCAACAGTTAAAAGGTTATTGCTGATTATGTTTGCTTGGATTCGCTGTTTTCTATTTTTAATCGTATTCCACACAAGTACTGGGTTGTTTGCGACTGAAACTGAAAAAATGCCGCAACCACAACAACAGTCCATTGTTCCTATGATAGGAAGTTGGACGTTTTCCGGAATGGTAAAGAATGAAAGCGGGGATAAATTCGGTTATTTTTTTGAAATGCAACGTCAGGGTATCGATTTTTATGCTAAAGCTGCTTTAATTGATGGGCAAACAAATGAGCTTGTATTTTTTTATGAAGGAAAAGAAAAAATAGAGCAAGTAACATCCCTGGATTGGCATGTAGGCGACTCTTTTATACGTTATAATCCTATCAATGATAGTTGGATTTTTGGGGTCAAAGAAACAGATAAGAAAGGCTTTAATTTCAAGGTAGATATGCTAAAGCAGGCCAATCAGGATAATGAAACTTTAGCTTTACGTCCTGGAATACAATTGCAAGCAGTGCAAACAAGCCAACTTAATGGACATTTACGTATCGACGATAAAGAGCAATTTGTCACAGGGAATAAAGCCTGGTTTGGTAAATTAGTATTAAGTGATGATCAAAAAGATTCACATAAAATAAGCACAGCGTTTTGCAATTTAAATGATGATAATGGTTTTTATTCTGCAAACCTCCAAGAAAAAGATGCAACTAGTGCAGCTGTAGCTGGTTGGCTCGATCCCCTGGGCAATAAAGTAAAAATGTCACAATTCATTTCAATAAAACCGTTAGATAACGATCTATGTATGGTTAAAATTCGCTATCCCAAGCTTAATTTAAAATTGATGAACACATTGAAAGATAAAAATCAATTAAATTCTGTTGCTGGTTTTTCTAAAGAAAGTAAAGGCGCTTTTTGTATTGTTATGCAACAGCTATTCAGTAAGAATACAGTATTGGAACTAGATACTTTAGAAGTTAAGCTAAATGCTTAGTTATTTAGTCATGTGATGGTTTTAAATGCATTATCCTGAGTTCGAGATTAAACCAATCCATCTTGAGGAAACATTTATGCTGATATGAAGCATTGGTGTGCTCGTATTAAGGCATTAGATGTATAATGCTGACTTATCTCTTCAGTGCTAAAGAAGCCAAGGCAGACCTCTCAATTTAAGAAAATCCTTATCCATATCTCACTTCCATTAAGATGGTTTGTCTGGAAGGCATTGAGACAATAGACTTGCTAAAATTAATGCTGCTGGAATAACTAAAAGAGCGAGTTGATAATCATTGAGCGCATGAAGATTAGTGTCTCCCTTGAAATGATCCAGGAAATAACCGATTAATGGTTGTAATAAGGGAGCGCTCAACATTGCCAAAGTATTGGTAAATCCTGTGCATGCTGAGAGAGATTCCGGCGGTGCCAATTCATTTGCAATCGTAAATGCAAGCATATAAGCTCCGCAGCAAAGCCCGATAACAAAGAGTAAAAAACCCATAATGAATATGCTATGTATGGGTAAATACAGCATAAAAAGAAATAAAATAGCGGTTGATAAACATGAAATATGGATTAATGGTTTGCGTTGGGGTAAATACATAGAGAGCCAACCAAAAATCGGGCAACTTAAACCTGCACCAAACAAAACCATGGACGTCAGGATACTTGCTGTTTCCAGAGAGCACTCTAGTTTTAACTGGAGAAAAGGAACAGCCCACATCGCCGCAAAGACAGTAATAACAGAAAACTCTAAACCCACAAATAATCCATTTATCCAGACAAGTTTATTTTTAAGCATTGATAAAAGATGCCCTTTGTATTGAGTATGATTACTTATGATCGGTTTATTAGCAGGGATATATTTCCAACATAGGGTGGAAATTAACAATCCTATAACTCCTGCGCCAGCAATAAAGTTTTGCCAGCTAATCTGGTTTATAAGTGCCCCCATTCCAACCATTCCGAATACAGTAACGGTAAACCCCAGGGTTTCAGATAGCCCTATCATAAACGCATATTGTCTTAATGGGTAATGTTGCCGCAAAATGCGAGTAACACCAACAAATGCGAAAGCTGAACCTCCACCAATGATTAAGCGACCTAAAAATAGGATAAATAAATTATGCCCTGTAGAAAACAGAAAACAACCTAAAGCACAGATTAGGGCGTTTAGTGATAACAGAATGCGCGTATTATAGCGGTCAAAAAGAAGACCAACGGGAATTTGCATCGTAGTATATACATAATAAAAAGCACTACTCAGCAGGCCGGCAGTTAATGCGGCGAGTTTTTGCTCATGCATTATTGCGCCAATAACGATTCCTGATGATAATTGTAAAAAAAATTGAAATAGTAAAAAAAATACGCTAACCAACCAGATGATGGTTCTTGGGGTACTGTGTATGGCTGTTTCAGGTGATGAGTTCATTGACTTTATTTTACCAGAAATGACAAAAATATATAGTATGATGGACAGTGTGTAAATTTATTTTAAATAATCAGGGTATGTTAATAATTCATTCTGTTCAACATCGACGTCCCGAGATTTGTTTATGGGATGTCGGAATTTGAATTGTCAATATACCCTGAATACTTTTAGTGGTGCTCCATTTTTTCAATGTAATGGAGATTAGGGTCTTTGGTTAGGGTAATGAATGATAAACAAATCTCTAAATTTTTTTATCATTGATAAGGATCATAAAACCATAACTTAATTTGATTCAATGGAAATGAATGATAACTGCACCAACGCTTAATGATATTTTGATCGATTCCGCCAGGTATTCCATGGACACCATTTGTGAGTTTTTCTTTAAGTAACATTAATGAAGCAAAATTATGAATATAAAATTCTGGATCTATATATTTCATTGGCGTGGGATCTTCAAGAACAAAATTGACTGGCATTTTATGATTTAGTACTTCATCTTCACTAAAATGAGGCCCAAATTCGTCATAAACGCCTAAATTAGCCAGGATTTTTCCGCTAAACCACGAATGGGGATAATCATTCAAAATAGCTTTTTTACCTGTTGCGGTAATAATAACATTCGCTCTAATTAAAGCACGTTCCAGGTCATTAAAATTTTTAGGATTAATGACTTGTATCCCGAGTTTTTTGGCGAAACCTCTTTGTGTTTCACAAATGTCGACAACAGTAACTGGAATTTTATTTTGATTACAAAAATAAGCAACTCCGCGACCAATTTTGCCAAAACCGAAAATAATCCATGATGTTTCGTTAGGGGGGATTCCAGTTAGTTTTGTAAGAGCCATATGACTACTTTCTGCGCAGCCGAAAACTGTCTCCAGTTGTTTGGTTAAAGTACGATCAATGCTAATTACCGGGAAATCTAGATCCTGATGTCGATAAAAATCATCCCCTGAACCTGTTAATTCTATTGCTCCTATTTTTGGAGCTCCTAAAAACTGATAGAGTTGGGCGCCACAATCATAATAAAGATCAAATTTATCCCCAACAAGGGAAAGAGGTGTCTCAACATAACGAACGTTGGCTTCTTTTAAAGCAGATACAGCGCGTGGATGAGCATGGCAAAAATCACTGGGATTTGTCACGGTGACATCAGCCCCTGCTTCAATTAAACAGGCAATTTTTAATAAAGTATTAACGACTACCGGTACATGATGTAGTATGCGTAACCCTGCTAAAGGGCGTGTAACACTCCATTCAGTAAGTTGCTGATGCATAAAAGGAGCTTCATTTTGAGAATAAATTTGAAAGAACTTCATTAAGGCATTCTGCATTGCATTCGCCAAGACAAGATAATATTTGATTTTATCATAACGTGCTCTTATATGATTTGCAGTATTAATGCTAAAATAAAAAAGCATCCTTGGGAATTGAATCTTAATCAAACGTTGAAGCTAATATCATGAATACTAACGAATTAAAATCATTTTTAATGGTTTACGAATATCGCTCTTACTCACTCGCTGCAAAGCGTTTATTTGTGACTCAATCTGCTGTTAGTAAGCGTATTAATAATTTGGAAAATGAATTTAAAACCAAATTATTTGAAACAAGGGGAAATATGATTTTTCCAACCATGGAAGGACAGTTACTTATTCCATACGCTCGATTACTTTTGCATACATTATGTGATGCTGCTGCTAATTTAAAAAGTCCTGAGCTTACAGAGGTTCCTATTATTATTGGTACGTCAACTTTGCCATGTTATCGATTTTTGCCTTTATTTATAGAGTATTTAAATGAAAATGTGAATAATTTTCCTAATTTTCATATCAAACAAATGGCAAAGCAAGATCTTTTCCCCGCATTACAAAATGGCTTAATTGACATGGCATTAACAACTCAAGATTTGAAGACTAATAGTTCTATTGTATGTAACCAACTTGATGAAGAGGATGTTTATGTTGTTGTGTCTCCCCAACATGAATTAGCAAATCAAAAAGAACTTGATTTAAAAAAGCTTGCGCAATATACATGCATCCTAACAGAAACTGGGTTTTCAATTCGAGATAATTTAGAAAAGCTTTTCTCCAAAGAACAGTTGTCGCTTCTGGTGAAACATGAATTATTTTCATTGCTGGCAATAAAAAAATTAGTAAAAAGAGGATTAGGGTGGAGTGTGTTGCCCAAACAATATTTTGATGAAGAATTAATAAAGTTGGATATTAAAGGTTATTCTGAAAAAATAAATTTATGTTGGTATTGTCACCAAAATCGGACTGATTCTCGACTAATACAGTATGTAGGTCAATTACTGAGAGAATCGCTTCCTTATATTCATCAGCATGTAGAAAATGATATGTAGCTGATGGAGATGAATGGTCAACTCCCCTATAAAATCAAAAAAAATTTATATCAATTTCATGAGCTCTTAGGAATTTTTTAATTTTAATTTTTCAACATAGTGATTTACTGTTATTCTGATAAAGAAGTTTATTGGAGGAAAAATATGAAAAAATGTAATGAAATTGATACTCCCTTAAGTACAGGAACCAAAAAAGAAAATGGTCGATATGAGTGCTTTATTAAAGAAATGAAAACTTTCGAAAACCGTCTCGACTTTTTTAATCAAAAGTTGGATAAAGCGCTTAAAAATCCCAATAGTAAAAATTTAATAGAACTTCAAGAGTGCACCGAGAATCTACCACTCTCACATAAGTCTCCAAAGAAGTAGCCTCACTAATGCTCTATTCTGAGGATTAAATGACCATCCTCAGAATTAAGAAAAACGAGATCTATCTTATGTAACAAAGCCCTTTTATTGAAATATATCGGCTACACAATATTCCACAATGGAATATCCTATTTCTAAATTTCATACTAAGCTAACCACTCGTTAATTACGTAGAATTTAGAATAATCCATGTAAACAATATTTGTACATTGCATGGGAGAGATATATCATGAGAGCCAGAATACTAAATCAGGCATTAACAGCTGCTAGAAGAGTGACGTCAATGAGTAGTAGAGCACCCATGGCAAACCCTTATTACACATCTGCCCCACTATTAATCAATTCAAATGTCATGTTCTCTACGCCTGGCCATGCATTTTCTACATCAATTTATTCTTCTAACATACAGAATATTATCAAAGAACATATTAGTAGTGATAAGGAATTATCAGGGGAAGAAAAATCACTCCTTGTGGATTCAGTAACACTGGAAGTGATGGAGCTTCTTACAAACGCCCCTCAAAATTATAAAATAAATAAAAACTTACAAGAATATTACGATAATATTGACGGTCACGTATCAAATGATCCAAATCCCAAAACGCTGGAAGTTAAAGTAAATCTTACGGGCGATATACCCAAAGGAGCAAATGAAGCTACAGAGAACATTAAAGATAAGACTACTCAAAAAACGAAGGATTCGTCTGTTAAAAATATTATGTCATCAAAGGAGTTACAAGAAAAAGTATTCCGGGAAGCCAAAGAGCACGTACAAGATAATCGGGGGCTGTTATTTTCTTTTAATCTTGTCGAAAATACTTTAAAAAAGGTTTCAGCGCCTTTGTTTGATGGTTTGTATACTCTATTTGCTGACAAAGATGGAATTCCTGAACATAAATCAGAAGCAGTCCTACGGTTAGCCAAGTGGATTGTACTGGCAATTCTAATATATTCCCTTCAGCAGTATTACAATAAAAAATATGAAGAAATCGAAAAAATGGATAAAAATGTTATTACAAGGTATTCAGATGTAGAAAACCTCTATGACAAAGCTGTTTTAATTGCTGAGGAATGTGTTCGCCAAATGAACTCAATAAATGAATTAGAGCAGGATATCGATTTAAATCGAGAACTATTAATGCTATTGGATAATTGTGCTAACTCACAAAATGATCCTCTTGGTTACATAGCTCGATTTAGAGTTTTTTTTCAAGCTCGTATTGATAGCGTTTTAAATGATAAATCCTTCGAAACATCCAAGCTGGACCATAAAATTCAACGAGAACTCAAATCCCGAGAAGAACAAAATCCATTAGCGTCCAAACTTTTGGAAGCCAAAGGAGCAAAAGGATTTCAAGGCACAAAAAATGCCTTAGAAGAGAAAATCAAGGAGTTAGATAGGGAAGTAGCGCATAAAAAAGAAGGTATACGCATAAAAAAAGAACAAATAAATTTGAAAAAAGATCTAATTAAGGAAATATCTGAAAAAACGGAAAAAGATGAAGTGAAAATAATGAAAAATCCGTTAGTCAGGCTTGGAATTTTTGCACCTCAATTTCCCTTGAGCAAAAATAATTGCTTATCCAGTAAAGAAGAATTAATAAATAAGGAAAAAGATAATGAACTGGACAATGACGACATTCTCAGGATGTCAGTTGATTAAAATGTAACATGTTGCTCCCTTTCAAGCATCCATTTGGCCATTGGAGGGGAATGTTGGCGCTTCAGTACACTTTAAAAATGACTCTCAATAAGCAACATAGATGGGATATGTACCAGGGGAGTCATTTTTATTTGCTCTTGTTTCAGTCAAATAGTTAAATTAAAATGAAATATTCTGAGTTGTTGCAGTAAAAATGAATTTGTGTGATTCATATACATCGCTTCAATTGATAGATTTATCTGTATTATGCAGCAAATTAAAACCAGGTTATCTTAGGTAAATGTATATCTTGAAACAAAAGGTGCAGGATACATCGCAAATGTGGAATTTTTCCCCAAAGCGGGTATTGGTGGATTAAATAATCAAAGCAAAAATCCTCATTTATTACCCAATCAAAAACTAAATTCAAAACTGATTTTGATGATTCTCGTTGCGTAACCCGGGGATTTACTAAGACCATACAACTACTAATACGGTACATTTTTTAGACTTGGTTCTGGACCAGCGCACTTTTCCATTAAAGCGTATTCAAATGGATAGTTGAGCAGAATTTTTTTTGCCGAGACAGCTAAAATTGATGGAGTTAGTTATTAAGAAACACAGAAAGAAGAACTGGCAAAATGACAATTTTTCTATAACTGGTAGCCGTCCCTATGTCTCCCTAAGAGGAAACTCTCACTCGGCTATTGTCGCTGCATTAAGTGAAATAATCCCTTTAAGCGAAGCGATGGTTAATAACTAAAAAATAGACAATTAATGTATACAAGTTGCTTAAGTATCATACAAGTTTAATTATGAAAAATTTGAAATGCTCTCTATGGGGCATAGAAATAAATTAGTGTGATTACCGGCAGTTTCTTTCGGCAATCACACCACTACACATGATGAAAAGGAGTTTTAATCGGCTGAAAGTCTGAGATTGTTATTTTCTACATTGTCATCTTCTTTATCGGCTTTAATGCTATGTAATTCATCTTTACATTCATTGCATTTTCTAATGGCATTTGGGTGCACAGGGCTAAAAAGTCCGATTTCGACAAGTAAGTTATTTCCTATTATCTTCTCGATCTTTTGTGTATCCTTTTCTAACTCTCCAATCCTATCTGTTTTTAACCGTATTTCCCTTTGTTTTAATTCTAAACCTTCTTTTTTATGTTTTATGATGTTATCAAATTTGTCGATTTGATATTGCAAGGCATTTTCAGTGCCTTTATATCCTTTTGCTCCTTTCTTTTCTAAAAGCATAGAGGCCAATGGATTATGCTCTTCTAAGGATTGAAGTTTGCGTTCAATTTTACCGTCCAATTGGGATCGTTCTAAGGGTTTATTATTTACCAAACTATCAACAACAGCCCTCAAATTATTAATACCCGCACCGATAACTGTCTCATTTTCCTCAGAATTAGCGCACTCCCCTAACAGCTTTAATAAACTTTCATTTAAGTCTTTATTTTTTGATAACTCATTAATTGAGGTCAGTTGTCTAACACATTCCTGTGCAAGTAAAATTGACTTATGGTAGAGGGCCTCTGCTTGGGCATAATTTGCAACGGCTTGGGCATCAAGATTCTTAACTTCGTTTAGTTTCTTGTTGACGTATTCATAAAGAACGAAAGCTATTATTGCAAGTACAACCCACTTGGCTAATTCTACGACCGCTTTTGCTTTATCTTCAGGTATTCCATCTTTATCAGCAAATGCAGCATAGATACCTTCAAATAACGGTATTGAGGTTTTTTTCAGGGTACCCTCAGATACATTGAAAAGTATCAAAAGCAGCCGATAGTCCTCGATGTGTTCTTTAGCTTCCTTAAAGACCTCATCTTGTATTGCTTTTGCTGAAGTAAATTTTTTAGCAGAAGAGGGCTCATTATTTTCTTGTTTTGGATCATTGGCAGGATCTACTTTGGGTTGATTGGCTTTTTGATCATTACTAAGTTCGACTGAGTTATTAGTTTGGTACGGCTTCCTTTCTTTTTGCATCTCTTCTTTGTATTTTTCAAAGTCTCTTTTAAATGTTTTTTCACCTTTTTCTCTTTCCATTAATTTCCTTGCAAATTTTGCCAATGAATCTGCATCGGGTGTTGCATGTATAAAATTTGGAATTTCCACAGGCATAACATTTGGAATTATCAGGTGATTGGTCGGATGTGTAAAAGGTGTATTCGTGAGATTATGTGTCAACTGTTGTATAGGCGCTGATTTAATCGCTTCTCTTTTTGCAAGTTGCTCCGTTGCTCGTAGCGCGGTTTGTAGTAGCTTCGTTCTCATTGTAATCTCCCATATGGATTATTAGTGCTCATATGGTCAATTTAAACACACGATAATTAGCAGCAGATTATATATGCATGAATTTAAGGCAAGTCTAATTCCAACATAGAATATTCCTGAATTAAGTTGTTTGGTTTTAATTAACGTGAGTTTGAGGGCAAGACTGTTCTATACCGCCTTTATATCGCTAAACAAATGTTATCCCATAAGATGTGTGACATCTATATGGGCTCCAGTTCTCAATAAAGTGAGTTTATATAAAAATGACTTTTATTTTTTATATCGAACTCACATTAATTAATAAGAGACAGTTGAAATTGTTTTACTCCGGGGATTTATCGATTATGCCTCGGAATATTTAGGTTGATTGAGGGCCATTGGGCTTATCGGAGAAGGGGAGTTGTTCTGTATATTTTTCGAGTTCACTCATATTGTTATCATTGGGATTTTTAAGTGCTTTATCTAAAAGTTGATTAAAAAAGGTGAGGTTGCTTTCGTAGGTTTTCATCTCTTGAATATAGGTATCATATCGACCTTTTTTGTTCTTGATTTCAGTATTTTGAGTGTTAATAGTAACTTTTTGCATTTTTTCCTCCAATAAATTCCATTATTAAACCCATCAGGGTTATTATTTAAATTGGTGAAATCAACTTCACATGATAGAAAATTTACCTTAAAAAAATCTTAAATCCTAATGATATAATGGAATGACCCTTGATAATAATTCATGAAGAATTTATAGCTAAGAACTATTCAGGTGTCTTCACTAATAAGTTAGCCTCCTTGCAGATTGTAACTCTTCTAAACAGCCATTTAATTCGTTAATATTTTTATCATTCGGATTTTTAAGCGTTTTATCTAGAAGTCGATTAAAAAATGTAAGGTTGCTTTCGTAGCTTTTCATCTCTTGAATATAATTATTATAACGCCCCTTTTCTTTCTTAATTTCTGTGCTTTCAGTAGCATTAGTCTTAGTAGTTTTTTTCATATTTATACCCTCAAAAATTCTATTATTAAACATATTAGTCTATTGTGAGCAATCCTAAAATAGGGCTTATTTATTCTTAAAATTTTGCTTTTACGTCCATATGTTCTTTCTCAGAAAAACTAATATAACCAAACCAGCTTGCAATCCACTGCCAAAAGCCAAATTGTTCTTGCTTTTTAGCTTGGAAAAATGAATGTTTGCCAAAAGTTTGCTGAGGGTTATCTATTTTCTGTAAATAGGCTAACTCATCATGAAACAAGTAAGCGGTTGCCGTTCGATCATTTGTATTAACTTTTTGATTGATGGAGTCAATCACCTTATCCAATTGTTTTAATTCATGTTTTGAATATGATTTGCAAATGAGCGATTTAAGTGAATTTTTTGCCTCATTTAGTTCTTTATAGTTAAGCTTTGCGAGCATATCCCTTTTTAATTGTGTTCCATTGTTATTGGCGAAAATGGCGTACTCAATAAGGTATAAGTCTCGTTCGCTTTGTGCCGATTTAATTAAATTTTTGTAATGTTGAGCCCGGGTTTTACCACGATAATAATCAAAGAAATAAGAAAAGTAACTTAAAGTTTGATCGCGATGGTTTAGATAGTGGTTTAATGATTGGATGCATTTTTCTTTTTGAATATTTAAACAGGAGTTTGTGTCCTGTTGCAAAGTTGGGTGTCTATCAATTTCTTCGATTGGCTTTGGTGGTTGAATTTTGTGTCGATAGTTTTTTAAATGAGTTTGAATTTCAGGGATCACAAAACTAATAGGTAGTTTTTTTTGCCCCAAACAGTTATGAAGAGTTTTAATTGCTGTATTGAAGTCATTTTGGTTTGTTTGGCTTTGTTCTGAGAGTGGTTTTTGGATGTTTTTGAGTAAGAAGTAGAGTCTTAATTCCAATTGGCAGATTTCTTTAAATCTGGAATTTTCAATTAACTTTTCCAAGAGATCGGCGTTTTCATCACTTAAATAGTCAGGTGTTATATCATGGCCTGACATGATGGTTTTGAGTAGTGCTAAGGCATTTACGATTTCTGGATTTTCTATCGATTGCTCTAAATCGATCTGTTTCTCTCTGATGATTTTTTGGCATTCCGCAAAAACATTACCTATCTCTTCAAGTGCTCTTTTAAAGGGTAGATGACTAAATGTATAACGGTAGATTTGATTGTTTAAATCCAGTTGCTGATGGAGCATATTTAGTTCTATGCGTTCCAGAGTTTTTTGAATGGCTTCCTGGTAAGGAATGGCCAATTGTGCAAGAGCGTTGATGTTAGTGTAGAGCTTAAACAGTTGAGGACGTACATCCATTTTTTCATAATGAGATTCGAGATGCTCCAGATAGGCGCTTACAATTTCTTGCTTATGTTTTAGGATAAGCTGCTGTAAATCGCTATTCAAATCATTTAATTGTTGCTTTTCAATGAGATGAGCTACTACTGCCCATTCATTATACTTTAAAGCCTCAGTTAATAATTTATCCAGGCCGTACTTCTTGGCAATGAGGTGTATGACACGAGGAAAAAGAAGAGGATCTTTCAAAAAAAGTAATACTTCATGATCTGGAGTATCAGGTAATTCACTTTGGGTAAATAAGCTATTAAAAATAGGCTCGTTTTTTTCTTTAATCGCTCGCTTTAAAGGGTTTAAATACAGCTCTGTTTGCTGGAATGCGGGATCATGCTCTGGATTTTTAATGGAATTTAGCAAAGGAATCCTTGGGTGTTGAATATCCGCTTTTAATAAGAGTTGGTACAGTCTGCCATAACCATTAACATAAACTTTTTCAAACCAATCAGAAGGGGGTTGTTCTCCAAATAGTTGATGGATTGCACATTGTCTTTCGTGATCAGTCAAGATGAGTTCTCGAGCAAGTATTTGGTTTGCAATTTTTTCCTTTTTTTGAGCGCAACTAAAAAGAAATAACTTTTTATAATCAAGTGCAAAATCAAGTTTAGATTGAATAAATGGCTCTAAAGAATCCATGCCTTTTTCTATGGCGTCTTGGAGTAGTTTTGCCAGGGGTTGCTTTAACTTAGTTGTTGGAGTTATTAATCCTTGGGTCAAAAATCGTGCAACCAGGTTTTTTTGATTTTGCAGTAGGGCGGATGTGAAAATTTGTTCAATTAAATCAGATTTAATAATGCCGCCATGAGCAAGTAAATAGTCCAAAGGTTTTAATAAATTATTTTGTGCAAGCAAAACATTAAGTTCGGGGTTTTCTTTTAACTGAGGGTAGGTTTTTAAGAGTAAGACAATTCCATTTTCATTTTTATCATGAATGAGCTCATTTAAGAATTCATTCAGTTCCTCTTTATTCCATGTTATTTTGATACATATTGTTTCAGCCAAGTGAAATAGCTTTTTTTTACACCATTCTTTGATTTGATTTTTTTGTTTTTGTTCGTCACCTTTTAATGAAAGCGTATCAGGAGGAAGCAATACGATTGTTTGGTTCAGTTTGGCGAGTTTAGGTGGGTTTTGCATTGATTCATTGAGGTATCCATTAAAAAGTTGCGGTTCTTTCTGTATGCATATATTGATGACTGGTGTGAGGCTCCACATTAAACTGTATTCTAAAATGAGTTTTTTAATCTTGGGGCTTGCTTGTTCAAAACAATTTTCAATAATTGAATAATCGTCATAATCATAACAAAGCATCAATAAAGCACGAATATCCTGGGTCACGCGTAATACGTTGAAATTGAGTTGAGTGAGAGTAGATAAAATAGTTAAATTGTTTTCTTCCAATCCTTTTTTATAAAGAAATTCTAAAGTGTCTATATCAAGCGGATCTTTAAGTTTTTCCTGGAGAAATATGCACATTTCCTGGTTATCATTTAAAATGGCTAGAGTTAAGCCGCTTTTTATGATTTCTTCTGGAACTTCAGCACGCCAAGCATTTTTTATATGTTCATTTTTACGTAGAAAAATAAGGGTATCGAGTAAAGAGGCCGAGCCTATCGATGTTCTTAGATCAATTAACGAGTATTCATGCTTATCAATGTGTCTCCAATTTTCTGGATGGTTTGTTTGCTCTGACCATGCTCGTGCATAAGCCTCAAAAATGGATTTATCTTTACGTTGTATGCATAAGAAAAGTAAGTCAGGTTCTTGAGTATTGACTATAAAACCCATGCCAAGAAGTTTTGATAAGGTTGTTGCATCAATTTTATTAATCACTTCTTTATTAAAAATAGAAGGAAATGTTTCAGGATCAATTTGAGTATTTTTTAAATGAGCGAATAATAAACTTAAAATATGATGTTGATTTGCAATTGCAGCATGTTGAATTTGTTTGATGAGCTGTTCAGGAGAAAGTTTGCTTAAAAATAGATGAATTAGTTGGGAATTACTCTCTTGATGAATAAAGGTTAAAAGCTGTAAGTGATTGTAATTCGTTTGATATCCTGGATGATCGGGGAGACTAAATTGATTAAGAATCTTCATTAGATTGCTGTAGTCTGCTTTCTTTTTCATTAGGTCTGGCAGGGGCTCACTAAATTGTTTTTGTATTGTCTCTTTTAATTCATTTTGCTCCTCAAAGGTTGTATAGGTTTTGAGATAGTAATGAATCAATTTTTCCGTTTCTTTGTGAGTTCCTGTATAAAAAGTTGCCCTAACCCCTTGTAGCAGGGCATTTTTGATACCAGGGGATTTAGGTTGTTGCAATAATAGGTCATTAAATTCTGGGCGGAGGTATTCTTTTGCCAATGAGCTTAAGTCAATATGGTTTTCTTTAAACAAATAATTTAAGGTATTAACATCTCCCGCTAAGGCAGCAAATGTACTGGAGCTTGTATTTGTTTGATGAGCAAATGCGATTTGGTGAAGTTCATCATGGGTAGGATAAGACTCTTTAGTATCATTAGGGTGAGCAAAGACGCGCATTGCTAAACCGAAGGTATTCTCAGTATATTCAAAACAATCTTTAATTTCTTTAATTACTTCATTGATTGAATCAAATTCTTTTATTTTTTTGCTGTAGTTCGGGTCATAGACAACATATTTTCCATTGCGCAAGGTTAATGCAATTGCATGATTTTTGCTGGTAATGTAATAAGATCGATCCTTACGACTGATTTTTTTAAATAGCTCAATCCAACAGGATTCGTCAGTAATGAGTCCTAAGTTAAATTCGTTACTCAGGGGCTTATTTCGAACATCTAAGATTTTTTCGAGATCACCTTGATGGATTTCGTAACCATAATATTCAGATGGACGAAACGTTTTATCTATTTGGATAATGAAACTATCAATAGCATGGTTAGTACCCAAACGATAATTACTGGGTAAGGTAGCCAACTGGTCAAGCAAAGAGAAAAACTGTGAAGTTTTATTTTCTAAGGCATATTTAATATATAACGCAGCGAGTCCTGCACAAATTCCTTTTTGGTTCAGCTCAAAATCAATATTTGGTTTTTGCTTGAGGCATAGATTTACTGCATTGATAATTTTACCTTGGCTCGACATGGTGTTTTCTATGATAGTGCAAAGGACAGTGATTATAAGTTCATTTTAATTTATTTCAATCCACTATGTTTCTTATTTGGCCTACCAATAAGCAATAATTCCAGATCAATGATGATTTACTATACAAGAGGTTACTAAATTATGCTTGCAATTTTATTGTCTCTCCAATAGTCTGTACTGGAAAATAATTATCACAAGGAATTGGTATGGCACGAGATAAAATAAATGTAGATGATGTTGGCAAGACAGTGACAATAGCTGCTCTGCTCAATACAGTTCTTGCTCCGCTTTATTGGGCTGATGCAAAAATTGGGTTATCTGCTGCATTAGTAGCTACCGGTGCTTTTTTATACGGTGCACATGAGATTGGTAAAAAAAGAAGACCTGCAGCCAATGGCATTAATAGTTTGAATACATTTTTTGGTGGTGCCACAGGTGATAAAAGTACAGAAGTTCAAAATGCTGTGGCGAATATTGTTGTTGGAGGAAAAGTTATATTTGATGAGGTTTTTCCCGATTCTAACAAGCCTGGCAATCGCTGATCACTGATTGAAGATTTATCAAGGAAATTGGTATGCCTCAAGATCAAATAAATCCTGAAAAAGTATTAAAAACTGGTGCATTGATTAGTTTTGGAAATTTATTTATGTCACCTTTTTATCCAAGATTAGGCTCATTTGCGTCACTCACACTAACAGCTGCAGCGTTATTTGGATTACACGAAGTAGGACGACGTCAGCAATCAAGTCACGGTATTTGGGGGTTCTTTTCAAGTAAATCTGATGCCAATATTTCAGATGTGAATACTTCAATGCAACGTATTGTGGAAGGGGGAGCGACTGTGTTTGATCAGGTTTTTCCTCCTGGTAAACGATAAATACATTGGAGCATCTGCTGTTGATGCCTACGTGCTATTATGAAAGTGGGAGTTTTAATGCAACAAGTTTATATAAAAGACCGAGGATAATTTCGCTCTATTAGGTCAGAGGGGGCGTACCCCCTCTGCTCCCGTAAGAGACTTTTATTCGTCCTCGCGTAAGTGGAACCAAGTTTATGGGGCTACAATGCTTCTGTCGAAATGGATTTCCACTTTCGCGAAAATGACGAATACTTAAGTCAATTGCAGTGCTCGGTTGCACTGATACTTAATGTACTACCAACAAAAAGAAGTTTTATTAGACTCTTCCTCACTTTGAGCTTCTGATTTTACATTCACATTTGCTTGCTCAGCAAACAATCTAAGTTGAGAGGGTCTTTTATTTGATTTAAAAGAACTTGAATGATGAATTGGAGTTATTGTTAATTGATCTTTAATTTGATCTGTTAATAAACATGCATTGGGAGATGTGGTAGGTAAAACACTTGCTTTAATTCCATCAGCTTCATATCTCTTTAGCCATTCATTGTGTTGTTTTTCTGTTTTAAATAAACGGTCAAAACATCGATTAAATATTCTAGCCTCTTCATAGTTCTTTAACCATTCAGAGTATTGTTTAGGTGTTTCAAATAGGCTCATCAATTCATTGATAAATAAAGGGTTTTGTGCGTTTATCTCTAATTCATTTTTAATTAATTCACCAGATAATCTACAAAAAGCTTCACTAAATTCGCCAGTTTGATATCTGTTTAGCCATTCATTGTATTGTTCTGGTGTTTCAAAAAAGTTTTTAAATTGTACAGTATAATTCGGCTCCAAGGTTGAAATATCTATTTTCTTTGGTGTATCAGTTTTTTCCTGAGTTACTTTTGTACTGATTAATCTTGAAATTTTTTCAAACATCTTATTTTTCCTCGTTAAATTTAATTAATTGTTTTTGCTACCATTTTTTTATTTTTGTATATTCTTATTAGTTATAAATTTCTTATTTCTCGAAACATTTTGGAGCTATTTTAATATTGAAACATGAGTGAATACTTAAGAATTCATGAGTTTGAATACTTATCTATTCCTCTATGGAATTAGATTTTTAGCACAGCAGCAATAGTCGGTTTAATTTACTTGAAAGGAATCATCGTTTTCTGCGAGAGACTAATTGGAATGTGCAACCAGAGGGTCAAAATAGGCCAACAAAATAGCTGGATGAAGAACTCTGTTAGTCTGGATCTTCCGCATAGCGAAAGATGACAATCTTTGAGAAATCTGGATCTAGGGATGTGGAGTAATCTATGATAATTGATGGATTTTCACTATCATGCCAACCTGTGCATTATCCAAATAATAAATTACATTACCTTTTAAACGTTGCTTTTGTGTCACTAGAAATGATTCGTGTGGATGACTGGGAGGAGATACTTGGAGTTCCGCATCTAAAGAATAATAGTTACTTTGTCTTATATCCAGGGTTCCTTGCATTTGCCACCCATTATGTTCTGCAAAGGGCAAGGCAACTTTACTTTGATTATTTGCTGGTTGTCTCCATGAATAATGGCCAAGTACTTGATAGTGACCCTTACGGGTTAACAGGTAATATTCATCACGCAGACTCGAATAAGATACGGGTAACAAACGATAAGGCTTCCCGGATTTTTCTTTATCTGGATGTAAAGATATCGCGTCTGAGCTTGTTGGGAGGAGGGGGGTATTTATCGTTAGTCCGCTTATTTGATTTGGATGAGTAAAGATAATCAAATCAATTTGATATAAAGATTTGGCGAAACTGCAACATGAATACAAGATGCTTAGAATTATTATTATTGATCGTTCCATGGTTTATTTTTTGATTATTATTATTTTGTGATCTGGTTGCTTGCAACCAGAGGATTAAAGCCCTGTAAAGTGGGGTCTGGAGATATAACAACTCCGTAAAACTTTGAGTTCCACTTTAATCAGAACCGATTTAAGCGTCCTATTATACCTTTGAAAAGAGCTCACTCAACAACAATTTTGGGAAATTTATCCGCATAATTAATCGGTTTTTTCGCTAATTCAACAGCACTTCTCATTGCCGTTTTTATAAATGTATTTGTTAGCTCATCTTGTACTTGGGTTGCCGTAGGATGTCCCTCATCACAGTGCTTTCTGATGCGTATATCCAGTGGAAGTTGGCCCAACAAGAGACAATGATGGTTGGCACAAAGGGATGCTGCGCCACCTGTGCCAAAAATTGCTTCCTGATGCCCACATTGGCTGCAGATATGCGTTGACATATTTTCTACAATACCTAATACATCAATGCCTGTTGTAGAAAACATACTTATTGCTTTTTGCGCGTCAAGTGTAGCTACATTTTGTGGGGTAGTGACTACAATGGCTGTGGTTAGAGGGATTTTTTGTACTAAGGTGAGTTGTATATCACCAGTTCCAGGTGGTAAATCAATGAACAAATAATCTAAATCATCCCAAAGAGTGATATCCAGCATCTGAATAAGAGATTTAGCAAGCATAGGACCACGCCAAATTAATGCTTGTTCATTATTCATTAAATAACCAATAGACATTGTTTGTATGCCATGGGCTATTACAGGAAGATAACGATCCTCTTTGACTTGTACAGGCTCGGTATTACCAAGCATTAATGGCATACTTGGGCCATAGATATCAGCATCTAAAATCCCTACCCGAGCTCCAAGGCGAGCTAATGCGGTTGCAAGGTTGACCGTCACTGTAGATTTTCCTACGCCGCCTTTTCCTGAGGCAATCGCGATGGTATTTTTGACACCACGCAAGCCTTTACCAACCAGTTGTGTTTTATGAGCTTTAATAAAATGATTTATATTTACTACTACTTGATGGTTAGGGAATTCTGCTTGCAGAGCCTCAAGCAATAAAGGTTTATATTGCTCTTCCAACAAGCTGGAAGGAAAACCAGCAGTAAGGGTTAGATTCAGCTGATTTTGAAGTAGCTCGACGCCGCACTGTAAATTCATTTCTATACCCGTTAGGCCAAGGAATGGATCTTTTAAGGTACTCATTAAGTGAATTACAGTATTTTCAGTGGTCATGGATATTCGTCTCAGAGTTATTAAGTTAAGAGAGCACTTTTACCTGGGTCTTGCGTTTTGCCTGGGAGATCTAGTGATAGAACATTAGATTGTCCTGGACAAACCACAGGGCTAGAGTTTCAAAAGTGGAATAATAACGCAGAGAGGTATTATTTCATAGCGTTAGATTTTGCCTAGAGCAAACATTTTGTCATGAAAAACTTGTATCCTTGGTTTATGGAGTTTCATCATAAACAACAGGAATCGAAATGGAGCCATACTGCCAACTGATCCAATGATTACTGGCAAGATAATAGATCCCGCAATAGATAGGAAGTTGACTGCGGCTTGATAAATACGAACCGTATTCATTGAGTTGTTGTTGGTGTTTCAACAAGGAAGCTTCATCCTCTTTGCCTGTTTTAAAATCAATAACCCAGCATTTGCCTTGATCTTCGAAAGTACGATCAATAATGCGAGTAATGGGTATATTTTTTTGTTTTACTAATAATTCATATTCATTTAGTTCTTGGTGATGTTTGGCAATAATCCATGAACCAGTCGGATCCTCAAACAGTTTGGTAATCTGATTTTGTATTGTTTGTAACGCATCAAGTTGCATTTTTTCATCAAAACCTAATTTCCTTAATTCATAACGAGGCAAACCCCATGGAACTTCCGCTATTGTTTCTGGGTGATTATTACAAATCCAGTGTAATAACCGATGTGTTATGATGCCGATTAGTCTAGGAATACTGGTTGTTAACGAAGTTGTTGATGTCTTGTTATTAAAAAAGACATCAGGTTTTGGTGTAAGATAAAAATTAAGGGGCAAACGTAGAAGTTTGGGGAATGATAGTGTCCCTTCTTCTGCAGGATAGGCTGGGTCCACCTCGATAAACTCTTGCTGTTTCAGAAGGCTGCGGAATGAGCTTTTAGATGATTTTTCCGAGTAATCCATTAAATACAAGCGAGATTTTGCTCGTGTCACAGCTACATATAGTAATCGCTGCGTCTCATAACGACTTTTTATTTCGTCTAATTGAGTTAGATAATCATACAAGGCACAATGCTCCTGGTGTGCTGCCTGTATCGGTGACATCAATAACAAATTTCCATGATTTTGGGTAGGCAAGTTTAGCCATCGCAACATGGGCTTGTCTCCATGATTTGCTTGCGCCCCCAGCCCTGGTAATATAACGGTATCAAATTCCAGGCCTTTAGATTTATGGATTGTCATCACGTGTAAACGGGAGGAATTGGTTTGCTGTGAATAGAGTTTATTAAGTTCCATGAGAAACTCTTTCATATCTGGCAAACGGCCATCTTGTTCGTAACGATCAAGTAGAGTCCAATATTGCTCGAGATCATTGAGTTGACTCTCATTCAAAATATTTTCTATGTGCAATTTTTTTAGGGTATGAATGACCCAAGAGGATAGTTGGGTTTCATATCTTTGTGTTAAAGCCTGGTGCATCACATGAATTAAAAAACGAGCTCGGATAATGCCTTCCTCACTTATTCCCTGAATTTGATTAAGATTTAACAAAGCAAAGTAAATGGATTTTTTAGTATTAAAACGAGCTATGGCATGAATGTCTGATAAAGACAAGCCGCAATAAGGACTACGAAGAACTGCAAGCCATGAAAGGCGATTTGCTGGTGTCAATAATGCTTGTGTTAATGACCAAACATCACGCAAATGACTAAGATGGGTCAACAATGTGATATCAGTGCCTTGATAAGGAATTTGATGTTGGCGCAATAAACGAATAATTGCACTCAACTGTGTCCTTGAACGAACGAGGATGGCAATGTTCTTCTGGGGATAAGCTTGCAACTCATGTTGAACGGCTTCAATCAGTTTTTGTGCTTCTTGCTCACGAGTTTTAAATTTTATGGCATAAATAGTGCTATTTTCTTTATCTTTAATGACATTGACGCTAGGATGAAATGGAACTGATCCGGATTCTATGTCAATTTGTGCCGGGAAAATGTGCGCGAAGTGTTTATTGACCCAATCGACAATAGTTTGTGTGGAGCGAAAATTACAGCTTAATTCGAGTGGGTGAAGTTTGACGGATCCTATGCCTTGTTCCTTAGCCCTGAAAAATAATCCTACTTCTGCCTGCCTGAAGCGGTAGATAGATTGCATGGGATCACCCACAATAAAAAGAGTTTTCCCATCACCTTCCTGCCAGCCATGTACTAATTTGGTTAACAATTCGAATTGAGTAATTGAGGTATCTTGAAATTCATCGACTAAAATGTGATGCAATGTGTTATCTAAATATAATGCTAAATCAGTAGGGTTATCTGCATCACCCAATGCAGATAAAGCTTGCTGGGATATGGTGGTAAAATCAACTTCATTTTTTTCACTAAATAATACGTGTAAATGGCCTACAAGAAGAGGAAGCAATAAAAACAGGGCTTGTAATACCTGCCATTGTTCGGGATCGTATTGTGGGTCAGGTAAATTGCTTACCTGGATTAATGCTTCAAGAAAATCAGGATATTCACTAAGTTCATTTAAGAGTTCTTTGCTTGCATTTTTTATTCTTTTATATTCATCAGGAGAACAAGAACTTGCCAGAAGCCCCACATGATGATCGAAGCTTTTACGAAAACCAGCATCTTTTGTAAGAAGCAATTTGCTTAAAGCCTTTACAGTCTCTTGATCTGCATGTTCAAAATCATGCCAATCTCTAAGTAGATAACGAGGAGAGCCGGGATTATTTTCTATAAGTGCCAATTGACGAGCATTGACAGTCAATTCCTTGGCTATATGTTGAGGTAAACTTTTTTTGAAACGATTTAATTCATGCTGTTCTATAATTTTCAATGCATGCTCAAAAGTTGCCTTTGCTTGGTTACGTGCTTGAAATAGAGGACCTATCCATTGATCCCTTTGAGATAAAAGCTCACTAAATAAATCAAGTAATCGATCTTGACGATTATCAACATGCAATAAAAGGGTTTTTATTGCTTCTTGGTATTGTGGCGTTGCCATCGCATATTGAATACAATGACGGCCAGCATTTAAATAGTGGCTGCTTGTTTTATCGGTAATTTGTGCGTAGGCAATTTGTTTTTCCAATAAAGGAATTGCCTGATTAATACTTTGACATAAAGAATCAATGGTAATAACCCTTAATCGCCCAGGCTGCTGTAACAAGTTCCATTGATAATGCGCATCAGAATGAAGCGCCTTATCAGCAAAATCAAGCGTCATTTGCTGATGCGGGCTGTTGGCGGGTTGATGATTTGCTGCTTGCTGCAATGCTAATAGAATACGCTCCCGCATTTCACTTGCGGCTTTGCGAGTAAAAGTTAATGCGACAATTTGTTCAGGAGCTTTTACCGTGCTCAATAGCCGCAAATAGCGTTGGGTAAGTATTTCTGTCTTTCCCGAGCCTGCGGGAGCTTGAACGATATAGGATAAGGAAGGATCAGTGGCTTGGCTTCGTTGAGTACTATCGACTAACATGGCATTTCCCAAAATGCAGTCAGGGTGAAGCGCCCCCCAAAAAATCTACATTTAAACCTGGGTTTCGCTTCGCTGCACCCAGGCTATATGTTTATTCTAAAACAATTTCCTGTGCAGGTGGACGCAGGTTGTAATGCGAGCTCATGCAACGTCCATAGGCTCCAGTATTGGCAATTAATAGCACGTCACCTTCTTCTGTTACAGGTAACAAACGGTCATAACCCAGGGTATCCCCGGATTCACAAATAGGGCCTACTATATGAGAAAATCCAGCTTTTTCTTCATATAATCGACTTAAGTTTACAATTTCGTGATAAGAGCCATATAAGGAAGGTCGTATTAAAGAGTTCATTCCTGTTTCTATACCAATAAATTTAACTTTGCCTTTTTCTTTGCATTGAGTGACCTTAGCTAAAATGACACCGCTTTCAGCAACAAAAAAACGCCCGGGTTCAAGCCAGATTTTAATTTGTGGATAGCGAGATTTTACTGCCATGAGTAAGGCATCTAAATTTACGAAATCTAATGGTTGTTGTCCAGGTTTTTCCACTACACCTAAGCCCCCCCCTAAATTAATGGATTTTGCCTGGGGAAATTGTTCGGTGAGGGAGGCAAGCATGGATGCGGTTTGTTGCCAGAGTTCAGGTGTAAGGATTCCACTACCTGAATGAGCATGTAAGCCTACCACTTGAATATTATTCTTTTTGGTCAATGCTACAACTTGCTCTATGTCGTTTTGAGTGATGCCAAATTTTGATTCATTTCCACCTGTAGAGACATGTTTGTGATGACCTGCCCCGGTACCTGGATCAATACGGATTATTACTTCTCGATTTTTAAATAATTCAGGCCAACGTTCAAGAGGGTATAAACTATCAATAGTAATATAACAGCCTATGTTTAATGCATATTCATACTCTGTTTTAGGGGCAAAATTAGGGGTAAATAAAATCCGATTTTTATCTATATCGGGGAATAGTTCTACTACTCTGTCTAATTCTTGAATCGAAACACATTCAAAGCCAATTCCTTCCTTTTCCATGGTTTTTAAAATAGCAGGATGAGGATTTGCTTTAATCGCATAAAATAATGCATCAATCGATTTTAAGGCTAATAGTTGTTTCGCTTTGGCAGCTTGAGTTGGATTATGATAGACATAACAAGGTGAGTTTGAGCCAGCGAGAGTAAGTAGGCGATCTCGATCCTTTTCCCACCAGGGTATGGTGCGAACAGCAGGGTTGCCAAACTCCTCATGCCAACTTTTAGAGTAATAGAAGATTTGAGGGTTATTTTCTATGAGTAAATGATGTAGTTTTTGACATAATTGATTCGCTTGAGACTCATCGACGACAAACGTTAAGTTTAAATCATTCGATGCAAGCGACATCAAATAAACCTGTTTTGCTTCAAAAACTTCTAATGCAGGCCCAAGTTGAGGCAGTACTGTTCTAATGTGATGTCCTACAAGGCTTACCGCGCTGCATGGTTCAATCAGTTTTGCTCGTCCAAATTGATTTAACTCTGCTAATAAAGCATTAATGGCAGGGCGATCATGTATCTTACTATTAATATCTAAGGACAATGTAACATTAAATTCAGAAGATGAAAGTAGATCCACTGAGAAACCATGGTGTTTAAAAGCGGTGAATACATCCGATAAAAATCCAACTTGTTGCCACATATGTAAAGTATCTATGGAAATCAATAAAATACTGTTCTTAATCTGTATCGATTTGATCAATGGCGCTGTTTCGTCAATATCTTTAGTGATAAGTGTCCCCGAGTGTCCCGGCAATTGTGTAAACTTGACTGACATTGGAATATTAGCTCGTCGAACAGGGGGGATACAATTGGGATGAAGTACTTTAGCTCCCATTGTTGCAATTTCTTGTGCCTCATCGTAATTTAATTTTTTTAATAAACGCGCTTGGGGTAGTTGATGAGGATTGGCTGTATAAATTCCAGGAACATCAGTCCATATTTCACAAGAAGCTGCTTGTAATTTAGCCGCGATCAATGCTGCTGAGGTATCGGAGCCTCCTCGTCCTAATAAGACAGTTTCTCCCTGAGGATTTGCAGCAAAAAAACCCTGGGTTATAATCGCTTGGGCACCAGAAGCGATAAATTTTTCTACCAATTCTGGAGCATATTCACTTTCGCACCGTGCAGTAAGATAATTTGCGGTATCTCCGTCAGGAAATGGAGTACTAATCAATAGTTCGCGTGCATCGTACCATTGGCAACGAATTCCTTTGTTTTCCAAAAACGCATGCCCAAGGCGAGTCATCATCAACTCCCCCATGCTTAAAATTTGTGCATGAGTTTTTGCAGGGGCTTGTTTTAATAAAGCAATACCAGTAAGCCATTGCTCAAGTTGATGAAGGTCTTGTGCGATTAGTTCGGGATTGACTTCCAGTTGTTCGGCAAGATGAAGGTGTCCTTTACGGATGTCAGTTAAGATACTTTGATGTTCATTGATTAATGCTGCATCAATGGCTTTTTCAAGCTTATTTGAAATTTGTGTTAATGCAGAACACACAATAACTGGTTGTGCTCCAGAGCTCATATGTTTTTGCGTAATTGACGCAATATTATCCCAAGTGTTTCGAGTTGAAACACTAGTACCTCCAAATTTAGTGACTATTTGCCGCATCGTATTTTCCGCACAAAATTAATACACATTAGCATGGACGGGAGTCTTAAAACAAGTAGCGCACTCCATAATTTATATACTTCGAGTTAGAAAATTCATTATTATTCCATTGTGAGCTTAATTGGATCATTATGGATTAATATTAATTTCCTCTTGAATATAATAGGAAAAAAGTATTTTTAATGGTATGAAAACAAGGTACACTCAGTTCCAGCGGACATTTTATTTGATTTTTAGAGGCATAATATTTAAGGAGTTCAGGAGTGAAAAATATGCACAAACCTTTAAGGACACTAGTGAGTTCAGCTGTAATTGGTGTTCTGGCTACCGGTGTGACGCATGCAGCAGGTTTCTCGTTGTATGGGGAAAGTGCTGGATATACTACTGGTAACTATGCAGCGGGTTCTGCTGCAGAGGCAGCTGACGCATCTACAGGTTGGTATAACCCTGCAGGTTTAGCATTACTTCGTGAACAACAAATGGTTTTCGGTGGTGTAGGTATATTTCCAACGTTGAAACTTAATGGAACGAGTACTTTTACTACGGCTACTGGATTACCGGCTCCTTTTCCAGCAGCCATTGAATATGCACAAGATTTTGAAGGGGTAAATGGTAGTTATAATGGTTTTGTTCCTTCATTTCATTATGCTCTTCCTTTGGGGGACCGTACCACCTTTGGTTTAAGTGTTACTGCTCCATTTGGTTTGTCTACCGATTGGTCACCTTATTCCCCTGTTCGATATTCAGCAACTTATACTGAAGTATTAACTACTAATATTTCCCCTGAATTGGGTACTCGGCTTACAGAGCATTTTGCATTAGGGGCTGGCCTTGATATGCAATGGTCTCGTGTTAAATTTAATCAAATGGTTGGGGCACCTACTTTTTTTGTGGCACTTGATGAAAACCCTTACACTGTTGACTCTTTAAGTTACAATAAAGGCTCTTCTTGGGGGGTCGGATTCCATGTTGGTGTCATGGGGATATTTAATGATAACCACACACGAATCGGTATTAATTATCAATCCAGAGTAAGACATGTTTTCTACGGACATAGCCGTTTATCAGGAATATTAGCTAATGATGATTTCTCCTTAGCTCAGCCTGTATTACCTTCTTCTACCTCGCGGCAGAATGATGATTTATTCAGTGATCCGCAAGAATTTCCAGATGTACTTACTATAAGTGGTTATCAAGATGTCAATGAGAAATTAGCTTTATTAGGATCTGTTGTCTATACAGGATGGCACGTTTTTGACGTAATTAAATTGAATAATGTAGCTGCTCCTAATATAGGAGGCCCACTAGCGCCAGTTCCTTTTGAAGTCACTCCAGCAAATGTGAATATTGCAGTGCCGCAAAACTTCCATGATGCATGGCGTGTAGCAATTGGGGCTAATTACCATCTTAACTCAAAGCTGATGTTGCGTGTTGGTGGAGGCTATGACCAAACTCCTACGAATAATACAGATAGAAACATCCGGTTACCGGATGTAGATCGTTGGGCTGTTGCTGTAGGCGCCCATTATCAATGGCGGCCTGATATTGGTGTTGATATTGGATATACTCATTTATTTGCAGGCAATACCCCAAGTATTGATTCAACACAAGTATTATCACCAACTTCTACATATAATGTAGATGTTCATGGCGGTAGCTTCAGTGCCGATCTGGTGGGTGCTCAATTAACATGGGTTATCGATAAAGTCCCTGCAGCACCAACAAAATAAACTATCTAATGAAATTTTTAAGAAAGCCACTAATCGTGGCTTTTTTTTAAGAGGTAATCGTTCACAGGAAAGATGCCGTATTATGAACGCTTACTGATAGAAAAATATGTTAGGGATATTTGTAAAGCAAATATTATTTAACGATTACCTTTTGTCAATCGTTGCTTCACCGGGACCATTGATAGTAAATGTATAATTATAATTCTTTTGTTTAACTACTGTGATTGTGCCAGAGTTAAGATCCAGAGTAACATCAGCTATGTCTATGGGATCAGGGGTATTAGTAGCCATTTTAATGGACGCGGAACATTTTCCATTAGTTGTATGTCCGTAACAGGCCATTTTTACAAGATTCCAGAAAACTTTTTTAGTAGTGTTCGCTGGTGTTGGATAAAGAGAAGGGGCGCCTGCTATATAAGCATTGGACTCTTCAGAGGTGTTATTATGTGTTGTTAGATATTCGGGGGCGGCAAAAGTGGTTGCAGCACCTAAACTTAAAAGGACTGCTGAAAAACCTTTAAAAATTAAATTCATTATCTCTTTTTCTCCATTAAATAAGTGGTCGAAAGTTATGAACACCCCAAAAACCAATAACTTTTAAACCGGTTTGTCTTCCTACATTGTTGTCTAAAAAATGCAGTTATATCTACTTACGGGGCACATATTGATTTTCAAACAGCCATTATTATCATGATTTAACCGCATTCCCAGGTTAGGGTGCCCCATGAGTATATCGTAAAATAATTTAGTGTCTATCTATAGAATTCTTGATTGAGTAACCGTGCTACGTCTTTAGCAAAATAAGAAATAATAAAATCTGCTCCAGCACGTTTTATTGCAATCAGGCTTTCCATCATTGCTTGTTCTTCATTAAGTAGCTTATTTTGTGCTGCTATTTTAATCATGGAGTATTCTCCACTTACTTGATAAGCACATAGGGGAACCTCTGGAAAATGTTGTTTCATTTTAGCGATGATGTCCAGGTAAAACCCAGCAGGCTTTACCATGATCATATCTGCTCCTTCATCAAGATCCAGAGTAGTTTCTCTAATAGCTTCGGTACTATTAGCTGGATCCATTTGATACGCTTTGCGATCGCCAAATTTGGGCGCTCCTTGAGCAGCCTCCCTAAAAGGTCCATAAAGGCAAGAGCAGTATTTAGCACTGTAACTTAAAATTGGAATATGTGGATATCCATGAGCATCCAGTGCTTGACGAATGGCATGGACCATTCCATCAGTCATTCCACTTGGAGCGACCCAGTCTGCTCCTGCCTTGGCGTGGCTTACAGCTTGTTTCGCTAGAAAATCTAAAGTCTTATCTGTATCAATGCATTCTCCTTTCAGAACACCGCAATGGCCGTGATCGGTATATTCGCAAAAACAGAGGTCGGTAATAATTAATAGGTCTTTATTAACCGTACGAATTTTTCTTATTGTTTGTTGAATAATTCCTTCATCATTAAAAGATTCACTACCAAAAGCATCCTTGTATTTGGGAATACCAAACAGTAATACGGCAGGAATGCCCAAATTGCTAATTAATTCAATTTCCTTAGGGATACAATTGAGGCTTAATTGAAATTGACCAGGCATAGCACTAATAGCTTGTGGTTCGTTCAATTGCTCATTGATAAATAATGGAGCAATAAACTGGTGGGGATGAAGTCGTGTTTCTTTGATCAAAGCACGAGACATAGGTGTACTTCTTAAGCGTGTTAATCTTAATGGTATATTGTAATCGGTCATGGAATGAATCCTCGTCTCTTAGGGTATTTAGAAGACCTTATTTTTTATTGGAAATACTCTTTTTCTTGGAAGTATATAAAAAATCAATAGCGCTACTGGTATCACTATTGCTTATTTGAATACTAAAAAATTTGTTGAGCATGTATCTTAGGGTCAAAATATTTGTATCAGTTTGCGACAGACCAATATTATAGCTTAAATAGAGTCGTTTCGAGAGTGATTTTCCTACCATAAAAGAAGTACTGTCACTTGCAGTATTGTTGAATTGATTATAATTTGTATTAGTTTGTACATTAAAATCAATACCCGCATTTTGTTTCAGTTGTTCTAAAAGCCGAGCGCTGTTCGTATTACCGCTAAGACTCATGGAGGTTATCGCTGTTAAAAGTAATTGCGCCCCAGCTTTGTTGGCTTGATTCGCTGGACGGCCAAGAATAAGCATAGACAAAATATCTGCTTGTGAAAGGATAGCTGGCTCAGAGAATAATTGAATTTTGGGTTGGGTTAGTCGTCCTGTTACTTCTACACCCAGGGTCATTGTTTCGCCATAATTAATATTTTGGAGATTGGTGCTATTAAAATCTAAAAGCTGATTTGAGCTGGCAAAAGTGGTAGGTGCTATGTTTATTTTTTTTGCCGCACGTACATTAATTCCAGGGTTGTTAATGAGACCACCGGTAAAAATTAACTGTCCTTGTTTTATTGCTAATTCCTGACCGTAGGCTTTATAGGTGCCCTCTCTAATCGATAATTCGCCATATGCATTAAGGGAGCCTTCCTGTAATTGTTTTGTTTGGAGTGTTCCATCTAAAAAACCTTTCAATCCTTTGACATTGACTGCAACCTCTTTTCCCATTGTAATGCCAATATCCATACTGCTGAGAAAAGCAGAAGGGGGTGTGGATTTTTCTTTACGTTTATAAACTACATCTTCTGGCAATGAAATACTGTTATGAAAAGTCCGCGGCTTAATTTCCGCATAAGGAACTAAAACAGTGCCAGACAGTGCACGTGTCGTTGGTGTTAAATGAAGATTAAGTTTAGGAGAAATATGAATTTGATACTCGCTGGTATTAATGAGTGGAAAATCATTACCCTCTAAAGTAAGGTCCCCTGTAAAGGCACTGCCTAATGTTCCCTTTCCTGAAAGTGCCAGATGATGGCCTGTAGATATGATGGAACCGGTGGCCTCCCAAAATTTTTCTGTACCATGAACTTTAAGTTCCAATGTATCTAAGTTGAGTCCGAACTTGGGTAAAGAAAAGCTTGCATTGCTAAGCATTAATTGACTTTCGATTTGTCTTTTTTTAACCGTACCTGTTACGTTTAATGCGAGGCTTAATTGTCCTTTTATCTTGTTCATTTCAGGACTTATTTTGTTTAAAAAGTCTAATGAATTAATATCTAATGCTAATTTGCCATTTATTCGTTGGTCGTCAAAGAAACCTGTATTAAGAGCAAATTTAGGTAGTTGAAATTCTAAGTTTAAGTTTTTATGCTCATCAACAACTAACGTTCCTGTGCCTTCAAGTTTTGCAGGAGACAGCTCAACCTTTACTGTTCCTCCTTTGAAGTGAAGTACAGGGAGCGTCTTGTTATTAGGCTCATGATAAAATCCTGGGCTGATGGTTAAAAATAAATTTCCTTGATTTATAGCGGTGATTTTACCTTTAGTGGATAGATTCGTATATAAAATAATATCTTGGGAGGAGGAGGGCTGGGGTTGGGTAAGTTTCGCATCAAAGGTCCATTGCCAGGGGATGGTTCCGTTCATTTTCGCGTCTATAGTCAAATCATTTTTCAACGCTGTCATGACTTTGGCATTTAAATTAATTTGTAGCTTAGGTAAGGTCCCTGTAGCAATCGCTGTTCCTGTTTTACTTTCCATGATGATTTTTTTTTCATTTTTCCATTGTAAATCATGCCATTGGGCAGTAAGTTGTTGGTTTTCTTGCAAGGAATGAGGATTCCATTGAACATATAATTGTTTTATTTTTACTTGAAGCGAATTATTTTGGTACTCGAGTCCACCGAGCCTAAAGTTATTGATTAGGCTGCCTTCAACATGTTGTATTTTGAATGTGCCTGGAATGTAAGAGCGGCTTAATTCAATCATGCAAATTAAACCTGGCGTAGTAGCAAATAAAAAAACAACAATTAAACCCAGTATGAGGAGAAGTGAAAGAAGCAAATTTAATGTTTTTACAAGCACTCGGATCATAAATCAGGCCCCATGCTGATCACTAATCGGGGGCTATGACTATCACGTTGCCATCGACTATTGATGGCTTGAGCTAATCCAACTTTAATTGGACCTATGGGCGAAACCCACATTAAACCACCACCTGCATCATAATAACTTTTCATAGGATTTGGATTATAGATGGCGCCCGCATCATAAAAAGCGACAAGATACCAATTTTTTTTGGTTTCTTTTTGAACCTCAAAACCCGCGTAGCTAATTATTCTACTTGGTCCTATTGAGTTAAAGCTAAAGGCCTTTAAATTATCGGTTCCTCCCAAAAGTAATGCAAGCGATAATGGTTGTTGCTCGATGTTATTGATGGCAATAAACCCTTGAATGGCATGACCATAAAGCCTTAAACGCCAGGGTTCTATTCGTATCGCGGCCTTGGCATCCAGCGATGTTTGTGCGTAATTAATCGTAGATAAAGCAATTTGATTGGCAGCAAGGCCGTTAATGGTGATGTTATATCCCGAGGGAGAAAAGAGAAGATCTTTGGTTTTGCTAAAGGTCAACGTTGCTTTAGGATAAAGTAAAAATTGCTTTGTATCATGTTCTAATGCGTAATGAAAACCTTCGTATAAGGAGTTGAGCGATAAAGTACGCTGAAAGTTTTTTACACGGTGTTGTTGCGCGAGTGATACAAGAAATGAATTACTATAACCCGCGCTGTAGTTTAAATTTGAAAAATTACCTGTGAATGTATATTGATCTGTTACAGGATTTTGGCCTGGGATAATATATTGAGCCTGTAATGCGTTTTGTACAAAAGACCCTTGGGCTAAAAGATTAAATTTATGTCCCTGGCGATTTACTGGGACTACGTGCAAAGCAGCTCGGCCCCGGACACCAGTATCAGTGCCATAGCCAGCACCCAAAGTATATGAATATTTGGACACGGGTTCGGTATGGATTTGAATAGGAACGGATGAGTGTTCTGAAATCTGTGGTTTTACGAGTACAGAGCTAAAATAGCCACTATTTGATAACTCGTTATTTAATTGAAGCATTAGATCCGCTGAATACACTTGACCTGGATGGAAGGGCACAAAACGATGTAATAATTTGGGATTAATATAGGTAGGATCAAACTGAACTTGTCCGAAGTAATAAAGCTGGCCCGTATCAAGGATAAGAATGATTTCTGCTGTGTAATTTTCTTGATCAATTACAATTTCATTTTTCTTGAAACGAGCATGTAAGTAACCTTGATTTTCTGCTGTATCGATAAGTTTTAATTTAGTTTGTTCATATTGTTCTGTGAAGAGAGGAGTATGCGGCATTAAAGGTGTATTCTTTATTACTTCAAGTAGTGCTGGATTTTGATTTCCTTCGCCTATCAACTCGATCGTGATTTTTGAAATCATAATTTGTGGGCCAGGATGGATGGTTATCAACAAATTTTGCATATTAGGTCTTTGAATAATAACATCTGCCTTAAAATAGCCAAAAGGTTGGATTGCTTGTAGAACTTGATCGCGCAATTCTTCCAAGCTGAATTGGGCAAGGGGTTTTAATTTCTGTAATTCCTGCAAACGTTTTTCAACATTAGCCTCTACTTTTCCGGAAACCCCGTGAAGTGTAATAGATATAGGCTCACTACTATCTTTGGCAAAGAGTGCAAAACAAGTCATGAGGAGTATCAGGGAGATGAGTTTTTTCACGATAGTCTCGGTACCTGTTTCACCAAAAATGTCTCCATATTGCAGACAAGCTCTAAGAATATACAGCTATATATCAATTGTTTCCATGTTTTTGAATCGATAAATTAAGTCAAGTGCTTCCCGGGCAGTCAGTCGATCAGGATCGAGTTGTGCGAGTTCTTGTAAAATAGGTGATTGGAAATGCTCCTGGACTTTGGGTTGTGCATGAGGGGCAGGGAGGTTTGTTTGCATCTGTTTTAGATGTGTACGAGCAATTTTTAAAACATCGTCGGGTATGCCTGCAAGCTCGGCTACCTCTAAGCCATAACTTCGATTTGCATAACCAGGCTCCACACGGTATAAAAAGACAATACGCCCGGTATCTAATGATGCCTGTAAGTGGACATTGCGAATACAAGGCCATTGTTGCGGGAGATGGGTTAATTCAAAGTAATGGGTAGAAAATAAGGTATATGCTTTAATGGTTGTTGCCAGGTAAGTACAACTGGCATAAGCTAAAGCCATACCATCATAAGTACTTGTGCCGCGGCCAATTTCATCAATTAACACCAGGCTTTGATGTGTAGCCTGTCTCAAAATTTGTGCTGTTTCCGTCATTTCTACCATAAAAGTAGAGCGCCCCGATGCTAAATCATCACTTGCACCAATACGTGTAAAAATTCTGTCTATTGGGCCTAATGTTACAGCTGTGGCAGGCACGAAACTACCGATATGTGCTAAAAGAACAATTAGGGCGGTTTGACGCATATAGGTTGATTTACCACCCATATTAGGCCCTGTAATCAGTAAGATGTTTTGTGAGGGATCAAGATATAAATCATTGGCAATAAAACGCTCCTGCAACAAATGTTCGATCACAGGATGGCGGCCTGCCTTAATGGATAGTTGTGAGTCAGGTATAAGTTTTGGGCAAGTCCAATTGAGGCTTTGTGCTCTTTCGGCAAGGGTTGTAAGTACATCAAGTTGCGCTAATCCTTGTGCTAGATAGGTTAGCTCATTGATATTTTTTTGAATTTCCAGGAGTAAATGCTCATATAGCCATTTTTCGCGTGCCAATGCTTTAACTTGTGCAGATAATACTTTTTCTTCAAATTGTTTTAATTCTGGAGTGATATATCGTTCTACATTCTTTAAAGTTTGTTTTCTGTGATAATGTGGGGGTACTTTCTCTGCTTGAGTTTTAGAAAGCTCTATGTAATAGCCTTGTACGTTATTAAAACCAAATTTCAAAGTAGACAAACCAGTGTACTGTTTTTCTTGTTGTTCTAATTGATTTAATTTTTCATGAGCGCGCGTGCTTAACATTCTTAATTCATCGAGTTCTTCATCAAAACCCGAGGCAATAACTCCACCATCACGAATTAACATAGGGGGATTTTCAATGATTGCTGCTGAGAGTAATTCTTGTAATTCAGGTAATGGGCTTAAATATTTTTTTAATTGTGTTATTAGCGGGCCCTGGTTGTTTTCAAGCGCAATACTAAGCTCAGGCAGTAACTTTAAGGTGTTGTTTAAAACAAATAAATCACGAGGACGCGCTGATTTTAAAGCAATACGGGAAACAATGCGTTCTACATCACAAATTTGCCTGAGTAAATGATTGAGTACAGGGGATTGTTGCAGCTTAATGATTTCTTCAATCGCTTCTTGGCGTTCCTTAATGGATTCATGTTGTTTTAGCGGCCTTCCAAGCCAGCGTTTTAGTAAACGACTACCCATGGAGCAGGCTGTTTTATCTACAATAGAAATTAAAGTGTTTTCCTGGCCACCGCTTATATTTTCAAATAATTCTAAATGTTTTTGTGTTGCGGCATCGAGTTGTAAATAATCATGAGTATTTTCAAAAGTAACCGTTGTTAAGTGAGGCAGAGCCTGTTTTTGTGTAGTGTGCAAGTAAGACAATAAAGTGCCAGCCGCTACTAAAGCAGTAGGGTAGTCGCGCTCACCAAAAGCAGAAAGATCATTTACTGAAAATTGCTCACACAAGCGTTTTTGGGCATTATCAAATTGAAACTCCCAACCAGGCCTTAATTTAACTGGAAAAGGTGAACAATATTCTTCTAGAGGAGAGTTCTCTTGTAAAAGCAATTCTGCAGGCTGCAGTCTTGATAACTCTGCACCGAGCTGATTGCTATGAGAGAGCTCCAATAAGTGAAAACGACCACCACTAAGATCGACCCATGCTAAACCAATTTTTTGTTTTTGCTGATGGATTGCTAAAAGTAAGTTATCTTTCTTGGCATCCAGAAGGGCCTCATCAACAACGGTACCAGGAGTAATAATACGAGTAACTTGTCGTTCAACAGGCCCTTTACTGGTTGCTGGGTCGCCTATTTGTTCGCAAATGGCAACTGATTCACCCTTTTTGATAAGCCTGGCTAGATAGTTTTCTACTGCATGATAGGGAACACCAGCCATAGGAATAGGTTTGTCCGCGGATTGGCCCCGATGAGTCAAAGTAAGATCTAATAGCTGGGAGGCGCGCTTCGCATCTTCAAAAAAAAGTTCATAAAAATCTCCCATACGATAAAGTAAAAGCATATCTGGATATTCTGATTTGATGCGTAAGTACTGCTGCATCATTGGAGTATGATGAGTTGTCATAAACATTTTGCTTGAATTAAAGTGCTGTGATTTTAACAAAATCATGCGATATAGAGTAGAGGTGTTTTTATTTTGAATAAATGAATTACATTTATAAAAAGCGAATAGAAAAGGAACTGAAGTATGTTATTCTTAGCTCGTTAAATAGATGAGTCTAATGGATAATGAAGCGGTTAAAAGAGAGTTTACATATTATTTATCAATATCTTTCGAAACAGACAGAAGATGCAAGTCACCAAATTACATTATTTGGTATCGTGATGATGATCAACTATCCGTTATTCGGTGTTTTTTGGAAATTCGAAAGTTTTCAACTGAGTGAAGAGTTTTGCTTGCGGCTTATTGCTACTTTTCTTTGTGCATGTTTGGCTGTAAATCGATTTTGGCCGCGATTTTTATTGAAATGGTTACCTATTTTTTGGTATCTCGTTTTATTATTTTGTTTGCCATATTTTTTTTGTTATTTAACACTTATCAACCATTGCTCTACGTTGTGGTTAATGAATTGTGTTTCTGCTATTTTTTTTCTTTTATTGGTAACCAGTGCTTTGGGATCCCTTATTCTCATTTTTGGAGGATGTGGGCTTGCCTTTTTTTCTTACTTTTTAACCCATCGCGTTATGGAGTATGTACCAGGCACTATTTCATTATTTAGTCTATTAATAACGTGTGTTGCTGCAGTCGTGATTGGTGTTTTGTTTGCTCGGGATAGAGAAATTATTATTGCAGGTCGTCTTTCAGGAATGCGTATGTTGGCGAGTAGTATTGCACATGATCTGCGTACACCCCTGGCCAGTATATATTTGCAAGCTGAGTTACAGGGAATTATTTTGAATAAAATCAAGAATTCCGAGATAAGAAACGATTTACAGGAAAGTTTAAATAAAATAACGCGTGGAATAGAAACAAGTAATCGCATCATTAGCATGCAGTTAAGTAATATACGCCATAATAAGTTCAATACAAGTAATTTTAGTATTTATCCAATCCATAATTTAATTGAAAGGGCTGTCGATGATTATCCATTAAAAGAAACACAAAAATCGCTTATTCATGTTAATTATGAAAATAATTTTTCCATTTGGTTAGAAGAGTTAGCGTTTAAGAACCTCCTATGGAATTTATTAAAAAATAGCCTCGAATACATTGAAGAAACAGGTAAGGGTATTATTTCTATTTGGTTGGAAACTGGTGTTGGAAAAGATAATTTCAATTACCTGCACGTTAAGGATACAGCAAGGGGAATATACTCTAAAAATTTCGGGAAAATATTTGAGCGTTTCTATTCTGAACGTCATAATGGTACAGGTCTAGGTCTGGCTTATTGTAAATTACTGATGCAAGAGGCGGGCGGTGATATTTTTTGTAAGGGGAAATTAAATGAATTTGCTCATTTTACTGTAAAATTTCCTAAAATCGATTAAGGAGAGTCGACCATTTATCCTAACCACTTACGTGCTGCTACTTGTTCCCGGCATCTAGGGGGGGGGATGAATGGCCAACTCGCCTTAATTATATTGATTGGTTATAGTCTACATTTTGCACCAAAAGCCAAGGTACTAAATCACCTTCATTGGTGCTTGCTTCAACATGCGTCCCCGCTGACGTGAGGACGACAACAAGTTTCACCAGAGTGGGCAACTATTACGAACCCAATGAATCCTCTAAATGGACTCTAATGTTGCTAATGAGAACATATAATTTGATAAGTTATTCCACATCTGTTGTTGGTGTTTGTAGATAAAGTCAAATGATTTGACTATCTTATCGGGTGTTTTTTCCCAAATAGGTAAAATTAAACTAAGTGTCGAATCGAAGTGTGTTACATGCGTATGTATCCTGAAAAAGGTTTTTGCATGCTGGCTTAATTGAATTGAATCAGCCATTTCCATTAAATACGGATAGTCTAAGTTATCAAGGCGCTCGTAGGCAGCAAAAGCAGAAATCCTTTCGTCTTCATCATGTAATGATAGCCATTGTAGATGGGATTTATTAAAATTTTTCGCAAAAGCGAGATAGTGAGTTTCATTAACTATTTCATCATGAATATCCACGTCGCATTCTTTGGCAAAGCGTTCGTAAAGCATCTCATGCGAAAAACAACTTCCCATTCCTAATTCCTCATGAATATTTTCAAGAATGATTTTTTTTGTCATCTCGTTATGGGAAAAATTAGCAATATACCAAAGAAAATTGATAAAGTGGCCTCTTAAATGATAAAAAACCGAAGCAAAAATTTTCTTTTGTTCTTTATCCCATGTACCTGTTTTTTGCGGGTTGAATAAAGGAATTGAAGTAATTGATTTTCGATACTCCAAATCTACTTGATAGAGAAATTGATCCAGGGATTTGGGTACATCATTAATTATATGATTTGGCATAATTTTATTTTTCTTTAGTGATTGCGTTATGAGTGTTTAGAATGAGGAGATAATACCGTATGCCCAATAGTTACGCAATTATTGACTGCTTTAAAATTCTCAAAAATTGAAAAAAATAACTCTGGATTCAACAACATAATATAGGCTATCATCAGTAATCATAGTTTGCAGGCAAAGGATATGTCATGTTAACTCCAAAGGATATTAAAACCATTGAAGCAGCAAAGCAAATAGTTAAAGAGCGTGAGCTTTCTCATGTCAAAGTTGGTTTATTTGATGTGGATGGCGTGATGCTAGGTAAGTACATGAACCAAGAAAAATTCTTTTCCGCGCTTGATAATGGTTTTTCTTTTTGTAATGTCATTTTAGGCTGGGATTCCAAAGATAAACTTTATGATAATGGGAAGTACACAGGCTGGCATACGGGGTATCCAGATACTTTAGTGCGTGTTTTGCCTGAAACTTGCCGCGATCTTTTTTTTGAAGGGAATCAACTTTTATTCATGGCTGAATTTGCAGGTGATGCGGAAGACATATGCCCGAGGGCTTTGCTTCGACGAGTGATTCAGAAGGCTGCTGCTATGGGGTTTGATGCATATGCAGCATTAGAATATGAATTTTTTATGTTCGATGAGACACCTGATAGTATTCGTGCTAAAGGTTTTCGTGATTTAAAACCTATGACCCCTGATTTTTTCGGCTATTCTATGATTCGTAATAGTGTCCATGCCGATTTATACCACCAAATTCTTGAAATGGGCGAAGTTATGAATTTCCCTATTGAAAGTTTACACGCAGAATCAGGTCCTGGGGTAATAGAGGCAGCTATTGCTGTAGATAAGATTGATATTGCTGGAGATAAGGCTTCATTATTTAAAACTTTTATGAAGGTTTTGGCGCAGCATAACCATAAAATGGCTACTTTTATGGCCAAATGGTCTCCCCATTATCCCGGACAAAGTGGGCACATACATCTTTCTTTACGACATAAAGAGGGGGGAAATGCTTTTTATGATCCATCCATGCCTTACAATATGAGTCAACTGCAGCGACATTTTATCGCCGGACAACAAAAACTGATCCCAGAGTTACTGGCAATGGTTTCTCCCACAGTGAATAGTTTTACACGGCTGATCCCTGGATTTTGGGCGCCAACGAATGCTACTTGGGGTATAGAAAATAGAACTGCGGCATTAAGGGTTATCCCGGGAAATGATAAGTCACAGCGCATTGAATATCGTTTGGGTTCTGCGGATGCCAATCCTTATTTAGCCTTGGCGGTAGCCTTGGGGTCTGGTTTATATGGTATTGAACAGGAGTTAGAACCTAGTTCGGAAATTAAAGGCAATTCGTACGTACAAAGCCATCAAGAAGAACATACTTTACCGCGAACACTTTGGGAAGCTTCTACCCGTCTTAAAGAATCAACAACTGCTCGTTCATTGTTCGGAGATCCTTTTGTGGATCATTTTGCGGCTACTCGAGAATGGGAAGAGCGAGAATTTCGTCGCCACGTTACGGACTGGGAATTAGATCGCTATTTTGAAATTATTTAATGCGAGTTCGATATAAAAAATAAACACTATTTTTATATCGAATCGATTTTATTGAGGACATTAAATTGCCCCATATACATGCTATGCATTCTATGGGATAGCATTCGTTTAACGTTAAGGCATGGGAATGCCTTAACGTTAAACTCACCATATGTAAGGGATCGATGAGCATGGATACACTAAAAACCTTTTCTCCCATAGATAATTCTCTGTATGTAGAACGAAATTTTGCAAGCGATTATGAAATTCAATATGTTCTTGATAAGGCATTAAATGTAAAAACAAGGTGGGCTACTACACAATTGGTTGAGCGTGAAAAGTATTGTAATGCTGCTGTCGATTTCTTAGTTGCAAATAAAGAAGAGATTGCTCACGAAATTTGTTGGCAAATGGGCAGGCCAATCCGTTATGCAGCGGGGGAAATTAATGGTTTGGAGGAGCGTGCCCGCTATATGATTGCCGCAGCAAGTACGGCACTTGCGCCAATTACACTACCTGAAAAGTCAGGATTTATTCGTTACATTAAACGCGAACCTCTGGGAGTTTCGCTGGTTATTGCTCCCTGGAACTATCCTTACCTTACTGCTGTGAATGCAATTATCCCTGCTCTCATGGCGGGAAATGTAGTGATACTCAAACATTCAGCACAAACACCACTGGTGGCTGAACGATTTGCTCAGGCTTTTGAAGCAGCGGATCTTCCTGATGGGGTTTTTCAATATTTACATTTGACGCACACAGATACTGAAAAGTTGTTGCATCATCCAGTTATCAATCATGTTGCTTTTACGGGTTCGGTTGCTGGAGGTGACATGGTAGAACATGTAACCGCAGGGCGCTTTATTCAAGTAGGTTTGGAATTAGGGGGAAAAGACCCTGCCTATGTACGATATGATGCAGACATTGAAAGTGCGGTCGAGATGCTTATGGATGGGGCATTTTTTAACTCTGGTCAATCGTGTTGTGGTATTGAGCGTATTTATGTCCATAAAGATGTTTATCATCATTTTGTTAATAAAGCTGTAGCTTTTGTTAATGGATATAAGCTCGGACGTCCTGATGATCCGGAAACAACCTTAGGGCCACTCGTGCGTTCTTCTGCTGCAGAATTTGTTCGCATACAAGTTCAAGAGGCACTTACACAAGGAGCAGTAGCACATATTGATAGTCGAAATTTTGTTATGGATAAACCGGGATCTGCCTATATGGCTCCTCAAATTTTAACCGAAGTAAACCATCAGATGCGTGTCATGACCGAAGAGACATTTGGACCTGTCGTTGGAATTATGTCTGTTGATAGTGATGAGGAAGCGATTGCATTTATGAATGATAGTATTTATGGACTAACAGCAACAGTGTGCACTAATGATATGGAACAGGGAATTGCTATCGGTGAGCAACTGCAAACGGGAACCTTTTTTATCAATCGTTGCGATTATTTAGATCCTGCTTTAGCTTGGACTGGAGTCAAAAACTCTGGGCGTGGATGCACGTTATCTACAATTGGTTATGATTTACTTACCAGACCCAAATCATTCCATATAAAGACAATTTCTTAGAAAGGAATCAGCAAATGAGTTCATTATCATTGAGCGTTAATTGGAATTATCCTACTTCAATTCGTGTAGGGGCAGGGCGCATACGTGAACTTTCAGAGGCCTGTCATTTATTAGGCATTACCTCTCCGCTGTTAGTTACAGATAGTCATCTTGCTCAATTGCCCATAGTAGAATCCGCATTAGTGCATTGTAGTGAGGCAGGTTTGCATGTTGCCTTATTTTCAGACATAAAGGCCAATCCTACAGGTGACAATGTGATGAAAGGTGTTTCAGTTTACATGAAGGGAAAACATGACGGGGTGATCGCTTTGGGTGGCGGCTCCGCTTTAGATACCGGTAAAGCGATTGCTTTAATGGCGGGGCAAAATCGTCCTATATGGGATTTTGAGGATATAGGGGATAATTGGAAACGGGGAAACAGTGGAAGAATAGCTCCTATTATCGCTGTGCCGAGCACAGCAGGAACAGGTTCGGAGGTTGGACGTGCTTCTGTGATTGTCGATACTCAGCACCAACAAAAAAAAATAATTTTTCATCCCAGGATGTTGCCCAGTATAGTCCTTATTGATCCTGAACTTACGCTAACTTTACCCTCTAATATTACAGCAGCAACAGGGATGGATGCATTATCACATTGTTTGGAAGCTTATTCTTCCCCAGCATACCATCCAATGGCAGAAGGAATAGCGCTGGAAGGTATTCGATTAATTAAGGAGCATTTGCCGCGAGTGATGCAAAATGGTGATGATATTAACTCGAGGACACATATGCTCGTAGCTTCTTTGATGGGAGCCACTGCTTTTCAACGCGGATTAGGGGCAATGCATGCACTTGCTCATCCATTAGGCGCGATTTACGATGCGCATCATGGACGGCTAAATGCTATCTTAATGCCCTATGTATTACGAGCTAATCGGCCACAAATTGAACATAAAATTGAGCGTTTGGCCACATATTTACATCTCGATGATGGATTTAATGGGTTTATCGATTGGGTAATACAATTACGTAGCAAGCTAGGTATTGAGCATAGTTTGGCGGAAATTGGAATTGACTCACAAAATGTAACGCGTATAGCAGTAATGGCAACTGAAGATCCTTCGGCACAAAGTAATCCTATTATTTTTAGTGAATCACAGTATAGAACTATTCTTATGGCCGCAATCAATGGAGATGAGCGTTATTTGGAGACTACAGCGATTGGATTGGCTGCAGCTCCTTAAGGAATCATCATGAATATTGGTATACTACAATGTGATCAGGTTGATCCAGAATTAATTGCTGCGCATGGCAATTACCCCGACATGTATAAGAAACTGTTGCATGAGGCTGCTCCTGATTTGAATTTTGCAGTCTATGATGTACGAAATAATGGGCTTCCAAAAAGTATTGATGCAGCAGATGCGTATCTTATTACTGGTAGTCGCCATGGTGTTAACGATGATTTTCCCTGGATTTACTCACTTGAAGCATTTACTCGAAGTCTTCATGATGCACGAAAAAAAGTAATTGGGATTTGTTTTGGTCATCAACTTGTTGTTAAGGCGTTAGGAGGTAAAGTTATAAAATCCCCCAATGGCTGGGGAATAGGAATGTCTGTCAATAAAATAACCCAACATAAGCCTTGGATGTTCCCAACTTTAGAACAGCTTAATCTAATTATGAGTCATCAAGATCAGGTGGTAGCGATTCCTTCAGAGACAGAAGTGTTGGCTACTAGTGATTTTTGTCCCTTTTATATGCTTCAGATCAATGATAATTTTGTTACAGTACAGGGGCACCCTGAATTTAGTAAAAATTATTTTCAATCATTAATTGAGATGCGAAAACAAAAATTTGATAAAAAATTATACGAGCAAGGAGTAAAGTCACTCCAATTAAAATGTGATGATAGGGTGTTTGCTGGTTGGGTTGTTAATTTTTTAAGCGGAACACACAAGGGAGCATCATAGTTTTTTTACTATTTTTGTTGAAATATCAACAGGTCATGGTTGAATGTTAATTTATTTGCTAAAATCAAAAGGGATTCAAAAAAAATATTAAACTTATAGGGAGAATGATATGAACCGTTTAGCTTTAATTGCTGCAACAGGTTTTTTGGCATTAGCATTAACTGCGTGTGGTGGCCACGACAATAAGCAGCCAACAGCAGGAGCAAATGATGCCACTACAACTACACAACCAGCACAAAATCAACCCGCTGGTGAGCAAAATCACTAAATTCTTTGACCTGGGTGAAGGCTTTTAAGCCATAACCCAGGATAATTTAGGTAAATCTATGAGCTCTTTTGATAAGTTAATCAAAGAGATTGCTTCGACTTTAAAAAAAAGTGGTTGGCAATTAGTTACAGCAGAATCATGTACTGGTGGACTTATTGCAGGTTACCTTACTGAAATTCCTGGAAGCTCAGATTGGTTTGAGCGAGGTTTTGTGACGTATAGTAATTTAGCCAAGGAAGAGCAGCTTTCTGTCCCCAAATCCCTAATTGAAAAATATGGCGCAGTAAGCGAACCTGTTGCCCAAGCTATGGCAACTGGCGCACTACAGCATAGTGCGGGGGATGTTGCGGTGGCAGTTACAGGTATAGCTGGCCCCGATGGCGGCAGTATTGAAAAACCTGTAGGAACCGTATGCTTTGGTTGGGCGGCTTTGGGCGTGACACCTAAGACATTAATAAAACAGTATACTGGTAACAGACAAGAAGTGCGTTTGGCTGCTTGCCAAGAGGCTTTATCAGGTATTCTTTCCTATTTGAAGAGTAGCTCTGTACCCTGAGTATTATTTAGTAAAAATTTCTTTTCATGAATATTTGTCTATAAATTCGTTTGATATGAAATCCACAAATATGTATTGATTTTTTATGAAAAAAAATGTGTATCGTTCCAAAAAATCTCATGATGCTCACTCCTTTTATTCGTGTTATTCTTTCTACTCAGAAAAACCATGCCTAACTTCATGAATCAATTTGCTGCTGATTCTTATCTGTGTGATAATTTTAACCTTGCGTAACTACCTGGATGACATGATGGAAGAAAATAAACAAAAAGCATTATCAGCTGCCCTTTCGCAAATTGAACGTCAATTTGGAAAAGGATCAGTGATGCGTATGGGTGACAGCTCTGTGGCCCGTGATATAGAAGCAATTTCAACCGGCTCTTTAGGATTAGATATAGCATTAGGAATTGGCGGTTTACCTAAAGGTCGAATTGTTGAAATTTATGGTCCTGAGTCTTCTGGTAAAACCACTTTAACTTTACAGGTTATAGCTGAGTGTCAAAAAATTGGTGGTACTGCTGCATTTATTGATGCGGAACATGCATTAGATCCAAGCTATGCTCAAAAACTAGGGGTTAATGTTGATGAGTTGCTGGTTTCGCAACCTGATACTGGGGAACAAGCCTTAGAGATCACCGATATGTTGGTACGTTCTGGAGCTGTAGATGTAATTATCGTTGACTCTGTTGCAGCACTTACTCCAAAAGCAGAAATTGAAGGGGAAATGGGTGATTCACATGTTGGCTTACAAGCACGATTAATGTCACAAGCATTACGTAAGCTGACCGCTAATATTAAACGCTCCAATACGTTGGTGATTTTTATTAACCAAATTCGTATGAAAATTGGTGTTATGTTTGGTAGTCCTGAAACAACTACCGGTGGAAATGCATTAAAATTCTACGCCTCTGTCCGTTTGGATATACGGCGCATTGGTTCAATAAAGAAGGGTGAAGAGATTTTAGGAAGTGAAACCCGAGTTAAAGTAGTTAAGAATAAAGTAGCACCGCCTTTTAAGGTGACGGAATTTGATATTTTATATAATGAAGGTATTTCTCGTGAGAGTGAAATTATCAATCTGGCTGTTCAACTCAATCTTATTGAAAAGTCAGGTGCTTGGTACAGTTATAAAGGAGAAAAAATTGGCCAAGGTAAAGATAACGTACGCTTGTATTTAAAAGAGCATTCTCAAGTTGCTGCGACTCTTGAGCAACAAATTCGTACTGAACTCTTAGAGAAAAAGCTGCCTGTGCCTGCAGCTGCTGAAGACGAATTTGAGACTATTGATGACTAAAGCATTTGATAGTGCTGTGCGCTTGTTAACCCGGCGCGAGCATAGTGCGTTAGAGCTTTATAATAAGTTAAAACAGAAAGGATATAGCTCAATAGAGATTAAAGAGGCCTTAGACACATGTCAACGTATGAATTTGCAAAATGATGGTCGTTTTGTAGAGGTATACAGTCACTTGCGCATTCGTCAGGGATATGGGCCTTTAAAAATAAGTCAGGAATTAAGTAGCAAAGGAATTGATAAGGGATTAATTCATCAGTTCTTGCAGCAAGAGCAAGATAATTGGTTGCACTATGCTTTAAATGTTTGGCAGAAAAAAAGTAAAGGACAACTCAATTTTTCTTTTGACGAAGTGCAAAAGCAGCTGCGTTTTTTGCTTTATCGTGGATTTAGTATGGATGTGGTTGCTCAGGTAAAAAAAGAATTAAAAGGTACATCTCTTCTCCATGCTGGAGAAGAATCATAGTCTGGGTACAGCGAATAGGCGCTACTATTGAGTTTGGGAATATACTTTTCGCCGAGGGTTAATTCCTTAACTTAACGTGAGTTTCGGACTTCAAACTGTTCGGACTGAGGAACACTGCAATTGACTTATGGAACTTGTAGCCGTCCTCGTGAAGGCGGGAACCCATGTTGATGGGGCATAAATGTCCTATAGAAATGGATTTCCGCTTGCGCGAAAATGACGGAACCCTTTAGTGGATGGCAGCGGGGCTTGGCGACAGTATAAATGCCTCCTCAACCCGAATCGTTCGAGATGGAGACTGGATCTAAATAGATTCTTTATCCTGAACTCACGTTAAATTAATATCAGTGCGCTGTGTTGCATCCAGCTTATGGTTGAAGATTAAAATTAACTCAAATTGGTATTGTTCGCAAATGAAAAGTTCTGAAATTAGACAAGCATTCTTTGATTATTTCACAAAACATGGTCATCAATTGGTGGAGTCCAGCTCTTTAATTCCAGCTAATGATCCTACTTTATTATTCACCAATGCGGGTATGGTGCAATTTAAAGATGTATTTTTAGGAGTTGAAGCTCGATCTTATCAACGCGCAGTTACAGCACAAAGGTGTGTTCGTGCTGGTGGTAAACATAATGATTTAGAAAATGTCGGATATACGGCTCGACATCATACTTTTTTTGAGATGTTGGGCAATTTTAGTTTTGGCGATTATTTCAAGCGTGAGGCAATAAAATTTGCTTGGGAATTTTTAACTCAAGTGATGCGTTTACCAGAAGAGCGTTTGTGGGTCACTGTTTATAAAGAAGATCAGGAAGCAGAAGATATTTGGTTAAAAGAAATGAAAGTTTCAGCAGCGCGCTTTTCGCGATGTGGAGAAAAAGATAATTTTTGGTCCATGGGAGACACAGGGCCTTGTGGACCATGCACCGAAATTTTTTATGATCATGGTCCTGAAATTCCTGGAGGGCCTCCGGGAAGTCCTGATGAGGATGGTGATCGCTATATCGAGATTTGGAATTTGGTATTTATGCAATTTAATCGAGATAAAGAAGGTCATCTACATCCTTTGCCTAAACCTTCTGTTGATACAGGTATGGGACTTGAGCGCTTGGCTGCAGTAGTCCAAGGAGTTCATAGCAATTATGAAATCGATACATTTCAATACTTAATTCAATCTATTGCAAAACTTGGAGAGGTGACTGATTTAAACCTGACTTCATTAAAAGTAATTGCAGATCATATTCGTTCGAGTGCTTTTTTAATTGCTGACGGAGTAATTCCTGGGAATGAAGGACGAGGTTATGTATTAAGAAGGATTATTAGAAGGGCGATAAGACATGGTAACAAATTAGGTTTGCCAACCCCATTTTTTTCTCACTTAGTCGAATCCTTAATTACAGTTATGGGGGATGCTTATCCTGAATTGATTCAATCCAAATCTCATATAGAAAGAGTTCTGAATCAAGAGGAAAATCAGTTTGCACGTACTTTAGAACAAGGGTTACGTTTATTACAAGAACAAATGCATTCGCTGGGTGGCCATGAAATTTCTGGACAAATAGCATTTAAATTATACGATACTTATGGTTTTCCTATTGATTTAACCGCCGATATTGCTCGAGAGCAAGGCTTGTTTGTCGATATGAACGGCTTTAATCAATTGATGCAACAGCAAAGAGAGCAGTCCCAGGCAGCCAGCCAATTTAGTGTAGATTATAATGCCAACACCCAATTAGATTACCAATCTGATTTTCATGGTTATGAAAAGAAAGAAGTAGAGGCAAAAATTATTGCATTGCTTCAAGATGGAATGGAAGTTCAGGTTTTAAATCAGGGTATGAAAGGAGCAGTGGTGCTTGACCATACACCTTTTTATGCTGAAAGCGGGGGCCAGGTTGGTGATAAGGGAATGCTGACAAGCACCAATTTTCGATTTCGAGTCGATGATACTCAAAAAAAAGGTCAAGCAATAGTGCATTACGGAGAAATGCTGGATGGTACAGCTACATTGAAGCAATTTGTTCATGCGCAAATTGATAATGAGCGGCGCGAAGCGATCCGCTTAAATCACACAGCAACCCATTTATTACATGCTGCTTTAAAAGCTGTAGTTGGTCCGCAAGTCCAGCAAAAAGGATCTTTAGTTGATGCAGAGCGTGCGCGTTTTGATTTTTCTCATTTTGAATCATTGACTGCGGAACAAATTCAGGAAATTGAGTGCCTGGTTAATGAGCAAGTTCGCGCCAATAATGAGGTAGTAACTCGGCTAATGGATATTGAATCAGCTAAAAAAAGCGGAGCGGTTGCCCTTTTTGGGGAAAAGTATGCGGATGAGGTTCGTGTATTATCTATGGGAGAATTTTCTAAAGAACTGTGTGGCGGAACCCATGCTCGAAGAACGGGCGATATAGGGTTATTTAAAATTATTGCTGAATACGGAATAGCCAGTGGTATAAGGCGCATCGAGATGGTAACAGGTCGTTATGCTTTAGCCTGGGTTAATGAGCAGCAAGCTCTTTTGAATGAGTTAGCTTCTTCATTAAAAACAACAGCAACCAATCTATCAGATAAGGTAGGCCAGCTTCTTGCTGAAAATAAAAGCATGGAAAAAGAGATTGCGAAGTTACAAACTGAGAAAGTGCAAAAATCAGGTGCGGATCTGGCAAATGAAGTAGAAAAAGTTAATGGAATCAGTTTGCTTATTAAGCAATTAGAGGGCGTAGATAATCAAACCCTAAGAACTACTTTAGATCAGCTGAAATCAAGACTTGAATCCGCGGTAATTGTTTTATTTACTCTGGAGCAAAATAAAATGAATGTGATTGCAGGGGTAAGTAAAAGTATCTTAGGCAAAGTGCCTGCAGCCGCTACTTTGGTTAGACACCTTTGTGGAAAAGGTGGTGGGCGTGATGATATGGCTCAAGGTGGAGGTGAAGTGCCTGCTGACTTCGAAAGTAGACTTAAAGAAATTAAGGAAATGGTGAGAAATTCATAGCAAGGTTTACCTGGATAAGATAGGGAGCATTATTTAGGATGCCCCTATTTTGGGGCTTCAAGGTTATCACTGTGTAAAATAACCATGGATAAGGAGATAATATGAGTTTTTTACAAGAGTTTAAAGAATTTGCTATCAGAGGAAATGTTATTGATTTGGCTGTTGCAGTGGTTATTGGAGGAGCTTTTGGTAAAATAATCAGCGTTTTAGTGAGTGGCATTATTATGCCGCTTATTGGTTTATTACTCGGTGGGATTAATATTACCAATAAAGTGTTTACTATGGGAGATGCAGAAGTTAAGTGGGGAGAGTTCCTGCAAACAATCATTGATTTTACTATTATTGCTTTTTCAATTTTTATAGTCATAAAGGTTTTTTCATTCTTGAAAAAGAAAGAAGAAAATAAGGAAAAACCTTTATCAAGAGAGGAAATATTATTAACTGAAATTCGTGATTTATTGAAAGACAAAACGAAAATAGAACATCATTAAGATACTTAACAAATGAATAAGTTTTGATTTAAATGCAAAAAGAACTTATTCATTCCCCTAAGTCCTTGGTAAATAGACTATAATTTGATCAAGAAGAAGACATTACTAGGGATTATTATGACTGGGCTATTCAATTTAATTGCCGTGATTGTTGTCTTTGGGGTAGTTTTATGGTTAATCGATACATTTATTCCTATGCCACCCTCCATTAAAAGTTTGTTAAATGTGCTGGTGCTAATTATTTTAGTTATTTACATTTTACAGTTTTTTGGTCTGATCAAAACAATATTACCCATGATTAGAATTTTAAAATAGATAGGCTAGTTTTTGGTAGATGCAATTACTCATTAATAATTCCAGAATAGAAATCATCTATTTTAGATGGGTACTGTTTGTCCTTCATGCCTGAATTTTACTATTTATCCAATTTTTTCTTCTGTTAATAAAACCATAATGATGCAGTGCTAATATTCTATATTTTTTATGCATAAGTTAATCGATGAAAGCAAAATTTGATTCTTATAAACAAGTAAACGTCGGAATCAGTTACAACAAAAAAAATGGAGGAGCTGCAGCCGATTCCATAAAAAGTATTATTTCAGAACAACAATTAAATTTAAGTGAAATCGATTATAGAGCACTTATTCCTACATCGTTTAATTTAGACAATATATTTGAGAATCAAGAAAAATTTCTCGAAATACTGAAGCGCGCCAAAACTCAAGCAGCAATATTATTAAAGGATATCGATGGCCTTATTATTCCAGGAAGTGATGCCAGAATTGATCCCAGATTATATAGTGAACCATTAACGGAGTATCCTGATAGAATTGACTTGGGACGCTCCATAGCTGAATTAGCCCAAGTTCATGTTGCAATGCAACGTGGAATTCCTATTTTAGGGATTTGTGGTGGTCATCAAATCATAAATGTTTATCTGGGGGGGACACTCAAAATCCTTAGTGAGGAAGACATAGATGCTCAAGGATACATGTGTTACTCTCTGGTTGGATTTGATCCGAAAACGGAGCTTGCAAAAATATTTTTTGAAACCCGAGAAAATAAAGATAATTTGCGACAAACACAGATTTATTCGCATCAATTTTTTGGGGCGCATAAGCATGCAATTAAACAGCTTGCTCATAAAAAATTGGCAAATAAAGATCAAATGATTTCTGTGGTTGCAATTGCCGATGATTCAAATTATACGATTGAAGGATTTGAATCAAAATACGGTTCTCCATTATACAGTATGCAATTTCATCCGGAAGTAGGTGCAAAAGGAATGTACTCGCAATTGCATAAAGCAATCAGTTATCAAGCAGCAACATATCAAGATATTATAACTAATTCAAAAATATTTATGGCATTTAAACAAGCGATGATAACTTTTCACCTGAAAAAATCTCTTTTTAAAAGTATTAAGAATAAAGAAGAATTGTGTGAACCAAAAGAACCTTCAGAAAGAGGGCTCCCAGAGAAAAAAATAGAGAGTTCCAAAACAACTTCCGCCTTAGATTTATATACCCTGTTTAAAGATACACAATCACAAGTCTATGACTATCCTACCAATGATCCAGAAAAATCGTTTATTAAAACAGGTTTCTAATCAATATGGCGCTCTTGCCGCTCCCTTATTTTGGATAAGCGTTTTATTCATCTAATACTACCTCAAATCGTTCCATTTTAACACGAATATATTTCATGAGTTATCAATAAAAATGTCAGATAACTCATTGAAAAAAATTAATTATTTATAAGTTTTATATGATATATCAATATAATAAATTGGTTAAATATTGCATAAAGTGATTAAATAAAATCAGTCAATATATCCACTGAAGTAACGAGTTATGGTTGCGGTTTTTGGATTGATTAAATAAGTGTGAGGTGAATAAATGAACGAGAAATACGAAGAGCAAGAAAATACTAACGAGCGATTGGTGGATCCAGCCACAGTGAAACAGGATATAGGGACATATAAATTTAAAATCGGTAAAGAAAAAGATTCTCCTCTTGTAGAATTAACAAATTATGTAGAGATTATATTAACCAAAGATCAAAAAAAATTTCTCTATGAGGGTATTGATGATTATGAAAAGATTCATGAACAAAAAGCAAAAGAATTTGCAAAAAAAATGAATGGCTTCGGGGTCAATACTAATTTTTCTAGTCCTAAATATTTTAGAGAGCTCTATTGGGAGCGTATGAATGAAATTTTAAGGGCAAAAGATAATTATATTGATCCCAAAAAGAAAGAGTATTTCGAGAGTAAGGAACTCGAAAAAGCAGGAACAAAGCTACGAAATTTTCTAGGCGATAAACAATTAGAGGAATTATATAAGTTAGCTTTGGAAGAGGAAATGAACTCCAAGGAATACCGAAATACTTTATTTAATAGATCTATTAATAAAATTGATGGTCCTGCAGGAGATAAAAAACTTCTAGTCTTTCTTGGAGGAGCCTCTGGGAGTGGAAAAACGACAGCATTAAAAGCGTTAGTCGAAGAAGTATTACAGAGCCAGAATTTAAAAGGTCAAGGAACAAATTATTGTACTTCTCTTGATGGGGCTTTAGCACGAGAAGTATCTCAAATGCGCTCTATTACTGCGGCTTGTGTTGAAAAAAAGGGCTACAGTGGCACTATAGACTTACAGAAAGCAAGCGACATATTGGATGGCGTAAAAAATACATTAGAAAAAGTAGCTTTCGCAGAAAACAACTTAAATATAGCGATTCCTGAAACGTATTCCAAAATCTATAGTATTAACTTCATGATGAAATATTTAAAAATGCTGCATACCCCTGATCGCATCATGGTATTTGGGCGCGTTGAAGTAAAAAAAGATGCGGTTGCCTTTATGGGTACTGATAGGGCTTATAAAGATAAGCCTGAAGCGGAAAGGGATTACAGCAAGCAATGTATTGATCCTAATGTCAAGAGTGACAAAGAGCATAAACGTTATAATTCGGCAGGTTTCATTTGGGGAGATTTGGGTTCAAAGATTGCTCAATACCTATTTAACGTGTATGAAATGAAGAAACAGAATGAAAATCAAGAAGAGAATCAAAAAAAGGCTCCTCTTTGCTATGTATTAAAAAATGATTTATCTCTTCAAGCAGAAGATGGAAAAAAATTGGTGGTTTCAGACCGAGTTTATGATGATTGGGTTGAAAATCATCAAGAAAAATATAATAAATGGAAAGAGTGTGTTCAGATTTGTAAAGTAAATCAATTGGACATACCGGAGAAGGGAGAGGGTATTTTCTCATTAGAGGATTTCAAAAAGATAGAAGGTATCAAGCCCCTTAAGTTAGGCGATTCAAAAAATAACCTTCAAATCAAATCAATAGGAGAATTTCTGTTAAATGTAACAAAATTATATCTTAAAAAAGAAATAATAAATATGAAAACTCAACTCATTAATCCATTTGTAGATAAGGAAACAAAAGACGAATTAAAAGAAAAATTAGAGAGTTATCAAAAAATAAACGCATCAATAAAATCAGAATCACCTATTTACAAAGTGATTAAAAATAGTATGGATTTTTTCAACCCAAATACCGATATGAGGTCGGCTATTTCGAAAGCTTTCGATATTGGTGCTCAGAGTGAGACATTCCTAGATTTTAAAAATAACTATAAATCATCTGTAAGACCAGCTGCATGCGCTGAGCTCAGTGAAGAACAAGACGAACATCATTCTTTTAATATGAATTCCTAAGATTCTAGTATATCCAATCATATGCCCTGATATAGATTTTCAGGGCAATTTAGTCTAATAATATTTTAAGATCCCAACCTTATTCACATGCTGCTCATTTTTTTATAAAGAAAAAAAGGTAAGCGAGTAATAATCGCCATAATTGTTCGCCAGAAGAAAGGATAATAAATCATCCTTTTTTTGTGATTTAGAGCTTTTAAACACGCCTTTGCACAAGAATAGGGAGATGCTGCATAAAAAATCCCAGGTAGGCCATAGGTTTGTTTTGTATCAATAAAACCAAGGTGAGCTATAGTGATGTGCTGATTTTTTGACGCAGCTTGTTGTATTCCCTGGAGGTAAATTTCAATGCTTGCTTTACTCGCCCCATACAGACTGTTTTTGGCACGACCACGACATGCAGCTACAGAGCTTAAAAATATTAAATGATATTCTTTTTGGGAACGATTAAAGTAAGAATGGATAAGCAAAGTGGTGGTTAGAATATTTGTTTTTACAAGTTGAGTAATTGTTTCTGTGTTCAAATTTGAGTTGTCTGTGAAATCACTGTGGGCGATAAATACATCGAGTTCACGCGTATCATTTTGCAGTACAGCAAGTAATTTATCAGTTTGTGTTGCGAGATCTACAAGGATTACCTCACAGCTCACTTGATATCGAAGCCTGATATCCTTTGCGATAATGTCGAGCTGATTCGCTTGGCGTCCAACAAGCACTAATTGATATCCTGATTGAGCTACGATATGAGCAAATTTTTCCGCAATAATGGAGGAGGCACCTAGAATAAGCCATGTTCGTTGTCTCATTTTGTTATCCCTAATCGTGTTGCAAGATCAGAATGCATGGTGCATGCGTGGCGTTTTAATATTTCAGAAAATTGGGTATGGTTTTCATACATTTTTTTATATTGTTCTTCATTTAAAAGTGAATCTTTGGCTAAATAAATTCGACCATTTAGCTCAATCATCAATTGATTCATTGACGAAATGGCCTGCTTGGCGGCTGAATTATTCATGAAATCTACCGCCAAGGTAAAACCTGGTTTGCAGAAAGACAGTAACCCCTCTCCAGATTGATTAAATAGTTTGAGTACAGCAAGTGTAGGTGTTGCATTGGATGCACGCATTATTTGAATTAATTGCTCTAAAATTGCCATCGCATTGTTTGTATCAAAGACTGTTTGAAATTGAATCAATCCCTTTGGACCATAAAGCCTATTCCAATGATTTAGCTTATCGAGTGGGTTATTAAATTGTTCGAGTGTGAGTTTTTCTTCTTTCTTTTTACTGTTAAAAAAATAGCGATTAAATAATTTCATGTTCCAAGATCTTATTAAAGAAAAAGGAATTTTAGGTATGTTATAAGGTTTATATTCTTTAATATTCAAAGGTTCGCAATGATTCGCTATCGAAAGGATGGCACGTGGGCTTGGGTTTAATAAGTCAAGCCAGGCGACTTGATAATCACAATTCACCCCGTGGGTTAGCATAAATTCGGTCAGTTCTTTTAAAGATTGAAATTGTATGTGTTTTGCTAAAATAAACCGCGGGGCTTTTTTAAGTCTCAATGTAGCTCGAGTAATAACGCCAGTAAGCCCTAAACCTGCGATTGTGGCATGAAATAAATCAGTATTTTCATTGCGGTTACAATGGATTTTTTTATTGCCAATTAACAAATCAAAGCTGATAAGATGATGCCCAAAACTACCTGATTTATGATTGTTTTTACCATGAACATCGTGGGCGATCCCTCCTGCAACAGTAGCGTGTACTGTTCCGGGAAGAACTGGAGGAATAAAATCGGGATTTAATAAAAATAAGTCTTTAAGCGGTACTCCACCTTGGCAGATCACTATACCGGTTTGAGGATCAAAATCAATCAAATGATTTAGTCGCTCACTATCTATAACATAACCATTAGTATTAAAGCAACTGTCATTATAGCTTAATCCTGAACCACGTGTAAGCAGGTTCTGTTGCGGATTATGGGCAATATAATAAGCAAGCTGTTCTTCATTGTCAGGGCGTAAGCAAAATGATTGACTTTTTGCACGACTGAAGTTAGAGAGCATTTGTTTTTTGCTATTCATTTTTAATGTCCGCAAATTAATCTCGACATTTAAGACTATAATTCATTTAGAAAACTATTTAAAAGAGAATTATTATGAAAAATCTGATTGTCTTTTTGAGCTTCATTTTTTCTTGTTCTGTTTTTGCTGCAATTATTCCTCAAGATAGTTTAGGTGCACAAAAATTTGATAGATTGCAATGTATTAATAATGCAGCTCAAGATTGTATTAATGCACAATGTATGACATCAGATCAAACTGATTGTCAGGATAGTTGTCAAAAAATGGCGCAAGAAAAATGCCAGCAACAAATGAATGAGTAATGATGCGCTTTTAGGCTTTAATTAAGAAGCATAGTCGAAAATTTGACGAACTTACGTCACAATCCAGGTCATTTTATTTTTATTTACCAAGCTTAAAATGCTTTAACTGGGTAAATAACTCAAATAATAAATAATAATTATAAGAACTTGCTGTTTACTTAGAAGAAACTAGAGTTGGAACAAATATTGCAAGATATGATTTAGAGTGTATTAAATTTGATCGGAAATAGTGTGTGTAAAAGTACGACAAGGTACTAGGAGAGAATATCATGTCTAATGAGAAGCAAAACATCGGTGATGAAGCTTCTGGCCTGAGAAATTTATCACATACAAAACCTATTCAGGTCATAGCAGTTTCTGCCGGTAAGGGAGGAGTAGGTAAGAGCAATATTGCTGTTAATTTAGCTGTTGGGTTAGCACAACTGAATAAAAAAGTGATGTTGCTTGATGCTGATCTAGGGCTGGCGAATATAGATATTCTGCTTGGATTACATGTTAAGTACAATTTATCACATGTGATTCAAGGGGCTTGTCATTTAAGTGATGTTATCTTGGCTGGACCTTATGGCCTTAGTGTTATTCCTGCAGCTTCCGGCACTGAGTTTATGACCCAGCTTTCTCCTCCCGAACTTGCAGGTATTATTGATGCATTTAATGAACTGACCGATGATTTAGATTATATGATCATCGATACAGCTGCAGGAATTTCTGAAACTGTATTAAGTTTCATTCGTTCTTCACAAGAATTAATTGTAATTGTTTGTGACGAGCCTACCTCTTTAACCGATACATATGCTTTACTTAAAGTAATGAATAAGCGTTATGAATGGACTCGCTTTCATATTCTGGCTAATATGGTAGAAAATGAGAAAGAAGGACAAGAATTATTTAATAAATTGTTTAAAGTCTCTGAGCAATTTCTGGAGGTTCAGCTAGACTATTTAGGGGGGGTCCCATTTGATGAGCATATACATAGGGCGGTAAAAATACAAAAACCTGTATTAATTGCTTATCCTGAATCTGCTTCTGCATTATCGCTAAAAAGGGTAGCAGAAGAGATATCTGAATGGTCACCTAGTTCTTTATTAGGTGGTAATACCAGTTTCTTTTTAGAGCGTTTAGTCGCGGGTGAACTTTAAGGAGATTAACGTGGATGCTTTGGCTGCTTATAGCAAAGTCAACCAGCAGATCCAAGAAACGCTGGTCAAAAATCATGCCTTGTTGGTTAAGCGCATCGCTCACCATTTATTAGGTCGTTTGCCTCAAGGAATACAACTTGATGATTTAATCCAGGCTGGAATGCTCGGATTGTTGGAGGCGGCAAGGCATTACGATTCTTCAAAAGGCGCTTCATTTGAAACTTATGCGGGAATTCGTATCAGAGGCTATATGCTTGATGAGGTAAGACGTAATGATTGGGTTCCACGTTCAGTTCATCGAAATTCACGACTGATTTCCGAGGCTGTTAAATATGTGGAGCATCGATTGGGTAGAGAGGCTAAAGATTCAGAGATTGCTGCTGAGCTTGGTGTATCGCTTGCCGAATATCATGAAATGCTGCAAGATTCTGTCAGCAGCCATTTATATGGTTTTGACGATTTAGGCGTTACTGATGACGCATTGCAAACAGATAATCAAAGTGCTTCCACTGAACCTCATGTCAATGTATTTCACAGTGATTTAATGAGGCGTTTATCTGAAGTGATACGTGGATTACCTCATAAAGAGAGAATGGTCTTATCTTTATACTATGAGCATGATTTAAACTTGAAAGAAATTGGAGAGGTCATAGGAGTTAGTGAATCTCGTGTTTCACAAATTCTTAGCCAGGCAACACACCGTATTAAATCACGCTTACCAGAATAAATAAAAAAATAGATCCCTGCTGTGAAGTTTTGATTCAAATAAATGTAAATAATCTGTGCTTCACCTGTCTTTTTGGATTCAAATTTTTTCAACAAGCCTATATAATTATCACTTTGAAAATGGTTTTAGATTAAAACCGGGTTTATATAATAATAAAAGGTGATGTTGATGCCTAAAAATTATAAAGAAATACATGCTCAAATAACACAGCGATATCAGTTAAATTACTTGAATGACCCTTCATCTTATGCATTAGCCGAAGATATTAAAGACCTAACCCTTGATGATGTTATCTATTTATTGGAAGAAATCAAAGGCAATCCAGAATTAATCAAATTATCTATTTCTTTATCGAGAAGAAGTGATTTATTTGATAAGTTGATTCTTATGAAAGGAAACACACCTCATGAATGGGTTTTAAGATTACATATTTATAATATGGTGGTTCAAAGTGATGATCCTGGTTATGTAATTAGTAACTTGAATCGAAAAATAAGAGATGATGAAAATCATATTCATGAACATAGTTGGCAACTCGCCTCCCGATTTTTGATGGGTGGTTTTCGAAATCATCAGTATGCTAAAACTGAAGATGGTTCCTTATTTAATCGTTTTAATTTAGTTCCCACCAGCAAGGATGGCGTATCGGGAGAGAAGTGTTTTAGACAGGCTGTATTGGAAGGAAAAACACCTATAAAAGAAATCAGCGATGAGTTGTATCAACAAGGTGATTTAGTACATTATCCAATCGAAATTCCTCATAAAGTCGAGACTAATCTTTCTCCTTACATAGGTATAACAATGACGCTAGCCCATACTTCTGAACGTCATCATGAGAATTCAATTTTTTATGAGAAAACCCAAGACAGGGAAACGGATCATGAGCTGGAGGTCGAGGCTCAAAGGTACACGGAAGAAGAGTATCAGGATGCGATCAATATGGCTATTACTAACCTAAAGCTTCTGAAATTATGTGATCGATTAGCAGAAGAAGGTTTTGAACGTTTTAATCGGTATGTTGATCCAATTACAAAGCAGTCCTCTCCAAATAATGTTCTTGAGACCGAACTATTGCCAACAATTGCCATGTTGATGTTACAGAATAATAATGAATTTAGAGAGAACCCAATGACAGCAGAATTACAGGGAAAATCTCAAATTGAAATTCAAATGCTCGTGATAAAACATGAAAGTACAAGTAGCGTATTAAAAAACCTTATTAGTGAAGCAATTACAGAAATGAATAAATCCTCTTTGATGCAACTCATCAAGGTATCCCAGGATAATTTGTTTAAAAAATTCTATACTGCTTCTCGTAAAACGTTAACTGAAGATGCCTTGACAGTACTGGAAAGAAGGGAGAAAAGAGTACCAGAACATGTAATTAGCAGTACTTTGGGCTTTTTTTCTCACATACAAACGAGAAACTCTGAAACCGAGGAAGTAAAACGAGTTGAGAAATCCAATCAAGGTGGTGAAAATAAGGTAAAAGATCCTTGTGAATTGGTTTTGTTTCAAGTTTAATTCCATTAGAAAACAACATAGCTGTTTTTTTACCTGTTTTCACGGTAAAATCCCAAGTTTATCTTGGTTATTCTCATATAAAATCGTAGATCATATGTAATGAACTGAGTTTTAAGTTCGGCGTCATTACATCAGTTACAAAACTGAGAGAGTAACCTGGCCATTATTTTTTAAGAGACATTTATGTTAGAAGTAAACCAAATTAGTCTTAATCTAGTGGACTTGGATAAGCGAGTAGCAGCGCTTAGGGGGTATCTTTGACTTCGATGCTAAACGTGAACGTTTGGAAGAAGTTGTCCGTGAATTAGAATCATCTACAATTTGGGATAACCCCGAAGTAGCCCAGGCATTAGGTCGAGAGCAAACTCAGCTCGAAGCCCTTGTTTCTACCTTGACTCAATTAGGTCAATCGATTACTGATTTAAACGAATTGTTTGAAATGGCGCGTGAGGAAAGTGATGAGCAAACAATTAATGAAATTAGTGAAGAATTACAGACTGTAGAAAAGAAAGTGGCTGATTTAGAATTTCGGCGTATGTTTTCAGGGAAAATGGATGACTCTAATGCCTATTTAGACATTCAATCAGGATCTGGGGGTACTGAGGCACAAGATTGGGCTGAAATGTTATTGCGTATGTATTTACGTTGGGGTGAGCAGCATGGATTTACTACTGAACTGATTGAATGTTCACCGGGAGACGTCGCAGGCATTAAAAGTGCTACCATTTATTTTCAAGGTGAGTATGCTTTTGGATGGTTGCGTACTGAAACAGGGGTGCATCGCTTAGTACGGAAGTCACCTTTTGATTCAGGTAACAGACGTCATACCTCTTTTGCCGCGGTTTTTGTTTCACCGGAAATAGATGATGATATCGATATAGAAATTAATCCAGCTGATTTACGAATTGATACATATCGGGCTTCTGGAGCAGGGGGGCAGCATGTTAACCGAACTGATTCTGCGGTTAGAATTACGCATGCACCAAGTGGCATTGTGGTACAATGTCAGACTGATCGAAGCCAGCATCGCAATAAGGATCAGGCTATGAAGCAATTGCGTGCCAAGTTGTATGAATTGGAAATGCAAAAGAAAAATGCAGAGCAGCAAGCGTTGGAAGCAAGCAAGTCTGATATAGGATGGGGATCCCAGATTCGCTCTTATGTTTTAGATCAATCTCGTATTAAAGATCTGCGTACCGGAGTTGAAACAAGTAACACACAGGCTGTTTTGGATGGTGCATTAGATCAATTTATTGAAGCCAGTTTAAAGGCAGGAGTAGGGCAGCATGACTGAAGAACAAGTAGAACATTTAGATGAAAGTGAAGTTTATCACATTCGTAAACAAAAATTAGCGGAATTAAGAACACAGGGTTTTAATTTTCCAAATCACTTTCGTCGTGAACATTTAGCTCAGGAACTCATAAAAGAATATGACTCATTAGACAAGGAAACTTTAGCAGAGAAACATATTAAAGTTACTGTAGCAGGTCGCATTGTATTAAGACGTATTATGGGTAAGGCCAGCTTCTTCCATATCCAGGATTTTTCTGGACGCATCCAGATATATATCCGAGCTAATGATCTTCCTGAACAATATGAACAGTTTAAACATTGGGATTTGGGAGATATTGTTGGTGTCGAAGGCGAATTATTTAAAACAAATACCGGTGAGCTTACTGTAAATGCAGAAGGGATTGAATTATTAACCAAATCATTGCGACCTTTACCGGATAAATTCCATGGTTTAGCCGATCAAGAAATGAGATATCGTAAACGTTATGTGGATTTAATTGCCAACGATGAAAGTCGTTTAACTTTCTTAATAAGATCGCGATTAATTCAAGCCCTCAGACAATTTATGGATAAGAGTTTTTTCTTGGAAGTTGAAACGCCAATGATGCATCCTATTCCTGGTGGTGCTTTAGCTCGCCCTTTTGTTACCCATCATCATACCTTAGATATGACCATGTATTTACGCATTGCCCCCGAGCTTTATTTAAAACGCCTGGTGGTAGGTGGTTTTGAGCGTGTTTATGAGATAAATCGTAATTTTCGTAATGAGGGTATTTCAACACGTCATAATCCTGAGTTCACAATGGTTGAGTTTTATCAAGCCTATGCAGACTATAAGGATTTGATGAACTTTACTGAAGAAATGATCCGTTATCTTTGTGATTCTGTACTAGAAAGGCGCCAGGTAGAATATCAAGGCCAAATTCTTGATTTTGATAAGCCATTTACACGAATGACTGTAAAAGAGGCCATTTTACATTATCATCCTGAAATTAACGTGAATCAGTTAGAAAGTGTCGTTGCTTGCCGGGCTTTATTGAAAGAAAAAAAATTACCCTTTAAGGAAACGGATGGGATAGGTAAATTACAAATTATTTTATTTGAAGAAACAGTTGAACACCAATTATTTCAGCCTACGTTTATAACAGGTTACCCTACAGAAATATCACCCTTGGCGCGCCGCAGTGATCAGGATCCTGAGTTGACTGATCGCTTCGAGTTTTTTATTGCTGGCCGTGAAATTGCTAATGGTTTTTCTGAATTAAATGATGCAGAAGATCAGGCAGAGCGTTTTCGTAAGCAAGTTGCGGAAAAGGATGCAGGGGATATGGAGGCAATGCATTTTGATAGTGATTATATCGAGGCTTTAGAATATGGATTGCCTCCTACTGCTGGAGAGGGTATAGGTATTGATCGATTGGTGATGTTATTTACCAATTCGCAGTCAATCCGGGATGTAATCCTCTTTCCTCATTTGAGGCAATGATTTTAAGTTATTTATTAATGTAGGAAATGCGAGCAATAATTTCGGATTTACTGATAACTTATTGATTTTTTTGAGTTTTTTTCTAATGCAGCGATTAAGTAAAGGTATGTTCTGGCTGAGGAGCGGCCGAAACCTATCTTTACCCTTATATCCTGCGATCTTTTTCTGAGAGATCTTCACAAAGTTTAATTATTGTGAGGATTCTCTTACTGATTTTGTACGGCCCATTGATAAAGCAAGTTTTATGTAATTTCAAACCCCACTCACTAGAAAAACCAGGGATAAAGCAGCCATTACTTTGGGAGAATGAGCTTGAAAACCATCAGTTTTATCTCCGAGTTTAGTATGAAGTCCTGTAGGCTATGCTACTATTTTGAATGTGCATAAAAAAATAAAGGGCATGGGAGTGGATGGCATTCATTCTACAAATCGATTGTAGTTTGTCAATTTTGGAAACTCATGGGACAAGTGCCTGGGTACATAATAATGTCGTCAAACACTATTTGATCACAGCTTATTATGCACATCAAAAAAATTATACTCATATTTCGTGACCTATCTCTCAGGGGTATGCCGTGGGGCGTCAATTAAGGAGGCTTGGTGTAGTGATTGAGCCAAGATCAACTAACTTACGATTATTCCATGCAGCAACCCCTGTAGGTAAGTAAGAGTAAAGCGTGTTGCCAATTCATCCCCGCATAACCATTGTCTGCAATGGTGTAATGAGATTTAGGGAGTTTTTCAATAAGATCAGGAGCTGCTTTAGCATCATGTACCCCACCTCCAGCCAATTAAAATTCAATAGGAAAGCCACACGCACCAACTGCCATATGGATTATTGTTGTATTGCCAGCAACGGATTTCCCAATCGCGTGATTTTCATCTCCAACAGCACCTGAGCTCTGTTGATGCGCCCTAACGATACTGCCATCAATAAATTCCCATTCAAGATAAGGATCATGTGTGAGATCTTTAAAAATCTTGATCAACTTGTTTTTTGAGGACCAACGATTGAATTGTTAATAGATAGAGTTCCAGCATCCAAATGCTATGGGTAGATCTCGCAAAGGAGACAGCCAACACGCATACGCAGATTAGGCTTGTCATAAATCTGATGTCGTAGCATGATGTCCTTTGGGTTTGACCACAGCCCATCATTGAGCTTCAGTCTAGCCATTGCAAACTCATTTTCTACTTGATATTAGAGTCGTTATATCATGGGGTTGCTCTTATGAATCAAACGATTAGAGTAATCTATTCGGTTCATTTTTAATAGGGCTATCTCCTGGATGCCGGGAACAAGTCCGGTACCTAGGCGGTGGGAATTAATGGTCAACACGCCTTAGTAAAACCATGTGGTTTTAATTTTAAAGGATCAATAATAAAATGATCAGGAGGATTTATTTGTGAGTTACTTCCAAAAAGCGATTACATACATTCGAGAAACACAGGAAATGGCTTTATTTGCCACTATGGCAGATGCAAGATTATCAGCAGCTTTTCGCACCTCGCCTTTATTTTATATCATGCTTCCCTTCATAGGCTTTTTATTAACACTAAATGCCTTGGCCAATGGATATCAGCTGGCAAAAGCTAATAATAAAAATTTTGATCGGTGGTTATTTTTTATTACTTCGATGACTTGTGCTGCTTTAGCGAGTATTTCACTTTATGGCGCCGCCTTATCTGAAATTCTAAGTTTTAGTTTTGCTGCAGGCCCCTGGTTTTTCTTTAGCAGTTTAATTGTCGGTTTAGCCAGCCAATTAGTGATGATTGGAGTCAATTTATATAGAGCTTCTGAGTCACCTAAAGGAAGTATCCAACATGCTCATTATATTCAGGCTACCTTAAATAATGCCTTTGTTCTGAGCTTACTAACGGCTGTTTTAGGAGCAGTTATTTTTGTGATGCTTATCCCAACTGTTGCTCCTGCAGCTGGTTCAGCTTTTGCAATAACAGCACTAGCGCTAACTGCGTTGGATATCTTATGGCAAGTTATGCCCCAGAATAAAAAACAAAAAATAAAAGCATGCTTTTATATCAGTGAGCCGGATTTGGAACAAGATGCCAGGGCAAATCAAAAGCAGGTTGAAATGCATGCAAACATCAAGAATGATGAAAAAGAACCTCAACATCATCGAATGTTTACACGTTGTGATTACAGCGCTGTAATTAGAAAGATGGAGGTAAATGAAGCAAAAAATTATTTGTCAGCACTTATTCAGCGCAAATTAGATACATTTGAAAAAAATGTCAGTATCCAAGATGAAAAATCAAAGGATAAAGTTGTCCTTTTAAAAAAATTATTAAACATAATAGAATATCCTGCTATTGAAATTTCTAAAAAGAATATAATTACCATGCATCCTTTAGCTTTCCAAAGCTTCTGGGCTGAAAAAGGGGACGTAGAGCAATTATTTGATGCTGTAATCATGCTTCAGAATAAGTATCAACACGATGAAATTGCATCCCCTGTGATGGCTTCGTAGTTATAGACTTATTGATAAATTGAATGTGCTCCATCATGGACTTACAGTATTAACTTGTTCGTGTGTCTTGTCTTACATCGGATATTTAAAAAAATTATATAACATACGAATATAATTAATTGGATTTCTATCGGTTTAATTGGTTAAATATAAGACATTATATTTGGTTATAAGTGGGAATATTATGAGCATAAAACTATTAAATGAGATATTTGATGATTTAATTAAGGAACAAGATAAGATTCATAATGAGTTAAAAAATATATGGACGAAATGGCTTTATCCCAACAATATGACATTAAATAATTTACAAAAAAGAAAGGAAATTATGAATTACCTTCCTGAAATGCTCATTCAAATTATGAAAAATGCCAGACAAAATAATTTGAGCGGTGATGAAGGGGCAAAAATAGTAATTCTCACTTTTCAAGAACAAATTAAAAAATATAGAGATTCAGAGGATATAAAACAATTTATTGTGCATGACGGGGTTATTGGATCATTTATTGATAGAATTTTAAATATCATAAAAAATTTTTTATCAATAAGTTCATCTTCTTGTGTGCTTTTGGACAAAGTCAAAGAGCAATCACATAACGAATTTGTATTAATTTAATAGCCCAATCACTAGGTCTGTTCAACCGAGTAGGGACAAAACGCTTTCATATTTTTGAGGCCCTCAGTTCGTGATGGTCTTCTAGGAAAAAGGTAAAGATAAACCACCTTTCAAGAGTTAGTTTTTCATTAGCTTTAAGTAGCTCTCATTTATAGGCATTTTTAGCTTGATACAGAACCAGTTCTCTTAACCAGCGATGTCCCGGGTCAACATCGTCTTTTTGATGCCAATATTGATAACAATGATAACTGTCAACCTCAAAGGGTACTGAAGCAATGCTTAATGGTATGAAATGAGATATCTTTTCAGCAACGCGACGAATACTTAAAGTAAGATAATTGGAATCAGTGAGCACAAGTAAAGGCATGATTCCTTGCCCTAGGCTAATGGAAACCCGCTTGTCATGTCCTAGCTTATTTAAATAACGATCAAAATAATTGTAAAAAGGGGTTTCTCTTAATGAAAATTGAATTAATGGGTATTTTAATAGCTCGTCCATGGTGATTTTCCCGTCTTGGATACCTGGATGATGACTGTCTCCAACTATGACGGCTTCGTCCTGGAGTAACTTTTGTTGTTTTAAGTTTTCCGGGACTCCTTCGAACATGCCAATCATCAAATCAATATCTCCGGATTCAAACACTTCCACAGAATTTAAATAATTAGGATGCTTTATATTCAATTTTATTCCTGGAGCAGCTTGTTCCAATTGACGAATCAAATCTGGAGTCCATAAAATTGCCAATAAATCAGTCATCCCAATTGAAAATGTTCTTTTTGAGGTTAAGGGATCAAACGTTTCCGTAGTATTAAATAAGGTTTCAATCAGCGAAATCGCTTCTCGGGTTTTTCCTATCAATGAATTTGCTAAAGGAGTTAATTGTTGGATATTGCCTTGACCGCGAACAAGAAGATCATCATGGAAATGATCACGAAGTTGCTTCAAATAAACACTCATTGAGGATTGGCTTATCCCCATTTTTTTGCTTGCAATAGTAAGATGGCGACAGGTTAATAATGCATGCAGTGCGCGTAGTAAATTGAGATTAAGTTTGTCCATAAAACGCCACCTATATGAGCGAACCGCAGATGCAAGTAACGTCAACTTGGATAAGGAATCTATTCAGATTCAGCCTCCTTCTCGACTTCGTGTATAGGCTTTGAGACGGAGGCTTACACATCTCTTCAGCATGAACGGAGCTGGTTCTCTAATAAAATCGCTTATTCATAACCCACGTTAAATGACTTTTTTAACGGTTTCTTTTTGAGGTATAGCTGAGAACAACGAGGTTTGCAAATGAGTCAAATTCTTTACGATAGCCCGAAGCTTAAAGCTTCGAGCTAATTTATATATAAATTTAGAGAATACTGCATTGCTCTGCCAGTTTGGGTCTATAACTTATCTCTGTTTCACCGCTTAATTTATTTAAAGCGGTTTGCAAATAATAATCAATCTCTGATTGATTGCTTATCCTTTGTTTGCAAGCCTCAATGAATACTTCTTTGAATTGTTCGCATTCGGTACGTGTAATTGCCTGCTCCATGTACTCATGAGATCTCATTCTTAATGCGCGGATCTGTTCTGCTTGTTCCACAGTTCGCAATAATTGATTGTGTACCCATGTTCCTACTAAAGTCTCTGTTAAAATAACCATATCAAGACTGTTTCCTCGACTTATATGGAAATGTTCAACTCCCTTTGGTGATTCAGCATAAATTGATAAATCACCACCAGTTCTATAAATTCCAATCATGTAATTTTCATCGCTGATCAAATGCTCATGATTAATGATCGAACGTTTGCTGCTTGATATTTCTGTTTTGCTATGCATGGACAACTCCAATTAAAACTAGGTTAAAAAATTCATCAGTTCAATTTTGAATTCCTTTTGATCTTATTGAACTAATAGCGACCATTTTATGGCTAAAGCCTTAGCGTATTCTTAAAATTGTTAATTAAATTTTAATAGTGGGTATTAAAATTCTGGGAGGTAGGTGCAGTATTTATTAGCTGATGATTTGTAGCCCAGCTTATAAAAAGGTTTCACTCTTTTTCATAAATCGGGATGCCAATTGTCTGCATCCCCTGGTTTTGGGGATGCAAAAATTTTCGAAGCTGGGTCAATAATCATAGAATGTAGTTGTTTCTATTTTCAAAAACTCCCTTTCTTGACAAAAAATGCAAATGTACCTAATATTATTAAGATGTGTTCAAAATTTAATCAATTAGGCCGTGTTTTTCTGCAGTTATTTACATAATAAAAAAAATTTAAAACGGTTAGCTGTATAAGCTGTAGCTGTAAAAGGAATTTTATTATTTAAATATAAGGAGATAATCATGGATCAAAAAGCGATTAATGAGTTAATAGAACGCGCCAAAAAAGACCCAAAATTTTTCCACTCTCTCGTTTTTGAACCCGAAAAAGTATTAAGTACCCTTGATAATTTGGACAGGCATAGTCGTGGAAGCATAGTCTCTTCAAATATAGAAGAACTTTTTGCAAATATATTGGGCCTTGATGGTTGTGGTAACACTTGCTCGACTAGTTGTGATAATACTTGTGGGCAAAGTTGCGGATACACCACAAATATTACTGCGGTTGAAAAATTAAAAGGCGGAGTTTATTTTTCTCATCTTAAAGATGCCTTGGATGGTTGTGGGAATACTTGTTCCAGTAGTTGTGATAATACCTGTGGTCAAAGCTGTGGGTACACCACCAACCTCACTTTTGAAAGAGAGAGAGCAACAAGGGCCGCTGGATTTGGTGACTTTGGTTCAGCCCTGGAGGGGTGTGGTAATACTTGCAGCAGCAGTTGTGATAATACCTGTGGGCAAAGTTGTGGCTACACAACAAATGTCCAAGAAAAATTTGGAAGAGGAGGCGGAGGAGTTCGTTAAAATTGAACACTATCAACTTGTTTGGCAAGTCAATAACGTGGCTTGCCAAAGTTTTTCTATTTAGCAATCGTAGTCAAGGAAGATATCATGAACAAGGAACAAATTACCCATTTGATTGACCGTGCTAAAAAAGATCCTGATTTTTTTCATAAACTTGTATTTGAACCAGAACAAGCCGTAAAAGAATTACAGAAAAAGGACCCCTCAAATAATGGGCTATTTCTACATGCGAACCTTCAAGCTATCGTGCAAGGATTAGTCAAGCAAATGCCATTGACACGAGAAGATAGCAATAGAACTCCATATTTTGATTGTCCGCAAACCTGTGGAGAAACCTGTACTGAAAGTACTTGTGGCCCTACTTGCAGTACAACAACAAATACCAAAGAAAAAATGCGAGTAGCCGTGATGGACTCTGCAAGATTTAATAGTGGCTATTTAATATGTGACGAAAATGTGACTTGTTGTTGCACCACGGGAACTTGTGGCAGCACGTGCGGTGGTAGCACTTGTGATGTGACTTGTTCTGGAGATAGCTGTGGTTCAACCTGTGGGAACAGCTGTGGTTATACCTCTCATCTTCAAATGCAATAAACGGAATTATGAATTTATGAGGGAACAATTATGGCATACAGTGATCAAAATAAAGAGTTTATTAATTACCGTGCACAAGATATTGATTATGCAAATTATCTACGCTCATTTAATTTGGAGCCCCAATTACGTGGTCCTTGGGCATCTGTTGGGAAAACGGATCGCATACAGGGGTGGAAATTGCATATTTCCACCATTCCAGGAGAAGCAATCCGACTACTCAACTGTATTATTCCTTTTCTTTTAAAGCATAAAGTGCCTTCCTTTAAAATCGCAAAAGATTTTATGACCTTAGGCTATCTCAATGAAGGAGAATTAGGTAGGACTCAAATAGGTAAATTTATGACTATTTATCCTCAAGATGATAAGCACGCAGTGCAATTAGCCCAAGAGCTTGTTCAATTAACTCAAGGGATGCTTGGTCCTCGTATTATCTCAGACATGCGTTTAGGGGATATCATTTATACACGATACGGTGGCTTTAATCCAATTATTAAACAAGATCGTTTGGGAATAACGCGACTTATGATCTATGCACCGGATCAATCGCTACGAATTGATGAATATCAAGTTCCATTCAAATGCCCTGATGGAGTAGAAAATCCATTTAAAAATTGGTGCCTTGAATTAACGCAAGATCATAATTTGACTGAATCCATACACATTGTGGATGGTAAACCAACTAAATTATTTGGTCCTGGTTATTTAATTTTGGACATGATACGGGATCAACCCAAAGGAGCGATTTTCAAGGTATTGGATTTACGTAGCCAAAATTCTGTTGGATTAAAAGTTCTCAAGCAGGGCAAACAATTCTGTATGTCTGACTATTACAATAGAGATATGCGCACTCGGTTACAACGGCAAGCCGAACTACACGCTAATCTTAGTCAACATCTCCCTACTCCATTTGCTGATGATTATTTTGAAGTCGAAGGGGATGGGTATTTACCCTTAGAGTGGATTGAAGGCAAGAGCATTGAAACATTTGCTGTGCAAACATTAAATGGGGCCAGCTTTGGTGCTCTCTCGCTCGATAAAAAAATACTATTACTTACTTGGTATCAAAAGCTTATACGAGTTGTTAGTCAATTGCATGCGATGGGCTATGTACACCGTGATTTAACTGCATCCAATATTTGGCTTGCTGAGAATGACAAACTTTATTTGCTGGATTTAGAACTATGTCATGCTTTAGATGATCCTGCTCCTGCGTTCGGACTCGGCACCGCCGGTTTTATGTCACCACAACAAGAAAAACGGGAAGCTCCAGCCATCGCTGATGATTTATATGCAATTGGATGTGTATTGCTGCTAGTCTTAACTGGTATTGATCCTCGCCGTATTGTCCATAAGAATGGTGATGGTTTCCTTGCTGGCTTACAGGAAATAACCCAAGGTGCTCCGCTGCCATTACTAAAAATCATAATAGACTGTACCAATAGCAATCCCATAATTCGTCCTTCACTTGAAGTTATTTCTTCGGTTCTTGCACAGTCAATTTCAGAATTGAAGCTAAAACAAATAAAAAGTCCAAAGGAAACATTGCTCACTCAAGAAGAAATCCAGAATATACTAGTACACGGAACTCAAGGTTTATTGCATTCAGGCTCCATTCAATCTGAAAACGGCCTTTGGTTATCGATATCAATAGAAAATGGAGCGCAACATCAAATCAAACATCGTTATACTCAGCACTATGATATTCGACGCAGCGCTAACCGAGGTGTGTCTGGAGTTGTTTATGCCTTGAGCCGATTGGCTCAGTTTGGATTGTTACCTCAAGAAGGCAAGATAAGAGTCCAGGAGGCTATAAATTGGTTGATTTCAAATCAATATACAGTGGATAGTGCTTTACCTGGATTACACTTCGGAGCAGCAGGTGTAGGTGTTGCTTTGACAGAGGCAATATCGACAGGTATTCAAAGCTTCGATGAGTCGTTAATTAAAATAATTTATAATTGTTTGAATAAAACTGTAGATTGGCCTGATATCACGCATGGCGCTGCGGGCCAGGGGGTAGCAGGAATGTATTGCTTCGACCGCTTGGGCATAGAGTCATTTCAAGAAAATATAAGGCAATGTGCTGATTATTTAATTGCAAGCCAGCAAGCTGATGGCTCTTGGATAATGCCCAAAGGTGTGACTGGAATGTCAGGAGAAATTTTATCTGGTTTTGCTCATGGTGTTGCAGGTATTGCTTATTTTCTAATGGAATTTTCTCTGCGAGAAAATGACAGTGTAGCTTGGGCAAGCACCCTACGTGCAATAAACTGGTTACAGAGCCAGGCAATTCATCAGCAAATAGATGACGACTCTATAATCATGTGGACTTACAACACAAAAACACCAGTTATGTGGCGCTGGTGGTGTCATGGCGGCCCAGGTATTGCATTGACGTTTTTAAGACTATATGAGTTGACCAATGAAAAGGAGTATGCAAATTTAGTTCGTCAAGCATTAAGGATTCATCCTATTAATTTGCGCTATCCTAATCTTAGTCAATGCCATGGCTTAAGTGGTTTAGGTGATATTTATTTGGAAGCGTTTCGTGTATTAGGTGAAGAGGAATGGCTCGAGAGAGCTTCATTTTTAGCAAAATTTATTTATGCAATGAGAAAAACAACGGAAACAGGGTCATATTATTGGTTAGCTGAAGATCCTAATGTTGCCACAGCAGATTTGATGGTAGGAAGCTCTGGAATTCTGCATTTTTTCTTACGGTTACTTCACCAAGGACAACATATAGGAGTACCTTTATTGCTAAATCCGAAATGAATAAGGGAGATCAACATGAGCACGTCAAAATTGGGTGAGTTTTGTTGGAATGAATTAGCGACCACTAATGTTATCGCTGCAAAAGAGTTTTATAGGCATGTATTAGGCTGGCAATATACTGAAGAAGCCGTGGGCGATATGATCTACACTTTATTTAGAACAAGTACAGGCGATAAATCGATAGGAGGGATTTGGGAAATACCCATTGAGAGACATGATAAAATTCCACCTCATTGGATGGGATATATTTTGGTAGAAAATATAAAGGATACATTAGACAAGGCGATCAAGCATGGTGCTACAGTAAAAGTCGCTGTTACCCAATTTAGTGATATGGGTCTATTTGCAGTGGTCGTAGATCCTACGGGTGCCCATATTGCGTTCTGGGAAGCAATAAAATGAAACTTTTGTTTTATTAGTTAAGCACTCTATCGTCAATCCAACGTATATCATGGGTACTAAATCGATATAATGACATCGTAAATCCTGTCATGGGAATCAAAAATAGAGTGAGCCAAAAGTTTCGACTTGCTATTTTCATGATAGTAATGTTGATTCATTATTTTATTATCATGAGCCATTTTGAAGATGTGTTGATCTTTTGGTTATTATTGGGATTTCCTGCGGTATAATGTTTACTCATCAAGATGCTTGTTGCATTATCAAATTTATTTTTACGAATATGCTTTTTGAGGCAATTACTGACATTTTCTGTAGAAGAATTCAAACAAAATGCTTGATTAAAATCATAGTATAGATTGAGCTGGCTTTTTTCAGCAGTAGAACCAATAAAATTATAAGTGACATAATTTTTCAATTGCCATGAAGCAGTGTCATTTTTTCTTGATAAATTAAGAATTTTAAAGGAAGAAGCGTTGCCATGATCAGATCCAATAGATGCTGAATATATGATTGGGATTACAAAGTTTTTATTTTCACTTTTAATCGCATGAAGCTCATCAAAATGAGTATGAGCTGCTACCATACCAAGTATGATTTCTGGATAAGTTTTTATTATTTTTATGAATGATTCTTTATAGATTGATTCCCAATTCTGAGGTGGAACATGCATGGCTAATAGAATATTCTCATGGTTTGCTTTACTTGTTCTAATTTCCTTTTCCAACCATTGAAGTTCCTCTTTAGCTCCATCACGAGAAGGGGAGAAGTTTGGTCTAGATACAAATACAACGCTGTTTAGTGAAATAAGCTTCAGATGATCTCCTAAATAAGAAGAGTAATAACCGTAGTTTTTATTTTCATTGCTGATGCAAGGCTTAACATCAAAAGGACATTTTAGGCCTGTAGAGAGAAATCCATCATTGTTACCTGTGACGTTTTGTAATAAATCGAAAGCAGATTGGTCTTTATAGGTAAAAGGGCCATAATTCCTTTGCAAAGAATCGTTATTACCAAAAACAAAAAAATATGGGTATGGATTTATTTTTTCATAAAGTTGCTCAAAAACAAAACTAATATTATCTCGAGTGGTCTTACGTTTATATGCGTTATGGGCGGGTAAGTCGCCGAGCAACAAAACAGCAGGATTTTGTTCTTGATGCGAGTCGATTTGCTCGCCTATTTTCGCTATTAAAAACTTAAAACTTTGTGGATCTAACTCTTCAGAAATATTCGGCTGTGGATTTATTCGAGTTGGTTGACGTTTTGTAATGTCCACATGAGGATCTGAAATTAAAAATACCTCCATCTGATTGGGATTGTCAGTATTTGCGGCTATTGAATTAAAATTAGTCAGATGTAGTAAAGCGGTGGTACAAACAATTATTAATTTTTTGATCTTCGTCATTATTTCTCTTGTTACTTAAATTCTTGGTAGTTCTGTAAAGGAATAGATTCTACGACATTTCTAATAATGGTTTTTAAAGAAAGTTAAAAAAATACGTAAATTTTACAAATGGCACATTTCCTGACCCTAATAATGACTTCCATGAAGATTTATTTTTAATTCAAGTTAAGGATTTTTGACAATTCAAATTCGGATCTCCCGCAACGTAGATGTATTGAATAGTACGAATTATCAACACACCCTGATGAATTATTATAAAAAAATACAATTCAGATATTTTTTAATAGACATTACAATATATTGAAGTCTTGAACTACTACTTAGGAACACCCAGAGACCATCACAAAAGATGATTTTTGTTATTAATAGCGTGAATTAAAAACTAACCCAGGCTTCAATCAAAGGAAAGGAAGATATTGTTAAAGCTTATTTGCTTAGACAATATCTATCCTGAGAAATTAATTAAAATTAGTTGAGCCTGTTGCTTATTGCCAACTCTTTAACATTCTCAGCGAGATGTTGTTTGTTATATGTTTCGATAATTAATTTAGCGCATTGGCGTAAATTATCATTTTCCGTCGAACCAGTAAAAAATACGAAACCATTAGCTAATTTTCTGCTCGGGACGCTTTGTGACATCATCATATTTGCAGCAGTCATACAGCAACGTTTGTTAACATCAGCACCATTTTCTAAGAGTAAATAAATTACTGGCAGATGTTGTCTTTGAAGTGCTAGTTCGATAGGGGAAATTCCATCTTCATTCGGAACTGAAATTGAAGAAGGGGCTTTGTTAATAATTAAACGTATAATTTCTAAAAGTTTTTCATCTGGGGCATTCCCTATAGCGCGAAATAGAGGTGTTTCTCCGTATCGGTCTTTTTCATTAAATTGAATATTTTCACAACCTGCTAATTTCTCTAATATATCAATATATCCTTTTGCAGCAGCAATATGGGCAGCGGTTAAATCTTCAGATACTTTAATATTGGGATTCACTTTTTTTTCCAATAATAAATAGCTTACTGTTTTTATGTGGTTATTTGCAGCTGCAAGATAGAGAATAGTGTTGAATTCTTCATCGGGTACATCAAAATCTATTTCTTTAGGTAGTGTTTTTAGACTTTCTGCGAGTTCCTCATCTGATTTAAAAACTAATCTATTTAATGTGGGTTTGATTATCACTTGCAAATGCTCTGGGTTCGTAGTGGGACTAAATTTCATTTGATAAATTCCTACACTTTAAAAGGCTCATATTGTACTAATTTGGCTCATAAGTTCCTGTATTTTTTGTTAACTTTCAAGAAGATATTGAACATTGGTTCATAGAATTTTTGAATACTCGATTGCAATCAATTTTTATATTGAATACGATTGGGCTTCAATTAATATAAGGACGTATCAAATGAAGCTTTCTGAATCGCAAAGATTAGCATTAATTGATTTAAATCAAGAATTTAAAAGCATTATCAAAGACCAACAGCAAGACTCTAGTAGTTTCGATAATCATGTGAACTGCTTAAAAAGGCTTGAGAAACTTATAGTTCGCTGGATGAACTTTATGTCCCCTTACATGTCTTGGCAATTAAATCAAGCAGAAAAATTATTAGATGCTAAATGGAACATATTTAAGCAACTAAAAATAAAAAGTAATATAGAAAAATATAAAAAAGTATTTGAGGAAGCTAATTCTCTATTTTTTGATGAGGATTTAAAACAACAAATGAAATTAGCTTTTGAAGGAAAACCAGTCACGGGGATCCATGTAAATATAAATGATGAAGAAAAATCAAAAAGTAGCTATCGAGGGAGATTTTTTGAACACACTCATTTAGCGACTTACCAAATTAACTTCTTGGATGGTACAGAGCTGATTTGGTATTCCTTAGAGGACGAAAAAGAAATGCAAAAAGCAAGACAAATTTTTGAAAAAAAGGTTCCTCAACCTAAAAAAGATATGATTAATGAAGTGACCAATAAGACGATAAAGGAGGCTAAGGAGCCAACAACAGACGAAGAAAATTCTGGCTTAAATACAGACAATGGCTATTCGTATGGATGCATGCTTATATAAAAGGAAATGGCGCTCTAGGTTAAGTTTGTTTTTACTAAATGCTACTTAATTCTATCCCCGATAAAAGTGGCTTAATGTTAGCTCAGGAAGGTTTTTTACAAATATGCATCATTTTTAGCCCAAGTAGAAAAACAAAGATAGATAAAAACAGCGCTAATTTAGTAGGCATGGAGTGTGAGGTTAGAAGGGGGTAAAATGTTGCCCCTTCATTGATTTTAGAAGCTGTAATTAGTGTGATTTCTAATAAAATTGTCGAATTGATCTTGTCCAGTAAGAGAAGTATTTTCTGCACTCACTAAATCACTTCGCGACATATTATGACCGCCACCAAAAAAGCCATTTTGGGCATATACTTTATGAGCAGTACTAATTCCTCTCTTCTTTTCATCTTGTTTTACTCCTTCGTGCAATGATGCTCGATGAGCAATTACACCATCACCGCAAGAAAGGGCTGATTTTTTAGCTACATACATATGATTTTTGTACTCATCTGCAATTTCGTTATAGGCTTTAGCTACATTAACATCCCATCCTGCAGGTTTCATTAAACTCCAGGATGTGTATTCAAAAGATGTTGATAAAGTCTCACCAAAAATATTATCTATTTCGGGGGCAATAACACCAGCAGCTGCTTTTGAGATTGAAGCAAAAGAACGATCATTCCACAAATAAACTGGTTTACCTATTTTATGAAAATGACTAGCCACCATTGTGGCGACACCACCACCAAGCGATAATCCATCTAAGGTAATTTTTTTTGAATCAATACCACTGTCTAACAAGCGTTGCACTTGTGCAATACCATCAGTTACCAGATCTTGGAAGGTCTCAGGTGTTTTTTTACTGTTGCCAACACCCCGATAGTTAAAGCCAATGATGGTTACGTTTAATTTGTTTGCATCATAGGCAAAATCATGTAATACATCCTGATAAAACATCCCATTTCCATTAAATTTAATAATAAAATGTTGGTTTCCAAGAGAAGAGTTGGATTCTGTTTTTGGCTTTAATTCAATTGTATCTAAAACTGCACTATCATGTGTACCCACATATCCACCTTGAATAACAAGGCCATTTGTATGAGCAAATTGATTCAAGGTCATTTCACCTATAGTTTTGGGCTCCCGCGATTGTGCTGGTACTACTAATTTACCAATTTTGTGGCTTGAGGAAACAGAACTTGAAGTTAAGAATGAAAAAAATGATCCTTCATTATTATATGGATTGGGTGCTTCATATCGAAACATATTTACCTTCCTGTTTATTTATAATCCTATGCATCAGACCTAAACTTGGTTTTCAGCAGAAATAATCAAAATGTAAGATGAACATCTGCTTTGTCACCAAATGAAAGGGCTGGCAAATATTGCTTAAAGTTCTGCTCTTAACCAGAGGGATTTAGGCAAGAAAATGGGCGGCTAGGCTCATACTCAGCTTTTGACAAGATTACATTCCAGAGTAATTGGGGCCGCCTCCACCTTCAGGCGCATGCCAAACTATATTTTGTCGCGGATCTTTAATATCACATGTTTTGCAGTGAATGCAATTTTGCGCATTAATTTGTAATCGGGGTCCCTTTTCTTCTGCAATTATTTCATATACTGCAGCAGGACAGTAACGGCCTTCGGGAAAAGCATATTCCTTCAAATTGATGTCAATTGCCACTTGTTGATTTTTCAATACAAGATGACAAGGTTGATTTTCTTCATGATACGTATTTGCCAAGAATACTGAAGAGAGTTTATCAAAAGTAATAACGCCATCAGGTTTTGGATAGTCTATTTTTCTTGCTTTATTTGCTGGAATTAAGGTTTTGTTATCGACATGATTAGTAAGTGTCCAGGGAGAATGTCCTCGAGTAATATAAGTTTCAAAAGCAGCATTGATTAGACCTGGCAAAAGTCCATATTTAAACCCTGGTCTTATGTTACGTACGGCATACAGTTCTTTTTCTAACCAGGAATTTTTGACTTTTTCAGTATAACTGGTGAGCTCAGTTGGGTTAGGATTCTCTTGTTGCAAAGCCTCAAAGCATGCCTCTGCCGCCAACATTCCTGACTGCATGGCGGTATGTATTCCTTTAATTTTAGGAACATTAAGGAAGCCTGCTGCATCACCAATTAATGCGCCACCAGGAAAAGTCAGCTTTGGTAAAGATTGCCATCCGCCTTCATTAAGTGCACGGGCGCCATAGCTGATGCGCTCACCACCCATCAGCATAGGTTTAATTAACGGATGTGTTTTGAAACGTTGAAACTCTGCAAAAGGATTTAACCATGGATTTTTATAATCAAGACCCACTACAAAACCAAGAGCAACACGTTGATTTGATAAATGATAGACAAATGAACCGCCATAAGTTGCATGATCCATTGGCCATCCTACTGTATGAATGACTTGTCCTGGTTTATGTTGTTCAGCTTTGACCTGCCATATTTCCTTAATACCTAAACCATAAGTTTGTGGATTCACTTTATCCCTTAAATGATAATGCGACATTAAATGTTGACTAAGTTGTCCACGGCAACCTTCTGCTAATAAAGTGTGTTTTGCAAGTAAATGCATTCCAGGCTGATAATTATGAGTTTTTTCTTTATTTTTATCGAGACCAACACAACCTGTTGCTACCCCAATTACTTGATTCTGATCATTATAAAGTGCATTTACTGCAGAAAAGCCGGGATAAATTTCACAACCTAAAGCCTCTGCTTGTTCCGCAAGAAAAATACAAAGCTCGCCTAAGCTTATAATATAATTTCCTTCATTGTGCATAGGCTTGGGTGTAGGAAGGTTATATGAATGTTTTTGAGTTAGAAAATAAAAAAAATCTTCTTTGACAGGTGTATCTAAAGGAGCTTCTTGCCAGGTACCAGGGAGTAATTCTTTAAGACTTCTCGGCTCTAGAACGGCTCCTGAAAGAATATGTGCTCCAACTTGGGCTCCTTTTTCTAAAATACAAACGGAAATTTCTTTTTGTGCGTTGAGCGCAAGCTGTTTTAGTTTAATCGCAGCAGATAACCCCGCCGGTCCTGCACCTACGATGATAACATCAAATTCCATGGTTTCGTAGTCCACACGCGCTCCTAACTGTGATTAAAAAAGATAAGATAATCGCTTTTCTATGCTTTAAGATCAAGATTAATATTTAAAATAAAATGAAAAGTAAAGGATTATTGGATTTACAGCATGTTCAGGTTTTGATATTAGCTGCTATTCATTAAATAGTCTAAACTGAGTTACAGAGCACAAAAGGAGTTTATCAATGAAAAGGGTACTTAGCTGTTTATTTTTTGGTATTTCAACGATGAGTTATGCAAACGATAATCCGACTCTAAATGTTAATGTGAGTAGTCCAAGTTTTGAAGTCACTTTACCGGCAAATCCAACTACCGGTTTTCAATGGTCTGTTGTTCAATACAATAAAAAGTTATTGACCCTAAGTAACAGTTCATATGAACAGCCAAAAACTAAACTGATGGGCGCTGGGGGGCAAATGCATTTTATTTTTACGTTACAAAAAGGAGTAAACTTTCCTCAAAGTACTGAAATTCAATTGAAATATGCGCGCTCTTGGGAGCCCTCGAGTGCGACGTTGAGAAATATTAAAGTGAATTTTGTAAAAACCGGGAAAAAGTAACGCCGAAGGATAGCCTGGTAATAACACTAATATTACCAGGTTTCGTTTTGCTTTTATCCAGAAATTACATCAGGGTTTTATAAATTTAAACGGTAAATATCGGGGTTCCCAAAACATATCTACCACTACTTTTTCCAGGTCAGCATCTTGATTTTTCTGAGCATACCCTGAGTCAATAGCACAACGCGCTACAGCTATAGCAATTTCTTTAGCAACTGTTTGGGCATCGTCCAGGGAAGGAAGTAAGGGAAGGTAACTTTCTTTTTTGCTGGGTGCAAATTTGCATAGAGCATGCGCAGCAGCCAAAATCATCTCTTTGGTGAGTCGAGTAGCATTTACAGAAAGCACTCCAAGACCTATTCCCGGGAATACCAACGCATTATTACATTGGGCAATTTGTACCATACGATTGTGAAATTCTACTGGAGGGAATGCTGTACCCGTTGCAATTAATGCCTTTCCTTGACTCCAGGTTAATATATCTGCTGGTTTTGCTTCACATCGTTCATCTGGATTAGAAAGTGGAAAAATAATGGGGCGCTCACAATGAGAGGACATTGTTTCTATGATGTCTTGCGAAAACGCTCCTGGCTGAGCAGAACAACCAATAAGAATGGTTGGTTTAACATGTCTCACGGTATCGGTGAGTGAGGGATGATGCTTTTCATTAATTGCCCATTGTGCGATTTCGCTAGGATCACGAGTATAAGCTTTTTGAGCTTCAGTAAGATCCGGGTCAGTATTAAGTAATAAACCTTGTCTGTCGATTAGCCAAAAGCGTTGATAGGCTTCTTCTGGACTAATTCCTTCACGTACCATAGCATCAACAATTTGGTCGCTAATACCAGTGCCCGCTGAGCCTGCACCAAAAACTACAATGCGCTGTTCGTGTAATTTTGAATTTGTTACATCGCAAGCAGCTAATAAGGCAGCCAAGGTTACGGCACCCGTTCCTTGAATGTCATCATTGAAAGTACATAATTGATCTTGGAATTTTTCCAAGATACGACGTGCATTACCTCGTCCAAAATCTTCCCAATGTAAAAAAGCGTTGGGGAATTGCTTGTGAATTTCATGAACGAAAGCAGAAATAAAATCATCATATGCTGCTGGATTAATGCGTGGATGACGACATCCCAAATACATTGGATCATTTAATAAATCTTGGTTGTTTGTACCTACATCAAGAAATATAGGTAATGTTCGTGTTGGTTCAATACCACCGCATAAACAATAGACCATTAATTTTGCCACTGGAATATCCATGCCACCGATACCCTGATCACCAATACCCAGGACGCCCTCACCATCCGTTACAACGATCACGTCAATTTCAGGATTAGATCGATTTTTTAGTATTTCTTCAATTTGATTTTTATCGGAATGGGAAATGTATAAGCCTCGAGGTTGTCTGTACTCATGACTAAAGCGTTTTACTGCTGTACCTACAATAGGGGTATAAATTGTAGGCAACATTTCACCTAAATGCTTGATAATTAACTTATAAAAAAGAATTTGGTTTTTATCATGTAAATTATTCAGATAAATATTTTGTTGCAAGCGTGTCGTATAACTTGAATACTGTAAATACGCGCGTTTCACTTGCTCATCGATTGTTTCAACTCGATGAGGAAGCTTGCCTAATAAGCCGAATTCTTTTCTTTCTTCATTGGTGAATGCCGTGCCTTTATTCAGCTGTGGTGTAGTTAGAAGGGGTTTACCACAAATGGAAGTTTCGAGGTATTGTTCACCAGTTTGTGGATCACGTTGCAATTTAAAATCAAGCATGGTTCTCTCATACAGATGGCGTTAGAGTTTGTCTAATGATAATATTGGTGTTTTGTAGTTTACAATAGGTTGAGTATGAATAAATGTTGGGTGGCACTATTAATTACGTTGGGATTGGCCTCTTGCTCAGCAAAAAACGAATATTATTACCAAACGCATCCTGATGAATTACAACAAGCACTGAAAGCCTGCCCGGAGAGACAACCCCAGGGATTATCTTGTGAACACATGGAAGCGCTTGCTACTCGTATGAACGAGCTTGCATATAAATTACAGATGAGTCCCCAAGGCTTTGGCCAAAAAATTATAGCCTTGCAAGAAGCTATCGCTAAAGAGCAAAGTCAATTAAATACCGAACGAAATAATGAAAACCTGGAAGCAAGTTTAATGAAGAAGAAACAAGATTTAGCTGATCACCTGGCAGTGGTTAGATGGTTTGAATCACCCAAGAGTTAATCATGAGAGTATTGATCAGTAATGATGATGGAGTTTTTGCACCTGGAATTAATATCTTGGCTAAAGAGCTTTCATCTTTTGTAGACATTGAAGTGGTTGCCCCAGATAGAAACAGAAGTGGTGCAAGTAATTCTTTAACATTATCTCGACCAATAAAAGTTAAACAACTGGAAAATGGATATTACAGCGTCGAGGGCACTCCAACTGACTGCGTGCATTTAGCAGTAACTGGATTTTTAAACTCTGAAATTGATATGGTTGTCTCTGGAATTAATGAGGGTGGAAATTTAGGTGATGATATCCTTTATTCAGGTACAGTCGCAGCTGCTATGGAAGGTCGTTATTTGGGATTGCCCGCACTTGCAATTTCAATGGTGGGTCATGATATTCAACATTATGAAACAGCAGCAATCATTACGAAACAATTGGTGATGCAACTTAGTACCCATAGGTTGCCCTCACAGACTATTCTCAATGTTAATATCCCTAATTTACCTTTAGATAAAATAAAAGGTTTGCAAGTCACTCGATTAGGAACGCGTCATGGAGCAGAGCCTGTTGTCAAGGATACTGATCCCAGAGGGCGGCCTATTTACTGGATTGGTTTACCAGGGGCGGAAGCTGATGCAGGACCTGGAACTGATTTTCATGCTATTAATGAAGGCTATGTTTCGATCACACCCCTTCATTTAGATATGACAAATTATAAATTGTTTGATCAGTTAGCTCATTGGCTTAATGGTATCCAAGTTCAAGAAGCATAATTTGGTGTTAATTCGCTATAAAAAATGGTTTTATTTTATTATAGCGACCGTTTTATTAAAACCAGATCTCGTATAAATGCTGAGCATTTTACAGGAGAAGGTGCGTTTAGCGGCATAAAAGGCATTTCCATGCTTTTTTTGTGTCAAACCCACGTTAATTTAACCTGAACAATCTACTTGGGCTTTTAGCTATAACGATTTCAGGAATAGTAGAAATCTTTGCAAAGCTCAACAGAATTATTCAGGTTTTGGTTGAGGTACTCGATGATAAGTTCATTTTTTAAAAAGTTCTTATACCTTATTTTCCCACTGCTCTTGGTTGGTTGCGGAAAAAATTGGGCACCGGTTAGCGAGTTACGATGGTATTCTCAAAAAGAACATATTGTGAAACGCGGTGAGACTCTTTATTCAATCGCATTTCGTTATGATACTGATTTTAAGACTTTGGCTCGTTTAAATCATATTAATCCGCCTTATTCTTTGAGAGTCGGGCAAGTCATTAACTTACGAAATATTCCGCGTCATAAGCGAGTTTCGCGCAATTTTAACACATATAAGCCGCAGTATTATCCTCCTCCTAAGCCCAGGCCAGTAGTAATCCATTCACCTGCGAATCGATATGCTCGTTCTGCTTCAGGCTGGTTATGGCCAGTAAGTGGGCGTGTCGTGACCACATTTATTCCTGATCAAGGTAAAAAAGGCATAAACATTGCATGTAGAAAAGGTGAAAAAGTACTTGCAGCAGCAAGTGGTGTAGTAGCTTATGCTGGAAGTGGCCTGGCAGGTTATGGTAACTTAATTATTATTAAACATAATTATGGGTATTTAACTGCTTATGGTCATAATGCCAGAGTCATGGTTGCTGAGGGTCAACATGTTAAGGCAGGTCAGGTTATTGCGGAAGCAGGTGTTATTGACCATAAATATATAGGTGTTCATTTTGAAATAAGAAAGTCAGGTGTTCCTGTCAATCCATTGAATTATCTACAAAAAGGTTGACAGATTACTTGTAGTTATAGCAACAATACTCTTTGTTATGAAGTATAATGTAGTTAACGTGAGTTCGATATAAATTATGATTTTATATCGAACTGTTTATATATTGAACTCAAAATAAATAATTTTGAGATATGGCTAAATACTATAGGTGAAAATAATGCGTGAAGACGATGAGCCAATTAAAGAGCCGGAACTTAAAGAAGAAGAGTGGTCTGAGCCAGACGATGAATCACTTTTAATTGCAGAAGATGATCTTGATTCGTTTATTGAAAAATCCGAAGAAGAAGATTTTGAGCTTCCTGATTTTTCTGATGACCATGCTTTTCCATCATTTCGCGGTAAAAGTGCAATTAAAATGATGGACGCAACGCAATTGTACTTAAGTGAAATTGGATTCTCACCTTTGCTAAGTGCTGAGGAAGAGGTGCATTATGCAACGCTTGCTTTAAAAGGAGATGTTGCGGCTCGGAAAAAGATGATTGAGTCTAATTTGCGCTTAGTGGTTAAAATTTCACGACGCTACCTGAATCGAGGTTTACCTTTACTTGATTTAATTGAAGAAGGGAATTTAGGATTGATGAAGTCAGTAGAAAAATTTGATCCTAAGCGAGGGTTTCGATTTTCAACCTATGCTACCTGGTGGATTCGACAAACAATCGAGCGGGCTATAATGAACCAGACTCGAACAATCCGTTTGCCTATTCATGTGGTTAAAGAGCTAAATGTATACTTAAGAGCTGCCAGACAGCTGACTCAAAAGCTTGATCATGAGCCATCCCCTGAAGAAATTGCTGAGATGGTTGATAAACCTTTAGAAGATGTGCAAAAGCTTTTGGGATTGAATGATAAAGTAACTTCTGTGGATACTCCTATAGGTTTTGATGAAAATAAATCCTTGCTCGATACTATTCCCGACGAAAACAGTGTTAATCCTGCGGAACTCTTGACTAATGAAAACTTACGTTTACATATAGAATCATTATTGGACAAGCTTACTGAAAATCAACAGCAGGTTATTGCAAGAAGGTTTGGCTTGAGAGGTTTTGAAAAAGCAACCCTGGAAGATGTCGGTAAGGAAATTGATTTAACTCGCGAACGTGTTCGTCAAATTCAAGTTGAAGCATTAAAAACACTAAGAAGCCTTTTAGAAAAAATGGGCTTAACACAAGAAGATTTATTTTAATTTTATCTTGAAAAATTTTAAGAAGAGTTGGTAGCCTGAGTAAACAAAGCATGCGGTTAAATTGTCTACTCAGGCTATTTTTTATCCCAAAAACACAGTTAAAAAGGAGTCGCTGTAATGCAAAAAATTGCTTTATCTGCTTTAGTCTTATTTTCATCAATAACTTACGCTGAACAATTAACAACATTTGCGGGTATAGCTGATGCAGTCGCCCAAGGAAAAGAAATTACACTGGTCATGAACCTTCAGGAATGTACTTCGGATAACTTCCCTGCGAGTCCCATTATAGGCTCAGTAAAACCCAATGCGTTTATGGTGATTAATAATAATCGGATTACTGCTTCAGACAGACACTTTACTTTGGATAATCCTACAGCAAACGGTAATCCTACCTTTGAATATATTAAATATAATATTAATTCCGATGGAAAAGTTTCTATAAAAAATACGATAATGAATGCCACTAATTACCAGAAAATGGATACCTTTCAAGTGAGCTGTGAGTTAAATAAAGGGTTTAAAGCATTTGGCTAAACTATAAGCTAAGGAGTTCGCCGCGCCCCTAGCCAGCGATATTAGGCTGTACTTTACCCTGGCTATATCTAAAGTTGCCTGGGTAAAGTATAACGAATTTTATTTGTCTCTAAAAAACAATCTTTTAATCAATCTTAAATTCCTGTTTAAGTCCTTGCCAGCAATCGGTATAGTCCTTCTGTCGTTCAGGAATACGCATTGCTTGTTCAGTGACTTGCCATGGATCTCTTGTTTCAAACATAAAAGCCAATGTATTCAAATAAGCTTCGGGCTTAAGCGTTTGTGCTACGGCTTTTTCATAGCTTATTTGATCAGGTCCATGAGGGGTCATACAATTATGAATGCTTACACCTCCTGGTGAGAAGCCTTCTTTTTTTGCATCATACTCACCATGCACAAGCCCCATTAATTCATTCATGTAATTTCGGTGATAATAAGGCGGTCTAAATGTATGTTCAGCGACCATCCATCTAGGGGGAAAAATAACAAAATCTAAATTGGCTACGCCTGGCGTGTCACTCTCTGAAGATAATACTGTAAAAATACTAGGATCAGGATGATCGAAGCTTACTGTATTAATTGTATTAAACAAGCTTAAATCATAACGATAAGGGGCGTAGTTACCATGCCAAGCTACAACATTCAGAGGAGAATGGTTGCATTTTGCTGTCCATAACCTATGTTGATATTTGCAAATAAGAGTAACATTGGCTTTGTTTTGTTCAAATGCGGCTACCGGATACTGAAAATGTCTGGGGTGAGCTAAGCCATTAGCGCCAATGACTCCTAGTTGAGGTAACGTTAGTGGACTTCCAATATTTTCACAAAGATAGCCTTTTGCTTCTGGGCTAAGGAGTTCCATTTTAAATTTAACACCACGAGGAATAACGGCAATCATCCCCGGGCATACATTTAATTTACCAAATTCAGTGTGTAGGTTCACTTCGCCCATATAGGGAACAAAGAGCATTTCTCCATCGTTATTAGCAAAATATTTATCCTGCATAGAGCGAGTGCATTGATAGAGGTACGCATTGATTAGGGGAGTTCCGGCCAGATGAAACAGACCGTCAACAAAGTCAAAGTCTTCTTCTTTGAATAAATTAAGTGGGGACCAACGCAATGGATTTGGTGGTTGTTCTGCATGGTAAGGTTTAAAAAGCTCCACTTCATAAGGATAGTATGTTCCTTGCACTACAGACGGCAATATACGGTAAAGCCAGCTGCGTAAATTATTATGCCTTGGACGAGTAAAAGCTGTGCCACTTAGCTGCTCTGCATAAAGACCTAAATTACAGTGTTGAGGTGAGTTTTGATTGATGGGCAAGGCCCCTGGAACTGCTTCAGTTTGATGATAATTACCAAATCCTTGCAAATACACTGTTGATCTCCTTTAGAGTTTATGTTCATTGAATGGCGATAAGGGAGCTACTTGGTAAAGTCTTCCAAAGTACTACTTTTCCTCATTTTGATCATAATTACTTAAAAAATAATAACTGGTGGCTACTATAGTCTAAAAAAGCTTAAAATGTCGAGACCAAAACGGCCTCGGTTATTCTTTTTAACAAAAGAAGATGTATAATTTAGGCAAGTTGAAATCAGGTTTTGAGGTATTATATGGCTGGTCATAGTAAATGGGCGAATATTAAATTTCGCAAAGGGGTTCAGGATGCTAAAAGAGGGAAGATATTCACCAAATTAATTAGAGAAATTACCGTTGCGGCTCGTCTTGGTGGGGGTGAGGAATCGTCAAATCCAAGATTAAGAGATGCTGTAAAAAAAGCACTTAATGCGAATATGAAGCGTGATACTATTGATAACGCGATTAAACGTGGAGTAGGGGGGCTGGATGGTGAGGCAATGGTTGCTATGCGTTATGAAGGCTATGGACCCGGTGGTGTCGCAGTGCTTGTAGATTGCTTGTCTGATAATAAAAATAGAACTGTATCTGATGTGCGCCATGCATTCACAAAGCATGGTGGTAACTTAGGTACAGATGGTTCAGTATCCTATCTATTTACAAATCAAGGCGAAATACTTATGGAGCCTGGCCAGTCTGAAGAGCGGGTGATGGAAATTGCTATCGATGCGGGAGCAAATGATGTTTCTGTTGAAGAAGAACAGATAGAGGTGATTACCCCTGTAGAAGCATATCATAGTGTATTGAATGCTTTAACAAATGCGGGGTTGAAGATTGAACAATCTCATTTAACCATGCGCGCTCAAACGCTAGTATCTATTGATGATGAATCAGCACAAAGTTTATTAAAATTAATAGATATGCTTGAAGATTTGGATGATGTTCAAGAAGTGTACAGTAATGCGGAATTTTCCGAAACATTATTAGAATCAATAAATTAATGACTATTATTTTAGGGATAGATCCTGGTTCAAGGATTACAGGTTATGGTTTAATAAAAGAATCAGATCGTAAAATTGAATACATTGATAGTGGGTGTATACGCACTACACCAGATGGTGAGTTGAGCCAAAAGTTGCTGCAAATTTATGATGGCATTTGCCAATTAATGGATCAATACTCACCTGAAGAAGTGGCCATCGAACAAGTATTTATGCATGAAAACCCTAACTCTGCCCTAAAATTGGGGCACGCACGGGGGGTTGCTATGGTTGCTGCAGCGTCACATCGTGTTAAAGTGAGTGAGTATTCAGCACGAGAGATCAAACAAACTGTAGTGGGTTATGGTGCTGCCGAAAAAAACCAGGTAAGTCACATGGTAGTAAGTTTGCTGGCGCTAAATAAAGCGCCTCAAAAAGATGCTGCCGATGCATTAGCCATAGCAATTTGTCATAGTCATATGCGCCATCATTTATCAACTGTGATCGGTAGGCGAGGATTAAGGAGAAGGAAAAGATGATTGGTTGGTTGGATGGGCACATTGTTGATAAATATCAGCCAGGAAAATTAGTTCTCAATGTTCATGGAGTTGGATATGATGTGGAAACCTCGTTAAATACCTTTTTTAAATTAGATACGCTAAATGGATCAGTGGGCCTGCATATACATACCATCGTTCGCGAAGATGCATTGCTTTTATATGGTTTTTTAGATCGTCAGGAAAGAGAATTATTTAGGGCATTAATTAAAGTAAATGGAGTAGGCCCAAAGCTTGCTATGTCTATTCTCTCGAGTATCACCCCAAATGAGTTCATTGAATGCATTCAACAGGAAAATGCTGTTTTTTTAATGAAGTTACCAGGGATAGGTAAGAAAACAGCCGAACGGTTGGTAGTAGAAATGCGTGATAGCTTAAAACAATTTTCTGTGCCTTGTTCTGAATCTTTGAAGTCGGATCATAGGATGAGTGATCAGGATGAAGCAGTAAGTGCTTTAGAAGTATTGGGGTATAAGCCTCAAGAGGCATTGAAAGCTGTGAAGAAAGTTAATGATGGGGTAAAAAGTTGTGAACAGTTAATTCGGGACGCTCTGCAAGTGTTAGCAGCGCGATAATAAGGAGCCTGAGCGAAATACAAAATCATCTGATCGAATCTGGTTTTGATTTTCAACACCCCATAGCTCCCAATATATAATTGTTTTCAAAGCTCATTTTAAAAGAGCATATTCAGAGTGGCTTAGAAAGTAGCTATCGGGGTAGTAAGCGAATATCACAGAGCCATTTTTAATGGTATTGATAATAAATTTTGCCAGACTTGCAGCAATGGCAGGACAGCCCCATGAACAGCCAGCACGACCCGCTTTTTTGATAAAGGCAGGTTCAACATACCATGCCCCATGAACGACAACTCGACGATCGTGGGCATTAGAGTTTAAGTTTTTCTCTAATCCCTTGAGATTTAAGGAATAACCTTTGTGCCCAACGTAAGTACCTTCAGTAATATAAGTTCCAAGACTGGATTCTTTGCTCCACATGTCGTTAGAAAATTTATAGGGCACAGTGCCCTTTCCTGAGTTTCGACCATGAGCAACATAAGTTTTAAGCACTAAGGTATATGTTTGCATATCAAAAATCCACATACGACGTTGGTTAGATGGAACGGAAAAGTCGATAATGGTTAGCATGGGATTTTTAACCTTACCTTGCGCAAAGGCTCTTTTATATGCTCTTAAAGCAAGTTTAATAACCACTTTATTTAACCTTGGGGCTGATTGACTTAATCTCTCTAATACTACCTGCTCAGTGGGGATATTTACCTTTTGTTCTATATTGGTGTTCGTGTTGGTAATTTGAGAATGAGTTGCTATTGCTAGAGTGAATAAAAAGGAAAATAGTTTAATCATTGTGCCTCACGTATTTTAGGATTAAAAAAGAACCTCTCTACTGCATTAAAGAATCAGTTCATCATGAGGTTTTGGCTCGCAAATTTCTATTTACAGCGATCTTGCTTTTACCTTATGAAACTTATTTGCAAAGGCTTTTATTTAATCGTTATTTAAGTGGTTAAATGTTAACCAAAAAGAGCGTTATCAATCCAATTGATTATTTTTATATATCATATGAGAAGGACAAATATTTTATTGTTAACAATCAATTAAGGTAATAATTGAAGAAATGGAAAAATTTAAAAAGTACGGATTTTTGATAAATAGAATGTGCTAACGAGTAAACATAGGGAGCGAGGGAGTAATACTTTTATCAATGCGAATAGACGTTTATAATTGACTATTTTCCTGGATGGGTAAAAAGAATCGCACAATGAGTCCTGTACCTTCTTTGGGGGTGTCTAAAAGTAATCTACCTCCATGCAGTTCAGCAATTTGTTGAACGATTGCTAAACCAAGGCCACTTCCAGGACTTTTATTTCCCAAAACACGGAAAAAGCGCTCGAAGACACGGGATTGTAATTCTGCTGGAATCCCTGGACCATTATCACTAACCTCGAGCATTACTTCATTTTGCAGCTTTGAGAGACGAACTAAAATGCGCCCATGTTCATTGCAATAACGGATGGAGTTATCTACAAGATTACGAATCAATATGCCTAAGGCGGTTGAATTCCCATAAACAATTAAATTTTCTGTATTACTTTCGAACTCGAGATCAATTTGCTTTTCCACTGCTGCTGGTGCAAGCATAGCAAGTATTTCTCGGGTTAATCTGCTTAGATTAACCTCGTCTTTCTCATCCATGTGGGCAGCTTCAGGCACAAGCCTGCTCATTGTTAAAAGCTGTTGTACTATATGAGTACTTCGATTAACACTGGCAATAAGTTTTTGTAATGCCTGATTTTTTTCTTCTATATCGTTAGAATGCAACGCAACTTGTGCTTGTGTTTTAAGTGCAGCAAGAGGGGTGCGTAATTCATGTGCTGCATCAGCTGCAAAACGTTTTTCTCGCTCAAATCCTTCTTTAAGTCTAAAAAACAATTTATTCAGCTCATCGATTACAGGTTTAATTTCTTCAGGTACTTCATGTAGATCCACGGGCTCAAGATGAGTAGGTGCCCGGTTTGCAACTTCTTCCGCTACTTTATCCAAACTATCCAATCCCCGACCAATAATTATCCAAATTAATAGGCCAGATAATGGAAAAGTCAAAAGCATGATGTAAAGATCGTCTTGAGCAATTCGGTGTCCTAATTCATTACGGGTATCATAACGCTCCGCAAGTACTGTACGTATACCTGCTTTAGCATTATAAGTAGTGAACACACGCCAATCCTGATTGGATAGTTTTTTATCACTAAAGCCATCGACTTCCGAAGCTAATGGAATTTTAGGAGCCGTTGATGAATGAAGTAATAATTTCCCACCATTGGTCCAAACTTGAAAATTAAATTTGTCGAGATAATTTTCTGGAGGTTCATCGTTTAAAAATCGCTTTTTATAGAAGGTGTCAATTTTCTGCGGGATTGTTTCAAGTGCATCTTGAATTTTGGCAAGGGGGCGTTGATGGAGATCATCACCGAGTAGGGCCTGATAAGATAATGCAGAAACTGCCATCAAAGTATCCAGGTGATCCTGAATATCTTTTTGATCAAGATAATAATTTCCTATAGCAGTTAAAGTGGTCGTTATTGTAATGGCCAATAAAAGATTTATTAGAAGAAACTTACGTATAGATGATTTCACGATACGATAATACCATCATTTTTTTCTGCCATATATCCAACGCCTCTTATTGTTCGAATAAAATTAGCATTAAGTTTTTTACGTAAATTATGAATATGAACTTCCAATGCATTACTGTCTACGTCTTCTTCCCAGCCGTAAATACTTTGCATCAGTTGTTCGCGCGATAAAACTTGGCCACTGTTTTCCAGAAGTTTTTGTAGTAGTGCGAACTCTCTGCGCGGGACATTGACTAATACATCATCAACAAATACAGAGTGTGCGGCTGGATCCAGAGTAATGTTTCGATATTGCAAAACAGCATCAGCACGACCTTGTGAGCGCCTCACCAGTGCTCTAATTCTGGCGCTTAGTTCATTTAGGTCAAAAGGTTTCACTAGATAGTCGTCAGCCCCGCTATCTAAGCCTTTGACACGATCCTCTACTGACTCTCGGGCTGTTAAAATAATTACAGGGGTAGGATTTCCATCATTACGAATACTTTGCAGTAAGGCAAGTCCAGAGAGTTTAGGCAATCCTAAATCAAGAATAATGAGTTCGAAGGATTCAGATTTTAAAGCAGCACGAGCAGCTTCACCATCTTTAAGCCAATCAACAATATAGCCAAACTGTGTTAATCCAGTTTTTACGGCATCACCAAGTAGTTCATCATCTTCAACCAGCAATAGTCTCATTCTTGCTCCTACTGTTTTTCAAGTTCAGTTCCATCCATGTGCTTTGTAAGATAAAAAGCTTGAATTAATACAAAAAGCAGGGTAAAACCAACCCCCCCAAATAATTTAAAGTTAACCCATGCATCCGTATTAAAGTTATACGCTACGTAAATATTGACCGCACCCATTAAAAGAAAAAATAATGCCCAAGCTGTATTTAATCGTTGCCATATTCTTCTGGGCAGTGTCACATTAGTTTCCATCATTTTTTGAATTAAAGGTTTACCACCAATATACCCTGAACCAAAAAAGACCAGGGCAGAGAGCCAATAAATGCCTGTTGGCTTTAATTTAATAAACCAAGGATTATGGAAAAAGAGGGTTGCTCCTCCTAGAATCATAATTATGGCCAAACTGATTAAATGCATTTTTTCATAATGTTGAAATTTTAATCTATAAAAAGCTACCTGGCTTACAGAAGCTACCATCGCAACGGCGGTAGCCGTATAGATACCAAAAAATTTGTACACAATAAAAAATAAAACTATAGGGAAAAAATCAAAGAGTAATTTCATATTATCTTAATATAAAAAAGTATGTTTCTTTGAGTATAACACAAGTTTTTGTGCTCTCATTCAGCTTTTAATTATTATTAAATAAATCAGTTTGTAACCCTACCAATTACTAGATTTCAATTATTTTCATGCCTTGTTACTTAAAGATAAACATAGATTCTATTAAGTTCAAGTGCTACAGTTTTCATTGCACTTTGCAAGAAAACTAAACTGAACCATTTTTATTAGCATTCCAAGCTATATGAAGTTTATCATACTAATCTTAAGGAGCTATTAAGCGATCTCTAGGATGTCGAGAACAAGTTGCGTCAGGCAGGTGGTGGGGAGGAATTGTCAACACGTCTTATTCTGTTCTTAACCGATAAATATTTTTTGTCCAAGGTATAAGGAGGTATTTCTTGTTAGTCCTGGGTTTAGCGCTAAAAGACGTTCAATTTGAGTTTGATGTTTTTGAGCAATATTACTGAGGCTATCGCCTTTTTTAACCACATAATAAGTGGGTTGATTTATTTTTTTGAAGATAATTAATTGTTGGCCTTTATATAAAGGCTGATTGTTTTTTATTTTATTCCACGTTTTTATTTGCTGTGCGTTAATGCCATAGGTCCTGGCTAAAGTATCATAATTGTCATTAATTTGCACAATATGAATGATGCGATGCACGCTTGATGCGATCATTTGATGTTTCATTGGGAGGGAGTTTGTTGGTTCTTTTTTAACAACAACAGGGGTATTTTTAGTGCTTGGAATTAGAAGAGATTGATGTGGTTTTAATTGGTTTGTAGTGAGTTGGTTTAATTGTTTTATGAAATTTACTGTTGTGTGGTATTTCACTGCAATATTATCTAAACTATCTCCCGGTTGGACTTGGTACATTTCCCAGCTGACACGTTTGTGCTCAGGAAGATTAGCAAGATTAAGATAAAATTGCTGTACTTTTTCGGTGGGAATGAGCAATTTAAAGGGTTTATTAGGAGCTGTGGTCCAGCGATTAAATCCAGGGTTTAGTTTAATGAGATCTTTATAACTCATCCCTGCCATTTTTGCTGCATGACTTAAATCAATAGGGGTTCCTATATTTACTTCCTCAAAATAGGGAAGATAAGCAATTTCTGGAAGCACCAATTTATATCGATCGGGATTGCTGATGATTTCTGCTAATGCAAGCAAACGAGGGACATAAATTTGGGTTTCTCGAGGAACAGATAATTCCCAAAAACTTATGGTATTTCTTGACTTTGGTATCGCTTTTATTGCGCGATCAATGGTTCCTGCTCCCGCATCATAAGCAGCTATTGCTAAAATCCAATCGCCATTGAAAAAATTATTAAGATAAAGTAAATAATTAAGTGCTGCATCAGTGGATGAGTTAATGCTTCTCCTGCCATCAAACCACCAATCTTGGGTTAATCCTAAATCTTTGCCGGTAAGGGGCATTAATTGCCATAATCCAGCTGCACCAGCAACAGAATAAGCAAAGGGATCAAATGCACTTTCAATCATAGGTAACAGTGCTAACTCACCAGGCAGTTTTTTTTTCTTAACTTCGTTAATAATATGATATATATAAGGTTCTGATTGACGACATACTTTGTTAATAAATCCGGGATGGGCTATAAACCATTGAATTTGATCTTGTACTTCAACGCGAGAAGTTTCATGATTTAAAGTAAATTCATATCGTAATACTTCCCATACATTGGGTGCTGTATTCGCTTTGGAACTACAAGTCATACCCCAAAAAATGAGCGTGTAGAATAACAAAACTTTTATCGTGAAAAAGTTAAATTTCAATAGAATTTACCCATGAATTCAATGACTCATCAGTTTACTAAAAATTACTTTGGGATTAAACCCTGGTTGTATTAAATTAGCTCATAAAGAGATTAATTAATACTTTGTGATACAACTTATCCCTGTAAATTTTTAAACTCCCAAGCTTTCAACGAAGAATAAAATAGTTATTTTTCTAGAATTTATTTTAAATTCAAAAGATTAATGTTAAAAAATAACGGATTGCACTGTTTAGCCAATCTTACATAAGGAAGTTGTAAAACAATAAAAATTACAGGAGGTCTGTATGAATAATTTGTTTTTAGCTAAATTAAGCTTTGTAGCTTTAATCGGTACGTCTTTTTATTCAAATTCTACTTTAGCTTCTATTATTACCAAATGTAGTCCTGCAAAAAATGGAACTAAATGTGTTTTTTCTGGAACAGGCTCCAATCTCACTGATTTAATGAACAAAACGATAAAACAGTATCCCAAGGATTTAACTCTTATCATTAATCAAAGTAATACCTTAAAACCACTCACTATTTCAAATAGCAATAACATCACCATTAGTTTGGCTGCAAATGTAACTTTAAAAGCACCAAAAAGGAAAGATTCATCCTGGAAAAATCAAAATGCACTTATTACAGTAGAAAACAGTAATAATTTCATTTTAAAAGGTTCGAGCAGTTCAACAAGTATTATTGATGGTCAAGGATCAACCTGGTGGAATCAAGTTAATGATCGCCCAGTGTTAGTTGAAATTAATAATACATCTGGGATTACTGTACAATTTATCGAATTAATTAACTCACCAAAATATAACTTACATATCGTGAGCAGCGATAATATCAATATCAACAATATAGCAATAAATGCGCCAGCTGATTCTCCTAACACGGATGGGGTTAATACTCATAACATTTCTAATATGTCAATTGATACCATTACCGTAAATAATGGCGATGATGGTATAGCAGTCAATTCGGATCAAGGTCCAAGCAGTGCTATTCGAATTAACAATGTTACCTTAATCAATGGGCATGGTTTATCTATTGGAAGCCAAGTATACAACCCTGTCTTTGATATGACTGTCAATAAAGTAAGCTTTAAAAATTCGAGCCATGGTCTAAGGATTAAAACACGCTGCCCATCAGAAGATCCCTCTAAATGTCCTCAAACCAAAACGGGCAGTGTCTCAAACATATCCTATGAAAATATAACTATGACTGGAGTGGTGTATCCTTTATATTTTGATCTTGATTATGGTACTAATGGAAATTATAGCTATGTAAATCTGAGTAATATTACCTATAGCAATGTAGTAGCAACAAATTCCAAAAATCCAGCTTCGTTAATTTGTTCTGAAAATAATGGTTGTACTAATATTGTTTTTAACTCAGTTAATATAGACACAAACGGGAACTGTCAGGGTATAAATGGTGGTAGTTATGACAAAGTAGTTCCGTGCCCCTTTAATCATAATGCCGTACCTCATTGATTTATATAGTAGGAATAAACCAAGGCACAGCCATACTCTAAACTAAAAATACTCACTCCAATTATAGGCCTTCGAATATAATTGGATGATGGACTTTCCCGCTCTGTGCATGGCCTTTCGTGTACAGAGGATTTTTTAATAGAAAAAATGATAATGAAATTATTGGTTACTTGAATGAATTTTTCTCCTCTCGTAATATCCGGAATATTTCCAGTGAGTTAAGCGATTTTGCCCCGTGTTTTAGGGCGAATTGCTGTACCTCGGGTTTATCAGTGCGTAAAAATGGATTAATTGATTTTTCTAATTCTAGAGTAGAGGGGAGCGTGCAAGAGCATGGGGAATCATGTATTTTTTGCAAATGTTTTTTTACAGATAAGTTGCCAGGTTCCACTGTTTGAGCAAAGCGTAAATTTTGTTGCGTATATTCATGGGCGCAGAATATTTTTGTAGTTTTGGGTAATTCTTGAAAAAGTTGTAAAGATTGTTGTAATTGTTCTAAGGTACCATCGAATACTCGTCCACAACCAGCTGAAAAAAGTGTATCGCCACAAAATAACCATTGGTGTTGGGATTCATAATAGCTAATATGGGTGGATGTATGCCCTGGATTAAATAATATATTGAAAAGACATTGTCCTACCTGAATGGTTTGATGTTCCTCTATAGGATTGTTTACGTAGGGAATTCGTGGGTCTTTAGGGCCATAAACGGTGCAAGAAGGATAGGCTTTAATGAGTTCATCTACGCCACCGATATGATCGTGGTGATGGTGAGTTAATAAAATAGTGCGGAGATTGAGATGATTTGAGTGTGCAAATTGCAATACGGGTTTTGCATCCCCTGGATCAACGCAATCAAAGACGCCAGATTCTTCATCAATAATTGCCCAAATATAATTATCAAAAAAAGCAGAAATAGGAATTAATTTCATCAATTGGCCTCAATATGAAAGAAACAACCTTCTGGATTAAAATAACGCTTAAGAGTGGTTAATACAGTTTTCATTTCTTCCGCTAATGTAAATGGAGGATTAATAATCCATAAACCACAACCGTACATACCCTCAATAGGATTTGCTGTTAAGCTAAATTCAAGATGCAATGTATTTTTTATATTGATGTCCTTCATACCTCTATTTAACCTATCGGTTAATTTTTTATCCACAAGAGGATACCAAAGACAATAAACTCCTGTAGAAAAACGCGAATATGCTTGTTTTAAGGCAATTGGAATTTCTTTGTATTCTTCTTTTATTTCAAAAGAGGGATCAATAAAAATTAATCCTCGCTTTTCGGGTGGTGGAAGCAGCGCTTTCAATGCCAGTACGCCATCACTTCTACTGAAATGTACTTTTTTATTAAAACGGGGTAATTGAGTGAGGACTTCAAACTCTCTCGGATGCAACTCACAAAAATACATTCTATCTTGCATACGTAACAAATTAGTGGCCAGGTAAGGTGAGCCTGGATAATATCTCAATGTCTTTGCAGGGTTAAGTTGATTAATAATATTGAGATAATCTTTGAATAGAGGGTTGAGGGACTGTTCATGAGACCAAAGTAATTGAATTCCATGTTGGTATTCTTTTGTTTTTTCGGCTTGTTTGTTTTTTAGGTCGTATAAACCTGCCCCTGAATGAGTTTCAAGATAAAATAATGGTTTATCTTTTAGTGTTAGATAACACAAAAGACGCGTTAAAGTTAAATGTTTGATGACATCAGCAAAATTTCCTGCATGATATCCGTGTTGATAACTGAGCATAAAATTCCTAAAACATTTTTTAAATTGTCTACTATACTCTTTTTAAGAGAGTATAAAAGGGGAAAGTTATGGAACTTCACGAAGATTATGATGACCAATCATTCTCTGATTATAACTACGATGATGAGATTGAATCTGTGAGTCATCGAAAAAACGTGAGACGCATGCTTGAGGAAAAGCTTGAGCGCAAACGCTTAAAAGAAGAGTTCAGGGACGATTTCGATGAATTAAGCGGTGATTTTGATTGGGATATCTTAGATAAATAATGATACATTTCAGATGAGATGACTTTAGTGCGTACCCTAGTATTAGAATAGTCTAAAGGGTTACTTTTACTTAGGTACGTGGTTTAAAATTCCGGTAGCATTTTAGAGTATTTTCAAGTAATGTCACTATAGTCATTGGCCCAACACCGCCTGGAACTGGGGTTATCCAGGAAACCTTATTTTTTGCACTTATAAAATCAACATCTCCCCTAATACTACCATCCGCTAATCGATGTATACCGACGTCGATGATAATTTGATCCTTGCTAAGCCAGTCGGTGTCAATAACATCCATTTTCCCTGTTGCCACAATTACTAAATCGGCAATACGAACTAGATTTTCAAGGTGTTGGGTAAATTTGTGGGCAATTGTTACTGTTGCACCTGCCAAGAGTAATTCCAAGCTCATAGGGCGGCCGACTATGTTAGAGGCCCCAATGACAAGAGCATGTTTTCTTTTCACTTCAAGGTGGTAATGTTTTAATAGATTCATGATACCCAGTGGGGTACATGGACGTAATAAAGGATTACGTTGCGCAAGTCGACCTAAATTATAGGGATGAAACCCATCCACATCTTTTTCTGGTTTGATGCGTTCAATTATTGAGCTCTCGTTAATATGTGAGGGCAAGGGTAATTGTATGAGGATACCATCTATTTGATCAGAACAATTTAACTGATCAATAAGATTAATCAATGCTTCTTGTGTTGTTTCTTCAGGTAAATCGTAAGAATGAGATACTATGCCCACTTCGGCACATGCTTTTCTTTTATTTGCTACATAAACTGTTGAAGCGGGATCCTTGCCAATGAGAACAACAGCAAGACCCGGTGCGCGATGACCTTTTTCTATATGATCCCGCACTTGATCTTTTAATTCATTGCGACGCAGAGAAGCGACAACTTTTCCATCAATTAAAAATGCCGACATAATTACCTATGAGAAAAGCGAGGCGCTAATTATGAATTAGCAGTTGGTGTAATGCAATAGTGTTTTACTGGAGTGAGTCAATAAATTACTAAGTTACTAAATAAGACTGATTTACGTATCTACCTAGTGAGATAGGAATTACCCCAATAAGGGCCTAATTACTTGAATCAATTCACAAATAATGTTAGCTTTTTTTATATTAAGCCCTAAGCTAGTTCAACTCCAAAGGGCGTGGAGCTCCTTAGTGAAAAAAAATGTCTTGTTTGCAGCTTTATTTGCACTTACTTTGCCAACCTGTGTTGATGCGTTAGGTTTAGGCGAAATGAAAGTAAAGTCTGCCCTTGAACAACCTTTTGCGGCAGAAGTGAACTTAATCGATGTACATGAGATCTCATTATCGAATGTTCGCGTTAGCATAGCGGATCCTCAAAGTTACCAAAGTCTTGGTGTAGAGCGACCGGGAGAAGCGGATTCCCTTTTTTTTGAAATTAAAAAAAAATAAGCAAAGGAAATTTGTTCTAGTTATTTACTCTACAGAGCGAATAACAGAACCTTATTTGCAACTGATTATTGATTTAACTTGGTCAAAAGGGCAAATCTATAAAGTCTATACGGTATTATTAGATCCTCCGGGTTATAAACTAGCAAGTACAACTGCCCAAAGTGGCTTGACCTATCAACGACAGTTCTCTAATTACCGTTCAAATACTGTTGTTTCATCAAATAAGAAAATTCATAACATAAAGAAAGAAGTCTATGGTCCTACAGTTACTCAAGAAAATGTATGGCAAATTGCACAAAGATATAAAACATCTGATACCATTTTACCTCAAATAGTTCTAGCAATCGTTGGTGCAAATCCTGATGCATTTACTGATGGCAATTTAAACGGATTAAAGGTTGGGGTTCGTTTGAAGATTCCATCTGCTCAAGAATTTATCAAGGTTCCAGCTGATTTAGCGACACTTGAAGTGATGGCCCATGATAAAGCATGGAATGAAAAAACAGCAATTAATCATGTATTGTCACCGCCTTACATGAGTGGACAAACATCCAATATAACTCCTCCAGTTGAGTATTCGCAAATTCCTCCAGTGCCAAAACTTTCAGGCTCGGCTCTTCCTGTAACGAATCAGACGCAATCTGAGCCTACCTCAGTAAGCATATTACCGCCATTGGAAAATCAAAAACAAATTAGCTACGAACAAAGTAGGACTTTAAATGCAGAAATATCGATTACAACTGCGGCAGTAGACTCTTTACGAGAATCTAATGCTTTATTAACAGAGCAATTAAGCTTATTACAAACACAAAATAAAAAATTACAAAAGCAGTTGGATGTGCGCGATAGGGAAATTACATCACTACATAAGCAAGTTCAAACCTTGCTACAAGAACGTATTGCTGAGCAGGGCAGCTCTGGTTTATTTAGCGGCATACCCTCTAATTTCGGGTCTTTGATTATTTGGTTACTTATTGCAACAGGTGCAGGTAGTATCGTATTTTATTATTTTAAACGTAAGGAAGAGAAACAGAATCATAAATCACAACCAACCCATTCTGTGGAAGCGGATTCAGCTTTGATTGAATCTCCTTTGAATACAAAAGAAGAGCCCATGGTAGAAGTTAGGGCAAGCGAGCGACCGTCGCAGCCAGAAATAAAATTAACTCCTGAACCTCAATTTTCGGATCCATTAACAGAGGTAGAAAATTTAAAGGGCATTGATGATTCTAAAGAAAGAACTTCTGCTTCTATTGAGCTTCCCCATAAACCAGGAAATAGTGAAGAACGATCAGGAGCAATAAGTGTAGTAGATGCCACATTAGATTTAGATGAAGAGCAGTTAACGAAATCAAAGCATGAAAATAAAAGTGTATCTAGAGAGATTCAGGCTGAAGAAAACCTATTAAAATTTGAATCAGCTGCCACCAATGAAGATGTCACATCAGATTTAGATGACGATCAATTAACGAAATCAGACCATGAAAATCAAAGTGTGTCTAAAGAGGGGGGGACTGAAGAAAACCTATTGGAATTTGAATCAGCTGCCACCAATGAAGATGTCACATCAGATTTAGATGACGATCAATTAACGAAATCAGATCATGAAAATCAAAGTATGTCTAAAGAGGGGGGGACTGAAGAAAACCTATTGGAATTTGAATCAGCTGTCACCAATGAAGATGTCACATCAGATTTAGATGACGATCAATTAACGAAATCAGATCATGAAAATCAAAGTATGTCTAAAGAGGAGGGGGCTGAAGAAAACCTATTGGAATTTGAATCAGGTTTATATGACACAATTGCAAAAGGGCTTATTCATGATACAGATTATTCTAAAGAAGCCGACAGCGAGAATGAACCTGGCCTGGAGTTTACTTTATCCCCCCCAGATCTACAGAACCCTACCCACAATGAAGTGGATCTTTCTTCCTTAAAAAATGAAAAAGCGTTAGATACTCTTTTGGCTCTGGCTAGAACATATATTGGAATGGAAGATAAAGAATCCGCTTTAAACTCATTAGATGATGTACTTAGACATGGTACCAAGGCACAAAAAGAAGAAGCAAAGCGCTTGCTTGCTGAGATAAAGGGAAAGTCTTAATTTATTAATATTCTACGGATAACGTGGAGCTCATACGTTTTTGCAAGTATTCATTGAATGAAAAGTGAAGTACATTCATACATATGTCCGTTTATTTGGTTGGAAAGTACTATTTTAGCTCACTCTGGTATTGGTGATATGCGCGCTCATTCCCCTAAGGTTTGTTGCATTCTGCTCTATGGATGTGAGCCCCATTTTTAATGAGTAATTGATGAATCAGAGCACCTTCCGAAGTATTTTTTTTTGCTAACTCAAGAGGAGTCTGGTAATAACAATCACTCAAATTTACGTCTATATCGGGAGATTCGAGTAATAGTTTGACAATATTTAAATGATTTGCTTCAACTGCATAATGTAACGCGCTTTTATTTTCTGCATCTGTTTTATTGATTTCGGCGCCATAGTTAAGTAATTCTTGAACCGCTTTAATGTTATTTGCAATTGATGCCATGATTAATGGTGTTTGGCTACGTTTATCAAGCGAATCTTTGGGGCAGGTTCGAAGACATATTTTCACCATATCATTGTCGCCATATCTAGCCGCATAATGCAGCGCATTACGTCCTTTTGCATCAGTTAATTGCGCTACTCCATCAATATCAAGCAATAATTTAGCACAATGATGTTGTGCATTTAAAATGGCGGCATGAACAGGAGAATGGCCTAAATTATTAGAGATAAAGGCAAGTTCTCTTGTTTGAGGGTGTGAGAGCAGATTTTCTATCAGCTTATCATAGCCATATATGGACATAATATGCAAAAGTGTATCATTAGACTGATTTCTTTCATTCAAAATATTTTCAGGAGAGCAACTTAACAACATAAAAATTAACTGCTTATTTTTTTTCATTCTTTCATTATGTAGTATCGGAAGCATTAAAGTAGAAAATAGGATGGACTCTCCTTTTGCATTTTTTTCTTGCGGATTTGCTCCAAGTGATAATAAAGTTTCTGTCGTATGGTAATGGCCTCGTGCAGCTGCTAGTTGGAGTAATGTATTATGATTTATTTTAGTATTTATTTGTTTAGCAGATGGTTTTAGTGTTCTCAAATAGCTATCTAGCCCAAAATCTACGATAAATTGTAACGAAGTCATACCTTTTAAAGCAGGCACAGGCATCGTCAAATTATCAGTTTGAGTATTTGGTTTAATGTGTTCAAGAAAGCCTGTTGCCAAATCTTTATAAGCTGTAAACTGTTCCAGAAGAGTTCCCTCAAAGTGGAGATCAGTACTTACTGTTTGCTCACACCAATTAATTAATTTATCCAAGTCTTGGGCTAGTGGAGGGTCTTTTATGTCTAGACTTCTACATAGTGCTTCAAACTTCGTTATCATAATTAGCTCCCAAATGAGTCATTTATATATTATACCTATATAAGGTATTTTTATGCCCCCACCTATGAGCCAAATATAGTCTATATTTTAAATAATCGCTAACCTTGTATTTTAAGGTGATATTATGTTTGCTAGATTATTTGGCAAAAAAGATTCTTCGCCTTCTTCTCTCCCTAAAATAAAATTTGTCAAATTATCTAAAGATGATCATTTGGGTTTAGCTTTAACGGATTTTCAAAAATTTCGCAAAGATCTTAATAGCGCAATAATTGAATATAATGATGCTCGAAAACCTGAAGCTAAAAAAGCAGCCTTAGTTAAAATGCAAAAAGCAATAAACTATATTGACTTCCATGTTCCACCAGATACCTTAGCGACAGCAATTGGATTTCATGAATTAAAAAAGAATTTGTTTCTCCAGATGAAGAAAGCATATGCTGAGAATGGGATTAATACCATGTTGAGACAAGGGCGTTCTGATTCCCTTTTCACTCGGATTATCTCGGATATGTCGCCTGATAAAGCAGATCGATTAATGGAAATTTTACATCAAGGTACAAGTGACATGGATCCTTCAATGAAGTCTCGAATACAAAGTGATTTGAATGGATTATATGACTTGATGGATTATTCTGATGAAGCAAATCAATGGAGGGATTTTTGTACCAAGTATTCAATTGAATTTTTAGGAGGTAGTAACTCTAGGAATTACAAAGTGACAAATATTGATGTTACTGATCCTCAGTATGGAAGTATTAAAATTCTTAAAATTGACAACCGGCTGGGGATGCCAAGGCATATCGAGCAACATTTACGTGTAAGTATGGGGGATGTTTTTAGTTCAATAGGTGCGGATCGACAGGTTAGAGGGGTGAATGATGAAGGACACATCGTCTCTAGAACATTACTTATAACCGATTTTTGTACATCGGGTTCTGTAGAAGACCACAGTACAAGGGTTAGAGCAATAAGCAGAGATAAAACATTTCAAGAATGCAGTAATATTATGGGACAAATGACCCAATTGTTCATGAGAATTCAAGCGGCTAACTGTTGTTTTCCGGATGCTAAGTTGACTAATTGGTTGGTGGAGGGAGAACAACTACGCTTGGCGGATACTAAAAGTTTTGTATTTACAGAGGGAGGGGGATACCTTAAAACAATCCCCGGAAATGAACATGTGTGTATCTTGCGTACTCCCGGGTTTATGCCAACGGAAATAGATAGTTCTTCATTTAAGGCAGAAAATCTACATGCCTCTCTTTTAGGGCGTAATATATATAGCTATCTTACTGGTTATTGGCCTGACTCAATTGATCTGAACGTTCCGATATTTAAGAGCGAGATTGGTAAAGAATATAAGCGGTTGATAAAGCAGCTAATACAAGATCCTCCTGACAGTAGAATGAGTTTGAATGATGCTGCTAAAAAATTACAAGAGTTAGGACTTTATTTTGAGCTAACTTATAAAGATATATTAGGTAAAGTGAGTAATTTAAGTTCAGTACTTGATTGTGAAATAAAACCATTAGTAGTAAATATTATAAGATCTGATATCGATAATATTGGATTTGACAAAGATGCTACCGCGTTAAAGATAAATATTAAATTAGATAAAGTAAAAGAAAGTGCTGATAAGTGTGATGCGCTCATGAAAAAAATCAGCGCGCTTAAAATTGCTGATCAAAATGATATGTCTCTATCCAGGCTTAAAGAGGCACAAAGAGATGCAATACGCCATGCAAAATCAGTAGATGATTTAAAGATAAAATTAGACGAGTTTGAGACGAAATTAAAAAAAGACTTGGTAAAGCAAGAAAAATTGAAGCAAAGCGCTGATAAGTGTGACGAGCTCATTGAGAAAATTAACGCCCTTAAAATTGATAGTCAAAATATCATCCCTTTAGCAATGCTTCAAGATGCAAGGCGACATGCAGTACGTGATGCTACTTCAATAGATGACTTTAGGGAGAAATTAGATAGGTTTGGGAGAAGTTTAAATGTCGAGCATAATAAACTTGAAAGGCTATTGAGTGAAAATGCTCCCAGGTGTGAGCAACTCATGAAGGACATCAGTAATCTTAAACTTGATGATAAGAGTGTTATGCCCTTATTAATTCTCAGGGATGAAAGACAAAATACAATACGTGATGTACGATCAATAGACGAATTTGGGATCAAATTAATTGGCTTTAGGACAAAATTAGAAGAAGTTCAATTGAAACTTCGAAGCGATATAGCTGTGTATCAAAGGTTAAAAAATGATTTAATTCATTTAAAAGTCTGTAAAAACGATAAAGAAATGGATAAGTTTCTAAACGATTGCGATAAAGCAATAATGCAGAGTGGGAATTTGGATGAGCGGTTGAATCAAATAACGAAACAAAATCAAAAAATGGAGAGAATAATTCATGGTTTAACTTCCTCGGAAAATCAAGAGATAAAAAATCTTATCAAGAAATTTGATGCTAGAAACAAATGGTATACCATAGGGATGGATAGGAAAGCACGTAGAATCGAGAGAGCCCTTGCGAATGTCCCAATAGAGGAACGAGCTAAATTATTAAGTTCAAATCATGAGACTGTAACCAATTTACTTGATGCTATTGCATGGAAAAGGAAATCTGTTTTTAGCAGCGCTAAAAACAAAGAAGGAAAAATTGAAATAGAGAAGTCAGCAGATTCATTTAAAGACTTTAGAATCAAATTCAAAGATGCGATTGCAAAAAGACAAGATGTTAAACTTGAAGAGATTCCATCACCTAAAAGATCATTTAACCATAATGAGCATTTATAATGCTCACTATTACATAAATTATTTGTCAAAAAGATAACTCATGCTGGCTAAAATTTCATTGGAATGATAAGAGCCTGGATTTAATGATTGATTTGACCATGTTCCAGTTCCATTACCCGAAGGGTATGGACCCAGATCCTGATAAATATAACCTAAGGAAAAGATAAACCGGGATAACAAATGTATATCTATACCAGCACCTATGTTGTAGGCAAATTCACTGGTATTGGCTGTTCTGAATCCTGGACTAACGCGCGGTGTCACGCCTTCTAATGCTGTTTCATTATAATTAGAGACTTTATTAAATGAACTCCCTATACCTCCATTGATATAAGGTGAAAACATTCCATGCTTAAATAGATTCATTTTGCCTGAAATTAGCAGGAGGTTCGAAGTAAAATCAAAATGATAATTGTAATTAGTAAATTGGGGTAAGGAGTATTGTGTAATTTGACCATTGAGCTGGGTCTTGAAAAAATACTGCCAAAATAGGCCAAGTGAATAAGAAGGAAACCAAATATGGTCGTTTTGCCATCGACGGCCTACAGTTGCTGCAATAACCGCCCCTTTGTCACTGGTAATTGAGTATTGATCATAATTGTAAGGTGCTGAAAATACAGATCCATTATTTACTTGTATCTGAGAGTGCAGCTCAGGAAATTGTACTCCTGCTCCAAGTGAGATAAACCAGTTGCCCTGAGCATTAAAAACCGATTGGAGTGATGGCTTTTGTACGTATTCAGAATTTTGAGAAAAAGAGGTATTATGACATACGAGTAATAGGGCAGTAATACATGGATAAAATAAATTCCATTTCATAAATTTAAGTCTCGAATTTTTAATACAAATTGTTATAGATACGCTAACCTCTAATTGGAAACCGAGAAACTATCATAAATGAATTCAATAAATCAACATAAGACAGCAAAGCAACGATTAATTTATCGATCAGGAATGAGGAGTTGGTAGTATACAATTTAAGCTAAAAATCTGGGTTTATTGACTTTTTGTTTCCACTACCACCGTGTAGCGTATTTTTTACAACAACCAGCTTAGCAAAAAACAATATTAGAGATTCATATCGTTTGGGCGTAGAAGAGTCAAATGAATTGCCAATAAACACGATGAACTCTGGGTTTCAGTAAGAAATGACGATAATATTTTAATAAACTTGAAATCAATTCCAGTTAAAGTATAGACAAAACAAATGCTGTATTATAAATTGACCCTTTTATCAGGAATAATCAATGCGAATCGCTTTAGTGCTTGAGTATGATGGTAGCAAGTATCATGGCTGGCAAGCACAAACAGGATTGCATACCGTACAACAGGCTGTAGAAAATGCTTTATCTAAAGTAGCAGATCTTCCTATATCCGTAGTTTGTGCCGGGAGAACTGATACTGGTGTGCATGCAACAAATCAAGTAATTCATTTTGACAGCGAAAAGCAACGCAGTATTCGTGCATGGATCCATGGTGTAAATTCTTTTTTACCTAAAGATATTTGCGTGAAATGGGGAAAAGAGCTCTCTGAAGAATTTCATGCAAGATATTCTGCAACTGCGAGACGGTATCGCTATGTGATTTATAATAGTGCAATAAGACCAGCATTGTTGCGTAGCAATGTAACATGGCAATACAGACAATTAGATCATCGTCTAATGCATCAGGCAGCCCAGGTTTTATTGGGAGAAAATGATTTTACTTCATTTCGATCTGTTGAATGTCAATCGAATACTCCAATGCGGAATGTGTATAAACTTCAAGTGAATCGTATGGGGGATTTGGTAATAATTGATATTACTGCTAATGCTTTTTTACATCATATGGTAAGAAATATTGCTGGTGTTCTGATTGCAGTAGGCTCAGGAAAAAGACCCGTTTTTTGGGTGGAGGAAGTGCTTCAGGCAAAAGATAGACGGTTAGGTGCTGAAACAGCACCTGCTTATGGATTGTATTTAGTACAAGTGAATTATCCGCAAGAGTTTTCTATATTACAGAATTGCCCGGGGCCCATGTTTCTTTTGGAGAAATAATTGAATTCATCACGTGTACGAGTCAAGATGTGTGGCATGACGCGTAGCGAAGATATTGCCTGTGCTGTAAATTTAGGCGTAGATGCTATTGGTTTAATTTTTTATTCAAAAAGCACCCGATTTATTTCTATTGAACAAGCAAAGATTCTACTCAGAGATCTTCCTGCACTTGTGGATTCTGTAGCTGTTTTGGTGAATCCTGAACGAGATTTGGTGCAAAAAATAATAGAGGAATTGCCAATTCAGTTCTTGCAATTTCATGGTGATGAATCAGCAGAATTTTGCCAACAATTTAAAAAACCTTTTATTAAAGCGATACATGCAGATTCGGCAGAATGTATACAACAAGCAGCACGAGAGTTTTCGATGGCCCATGCTTTGTTATTAGATACGCCTTCTACTGCAGCAAGAGGAGGAACAGGGCTTGTTTTTGACTGGAAAATTATTCCAAAAGATATAAAACCTTATATATTGGCTGGGGGCATAGATGAATCTAACGTGCTTAAAGCAACTGAATCATGTCATCCTTACGCAGTAGATTTATGCAGTGGAGTTGAGGTCTCGCCTGGAATTAAAGATCATGGCAAAATGAGTCGGTTTATGCAGAAGTTATTGAATAGATAGTAAATTAGGTACCGCGAAGCGGAGTCTGGGATTTGAGGACGCTTAGTATGTTGCTTTGCTGTGCCCAGAATATATTTTAAGAAGTTGAGAAAGGTAAATTGATGAACAAGAAAGAACTTCCTGATGAACGTGGGCATTTCGGTCCTTATGGCGGTATTTTTGTAGCGGATACGTTGATGCATGCTTTGAAAGAGTTGGAAGAGGCCTACGCAAAATACCGACAAGATCCTGATTTTCTCGCAGAATTGCATGCTGAATTAAAGGATTATGTAGGACGGCCTAATCCACTGTATCATGCTCGACGCCTAAGCCAGGAAATCGGTGGCGCACAAATCTACCTAAAGCGAGAAGATTTGAATCACACTGGAGCCCACAAAATTAATAACACTGTGGGACAAGCATTACTCGCTAAGCGGATGGGAAAAACCCGAGTCATTGCTGAAACAGGAGCAGGACAACACGGGGTGGCTTCAGCTACTGTCGCTGCTAAATTAGGCTTGGAGTGCGTGGTTTATATGGGAGCTGAAGACATAAAACGCCAAGCATCTAATGTGTACCGCATGAAATTGCTGGGTGCGGAGGTTGTTCCTGTAACAGCAGGATCACGTACGTTGAAAGATGCATTGAATGAAGCCATGCGGGATTGGGTGAGCCATATTGATGATACATTTTATATCATTGGAACAGTTGCAGGACCACACCCTTATCCTCAAATGGTTAGAGATTTTCAATCAGTAATTGGTATTGAAGCAAAAGCACAGATTTTAGAAAAAACAGGCCGTTTGCCGGATGCTTTAGTTGCTTGTGTAGGTGGAGGTTCTAATGCGATTGGCTTATTTTATCCTTTTCTGAATGATACAGCAGTTGCTCTTTATGGTGTGGAAGCAGGAGGAAAAGGTTTGGATAGTGGCGAACATTCCGCCTCGCTTATAGCCGGAATACCAGGTGTTTTACATGGTAATCGAACTTATTTGCTTTGTGATGAACACGGTCAAATTAAGGACACTCACTCGATTTCTGCAGGTCTTGACTATCCTGGTGTAGGGCCTGAACACGCTTATTTGAAGGATACTGGGCGCGCGATTTATGAGGCAATTAATGATGATGAAGCGTTGCATGCGTTTCGAACCTTAACCCGTATCGAAGGCATTATTCCTGCACTTGAATCCAGTCATGCTATTGCCTATGCAATGAAACTTGCGAAGACAATGCCCGTAAATCAAAATATTATCGTGAATTTATCGGGGCGTGGCGATAAAGACATGCATACAGTGGCACAAATTGATGGAATTAGCGTATGAACCGAATTGACAGCACCTTGATGCGCCTTAAGGCAAAAGGTAAAAAAATGCTCAGTCCTTATATCACAGCTGGAGATCCTTATCCTGAGGTCACTGTGAATTTAATGCATGAATTAGTGAGAGCGGGAGCAGATATTTTAGAATTAGGTATACCTTTTTCCGATCCTATGGCTGAAGGACCAGTGATTCAACGCGCTATGGAGCGTGCACTTGCTCAAGACGTGCACTGCCATACTGTATTAAATATGGTCAAAGAATTTCGTGTTCAGGATCAAGAAACCCCGGTGATTGTCATGGGTTATTTAAATCCTATAGAGCATTTTGGCTATGAGCTTTTTGCACAACAAGCAGCAGAAGCAGGTATTGATGGAACCATAATAGTAGATTTACCTCCTGAGGAAAGCGAAGAAATTGCTAAAATCTGGCAAAAATATGGTTTGTACAGTATCTTTCTTTGCTCGCCTACAACTTCAGACGAGCGTATGGCCTTAATAAATAAGTTTGCTAATGGCTATTTATACTATGTGTCTTTAAAAGGCGTCACTGGGTCTGATGCACTTGATACAGCATCTTTAAAAGCCCAATATTTACACCGAAAAACTCAAACCAGTCTTCCTTTAATGGTAGGTTTTGGCATAAAAACAGCAGAAATGGCAGCAGAAATAGCTCGTTTTGCTGATGGTATTATTGTAGGGGCTGCTTTAATTACGCGCATACTTGATGCTTATAATACGAATAATGATATGTTACAAGCCGGAGCTGATTTAATTTATTCCATGCGACATGCTATGGACAATAATGGATAAAACGATGATTGAAATAACTGAAAAGCGAGCTCATTTTATAAGACAACTGATTGCTGATGAATTAGCCAGTGGTAAGCATAAATCTGTAATTACCCGTTTTCCACCAGAGCCTAATGGTTATTTGCATGTTGGACACGCTAAAGCTATTTGTGTGAATTTTGGTTTGGCACAAGAGTTTGGGGGAATTTGTTATTTACGCTTTGATGATACAAACCCTATTAAAGAAGAAGAAGAGTATGTCAATGCCATTATTGAAGATGTTCGTTGGTTAGGTTTTGATTGGCATGCTATGACCCACTCATCAGATTATTATCATGAGCTTTATGATTTCGCTGTATCTTTAATTAAAAAAGGTATGGCTTATGTTGATAGCTTAAGTATGGATGAAATTCGTGCATATCGCGGCACTCTACAGGAACCTGGTCGTGAAAGTCCTTACAGAAATAGGCCTGTTGAAGAAAGTTTAGACCTATTTGCGCGTATGAAAGCTGGGGAATTCCCTGATGGAGCACATGTATTGCGAGCAAAAATTGACATGCAATCAGGTAATGTGAACATGCGCGATCCTGTAATTTATCGTATTCGTCATGCACATCATCAACGCACAGGTGATGAATGGTGTATTTATCCTATGTATGATTACGCACACCCTATTTCTGATGCTTTAGAAAAAATTACTCATTCATTATGTACTTTAGAGTTTCAAGATCACCGACCCCTTTATGATTGGTTTGTTGATAATTTACCCTTACCTGCGAAACCGGTACAAACAGAATTTGCCCGTTTAAATTTGTCACACACCGTAACTTCTAAACGTAAGTTGCGTGAACTGGTTGAAAAAAAGGCAGTGTCTGGATGGGATGACCCTCGAATGCCTACTTTGCGAGCAATGCGTAAACGCGGATATCCTCCCGCAGCAATTCGTCAATTTTGCGAAGTAATTGGTGTATCACGCAGTGATTCAGTAATTGATATGTCGGTACTCGAAGAATGTGTCCGTGCTGAGCTGAATCGAATAGCGAAGCGTGCTTTATGTGTTATGGAACCGCTAAAGATAGTCATTGAAAATTATCCTGAGGACAAAACTGAACTATTAAAGCCCGCTTATAATCAACAAGATCCACATTCAAGCACACGTGATTTGCCGTTTTCACGAGAAATCTTTATCGAGCGTTCTGATTTTATGGAAGAGCCACCCAAAAAATATCATCGCTTATCACCTGGTGCTGAAGTACGGTTACGTCACGCTTACGTGATTAAATGCCGTGATGTAATTTATGATGAACAAGGAAATATTCTTGAATTACGCTGTACCTATGATGAAAATACTTTAGGAAAGAATCCTGAAGACAGAAAAGTTAAGGGGGTTATTCATTGGGTATCTTGCAAACACGCATATCCAGTGACTATATTGGAATATGATCGTTTATTCAATGATCCTAATCCTGGTCGAGAAGAAGATTTTTTCCAGTTTTTAAATCATAATTCATTACAAATAAAGCAAGGCTATTGCGAGCCGGCTTTAGCTAATCAACCATTAGGTGAAGTATTCCAATTTGAACGCTTGGGGTATTATTGTGTTAATGAATTAAAAGAGGGATCTGTTCGTGCTTTTCATCGTGTGGTGGATCTGAAGGATACTTGGGGAAAAGTGAGTTAAAAGGGGCAAATATGTTGCATTTATATAATTCTTTAACTAGAACAAAAGAGCCATTTGTATCTATTTCACCGGGAAAAATTGGTATCTATGTTTGTGGTATTACAGTATATGATCGATGTCATATCGGCCATGCTCGCTCTATGGTAGCTTTTGATGTCATTGTCCGCTATTTGCGTTCCCAGGGATATGATGTGAAATATATCCGTAATATTACGGATATTGACGATAAAATTATTGCACGTGCACATGAACGGGCGATACCTATAGATGAATTGACTGCTCAATATATTGCAGCAATGAATGAGGATACGCAGGCGTTAAATATTTTACCTCCGGATGTAGAGCCACGTGCTACAGACCATATTCATAGCATAATCCATTTAATTGAACGGTTACTTGCTAAAGGGAATGCTTATCTTAGTGATAATGGTGATGTATGTTATCAAGTCAATTCATTTGCTGATTATGGTAAATTATCAAACAAGGATCTAGAGGGGTTAATGGCTGGAGCCCGAGTTGAAATTGTCAAGGAAAAGCGTTCACCGTTGGATTTTGTTTTATGGAAAAAGGCAAAACAAGGCGAGCCTAGCTGGCCTTCGCCCTGGGGGGAAGGACGACCAGGTTGGCATATTGAATGCTCAGCAATGGCGATGAGTGAATTAGGTGAGCAGTTTGATATTCATGGGGGAGGCTTGGATTTGCAATTTCCTCATCATGAGAATGAAATCGCTCAAAGCGAAGCTGCAACTGAAAAGCCTTTTGCAAATTATTGGCTGCATGTAGGAATGTTGCAAGTTAATAATGAAAAAATGTCAAAATCATTGGGTAATTTTTTTACTATCGCCGATGTTTTAGCAAAACATCATCCAGAAGTAGTGCGTTATTTTCTTTTAAGTAGTCATTATCGTAGTTCATTAAATTATTCTGAAGAAAACCTGGCTAATGCTAAAAAGGCATTAACTCGCTTGTATCAAACAATCAAAGATAGTCGTTTTATTGCTGATGGTGAATTAGATAATCATTGGATAAACGAATTTAATCAAGCAATGAATGATGATTTTAATACCCCAGTTGCATTATCTGTTATGTTTCAGCTTAGTCATGAAGTTAATAAAAGTAATTCACCTATATTAGCGGCTACGTTGAAATATCTGGGAAATACTATGGGGCTGTTGCTGACAGATCCTTCGTCCTTCTTACAGTCAGGATTAGATGATGAGGACAAGGCATCAATAGAACAATTAATTAATGAGCGCTTGCAAGCACGCACTGAGCGTAATTGGGAACGAGCGGATCAGATAAGAGCAGACTTATTAAGTCGAGGAATCGAATTAGAGGATGGCGCAAATGGGACTACTTGGCGTAAAGTAGAATAAATTTAAAGTAATAGTGGACTCAGACCTTCCGCTTTTGCGGAAGGTAGCAAAATTCGAAACCATTGCAAGAGGTTCAGCTTTTCTACAGCAGCGAGCCTATTACAGGGCACTGTAAAATAAAATTTAGAGTAAGATTTGTTGTTTCTCTTCTCCCTTACTTGTGCCTAAGGTGACAGGATGTGATTGAGAGGCCGCGGCGTCAGTAAGGATCTATTAAATTTCACGATCTCTCCAGTATTAATCGCTGGGTTCCATCTTTTTTTATTGATGTTCTAGTACTTTTTAAGCGAAATAAAAAAGCGATGATTAAAAAAATCATCAAAATAAGTGCTATCCACCCCATGAGATAAAAGCAGTCGTCTAATGCTAAAGCAGTTGCTTGTCGGGTCAAATAGTAATTTAATTGAGCAGAAGCATGTTTTCCTTGAATATGTAAAAGTTTTGCTCGGGTTAGAAATAACTGGGTTTCCTGAGAAAATGCGGTTAAACTGCTGCCTAAACGCAAATGAAAAAAAACTTCTCGCCTGTGCCATAAAATGGAGAATAACGCAACTCCCAATCCACTTCCAATTAATCGTGATACATGGAAAAAGCAAATACATTCAGCCAGTTTTGTTTCAGGAAAAGTATGTATTGATAATTGGAAGAGGGGAGATAAAAATAGCGCAAGTCCAATGCCAGACAGGGCTCGAGAAAATGCAATTCGATTGAAATTAATATCTACATTAAAATAGCTGGTATAAAAACAAGAAATGGCAAAAAAAAGGAGGGCAATTATTAATGGAGGAAATGGTTTATATTGTTTTTTATTAAGAACAACCGGGATCCATCCACAAAAAGCCATTGTTCCTATAATTAAAGCAATCCAATCTGGAGTGTAATTGACATAGAGTTTCAGCCATAAAGACAGCAAAATGACCATACCGAAATAGATTGCAAATAGTAACGCAATGTAGATCATGGCTAGCGAAAAATAAAAATTTTTCAGCAGTTTTAAATCTACGATTGGGTTTTTAGCAGACCAACTGCGTAAAACAAAGAAGATAAAACTTATCACTCCTGAACTCAGTAAAAAAGTGATTAGGGAAGAACGAAACCAATCTAATTCTTGAGCCGTTGTCAACGCAGTCCCAATAAAAACCATGCTGACACAATAATAAAAATATCCAAGTTTATCAAAAACGACTTCTTTTACGGGTTCATGATATCTTCTATAACCATAGCCAACATACACAATTAAAAAGACACATAAAGGCACATTAGAAAAAAATAGAAATCGCCAATGATAGTCATAAGCAATCCATGCTCCATATGATGCACCAATGACTGGAATTATTGAAAGACAAATTAAGACCAGGGAAAGAATATAGACTTTATCCTTATTAGAAGATAACAAGGGGATAAGTGTACACGTAATTAGAAGAAACATTGCTCCCGAAGCGAATCCTTCTAAAAACCTAAATAAGATAAAATAAAAAAAATTGGTAGCGGTGGCACATCCCAAAGAGCATAAAGCGGTTAAACTGAGACAGACTACAAAAAGCTGTATGGGGCTTAAACGTGTTACTGCAGGTTTTCCCAAAGGGACTCCCAAGAGATTTCCGATACAAAAAAAACTGACGGTATAGGAGGTCATATAGGGGCTACCCCCTAGATCACTTACAATATAAAGACCAGCCATTATTGGTAAGGTGAGATTAAAAATGACTGCAGCAAGTGCTAAGAGCAAAATATAGAGAATCATTATTTTCTTCGCTCATTTAAAGCAAATTTATTTAAAATGAGAGGGGTATTAGCATATGCCTGAAGATTCGGATCTAAATTACTCTTAATAATTTCTGCGATTAGTTCTTTATCACCAGTCTCTTCTTTTTGAAAAATATCAGTCACATAATGAGGCGAGTCCGAATTAGATGTAGGTACTAAAGGACCATCTTGATAAGACAGATCAGTTGTAACTTCTAAAGAGAGACCAATTCGAAGAGGATGTTTTTTTAATTCATCTGGTACTAGAGCCACTCGAACAGGTAATCTTTGGACAATTTTAATCCAATTTCCGGAGAGATTTTCAGGGGGTAATAATGAAAAGGCATTACCTGCTCCTCCAGGTAAACCAACAATTTTTCCATGAAACACAACACTGGAACCATAAAGATCTGAAGTAAATTTAACTTTTTGTCCAATGCGCATTTTTTTTAGCTGTGTTTCCTTATAGTTGGCGTTAACCCAGATTTGATCCATGGGAATAATGGACATCAGCGGATCATTAGGGGAGACCCACATCCCTACTTGAATGGTTCTTTGCGCTACAAGACCATCTACTGGAGCATAAATTTTACATCGATATAATTGCACCCAGGCATCACGTACTTCTTGTGCTGCTTCCTGTACCCAGGGATGTTCAATAATCGAAGTGCCTTGTACAAATGCGAGCATCTTCTGGTAATTATTTTTAGTGCTTTTTAGAGAGGCTATTGAGGCTTTAAGATCGTCTTGTGCATGCTGATAATCTTCCAAAGAAACCCCTTTGGCATCAATTACATCATAGCGGTGTTTCAGATTTTGCTGTGCTTTTAAAAGTTCAGCTTTTTTTACGTCTATGTCTGCTGCCAATATAAATACATCGTGAAATGCCTGGCATACATCACGTACTGTTTGAGCTAGCTTTTTTTTCGCTTTTTCAAGCGCGATTAGAGCGTCGGTTTCATTTAAAGAAACAATCAGCTGTCCTTTTTTTACAAGAAAACTATCATCAGTATAAATACCTGTAACAAATCCAGGATGTAAGGATTTGATATAAACCTGGTTTCCCTGGACATAAGCATCATTAGTATAAGCCTGATTTCTCCAAACAAAAAACCAATATAAAAAAAGAATAAGAAACAAAACTAGAAGAATGATCGCAAAATAAAAAGAGGGGGATTTCTTTTTCATGAGTTTTTCACCAAGGGTATCGTATTTTGGTAGTAACCGCCTCCTAAGGCTTTGGTCAATTTTATTGAGGCCAGGTATTGGTTATAGAGTAAAGTAACATCTACAATCCTTTTTTGAATGACCTCTTCTTGCAAAAAATAAAGATCAAATAGACTATCTAGCCCTTTTTTCTGGCGCAAAGAACTGAGTTCATAACGTTGATTTGCCAATTCAACTACACGTTCTTGTTCTACCTTTTGTTGATAAATGTCTTCCGCAAATGCCAAGACATCAAGGACCTCCTGGGTACTGTATAGGATCAAGTTGTTATATGCATCAATTGCTGCATCGAATTGTGCTTTGCTTGCTTTGATATTGGCTCTTATCGCTCCCGCAGTGAAAATGGGCAAACTTAATGCTGGCCTAAACGCTGCTGTACCACTGGAGATATCAAAAAGTTTTTTCCAACCTGTACTTTCCAGACCAAGAAGGCCCACAAGATTTATATTGGGATAATACTCAGCCATTGCTGCCCCTGTTTTATAGGCCAAAGCCTTGGCACGCCAAATTTGCGCCATAAGATCAGGCCTGCGAGCTAAAAAATCCAATGGTAGTATTTGGGGAATATTCAGTGCCTTAGGCAAGCTTGGAAGTGAGGAATTGATTGACAATGGACTATCAGGCCCACGTCCGGTTAAAGTATTAATCAAGTGCTTATTTGCTGTAAGCTCATCGGTAATACTCGAAAGTAATTTTTTTGCTTCAAGTAGTTTTTCTGAGGTTTCTAATGCAGGTAATTTTGAAGAAAGTCCTTTTTGTACTAACAAATTTTGTAATTTTGCAATTTTTTGTCTCACGCTGATTAATTGAACATATAGTTCTTTTCTAATCAGATTTGTTTTATATGCGAAATACGCCTGTGCTGTTGCGGTACTTGTAATTAATTCTACTTCAGCTGCTTCTGCTTCTTGAGCTTTTGCTTCTCCCAGAGCAGCACGAAAGAGGTTACGGTTTTGCCCCCAAAAATCAATTTCATAATTAAATGAAAGTGAAAGATCTAACAAGTTGGCATTTAAAGGAAATGAGGGATTGAACGCACGATATAGTCCATTGTGACTGATATATTGTCTGTTCTCATCTGCATTAAAAAAGACTAACGGGAAAAGCACCGATCGTGTAACTATCGCTTGCTGTTTCGCTACCTCAATGCGCTTTTTAACTTCCTGAATAGATGGGTTGTAACCTAAAGCTTCTGTGACAAGGCGATTAAGTTCAGGAGAATTATAAGACAACCACCATTGTTTGTTTGGCCATTGTCCTTGAGAAAAAACTTTCTTTTTTTGCAGACTTTTTTTAATGGCATGTTCCATGCTGGGGACTGCTTTTATATGTTCAACTTGTTTTTGTTGAGGCAGAGAGATAGTGCAGGATGCTAATGCATATAAGCTCAAGCAAGCAATTCCTCTGATTAGCCACATAATAGATCCTTTAACAATAACCTAATTTCCATCTTATCATCATAAAATTACTTATATAGTAACCATTAGCACTTGATTTTCATAGGAGTTTTTGTCCGCTTGGGATAGTATTTAATGTGCACTGCAAAAAATAGGCTATAGTAAATATCATAATTACAAGGAGAGTATTATGAAACGGAGTTTATTAATAATATTGAGCTGCCTTATTTCTTTTTTTTATTCAACGGGTATTTTCGCCAACGACACCATTCGAGTGCAGGTGAAAACAAATGAAAAATCAGCTGCGGCATTGGGATTTGTAGTAGAAGGAAAAAAAAGCGGCACTGCAGGGAAATCATACTTAGGTAGAGGACCTTCGAATAAGAAATATGTTTTTGGCTTTAGAAAGCACACACCTTTTGGGGATGATATTATTTGTGGTTCTAAAACTTTAACAAAAGACAGTACAGTAACTTTGGTAGTTCTTGGAGATAACTGTTCGATTACAGTAGATTAACAGCAATTTTTTGCCACAAGGTATGACAAGTTGAAGCAGGATGCAGTCATTTTATGTTTATCTTATGGCAAGCAGGCGGAATGGTACACTAGATACCGGTTCAACGTCAGATTTAAAGAAACGAGTCCGGGAGCATAAAAAGAATAGGGTTCCAGGATTTACAGCCCAGCACAATGTGCATCTATTGGTTTATTATGAGGTTCATGAAGCCTATGCAGAAGCTGCTCGACATGAAAAACGTTTCAAAAATTGGTGCAGACAATGGAAGTTAAATTGGATTGAGGAGCTTAATCCAGAATGGCGTGATCTAGATGAAGAAACCTGCCATTGCCTAAGAGTGTCTGGATGCCACGGACAAGTTGCGGCACGCAGGTGGTGGGGATGAATGGTCAACACGCCTTAGTTAAAATGAACACCACTTTTGTATGCTATCCTTAATCATGATAGGTAATAATTGATCATACTAATTACTAATTGATCTAATTATGTTATAATCGCTGCTTATTTCTATACAAAAGGAAAGTTTATGAAATTAATTGAATATGTGCGTTCTAAAAACATTAATGAAGTTGAAACCAGATTATCAAACAGCTATATTGAGGACAAGGAAATCAATGATGCTTTTCAGGAAGCCTGTGGCTTAGGTTATAGTAATTTCGTAGAACTTTTTTTAAATGATAAAAGAGTTAATCCAAGCTCTCCCTCTATTCAAGCCATAGATTATTCATTCTCACCAAGTCTTACTGACTCCTTTGGACTACAACAAGCTTGTTATAATGGTCATTTAGATATCGTGGATCTTTTGCTCAAAGATAAACGCTCTGATCCATCTGCAGGTGATTATAGGTGTATAAAGTTAATTGTCGATAAAGCTGAGTCAAACAACAATTACAAGCAAATTCTACAAAAATTGACGGATTATTGTTGGAATAATTATCTGGATTATCGTACTGGATTAGGGGATAAGCTCTCAGCTAAAATCGATACAATTTTAGCCAAGGACACTTATAACTCTGATGAGAGTTATAGCATACGCCATCATAAATAAGGATCGCATGCAACAGAAAAGAAGGCTCTATTTTTTGAGTAACTTATTGAAAAGTTATTTACAAAAAGATCTATAGGGCGTGTCAACGCGCCCTACAATGTACGCCGCTTTTTCTATCAATATTCTCATAAATATTCTCTATATGTTGATGATTTAGAAATCCTTAATCCGGAACAGGATTATGCACTGGCTCGATTAGGCTATATCCGGGCATAAGCTCAATGTTATCACGATACTGTTAAATTGTGTCTTGCGTTAGGAGGTTAGGGCGTAGCGTATACAAATAATTTAATTTATAAAAAAAATATAAGATCCTGGATACAACATTCGCTCAGAACTCAAATAGCGTAGTACCTGTCTGACTATTAGGAACTGGTTTATTGGAGAAGGCCAGTATAAATTCGATCTGCAAGTTCAACAAAGATAATATACTGAATTTGTAACGAATAAATTAAATATAGGAATTAATAATGCCTCAGTTGACACTTACCATTTCTCAAAACATAAATGCAAATCTTATTAATTTTAAAAGTCTTTTCGAAAAGGTTCATAATACTCTGCGAATTGTACCCAATATGGACGTGAATACTGCTTATAGTGGAGTTATTCAAGAAATCTATTCTTATATTGGTTTTAATAACCCCAAGTCAGCAAAAGTTTACCTCCAACTTTACTGGATGGAAAATGAACAACGAGCCGCAATGAAATCAGAGTTAGGAAACGCTTTACTTGAGATTCTTGAGCATAGTATTGTCCCTGAAGTAGAAGAACAGGGGCTTATATGTATACCAAGAGTTAGAATTGCAAATCTTGGGGTGCTAAATCAAAGTTATTTCATTGGCGGAGCTTAATAAAGGCACAATGAAGTCAGCAGTTTGATATATAGATCTTTATATCAAACTGCTATTAAGCTCAGGGGGTATCAATTTCTTAATAAGTAGGTCTATCTTTATCTGCTTCATACCCATCATCATGCTCTATTTGAGGCTCTTTGCAAGTTTGCCTCATTCTTTCTTTAAAACCTGAAAAACGAGAGGAGCGTGATGATTTTTCTACATCAGCTTCATATCCATCTTCATAATCCTTTTCTTTGTGGCTGATGGCCTTTGTTAATTTAGATTTAAAGACGCTCGATTTTTTAAGGAGATCCTCATAAAACTCTTCTGGTTTTTGAGGATTATATTCTTTCATTTTCGAGTCTATTTTCTTAGTGCGGGAAATGACTGCTTCTGATTGCTCTTGAATTGCCTCTCGTATTGATAAATTATCAGTCTGCAACGCCTTGTCATTTGAAGATGCCTTTACTAACATGGACATTCCATACTTAAAGGCATCGTAGGGTTGTAGGGGAGTATTTTCTACATCTTCTCCTTTTTTTATGGCTCTTTCTATTAAATAGTGATTAACTCCCGCGGCTGTTTCTACAATAGTATGATAATCACCACGTTGAAAGGGAGCGACAGTGAGTGCTCCTGCCAGTGACTCAAAATTAGAGTTATCATCTAACCACGTGCTTCTGGGACCTTTTCCAGAGGAACATAGGCCATCGATTGCAGACAGTGTCAATGGACAAGTGCCTGAGGTATGTCCCCTGATTTCAATTCCACCTTCCACGGCCGCACCTATCCATGAGGGAAATCCTTTGCGGACCTCACTTCTAAATTTCCTTGAATCTAATGATTTTTGAGGTAGTTGATCTTCTTCTTCATTTTCACTTGCGGAAGATACATCTTCTTGCTCACCAGTAATGATGCTGCCTTCGTATGAGGGGTTAGGTTTAAGGAGTTCTTTGGCGATATCATCTTTAGCACGAGCAGTATAAATATCTCCAATAGGTCTGGTTAGTTTATCCTTCATAACCTCTTGAATTTTATCATCCATCATTTTTTGAGCAGGAGTTTCAGGTGTAAAAGGGGGCACAACCCAGGAGGCATGAATCGCTCTGTAGCCCATCGCTGTTCCAATTGTTTCAATTCCAGTGATTAATCTTTGCGGAGGAATGGTACCTGGCTCAGCCTCCAAAAATTCTCTAAATTTTTGTGCTGCCGTTTTTGTTGTACTGTCTTGAAAACCGCCTCTGGACATCTCAGATGATCCCCCTAAGAGCCAGGTAAGTGCTTCATCTGGCATTTTGCCAAATTCTTCGGCCATTCTTTGACGAGTAAATTCAAGCTGTTGAATTACCTCGGAGTCTGGGTGTCTCATTACTGCCCTGGATATTTCTTTGGTTTCTCGATTATTTTCTTCTAATAATTTTGTTTTTTTGGAAATTCTTCCTACACGTCTTTGTTCTGTGGATTCCTTGGCACTCCCAATATCTTTTAATATTTCAACGCGTGATCGAGACATATCATAATCTCCTACTACATTTTATGCTTATATAGTTGAATTATAGTTCAACTTGGGCGTTATTTAATATTTTGTGGGTTCTTAAAGATAATAAAAAAGTTTTAAATATAAAAATCAAGAGTGGTAGCAGAGGTGTGCTGTGAGAACTTTCCTATATATTGTATGTTGCCCAAGGTATGGTCTATTTTAACTTTGTGTTGTGACTCGAAGAATTTCAGCAAGCGAAGTATCGCCAGCAAGTACGCGTTTAAAACCATCATCGCGAATGCTAGGACTAGTTGGACGTAGATGTTCTTCCATAGTTTGTAAATCTTCATGACGATGGATCATGCCTCTTAATACTTCATCTATAGTGATAAGTTCATAAATTCCCGTTCTTCCTCTGTAACCTAAGTGATTGCATAGGTCGCAACCTTTAGGTTCAAAGACTTTGGATATGTCCGTCTCAGGCGTAAGCCCCATGAGTTCCATTTCATCATCTCTTAATTGATGCGGAGTTTTGCAATGGGAACATAATTTTCTAACGAGTCGTTGAGCAATAAGACCAACAATACTGGATGATAAAAGAAAGGACTCTACTCCCATATCGCGTAAGCGAGTCAACGCCCCTAATGCACTATTTGTATGTAATGTAGACAGTACCAGGTGTCCGGTAAGGCTGGCTTGAACTGCAATCTCAGCAGTTTCAAGATCGCGAATTTCCCCTATCATGACTACATCAGGATCTTGCCTGAGAATAGCCCTTAGCCCTTTAGCGAAGGTCATTTGCACTTTAGTATTAACTTGGGTTTGCCCTATACCTTCAAGATCATATTCTATTGGATCCTCAATGGTAAGTATGTTTCGTGTGACTTGATTTAGTTCAGTAAGCATGGCATATAATGAAGTTGTTTTACCAGATCCTGTTGGCCCTGTTACCAGGATTATACCATGAGGTTCTGCAATCATTTTCCGCATCGCCTTTAGGGTCGATTGAGGCATACCTAACAGATTTAAGTCTAATTGGGCTGCTTGTTTATCCAAGATCCTCAAAACTACGCGTTCCCCATGATTAGAGGGAAGAGTAGAGACACGTACATCGATATTATGGCCACCGATGCGTAGTGAAATACGTCCATCTTGTGGGATGCGTTTTTCTGCAATATCTAATTTCGCCATTACCTTTACTCTGGAAATGACCAGCGGAGCAATGGCACGTTGAATTTCTAAAACTTCATGTAAAACACCATCAATACGATTGCGTACCAAGACTCTGTCTTCATAGGTTTCAATATGAATATCGGATGCTTTTTGTTTTATTGCTTGAGTAAACAAAGCATTTAGTAAACGTATAATTGGGGCATCATCCTGGTTTTCTAATAAATCTTCGCTAACAGGAAGTTGGCTGGCGAGTAATGAAAGATCCATATCTTCTTCCATGCCTCCCGCAGCATCCAATATGGATGATTTAGATTGATAAACATGAGCTAGTTCTTGCTGGAAAGCAGACTCATCTACTCTTTTTAAAGAAAACTCACATTGTAATAAACGTTTTACTTCTGCCAGGGCTTGCAGGGACGTATTTGACAAATAATAAACGGTAGCCTGATTATTGGTCATTTCATTTGCCACTACGATCCCATTGTTTTTTGCAAAACTATAAGGGATTTGTAGGTATTTCTCTTCATGTTCCATTACTTGGTCACTAATAAAGGTGGACGACTAAACGGTTTAGGTAAGTCAGCACGTTTTAATGCGGGCATGACTGTTGAATTATTACTTTGTACAAATGCATCTTGTGACCTTAGCCAATCTAATTCATATTGGCGAATATTATTATATTTTTCTCCAGATAGATGCATCGTATCCCTTTCATTACGTAAGATAATAGGCTTGATAAAAACCATAAGAACTCGTTTTTCTCGGGTATTTATATTACGTTTAAATAAACGACCGACACCAGGTAGATCTCCTAGAACAGGTAGACGATTATTGTCATTATCTAATCTGTCTTGAGTTAATCCTCCCAGGACAACAATGTCACCACTTTCAACATGAACTGAAGTAACGATGCTGCTGATTCTAAAAGTTGGATTCACAGATGCTTCTGCAGTAGCTGGTGGATCTAAAGTATCATTGCCTTGATCGATTTGCATCTGGATTCCATTCCCGCGCGTAATTTGGGGGCGGACATAAAGGTGCAACGCAACATTGACTCGATCAAACGTTGTATAGGGGCTTGCAGGTGTTGTGCCTCCAGCATTGTTAGGATAATTTGTGGAAGCAACAGAGACTTGTTTTCCTACCAGGATTTTAGCTTGGCGGTTATCAAGAACCACAACAGAGGGGGTTGATAAAATGTTGGCTTTATGTGCTCTTGCCAAAGCATAAATTTGTGCCTGGAAATCTGCAATTTGAGTTTTACTATTGATGATCGCAAAGCCATTTCTAAAGCCACCTGGTTTTCCGGTTTGCTGATTGCTGCCCCATTCTATACCCAAATCATTGACATCATCTTGATTAATTTCAGCCACAAGTGCTTCGATAAGTAACTGTGCGGGTTTAATATCCAGTTGCCCTATGACTCGTTTTAGAATATGTATTACTGATGGGGGGGCATTGAGAATGATGGAGTTTGTGTTGGGTTCTGCAATGATTTGTACTGTAGGTTTCGTTGTTCCTTCATTTTGAGTTGTTGCCGATGTTGTATTTGCAGTTGCACCTGATGGAGTTAGCGAACCACCGGATACAGGATAAAGAGATGTAGAACTTTGTGTGGTTGCATTATTACTATTGTTGGCAAGATTAGAGGCAGGATTTGTACTGTCTAATGCTGGCCGTGTTATTGTTCCAATAGTTGTGCCAACATTACCGCTAAAGTTTGCTTGTGCGATACCAGCAAGGATAGGTACTAAATCTTCTGCTCTCAGATAATTAAGATAAACGACTTGAGTATTCGCATTAAGGCCTTCGGAACTTTCTTTATCCAGTTTTAAGATCAACATTCTAATTCGTATTCGGTCAGTTTTAGAACCACTGATTAGAATAGAATTGGAGCGATCATCGGCGGCGATGGTTGTTTGTGCCCGTGCTCCCCCCATATTGGGTTGAGTTTTTACCAGGTCTTTCAAGGTAGCGGCGATATCCATAGCTAATGAATGGCGTAAATGGATCATATCGATTCCACTAGTAGATGAATTATCTACCTGTTTGATTATATCAGCAAGGCTATGAATATTATTGGCACGACCTGATAAAATCAGCATATTAGAAGGGGCATAAGCTGAAATACTGCTCCATTGAGGCATTAATGGCCGTAAAACAGGAACTAATTGCTCTGCCGGGACGTAATGAACTGGTACTACAGCGACCATCATGTCGTCCCCATGAGGATGATGCTGTACTTCACCCAAAATATCAGGGGATTGTGTTTTTGCATCTATATTAGGAATAACTTTAATAACAGACCCGCTTGGGATAGCTGCATAGCCAGATACTTGTAATACTGAAAGAAAAACTTGATAAAGTTCATTATTATTCATTGGCGTTGAAGAAATAATCGATATTTTTCCTTGAACGCGAGGATCAATGACAAAATTTTTGCCAGTAACTCTTGATACTTCCGCTATAACCGCGCGAATGTCAGCGTTTCTTAAATTCCATAATTTGCTGTTACCAGGTAGTGGTTGAGCTTGCTCCTCTGTATTTCCAGTTTCGTTAGGGGGAGCGAATGAAGTAACTTGTTGATTAATATTTGAATTGACTTTTTTAGATAATTTATTTTGCAAATCTCGTGCAGCAAGGTAATCACTAATGGGTCCAATCTGTACAAGATAAAGTTTTTTATCAGATAAGTTTTTAATTTCTACTGGCTCATTCACAAGCAAAGAAAGCTCTTTTTTACGTTGCTGTGCATCTTTTTCTAAATTGAAAGCACCTGCTTGCAGAAAAAAAATAGTACTTCCATTTTTGGTTGTCGTGGAAATATTAATTTCGTTTGCATGAGTAAATGCAGAGCAAATAAATATTAAAAAAATAATAACAATAGAGCGCATTGAAAAACCGCAAAATCCTAATTAATTTACATAATAACTAAATTTACTAACTTACCATAGTTTTTTTGGCGAGTAATTAAGGGATTTTAAAAGAACATCACATTCTACTTTAAAAACCTTAACCATTTTGAAGATTAATCTACAATAATGAAAATAACTTTTTCACACTGTGAAATGAATATTGTTAATACTCATGGAGATGGAGCATTCCTCTTAGAATGCAGCGATATAATAAAGAGTATCATTGTAAAAAAAATTGTAACGAAAAAATAATGCTGTCATAAGCTGCTTTTTTCGGTGAGTGCTTCGAATCAGGTCTTAAAGAACTGGGAGCTTCGATGCTTATCATTACTTTTTCGAAAAGATGGGAGCCATTTAAAGGTACGCTATAAGGCGGAGTTTACAGGTTAGACCTTCCGCTTTTGCGGAAGGTGATGTTTTTTCGAAAATCTAGAGTTGATATCGAAACTTTAATCCCTACCCAGTCTGTGTTTTGCTGACATTAGTTTCTGAGTACTTGGACATTGAATAGAGTATTTTTTAATTGCAAATTAACACTATTGACTTAAGTCTAAAAATTTATACTAGTGATAAATTATAGCTTGGTAGATGGCTGAGCCTCCATTAACGATGATGAGTATGATAGTGTTGATTTGGATCCGTATGCTGGTGAGTATGTGTATGGTGATTATGGTAGTTAGGATGTGGCACCTGATGAGGAGTAAAAAAACCGTAGGGAGTAGACGTGACGACAACGGTTTGGGGTGGATTTGTTACTACAACAGTTTGGGGTGGATTTGTTACTACAACGGTTGTGTTTGTAGTGGGGGCATGGGTGTGTATGTGATTCGTTGTGGGGTGATTATGTGTATGAGTATTTCCTGCAGTTGATACATGTTTCATAGTTCATCCTTAGTTCGAATAAAGAGTTAAATTTTATTTCAACTATAAAAAGAATGATGATTTAAATTTGAATATTTTAAATATCATCTTTATGCATTATAAGCAGATGGTTTTCTTAATGTATATAGTGATGATTCGCACATAAACTGATGTGCGAATCTTTTTCTTGATTCCTGTAGCGAAAATAAGGGGCTAAGGGCAACAAATAATAGTTCGGACTTCTTCAAGATCTGTATTACTGGGATGATTGAGATCATAATTACCAATGTATTCTTGACTTGTACTGTTACTGACGAAGTGTTTTTCGAAACGGCAGCCTAATATTCCTGCATTTTGTCGACGAAGTTTATTCAATGGAGGTATCTCTGTTTGAGAGTCAAATACTTGTATTAATTGATTTTCAGATAAGTCAGCTACATGTGTTTTTCCACCAGTAATAAATAGGGTATTGGTTTTTCTATCAAAAAATTTCATTATGGTCTCCGTTAAAAAACTCCGTGAGTGTTCACTATAAAACTTTATTGTCAAATAGTAACGCATTAAATGTAATTTCTACACTAATGAAGCTATTTCGTCAACAATATCGTGTTGCCAATAAGATATTTAAATTGAACATATAGTAGTCATGGTGTTGAGCTGCCTAACTGATAAGAAAAAAGATGATGAACACAAAACTTAATATAAAAAGTAAAAAATTAATTTTTTGTCGAGTTAACAATTTTAATAGAGTATAAAGAATGATACCTCCACCAATTCCATCAGCTATAGATGCAGTAAATGGAATCATCATGATGGTAATCATACAAGGAGCTGTCTCGCTAATATCTGGCAACTTCATATCAGTTAAATGTTTCATCATACAACAAGCTACGTATAAGAGTGCGGGGCCTACAGCAAAATTAGGGATCATCTTTGCTAAAGGAGAGAAAAATAGCATGAGAATAAAACCAATTCCAATGGTTATTGCTGTTAATCCACCACGTCCACCTGCTTCTATTCCTGCCGCAGATTCGATATAGGGTGAAGTACTTGCGGAACCTAATAATCCCGCCATTGCAGAGGCCATTGCATCAGCAGTTAAACAATTACTCAAACGTTTGGCGTAGTTTTTTTGTTGTTTAAATAAAGTAGGATTTAATAAACCAATTAAAGTTCCTGTGGCATCAAATACAGCAATTAGAAAAAAGGTAAACATCGCTTTCATTGCTAAAATAGTGTTAAGTCCAGAAAAATCGAGTTTTAAAAATGTAGGCGATATCGAAGGTGGCATGGACATTAATCCTTCCCAGGTTGATAATCCTGTTAATAGACTTAAAGTTGTAATACTAAGAATACCAATAATAATTGCGCCCGGTATCTGAAAATAGTCTAAGGTGAGTATAAGCAAAAATCCCAAAAAAAATAATCCGCTTTCAGGGCGATTCATTGCACCAAGATGCATCAAATGATGTGGATCAGTAATAATGATTTGGTTGTTTTTTAGGGTGATAAGGGCAATTAATAAACTAATGCCAATTAAGATCGCAATCTGTAAATTATAAGGAATTGCTTCTATAAGCAGGCGTCTTAGGCTTGTAAGTGATACTAAGATAAATAAGACTCCCGAAAGGAAAACAATGGCTAATGCATGCTCCCAGTGTATCCCCATTCCTTCTACTACGGTATAAGAGAAAAAGACATTTAATGCCATACCCGGAGCAATACCAATGGGAGTATTAGCGATTATTCCTGTGAGTAAACATGCAAAGGCGGTGATAAGACAAGTAGCGGTGAACACTGCACCTTGGTCCATACCGGCATCATGAAGTATAGCTGGGTTAATAAATGCTATATACACCATTGTTAAAAAAGTGGTGATGCCAGCGATGATTTCTGTTTTAAGGGTAGTATTTTGAAGAAAATAGGACTTTAACCGCTCCATTATGTTTTTCCTATTTATTAAAAGTAAATTATAAAGCTGGGATAATTTCTTATCAATATAAAAATTTATTTTAAAGAAACTCTGGAAATTGCCGACTATAATCAATATGTGTCAAGATATAGAGATTTTCAATATGGTAAGCAATATAAGAAATGAATTAACTGATCTGATTTTAAAGAGATTAAATGAAACCAAGGAGCATCTAAAACAACAATTTTTTCTTGAGCATCATATAAAGGTTGCCCGACATTTTGTTCTTGATAATCTACTTCCAAATGAAATTGCTGAGGCAATATACACGAGCTTTCCCCAATCAGAGCAAATGCGCTTATTAAGTATTTCCGGGAAATTAAAATTGAAATACAGCCATTTAAGGGATGTTCCCTGCATACTGCAAGATATTAACCTTGCGATGCAAGATCCTAGAATTGTTGCTGTGATTGAAGATATAACAGAGATTAAAAACCAAATTCCCGATCCTTCATCCTATGCAGGTGGAATTAGTACATTACTCAAAGGATATTATATAAATCCCCATTTAGATCTCTCACATGATGTGGATAATAAATACTATCGAACGGTGAACGTGCTTTATTATGTATCTCCTAATTGGCAAGTAGAAAATGGTGGAAATTATGAATTATGGGACTGCACAATCAAAAATCGTATTGTTGTCCCTAATTTTTTTAATCGTATGCTTGTTATGGAAACAAATCGATCATCTTGGCATGCTGTAAATACAGTGAAGAGTGATGAACCTCGATGTTGTGTGTTTAATTATTATTTTTCTGAGCAATCTCCTGAAGGTGAGGATTATTTTTTCAAAGGGATTTCCTATAGAGCTCGTCCCGAACAAAAAGTTCGTCGTGGAATTGAACTGGTCAAGAGCACGGTATTGAGAAAAAATTGGCAATATTAGATCCTTGCAAAGCCAGGTGTCGCACATAAAGTGCGACACTCAGGCAAATTATCAATCAACCCTAATAGTGACTAGTAATTTGGGAAATCAGGGGGCATTGAATCCTTATTAATCAAACCTTTTTTTAAAATAAAAGCTATTATAATTTTTTTATATGGAGCAATAATTTCTCAAATTGTGTCACGATTAAATTTGCTTGTCTTGCTCAGCAATATGTATTATATTGACCAAATTGATTAATAATGATTAAATTTAAATTTTTTCTACCGAAATGCATGAAAAATTGAACAGAAAAGAATATAATGCAATTGCAAATGAAGTAGCTTTGCAATTGCACTCACTTTTTCCTCAAGTAGAATCTCAGGTACTTCATTCTGTTTTTGGTCCGGAAATTCTTGCTCAACCATTAAGGATTTCAACATTAAAAACCAGGGTGGATTTTGAAGAGGTTGAGAAGAATGCCCTCGGACAACTTCGAGAAAAAATAAATCAAGAAAAAAACAAAACTATTCGTGAACAAAAGCTGCAACAACTAGAAAGCATTATTCTTTTTGGTCAATTATTATTTTCACAATCAGCATGCTTGTATTTTTTTAAAGAATGTAAAAGTGCATCAATTAACCCCAAAATCAGCAGGATACTTACAGAGATTAACAAACTGATTGAAGATGAAGGCCTGACAATAGAATCCTCCCGTTTTGAAGTATTGAGTCGCCGCAAAAAATTTGATGAACTGTATTCTAAAATTCATCAACAAATCAAGATTATGGTAAACACTGCATTAAATAAACAGGCAGATTCTTATCGATTACAAGATAACTTGGCCAAAACTAAAATCTTTTACTATCAACTTAATGACTTAAATTTTAAATACGCGCAAAAACCATCAAGAAGGTTTTCAACATTGGTGAATACATTGCAAAGTTGTGGCTCTAAAATTGCTGTAACTGCAACTGTTATTGCCATAGGCGCAACTGCGTTATCATTGATTCCGGCATTAGCTCCAATTATGACTTCGATTGCTTTAGCCGCTTCCTATGTATCATTAGTTGCTGGCGTTCCTCTTGCGTTAAAAAATTTGGGGACGCTACTTTATAACCTCTTTCGATTTGGCGCAGCTCCATCTAAGGGAGAGTTGATTGGAGTCGCTTTTATCGCAACTAACTTGCTGACTACGGGATTGAGTAAGCTTGCTAATCAACTTGTAACACTTGGCTTAACAGGCAAATGGGCAATTAAAACAGTAAATTGCCTTAAAGGAGTGGAAAATTTAACTAAAGCATCGCTGGGTGTAGTCGGACAAATCGGCCAATCAAAGCACGATATGGAAATTGAACAGGTTAATGAACATAGATTATTTTTAACATAGATGTGAGTTCGATATAAAAGGCTTGCGTAACATCCGGGGTTGCAAGATATCATGCCGGCGAAAATAGATTCATTGCGGATCGTATTTTGCACATAAAACATCATAATGCCTATCATAATATAACAAAAAACGATTTTGCATCATTCATTAGTTGAAACCTTCGGCACACTCCAAAGTTTAAATATGAATCATAGTTTGTTAAATGTGATCAAAAAAAGTATAATTGCTGCTACATTTAACTTTAAAGCCTAAATATATGACAGATAAATTCAGTTACTACCTAGAAGACAATAATGAAGTTAAAAACATGGATCACTTCGCTGCTTTGCAAATGAGTGAGCACTCTTTTAATGAATTGGGTTTGGATGGTTTAAAAAGCCAATGGAAAAAATTAGCTACTGAGTTTCACCCAGATAAAAATTGTAGCAGTGAGCGCGCTGGAATAGTATTTCAGAGAATACAGCAAGCTTATGAGGTTTTATCCGATCCTATTAAGCGCCAACAGTATTTATTGGATAAAAGGGTAGATTTTACTTTTGATGTCAATTTTGTTTATTCAGATATTGATATTTTGCTAACAGAGCTTAGTATAAAAAGCAATCAACTAGATGAATTAATTAATCGATTAGATAGACTTAATAAACCAACACCCTCTATAGACTCGAGGAACATACGTATTTTAGAAGTTCCTGATAGTTTGGAACAAATAGCTCTGGCCTTAAGTAAAATTTATAAAGGTACTTTTGTAACCGAAGATGTTCTCAACAAACAATTCCATCTCTTTTCTCGAATTGCAGCACAAGCCACAACTGGGGGCGAGTTTTACGCGCTTAATTTAATTGCCAAGAATGATCCGATCCTTTCGCAACGAAGGTTTGATTATATGCAAAAAGCTGCAGCAAAGGGACATTTGGTGAGTTTAGCACATATGACTAATGCAGTATTTTCCGGACATTTTAGACCTCTGGAAGACTCAATCAAATGGGGATTAAACTGCTTACGCTATTTAGAGAAAATAGCAATACCTAAACTTGAGATAGATGAGCCATCTTCAGAAGAATTGATCCATATCAAAGAGCAATTAGCGGTTCTTAGAGAGCGACGTAATGAAGTTTTGCCTTCGGTAATACCTAGGGATACTAAAGCATTTGATGAGCTGGTAACTCAAGTGGTTGAATATAGAAATAGGCGTGGAGGGGTAAGTTCTGAAGATTTCAAGCTTGCTCCGGCTATGATTGATCTATTAGAAAAAAATCAACTATTGTCTTCAATTCAATTGATTCATAAAGCAGAATCTATGCAATCATTACCAATTGATGAACATGATTTATTAGTGAAAGTCTATGACAATTTTGCAGAAAAAGTGACTGAATTGCGGCATGCTCCTAATAAAAATCAGAATGCCTTAAAAGCCGCTAAGGACTTAAGAATTCAGCTTGCTGAGGCAATTGATACTTATAAAATAAATAAAGCAAACTCAGCGATGACAAAAGAACAAGCAAAAATAGTATTTGTGGATATATCAACTAGTGCAATAAATAATGCCAAGCATTTATTAGAAAAAGAATTAGGATGGGGAGATTATCTAACCAATCTGGCAAAATCATTTGCTAATGTATTTATTAATGTTGCTAATTCGGCAAGAAAATCATTAAGTTTTCAATCCCAATTTACTCTTTTTGCACTCGCTAAAGCTTCTTTTATTCCTGAAGTAGAAAAAATGCAAGATGATTTGTTTCAACAATTGTCTCTAAGGTAAATTAAAAGAATAATTCTCAATATGAGCAAACCTTTTTTAATGCAGGGTTTGCTCCTGCATACACATTTATTCCCATTCTATGCCTTATGTAAGACTGGGAGTAATTTCTGTTTTGGGAGTGATTTCTCCATGAGAAGAGGGGGTGGCATGGGTTCCATATATCATCCTTGATACGGGACTCCAGAAGAAAGAAAAGGTTCTTGAAAAGACACCGCTTGTTTCTACCGCTACAGATTCTGAACCTTTATTTTCTTTGCTGCGATCAATGACACCAAAATGTTCAATAGCATGTTGTTCTGCCAATCTTAAGAATGAGCCTATTTCTGCAACTGGCGGAAGAGCTTGGGGTCTTTCTTTATAAAATCGTTCTGCAGCTGTTACGATTAATCCATTAGCCAATTTTAACAAATCCAGTTCATCCACTTCAATTTTATCATTAGGAACTATACTCCTTAAGGCAGCCAAATCATGAATAAAAGTCTGAATTTGTTGATAAAGCTTTGCCAAATCTTCAATAGTATCTGCGAATTGTTCTTCGTAGCTTTGAGTTAGCTGTTCTAGACTGTATGTTTCTAGGCCTTTTCCAGCCAACTTTTTATAGATATGGGTTATTTTAATTTCGGAAGGATAGTTAGGTAGTATTTTATATTCTTCGGGATTTATAATTTCATCTAGGGTGATTAAAGAGTTATTTTCGGCGTGATTTAATTGCATCAATAATGCGTTAAAAAAATGAATTAAACGCTTGTCCATGGATTCTTGTAAGTAGTTAAAGTCTTTTTCTAAACCTTGAGATTGAGTAATTAGTGTCTGGTTTATGCTGGTGAAACTTAAAAGGAGGAGTTCATCTACAAAGTGTTGAATCGTTGAATTATCCGATGCAGATAGCTCTTTAAATTTACTCAAGATATTAATAATGGCTTCATACAAGATTTCTTTTTCTTTTTGCTTTTCAATGGTACACCAATCCTCAGTTAAGTATTGTTGGCTTACTTGACGAATTACTATGCCAAATGTTTCCAACACGTTTTTGCGAGTATTTTCATAATCCAGAATAGATGCTTCTTTATTGGCGATTTTTTTGATACTTTCTTCTAAGACCAAGCTTGCAGTATTGATCAGCTCAGCAGGATTTCTTCTTTCCGTATCAAGACCAAAAATTTTAAAAAAATGTGTCTGCATTAATGACGCATGTTCTTCATTAACGTAGCCTGAGTATGTGGTAAAGATATCATTGAAAAGACCATAGGTATGTCCTTTGAGCAATGTTCTGCGTTGGTTAATGAGACCCATGTAGGAATAATGGGTTGAGTTATAAGCATCATAGCCTATTTGGTTTTTGGCAATTGCGGCATAAAGTGTTCTTAAAATTGTAGGAAAATCCATGGCGGATACATTGATTCGATCCGATTCAATAAGGCTGCCTAAATATTTTCTGCCTAACGCGCTATGCTGATTAAAAATCTGAATGCCATTATTAAATTCGACACCTTGTTTGCATAAGAAATGCAGCAGTTTATAGATCATTAATTTTTGGACATGGGTAGTTTTATAACCATCAGGGGAAACTATTATTCCCAGTTGAGAGCCATTATTCCCGCTTGATCCAGTGCCATGATGTCCTGGCATAGAATACCGAACAAAGTTTTGATTTTCCTTATTGGCTATTTCAGGAAAAATTGGGGTAAATCCCCAGTCAGAATGTTCGTTTACATAATAAATTAATTCCGTATTCTTTATAATTTCAGGCAATATGAAGAATCGTTCGTCATACCAGGTTATAGGGAAACAATCTCCAGGGACAGGGTCTATACCAAAAAAGTTTATTGAGACGTTAGGCAGGGACGTTTTTATTTTAGCAAACCACAGCTCCTGTTCTTCTTTAGGTATTAGATTAATTTGGGATTTTAGCGGTTCGATAATATCTGGCGTATTATTGGTTGGCTTTCCCTTGTGTCTTTTGGTTTGTTGTTCGGTTAACTGTTTTAATACTTCATCAAAAGTAACGCAAGTCGCAATAATCTTTTGTATTGCTTCTAATTCATGAGCCATTAAAATGGATTCAACAGCTCCTCTACTATGAGCAATTATATTGATTTGAGTTTGGTCACGACTAATTGCTTTTAGGATTGCAGCGAGACCTAAAGCAATTTTCTCACCTACATTAGCACCATCAGTTTTTGGCCCATTAATTACGGTGATTTCATCTGCCTGAAAGGGATAAGGGTTCTTGGCATCTATTTTTGCTGATTTAGGAGGTATGTCTGTTTTGATTAAAGAAGAAACAATACTTAACGTTTCTCCTTTAGGGTAATCTTTTACTTTGGCTCCTTTTATATAAGGAGTAGGCTTAGGGCCTTTTTTTAGGTCAGGAAAAAAGTCAGTGAGTGTCCCCAGCATTGTCAGTGTGAATGGTTGTTTTTCAATTTTACTGTCCATAGTAATTGCCTCATATTGTGACACAATGAACCATTATAGGCATTATTTAATATAAAAATAAACAAAGTACGTTCATTTTTTACATTAAAAGAGATGCAATTGAATTGTTTTTTAATTCTTGGTTTCCATTTTAAATCAATATCATATCGGAGTTGATCCCATTCTATGGGTGTTGGTGCTATTTCCAGTTTAAAATTAGGGGTGGTTTATGAGAGGTCGGCAAGGTATGGTCTGATGGCCAACCAAGAATAATGGGAACTACGGCGGTCATTTTTTTTGGTATTCCCAACTCTTTTTTCCATTCTGGCAAATTTAGTGCTGGGACTGAAAAACCAATAACGCAGGTACCAAGACCATAAGTTAGGGCAGCAAGCATTAAATTTTCTGCAGCTAGCCAGCAGTCAGCACTGACAAATTTACCTTTAAAGGTGCTGTATATAACAATCAACGCAGGTGCGTTATAAAAGACATTGAACTCGTTTTGTTGTACTACTTGTAATATATGCTCTTCTTGTAAGTCTATTTTTTTCTTTTTTTCATCCATTGTTAATTGTTTGGCGCTTTCTGAGATACGATCTAATAAAGCTTTATTCTGAATGACTACAAATCCCCTGGATTCTTCGTGAAGTGCTGAAGGAGCATGTACTGCTGCATCTAAAAGCTGATGGATAATTTCAGAGTCTACATTTTTGGATAAATAGTTACGTACTGCTCTGCGATGATACAAAGCTTCCATTATGTCAATTTTGTAACGATTTATTAATTCTGGGCTTTCCATGTTTGCTCCCGGCTTTGGTATCTACGTGTGTTTTGAGTCTTATTATAGTTATAGCAAAATTTATAATATTGGTTAGGAAAATTTCTTTGTCGCTTTAATTCTACGCATTAATTTTAATGTTCATTATAAAACCTGTATTTGGTTAAAAACCAAAAATAACATTTTTTTGTAAATGAGAATGATTATCAATATCATTTGTGTTAGGATTCATTACTTCGAAATAATAGCGTTTCTTAATTAAATGATTTGGACAATGAGTTTGTGAACAGACATGTGACACACTGTTTTATTATTACAAATAAATCACTCTGTGTGTCGTGAGGTAGAAGTAAAAATAATAAGTAGAGGTACCCTGATGATGTATAAAAAAATGATATTGGCTTTGGTCTGTTTGTCAAAAACAATTTATGCTGGGCAAGAACAAAAGTTACAGCACCAAATCATACAATTACAAAAACAAACCCAAGAATTACAAACTCAACTCAATGCATTGCAAAAACAAGTAGTTGCACAAGAGATTCATGATTTGGCTAAAAAAAACAAAAAGGTAATCACCCAACAACAATTTTCATCACGTGTTGCTAAAAAAGAAAATAAAAAAACGCATCAAAACCATAAAATTGTTAATTATCATTCATCCAATATAACAGTACATACTCCAGAGGAGCATCCTGAGCTCATTGGATTGTATCCTACAGCCTTGGTCGCAGATGAGCGAGTGGTAAGTTATATTGCAGGGACTCCAGTAGTTGCATCCCCTTATCTAGGTTCCCGGCCTGCATTTGATGGTTCGGATTATATAGTGAATATTTCAAGTATTAATCGTGATGTACGATTAATGCAACAACGTCGACGCATGTATCGATACTATCAAAATATGGGCTATCCTATTCCGGAACGACCTATAATTGCACTGAGTGGAAAATCAGAACCGGTAGGTATGCTCAATAGCAACTATGTTGGTGATAGCAATGTTGATTTAACTTTAGGCTCAAGTGAGCTGGATATTGCAGCTGCTCTTAACCAAAATGTGGAGGCATATATTGCAATTGCTTATGATCAAAGTCCTCCAGAGGTAGGGCCCAGAGTCAATAATTCAGCATTTAATTTGAATATGGGGTTTGTGAACATTGGAAACCTGGATAAGACTCCTTTTTATTTTACAGCCGGGCAATTGTATGTGCCTTTTGGACGTTACTCCAGTTCTATGATCAGCGCACCATTAACATTAAACCTGGCGCGAACGAAGACAAGACCTTTCATTTTGGGTTATAAATCCCAAGGAGATTCCGGGCCATTTGCTGCAACTTATATTTATAGAAGTGATACAACTCTGGGACGAACCGGGGTAGGTGGTGTAAACGCGGGTTATAGCTTTATATTTAATAAAATCAGAGGTGAAATAGGAACAAGCTATATTAGCTCCATCGATGATGCAGCGGGAATGCAAAGCACGGCAGCTAATCCGGGTACCTTTGGAGGGTTTGGTTCATTACTTAATGGGAATGAAGCAGTACGAAAAACCCAGGCCATAGATATTTATGGAAATATGGCTTATGACCGCTTCAATTTTGCTGCTGAATGGGTTGGTACCACACAAGCATTTAGAGCACAAGATCTAAGTTTTAACGGGCGTGGTGTAAAACCACAGGCATTACAAACAGAAATAGATATGACCTTTAAAGCATTCAATAAGCCATCATCTCTAGGTGTGGGCTACCAGTGGACTAAAGAGGCACTGGCCTTAAATTTACCTCAACATCGTTTTATAGGTGTATTTAGTATTTCTCTTTGGAAAGATACTGTTGAAAGTATTGAGTATAGGCATGAAATTGATTATGGAGCCGATCAATTCGCTAATGGAGCAGCTCCTCCGGGTCTGGTAAATATTCCAACATTAGGTACGGGGGGAACCTCTGATACCGTATCAGCCAAAATTGGTGTTTATTTCTAGAAATTCATATTGCTAGAAAATTTTGAGAATCTATTGATTCATTACGAATGGCAACAGAATAGCTGGTATTTTTGATGCAATAAAAATTTTGAAATTAAAAGGCCATATGGTATTACTTGCCACTTAAAAAGCCATCTTCTTTCGAAGGTGAGTATCCTGCACTAGGCTTAAATGTTATTGTATTGCAGGATAAGGTAGTTGGTAAACGATTCGCAGCTGATAAATAGCCTTATATTGATGCAATTAAACAGCTTGATGCCTAAACAGCAATTGATCCACTAAAATGAAGACTTGCAGTTTTAAAAAGGAAGCCTATTACCTTCTGAGGCTAATGGTTCCCGTATTAAAGGGATTTTTATAGAAGTTCGAAGAAATGAACAAGAAAAACTATTAGAAATGGAGCACCAAATTCATACCGTTAAAGAATTGATACAAAAAGCAACACTTGAATTGGGCTGCTTGGGAAGAAGTTTGGTCAAATTAAACCGAGATGAAGCTTTAACCACATCCACTCATCGCATCCAGGAAACATTCCTGCAGTTACAAGAGTCTCAAATTAAGCTGGGTGAGTCTGAGTTTGCAGAGGCATTACACTTCAAGAAACATGTTAATGATGCCTATGGCATTACTCAAACCTATGACTCTCTTCTTAAATCTATGGCAGAAAATATTAGTGATACTCAAAAGTCAATGGAGCTTGAAACAAGCTCCATTGAGAGCCTTATAGAACAACAAAAGGAACGTGAGAAATTTTTAAGAGCTGCTAAGGTTAAATTAATACAATTTAAGAACGATTTGGCTGAAACCTCTGAACTTTATATTCCCGCTGACAAAATTCCTAAACATGAGTTAATTAACTATTTGGAATGTACTTCTTCAACAGAGTTGATGCAGTTTTTTGATCAACTCTATGCAAATGAAAAAAATGCAAATTCATGGGGAGGTTGGAACTTTACACGTTTAAAGAATTACTGGAATCATAATACCGCTTTTCTTACAGTAAGTGATTTGGAATATGATTTGTCAACAACTTCAGGGTATATCGATTATAAAATTCAACTCATTGAACAAGAACTTGCTGGCACAGAGAATAAGCCTGAGGGCGTAGGGACTTCCCAGCCTAACCTTTGGGATCTGCAAAAGTCTTATCAAACTGCCATTTACAAAAAACATGAAGATAAAATTCGGTTATCGCAACTGCACACTGAGAAAGATAAGTTAGAAGCTGAAAAAAATGAAAAATTAGAGGAGTTGAATGCTGAATATGCACTTTTAAAACAATCATTTGAGAAAGCAAAATTGGCTCATCAACTTTCTTACCTATCGCACAGTCAAGCCGTTTGCGCATTAGACATTCTTAGGATTGGCTATGCGCTTACTGATATTGAAGAAAAAGAAATAAGCTTTAATAAGGTTTTAAAAGAGTTTTCTCAGTTTAAAAATGATGATCTAATAGTACAAATACAAGATTGCGAAGAGGAGCTTACAAAGATTAGTGATTCTATGAGCGAAGCAGCCTACGAAGAAAAATCAGTTAATGAATTGGTAACACATGTTGAATCTAGCATTCTCTATTTAGAAAAGGAATGGGAAAAAATTTTTTCTTTTACATTGGGTATAATACCTCCCATAGAGGTTAATCGTGAGTTGCACCAAGAACTCCAGATACTAAAGAGAAAAATGTATGGTTCTTTGGAAGAAAAAGGACTCAATGCTAAATACGTAACGTTGAAGACTAAAATCGCGGATCAAAAAATTGCGCTGCCGATACTCAAAGAGCTCGCTGAAATTCAAATTAATACCATTAGATTGTTAGAAAAAGCAGATTTAATCGCAAGTTATAGTCCTATTGATAGAAAGCAATTGTATGAAGAAATTAATCAACTGCAAAGCCAGATAGAAAAACGCATGGCCGCGATACGCGAGTTCTCAAATGGCATCGTACAAGAAAAATTTGTTGTTACTATTCAAAAGCTTCAAGAGCTTACTCAAGCAAGAGATACCATAGAACATTTACAAAAATTGAGAAAAATTAATGAAATCTACTCCAGGTTTATACAGAGGATTGAGGCATGCAAGTCCGATATGGTATTAGCTCGAAAGAAATTACTGCGAGAGATTGATGCTTTTACAAATGGAGAATTGGGGGCTTCTTTAAATGAGATTCGTAAAAATAACGATTCTAAGGTACAAAATGAGCTTTTACCAATACTCAAAATGCATGCCAAAATTGATTTCTTTAGCAGACTTTACGCACCTAATTCTCTTTTTGATGAAATGGAGAAAGAGGAAGATAAACAAAACATCTTTAAGCAATTAAATCGGGTAATTGCTGAATATAAAATATTTATTCAAAGATATAATGAATTGCCTCAGCGAGCAGCCATAGTAAAACAAGCACTTTATACCGATATAATAAACTTTCAGCACAGCGAACCTGTAATTACTTTGGAAGAACTTCATGACAATGACGACTCTGAAATCCAGGGACAAATGACTCTGATTTCAAACCTGAAGTCTAATCTGAATGAGTTTATGGCAAATCATAATGAAAAGGAAATCAAAAAGGAAATTGAGTTCGACAACGCGCGAGCAAACCTGGAGGAAAAATATTTTGGAGTAAATTCTATATTTGAAAATTATCTACAGGAGCGTGCTCATACATTTTGGTTTAAGGATTTTTTAAGTTCCCTTGCTTCTTTTGCATTAGGGTGCATTGGTTATAAATCCGATGCACAACTGCGACAAGGTTACCTTGATGAGCTGCACACTTCCCTGCAGTTATATCAAGAAAATTCTAGTGAGAAAAACACTAGGAAGCTGTTTCAAAAAATAAATTATGGTCTTACACAGTTCTCCCCCAGAAACAAAATAGATGAGGAGGGTTATGATAAGTCCCTAAACTCCAAGCTGAGTAGGTTTAGAAAAGAACTTAGGTATGTACAAGAAAAATATGCTGTTCATGAGACAGAGGAAAATCAACATCTTTTTAAACACTACCATCAAATTCAGAACTAATTCAGATAATGTGAATTCTATTTATTCTTCATTTTCCATATCCCTTGCCAGTTCGGTTCAGGAGGTTGTTCCTTAAGTATTTTGCAACGTTTAATATAAAGTTGGGAGGGTTTGTCTTCAGGGTATAACATTAACGCATTTTGGAATGATAAAATTGCCTTATCCCATAAGGCTTCATTATAAAACTCAATACCATTGTTGAAATGATTCAAAACATCAATTTGATTTGGGAATGAGTGTTTATCGTGAAAATCAATAATTTCATAAATTGATACAGGATTTACTTTTCCCTTGACAATAACCTTATCAATTTGTCTTGTCCTATACGTAGATTTTAATTGTTGATATGTGAATTCGCTAATTAAAATATGAACACCGTAGTACTTGCATAAGCCTTCTATTCGTGAAGCCAGGTTAACCCCGTCACCAATCACAGTAAAATCCATTCGTTTATCGGAACCAATATTTCCTGCAACAACCTTATCCGTATTAATCCCAATCCCATGTTTAATCGGTACTAAGCCTCTTTTATTTCGTTTCTGGTTGAAATGATTAAGCGCCTTCATCATAGCAATAGCAGCCCGAACAGCGCGATCAGGATCATCTTCATGGGGAAAGGGATTGCCAAAAACAGCCATGATGGCATCACCAATAAATTTATCCAATATACCGCTTTCTTCATGAATACAATCGACCATCAGTGAAAAATATTTATTTAATACATTAACTGTTTCTTCGGCACCGAGTGATTCAGATATAGAGGTAAAATCTCTTATATCTGAGAATAGAATCGTTGCCAAAGTATTTGTTCCACCAAGGGAAAATTCATTGGATTGCAACAACTTTTCTGCCAAATCAGAACTCATATATCGTGACATGGTCGCTTTCATACGTTTTTCCGAGCTAATGTCCTCAATAATCATAATCACACCCAAACGTTCTTTATTCGCGCTGATTAATGGTACTATGTTGATATTAGCTGTTATTTTGGTACCTAGAATATTCAATTCTATATCCATTAAAGTATCATGATTTAATTGTGAACTATGACTATTTATCGCCATAATTCGCTCAATCAAATTGTTTTTATCATCCTGAAAAAGAAAGGATGCATCCTTAAGGACCAGCTCCTCAGGATCAGATAAATGTAATAATTTCATCCCTGCTTTATTACAAGTTACAATCTGATTATTCTCATTAAGGGTAATGACTGTGCTGGTCATACTTTCTAAAATACTTTCGTTGTAATTTTTTATATTTTGAACTTCTTCAAATAATTTAGCGTTTTCTATAGCAATTGAAATTTGTGAGTTGATGGCAATGAGTTGATATTCATTGTCTTCTGTAAATTCTCCGTGTTTTTTATTTAAAACCTGAGTAACGCCTATTATTTTTCCACTTTTATTTCTAACTGGGGCTGATAATATTGAGCGTGTGAAAAAACCCGTTTTCTTATCAAAAGAAGGGTTAAAACGCAGGTCTACATAAGCATGGGGGATGTTGATTATTTTGCCGGTTGTAAATGTGGAACCTGCTATTCCTAAATGATTAGGAAAACGAATTTCCATCTTATTTAGGCCAATACTCGTTTCTGTATATAATTCACCTGTTTTATCATCATTGATAAATAAGGTTGCTCGTTCGGCATCCAAAGCTAAGGTAATGGTGTCAATTATTTTTTCTAAAAGCAAAGAAAGATTAATTTCTGTAGAAACAGTTGAGATGGTTTCTAATAAATGCATATCTCGTTTGTGCGACTCTTCAATTTGTTCTATTGTTAATTTATTCTGAATCGCCATAGCAGCATGCTCGGTTAAAGCTTCCACCATCAGCACATCAGAATCACTAAACTCCGCATCAATTTTATTTAGCATTTGCGTCACGCCAAGTAGTTTTCCCTCCATGCTTTTTAAGGGGACACATAAAACATTTTTGGTTTTAAAACCTGTAATTTTATCAATATTTTTGTTATGTCGCTCATCAAGTTCAGGATGTGCAATGCAAAGCGATTCATTGTGTGTAAACGACCAACCCGCTAAACCTGAATTATTCAGGATTCGTATTTCAAAATTCAGATCTCCTTGGGCTATAAAAGAATAAAGCTCGCCCGTTTTAGGATCATTCAGAAAAATAGTGCCTCGTTCACACCCAATGACGCAGGAAGTTACATCAATGAGCATGGTTAAGATTTCTTTAAGGCTGGAAGTATGTCCGGCATCTCGATAAATTTGAAATAGCAATTTATAGAAATTTTTTGATTTCATATTTTTAATCGCCAGAGTATTATTCATACTGTTTCTCCAGGAAAAGAGGAGTAAGCCCAGGTCTTTTTTTACTGGTTGACCAAGGGTGATTACTTAACAAAGTTCCTCTCCAATAAAACTCTCATTTCTTTAATTGTTTTTTGTAACTGACGGATTTCATCATTTTTTATTTTTACAATTTCTTCAGTTTTTCTTAAATGTTGCAAAGCAAGATTTTCCAATTGCATTCGAAGCTCAATAATTGTTTTTTCTAATTGATTAATCACTTGATGTTGCTTCATGCGCTCGTGTTCAATTTCTTTTTTTGCTTCCAAATCGATAGTTTCCAATCTCAAACGTAACTCAATAATCGTTTCTTTAAGATTTCTGCATTCACTTTCTAGCTTGAGCAAGGACATTGTTATTCTCCTAGAAGGCATCATATAAATCTAATTTCATCATCTTCAATCCAGGCATTAAGGAAATTAGCCATTACCATTGTGTAGCAAGGCGATTTTCTTAATATCAAGTATAAAGGGATGAGCATTCCGTGGTATCTTGCTGTTTCAGCTAATATTTTACATTTGCAATAATTTAACTTCATTTAATACTATTAAGTTTTTCACTATTGGCCGTAGTTTAAAACAGTTATTTTGTACCGCTCATATTCTAAAAGTGTGGTTCATAAGCTTGGCATCGTCAAACCAAATAGATTAATAACTAATCAAAAAGTTTTAAAAAAAATCGAATACCACAGCTCTTCTATAATGCTATTTTAATCCTACTATTTTTATAGTAGGATCTACTAAAAAAATAGTAGAGTGCATGCATTTTATTTTCCGGAGAAAAAATGTCCCCAAAAAAAGAATCACAAACTTTCGTTCATGATCGTCTTCTTACCGAGGTGGAACTTGAATTAATGAATATTATTTGGAGTCTAAACAAGGTAACGATTAAAGAGGTTGTGTCGCATTTATCCAAAGAAAGACCTTTAGCATATACCACTGTAGCAACAGTAGTAAAAGTTCTTGAACAAAAGGGATTTTTGGAATGTCAAAAAAATTCTTATGCCCATATTTTTGTCCCTATTGTTGCAAAGGCTGAGTATGAAAGCAGGTGTATTGATCATATGGTTACTAATGTTTTTGATGGTGAGCCAGTAGCACTTGTGCAGCGACTTTTAATGGCCAAAAAGTTACAGGATAATGACATTTACGCTATAGAAGAAGCGTTGAAACAATTAATTACTGCCGAAAAACAAACAGAGGAGCAGTAATGTTATTTATTGAAATCTTTTTGAGCATCCATTGCTTACTTTGGGTTAGTTCATGGATCATCGGAACCAGTTGGTTAATGAATCAACCTTCTTTTAAACTTAAACTGGGACGATTTTTATTAGTAAGTTGCGTCGTTTCTCCTTTAATTGTTCAATGTATGAACCCAACGCAAAAAATGGAGCGATTTAACTATATATCATTGGATGCGGTGCAAGAATACGTGACGCGACCTATATTAAAGGGAGAGTCATCAGAGAGTATTCAAGAGTTAGCATCGGCTTTTACAATAAGCAACCTGAATTATCTCCAATTATTTTCGATAATATTTTGTTTGTTAATTTTGGGCCGGGGGTATCGCTTATGTTTAGGTTTGTATCACTTGAAATCAATGATTGCCGAGGCAATACCATATCGAGCATCCGGTAACCTGGTTATTAAAGTCTCTCAGCACTGCCATATTCCTTTTTCAGTATTTTTATTGAATAAAGCTTATATTGTATTGCCAGTATCTTTATTTTCTTCTGCTAAAAATGTACAGATTGCGATCGCTCATGAAGGACAACACCATCGTAATGGAGATTGCTTATGGGCATATTTTATTGAGATCTTATCCATTATTTTCATTGCAAATCCGGGAATTACCCGATGGCGCAGGGTTTTATGCGAATTACAAGAATTTTCATGTGATGAAGTATTGGTTGGCCGCCCAAAAATTTCACCCTATGACTATGGCCACTGTCTGTTTGATGTAGTGCAGACAGTATCTCAATGTTCTTTGTCATCTAACCGAAAAATTGCATGCACGGTGGGTATGGCCGGCAAACAAAACGAAGACTGTACTTTTATCATAAGGAGAATTTCAATGTTATCGTCTTATCCTCGCCATGCATCTCGATCTTTATTAGGAGGAATAGTATTTGCAGGGTTTTCTATTTTAGCGCCTATATGTGTTGCTTATGCAGCAGCAGGCTCTTTGACCACTAAGGCAAAGGCAGTGGATACTTCTCATTTAGATCCTAAAATGCAAAAAATTGCAATGAAAGAAATTAATGAAGCTGTTAAACGATATCACGCTAAATCTGGCGTTATTGCTATAGCTGATCCAAGGACTGGCACTATTATTGCGTTTGCTGAATCAAGCAATAATAAAAATAAAAGTTGGAAATCTCGTGTTTTCTCACCCGGGTCAACTATAAAACCATTTATTGCAGCCGCAGCTATTGATACAGGAGTAAGTACTGAAACAAAGAGTTACGATTGTCAATCACCTTATTATGTAGAAGGTAAAAAATTTACCAACTATAATCCTAATGTGAATTCTGCTTCATTGACAGAGGCAATTCAGAAATCGATTAATATTTGTCTTATCAAAGTTTCTCAAGAAGCTGGCGCTCCAGTAATCCGTAAGAAACTCACTGAATTTGGGTTTGATGTAGACAGTTGGTGGCAGACGAATCAAAATGATGACTTACAATTAGCCATGGCGTCACTTGGTGAAAATATCCCCGTCACTATTGAATCGTTGACAAAATCCTACGCTATTCTTGCTAATAATGGATACCCGTTTAATAAAGCTAATACCCCAGTGGTTTCGGAAACGACCAGAAAATCGATCAATCGCATGCTTGAAAAGGCTGTTGTTAATGGTACCGGAAAATTTGCTGCGATCCCTGGTATTGCTGTAGCCGGGAAGACAGGAACAGTAATCGAAAATAATGAGAGGTATCTTGCCTTGTTTGCTGGATATGTCCCTGCTGATTCACCTCGTTATGCCATGGTAGTTGTCATTGAAGAAGGCCATTTGGATAACAAAGGTGAACTATTGGCTTCTGGTGGCGAATTGGCAGCTCCTGTATTTCATAATGTCGCGATAAACAGTCTGAAATAGTATGGATCAATAAGCTATTTATGGATACGGTATTATTGCTGTATCCATATCCCTATCAATTGAAAATGATGTTGGAATTGTTATGAAAAAATTAAGTTTACTTCTAAGTATGACACTATTATTTTGCGCTAATGCTTGGGCTCAAAAAAACTGCTTTTTAGCAAGGGAAAATCAAACTGTATTAAAACACGAAGGGAATGATTGCGATCAACGCTATACTCCTCAATCAACTTTTAAAATCGCCTTGAGCCTCATGGGCTTTGATTCAGGAATATTAAAGGATGCTTTGCATCCTGAATGGCCCTACAAAAAAGAGTATGAACTTTATCTCAATGTATGGAAATATCCCCACAATCCACACACATGGATGAGAGATTCATGTGTGTGGTATTCCCAAGTACTCACGCAACAATTAGGTATGAAGCGATTTAAGCAATATGTTGATGCCTTTCATTATGGTAATGAGGATGTTTCAGGTGACAAAGGCAAGAATAATGGATTAACCCACGCTTGGCTTTCAAGTTCGCTTGCTATCTCACCAACCGAACAGATGCAATTTCTGCAAAAAATGGTCACTAAAAAACTACCAGTGAGTAAAAGGGCTTTTGAGATGACCAAGGATATTTTGTACATCCAGGAGTTAGCCGGTGGCTGGAAACTTTATGGAAAAACTGGGACTGGTGAACAACGACCAAAAGGCAAAAATCATAAAAGTCCTTTAAGACAGGGGTGGTTTGTGGGGTGGATTGAAAAAGATAACCGCAAAGTTACCTTTGTCAGCCATATCACAGACTGCAAAGAGAGTTTTGCGGGTCTAAAAGCGCGCAATGAAGCATTGATTCAATTATTTTACCTGATTAATGAATTAGAAAAATGATTCATGAGAGTTCCAAATAAAAAGTGCTAAAAAATGCTTGACCCTATTGTTGCTATATACCTTAACTTTGTACTTAAGGAGGGAATATGATGACTCAATGGTTCGTAAAAGATTTAAGCAAATTAACTGGCGTTTCAGTGCAGACACTACATCATTATGATCGTATAGGTCTACTTACGCCCTCGTTGCGACGTGCTAATGGGTATCGTGTTTACTCTGAGAAGGATTTATTGAAATTACAACAGATTATTGCTTTGAAGTTTTTTGGTTTTGAGTTGTCACAAATTAAAACCTTACTTATTGAGGAAAAAAGCGCGCTCAAACATTTTAACAGTCAAGTTCAAGTGCTAGAGCAAAAAGCAGCTGTTTTACTTGATGGGGCGAAGACTTTAAGAAGCATTATTGATTCTGTTGATGCCAATCAATCCATTCCATGGGAAACCATTATTCAATTGATAGAAGTGTATAAAATGACAGAGCATATGGAACATAATTGGGTTAAAGAAATATTTACTCCAGATGAGTTAAAGCAGTATGCAGAATTTGAAAAAGAACTCAAAGTGAATACAACGCTTGAGCAAAAAAAAGCTTTTGAAAACAGTTGGCATCAGCTAGTGGAGGCGGTCAAAAATAATCTGGAACAAGATCCTGGTTCAGCGTTAGGTATTGAGTTAGGAAAAAAGATTATGGATTGGGTGAATGGAGTATATGGTACAAAATATGCCCATTTAAGAACCAAGAAATTCGAAAAGGGGTTTGGAGAAGGAAAAGGTCTTGATGAGGTTGGATTGACACCAGAAATTGTATCATGGATGGATAAAGCGATGGATGCTTACTGGAGAGACCGAATTTATGGAATTCTTGAGCAAATAGGGAAGAAACCTTCTTCAACCATATCTGCTCTGTGGCATGAAATGCTTGTGGATATGTATGGTGAAGAAAATTCACGCAAAAATGCCATATACGAAATTGCTTTAAATGATGATAAAGTGAGTACTCAGGCAAAAGCCTGGCTAAAAAATATTTTAGACTCTTAAATTATGGGTTTTTGATCAGAAAGCGAATCATTACTCTGGTTCGTTTATGCTCAGTAACACTGCATTGGCTTTAAGGAACTTGCATACGTCCGCACTCAAACAAACAGGCGCCAATAGATTGTAAGTTGGCGCCTATGCCTGCAGTGTTATTTCCATAACGGTTACAGAATGGTCTTTAAATTTATCCAGTCCAATTCTGCGCCAGCCAAGACGCGTGTAATAGTCGGGGATAGTTGGATCAAAAGCAAAAAGATAGAGATTTTTAAAACCTAAAGTGAGTGCTTTCTCTTTAGTTTTATCAATAAGTTGTCTGGCGATACCTTGCTTTTGGAACGCTTTAGAAACCACTAAAGAGCCGAGCCATGGTGTTAATTCAGGACGGATACCATCATTGACTCGTAACGAGCACATGCCAACAGGCTTTTGATCCTCAAAAGCAACGAAGGTAATTGGTAATTGTTCTGTGTTTAAATGGTTGTGTAAATTATCTTCTACACGCGAAACAGGTACATCAGGGATCCAAATTTGCCCGAGTTCTTCATGCCAAATTCTGGCAAGCTCTGGAATACTGTCTGAATGATGTTTTAGGTAAGCTATTGTTCTCATGATAAGGCCTGTTGCTTGGATGTTTTCTCATTAAATTAATATTGAAAGGGTAGTGAAGTTCTTATCCAAAATATTCAAGTAAAAAAGTGAAGAAGATAAAAAAAAGTCCCAGAATTAAATAAAATAAAAATTGATCTTGAATGAGTTTTTGTTCTTTTTCTTTGGGCCGAAGCATATTAAACGCAATGAAAAGAAAGACGATGCCTGTTGCTATGCATATAAGTTGTACTATTAAAAATAGGGATATAGACATTTGTAATTCTCAATAAACTTCGCAATTAGTGATTAATTTTTAGTAATATATCGCCATGTGAATTTTATAATATTAAATTATTTAAATTAATTATTCTATTTTAAATTCAATAAAATTCATGATAAAAAACCGTAATATAATTAATGCTTTGCTTGGAAAACTAAACATATGTTAAAGGGCTTAAAAGTAATTGATCTGAGTTCGGTTCTTGCCGGCCCATCTGTAGCTACTTTTTTTGCTGAGTTAGGTGCTTCTGTAGTTAAAATCGAACATCCAATCCATAAAGATGTTACTCGAACATGGAAGCTCCCGGATGAGGATCCTAACTCTGAAATTTCAGCTTATTTTGCAAGTGTCAATTTTGGGAAAGAGTACCTATTTTTAGATCTTACAAAAGAAGAAGATTATCTCAATTTTCTTAATCTTATTTTCGAAGCCGATATTTTAATAATGAATTTTAAAAAAGGAGATGATATAAAGCTGCGGCTACAAGACGAGCTTCTTCTTGGCATTAACCCACGCCTCATCATTGGAAAAATAAATGGTTATGGCGATGACAGTGATCGCGTAGCCTATGATCTTGTACTTCAAGGTGAATGTGATTTTATGGCCATGAATGGTACTTATGATAGCGGTCCAGTTAAGATGCCGGTCGCCCTAATCGATGTGCTTGCTGCCCATCATTTGAAAGAAGCTATTCTTCTTGCACTCTATGCGCGAGAAAAAAACGGGAATGGTAAAGTAGTTACTGTTTCTCTTTATGATGCAGCTATTAGTAGTCTCATGAATCAAGCATCCAATTACTTAATGAGGGGACAGATACCAAAACGTATCGGTTCCCTACATCCAAACATTGCCCCATATGGTGAATTGTTCCGTACCGCAGATGGAGCTCATATAGTCTTTGCAATCGGATCTGATCGGCATTTCAAAAAGTTATGTACGGTTCTGGGGCTCTTAGAGCTTCCGGAAAAAGAAGAGTTTAGCAGCAATCAAAATAGAGTAAAAAATCGAGAGCGACTTGCTTCACTCATTGCGGCACAAACAGAGAAGTTGCAAAGCGAGAAACTTCTCGAAGTTTTACACAGTGAACATATTCCAGCAGGAAAAATTATGGATCTTAAAGAGGTTTTTGATAATGAACGTGCAAAAGCACTCATCCGAGAAGAGTGCATTAGTGATATTCCTACAGCACGTGTCGCATCTTATATTTTTAAATAGTGAGTTATTGAGGTTGTATGTCAGTTTGGAATGCAAAATAGGGTGACTGGAGGGAGTAGGATTTATTGACGAAAACAAAAATATGAGCATCAACAGATACTATTAATTTGAGTAAGAGAATATATAATCGATTTTATTATAGTTATTTTCAAGCAAAGTGATGATGGTTAAGTTTCATGAGTTTCACCAGGTAGAGCATCATTTTTTTTCCTTGATTAGTGATGTTCAAACTGATTATGGTCAAATGATTGCATTCGCTACGGGAGTGCCTACTTCGCATTTGAATCCTGTCATTGTGAAGGAAATAGACGAGCAATTTTTAAAAAGTTTATTTCGGTGTCATTCTTTCTATTTCCCAAAGCAATTACCCTGGTCTTTAGTACTTCCAGAGTATTTGTATCAACCTGAATTGGAAAAGCCTTTGCAATCGCTTCATTTTGCGTACACTGAAAAAGGGGTTGCTATGGAGGCTTTAATCGATTCGATGGTATTTCCAAAGTTTGAGTCCTCGTTAGTGATTAAAGAAATGGTTAGTGATTTAAGTGTCTGGAGCCTTCCATTGCTTTATGGTTTTGAATCAACAATGGAGATAACTGATGCTTATAGAAAAAAACATGAGCTTGCAGCTGCCTCCAGTGCAAAATTATATCATTTTTCAGGTTTTATAGAAGATGAAGCTGTTTGCTCTCTTTCTTTATCTTTATGTGGTCAGCACGCACGCATTGATGATCTTGCTACAATTCCAGCATATCAAAAGAAGGGTTATGCAACACAACTTATCCGTGCTGCAATAGATTTTGCTAAAAGACAGCATATAACCAAGTGCTTTTTAGAAGCTTCGGTAACAGGATTAAGTATCTATCAAAAAATTGGGTTTAAAGAATTGTTCATTAATCGTTATTACGAGCAGATACCACTTCAACTTGAAACACCAAGAATGATCTTACGTTTAATCAATGAAACGGATCTTGAGAACATTGCTGAGCTTAATATGGATGCAGAGGTAAGAAAATTTTTCCCTGATGGTGTCCAAACCCCGCAGCAAACGAAACGAAGAATCAAAGAGTTTATGGCTTTTTACCGCGATTATGGGCTTCCATGCTTTGTGATCTGGAATAAACTAACCCAGGAGTTTATGGGGCGATGCGGTTTTGGTCCCCTGGAAACGGGAGAAATCGAAGTAGGTTATTTGCTCGCCCGCAAGTTTTGGGGGAAGGGATATGCTTCTGAAGCATTGAGTGCCTTACTTAATTGGAGCAGGCATCACATTGATTCGGAGTATATTATTGCATTTGCACCTTTAGAACATAAAGCGTCCCAACGGGTAATGGAGAAATGTAATATGGTTTATTATAAGGTTGATTTAGGGCATGGAATTATGAGTAAATTTTATCGCATCAATAACAAATGACTTTAAAATCAAATGTTGTGTCAAAGAGTCAGCAGTGATTAATAATTTTGGAATACAACATTGACAAAAATTATCATTTTAAATTAAAATAATAATTGTATTTTTTTTACCCACAAGAAGGTAGGTTAAAGCGTCATGAAAATTACATCTTAAGAGCGCCCATTTATAGGGCAAAGTGAACGAAGTCATTTTGACTTTCTGTTTTTTTATTGTCCTGAAAGACATGCTTAAGAGTAAATCATGCACCATAAACCGATTCAATTTAAAGACCTAAGTCTTATATATCCACACAAAACCTGTTTTGAATCCTTTAGTAACCAAGTTCATTTTGGTGAGCGCATTACACTTATTGGTCGTAATGGAGCAGGGAAATCAACATTATTAAAAATGCTTTGCGGTCAATGTTTGCCTTCTAAAGGCGACATTAATGTGCCTGATGATGTTCATGTTGGATATTTACCGCAAGTGATTGAATGTTTTCCAACCTTGAGTGGGGGGCAAAAGCTAAACCAGTTATTGACTAAAATTTTATCCGAAAACGCTAATGTGCTCTTGTTAGATGAACCCACAAATCATCTGGATCATCGCAATCGTCGCTCTTTAATGCGCATGCTGGAGCATTACCCTGGAACACTCATTATTGCTTCTCATGATACGGAGTTAATCAATACCGTCACAGATACCCTATGGCATATTGATTCAGGAAAAATCACTATTTTTAAAGGTAATTATGCGGATTATCAACGCTTGCTTGCTAAGCGAAAAATATCCATAGCTCAAGAGTTAGCAAAACTTGCGCGACAAAAGAAAGAAACACATCGTGCTTTAATGAAAGAACAAGAGCGTACCAAGCGTTCACGCATTCAAGGTGAGAAGAAAATAGCCCAACGCAAATGGCCAACAATTCGTTCTCATACCAAATTAGATAAATCTATTACGACCGGAGATAAAAGGTTAAGGCATATTAACCATAAAAAACACCAGTTGTTAGAGGAACGTTCCGCTCTCTATCAACCTGAGGTGATCATACCCAGATTTAAATTAAACGGTTGGGGGCACCATAAGCCCCTGATTAAAATTCAAGATGCGTCTATTCGTTATGAGAATAAGAACTTGATTTTGGATGATATTCACTTTCATCTTAGGGGCTGTGAACGGGTTGCATTGTATGGAGATAATGCATCAGGTAAATCAACTTTTGTTAAAGCGATATTGGGGGCTCCTAAAATTAAAAGGACGGGTGAATGGATTGTGACCGACGGCACAGCTATAGGATATCTTGATCAACATAATCAGCATTTGAATTCTGAAGAAACCGTATTAGATTTGCTGCGATGCAAAATGCCACATGCTTCTCATTCTGAAATTCGTGCCTATTTGAATGATTTTTTATTTCGAAAAAATGAAGAAGTAGGTATAAAAGTCAAAAATCTTTCAGGAGGTGAAAAGGCTAGGCTTTCTTTGGCATTAATTGCTGCAAGTCCTCCTAAACTACTTATTTTAGATGAGATCACTAATAATGTAGATCTGGAAACACGCACCCACATTATTGAGGTATTAAATGAATTTCCAGGGGCAATGCTTGTCATATCCCACGATCATGATTTTTTAGAATCGATTCACATTGAAATCAAGTATCAGATTTATCAAGGGAAAATACATCATTTTAATGATGCACATAGAGGCAATAAAATATGAATACTCACTATTTACCGAATCATCTGAGCAGTTTTATTTGGCATTTTTTAAAACCCTATAAATCTGTAGTAATTCTATTTATTTTGGTTGCGCTATTGGCTGGATTTTGGGGGCCATTTAATAGCTTATTGATTAAATCGTTCATCAATACTTTGGCAGTAAAAACGGGTACGGACATGTCCTCTTTATATTGGATAGCCGGATTCCTGGTGTTGAATTTTATTGTTTTTGACAACGTGACCTGGCGCACACTTGGATTTTTAAACTATAAATACGAAGCACGTATTAAAAACCAAATTATTAGTCAAACTTTTGAGTATGTGTTGGGAGGAAGTACGCAATTTTTTCAAGATAATTTATCAGGGCGAATCGCCGATCAAATAAAAACACTTGCTGAGAATCTCGAGATTATTTTACATCGAGTGTCTGTGGATTTTCTTCGTGGCGCTTCACTGTTGATTGTGTCATTTATAACCGCTTATTCTGTGAATGCATGGTTCTTTTATATTTTATTATTTTGGTTCATTGCTTTTGCTTCATTTAGTATCTGGATGTCAGCACGGTTAGTCCAATTGTCTGATGACCATGCAAGTTCTGAATCCCAGCTATCTGGACAATTGGTAGATAGTTTGGCAAACCAGTCCAATGTACGTATTTTTTCACAAAAAAAATATGAAGTAGTGCGTATGAATCGCTTCTTTCATTTGGTGCAACAGGCGTTTCAAAAAAAAGAGTTATTTATTATTTTGTTATGCTGTGCACAAGGTGGAATGATCGCGGTCATGATGGGGTTTTCTTCTCTTGCTTTAATCGATTTGTATGGTAAAGGTCTTGTAAGTATCGGTGACTTTGCTTTGATTCTTGGATTGTCCATGGAGCTAGGCCATATGATGTGGTACACGATGTATCAAGTAGACCAGTTTAACCAAGCGCTGGGTAAGGCAAGACAAAGTTTAAAGGCATTAGTGATACCCCATGAAATAAATGATAAAAATGAGGCCGCTCAATTAATAGTGACTCAAGGAAAAATTGAGTTTTCCAGGGTTAAATTTCATTACCACGGTGGATATTCTCTTTTTCAAAATAAGTCAGTGACGATCGATGCAGGCCAGAAGGTGGGTTTGGTTGGGTATTCAGGAAGTGGCAAATCAACGTTTGTGAGTTTGATTTTACGACTTTATGATGTTGTTGACGGTCAAATCCTGATTGATGGCCAAAACATATCCGCAGTGACTCAAGAAAGCCTAAGGCGAACCATTGCAATGATTCCCCAAGACCCAACGCTTTTTCATCGAAGTTTAATGGATAACCTACGCTACGGAAGACTGGATGCTTCTGATGAAGAAGTGATTACCGCCTCAAAAAAAGCACATGCTCATGAGTTCATCAGTCTTTTGCCAGAAGGTTACGATACTTTGGTTGGCGAGCGTGGAATTAAGCTTTCAGGAGGCCAGCGCCAACGCATTGCAATTGCCCGGGCACTATTAAAAAATGCTCCAATTTTAATGTTAGATGAAGCCACTTCACAGCTTGATTCTATAACTGAGTCTAACATTCAGGAGAGTCTCTGGGAATTGATGCAGGGAAAAACAACTTTGGTCATTGCTCATCGTTTGTCAACCCTGCTCCATATGGATCGTATTTTAGTATTTGATAAGGGACATATTGTTGAAGACGGTACACATACTGAACTATTAAAGCTTGGGGGGTTATACAAAACCTTATGGGATGCTCAGGTAGGTGGTTTTTTGCCGGATAAAGAGGACGATGGTGGTAAAGAATCTTTAAGTAATGGTAGGAATAAGTAATTAAAGCAGGACTCGTAGTTCAGCATATGCAGGAGAGAGTAAAACATGTCAAACAAGCAAGAGCAACGGCTCATCGAAGTGCATCCTTATGATGCCAATTGGCCTATGCATTTTTTACAGGAAGCAGGGCAGATTAAAAAGGCTTTAGGTGATAATTGTGTTGAAATTAATCACATAGGCTCAACATCAGTATATGGTTTAGCTGCAAAGCCAGTGATCGATATGATTCCTGTTGTTTTGGATATTAACAAAGTGGATAGTGCCAATGCTGCTATGGAAATGCTTGGTTATGAAGCCAAAGGAGAATACGGTATTCCTTTTCGACGCTATTTCCAAAAAGGAGGTATTCAAAGAACGCACCACGCACATGTTTTTGAACTTGGTAATCCTGAAATTGAACGTCATTTAAAATTTAGGGATTGGATGAGAAAACATCCAGAGGATAGGGACGCTTATGCCAGTTTAAAACAAGACTTGGCACGCCAATATCCTAACGACATTAACGGCTATTGTTTGGGTAAAGAGGATTTTATTACAGCAATCGATAAAAAAGCAGGTTTTAATGGATTAAGAATGGTTAAGGCGTTAACAACACGTGAATGAGGAGCGGCACGCCATTTAAGACAATTTTATTTTTTTGACAAGGCAGGGCTTTCTGATCCCTATACTTGGACTTTTGCTCATGACGCTCATGTTCATTTTGTTTTATACCTGGGTGTTGAAATCATAGGTTATGCACATGTGCAATTATGGTCAAAAGAACGGGCTGCTTTACGCATTATTGTTATTGAAGAAGCAAAAAGAAACCATCAATACGGCAGCCAATTTTTAACTTTATGCGAAAAATGGATTAAAAATCAAGGTTATCAAAGTTTACATGTAGAGTCCTCGCCCAATGCACTTAAATTTTATAGAAATAATGGTTATATCGATATGCCATTTGATGATCCTGATGGTTACGAAGGTGATGCTCGAGATACTGCGGTGGGAAAACGATTATGATTCAGCATGAAATTGTCATTAAGTCATTGGAACTAATCGATATTCCCATTCTTGTTGATGCATTTCAAAAAGCAAACTGGCAAAAAACTGCCTCACTGTTTGAAACTTATTATCAAGAACAGCAGCAGTTTGAACGCGTGATATGGTTCGCTTATTTTGAAGACCAAATTGCGGGGTACGTGACTTTAAAATGGAAGTCTCAATATGAGCCATTTGCTCGTCAAAAAATCCCTGAAATTATGGATTTAAATGTGTTGCCCTCTTTTAGGAAACAAGGAGTAGGCACTACTTTACTCAAAGCAGCTGAAGAAAAGGCAGCTATTCAACATGATGTTGTAGGTCTTGGAGTTGGTTTATATGCTGGTTTTGATGGAGGATACGGGCAAGCACAGCGACTTTATGTAAAACGCGGTTATTATCCCGATGGTTTAGGAGTTACTTATGGTTATAAACCAACTGTTCCAGGAGCGGTTTATCCATTGGATGATGATCTTATTTTATGGTTTACCAAAAAATTAAAATGAGTTTTTATGTTATACTACTGCCAGAATTTAGCAGTAGTATGTAGCCAATCATGTCACGAACGGAACGCCTATTCGATTTAATTCAAATATTACGACGTCATCGATTGCCTGTGAGTGGCAAGAATCTTGCAGAAGAATTAGGTATTAGCCTGCGCACCCTTTACAGAGATATTGGTACTTTGCAATGCCTTGGTGCACCTATTGAAGGAGAACCTGGTATTGGTTATGTGCTTAAGCCAGGTTTTGTGCTACCTCCCTTGATGTTTGCAGATGATGAAATTGAAGCAATGGTATTAGGAGCACGGTGGGTTGCCCAGCGTGCGGATACACAACTTCAACTTGCTGCTCAAAATGTACTTGCGAAAATTTCTGCCATTCTTCCTGATGAATTAAAACGCCAACTGGAAACTTCAGGACTTTTAGTACCTCCAGGAAAACACGCTGAAGGTAAGGACATTGATCTCATTCTCATTCGCAAAGCGATTCGATTGGAACGAAAAATAGAATTAAAATATCAAGATTTACAAAATAATCATTCGACACGAATACTGTGGCCCATCGCAATAGGTTTTTTTGATGAGGTACGCCTTATGGTCGCTTGGTGTGAGTTAAGACAGGATTTCCGCCATTTCAGAGCAGATAGAATACTTTGTTTGTCAATTACAGACCAAAAATATCCAGAACGCCGGCAATCCCTTTTAAAAAAATGGCGTACTATTCATAACATTCCCCAATCTTATTGAATGATACTGACAAAAGCTGACATGTATCTGCTTTATATTCTCCACTAGCTTAACAAAATAATAATCAGGAGAAATCATGTTACTTGATCCAAATTTAGTTCTATTTTACGTGCGCAATTTAGAGGGCAGTACGAATTTTTATTCGGAATTACTCAATACACATCCTATACATACTGAATCTGATTATGTTATGTTTTTATTAAAATCTGGATTACGACTCGGTTTGTGGTCTCAATCTGTTGTTGAACCACAACCTACGCTTCTTGGTGGGGGAAGCGAGCTTGCATTTTTGGTTGATTCTGAGCCTACTGTTGATAAACTTTTTGGGCACTATCAACATAAAGATTTTACGATAATACAACAACCAACCCACATGGATTTTGGGTACACTTTTGTAACCTGCGACCCAGATGGTCATCGAATTCGTTTTTTTTCAAAAAAATGATAATGAATAAATTAGTTGGCTTGTTGCAGCGAACTTACATAATTTAATGTGAGTTCGTGAGAAAGATTTTATTAGATCAAGTACCCATTTGGTTTATTGCAGCAAAAAGCCTGTTTTATGTACCAAGGAATTCAAAATTGGATAAAATAAACATTACAGAATCTTTAGCACAGATTTTAATCGCCCAACAATTTCCCCAGTGGAGCAATTTACCTATAGTTGCAGTGAAAAATGGTGGTTGGGACAATAGAACATTTCATTTAGGTACGGAAATGGTAATTCGCATGCCAAGTAGTGCTGAATATGCCGGGCAAATTGAAAAGGAACAAACTTGGCTGCCAAAACTTGCCCCACAACTCCCTATCTCCATTCCTGCTCCAATTGCGATGGGAAAACCAGACAAAATATATCCTTGGAAATGGTCCATTAATCGTTGGCTTCCAGGTGAAACAGCTCTCTGCACCCCAATTAAAGATTTATGTGAATTCGCAAGGCATTTAGCTTTATTTCTTAAGGCGCTTCAAAGAATTGATGCAACGGGTGGACCTATTGCAGGTTCCCATAGTTTTTATCGTGGTGGTGATTTGGCAATTTATGATGCGGAAACACGAAAGGCCATTGAAATATTGCAAGATTACACGGACGCTCATATTGTAACCGAAGTTTGGGAATACGCTTTAGCTACTCCCTGGAAAAATCCACCCATTTGGGTGCATGGTGATGTGAGTGTCGGCAATTTATTACTCTCCCAGGGAAAATTAACTGCCGTTATCGATTTTGGTCAACTCGCAATCGGCGATCCGGCTTGCGATCTTGCTATTGCCTGGACATTGCTTGAAGGTAAAAGTAGACGCATTTTTTTAGACACACTGGAAGTTGACCTAAATACCCAGGCACGAGGACGCGCTTGGGCTTTATGGAAAGCTATGATGTATCTTGTTAACAAACAATCCGATATGAATTTTGAGGCAAAAAGAGCATTGCGGACTATTCATGAAGTGAGCGTGGATCATGTAGGGCATTTGATATGACAAACGCCCATACAGAATGGGCTATCAGTATCTTAAACGATCTGGGATATGCTCATGACCCCATAAAAACTGAAATAATTCATGATACAGCTTGGTCACAGGTATGTCGTTTTCAAACAAAGTTGGGGATGGTTTATTTGAAAAAAGTCCCAGCTGCATTGTCATTAGAAATGAGTGTGATTCAGTTACTCAGGGAAGAGTTTAATGCTCCCGTTCCGAATATTTTCGCTCATAATCAGGAGCTTAACAGTTTTTTAATGCAAGATGCAGGCATTCCCTTGCATGATGTTTTTATGCAGGAGTTTCAGCCTAATCTTTTAATTGAGGCCATGCACGATTATACAATGCTTCAATTAAATTCAACCGATAGAATACAACTGTTTCTTAACTTGGGTGTCCCTGATTGGCGCTTGGAGAAATTGCCGAAACTGTATGACCAATTAATGGCAGAAGAAGAGTTATTGATAGGGGATGGATTAACCCTGCAGGAACTAAAGCAATTAAAAAGTTTAGATGGGAAATTACAATTTCTTTGTGAACAATTAGCCTGCTTCAAAATTGCTGATACGTTTGGTCATGCAGATTTTCATGATAAGAATATTTTGTTTAATCCAAAAACGCATCAAACAACCCTAATTGATTTAGGGGAAGTTGTTATTACTCATCCTTTTTTCTCATTCGTTAACTGTTTACATCGAGCCACTGAACATTTAAAACTTCCAGTTGCTCAATACAGAAAGTTAAAAAAGGCTTGTTTCAAAAATTGGCTTTTCTTGGAGTCTTCCGTTCAAATATTTGAGATTATTGACATTATAAATCAATGCTGGACGATACATGCAGTGCTAGGAGAGTATCGTTTAATTAATAGTATCGCGTCTACAGCAGTGGAATCTCTTTGTCGTCAAGGACGGTTGAGTTCCAAATTAAGAATGTGGATACAGCAATCAGCGACTCATGGTTGATTATCCAGGGCATCTGATGAACTTTGAATATTTTTTGTGTGTCCATTTAGGGTTTTGCAATGGAAATCAAGAGTCAGCTGATTCTGGATTTTTAATTATTTTCTGCATTCAAAAACGATGCTTGCATCAGTTTCATCAGGCAATGCCTCTCTGTTAAATGCTTTAACTAAATGAACATTACTAAAACCAACTTCTGCAAGTACATGGAGCAAGAAAGAAGGGTCTTTGTAAATACGAATTTTATATTCCTCGACTTCTGTCTGTAGCACCCGGTTGTTGTCAATAAGTTCGTATTTACCTATTGAGTAACACAAGTCTCCATCAAGGATTGCCAATTGACTCAGTAACAGGAGTCTTCCATCATCTTTTAGCCATCTTGATCCTCTCCAAATCCCTAATTCTTTAGGAACTGCATGCGCTGTTTCTACTTCAAATACAAAAAGTCCTTTATCCTCCAAGTGAGTATAAATGGTTTTCAATGCCTTTTGGATATTTACTTTTTCTGTAATGAGTCCAAAGGAACCGCTAGGTATAAAAATCAATTGATATCGATTGGATTGATTAAAAATTTCAATAAAATCATGTCGAACATTGGGTTTAAGATTTTTAATATTTGCTTTTGCATACAGTCTTTGCAACATAGATTGACTTGCATCAAATCCATGCACATCAAAGCCTTCTTCAATTAAAGGTAATAAAAAGCGACCAGTACCACACATGGGTTCTAGAATGGGTCCTCGGGTTTCAATTGCATAACTTCTGTAGAATTCGTACTCACCTTGAGGTGCATCAGGTTTACTTAGGTCGTACACTTCTGCGCAAAGGTTTTGATAAGTGTCAAGTTTTTTCATTAGTACTTTATTTCCATGATAATCCTGTTACCTATCAAATAAAATAGCCACGGCATGAGGACTTTCCTGTTTTTCTAAACATACCACATAGTGCTAGTTATACCAAGCTGGCGATTTTACTTCTAAGACCCAAACTTGTTCAATAAATAGAGCTGTTCTATAGTTATACATGAACGCACAAAGGAATGTTATGATTAAATTCTTTCGTAGAAGAAATAAACGCATCCTTTTTAGCCTTCGATTTAGTATTTTGTTTATTTTCGTTATGTTATTTGTCATTACGACTATTGTAATTGCAGTAGTGCGTTCTATCGCATTTTCAGATGAGTTGACATATACCTCTTTTTCCCTGATGCAGAAGATTGCAAACATTGTGTCGCGTGAAGTAGATGTAGAAGTCAGGCCAGTAGAACTTGCAGGAAGGTTTTCTGCGAATCTGCTCGAAGGCGATGTGTTGAAAAATGATACAACACAACTTGTTCCTTATATATATAATATGATTAGCATAACTAAGTCAGTACCAAGTGCTTATTGGGGGAATGAACAGGGTGATTTTATTTATTTACAACGACACCCTGATGGAACGATTAGCACTGAAATTATTCTTCGACATCTTAAACCAATGTTGCATACGTTGATATATAGGGATATACAAGGTCGTATTGTGAAACAAGAGACTTTACCTGCAACTACTTATGATCCCCGTAAAAGACCCTGGTATTTGAAAGCGAAACAGTGGCGCGAATCGATATGGACCGATATTTATACATTTTATCCTGACAGAAGGTATTATTCCGAGCACGAGAAAGGCATTTCAATTGCTACACCAGCATATTTTAAAGGTGGAAAATTAATGGGTGTATTTGGCATAGATTTGAGCCTGGCATATCTAACTCAGTTTATTACCCATCAGAAAGTAAGCCAGCATGGCTATGCATTTATCATTACAAAGAAGGGGAATTTGATCGCTTATCCGATGCCACCCCTTGCCAAAAAGCATTCACCTATTATTTCTCAACCATTAATTTATAGATCCCTGAGCTTTTATAATGAGTATCACTTGAAGCAATTTAGTTTAACCTACAAAAACGAGACGTATCTCATTAATTACAAGCCTATTTTTAGATTTGCCGAGCAGGATTGGATTATTGGTATCATTGCACCTAAAAGCGATTTTGTGGGTTTTTTGCAACAAATTAATTTTGTAACTTTATTAATTAGTATAATCGCCTTGCTGTTAAGTATTGTAATTGTGTCGCGCTTAAGTACACGGGTTGTGAAACCGATTGACTATCTTGTGCGTGAAACAGAAAAGATTCGTCAATTCAAACTGGAGGGCTCTATTAACGTACCTTCGCGCATCAAAGAAGTGGTTGTGCTGCGTAATGCAATTATCTCAATGAGGCGTGGATTACGACAATTTCAACGTTATGTGCCGAAATTATTAGTACGGCAATTAATTGAATCAGGTGAAGATATTCGTATAGGTGGGGTTAGGAAGCAATTAGTCGTCTTGTTCTCAGATATAGAAAATTTTACTACCATTGCGGAAAAAATGGATCCAACAGAATTGATGGAACAAATATGCGAATATTTTGAGGTATTAACCCAAGTGATTCTTTCTCAAAAAGGTACGATTGACAAGTATATTGGTGACTCTATTATGGCATTCTGGGGGGCGCCTTTACCTGAGGAGTCGCCTTGTGAGTATGCGGCTCTAGCGGCATTACAATGCCAGGAAAAAATTGCGGGGTTGAATGATAAATGGGCACAACTAGGTAAGCCCAAATTTGTTACACGCATTGGCATTCATAAAGGTGAGGCAATTGTAGGAAATATTGGCTCTTTAGAACGTGTAAACTATACTGCAGTAGGAGATACTATTAATATCAGTAGTCGTCTTGAGAGTATCAACAAAGTGTATCAAACACATATTCTTGTAAGTGATACTGTTTATCAAGAAATCAAAGGTAGATTTGTTTTACGAATGATAGATCGTGTAGTGGTAAAAGGGCGTACTGGTGCTCTTTCTATCTATGAATTATTGGGAGATGATTTTGCTCATATTCCATTTGATGTAAAAGCATATCAATCCGAATTTGCTCAAGGTTTTACTGCTTACACAAACAATCAATGGCGAGATGCCATGTTACATTTTCAGCGTTGTTTTACTATTTATCCCAAAGATAAAGTTGCACCACTCTTTATCAAACGCTGTAAACAAAAATTAAATATTAAATAAAAACAATTTTAAGCAATATAGCCCTGCTTTAAATGTACTAATGATTCGTGATGCATTATAATAGATCACTTTGAAAGTAATTTGATATTATGTACTCTAAAAAACAATCACAAACCTTATTCGCACATTCCTTAACTATTTATCCTTTTCGTCAGTATGACCTATTGGAGTTTGCCAAACAACAAGGAAATAGAGGGCTCGATGAAGCTGGTGAATGTCATGCACTTGTTTTGGCATTTTTGAGAGACGATAATACACGAGCGGCGCTTAAGGAAAATAATTTAAAAGTGATTTTACCGATTGTTCATCGAATTAGCTTTAAACTAAATGGCGAAGCATATCGTGAGTACGGATCTGAAAGTCCAGAGTACAATACTTATGAATTACCAGGTACAGAACCAAGACAGTTTTATTGCTCTGTTGACGGTAACAATTTTATTGCGTTACTTGGGATGTTAGCGTTTAATCAGGGTGTTGTATTAAAAATAGGGGCTGAAAAGGTTGCCGCTTCCACGCCACAGTCACCAAATCCTACCCATATGCTGGGGATTAAAAAGACTGGTCATGGTGTATACGAGTTATTTGATCCGAACAAAGGAATTTATAAAGGCAATATAAAGGATGTAGCCTTTAAGTTGTTAGAACAGGTCATTCATTATACCGCTAAACCTAAGATGATAGGGTATACTACGACCCCGATAAAATCTCCGATTATTCACCATAGAGCGATGATTAAAGACGATTACTCTACTACTAATAAACTCATCTCAAAACTATGATATTGTGAGTATCGTTTTTACATAATGTTTTTTTAAGTTGTAATATATCAGACTAGTGAATCATGGGTGATTGACTTGCGCACACTATAATTTACCTTTTGATATTTTAGCTTATCCCCAGTAAACCCTGCTCTTTTAATGTACTCCCAGAACAAGGTGTAAAGTAGGCCAAAAATTATATTAATTTTAAAAGACCTTATCCTAAAGTCACGTTCCATGATATATAATTGGTACCTGATATTTTCTGATAATTCATATATATTAACGGGTCTAGGAGGTAAACTTAGAATGAACGGGAATATACTCTCAGGATCGTAATTTAGAGCGAGCTTTGCTAAAAATACGTTGGCACAAATTTTGCCAATTTTCGGTTGTTGAATTAAATCATATCGAAAATCTATAATGTCATGAGCAATCTGAATAAGCTCGCCTGCCTGAGTGGCTTTAGGATATATTGGTTTTAGTGCCGAATAAGTGAGACCTCCATTGTGCTCAATAAAATCAATAACCTTGGAATCTTTTTTTACAAAATGCACCAATAAAGCCATGTAAGCCCCAGATATCTCAATGTTAACGGTCGCAATTTTTTCTCTTAGCTTCATGTTCTGCTTGGAATTGTAGTGCAACGTTAATCGAGCTTGTAATGCCAGTTTATTGGCAAATAAATTACAGAATGCATGTAATTCTTTTTTTGTAATTAATTTTTGCTCGATAAATTGATTAAGTACTAATAAATCATCCTTATCTAATAGTTTTTTTAAAAAGGAATTTAAATGAATGCCTAAAGATGCATCCCCCAAAGCGATGATCATTTCAGGTGAAGCAGTATCGATAATATCATCTAATTTACTGAAAAGTTTTTTTAAACGGTAAAAGTGCATAGCTTTCCGAACAATGAACCAATAATCCCTGGGATATAAACGCATTACAGATAATACAATCGCTAAACTTATGGGATATTTTATGAATCTGCTGTGTGCTATTGTGTAGACCCAGAGTGACAGACAAGGAATGTTTCTCCAATAACATATGAATTGTGTACCATATTTAGCTAAAAGTAACTGGCTAACCATCATGGCAACTAAGGCTGCGGTGATAATAAAGATTAATTTTGAGTAGGGCGCTAACCCATGAATTAAGTTTTCAAATATGCTCTGCATTGAGGTTCTTAATAGGTTAGTGATAAGTTAATCAATACAAACGCTGGGAGTTTACGCCTTTGGATCCCAAAGTATTTTAATCATTGACTCTAGACTAAGTGACACTTTAATAAGCTTAGTTTGAATTTCTTAATATGTCTAGAAAGAAGAATTGCTGTTTTGACATTTTGGGGTAACAATCATTAGCGATGAGCTATTATTCTAATTGTTTCGGCGGTATGACAGGAATACTGTCAAAATCACATGTACAGTTACTCGTTGCCTCTGGGGGAAGTGGTACTTGGGCGAAATCAGAAGGAAAGCATACTGAGACATTCCAAGCTGAATCACCAGGATTGATAGTGCCTGGCATAGGCCAAAAACGTTTAGAGATATAAGTCTTACCTTTATCACTTTCCCAAAAAATGGGAGAAAATTGTGCACGAAACATTAAACTCTCGGCTTCCGAACAGGTAAAAGTTTCACGCACCCAAGATTTTCCCGAGGGAACTGTGGGCGTTATTAAAACTTTTTCTGTTGCCGCGTCAATTACGTCTACCGTTACATTATAATTAGTCCAACAATTGTCTTTGACCAATGTATAATAGCAAGTAAAAGCCCATAATGGGCAGGAAGAAATGAAGCTTAGAGTGAAAATAAAGAGTCGTGCTAACATGGTTCAATCCTTTCATTAATTAGGTTCTGTTAACCATTTTGCTTTTTACTCCAAAATAACATGTTCATATAAATAAAATGTTAACAGAAGATTCGAGCAGTTGTAAAAAGACTCATTTCATTTTTAAAGCAAAAATTGTGTTAAATTCTGGCATCGAATGTTCATTTTAATTGTAGCATATTTATATTTTCACTGATTTAATCGGAAAATCATTATTTTTAAATGATACCCTTCTATGGAATTATGTGGTTGTTCTAAAGCAGGGCTTAAAAACCAAATAATTTTGGAATCGTTTAAATTTTGTCCTTGCAGGAGTGAATTAATACAAAAATGATTAAGTATCGAATCAATAATTTTAAATAAAACATAATAAAAACAATAAATTAATTGATTATTGGCCAATAAAAAAGTAGGGTTGCGGTTTTGTGAATCCAATCACAATTTATATGTTTTTTAGATCACTGTGAGTTATATCTATTGACGATGTTGTAATAATATGCAATATAGATATTTAATTTTCAATTATTAAAAATAAGTATTTTCAAGGGTCGTTTGTTATGGGTCAACATGCCAAAATTTCATTGTTTAGCGCAACAGCACTTTCTGCTACTGCTATGGTTGGATCAGGATGGCTTTTTAGCGCTCAATTAAACGCTAAAATTGCAGGAAATTATTCTTTTGTTGCGTGGGTTTTGGCAGCATTATTAGTTATGGCGGTTGGGTTATGTCTTGCACAAGTTGCATCAATTTATCCGGTTCGAGGTGCAACTGCTCGCTCTAGTGCATTGTCTCATAATAATATTTTTGGTATGCCTTTTGCTTTTGCCAATTGGTTTGGCTTGATGGTGACTATTGGTACAGAAGCCCAGGCAACTACACAATACTTAGCTGCTGCAATCAATAGTAATGTTTTAATGACGGAACATTCATTGACTCTTTACGGTAAATTATTTGCATTGAGTATCTTGGTAATTTATTTATTAATTAATTACTTTGGTATTAAATTGCTCGCTAAAATAAATAATACGGTCACAGTAATTAAAATTCTGAGCCCTATATTTACTATTGTAGTTTTTTTGATTATGCGTTTTGATACGAGCAATTTTAGTTTGGATACTGGCTCGCAATATGGAGTGGGTTCTGCAATTACTGCGATCATTTCAGCAGGCTTAATTTATTCTTATAATGGTTTCCAATTAGCAGTTGCTTTTGCGAGTGAAATAGAAAACCCCAAACGGAATATTCCTTTATCAATTGTGCTTTCAATTGTCATTGTGATGTTTGTTTATATGCTATTGCAATTATCATTTATGGGGGCTGTACCTCACGATATGTTAGGCAGTGGCTGGAGCAGCCTGAATTTTCATTCGCCTTTGATAAATTTAGCTATGTTGTTAGGCGTGAACTTTTTAGCAATGATCCTGATTGCAGATAGCATAGTGAGCCCATCAGGTACGGGGTATTCTTACTTGGGTGGGGCTTCTCGAATGTTCTATGCTATGGCTAAAGAAGGGCAAATGCCAAAAAGAACGATTACTAAATTACATCCACGATATAACCTATGTCGTCGCTCATTACTCATTAATTTTACTTTAACTGCAATATTTCTATGGAATTCGGACAGTTGGGCTTCATTAATGGTAATTGTTACAGGTTATCATTTAATTGGATATATGGCAGCCCCAATTAGTATGGGCGCTATAAAACCTAATACCAGAATATTTGGGATAATTATCTTTTGTATTCTTGGTTTAATGATGAGTACTTTGCCTGCTGTTGATTTTCTAAAAATGAATCTGTCTATTTCAGTTTTGATGGTAATTTATGGAGCAATACAGATAACAAGAAAAATGAAAGTAACCACATTATTAGTATTATCAACACCATTTCTCACTTATTTGTGGTTAATTTATTTTTATCAAAATATGTATTACATTCTATTAATATCAGCTCTTTTTTATGCACTGATTACTCATAAAGAATATGTCAAATTGTGTAAGGAAACTAAATTGCTGGCTGAAGATGATGAAGTTGTGCTCAAGACCAGTCATAGCACAACAAGTACTCCAATTAATGAAGTGTACCAGCAATAAGTATGAATTATAAAAACAAAGCGAAACAGGCGCTCCTATTGCCTGTTTCGCTTTGTTGCTTGTAATACAGAAAACCGCTGCGGTTTTCGTAGACTGTGTTCCCAAAAATCTAAAAATACAGCTCCGGCGGCTATTTATAAAGCCATAAAGCCATAAACCTATAGCTAAGGATAAATCCTGGGTTTAGCGGAGGTACCTGGTGACTTCTCAGTCCTAATGATCCAGGTCTATAAGGGATTAAAAATATTCTTACTTTCTATCATTTGGGAGCTCTCTCCACCACAAGTAGAGGGGAGCTCGCAATTTGTGAATTTAAAATTAAAATTGCAGGATATATTTATTATAATTTTTGATGTATTGATTTGAGAATTCGTATTGCAATAAGGCGTGATTAATTGATTGTAATAATGAATCATTAGTGAGATTCACAGCGATGCCCAAACCATGACCATAGGGTATGGGCCTACCTACAGTTCTAACTTCCCCTGATGAATTTGCTGCCCAGTAAAGTGCTGAAGGATTATCCAAAATCACAAAATCAATTTTTTCATTCTCCAATGCTTCTAGCATCTCTTCAGTGCTATGTACACCGTAAAACGGCACAATGGTCGGATTTTTTATGTCCATTCCTTTTACTTCATCCTCAAAGATGGAATCACCATCTACTCCTATGCGTTTGTTATTTAAAAGAGCTAAATTAAATGGTTGATGAGCATAAGTGTGGTTTGTAAGAAATCTAGAGTAGGTTAACAAGTAGGGATTACTGAAATTAACCAACTTTAAACGTTCCGGAGTGATTGAAATTGCATTGATTGCCATATCAATCTCTCGTCGATTTATTGCCGGAAGCAAGTCTCTGAATCTCATGGGATGAAAAGTGCAGGCACGATGCATTATATTGCAAAGTGCTATTGCTGTTTCGATATCAAAACCAAAGAGCTCATTATCTGCTCCTTGCATAATGAAAGGAGGATAAAAGCGTCCTATTCCTACTTTTAAAGGTTGATCTTGTGCCTGAACTGCAGCAGTGAAACAAAAGAGTAAAAACAACAAGCCTTTAAAAAATTTCATCAGTATCTTCTTTTACAATATCTGTATTTAAGATAATAAATTAAATCAAAACAAATGGCATCGTCAATTTTTTATTATTATATGAATAATTTAAGAAATTAAAGAAAAAGTGTTGAAAAGGATTAAATGAATTTAATATATCCCCAATGTGAAAACCTTTCTTCTCCTGGATGAGGACTATAGACCTTATTTGAGAATCCGAAGAGATTCACTTTTTTTCTGTCTACCAAAAATGATTGTTTATTTACTTTTATATCCCATAAGAAAAAATGAACGCCCTGATTTTATTAACAATTAGAATATGTAGGTCAAATTGTTTGCTTAATGCTTCCTTAATAATTAATTCGTAAAATATTGTCTCATTTATTTTGGTGGTTATTATGAAAACAAAAGTAGAGTATGGTACTGGATTTACTTTAACCTATGAGGGGGTGCAATTTACTGAGGAAGGAATTCAATATAGTGATAAACCTTTAAGTAAATTAGTAGAGCATGAAGGCAAGATACCATCAAAAACATTTCAATTTTGTGAAGATTTTAATAATGTAGGTGCATTAATCATGCGTTTTCATTTTGGTCAATCGCAACGTAGTGCTTCCTTGACCCAAGTAGTTCGTAGTAATTATAAAGATTATGCGATTGATAAAATAGGAGAAGGGGCTGATCAAACTGATTTTTTTGATGTTCCCCAGGATGTTTCAAACGTTATAAAAGATAATTTAAAACTTCATCAATTGTCTTCATATCCTCTAGGCGAGGCCAAGATTCTTAATCGCCTAACTCAAGCTGTTTATGAGCGAAACTCAATGATATGTGGAGAGCAGGGTTTATTCGGTACTATCCATACAGCAGTTTGGCAGCCCGTACTCGCATTACCAGGCCTGTTGACAAAAAATGATTTTATTTATGTTCCTTGTTTACTTGATATAAGCCCAACAGAATACAAAGAAATTTCAGAAGCCTTAAATGATGGTAATTTTTTATTGGATGAAGATAAGACAAAACTCACTGTAAAAGAGCGTACTATTGATCTTAATTCTCTTTCAGATATTAAAATTCAGCCTCAATTGGAAAAGGGATTATCTTTTCAAGATAATGAATTGTTGGTGACTTCAAAAAAATCCAAAGGAGCACCAGCGCCACTTGGATGGATAATTCATCTTCCAAGTAAAAGGGCTTTAGCGCAAGTTGATACAGAAGACTTGATGAAGCTGATTCGGTTAGCTGAAGGCAAGTTCCATCAACTTACTCCTGCGCAGCAAAAAATCTTAATGTCTGGGCGTCTAGAAGATAATGAGCGCGTACGCGTGATCCAAAATCGTCAACTTAACGTTATGCTCTCAATCTTTGCTACCTTAGAAAAAGACTTTAATTTTGATCCAACACCATTAATAAACAATGTATTGAAACAAATCGCAAAGACGACTCGGAAATATATTGAAGAAACAAACGTCCTCGATGATTTTCTCACTGGTTTTATACAAACAGCGATGATCCAACATTTAGTAGTGACTCAGGAAAAAAGTAAAAGAACAGAACTTCCTGTGGCATTTCAGTTAGGTTTCAAAGCAATAGAAAATAATGCTAAAGCACTGGCCTATGCATTTAATATGAAAGATGGAAATGGGGTTCCTGTACTGCATCTTGATGAAGAAGAATGTTTTTATCAGGATAAAGAACTTCCTGATTTAGGCATGAAAGGAGTGCTATTGGCACCAAGTTTAACTGACAGTAGACACTGCGCTGCATTGCTTTCTACTGCAATTCTTGTTGCCGAGCAAATGATTTTAGAACAATTGCTCACTTGCGTTTTTCAAAAAGAGAGTAATGAGGAATATCTCCACACATTTCAATCGTTGCTTAAGATATGTCAAGGTAAAAATAGCCAAAATGCTTATGAGGATTTATATCGCTTAGCATCCAAATGTAAAGAGTCAGAAGATGGTATACCGCTATTGGGATTGCAATATGAGCATTGTGCTGAATTAATCACCGCACTTCGTTCTTACATAGGAACTGATGTGCTAATACATTTTGCGTCACAATTAGGCACAGAAGAACACTCAACTCCAGAAAAAATAGTGGGAAACATACCTCCTCTTGATCAAACTGGGTTGATTAAAAGTTTGGAACACTTACATTTAATTTGTTCAGAATTACAAAGTCTACCCGGAATATCTGCAGCAAAGGTTGGTTCCGGTGGTGCGGTTCTGGGAACATCGTTGATTATCGCAAAACTTTTTCCCGATTTGGCAAAATCACTTGGGATTAATGAGAATCAGGCGGTGACTGTACCTATAAAAACTGACCGAGAAATAGACAAAAAATTGATAATCCCAACATTGTCTGCTTGTCCATATCTTAAAGCAAAGCAAAGAGAATACAATGCGCCTTGTAAAAATAGAAATACCTTTTTCATGGAAAATAAGGTTAAAACAAACACTACAATGGATCTTGGTATAAAATCTGAAGTGGAACAAAAGATATCAAGTTCTAAACAAAAATCCTCATCTTTGTGTAAGTTTTTTATAGGTACAACAATTACTACTCTTGGAATAGGCGGTACGATTTTGGCTTTAGGTTTGGGTAGTTAATATAAAATTCGATATAAATAACCTGTGTTCACGATAAGAAAGCAGGGATGTTGGGGCTGGGGAATTGTACACCATCTGTAAGCGGTATGCAGTAACAGAACGCGCATATATCCCCAGGTTTCCACTGTCATTGACTAAAATATTCGTTAAACCCTCATCCCTTACATAGTTCTGGATAACGGTTTAACTACAATATGTAGTGACTCCGCGGCGGTTTTCGGGATCATTTAGCGATTTATGATCGTTAAAAATATAATTTTTAGGTTAATCATTCAGGAGTATAGCCCGCTGGCTTTTCTGATCCCTCGCCAAAAAAATATTTTTGCATTTCTTCTTTTAAAAAGTCGCGTGCCCTGGCTTCCATTAAGTTCAAGCGATATTCATTTATAAGCATGGTTTGATGACTTAGCCACATATTCCAGGCTTGCTTGGATACTTCATTATAAATTCGCTCTCCTAATGTTCCTGGGAAGGGAGGTTTTAACATGCCTTCAGCATCTTGTTTCAATTTACAACAATGCACTATTCTGTTCATATTTGCCTCTTATTCATAACAACGTGCTATAGTTTACGTGTTATTTGGCAATTTTGTACTGAAAATTACTTTTTATTTTTAGTCCGAACGATGTTTCGCTTGGGCCAATAAAATATGTTGTGAAAGAATTTGTTCTTGTTCACTTGTTAACTCATTAAATGATACTGCAGTACGATAAGTATGTTCAGTTTGGTATTGACTGTAAACTACAGTGCCCTCAACTATTATAGGTATCATTTTAGGTTTGGTATAAATTACTAATTTTAAACGTGTTTTCTCTTTAATAAGATCTGGCGTTTTAAATGCCATTCCCCCCAGGCTTATATTGACTTTACGCAAATGAATCGTATTCGTCATGAGCATTTGTCGCGATAAATAATCAATTTTTGCATTGAGTAAATTAAGATAATGAGCTATGGTTGGCTCCTTGAGCGCTATAACTTGGGTTAACTCTGCCATTTCATAATCAATCTCTTGAAAATAATGCGCTGCTTCCAGGTACCGTTGTCCATTTTTTCCTAAGAGTTGCTCCACAACTGCTCGATCGGGACATAACTCCCCCGGTTCTAAAATTTGATAATTAAAGTAGATATGATCTTCTACCCGAAAATGTTGTCGTCTTTCATGTATAGGCATAATAGCTCCATTTACTACCTTTTAAGGAACAAATTAGCTCACTTGGAATTAAAGAGAGAATTTAATTTGTTCTTGTTCATTGATTTCCTCGGTATTTGCTACATCGAGTAACGTTTCTTTTGTAATAGTATAAAGTCCTTTTTCTAATTCAGTTCTAATAATTATAGGATCAACTTGATTTAATTCACTATATTGTGTTTTTGATGCTAATAAAACCGTAAAAGATTGGGGGGCACGTAATTTGTGGATTATCTTTTCTACGGTATTTGATAATTCACTACTTTCTTGTTTTGCCTCAATGTAATTTTTTGTGTTATTAATTCTTTGAATGCACTCATCCAGAAAACATATAAATTGAGAATCATTGATTTTGTTGTGTTTGATTGCCTCCATAACCACAGCATTAAATTCTGATACTCTATCCAATTTTAATGCAGCAATAAATGCATCATTTAATTGAGCTGGAATATCTAAAACAGGCATGAGCTTCTGCAATTGTTGTTGGGCTTCAAAGTAGAATTTTTTAAGTACGTGTTTACAAAATCCTTTATCGTAAGCTGTTGTGAGGTAGGTCTTGAGTTGAGTTTGGGTTTCAGTAATAAACATTATTTTTTCCTCCTTAGATGCCGTATCACAATTCATTTTTGTACGATAGGAGGCAATAGTATTTATCACTCGAGACCTGTTTCCCACCTTATATGCGTCTTTAATGACGATTAAATCCATAAGATCTATATAGTCGGTGTAGGGATCTATGGTTAATTGATGTTCAGGGTGAAGTAAATCTTCAGTTAATCCCATCAATAGTTCTTTAGTTATAAGTATTGTTTTGGCTGAGTTCATGACTGGCGAATCGCTTTTGCTGCGGCGTTTAATAAACTCAACCATAGCTGTAGAAACTTTGTCATCAAAAGTGAGTTCAATAGAGCCATTGTCTAAATTATCTATTTTTTTAATTGTGTTGAATTGTCTGTATGTCCATGGATTCTTGTAGGGGCGCCCATCATCACTAAATAGGATTGGGTTATGCATCAGTTTTTCGAAAATCAATGCTTGTCTTATCTCCAAAGAGCTCACTTTGCCTGTAGTTTGAGGAAATAAATTTTCTAGTGTTGTTATACGTTCTTTTATTTTTGTTTTAAGTATCTCGACATCACTTTTTAGAATTATTAAATTGTTTAACTGAGTGGTAAGTTGATTGTACTTTTCATAACTTATATTTTTTTTAAGTTTATGCTGAATTTTAATTATTTGCTGATGATATTGCCATGCAACATGATTTACATACTGTATAAGTTTGTCTTTTAAATTTTTTAGTTGCATGATGCTTTCAAATTTTGAGTTAAATGATGAATCTTCAATAATGGTGCGATTACGCCCCATGCCATGGCGAGTATGTTTTCGAATGAATTCACCAGGTATTAAACAAAGGCGTGAGTCAAGAATGAATTTGTCAGTGGTCATCACGGATTGATCAAAAATAAAAAGCGATTTTCCATCTTTTAATGCTTTGTTTTGACAATTACCACCTATTGTATCGGGATCACTACATATATAAAATAAACTCAGTGCGTTACTGAAATCCTCAATAAAACAATCGGCTTCCAGGCCTTCACCTATAGGTTTAATCGTTGAATAATGCGTATAGTTTTTTCCACTGAGCCATGATGCAAATGATTTTCCCGAACAGAAATCACTTAATAAACGTATATCGGAAAAAAGAATAAATAGTGCGGGATGATTATTATAGGCAATTGAAGTTGTAATAGCGGTATCCAGTCCCAATAAGCGAGAAATATTAAGTGCTATTGCTTCATGTTGAACCTCTCTGATATCACCGTATTTAGGCAATTTTATTATAGCCTCTGTACAAAGCTTATATCGTTCTCTGGAAGTATAATAATTCTCTATAAGAAAGTGCTCTGGGCATTCACAAAGATTATGTAATTGCTTTTTTACACTCTTTAAACTGACTAAAGGAATTTTTTCTGTAACCCCGCCTATATCTTCAGCTAGAGTACAGTAGTTGAGCTCATGGTCATCGTCTTGAGCGATACATATCTGCTTCAATTCACTAAGGTTCTTGAGATCTTGTAAGATAGTTAACAATTTTTTTATTTGTTCTTTTTGGGAATCATTATCAAGTAGGAGCATTTCTCCTTGCAATCGTGATATGTGGGAACTGATTTGCGAGGTGCATGAGACATCAAAAGTTATTGGTTCAGGGAAAGCTTGTACTAAAGAATATAATTTTAACTTGCTATTTAAAACCAATTCATTTAGTTCTGGTTCTAGTTCAGTAAGCATCCTGGTTGGGCGCGCATAATAATTATCGTTGGGTAATGCAACTATATCATGTGCATTTAATGTATAATGTATACCTTCTTCAGCTTTTTTAAGACTAATTTTTTTTAGAGTTGGAGGAGAGCCAGGTTTAAAAGCAGTGGCGTATTTAATGATGCCACAATATTCTCGCCATTGGTTTGGATCTGATTCGAGAGTTTCAAAATTAAATAGACCGTTTTGATTCTGTTCAATATATTCTAATAAAATATCCAGATCAGCGTAAAATGCTAAATCTTCATCCTTTAGCTCCACTGCAACAGGATTTTCACTTTTTTCGGTTAAAAAGCGTTTCATAATCCTATTCTTTTGCCCCAACTCCATTTGCCTGTGTCCTTGTGAAAAAATTAATCCAACTTGCTTATAAATATAGACAATTTTGATGCATTTGGTCAAAAAGAATTAAAAATAGCTTCAAGATTAAATTTTATTGCAATGTAAAAAATAAAAGAGCAATTGTTTATGCCAATTACAGAGAAAAATACTACTTAAATAGCTTGTTTTATGCTTTAATATCTACTATTACCAGCTAAAAAAGGTTTGTCATGACTTTTGTAGTAACAGAAAGTTGTATTAAATGTAAGTACACTGATTGCGTTGAAGTTTGTCCTGTTGACTGCTTTTATGAAGGCCCTAATTTTTTGGTTATTCATCCCGAGGAATGTATTGATTGTGCATTATGTGAACCGGAATGCCCAGTGAATGCGATTGTTTCCGAAGATGACTTAACCCCCGAACAGCAGCAGTTCAAGGAGTTAAATGCCAAGCTTTCTAAAAACTGGCCTAATATTACATCTAAAAAAGATGCACCTGCAGATGCTAAAGATTGGGAAGAGGTTAAGGATAAACTCCAACATCTACAAGAAGAGTGGTAGAAATAACTTCACTTATCCAATCATGTAAGCGAGCTTTAGGTGAAAAAGGTCGGCTTTCTACAGCAATACCTGGGTTTATAGCCCGTGCACCACAATCTGATTTGGCTGTGGCGATTGCTGCAGCAATAGAAGAAAAATCTATTCTGGTAGCGGAAGCAGGAACTGGGACAGGTAAAACGTTCGCTTACTTGCTACCTAGCTTATTAAGTGGAAAGAAAACTCTCATTTCTACTGCCACTAAAACCTTACAAGATCAACTTTATCAAAAAGATTTACCGACCCTGGTTAGAGCATTAGGATTATCAGTACGCGTTCAAAATCTAAAAGGTAGAGCCAATTACATCTGTGAATATCGTGTTGCGTTATATTCTGAAGAAGGGCAATTTCAAACCCCACAGTGTGCCCATGAAGTAGCTCATGTCCGAAGCAAACTTTCCCAAATGAAAAATGGAGATCGCTCTGAACTACCCGAGCTTAGTGAGGATTCTCCAGTTTGGCCTTATGTAACTTCAACAGTGGATAATTGCTTGGGTGTTGAATGCCCTCATCATGAAACATGTTTTTTGGTTAAGGCCCGGAAGAGGGCGCTTGAGGCTGATGTAGTAGTGATTAATCATCACCTTTTTTTTGCTGATTCACGTTTAAAAGAAGAGGGATTCGGTGAATTATTACCAGGAGTTGATGTCGTTATTTTTGATGAGGCACATCAACTTGCTGAAATAGCGACCCATTTTAATGGAGAGCGAATTGGTACGCGGCAATTTCGTGATTTACTCGATGATCTTATCAAAGAATGGCCTGTCTTGGATCTTGCAAACCAACCCTTGAAAGTTTTGAGCCACAAAGCAGATAAGTTAATGGATGAATTATTAATAAGCTTACCTGCAGAGGAACGAGTAAGTTGGGAAGAGATAAAGCGAAATAAAACGTTTTTAGATATTTGGTCTCGTTGGTTGGCATTGAAAGATGAATTATTGGAGTGTTTCAATAAGATCTCACTTTCTGAGTTTCCTGGTGTTGCACGTTGCAAAGAGCGATTAGTCGATTTTGCCAGGATTTTATTGATTTTCACTGAAGAAACTAACGATAAAATTAGGTGGCTGGAGCGCTTTAAACATACTTTAGTTTTTCATGCTACCCCCTATGATGTTGCTAAATCATTTAGCGAATTACTAAAAAGGCAATCGTGCACTTATGTATTTACTTCCGCAACCTTAACAATGGCAGATTCTTTTGATTGCTTTTGCAAGCCCTTAGGTCTAGATGGGGTCCAGACTTTAGTATTGCCAAGCCCCTTTGATTACCAACAACAAGCATTGTTATATTTTCCAAGAGGATTACCCGATCCTAAGAATATTACTTATAATGAATTATTAATAAAACGAGCCATTCCACTTATCGAAGCCTTAGGCGGACGTAGCTTTTTTTTATTTACCAGTCACAAATCTTTAAAACAAGTTGCTCAAATTATATCCAGCAATTTGAATTATCCGTTACTTATCCAGGGAACTGAGGCAAAACCTATTTTATTAGAACGCTTTAGGCAATTAGGGAATGCTGTTTTGTTGGGAACTTCAACATTCTGGGAGGGAGTTGATGTAAAAGGAGAGGCATTATCTTGCGTTATCATTGATAAAATACCTTTTTCTAGCCCCGTGGATCCTGTAATTCGTGGTAAAATGAGCTATTTGAAGGAAAAAGGATTATCTGGTTTTGATGAGTTATCTTTACCAAGTGCAGTGATTGCTTTAAAACAAGGAGTGGGGCGTTTAATTCGGGATAACACGGATAAAGGGGTATTGATGATCGCTGATCCACGACTTACTGGTAGGGAGTATGGCAGGCGAATATTGGCAAGTTTACCCCAATTACCAAAAACCCGGGATGAACAAAGAGTACTTCAATTCATTAGAGAATTAGAGTTGACCAATGAAGCTATTAGCGATTGATACCTCGACTGAAATAGCCAGTATAGCGTTGCTGACTGGAAATGAGTTACTTTGTGAGGAACAAAGTAACCCTAAAACACATGCACAATTTATTTTACCTATGATTGATAAATTAATGGTAAGTGCTGGTTTGCAAATGAAGGAGCTTGATGGCATTGTATTTGGACGTGGGCCAGGAAGTTTCACTGGCTTGCGCATTGCCTGTAGTATTGCCAAAGGATTAGCTTATGCTCATGATTTGGGATTAATTCCCGTAAGTAATTTAGCCGCTATAGCGTGGTCAGCTCGTCAACAAATGCAGGAGTTGCATCTACCTGTATTAACTGTATTAGACGCGCGCATGCATGAAATGTATTGGGCTTATTTTACTAAGAATCAATGGGTCGCAGAGGAAAGGGTCAATTCAGTACATGAAATAAATATACTTGCAGAGCAATCTGTAATTCTTGCTGGAGTAGGAATTGATTTATATTGGGAAGATTTTACTTCCAAGACTAAATCTCTTGTCCGTGAAAAATTGCTTATATATCCTTCTGCCGCCGCTATGATTCAATTGGCTCAATTTTCTGCATTAAAACCTGTTTCAGCAGCTTCGGCCCAACCTGTATACATCCGAAATAAAGTCACCTAGGAGTCTTTCATGGATAAAAAATTATTGGAACTATTAGTTTGCCCTTTATGTAAAGGAAAATTATTATTAAAAAAACAAGAACTAATCTGTAAATTTGATCGGCTGGCTTTTCCTATTCATGATGATATTCCTGTCATGTTGGAGCATGAAGCTCGAGTTATCCCCCTGGAAGAAAAAGATAAATTAGAAACAAAGCATTAAGGACGTTAACTCATATATTCTAACCTGCATTCAATGATTTAAAAACTTTGGTGGAATTTAATGCGCGGAGGGCTGGGTGATAATTACTTTGTTTCACCCTCGCCATGAAAAATTATTTCACTAGGGTCTGTTGACATTTCACCAGCCCCTACGTGCCGCGGCTTGTCCGCGGCATCTAGTAGATGGTCAAATTTAAATCTGCACTATCTAATTCATTGATTAATGAGAGCAAACTCATAATATAACGGTTCTCACAGCAAGTATAAAACGAGTTTGCAATGCTTAGACTTATGCTCAATGATGAGTATTGGTCAAAGCTAAGGGAGCTCATGCTACAGCATCGTATTTATGACAAGCCAAATCTTCGCATGATAATGGAGGCAATGTTGTATCGCATGCGAGTTGATTGCCCTTGGCGCGACCTGCCAGCAGAATTTGGATGCTGGAATTCAATCTATCAAAAATTTAATCGATGGTCATCAAAAGGTAAATTGATGGCGATATTCAAATCACTTTCTCAAGAGCCAGATCTTGATTGGGAGTTTATTGACGGCGGTATGGTAAAAGCGCATCAACACAGTGCAGGAGCAGCTTCTAATGAAAATCAAGCTATAGGAAAATCTAGAGGCGGCAATACAACAAAAATTCATATGGCTGTTGATGCCTATGGCTTACCTATTGATTTTGAAATAACAGGTGGTGAAGTGCACGACTGTAAAGTGGCACCAGAATTTATCGAAAAATTACCTACGGCGGGCCACACTGTTGCTGACAAAGGCTACGATAGTGACGAAGTAAGAGATACAATTCAAGACAATGGAAAATAAATTTAATCGAGGGACTTAATCCTGATTGGCGCGATCTATATAAAGAAATTTGCCAATGATTTAGATCCACTAGATGCCGCGGACAAGCCGCGGCACGTAGAGGGCTGGTGAAATGTCAACAGACCCTAGTTTGTGATACTCTTGCACTTATAAAAATGGATTATTGCTTGGTGATGTATTTTTTACGCCAAAACAATAAAAATGCAGGAATCATCATCAATACAATTCCCATCGAAAAGACAAATCTAAAATGTGATGCGCTGCCAAAATTCATAAATTCAACTGGGGGAATGAATCCTACTATTAAAGTCATGGTGCAGCCGCATAATCCTAAAATACACGTTAAATAATAGCCGATTTTTTTTCCGGGTATCGCAAAAGGCCTTTCAATATGCGCAAATTTACTTTTTAATCTCCATGCAGCGATAAACATCAAGACATACATCATAATATAAAGCTCTGTACTTAATGCTGTAAACAACCAATAAATAGCATTCACGGTTGGAAATAATAAAAACCCACTACAAAGAAGGGTTACCAGGATGGCTTGAATAATTAAAATTCTTGAGGCAACACCACGCTTATTTAGTTGACACAAAAAATTAGGCAAGAAATTGTGGTTGGCTGCCATAAGCAAGCCTTTGGCAGGTGAAATAATCCAATTAATCATACTTCCTAAACTGCCTAATAACAAAAGCACTATAAGAATAGGGAGTAACCAGGTTAAGTTATAAGCATGTAAAAAATTATTAAAGGCTTGTAATACGCCATCAATAAGGCTTATTTTTTCTTTAGGAAGTACAAAAGCAATTGCTAGAGAGCCAAATATCATTGTGGTTAAAATCAATAATACAGAAAAAAACATCGCTCGAGGAAAGTTTTTCTGCGGGTTATCCACATTACGAACGTGAACTGCTGCAAGCTCCATACCTAGAAATGAAGTCATAATTGCAGTGAGTGATACCCATGATTGACTGTCACTCCATTGGGGCAGTAAATGAGTCAGACTTAAATTAATTGCTATGGGATTGCCTTTAATGACCCAGACGGCTGCAAGAAAAATAATAAATCCCATAGGAATAATCATTCCTAAAATGGCGCAAAGACCTGCAAAATTCGCTGAAGCGCGTAAACCCGATAAAGCAATAAACGTGAGCGACCAAAAGATAATGAGAATAACGGAAATCAAATAGTATTTATTTTGCGCAAGTTCGGGGTTAATTAAATAAGCGAGTACCCCTGCAATGAAGGATAAAATGGTTGGATACCAGACTAAAGTATTAATCCATTGTAACCAAATGGTAAAAAAAGCGAGATTTTCACCGTAGGCATGTTTTACCCAACTGTAAATTCCTCCTTCTTCATCAGACCAGGTTGATGATAATTCAGCTGAAACTAATGCAACCGGGATTAGGAATACAATTGCCGAAAAAATAAAGAAAAAAATTAATGAAGAACCGAATAAAGCTGTTCCTGGCAAGTTTCTGATGCTATCAATTGCACCAGTAATCAATAAGACCAAAGCAAGGACAGATATTTTTTCAGAAGACCAATTGTTCATTAATTAATTCTATTTGTTAAAATGCTATACATTATATAGGAAGTTATTGATTGATGTTACATTTTTTTATCCTGCCCATGCATCTTTATTCATTTTTAAGAAAATTAACTATTCTAAAAAATTTTTTTGTGGGTACCGGATAAGGATTTTATTAGATCCTGTGTTTGCTTGATTCCGTTCTGGCTGAGGGGTACTGCCATTGACTTGGGATTTGTCGTCGTCCTCGCGAAAGCGGGGACCCATTTTGATAAGACACAATGTTCCAATAAAAATGGATTTCCGCTTTTTTCGAAAATGACGAACCAGTAATGATTCACTATCTTGGCGAGGTCACGACTCGTCCTTTTTAAATCCGCCCTTACATGCTGGAGATTGCGTAACAGTTTTGTTTCTTTTTTCCCATTCATCAGGAGTAAACAAATGCATGCTTAACGCATGTAATCCAAGTTCAAATTCTTTGTAAAGCAACTTATTTAATAACCTATGTCGAGCAATTCGCGATAAGTCATTGAAATGAAAGGATACAACGGTCACTTTAAAATGGGTTTGTGCGCCTTCAGGCACATGATGATTACCTGACTCATCCTCTACATTTAAATAAACAGGTGTTAACTCCTGATGTAATAATTCTTCAATACGGTTTTTACGCGACATATTTAACTCAACATTTATTATTGTTCGATTGATATTATATCTTAAAAGCCACTAGAACCGGGCTTTTAAGATATAGGTAGATTAAGAACGGCAATTCGCAGGGACATATCGATTATTTGTAGCAGGATTATTAACTGTACAAGTCCACGTAATTGCATCGGTTGGCGGAGCGCCGGCCTGTAAAGCATTACCGCCAGATCGAGGCGTTAAAGTAAGTGTAATACCCTGCGCTAACGCAGTGTAAGTTATTGTAATTACGCCAGTCCCATTGTCTACAGCGATATTGTTAACGATAGGTGTCTGTGCAGGTGCGACCCAGCCTTGACTTAATTGGGCAGCACCGCTTGATGCGTTTTCAGAAACTGTAGTTTTTGCTGCGGAGGCAAGGCTTAATCCTTCCGTAACGCGAGCTCTTACTACATAATCCTGATAGGCCGGAATAGCTATTGCGGCGAGAACACCAATGATTGCCACTACTATCATCAACTCAATTAAAGTAAAACCTTTTTGCTTCATTGTTAGCTCCCTAATTAATTACATCCATAAATATATAAATCGATCACAAATAGGTCATACAACGATACAACTAACCTTATCCTGGTAGAAAAAGATAAAGTCCTATTTGATCTTTTTACGTTATGCTAAGTTTAGCAGAAATCCTTTAAATATGTATTATATTTACATTTATTGTTTTGATTTATGTTTAAGTTAAATATAAATATTTTTGGAATAACCTAGAGTAAACGGGTGAAGCATAACCGAAGATGAGTATAAATAATACTCGGTTATGCTCGCTCCTATAAGTTAACTATTTGCCTTGAAGTACTTTGGGTACTAATTTATTTTTTAAACGAACATAATCAGGAAGTCCATTTACATAATCAGGATAAGCTTCGCCTTGAATCAATGGCGACAAATAGCGTTTGCATGCTTCTGTGATTCCCATTCCATCAGCAGCAATGTATTCTTTAGGTAAAGCTTTCTCTTGATTGGCAACATCTGCCAAGGCTGCATGACCAATAGACCATTGATAGGGTTCATCTTGTTCGCGTACGATAATGGGCATAACAGCATTGTAGCCTTTAACGGCAAATTCTACGGCGGCTTTGCCTAGGGCATAGGCCTGTTCCAAATCAACTTTAGATGCAATATGTCGCGCTGCTCGTTGTAGATAATCAGCAACTGCCCAGTGGTATTTATAATTAAGCTCGGTTTTAATGAGTTGAGCAAGAACTGGGGCAACGCCTCCTAATTGGGCATGTCCAAAGGCATCTTTTAATCCTGCATCACTTAAAAACTTACCTTCTGTATTTCGAATTCCTTCTGAAACAACAACAACGCAATATCCATAAGTTTTGACGCATTCATCTACTTTGCTCAAAAACCTTGCTGGCTCAAAGGCGACTTCAGGTAACAAAATAATATGGGGTGGCTCTTCAGGATTTTGGCTGGCTAAACCACTTGCTGCTGCAATCCATCCTGCATGTCGTCCCATGACTTCGAGAATAAAAACTTTTGTTGATGAGGCAGCCATAGAGGCAACGTCGAACCCTGCCTCTCGAGTAGATACGGCAACATATTTCGCTACGGAACCAAAACCTGGACATGCATCTGTAAAAGGAAGATCATTATCTACAGTTTTTGGTATGCCAATACAGGTGATGGGATAACCCATATTGGCACCCAATTGTGATACTTTATAGGCAGTATCCTGGGAGTCACCACCCCCGTTATAGAAAAAATAACCTATATTATGTGCTTTAAATACTTCAATGAGTCGCTCATATTCAGCCCCGTCATTTTTTAGTTTGTAACGGCAAGAACCAAAAGCACCGGAAGGGGTTTGTAATAACTTAGCTATATCTGCGTCACTTTCCAGTGATGTGTCAATAAGCTCTTCATTTAATGCCCCGATGATTCCATTTTTGGCAGCATAGACCTTTCCTATGTGTTGAGGATAGAGTTTAGCTGTTTGGATAACTGCACAAGCGGAGGCATTAATGACCGCCGTGACACCTCCTGATTGAGCATATATCGCATTTTTTATAGTCATTTTATCTCCTTGTTCATTTGAGATGCGCATATGTATTACGCTAAGTTTTTATTTTTTGATTTTCGTATTCACTAATCACCGCATCGATGCTTTGAATTAATTCTGCGAAAGGCATAGCTAACTCTTCGATTGAAGCAGCATGCGCAGCAAGTTTTTCAACCTGAACTACTTTTTTTTGTAACGTGGGAACACCACTAAAACAACATGCTCCATGAAGTTTATGCGCCACTTCGCCCAGTTGCTTCACATTTTTTTCATGCATTAATTGGATAAACTCTTCACGATTTTTAAGCAATTCTTCTACAAACCGAGCAAGAAACTCTTCAGCAAGTGATTGATTTCCTGAGGCTTTTTGAATACATAGTTGCCAATCTATTGCTGAGTGTTTTGCTTTATCTGCAATACGTAAAATTTGAATTAATAATTGTTTTTCGTCTATAGGCTTTTGCAAACAAAAATTTACACCAGCTTTCTTTAAATCAATATCATTAACATCTCTACCATTTGCACTAATCAATACTATTGGTGTATGACGATTAAACTCTGATTTTTGGCGGATAAGTCGAGCAGCTTCCAAGCCATTTATTTTAGGCATACGCAAATCAAGCAAGATGAGACTGAATTTCTTTTCATTACACACCGATACGGCTATTTCGCCATTATCAACGGATGTAATGTTGGAACGAGTCCCTAATAAAGAATCAAGAAGCATTTTATTTACTGGATTATCTTCAGCTATAAGAAGATCAGGATGTAAGAAACGTAATTGTTCCCTTAAACCTTCTAATTCATGGTTAACCGACTTTTCAATATTTTCCTGATTTGTTAATGACTCAATAATATCTTGGAGTTTTTGGATGCTAATGGGTTTATATAAAAATCCCTGTGCTCCAAGTGCTGCATAATCATTGATAAGCCATTTAGAGATTAATACATAGGGAAAATAATTATGTTCGGCTATTAGCTTGGTAATTTGCTGTTCGTAGCCTTTATTGATATTAAGAAATGCGATTTGGCAGTCTTTATTGTCTTTCAGCTCTTTCGCGAGTTGATTGAGTGAACTTACAGCGATACATTTTATTCCCCAATATCCTAAGCCATTACACAGGGCTTCCAATTGCATTGGGTTATCGTCAAAACAAAGCATTTTGAAATGCGCAAAAGGATGCACTTGATTTCTTTCAACTTCATAAGCAACCAATTTTTCAACCTTGATATAAGCGGTAAATACAGAACCTTTGTTGAGTTCGCTGGCGAAAGTAATACGGCCTTTCATTTCCTCGCAGAGTTTTTTGCAAATTACCAAGCCAAGTCCGGAGCCCCCATAACGACGGGTAATACTTGTATCTGCTTGATTGAAGGCTGTAAATAATTTGCTTTGGTCTTCAGGAGAAATACCTAGGCCTGTATCAGTAATTGTAATGCATAAAGTGTAATCTTTTTCCGTTTCCTGCTCCACATTGGTACGGATTAATACATATCCATGATCGGTAAATTTAACAGCATTAGTTACCAGGTTGCTAATGAATTGTTTCACCCTGAAGGGATCCCCTAAAACAATTTTAGGTACGTTTAGTTCTGTTATAGGAATTAAGTCGATTCCCTTCTTATGGGCATTAGGTGCTGCAAGAGCGAGTACTTCATCAATACAATGGCGAATATTTAACGGAATACAATCGAGATGAAGTTTTCCTGCATCAATTTTTGAGAAATCGAGAATATCATTGATAATCCCTAATAAGTCTTGTGCTGATGATTTAATTGTTTTTACATAATCCAGTTGTAATGGATCGAGTTTACTTTCAAGCAAAACGTTAGTAAAACCAATAACTCCATTCATCGGCGTACGAATTTCATGGCTCATATTGGCTATGAACTCAGATTTTTGCCGACTTTTTTCTTCAATTTTTTTCTTTTCGAGGGAGAGTTCAATATTTTTTTCTTCCAAGAGTTCCAAACTTTGTTGTAAATCAGCCGTGGCTACCTCAATGTGGTGGTTTAGATCACGTATCGTTTCAAGGTGTTTTTTTTGCAAATGGGAACATCCCTGTTCAATTATGCCTAATTCACCAGAGCTTGTTGTTTTTATTTCTGTTTCAAACTCGTTACGCAAAATTTGTTTCATGCTTCGTCGTAAACGAGAAATAGGTAAATAAATTTGTTTGGAGAGAAAGTAGTGAATGGTTAATCCTACTAATAACCCAAATAAAGTAATGAAAATAGTGACAATAAGCATCTGATAACGTTTGATTATCATTGAACGAGTATCAATATCAAGAGACAACCACCCAAGAATGTCATCAGCACGGGATGCCATGGGACTTAAAATATTTTTAAAAGAAGAATTGGAATACAAATTGAATTTTGGAATCGTAACCGGCGCGATAAAATTAATAGTAAAGGGGTTAATTTGTTTACTTTTGATGTAATCCCCGGTGAATTTAGGTGCAGTAAATGGTTTGTTAAGCGAATGTTTGCCACCACGATAAGCAAGGAGTTGACCGTCGCTACTATAAAAAGCAAGTGCTTTAACTTCGGGGTTGATTGTAGAGGCATTGATTAGGCCTTGTAAGGTTCGATCGTCCCCACGCAGCATAGCATACTGGGCAGCCGGAAGTAATTGCCGGATATATGCTTCACCAAGGCGAGACATGTGTTGTTTTAAGTCATTACCAAACAACCCATTATAAAAAATGGCAAGGAGTAGGGCGACGAGAAAAACAGGAATTAAAGTAGTAATTCGTAGTTGATACTTTATACCAATGCTTTTCAAGATGATTCACCAGATGGTTGGGATATTATATTTAAGCGCATTGGGAAAAAACGAATCTTCCCCTTTCACCCAGACTATAAAGTCAGTTATTATAGCCCGATTATTTTATTCCTTACAATGTGGAAGTGATTATGACTGTTAGAACCCGATTTGCACCTAGTCCAACTGGATATTTACATGTAGGTGGAGTGAGAACGGCTTTATTTTCATGGCTTTATGCAAAACGTCATCGAGGTGAGTTTATTTTGCGCATCGAGGATACCGACCAGGAACGTTCCACTCAAGAGTCTGTCCGCGCCATTTTAGATGGTATGGCTTGGTTAGGTATGGATTATGATGAAGGACCTTTTTACCAAACGAAACGCTATGACAGATACAATCATGTGGTACAACAGTTATTAAATGAAGGTAAGGCATACCGGTGTGAATGCAGTAAAGAACGCCTGGAAGCTTTGCGAGAGTCTCAAATAGCAGCCAAAGAAAAACCTCGTTATGATGGCCATTGTCGCAATAAAAACTTACCTGCTTCTGATGCTCCATTTGTCATTCGCTTTAAAAATCCAGATCAAGGTACCGTATCTTTCCACGATCAGGTTTATGGTGAAATACACGTTGCGAATAGTGAACTGGATGATTTAATATTGATACGTTCCGATGGGCATCCTACCTATAATTTTGCGGTGGTGATCGATGATTTAGATATGAATATCACCCATGTAATTCGAGGCGATGATCATATTAACAATACACCAAGACAAATCAATTTATTTCAAGCATTAAATGCACCTATCCCTGTATTTGCCCATTTGCCAATGATTTTAGGGGAAGATGGCAAGCGTTTGTCCAAACGCCACGGCGCAGTGGGTGTATTGCAGTTTAAAGAATTAGGTATTTTACCGCATGCATTGTTAAATTACCTGGTGCGTTTAGGTTGGTCACATGGGGATCAGGAGATTTTTAGTATCGATGAGATGATAGCCTCTTTTGATTTGAAGAATGTGAGTCGAGGGGTTTCAAGTTTTAACTACGAAAAATTATATTGGCTTAATCAACATTATCAAAAGAATGATCCGGTAGAGGATGTGGCTGAAGCGTTACATTGGCATTTCGAAAAAGAAGGAATTAAACTAGATAAGGGGCCATCATTAACTGATTTAGTGCCTATCCAGGCTGAGCGATGTAAAACTTTAGCTGAAATATGCCAAATGAGTACGTATTTCTATACTGATTCAATTGAATATGACGAAGCCGCGGTGAAAAAACATTTGAGGCCTGTTGTTTTAGAGCCATTAACTGCGCTTTATGAACGCTTAAATGCAGTAGAGTTATGGGAAAAGGAGCATTTGCAAGAATGTATTAATGATATCAGTGCACAATTTGATATCAATATGGGGAAAATTGCTCAACCCTTACGAGTAGCAGTAACTGGTTCGGGTATGTCGCCACCAATTGATATGACCTTGATGCTATTGGGTAAAGAAAAAGTATTAACTCGCCTTGCCTATGCGTTAGAACAACTGAAAATAAGATCGGGTGCCCAGTTATGAAATTAAAATTACCTCAATTTGGTTTAGCGTTAACCTCATGTTTTGCTTTTTATATTTCACCAGTGTTCTCTGCTACCCCTAATACGTCAAATAATTTTAATCAGCAGTTTCAAAAGGAAATCAATGATTATTATGAGAAGTATCATGAAAAGGAAAAATTTACAGCGATTGCCGCCTCAGTATTGATTCCTCAAAATCGGACAAATAACAAGCAAGAAATTCAAACTGTAGTACATGGTACTATTGGTTATCCTCCTTTATCCCAGCCAATTACTCCAAACAATTTGTTTGACATTGGCAGTATTACTAAATCATTTACCTCGTTACTATTATTGCAATTGCAAACAGAAAATAAATTAACTTTGGACGATAAATTAGGTAAATGGTTGCCGCAATACCCAAATTGGAAGGATGTAACTTTACGTCAATTATTAAACATGACTAGTGGCATTCCAAATTATTCTGAAGATAAAGAGTTTTCGAAAAAAATGGAGGCTCATTTAGATACAGTTTGGACTGATGAAGAATTACTTGCTTATGCACATCCTGAAAAGCCACTTGTCGCTAAAAAAGAAAATCAATTTGAATACTCTAATTCTAATTACATTTTGGCCGCATTGGTTATAGAAAAAGTCACTCAAGATACCTTTGCAAACCAACTAAAGCTACGAATTATTAATAAAGAAAATGGGTTAAATAATATGTTTTACCCAGCAGGCCCGGATGGACAAGCGGTTACAAAAGCAATTAAGGATCTAAGGGTCCATGGTTATTATTACGATGAAGAAAAGGATAAACTGATTGATACAATTGGAAATGACTTGTCTTGGGCTGGTGCAGCTGGAGCTATAGTAGGCAATACTGAAGATGTACTGCATTGGGTGCAATTGCTTTATCATGGAACCTTAATTAATCCAATTTATAGAGAAAGCTCTTTGGCTGAATTAGAGTCCGTTGTTTCTATGAAAACTGGGAAAACAGTTCCTGAAGTAACAGAAAATGATCCGCTGGGGTTTGGTTTGGGTGTGGCTTCTTATTACGATAAAGGACTTAAGCAACGTTTTTGGTTCTATGAAGGCAGTACCTTGGGGTTTAGGTTCACCTATACTTGGCAGCCTTGTAATAATGTGACTACGGTTGTCGCTTTAAATAGCAAAGGGGGAGAGGGAGATCCTGATTCTAAATTGGGTGATGCAATTAAGCAGGCGAATGTCAATTTATATAAAATTATCTTGAAAACTTATCCTGAATTAAATTGTATTGGTGATTGATGCTTATTGTATGAATGATAAATCACGAGCAAATTTGTAATCAATTGTTACTACAGAGTGTATTAAATAAATACATAATGTGGTTTTTTATTTGTATTTTTGCTAGAATTTGCTCGTTTAAGGCTAAATATGCTCAATTATGTCAATTATAATTAATTCTAAAACGGATAAATTTTTTATTTCAATCAATAAAAAGGGCGTTCATTCATTTATAATGTTGGGCATTTATGACCAGAATAGAGCCAGACATTTATTATGCCGTGTCGGAAAATTTGGTGATAATGACGATAAAGAGCCAAATTACGCTTTAGCGATAAAATTTCTGTGTAATGCGCTTTTTTATAAGAATAAAGCTAAGCTAGGGGATGAAGGTATTACACGAAATGCTAAAGGATCAACCCCTATAACGTATCAAGCTTATGATATTACGTATGACCAATATTTGGAATTTATACAAATATTAGAATCGTTACAAACGGATAAAAATAAGTTCTTTTGTTATAAGCCTATGGCCACAAACGGCAATGAGATTACCCTGGAGCTTAGCACTGATTTAATTTTTCCTCCTCAATCAAAAAATAAGATCAAAGAAAATGTCAATGAACTACACGTTGGAAATACGTGCAGACATTCAGCAATAGCCTTGGTAGAGGCAACACAGCATGCACCAGTCACCTCTATGGTATCTTCATCTTTTTTTATTGGTTTACCTTATAGCACTGTATTAGATTATGGTAAACCCAGTGAAAATATTCCATTTTATGTTTTACCTGCTCCTCCCATTACTTTTTCTGAATTAGGACTAACCAAGACAAAAATAATTACTAAATTATACCAACGCATGGAACGCATGTTATTGCTTGAAACAAATTCTCAATCGACCCAGGATAAGTTTTTGCGTTTAAAGGAATTGTATTTGAATATAGTAGGCTCACAGAGACAATTGTCTCTTTCTGAATTACTGCAAAGTATCCAAACCTGGAAACAAGATAATGAATTCATACTTACTGCTTTACGGAAAAGATATTTTTGGGATTCATTTTTCACCCGAAAATCGGCTACTATGAGTTTAATTGAAGAAGTAGAGCGTGATCTTCAAGTAGCAAAAAAGTATAACTTTTAGCTTTTTTGGTGTGAGCACATTTATATTGATTATAACGTTTGTCATAAGGAGTTGAAAAATGAAGCTGTATTATACTAAATCCGCATGTTCATTAGCAGTGCGCATTGTTCTTAATGAGTTAGGGCGTACTTTTCAGGAGGAAGAAGTTGATTTAAAAGCAAAAAGAACAAAAACAGAGGAAAATTATTTAGAGATAAATCCTAAAGGTGCTGTTCCTGCGCTTCGTTTAGATAATGGTGATGTCCTTACTGAAAATCAAATTATTCTGCAATACTTGGCAGATACCACACCTGGTCAAAAGCTTTTAGCCCCTGTAGGTGATCTCATGCGTTATCATACCCTTGAATGGGTCAATTATATTGCAACAGAATTACATAAAACGGTAGGTATGTTTTTTCATCCTAATTTACAGGAAGAAACAAAAAGTTTGTTTATGTCTCTAGTCATGGCAAGATTGAACTTCATTAATGAACATCTGGCCAAAGGTCCATACTTAATGGGGGAGCACTTCACTTTACCTGATGCTTATTTATATGTCGTTTTAAGATGGGCCCATTATTTTAAAATGGATCTTTCAGCCTATAAATATTTAGAACGGTTTATGAACGTTGTGGGTGATCGTCCAGCTGTTGTGACTTCGTTACAACAAGAAAAACTGTGATTTGACGTTCGATTTAAAAAAAGTATTCTTTTTTAAGTCGGGCGCGGTTAGGTTAATTTATTGTCGGAGATAAGCGTGTCTGTAAAAGCTGATTTTCAAGGTGGGTTGGATCTTAATTTTTTTGCAAAACGTGAATTTGAACCCACCGAAGGTGTGGCGCTTTCAAAACAGGCACCTATTATAGCTCGAAATGCAGCGCGCTTTTTGATGATGGGATGGACTGATTCGTGGACTCAATTTTTGACCCCAACTGTACTCCATGCTGTTTTTGTAAAACGGGATCATGAGTTATTAAGGGAATTACGCCTTGCTTTTCAGCAAGGCTTTTTTGAAATTTTTGAGCAACTAAAAGAAAAAGAACTTACTGAAGAACAAAAAGAACAAGTTCAACTTTATCTAAGTAATTGTTTAACCTTGTTGCCTTACGGTGATTTAACTCCCTATGAATCAATTAAAATTCCTCAGCACATTGAAGGGAAATGGGAGATGGTTGAATATCAAATTACCCCTATTGAGTTAACAGAAGCATCCGGTTGGCGACGCTTTTTCATACAGGACAAAGATCGTGTTTTTGCATATGGTTTAGAACCTCTTTTTCAAAAAAGAGCTGAATCTCATTTAATTTTCATGGGCACTACTTATCCTGCTGGTCAAGGTTTTGTGCCGCAAATTAATACTGATTCCAAAGGTTTTGAAACGGTAGGTAAATCTTTATATCGAACAGGTCGAGCAAGAATTCAAGAGTGGTTATCCCGGCAAGAAAATAGTATTCATGTGTGTGGCGTGAGCTTAGGGGGATCGCTAAGTTTATTACTTGCTATCGATCAAGGGAATTATAAATTATCGAGAGTTGACGCATTAAATCCTGCAGGACTTCATGATGCTTGGTCTAAAAGTCGATATGACAATTGGGATAGCCTTAATGATAAACCCAGGGTAGTAGTACAAAAACAGGGGGATGATCCCGTTTCTGCTTTTGGGATTTGGAAAACAGATTGGGACATTTTCCATGTGATTCCGCCTCAAGATAAACGTGGTCCTATTAGTTTTTGCGATCATTTTCTTAATTATGCTGGTTTTGCAGATACTCAATTTGAGTACATCAAAGCAGAACAAGATAACTCCAAACGTTTGGCACGTAACTTTTGGCTTTATTCTCTTGGTAGAGGTCTGATTTATTATTGTTTTCTTACACCTTATACTTATTTAGTGCGTCCTTTAATTAACCTGGTGTCACATAACTGGCTATTGTCAGCGCACATAGCGACATTTTGTATCGCTGCAGGTCTTACGATTGCTGGAATTATACCAGGAATCGTTTTTTTAGGAGTTGCTGGCGGTTTATTAGCAAGCAGTCTCATTTGTTCCACACTAACCTTTATGAAAAAGGACTCAAAAGAATCCACTACTAAGAATCAGTATGTAGAAAAAGGTCTTGCAGAGTTACATGATCCATCACTACCAAGAAATCCAAGTCTGGATATCTATAATGAAGATAATGCGGTAGAGGTTGATTTTACTTATCAGCAAATACATACTTATTACCAGCTAATGCGAACCTTGAAAAACAAGAATTTTATTCCATGTGAAGAAAAGGAGAGCAAGCATGTAAAAGGAATAACCAAAAAAGCATTACTGGAAAACAGCCAAAATCCAAAATATGCAGATGTAGTTATTTCTTTTAAGGTAACTAAGGCTAAAGCTGCGCACATGCAACATACTTTGTCTTTTGTGCAAAAGTTAGGTTCTGATAATGAACAATTAAAGTCGATAGTGGAAAAAAGTTATTCAAGCTATCGTATCGGCAAATATGCCTAGGAAACAATAAATTTCGAGTGCAGCACAGAAAGTCTTGGAAAAATATTATTTATTGCTTTAAGTTCTCTTTGATAAGAACATGAGCCTAGAGTTTTATCTTTGATAATGAATGAGCCTAATATTATTAACAAAATGAACACGGAGGTTTATTTTGCTTACTGGAACTGTTTTTAAAGGAGGTCTTGACCTAAAGTTTTTTGAACAAATGGAGTTTGAAGATATAGATGGAGTAGAATCCCCTCACCAGGACGCAATTTTGGCGCGTAATATACTGCGTTTTTTTACAATGGGGTGGACAGAATCCTGGACTCAATTTTTGACACCATCCGTTTTTTATTCCTTTTTTGTACAGCGTAATTCCAACTTATTAAAGGAAGTACGTTTTGCCATGCAACAAGGTTTTTTGGAACTCTTTAAGCAGTTATATGGTAAAGATTTGAATTCAGTGCAACATGAGCAGGTTCAACTTTATTTGAGTAACTGTTTGTGCATGCTTCCCTATGGTGATTTAACTCCTTATGAATCCTTTAAAATTCCTCAGTATATCTCAGGGTATTGGGAATTAGTTGAGTATCAGGTGACTCCAATTGAGCTCACTGCAACATCAGGTTTACGTAGTTTATTTATATACGACCATGACCGAGTTTTTGCTTATGGCTTGAAGCCTCTCTTTCACAATAATGCAGAATCTCATTTAATTTTTATGGGCACAACTTATCCTGCAGGGCAAGGTTTTTTAACTCAAATAAGAACCGATGCGAAGGGAGTTGAATCAGTAGGTTCTTCCTTGTATCAAATGGGTAGAGAAAAGATACATAAATGGCTAAATCAGCAGGAAAATACCATTCATGTATGTGGAGTAAGTCTTGGAGGAGCATTAAGTTTATTGCTTGCTATCGATAACGGAAATTACACATTATCAAGAATTGATGCGTTAAATCCGCCTGGTCTTTATGAACCTTTATTTAAAAATGAGCATGATTATTGGGATGAATTAGACGAAAAGCCAAAAGTAGTGATCCAAAAACAAGGTGATGATCCGGTTTCAGCATTTGGACTCTGGAAAAAAGAGTGGGAAATTTTGCTGGTGACGCCACCTAAAAACAAACAGGGACCTAATGCTTTTTGTGACCATTGTCTCAATTATGCTGGGTTTGCAGATACCGAGTTTAGATATGTTGCTGCAGATTACGATAATTCCAAACGAAAAACATCCTACAATTTAATCAATGCCCTAGCGAGATCCATTATTTATTATTATTTTTTAGTTCCTTACACTTATTTTTTTCGTCCGATTACTTATTTTGCCTTCAATAAGTTATTTACAAAAGCTGATAATATGACCTATAAAGAAAACTCTGAACTGGCTAAAATTCATCAGCCCATGCTTTTAAGAAACGCCCCCATGGATATGTATCATATTAATAATTCAATCGAAATGAGTCTTACTTACAAACAAATCAATACTTATTATAAAGTGATGCGATGTTTGGTGAAGAAAAAAGAATATATATCGAATCAAGAATCTGAAAGCAAACATGTTAAAGGTGTGAGTAAAAAGACTTTATTGGAAAAGAGCTTACAATTTCAAGAGTTGGATAGCGTTGTTTCCTTTAAAGCAACCAAAGCTAAGGCGGCTCATATAAAACATACGCTAACCTTGGTTCATCAGATAGGTATTGATAATCAGGAACACTTAAAACAAATTGTGGGAGAGAACTATCAGTCATATCTCCTTGGTAAGAGTCAGGGGTAAATTGTAACAGGGAAATTACACGCCCATTCACTTAAGGAACTTGCTATTGCTTTTCTAAGCGCATAGGCGTTAATTTAAGAAAGAATCGACTGCTCTGTGCGACAGCGAGGGGGCTAAAAGAAAAATACTTGCTCGAAATCTCATCTAACAGCATTCCTTTTAATAGAGATCCCTCTGCTTTCACAGAGGGTGAAAATACTCTTATTTATGAGACTTGCTTTTAACAAGTTGTCTGATTAGATTCAGACAACTTTTCAAAAGCGATAGATAAGATGTGCTGCAACAGAATAAAGAAAAGGATAATAGGCATCTACCGGACTAAGCTGTGATTCACCATAACCGGCAGTAAAATTTCCAGCTATTTCACCCATAATGTGTTCTGTAAAATTATAGTTTACTCCAACAGTAAAAGTAGGCCCAGGGTTCCAATCGTTAACTACAAGATCTCTACGATGAACCCCCGCGACTCCAGCACCCGAGAAAATTTTCATGTTAGAATGAGGAACAGGTACCATCAATTTACCAATTAAACTGAGTGTTTCGGTATGAGTGGTCAAAGTTTCAGATCCATCATGAAAAAAACTGAAGAGGCTTAGGGGATCAAAATGAACGTTTGCGTCAGCAAAGTGCATATAACTTGCTTCAATTGCAAAATAATGCGTAAACTCATATCCTGCCATAACGCCCCAAGCGCTGCCTCCCTCTTCAACTTCTATTGGAGTGGATAACATCAATGCTGCATTTTGATTTTCTTTAGATGGAACTAAACCATCCCATGTAGTTGATCCATAACCAGCGATGGCACCAAAATAAAAAGGATGGCGCACGGGTGTTTCTTGATGTGCCAAACAAAAAGGCCCATACAACGAGAGGCAAACTAATAGTGATAACTTTGATTTTTTGACAAGCACAATAAATACTCTAAGAAATTATATTAATTAATCAGAATTTGTGTTGGGCCTAAGCCCAACTATGAAATGGCGCTTTGCTGAACAAGAAATTTAAAACCTCTCGCATACAGTAGCGCAGCGTATTTTTGTATCAGCATTATGTTGTTCACCAGTACCTGACTTATAACATGTCCAGTTAGCAATACAATCTTCAGGCGTGGTTTCCTTTTGAGCTAAGGGTGAGCATGCTTTCTCCAACGTACCATAAATATTTATCATTTGTTTATATAAAAACTGCATGTTTTGACATATGTATGGAGGCAATCCTTTAGCAGTACAATGACAATTTGCAGTTGCTTTAAAAGAAGAGCAAAAATTTGGGTGATCGATTGGTAACGCTTTACCACAGGCAGCTGAAAAAGTAACAGAGCTAAATATAAATAATAATCCTGCAAAAATTGTTCTTATCATTCTTATTCATCCTCATATAGATTAATAACTGCGGTTACTGTATCAGAAAAATAAGTGTCCTGCAAAAAGAAATCTTTGATGTGTGGATAAGTGAAGCAGACTATTAGGCACTAAATTTTAGGCAGGATTCGATCCAGCCATTTGGGTAAATACCATACCCAATTTTTAAAAATTGCCATTGTTGCAGGAACTAAAAAGCTCCTTATTAAAAACGCATCAACAAAAATAGCTACCGCGATCCCCAGGCCAAATGCTTTAACCATCAATACATCAGCGACTAAAAAAGAGCAGCTTATTACTATAACGATAAGTGCAGCACTAGTAATAATGCGACTGCTTTTTTCAATTCCGAAGATAATGCTGTTATTATTATGCTTGGTTAACTGGTGAGCCTCTTTAATTCGGGATAATAAGAATACTTCATAGTCCATAGAAAAACCAAATAAAGCACAAAATATAATCACTAATAAACTGATATCCAACATATTTTGGGGCTGAAAATTAAGGATTTGAGAAAAATAGCCATCTTGAAATACAAGTACCAGAGCTCCATATGAGGCGCAAAGGCTCAACAAAGTCATAATAATTGCTTTTAGTGGTAAGAATATTGACCGTAATAACAAAAGAAGTATCAAATAAGAAAAAACCATAATCCATAAAATGGAATAAGGAAGAAAATGATAGATACTTTTCAGCACATCGCTATTACTTACAGCCGTTCCAGTGAGTTCCATGGTTAGTCCTGGACCAACTTTCATATGATATAATTGAGTAATCAGTTTTTTCGTCTCCGGCGAGTTCGCAGGATATTTGCTAACAACCCGAATTACTGTCAAATGCTTGGTTGTTGTCGTCTCTAACAATCGTCTTACTTGAGAATCGAGTAATTTTTTATTCATGTGATATAGAGTGTAATATTGGCTTTTTTTCACATCTGAATCACTGCTGATGATGCCATTAACTTCTTTGACTAAAGGATTTTGCTCTAGTTTATGGACGAAATCATATATCTTAGACAGATTGTGGCGAGATAAAATAGGTGAGGAAGGGGATTCAACTACCAAAACAATAGGATTAAGTTCTTCAATATTAAATTTTTCTGCGTAAGTATCATAAAAAGCCCTATTTTCCGAGTTTATAGGAAATATTCGGTAATCTGATATTCCAAAATTGGCTTTTAAAAATGGATATCCCAGTAATAATAAAAATATAAGTATGGGAAAGAAAAATCGATAAGGATGGTTAACCACTCGTTCTGCTAGCCAACGCCAATAACTGGAATGGTTTTTATTTCTAAAGATACGTACGGAGAGGAAATTTATTTTTGTTTTTAAAACAGCAAGTATTGCTGGTAAAAGAATAGTCGAAATTAATACGGCATAAAATACTGCTGCCAAGCCACCTACAGCAACCGAAAAGAGGATATTAACCGGAAACAGAAATAAGGCACTAAGACTTACAAATACAGCCAAGCCACTAAAAAAAATTGCTTTTCCCGCTGTTTCTTGACTTGTTCCGATGGCTTCTTCGACACTCGATCCATTTTTCAATTCATCTCTAAAGCGACTGATGAAAAATAATGAATAATCCAGACAAAGACAAAGCCCTAACAATAAAGCAATATTAATCGTGAATATAGAAAGGGTAAAAAAATGGCCTAAAAAGTACAGGGTAGTCAAAATAATTAATGCACAGCCTCCTCCCAATATAATGGGGAGAGTTGCCGCTACTACGGAGCCGAACACGACGACTAAGGTAACGATCGCTACGGGTGTAGCAATGAAATCTGCTTTATATAGGTCTGTTTGTGTTTGTTTGTTTACATTTTGAACAAAAAGAGGCTCTCCTCCAATTTGCATGGTCATATTGGAGGGTTTTTTTATGGAATCTTTAAATTGTTTTAATAGTTGATCATTAATTGGTTTGTTGGTTTTTATTATGATTACGGCATAAGCTGTATGTTTGTCTTTAGAGATTTGATGTTTATCATCAGGGTAAATTATTTCATGCTTAATCGGAAAATCTTCCAGCTCGGATAATGATTGCTTCATTTTTTTCTTAAACAGAGTGCGAGTGGCTAAAAGTTTGGGACTGTGATACATGACAATAAATTGATTTTTATCATCATAACCAAGCTTCTTATCCATATAGAGTTCTGCTTTCGCACTCTGCGAGGTTTCATCAACAAAGCCCGTTGTTTTAAAAGGAGCGATTATGTGCGGCAAAAAGGGAATACAAGACAAGACGACGAGTACCCAAAAAATTATAATGGGCCAACGTAATTTATTAATTAACTTTCCTAATCGGTATGACAATGTTTTTTTTGACATTTTTCTAGCCGGAGTTTCCAAACTCATAAAAATTAATGACTCTCTAAATATATTAGTATAAATTAATCAGTATGTGTAAATTAATGAGAAAATGATACTTATGCATCATTATGATGATTTAATCAATCTTTTTGAGATTTGTTTTGCTAAGGAATACAACACAAAACTTGTAAAAGGTAATGATGAGCCTATTTATTTACCCGCGGATGCAAAGCGCCCCTTCCATGCTATATGTTTTGCCCATGGTTTTTTTAGTAGCGCCTTACATGAATGTGCTCACTGGTTAATTGCTGGGGAAGAACGTAGAAAATTGGTTGATTTTGGTTATTGGTACATGCCTGATGGGCGTAATGAAGAGCAACAAGCAATGTTTCAATGTGTAGAAGTAAAACCACAAGCACTAGAATGGATACTTTCCAAGGCTTCGGGTTATAAATTTCATATAAGTATTGATAATTTAAATGGTGCTGAATCAGATACAATATTATTCAAACAATCTGTATATCAACAGGTGATACATTACTGTAAACACGGCTTATCACAACGTGCAGAAAAATTTCGAGTTGCTTTGTGTCGTTTCTATAATCAACCTCTTGTTTTGAAAGAGAAAGATTTTTCTTTAGACGAGTTGCAATAGTTATCGCAGTGCATCAAATAATGTATCAGGCGTTCCTGAAGATGGGCTAATTATCATTTCTGATGTGCATTTATGGGTTTATTATGAGGATCATGAAGCCTATGTAGAAGCTGCTTGCCGTGAAAAGCGTTTCAAAAATTGGCGCAGACAATGGCAGTTAAATAGGATTGAGGAGATTAATCCAGAATGGCGTCATCCAGATGAAGAAATCTGCCATTGATCCAGAGAGCGCCTGGATGCCGCAAACAAGTCGCGGCACGTAGGGGGTAGGGATGAATTGTCAGCACGCCTTAATGTGTTTGCGGCTTATTCCTAATGATGGAGCACAACACCTGTGGTCCAATCCAGATTTTTTATTGAAGAAATATAATTTACAGGCTGGGTGGCAGGGATCCCATAACCGTCAACCATTAATGCATGATAAAATGCAGGTAAGAGACAGAAAGATTCTATATACTCATTATCAGGAAATTGAGTGCTCAGACCGTCCCATTGTTGATGACAAATCAAAGAGTTTGCCTGTTGTAATAAATCCTGATTGGTAATTTTATTATTTTGAAATTGGAATGGTTCACTCTCAACAAGATTAGCTAATCCTCCGATAGCGTACCACTTGTTAACAGGATTGGCATTAAGTGTAGGTTGTACTTCGTTTTGGACTTTGTGCACATGGTTGATTAATGAAGATACCTCCTGCTGACATTCAAGAGCATCCCCTTGTCCCAAGTTGCCACCCGGAAGAGGATAGCCGTCTGCAAAGCATGCGTTTGTATCAAGCAACTGATGTGTTACCTCGTTTTGTCCGAGTCCAAGAAAACTATGGACGAACAAATTAATATGTTTGCCATAAAGATCTAATTCTACCTGTGAATTATTATTGGTTTTTGTATTTTTTTGTATCGGGAAAGCAACTTGCACCGAAGCTCCACCAATATCCATGACTCCGATGGGTTTGGCTGAGGGTGATTTAAGTGTACCAATATGATAATTTACAGCAAGCCAATCGTATAAAGCTTCATCGTTCCCAGTAATGGTTTTTGCTTCAATAAGTTGCCATACACGATTTTGGTTAAACCAGCTTTGTATTTCTTTATAGTAAAATTTCTGTTTGGTTTGCGGTATAAGACGCATTCCACCAGTTGCATAAAAATAAACAGGAATTTTTTGCTCAGGAGCTCCGGAGAAGAGGATGGTCAGATAGGCATCTATAGTATTTTGATTCGCTTCGATTGTTGCAAGACCCGGTTTGATTTTGTTAGACCATATTTCATGAATTTGCGACGGGCTATTGGTTTCATCTAGATCATAGGCAAAAATATGTGCTCTTGAGCCGGTACTTCCTGCATCAACCACCGCAATACATTGATGTTCAGTACATGAATCAGGTTCAGCATAAACATCGATTACTGCAAAAATAAAAGAAATAAAAAACCAAAAACAGCGCATAGCTAAAGAACCCCAGCAAAAGTTTCCAAATGATACATTATGTATTTTTTATTTTCAATATGATATCATGCAGAAAAATGATGTGCTATTTTATTTCGTTTCGTAGTTTATTTAATTAGAATTATCAAATCGTAGTCTTGATGAATCACAAGATACCAAGCTAAAACATCTGTATTTTATTTAAAACATAGATAAATTAGATCCCACGTAAAACATTGAAGTGTCTCTAGCTTGATATTTATGTACCATTAGACAACAACCCATTACTTTTTTAATATTTTTCAGGCAGTGATTATCATGATGATGAATCAAGAATATAGAGGCTCTATTTATGCAATTTTATCTGGATTTCTTTACAGTTTTATCGGCTATTTTGGTATAAGCGCAATTAATGGCCATTTGTCTGCAAGCACAATGCTTTTTTGGCGCTTTTTGATTTCAAGCATCATCATTTTATTTATCATGTTGCCAAAAATAAATGAAAGCAGAGATTCCTATAAAAACATGTTTCTTGCTTTTTTAACGGGTATATTTTTTTATGGAATATCTACTTGGCTTTATTTTTTAGCCTCTTTATATATAGGATCAGGATTGGCAATGGTAATTTTTTTTACTTATCCTGTTGTCATTATGCTATTGAATTATTTTTTTTATGGCCAATCGATTCCGCAAATTTATTATTTAGCAATCCTAATTATTTTATTCGGCATGGTATTCATGGTGGATTTAGATGCATCATTTAACCTATGGGGTATGGTGTTCGCTATTGCCTCTGCATTTTTTTACGCCTGTTACATCATTGGAAGTAAACGAAACGTGCTCTCTCCTAATATGTCAACATTTATGGTTTGTCTAGGATGTACGGTGACAAGTTTTTTTGTTTCATTTTTTAATCATTCTTTTGTTGTTCCAACATCCATAACGGTTTGGACTCATTTGTTTGGAATATCTATTATCGCAACAGTAATACCTATTTTATTGTTTTTGTATAGCTTAAAGTACATTAGTTCAGAAAAAGCTTCTATTTTATCCGTCTTAGAGCCAGTATTTGTAGTGGTTTTTGGTGTGTTACTTTTGGGCGAAAAAATTCAGCTTTGGAGTGTAGTTGGTATGTTTTTCGTTTTAGCTGGCGCAGTGATAACTTTATTTAGTCACAAAATAAATCTGAGTCACTTGAGAGTTCTATCAATGCGCCGTGAAAATGTTGGGTAAGTGTTTAATGGAGTGCAACGTAACGTGGTTGCATTGCACTTTTTTTACCCGTTGTATTAATACCAACTTCCATTACATCCACCACAACCCCCACAGTCTGTAGCACAAGTTCCGCAACATGGGTTACTCGAACAGTTCGCCATAAAGGCAGCTGAACACACTATAATTACAGCCATTATTATTTTTTTCATACTTATCCTTGTTGTCGCCTGTATATTAACTATACTCTAAGTTTTTGAATTTAACCAATTTAGATCAAAATTTCTTCAAATTGTAGCCATTGCAATTTCCATAAGTTATAAATAAGTAATTGATTTTTTTTTGTATTTAAATAGGTGGTCAGCACTTTATAAGATAAGTAGCGATTATTAGCAATATAATGCAACAAATCCTTGTTCACTCCCTTTGCATCCCACGCGCTCCCATTGATAAAAAATTGATATTCAGACTGCTCATTTTGATTTTGATACGCAAATCGGCATGAAGCATCCCTTATAAGATTTAATCCTTCTTTTATTTCTTTGATAAAATCTGAAATATCAATTAATTCATCTTCTTCCAAAGGGACTGGTAATTGGAGTTCCGCCTGTTGATCGAGCCGTGTTGCAAAACATCCAAACCACGTTTGCATCGTTTTTTCATCATTGATTACTTGCTGTAATAATTTTTGAGCATTGAGCCAGGCAGAGGGGGGGATTTCGGACGTGTTTTGCAAATTAGACCAGTCTGGATCCTGATACAGATTTTTGAATAAGCCCTTTTCAGATAAATAGTCGCTGAAACTTTCTAATAATTCTTGCCCCTGGTAACTTCGGTAACCGAATGAGTAAGTCATGCACTCGTCAGATAGAGAGATACCATGATGACCTACATGTGGAGGAAGGTATAACATATCTCCTTCTTCAAGAATAAAACGCTCTTCAACATCAAATTGACTCATGATACGTAACTCAAGGCCTTTCATATAATTTTGGTTATTACACCCCTTCGTAGTTAGCGACCATTCGCGTTTTCCTTTTGCCTGATATAAAAACACATCATAGTTATCATAATGCGGCCCGACACTGCCATGAAGAACCGCATAGCTAATCATAATATCGTCGATCCGCCATTGTGGAATGAAATTAAAATAATCAAGCAAGGCATAAACTTCAGGAATTAATCGATCTACACCTTGCACGAGTAAGGTCCAATGGGTAGATGGTAAGGTACTAAAATCATTTACAGAAAATGGTCCACGTTTTAAATGCCAATAAGGCTTTTCATCAGGAGTTTCAAAGACCAGACGGCTTTCAACATCCTCTTCCAGTGCAAGTCCAGCAAGTTCATCAGGGGATAAGGGATGTGTGAATTCTGGCAAAGCCTTACGAATCACTAGAGGTTTTTTTTGCCAGTAGTCACCAAGAAAAGTATTTAATGAAATTTGCTGCAGATTGATCATTTATTGCGATTACTCCCATAAGGTCAGCTGGTATAGATAATCTATATGTCAATGGACATTCTTTTTCTAGATCCAGGTGCCGTTCATCGTGTCTGAGAAATTCATAAAACGTTTCAATGAAAAATGCTTTTATGATTCCCATAATTAGCCTAATTTGATTGAAGGATTCGTTCTAATTCCCCTTTGGCTTGCCGGGAAAAATTAATTAAATCGCTTTCCTTATCAAAAAAGTCAAATGAGCGAATTAATGTCGCTTCATCATGTTTTTTGAAGGCCGCCGTTTTTTTCTGTATATCTTCTGATTTATAGCCCAGGAATTTCATAATTTGTTTGGTCATAGTCAAAGAAGAATCAAATAGCTCTCTAATAAAGAAATCCACACCAGCTCGATGCAATTCATACGCATGACGACGATTACGTGCTCTCGCATAGATTTTTAGGTGGGGGAAATGGTATTTGGCTAACTCGACTATTCTTAGATTTGCATCAGGGTTACCTACAGTTACAATTAATAGTTTTGCATGTTCAGCACCAGCACTTTTCAACAAATCCAGACGACTTGCATCGCCAAAATGGCCAATGTACCCATATTTTCGGAGTAATGCAATTTGCTCAGGATTTTTTTCCAATACAGTAAATTTAATTTTCTCTCCATTGAGCAAACGACCAATGATTTGACCAAAACGCCCATAGCCTGCAAGAATAATGCCATTTTTCTCATTAATGGAGTCATATTCACGTTCAGGTACGATGCTCATAAATTTAGGTATAATATATCGATGGTAGATAAGCAACAAAAAAGGTGTGGCAAGCATGGATAACGCCACAACAAGAGTACAAAATGATGCGTTGTCATTGCTGATTACTTTGGTTTTACTCGCATAATCAAATAAAACGAAGGCAAACTCACTACCTTGGGATAAAGCGAAAGCAAATCCTAAAGTTTGCAATTTAGTTAAATCAAAGACGCGTCCTAAAACGGCAAGAATAAGCGCTTTGATGCTAATTAATGCAAGAACTGCTGCAAGAATGATCAACGCTTTATGGGTAAAGAGAGAAAAATTCATCCCCATTCCTACTGAGACAAAAAATAATCCGAGTAAAATCCCTTTAAATGGTTGGATATCTGCATCAACTGCATGTTTGTATTCAGAATTGGCCAATACAACCCCCGCAATAAATGCACCTAGGGCTGGGGATACTCCTATTGATTCCATTAATAAAGTAATTCCTACCACTAAAGCAAGAGAAAAAGCAGTAAATACTTCGCGCAAGTTTGTTTTTGCCATGATAAAAAATAAATGCCGGGACACAAAATGACCAATTAAAATAACCGCTCCAACTACTCCTGTTATTAAAAGAGCATGCATCCAACGAGGAAAATGCATAATAAATGCTGCTTCATGGGTATTGATTTTAATAGTTCCATACTGTTCAAGTAGAGGAATGATGATTAATATAGGAATTACGGCAATATCTTGAAATAACAATACGGCAAATGATGTTTCACCTTCAGCCGTTTTCAATAGATTTTTTTCTTGTAGCATTTGTAAAACAAGGGCTGTTGATGAAAGGGATAAAGCCATGCTTATCGCTAAAGTTTCTTGCCAAGCATACCCTAACAGAATCCCAATTGCGGTGAGTATGCTCGTAGTTAAGATAACTTGCAATCCTCCCAGGCCTACGATAAGCCGTCTAAGTTTCCATAACATCGCAGGCTCTACTTCCAAACCGATAAGGAACAACATCATAATCACGCCAAACTCACCAAAACTCATAATTTGTTGTGAGTTTTCTATGAGTTTGAATCCGAAAGGCCCAATAAGAATACCAACAGTGAGGTATCCTAGTACCGAGCCTAATTTGAAACGGCTAGCAATAGGTACCATAATACTCGCTGATACTAGAAAAATGAATGTATTAAGTAACATGTGATTATTCATAATTAAACCTGGTTATTATTTGGCATGACAGTTTTTAAATTTCTTACCACTGCCGCAAGGACAGGGCGCATTACGCGCAACCTGGAGCTTAGGAATTTTATTTAAATTTGGCTTATGTACGCCGCATACATAATACCAACGACCATTTTCTTTATGAAACTCGCTTACTTCATGAATGAGTTGCATCTGATTTTGTTCGGAAAAGCGCGCGGCAAACTCGACAAAACCAACATTTGTAGCAGGGATCTCTGACTTAATTACTTTTAAGTCAATCCATTTAACGCGCTTAGCCCATTGGGCGGCTTCAAATTCATTAAAACCTATAAGCGCTTTTCCTTTCATGGTGCATTTGATGTACTCAATTTTTCCCAGGCTGTATGCTGTATATCGTGAGCGCATCAACTGCTCAGGAGTTTGTGGCATTTGATGGCTATCAAGATATAAACCACAACATTTTTCATACGTATTTTGTGATCCACAAGGACAAAGTAACATGGTATGATCCATAGCGAAACATAAATCTAATTTTTGGGATTATAGATTATATTCGATATAGTATTAAATTTTTACTAAATTACACGATTATTTAGGGTAAATGAATGAATTCCTACTTATTCACGCAAAATATAGAGCAAATTAATCATCAAGAAAGTATTAGCCGATTAGAGGAGGGTACTGTTTTATTTTTTCCTAGATACTTTTATACCTCTATAGATCCCGATTTGTTCTCTGAAAATATCCTGGATGGGAGTCGTAAAAATATAAGCTACGATATCCGTACTAAAAGGCTCGGTGCTTATAAAAAAGAAGTTAATGGTTTGAATGATAAACTTTTATCGATGATGCATGGTTATGCTGAATTTGCGCATCAATTAATTCAGAGTGTGCTCCCTTCCTATGTCCCTCATTTACAATGGGGAAGAACCAGCTTTAGGCCTGCACAAGTTGAAGGCCGTGTTTCCTCAAAACGTAAAGATGATACTCGTTTACATGTTGATTCGTTTTCAGCAAGCCCAGTCCATGGGTTAAGAATTTTACGGGTTTTTTGTAATGTAAATCCAGATAACGAACCTCGAATTTGGAATCTTGGTGAGCCATTTACAGATGTACTTCATCGTTTTGGCCCCAAAATCGCATCTTACAGTAAAATCAAAGCAAAAGTTCTCAAATTTGTTAAAGCAACCAAAACCTTGCGTTCACCTTATGATCATTATATGTTGCATTTACATGATACGATGAAACTTGATGATTCGTATCAAGCAAATGTCAACAAGATCCAGATTGATTTTCCTGCCCAAAGTACTTGGATAGTGTTTACTGATCATGTGTCGCATGCGGCGCTTAGTGGCCAGTATTTATTAGAACAAACTTTTTATCTTCCAGTTGATAATATGGATAATCCCGATTTTTCACCACTGAATCAATGGAAGAGGATTCGTCCAGAATTGCAGGATACTCAAGTTGTTTTATAAAATACTTAGTGCCTGTTGACCATTCATCCCCCTGCGCGGTGCGACTTGTTCCTGAGAGATGGTCACAAAAAGTGATCATAACTTTTTGAAAAGTAGGATGAATATTTTTTGAAGCGCATGAAGATATGTGATTCAATAGTGTTTCGGAACTTTATAAGGTTTATCATCATGCACTTGATTGAATGATTACCTAAAACATTCGCAGAGCAACTATCCCAAGTTCATAAAAATAGATTAAAGAGTTGAATGAGTACCAGCGAAGTAGCAGACTGCAAAACCCGCTTATCTAGGGTATGGACTTTTAACTGACAAAACAAAAGTACCCGCTCGCTTTGTTTTATATAAGGGAAATCCCAAGAATAGAGCAAGGCTTTTGATTTTCAAGCGCATTCTGCTAAATCTACCTCCATTTTATCCATCGAGTTCCTTGGAAAACCCGTGTTGAAAAAAAAGCTTCTTGTGACTCAAGAGAGCTTTCAGAGTTTGTTAATGATGCTTTATCAATGCGCTATTCAAGCACAACATGGAGTCTCTCAGATGTGATTCTATTTTGTGAGGATTTCTCAGGAACAAGTTGCGACATCTACGCGGTGGGGATGAATGGCCAAAATGCCTTAATAAGGTCTTTTTAATATTTTATGTTTCTTCATATATTTTTCAATTTCTTTAGGTGTAAGTGGTTCACTGAAAAGAAAACCCTGAACTTGATCGCAATGTTGTTTTTTTAAAAAATCCAATTGTTCTTGACTTTCAACTCCTTCAGCAATCACTTTAAAATTAAAACTTCGTGCCATAGAAATAATCGCTTCTATAATCACTCCATCACTATGTGAGGTTGGTATACTTTGGACAAACGATTGGTCTATTTTTATGCAGTCAATGTGGAGCTGTTTTAGATAGTTGATGCTGGAGTTTCCAGTACCAAAATCATCTAGAGCAATTTTTATTCCTAATTGTTTCAGTTGATTTAGCATGTAAATAATATCTGGATGTGTTATAACAACATTCTCCGAAATTTCAAATTCTAAATGGTGCGGATTTAACTGATATTCATTTAAAGTGTTTTTAACAAAATCAATGAAATTAGGTTGCAGTAATTGTCTGGAAGTAATATTGACGGCGACTTGAACATAAGGCAAGTTTTTTTTATGCCACATGTCTATTTGTCGACAGACCTCTCTAAGAATCCATTCCCCAATGGGTATAATGAGGCCAGTTTCTTCGGTAAATGGAATAAAATCCATAGGAAATATTACACCTTTTTCAGGATGATTCCATCGAATTAGTGCTTCAACAGATAATAATCCTTGTTGATCAATATTAAATTGTGGTTGGTATGCTAAAAAAAATTCATTATTATTCAGTGCATTATGTAATTCAGCTTCTAATAAAAAGCATTGTTTATAGTGTTCATATAATCGAACATCATAAAAAGAAAATTGATTTCCTCCTTGTTCCTTTGCCTGATACATTGCCAAATCAGCATTTTTTAATAGATCATTAGCTGTTTCTCCGTCTTGAGGATAGATACTTATTCCTAAGGCAGTAGTTATAAACAAATTTCGATTTGTGATTTTGAAGGGTTCCTTCAGAGAGTTTAAAATTTTATTGGCAATTGTATAAACAGTATCAACGTCATCTATATGACAAAGCATAACAAATTCATCGCCTCCCATCCTTGCCAGGATATCCCCATCTTGAACTAATAACCCCCATCTTTGTCCAATCATGCGTAATAACGTATCACCAACTTCATGGGATAGACTGTCATTAACCAGTTTAAATCGATCCAGGTCACAATAAAGTATTGCAAATTTTAGTTTTAGATTTTGTGCATTATCGATACTTGCTCGTATCCTATCGATTAATAAAGCGCGATTGGGTAATTGGGTTAAGGGATCATGAAGTGCTTGATAGGTAAGTCTTTTTTCAAGATTAGCGCGTTCGGTGATATCATGAAAACTCCATACACGCCCAATGATAACGTCATATAAACGATGTGGAAGAGAATAACACTCTAGTGTCTTGCCATTTTTAAAAGACACGACAGTACTGCTGATTTGATTAATATTTTTTTTAAGGCGGTTAAGTTCTTCCAAATATTTTTTAGGTTTAAAGAGCTGATTGAGCATATGATATAAGATGATCAATCCATCATTAATTTCTAGCATGGCTTTTGGAATAGCCCACATGGAAACAAACCGGGAATTACAATCAATTATTTTATAATTTAGATCCGTAACTAAAATTCCATCTGTGGATGACTCAAAAGTTGAACGTAAAATCGATAAAGATTGTTGTAAAGATTTAGTCTGTTCTGCTACAGTTTTTTGGAGATTTTTTTCATGATGTTTCGCATTATTCGTCAAAATCCATTTTCTTGTTAAAGCACAAGCCAGTTGCCTTACTACAACAATATCGAATGGTTTTTTCAAAATAAGATAATTGTCACCCATTCCTAATTCTTTTACAGTTTCCCCCCAACTGAAATCAGAATACGCGCTACAAATCACTATTTGAATGTCAGGATCAACTTTCCACATTTGCTTAATAGTGGTGATCCCATCCCACCCCGGAGGCATTCTTATATCAACAAAAGCTAAAGCATAATGTATTCCTTTTTCCAGATCTTGTTTTATCTTTTTTATTGCCTCATGTCCTTGGGATGCTGTATTAAAAATAAATTTAGGTAAAAATTTATCTATATCGGAGTTTTCTGATTCATTTAAAAGAGACTCATCAAATAATTGTTGTTCATAATAATCGAGCTTTGCTCTGGTAGTTGAGGAGGAAAGGACTTTAATAAAATCCCTATGAATAGAGGAGTTATCGTCAATAATCATAATGTGTAATGGTATATCACCCATAAATTTCTCCTTGCCCCTTTGAATCAGTAATGGGTAATGTCAGTCTAAATTGTGCGCCACATCCTTCTCCCAGGCTTTCGGCAAAGAGTTCACCTCCCATTTCTTTGGCGGATAATGCTGAACTATGCAAACCAAAGCCATGACCGTTTTCTTTAGTGGTGAATCCGAAGGCAAAAATATGCTGTAAATCTTCTACTTTGATGCCAATTCCATTATCTTTAACTATTATTTGTACGGAATTCTTTATTTTTTGCACACTTATTTTGATTTTTTTTGTTGGATTAGATGTTTTTTCGAGTACAGAATCCTTCGCGTTTTGAATCAAATTAATTAATATGTGTAACAGTTTCGATTTATCAACGAAAATCAACGGGGCGGGTTTAAATTCTTTGATGAAATTAATTTCTTTTTTGCAAGAATTCATTGTGATATTTAATGCACTATCAATTAGCTCAGGAATATAAACGGACTCCCTAAAGCTTGAGATCCCACCAATCGATTTTTGCATGTCTACTATTTGATTAATATGTTGCAAGTCGTGCTCTAAGTTTTCTATTTCAAAATTATTTTTTTCTTCTTCTTCCATGATAACTTTAGAGAGCGATAATAAAAATTCAGGAATAATCATACCTTTGGGATCATGACTTAAAAAATGGGCTAAATCAGTCTGATGTTGCTCAATCATAGATATTACTTTCATTAGTTTTTTATAATAAGCTTGTTTGTAACTGCTTTTTACTAAAGAAATCGAAACATTAGCGCTGTTTAAAATATTGCCGATATTATGAAGAATAGTAGTGGCAACTTCTGCCATTCCAGCCCGGCGCGCGGTAGATGAAATTTGTTGATTTAATTCTTTAATTTTTTCTTCAGCTATTTTATTTTTATGTATATCAATCACAATTCCCGTAAGTTGTTTGTCCGCTTCAAGACATTGCACAATTGCTCGATACCAGCGGTAATCTCCATCTGGATTTTTTACTCGCATCTCACACTCATAATCTACTTTTTCATTTAAAGCCCTTTCTACTTTTTGAATAAAATCAAATCGGTCTTGTTCGTGAATCAATTCTATAAACTCATTAAGGGTAGGCGGTTTGTTGATTGGATTTAAATGAAATAATTTGAATAACTCGTTTGACCAAATGGTATAATCCGTATTTCCATCATAGGACCAATATCCTAATCCAACAATATGTTGCGCTCGTTCAAGTTTTTCATTTAAATTCATCATTTCTCGAGATGAAATTGCTATGGATCGTTCATGCATATAACGTTCTTGATCTATTTCTATATAAGCGTTGTTAATATGATTTAAAAAAGTTATCCATTGTTCTGTGCTTTCCGGTTTTTGATTCGGATCAATTTTCGACCTGGCAAGCTGTCTTTGTAATAATTTATGTATGTCCATAATAATTTTATAGTTCACGTATTGTGGTTATCGTCATTGTTTGATTATGTAATTCGCAATTTCCAACTGCATAGGGTGATAATTCGCCATAAGAATAAAACCCTATTTGTGTTGAACCTTCAGGTAAAGCGGAAAAAGTAGATTCAATTTCCTCTTCAGTCCGGACCCCTAACAGAAGTCTTCTTCCTACACAGCTAATATCAATTGCAAGAACCGGGCCTAATTTTTTATACCCATTTGAAAGCATACGATTGTTCGCTAAGTTTCCAGCTTCATGAGCACTCTCAATTAAGCGATCGAAATTTGCGCGCATTAATTGTGCATACCAACCAGTTGGGATATCCCCTGCAAAAACCAGCGATTGTTCTTTTTCATCAACGGCTAAAATGGTGCGGACTAATTGCATATCATCAGGAGCGTTAGGATCATGAATCGCCAAAGGATAAAGCAATCCTGATGAGGGTAATTCAGAAGCTTTTTCGCCTAAATATTCCTTATAAAGTTGCAGAGCAGGCCGATAGTCAAGTTCATATAAGATATTGGCTTCAGAGCGAGTGATCCGGCGGATGGGGCCAAAAATATCCCATCCTCCTTTTGAAGCGTGGCCAATTTGAACTTTTGAACCATAAAACCCAACAGCAACCACGTAGTTATCGAGAATTTTATTATTTAATATGGTCCAGGTTTTTTGAAAATTGCTCCCATCACCTGCTAAGCCACCGGTAATAATTAAATTACTAGATTCTTTAGCTGTATTTAAACCCTTTACTAATTCAGATCCATTAACGTTCAGTCCATCAGAGAGTACAAAAATACTGCGTAATCGAGTATCTTTTAATTGATCCGCAATTAACATACCCGTATTTTTTGACTCGTTACTTTGATTTACTTTGGCTTTTGCAAGTTTTAAAGTCGTACGATCGAATTTTGCCACTACAACAGCAATACTGTGATCAAAAAGATAATTACCAAAAATTTCACCCGAGGTGGAGCAACCTATTATTTTTGATTGAGAATAAAAATCAGCTAATTGCAGTATTGGCATATGAAAATTATAAAATTCTGGGGCTGCGAAAATGAGAACCAGGGTATTTGCTGAATCGAGTTCAGGAAATTGATTTAAGCTCCATCCTTTATTTTTAAAGAACTGAAATGCTTTAATTTCCATACACACCTCTTGGCTTGTAATTTAACTTTTTGGTTGAATAAATTCCATTATTTAGAAGTATAGTGGTTATCTTGTTTTTTTTCAGGGACAACGAAACATGAAATAATCATCGACCATAACGATTTTTTTGCTACCCAAACAAAAATTCGATATGATGAGTTCGATTAATTTGTGGAAGGAACGAAGCTTTTATGGAAGGAGAAACATCACCTGCCAAAAATAATAAAAAAATGGTGAGTTCTAAATATTGGCGAGAGCGATTTCCATCAGAGAACTTTTTAGGGGTGATTATCATTGTAATCACTTTGATTGCTTTGTTGTGGTTCTATATTGCCCATAAAAAACCAAAAGACATTGGCCCCAAACCTATACCTATAGTTGCTGGGGTTTCTACGACTCGCGACGTACCTATATACCTTTCTGCTTTAGGGACAGTAACACCAGTTTATACGGTGTCTGTTCAATCCCAAATCAATGGCATATTAATGAAAGTGCTTTTCAAAGAAGGGCAATTAGTCAAAAAAGGACAGTTACTGGCACAAATTGATCAACGTCCTTATCAAGCCTTACTGACGCAGTATGAAGGAAACTTAAAAAGAGATTCTGCATTGTTAGCCAATGCCAAAATAGATTTAAAACGTTATCAAAAATTGTGGCAGGAAGATTCAATTTCACAGCAAACATTAGCGACGCAACAAGCATTGGTAGAGCAATATGAAGGAAATGTTAAATCGGATTTGGGGTTAATTCAAAGTACTAAAATTAATCTCATTTATTGCAATATAACTTCGCCAATTGATGGACGAGTTGGATTACGATTGATTGATCCGGGTAATATTGTACAAATATCAAATACACAAGCCATTGCTGTTGTTACTACTATGGATCCAATTACTGTGATTTTTCCTATAGCGGAAGATTATGTACCGCTAATAGCTCCAAAAGCTTATGGTGATAAGGAAATGGACGTTAATGTTTATGATAGGCAACAAGAACATTTGCTTGCAAAAGGAAAGTTGTTAGCTTTAGATAACCAAATCAGTACGACTACTGGAACAGTAAGGCTAAGGGCTGTTTTTAACAATGAGGAAAAAAAATTATTCCCTAATCAGTTTGTTAATGTGAAAATCCTGGTTGATACATTACATGGTGCTACGGTTGTACCAACAGCCGCTGTCCAACACACAACTACAGAAGACTTTGTTTATATCATTAATTCAGATCATACCGTAACAACTCAAAAAATTGTATTAGGCCCCACAAGTGGCGATGATACTGTGATTAAAAGTGGTTTATTACCTGGCAAAAAAATTGTAATTAATGGTGCTGATAAATTAATTAACGGATCTAAGGTGCTGATACAAGCCGAGCATTCTCAAGAAATATCTGTTAAAACAGCAAGCATATCCGTTTCTTTGTTGGGGTGACATGAGTATATCAGGCCCATTTATCGTAAGAGCAATATCCACTTCATTATTAATGTTTGCTATCTTCCTTACAGGGGCTTTATCTTACAAATTATTACCTGTTTCTGCTTTACCTGAGGTTGAATATCCAACGATTCAAGTGTCTACGTTTTATCCTGGTGCCAGCCCAGATGTGATGAGTACAACGGTCACTGCACCACTTGAACGCCAATTCGGTCAAATGCCGGGATTGGATCAAATGACATCAAATAGTTCAACAGGCTCCTCGATTATCACCTTGCAATTTAATTTGGACATGAGTCTTGATGTAGCTGAGCAAGAAGTGCAGCAGGCTATTAATGCTGCAAGCAGTTACTTACCCACAGCTCTTCCCAATCCACCTGTATACAGCAAAGTAAATCCCGCAGATACACCTATTCTTACCTTGGCTTTAACTACAAATACCTTACCTTTAACCAAAGTCGAGGATTATGCGGAAACACGCCTTGTCCCTAAAATTTCTCAGTTATTAGGTGTTGGTTTAGTCAGCATAGGCGGGGGGCATAGGCCGGCAGTCCGCATCCAGGCAAATCCTGATGCTTTATCCGCTTATGGATTAACTATGGAAAACATACGAACTTTAGTTATGGCATCTAATGTTAATGCAGCAAAGGGAAATTTTGATGGGCCAAGGTTAGCCTATACAATTAATTCTAATGACCAATTATTATCTGCTGCTGATTATCGACCATTAATCATCGCTTACCAGAACGGAGCACCTGTTCGTTTATCTGATGTAGCTCGTGTAATTGATGGATCAGAAAATGATATGCAAGCAGCATGGATGAATAAAGAGCCCGCGATCATCATTAATATACAGCGCCAACCAGGAGCTAATGTTATCGAAGTAGCCCAACGCGTCAAAAAACTACTCCAGCAAATGCGGGTAGCAATTCCTGCGGGTGTGGATGTAAAAATACTTACTGATCGTACCACCAGTATTCGTGCCTCGGTAGAAAATGTCCAATTGGAACTGCTTTTGTCAGTAGTATTAGTGGTGATGGTAATTTTTTTGTTTTTGCGCAAACTCTCCGCAACTATTATTCCAAGTATTTCAGTACCATTGGCACTTGTAGGTACCTTAGGACTCATGTATTTGCTCGGCTTTAGTTTAAATAACCTCACATTAATGGGGTTAACCATAGCTGCGGGTTTTGTAGTCGATGATGCGATCGTCATGATTGAAAATATTATGCGTTATATTGAGATGGGTGAAAAACCTATAGATGCTTCGCATAAAGGAGCTGCTCAAATTGGCTTTACCATTATTTCATTATCCATTTCACTGGTTGCCGTATTAATTCCCTTACTTTTTATGGGAGATGTAGTAGGGCGGTTATTTCGTGAATTTGCACTGACTTTAACAATAACCATCGCGATTTCCGCTTTTGTCTCTTTAACGTTGACTCCTATGCTTTGCTCTCGAATTTTAAAACCTCATAGTGAGAGTCATGTAACACGGTTAGAGCAGTTTTTAGAGAACAAGCTAAACTATCTTGTTGATTATTATAAGATTTCTCTGGGGTGGGTTCTTTCGCGACAAACATTAATATTATTGGTTTTTTTTATCACCGTAATCATCACCAGTATCTTATTGTATCTTATCCCTAAAGGGTTTTTTCCGATTCAGGATACTGGGGTTATTCAGGGAGTTTCCGTAGCATCCGACTCTGTTTCTTTTAACGAAATGGCTAACCGTCAGCAAGCTTTAGTAGAAGCAGTACTTTCTGATCCTGCTGTAGAAAATGTTTCTTCATTTATTGGCATAGATGGCACTAATGTTACCTTAAATAATGGACGCATTTTAATTAATTTAAAACCTTTAGATGAACGTCTTGGTGTCACCGAGGTGATGAATCGTTTGCGGTCTAAAGTTCAGCAGGTTGTAGGTGCAACTTTATACATGCAACCAGTGCAAGATCTAACAATAGATACACTAACAAGCCGTACTCAATTCCAATACAGCATTAGTGCCCCTGATAAGGAAGAAGTTACTAAATGGTCTAATTTAATGTTAGAAAAAATGCATCAAATCCCCATTTTAAAAGATGTGAATACGGATCAACAAAATAATGGTTTGGTGACCGCAATTGATATTGATAGAGATACTGCATACAGACTTGGAATTACCATGCAGATGATAGATGATACTTTATATGATTCTTTTGGGCAGCGACAAATATCCATTATGTTTACTCAACGTAACCAATATCGGGTTGTGTTGGAAGTGTTCCCTTCGTTACAAAGAGAATCAGTTGCTTTTGATAATATCTATATTAATTCTACGATAACAACTACCCCAAACAGTACAGTAACTACTGCCCCTGTCCCTAATTCTCCTACAACATCTTATAGGGTGGCAAATCCATCAGTATCCAGCTCACTAAATCTTGGATCTACTACAGGGGTTAGTATCAGTGGTTCCGTACCCATCAAGGCTTTTGCCAATTTGAGACAACAAGTAGCGCCATTAGTAATTGCTCATAAGGATCAATTTCCCTCGGCAACACTCTCATTTAATCTTGCTCACAATGCTTCTTTAGGAGATGCTGTAACTCAGATAGAGGCCGCAAAGAACAGTCTGGGACTCCCATTGAGTGTAGAGGCTGATTTTCAGGGAACAACAAAAAGCTTCCAAAAATCACTTGCCAATCAAGGTTGGTTGGTATTTGCTGCTATTATAGTTGTCTATATTATCTTGGGTGTGCTTTATGAAAGTTATATTCACCCCTTGACCATTTTATCTACTTTACCTTCTGCATCTATGGGGGCATTACTGGCATTATATCTCTCAGGGAATGAATTATCCATTATTGCTTTGATTGCAATTATTTTGTTGATTGGTCTTGTCCTAAAAAATGCGATCATGATGATTGATTTTGCCCTTGAGCAAGAACGCGAATACAAACGTAAACCTAAGGATGCAATTTATGAGGCTGCTTTATTACGTTTTAGACCGATTTTGATGACTACTATGGCCTCCATGCTCGGAGCAATTCCCTTGGCTTTAAGTCATGGCATAGGAGGAGAGTTACGTCGTCCTCTGGGTATTGCCATTATTGGTGGATTAATTGTAAGTCAGTTAATCACTTTATATACTACTCCTATTATTTATCTTACTTTTGATCGTATATCGCGTAAGGTAATGGGGCATGGTAAATACAATCCCGATACTTCGGAGGCTGGATTGTGAATTTATCATCTTTATTTATTAAGAAACCCATAGCAACTATTTTGTTGGCGTTAGGTTTAAGTTTTGCGGGAATTCTTGCCTTTGATTTATTGCCTGTAGCTCCATTACCTCAGATTGATTTTCCGACCATTACTGTACAAGCCCAATTACCCGGAGGAAGCCCAGAAATCATGGCAACTTCGGTTGCTGCACCATTAGAACGACAAATAGGGCGAATCGCGGGAATTTCTCAGCTTACCTCTTCCAGTACTTTAGGGCAAACAAGCATTATCGTTCAATTTGATTTATCACGTAATATTGATGGGGCAGCACGGGATATCCAAGCAGCAATTAATGCTGCAATGAGTCAATTACCTACAAATTTGACGAACAATCCGACTTATCGCAAGGTGAATCCTGCTGATGCCCCGATTATGATTCTCGCATTAACATCGGATAAGTTTACTCCTGGGCAATTATATGATGTGGCATCGACTCTGTTACAACAGAAAATTTTGCGTATTGAGGGAGTAGGTCAGGTAAACGTGGGGGGAAGTTCATTACCAGCAGTACGAATTGAAATAAATCCTACAGCTTTAAATAAATACGGAATAGGACTTGGTCAATTAGGGACAATAATTGCAAATGCTAATGTGAATTTGGCAAAAGGACAACTCGTTCATGATCATACTGTTTCAGTAATTAAAAGTAATGATCAGATGCTCAAGGCATCAGAATATGCTCCGCTGATTATTAGCTTCTTCAATAACGAGCCTGTGCGGTTATCAGATGTAGCCCATGTCTATGATTCTGTGGCTGATGTGCATACGGCTGGTTTAGCAAATGGAAAACCTGCGGTACTCTTGGTTCTATTCAAACAGCCAGGAGCAAATGTAATTAAAACCGTCGATCGTGTAAGAGAAATTTTACCGCAAATTGAGGCTTCTATGCCAAAAAACATCCAATTAAACATTTTAATGGATAGAACCTCTACAATTCGTACGTCATTGCATGATGTAGAACTTACTCTACTTATTTCCATGTGTTTGGTTATTTTTGTTACATACCTTTTTCTTGGCAGTTTTAGAGCAATGATGGTTCCAGGTATTGCTGTACCATTGTCTTTACTTGGAACTTTTGCTGTTATGAAATTATTAAATTACAGCCTTGATAATTTATCGCTTATGGCTTTAACCATTTCTACAGGATTTGTTGTCGATGATGCTGTCGTGGTATTGGAAAACATTTCTCGCCATATTGCACTGGGTAAAAAACCATTCCAAGCTGCTTTTGATGGCTCCAGAGAAATTGGTTTTACGGTACTCTCCATTAGTATTTCATTAATTGCGGTTTTTATTCCAATTTTACTGATGGGGGGGATTGTCGGCCGCTTATTTCGTGAATTTGTAGTCACGCTATCTATCGCCATACTAATTTCACTTGTTATTTCATTAACATTGACTCCAATGATGTGTTCCCGAATGTTACATGAAAATGAGGGGGAGCAAAGTAATTTTTTTATGCGTTTTACCGAACGAGTACGATTACGTTATGCTAATGGCTTACATTGGGCATTATTTCATCCAAGATTCATGTTAGTTCTTATGTTTGCTACGATTATTTTAACTGTTTATTTATTTATTATTATTCCCAAAGGTTTTTTCCCGCAACAAAATACAGACAGGATCGCAGGGACTTTGCGAGCAGATCAAGATATCTCCTTTCAAGCCATGAGGAAAAAATTAAATCAATTCGTTTCAAAAATTAGTGAAGATACTGCTGTCGCAAATGTTGCAGCATTTATAGGAAGTGGTCCAGGGAATAATACAACAAATACCGGCACTGTATTTATCATGCTAAAACCACAAAAATCAGATAGTCCCACGAGTGAACAGGTTGTCAGCCGTTTGCGAAAAGAATTATCTTCAATTACTGGTGCAACCTTATATATGCAGTCTGCTCAAGATTTAACTATTGGTGGTAGAGCTGCTGCAGCCCAATTTCAGTACACGGTTTCTGCGGATAATTTACAAGATCTTGCGATTTGGACTCCTCGTATCATGGAGCAGTTATCAAAAATTCATGGAATTGTTGATTTGAATAATGATCAGCTTAATCATGGCTTACAAACCTATGTTAATGTAGATCGTGATACTGCATCACGTTTTGGCATTACGTCGCAAGAGATTGACCGAGTACTTTATCACGCTTTTGGGCAAAGTCAGATTTCGGTGATGTATATGCCAATGAATCAATATTATGTGGTCATGAATGTTGCTCAGAAATATTGGCAATATCCTTCTGTTTTAGATGAAATTTATGTCAAATCTGCGTCGGGTTACGAGGTTCCTTTATCTGCATTCGCTGAGTTTAAACCAGGATCTACTTTATTATCTGTAAACCATCAAGGCCTGGCTCCTGCGGCAACATTTTCATTTAATTTAATTCCAGGAAGTTCTCTTGGTGGAGTAGTAAATAAAATTACCGCAATGGTTAATAAATTAAATTTACCTCCGACCATGCGTGGCGCTTTTCAAGGTACTGCACAAGCGTTTCAAGAGTCTTTTGCAAATGAAAAATATTTGATTTTAACTGCTATCCTGGCAGTTTATATTGTACTTGGAATGCTTTATGAAAGCTTGGTTCATCCTATAACAATTTTGTCTACTTTGCCTTCAGCTGGGGTTGGAGCATTATTGGCATTGCTATTATTTAAGTCTGATCTGAGCATTATTGCACTTATTGGGATGATTCTTCTGATTGGGATTGTTAAAAAAAATGCCATTATGATGATAGATTTTGCTTTAGAGGCGGAACGTCTGGAAAATAAATCCCCACGTGATGCGATCTATGAAGCAGCGCTATTGCGATTTCGTCCAATTATGATGACTACAATGGCAGCTATACTTGGTGCTATGCCATTAATCATTGGTTTTGGTGTGGGTTCCGAATTACGCCGTCCCTTAGGTATTGCAATAGTAGGAGGGTTAATTATGAGTCAATTATTAACACTCTATACTACTCCTGTAATTTATTTAACATTGGATTCTGCTGGAATCAGGGTTCGTAATTTTATGAAACGGTTTAAATTAAGAGGTGCTTATGGACACTCGTAACCTATTTAGCTTGGGAAAGGCGAAGTCCAACCCGGAAATAGAGTGTAATCAAAAATTCCATATCACGTTGAGCCGCCACTTTTTATTAAAAAAATTTACAATTTTAACTTTTGGATTATTTTTACTGACTTCATGTATGGTTGGTCCTAATTATGTTCCTCCAAAACTAGTTGTACCACCGCAATTTAAAGAAGCCAAAGGAAAAAAAGTCATAGGAGCCAAGCGTAAAAATTGGAAACCTATTAAACCTCAAGATGATATAGAGCGGGGTGAGTGGTGGAAGATATTCAATGATCCTGTATTAAATGAATTGGAAGATCAGCTTTATCATTACAACCAGAGCATTGTCAGTGCAGAAGCCAATTTTAGCCAGTCACTGGCGATTGTGGATCAAGCACGCGCTAGTTTATATCCAACCTTAATTGGTGCGGGTAGCCTATTTAGACAGCGGCAAGCAGGAGGATCTACAACAATTATCAGTTCCACAGGATCTAGTGAAGGTACGGCGACGACGAATATTATACCTACAGCGTCCGTAACAACTATTTATACTGGATTTTTGAATGCAAATTGGGAACCTGATATTTGGGGAGTAGTTCGCCGGACCATTGAAGCAAATCTTTCCTTAGCTGAATCGAATGAAGCTTTAATTGGCGTGACCCGTTTATCCGCTCAAGGTGCTTTAGCTCAATATTATTTTGAGCTTCGTACATTGGATAAAAGTCAAAAATATTTAAATGAAACAGTAATTGCTTATCAAAAGCTGTTACAGTTTATACGTAATCAATATGCCTCTGGTGTAGCTTCTCGTGCTGATGTAGTTCAGGCGCAAATTCAGCTTGAGACCGCTCAAGCATCCGCGATTAATAATGGTATTTTAAGAGGCCAATATGAGCATGCCATTGCTGTGCTTATGGGAAGACCGCCTGCCTATTTTTCATTAAAACCCGCAATTGTAAGATTGAAACCGCCTCCAATCCCTCTGCAAGTGCCTTCTGAATGGCTTGAGCGTAGGCCGGACATCGCACAGGCAGAGAGATTGGTACAACAAGCAAGTGCATTGATTGGAGTGGCTATTGCAGCTTACTTTCCAACACTGACCTTGACAGGCACCACCAGTGCCGCAGGTCATAGTTTTCATGAGTTGATTCATAAACCATCAATTAGTTGGTCTGCTGGAATGCAAATAGCTGAGACTATATTCGATGGTGGATATCGTGCAGCAGGGGTACGAGCAACAAAAGAACAATATAGAGCTCAAGTGGCAAATTATCGGCAAGTGGTACTCAATGCATTTCAAGATGTTGAAGATAATCTTATTGCATTACGACTTTTGAAGCAGCAAAGCATGGTGCAAGATAAACAAACAGCTGATGCCATCTATGCACTTAAGCTCACTAAAAATCAATATAAGGCGGGAACTTTACCTTACGCTAACATACTTACCGCTCAGATTAGCGCACTGGCAGCAGAACAAGCAGCGACACAGATAGACGGATTGCAAATGGCATCGGCGGTGGGTTTAATTAAATCACTAGGAGGTGGTTGGGTCGCAAATACGGCTTTACCTCCTAAAATAAATAATCAAAAAAGATAGCGGCTGCTCGAGCAGATCATAGCTGATTGTCACTTGGCAACATGATGAAAAATAAATGAATTTTATTATTTAAACTGTGACTAAAATAATTGACTTCAATTTATTTACAGGATAGCATGGCCAATATTTACTCATTATGGGGGATTTATGCTGGGATTAGCAGTCTTAGATGATTTATCTTATGTACTGGATAGTAGTAATGATCTGCCTGATGATTTTTGTTTTTCTGGTGAGTTAAGACGATGTATTGTAACGTACAACAAAAGACCGGGCTTTTTTAAGCCATACCAAAATGCCAAAGAATTTGCTGATGGAGTAATTGCACCTGTTGTTTATCCACTGGGATTAGCCTTTTTAGGAACGATGGGGTCTCTTGTTACTGCCATTGCACCTTCTATTTGTGTAGGTAGTTTGCTTTTTGCAGTTGGTGCTGCTGCTTTTGGTGCCTCAGAAGTCAATGATAATGCCCTGGATGTTGCTGCGCTTTCATTATATATTACAGGTTATGCGCTTGTTTTAACTGCAGCAAGTTTTTTATTAGCAATTATTACCATTCCTTGTTCGTTAGCTTCTTTGGTTACGCATACTCTTTCTACTGTAGGTTCACAGCTCATGGATTATATGGATGATAATATAACGACTGAAAATAAAAATGCGATTTTTTAAGGCTCAGTAAAATCAAAATATATCCATTGAGAATTAAATAATACAATAATTTTTGGTGCTTGGGGGGATTGTGCCGGCGTTTACCCGTTTATGTAAAAATGTCCACATTAGTGTAGCTCATAATACAGTGACTCTATATGTTCCCAAAACAGTACCTTGGTATTCGTTGTATCAGCAAATAATGCGATCACATTATTATGACTCCACTCAATCTGTACTAAAACCTATTTGGCCCTTACAGATATATAATCCATTTGATCCGCAAGATCCTTTTGTCAAAAGGTTATCGCCGGTGAAGCCAGTTCATCGTGATAATCCGGATCATGAATATTATCATGATGATGCATTAGACAAAGAAATTACGCATTTTCATATGAAGTTTACTAGAAATATTAGTGCCCAGGATTTCGAGGTGTTTTTAACTATTTTAGTTGAAAAAGATATAATTGATAGAAATGAAAAAGAAGCTTGCTTCATTGCGTATATCCATGCAAGCCAGGATACAGTAGCGAAATTTTATGATGAGTTGGCTGTGGTTCAGCTAAAGGCACTTGCATTGAGTGAAAAAGCTAAAACCAATCCCAAAATGTATCAGAAAGCTGCAGAGGCGGCTGGAGAGCTCTATGATACTCTAAAGAATGAAGCAAGGACTTACTTCAACAACAAAAATGTAAGAAGTTATGAATTATTTCGTACTAATTGCAAAAATGCCATAAAAAAAGCATCGATTGAACTCAAAAATCATCGTGGTTGGGGTGATGTACTACTTAATGTTACTGCAGCTATTCTTGGGTTGGGGGTTTTTTATGCTGTTGCTCTAGGGATTAACTATGCGTGGACCCATGGAGAGCATTTGTTTTTCCATTGTGATACGGATTCTATCAGAAAAATTAAAAAGCTCGATGAAGCTCAATCTGCGCTCTTGAGGATTTAACACGTGCATTTTTGTGTATTGAATTTTCGATGTGTGGATTTTGCGAATCAGATGACAATATATTTTTTGTTTAAACTACTACGGCATGTCAACACGCCCTTAAATTGAATCAGGATGTATTTTCGAGTACTATTCTGTTTCCTTTATAATCTCACGAATTTTATTTAAAGTTATGTCTAAAGCTAAAATTCTTGTTGTTTGGTCAAATTATTACGAAGAGCTCGCTGAAAAACAATTAGCGAGTTGTTTAGAGTTGTTAAAATCATCTGAATATGAGTATCAAATTGAAACAGTAAATGCCGGAACTTATGAAATTCCAGCGGTTATCCAATATTTTCATACTCATAATCCATTTGATGGTTACATTCCCTTAAGCTTATTACTCAAAGGCAAAACGGATCATTATGAGTTCATTTGGGAGCATGTTAAAGAATGCTTTATTGAATTTGCTATGAAGGGTTTAATGATTGGTAATGGTATTATTTCTGCTCCTAGCATCGAGTTATTGCGTGAGCGTGTTGAAAATGGTGAGAGAGTGAGAGAAGCGTTCCAAGCAGTTTTGTATCTCACGCAACTTACAAAGAATAAATCATAATCAATGGCAAAAATTTTAATCATTTCATCTTGCATCCATAAAGAATTAGCGGCTCTGCAACTTTCCAACTGCATTGAGCTCGTTAAAGATTCTAATTATGAGTATCAAATTGAGTCTTTACAAGCTGGAACTTATGAGATTCCTTTCGTTATTAATACGTTTCAGAAAAAAAATCCATTCGATGGCTATATTGCTTTAGGGCTGGTTTTGAATTCAAATAGAGATCACTATAATTATATTATGTCTCATATTAATACTTGTTTTACCCAATTTGCATTAAATGATGTTGTTGTAGGCAACGGAATTATTTCAGGTTTCGATTTGGATGATTTATCTGACAAAGTAAAGAGTTCCAATCCTTGTTTTTCAGCTTATACATCAGCATTTAATGCGGTGGATTATTTAATCCAATTAAGAAATCGGATTTTGTAAAATAAAGGAACCTAGTCATGTTTCAATGGTTAAAAGCATGGCGGCAAAAAAAAATTATTCAATGCTCTCATATCGCTGAAGCGGAGTGGAATGATGCATTTCAGCATTTATCGCTACTTCAACGCCTGAACAAAAAGGAAAAAATAAAGCTTAAGCAGTTGGCAATTTTATTTCTTCACTACAAATCATTAGAAGGGGGCAATAATTTTCAGGTCACTACAGCAATGCAGGTAAGTATCGCATTACAGGCTTGTCTTTTGATTTTAAATCTTGGGTTAGATTGGTATGATGATTGGGTTTCCGTAATAATATATCCCGAGGCTTATTCCCGGCAAAATAGGGTGATTGATGAGTTCGGTATCGAGCATCTAGGAAATGCTCATTTAAGTGGTGAATCATGGCAGCGTGGTCCAGTCGTACTATCATGGAATGATGTACTGCAGCATGGCGGGGCTGATGGGCGCAATGTAGTAATCCATGAGTTCGCACACAAATTAGATATGCAAAACGGCAGGGCAAATGGATTCCCTCCGCTCCATAAAGGTATGTCCGCTTTGCAGTGGGCTACTGGATTTAATGATGCTTATAATGATTTTATCAATCGCATACAACAAAATGATCCTATCCCTATTAACCATTATGCTTCTACATCTCCTGCTGAGTTTTTTGCAGTTTTAAGCGAGTTGTTTTTCGAAAGACCTGAAATTATCAGGCTTTATTATGCCGAGGTTTTTCAGTTGATGGTTCAATTTTACCGCCAAGATCCACTAATAACCAAATAAATTTCACCATTTAAAATTATATTTAGTGTCTCTGGAGCCCCATCCATCAATAACACGTACATCTAGTTGTTTATCTGAAATTAGATTGAATTGAATGCGTGAGCCCCAGTAGGGATTGTAAAAATTAAAATCATGTTGGATTTGTGCAGTTTTAATCGAGCAATAAAGAACTCGTGGTTCAGGAGCTCCAAGTCCATCACCATAGCCTAAATCCAATTGTGTTGATCCTTCAGTATTTCCCCCTGATGTTACTGCGCCAAGACCATTACATGTAATCATAGCAAATTGAGAATGTTGGTTTTTTAATATTAAACAGCTTCTATAATGGGAGCAAGGTTTAGCAAAACCTATACTTGTAATTAAAATTAAGCTAATAAAAGTATAAAATTTCAACATTATTCTAACTGATTTATGAGACAGCATTATTTCTATCATGGCAATTAAGTTTTTGTCAACAGACCCCGTTGACTATTAGAAATAACGCGAGTAAATGCTTGAGTAAGTACCATCTTTTGCCATAGCATCCAATGCACTATTGATTCTAGCGAGAAGAGCCTCTTGATTGGGGTTAGCTATAATGCCATAACCCATACCGAATGGTATCGGTTTGCCAACCAGCTTAAAATTGTCTGGGTTAGTGTGTACCCAATAGGATGCACCAATAAAATCAAACATAATTAAATCAATATCATGATCGGCTAAATCTCTTAACATATTTTGCTGATTATTATAGCTGATCACTTTTATGTTATCATACTTTTGCTCAAGAATGGATTTGAACACTGTTCCAGCTTCAATACCGATGCGTTTTCCTGTATTGATGTTAGTGATATCTATATTAGAATCAATAGTTGTTAATAATTGGGCTTGAGTTTGTAAATAAGGGAGGCTAAATGAATAATATGCAAGTCGTTCTTGAGTAATAAAAAAACCATCTATACCTAAATCAATTTTTCCTGTTGCTACTGCTTTCATAATTTCTTCAAAGGTCATAGGCTCATAGACACACGTAGCTTTAATTCGATGACAAATTTCATTGAGGAGATCAATTTCAAATCCTGTAAATACATTATTTTTAGTTGCGCGCATTTCCATGGGGGGGTTGAATGTTGATGTCCCAATAATGAGTTTGTCTGCAAATAGGCTTGTGCTCATTAGAGTATATAGAAGCAAAGTTATTAGTATCTTCATAAAAGAACCCCCTTGTATTTTATCTTGAAAAGGTCGCTCCTCTTAAATTTTCCTTGATTTCTATCAAATAAAATTAACTCATTAACAGAGAAGTATCACATCATCCTTTTCTTATGATCAGTTTATGCCACGAGAAATGATACTGCAAATATCATAGGGTATTTGCAATCATATCATCATGACCTAGCCAAATTATACTGAATAACTTAAAGAAGATACTTGATGATTTTCTTCGTATATTCGATTAGTTTTGTTAGCAAGCATGTTTTGTAGTGGTATATTTTTAGGAATGAGTTCTTCTTCATGGGTTAAACGTGCTTCATATTTTAAGAGCTCACTGATTTTGAAAAAGCGTTGTGTTTGATAAAGCGATTTTTGGTGTTCCGTATTTTCTAATGCTCTGATAGTGGGCTCTGTAGTTTGTAACTCTTGTTGTATCTTTGCAATTTGTTGTTTACATTCCTCTTGAATTGAGGACATCAGTTCATGTTTTGTTTGCTGTAAGTGAATTTTTATAAACCCCCTTCTTTTCTCATCAAGCAATTGATTATGTTTTCGTAATTCCTCGATACACTCAATTTCTTCATTTTGAGTGGCTTGTATGAGCTGGTCATATTTTGCGATTAATTGATTAAAGTAAATAATTTTTCCTTGATGATAAACAACTTGACTCATTAATGAGGCACTTTCTATATAGCCGCAATCAGGCTGTTGTCTACGTTCTTGCGCTGCTTTAATTCTACTTCCTGTTTCAAATATTTCGTTTTCTTGTTTGTGGATTAACTCCTCAATATTGTGTATTTTACTGCGAATATCTTCAATATTCTTGCTAATTCTTGATTGCTCATTAATCAAAGCAATAAAAAATTCATCCAGGTTGGTATTTAGCATCAATTTTAGTTGACCAAGATCGACTGGGTTTTTGGTCCAATCCCATTGGCTCATTTCATCAGTCTGGGTGAGTCTTTTTTGAATGAATTCTGGAAGTTCTGATCGATCAATATTGCTGCTATTCCAATCTTCAGCTTCAAGTGCTTTTAATCTAAGTAACTTCTCAAATTCTGCACGTTTTCGCATAGGAAGAACTTCAATTGCACGTTTATCAGATAAGTTAAGAAGCTCTTCTTTATTTTCTTCAAGTATTATCTGTAGTTTTTTGAGTTCATTGCGTTCATTTTCTATTCGGGATAAGAAGGCTGATTGATATCCGGTAAACCCTCCTTTTAATGGTGCATCTGCCACTTGTATTTCTATATAGGACTGAATTCCATCAGTACCATTTTGAATGCGAATTTGCTCAGGATTGACATGCAATAAATGCGCAAATTGAGTCTTTTTTTGGACAAATAAATTGGTCAGAGAGTCTTGGTGTAATCCATCAGTTTTATTTAATTCATTAATTGAAACAAGAAGATTCTTTTTCAATGCTTTAAGTTGATTTGAATAAGGCTTGTATGCTTCATAAGTACTAAACCGTTCTGTGGCTTCATAGAGTTCTTGTACTATATGGCATGGATTATTCTGACTTTGATAACTTATTTTAAGTAATGTTTCTTTTAGATGATTCCAAATGGGATCATAAGTTTCGAAGAAGTATGGTGATGTACTTGCCAAATAATGACGAAATGTGCTGATGTGGTGTTCAGAAATCACTTTATCATGACAGTTTTTGCGGAATTCAAGATCACAATGTAGTGGATGAGTTAATGAGTCTATTGCATTCAAGGCATCATTAATCACATTGCGAGGGGACGAGTGGCCTACTGAAAAGAGGTACTTATTTTTTAGAGTTGCGTGCTGTTTCTTAAGCTCAATATAGAGAGCCTGAATTTTATCTTTGTCCTGGCATGAGGCTCTTACATTCTCGGCTAGCTCATAAAGAGTCGAGGCAGCTTCCTTGGCTACAGTACGTTCAAATAAGGCATGAAACGGTTCGGGCTGTTCTTTTACCCAGTTGAATTCCGCACAAAGACGTTGAGCCAGTTGTTTCATTATTTCTTCGTTATAATTTATTTGGAGATTTTTTAAATGCATATCTGTAGGTAAACCTGAATTTTGATATAAAGTGCAAAAATTAAGGACCAATCCTTGAATTTTAAATTGTTCAACTAATGGAAACTGACAGGTTGCTTTGCAGTGATGGAGCATTAATGACTTCATTTGAAGCAGCAAATCTTGTACTTTATTGCGATCCGCTTTCATCAATTTCTTTTGATAGAACTGGATAATGCTTTCAGTCAGTTCTTCCTTTTCCTCGTTGTATAAAAATTTGTTTTTTTTCTCAATTACTTTATTAATCATATTGGTGATTATTTCAGGTATAAATGAGGCGTTTTGTGAGTAAGTTGGGAAAAATTTTTCTATTGCTTCGGGACAAACAGCGCAGAACTCTCCAATCAGTCTGGGTAGGATCTGTTTGCTTTGAGCAAGCACCAAGTCTGTTTTCACTTGGCCAATCGGTTTCGTGTAATCAAGCACGGCTCCAGCTTTATCAGCAATAATTGTTTCCAGATTTTGTTGTATTAATGCCTTGCTTGCTTCTGTAAATGGTTTGGATTTTTGCAGTAATTGAGTTTGTAAATTCAATTCTTGAGCGAAGTCTAATTGTTTTAAATATTTTAGTCTTAGACTTTGTTCGTTAGTCATATGTGTTGCTTTTTCTGCTTTAGCCGCCCATTTTTCTTCGCGAGCAGTTTCCCAAAGTTTACATGCAATGTTTTTAAATTGGTTAATGCTTGTAGCGAGAGTACTCTCGGAGGTACTCGTTTCCTGAGAACGGGTTAGCTCCCCTAAAAGTGCTTCACGCCACTGATAAAATTCAAATTGTATCCTAGGGTCGTCTGGGTAAAGTTCAAATAATAATCCTTCCCAGGCTTCAATTTGTTGCATCAATATATGTTGTGCTTCATCAATTGCCTGCGTGTATAGACCATCGATAGTCGCTTGTGATTTGATTTTATTTCTTAGTAGTTCAACAGCACGTTCATTAATGCGTTGGCGTCTCCAGGGAAAAACATAATAAAAAAATTGGGTTAATAAATCTTTTGGTGGTTTAACTTGGTATATAGGCAGCCATTCGCCTGGCTTACCATTTCGTGCGGCACGTCCAGCAATTTGAGTGGTCATTCTTTCGGTATCGGGATAGGTTTGAATGACAAATAAGCCTTTAGGATGATCTCCTGTATTTATATCGATCCCTTTTGCAAGCATCGCAGTACCCACTGTAATGGTATTGACTTGTCCTGCTTGTTTAATGATGCGATCCAGTTCACTAGTATTTTCTTTTCCGGTGATAATTTGAATTTTAAAGCCTTGATCTTTATAGGCTTTTAAACTGGTACCAAGTGCTTGCGCCTCATCAAAGTCCTCACTAATAACAAGAATAGGTTGTGTTTGAGTGAGGCTCCAATTTTCAATAGCGCTTTTAGTTTGCGTAATTAATGCTTCACGCTCCGCATAAGTTTGAATTTCAGTATCAGGATTGATTTCCATTGTTGGTTTAGTAATAGGACATTTAATTTTGTCCAGAGTTTTATGCATCGCTTGAATGGTTTCTTCACGATTTAAAGTAAAAACAGGTTTATGATTGATACGTCTATCACCAGCGTAGGGGGCAACACTAATTGCTTGTGTACCGATTGCGGTAGCCAGGCTTTCTAATTCACGTTTATCCCCTGGTGTTGCAGAAATACCAAGTAGGCGCCCATTCGTATTTTGGTAAAATTTGATTAAACCTCGGGCAGATTGGTTGGCTAGTACTGAAGGAACTGGATCAATAACAAAATATTGAGCCTGCTCTTTTCTTTCAGCTTTCAAACGAGCTTGTAATGCTTGCTGTACTGCTTCTGTGAAAATAGAGCCTGCTTTAGGAGTACTACGTACTAGGGGTACACAAATAATTTTTTTTGTTGCTTCGTGTCCTGAATCATCTTTTTCTTTAAGGGGTTGAATAATATAATGTTTGTTTTCTACAAGGGTTGCTGCAATACAACTTGCATGAATCCATTGTTTTAGGTGAGTATTGCTTGAGGCCATCAAATAATTTTGCTTTTCGACACTACCCCTAAATTGTTCATTGATTTCCTTATTTAAAAATAAACGAAACTGTTCCAAATCTTCTTCTTCATCCCAAACCTTGCCTTGTGCTGGATCGGTATTGCGAAATGTAGCTAGATTGATAAATTGATAGGCAAGAGGATAAATCCATTCCGCAGGATTGTTATCTAAGTTTTCATTTTCTGCAACTAATTTATATAGGGTTACTTGGTCTAAAAGGGCATCATCACATTCATCGAGAACAACGTGGATCGGCCCATTTGTTTCAAGAAATTTTTCCTTTTTAGATTCTTTTGTAGACAAGCGGAAAAAAGCCATATCTTCAACTGTAGAACAGTTGATTCCATTATGTTTATAAATTTCAGGGGGGCTGTCACGTTGAATAAGTGCTGTGTCAATTTCTAAAAATTTGAAAAATGGTTCGCAATTATTTTCGAAATCACGAATTAACAGTTGTGGGTTAGCTGTGCACTGATCAACGGTTCCACCTTGGATCCATTGTAGGACTGAGAGCATGGGGGTATTGATGCTTTTTCCTTCCCCAGTTTTAATACGCATTAATAAATTGGAGGATGGATCATTTAGAGCAAGTAAAAGAATAAGCATTTGTGTTGTGTTTGGGAACAATCCTGTGGTGCGAAAATAAATTTCTCTAAGATAGGCTAAAAGTTCTAAATAGGTGATTTCGACTTGCTCAGGATCAATTGATTTTGAACGTAGCTGTGTAAGTAATGTTTTTGCTCGCTCTTTTAAATCCTGTCGTGAACTTACAGTTAATTTTTTTAGAGTTTTAAAATCATTAGGATTTAATGGATCGGTATAGCCTAAAGTTTCGATAAAAGTTAATTGCTTTGCAAGTTTCAATTGCATTGATTGAGGTAAATCTATTTCATGAAGTAAATCGTGCAAGCTTATTAACGCTTCTTTTACCCTATCAGTTGCAAATTGTTTGCTTAGATCTCTTTGTTCTCCTGTTTTGGCAAAGGGATTCGTATCAAAGCTCAAACAATAGGCGCGAAGTTTCTCCGAGTCATGGGCAAGTAATGCAGAATTTAAGCTTTGAGTATTAGGGTAGGGTGGGGTTGCAAATAATTTTAAGACTTGATCAATATCTTCTGACGAGCGTCGTCCTAAACCTTTAGTGACTTCCAGTAGAGCGAATAAGTTGACTGTATAGTCTTTTTTGCTTTGGGCAAGACCGGTTAAAATTGTTGCAATTTTTGCTCTATTTTCTGCGTTGATTTGAGTAAATTGTTGGAGAATAAGGGGATAGGCATTGAGATCTTGCTCGCGATTTTCTGGTGAAAATCGGTCTAATAAAGCAATACAAAGTTCTGCTGGACCTTGCTTATGAGTTAGGAATAATTGAGTTTGCTGTACTAGACTCTGTACGAGCTCTGGAGCAGTTGCTCCTGAAAGCTCTGTCAAAATATGAATTATTTTTTTTATAATTAAAGACTTAATGTGCTCCGGAAGATTCGATTTTTTTAATTCATTTAATGCAGCTAAAGGGAAAGGGCTGGTGCTTTTTAAATTATGAGCCATGCTCATTTTAAAGAACATAACTTGAGCTTCATGATCGAGATCATTTAACTCGAAGAGCTCAACTAAACCATGAATTCCTCGTTCAATGGCCGCACTGTCTGCATCAGGATTTTCTTCTAGAGCTTGTGTTGTTAATTTTAAATAGAGATCTAGATTTTCGATCTCTTCTTGAATTAACTTAGTAATCAAAATTTGTTTTTGAGTATAATTTAAGCGGCTTAAAGCCCCTGTATTTAACTGCTTATAGATTTTATTGAATTGCTCAGGTAACCGTTCATGAATATCAATAAGCAAATTGAGATAATTGGCAATGGATTCAATTTTGTTTTTATATTCTTGTAAGGATTGATCAGAGGGTGCATTTTCTACAAGCAAGGTTGCTTCATTAAGAATACTGTTTTCAAACTCGGGATCTTGGGTATTGAGTTGTTGAAGTGTTTTCTTTAATGCGGGTAATACTTTCTTCTGAATAAGTTCTTCTTTAAAAAAGAATGTTAAGGAGTGTGTATCATTAAATGCAGCCATCCAAGAAAGACTGGTATTTATATCTAAATCTTTAACTAGAAGTTTATTTTGTGGATTACCAAAAAATGCATTCATTTCAGAAATAAACAACCCGTGCAATTGACTTAAGATAGTTGCAAATGCTGAGCCTGTAGTATTGTCATTTGCACTTCTTTTTCCGGTAAGCAAGAAACTTAAAATATATTCCCCTTTCGTTTTTCCAAGAATACCTACTCCGTACATTCCATTGAGTAATATAGGTTTTTTTTCTTCAAAAAAACGTAATTTTTCAATAACATCTGGAAACTTGGGGGTTGGGCTTTGTAATAAAATAACTAAATCATTTACTGCATCAAAAAGTGGTATTAATTCTTGATTCAGTTGCTCCCTTAATTGTTGAGGTACAATAAAACTTTGTAGATTTTTTTGTAATACCGCTTTGAGGGAGTCGATTTTAAATGCAGCGCTTCGTTTTTTTATTGCATCAACTAATGCATCGACAATCAGGTCATCAAGCTTGGAAATATCGCCATTGCCTAGCACACAACCTGGCAAAAGATTTTTTTCAATAATGTATTCTTTTATCCACTCTTCTTGTTTCTCAACAGTTTTAATTTCAATTGGAATAGAGTTTGGCGAGTTTGCCAGTGTTTCCAGGAGTGTTTGAATTTGTTCAATTTTGGGCAGTGATTGTGATTTAGAGATATTTATTTGACTTAAAACACTCGAAACGATTTCTCTAAAGGCTTCACCTTTTTGGGTATCTAAATTTTGTAGTGCTAATAAAAAATTATTAATGTTAGGCTGGGTTAAAACGGGTTCATTAAGTTTTGCTAATAGTTTGATAAGATCAGCGGATAAAATCTGGCGATTCTCTTGTAGTATTGTTGTGAAAGAGTTTATAACAGAAATAGGATGCAGGCTGTCCTCGGGTGATGGTGCAGTTTTTTGAATGCGTTCTTGTAGAATGTTAAATAGCTCAAATCCTTCATTCTCTAAACAAGAGATAATTGGTTCAATCAGATCATCTTTAAAATTTTTATTGGGAAATGCGTCTTTAATTTCAATGCATAATTTTAATAAAAAATCGATTTGAGCTAAAGAAGGAACGGGTTTTAATTTAAAACAGCGAGAAAATGCCTGTAATAAATCGTTTCGCGGATTTTGATGTAATTGTTGTAATGAGTGAATACAGCTTGTTATGTTTTTTTTCCATTGTTCGATGTTATGAGTTGTTTTGTTGGCAAAAGTGCAGGTTAAGATAAAAATTAATTGCTTTCTTTGCAATGGTGTCCAGGAGTTGAGTTTTTCAATCTCATGGAGTTGGGTTTGAATATCGGACAGTCTGATTTCTTTTTTCCAATTTTGTCCCATATATCTAAATAACCATGGTGTGAGTTCACAATGTTCATTTTCGATTTGCTGGTAAATGAGTTCTGGATCACTAATCGTATCTTCAGGACTGTCTAGTTTCATGCAAGAAGCTACTTGCTTAAAGTGTTGAGGGGCAGATTTTTGGGTCATCGCATAGTGTACGCCCATTGGCCCCCAATTAAGTTGAGTTAAAGAAAGACACTGTTCTTGTGGGTTTTCTGCATGTTCTATAACATCTAATACTCGATTTAATGTAATAAGAAGATGTCCTTTATGTTCAATCGGGCATGGTTTAGGAAGGGTTAAATTTTTTTCTACGATTTTAGGGAGAAATACTTGAGTATAAGCCTCAAAAAAAGTGTTAAAGTCAAAACTACATTTATCATAGTTCAGATGGGCATTGGCTAAACCATTCCACCATTCTTTTTGTTCCGCAGGAAGATGGACTAATTTTTGAAGATTTTTAATGCCCCGGGTGGTCAAAAGTGAGTTTTCTACTTCTGGATTCTCGAGAAACTCGAGACTAATTTTTTTATTTAAGCATGAATGAAGCAACCTTACTAATAAAAGAGTATGTGCTTCACCACCCAATATAAATTGTTTGCACAAAAATGGAACTATAATTTGGATTTGTTTTTGAGAAATAATAGATTGGGTAGTGGGTTTAGTAATTTGCAGTAATGCTTTGAGTTCCTCTTCATATTTGGGGAATAAACTGATTAACGCATTTTTTTGTGCCGTTGAGTAAGAGGTGTTCATTAGTAAAGCGAGGGTGCTTTGAGATACATCGGGTAATAAACAGGTTATGAGTTCTGTAGGGGGTAAAATCAGTGGAGCTTGATTTTTAAGTGTAGGGGCTAATGGGGAGGGAAGCCTTCTTGGCGTATCTGTATAACAAAGCGCTTGTTTGTCTTTATTAAAATAAAATCCTTTGGGAAGATTATTGGGAATAACTCCATCTTTAAATGCATACGAAAATTCTTTAATTTTTAATAGAGCGGATTCCTGGAAGTGCTTGATACCCAGGGCTTTAAGCTGCTGGGTAAGTATAGGAAACTCGGGCAATTCAGCAGAAATTAGGATGGGATTTTCCGTTATTAGATGTTCTATGTGTTCTTGCCGAGTATCCTTCTGAATGCTGGGTGGTTTAGGTAACATAAAGCCTTTTTGAATTTGGATACGCGCGCGAACAGATTGCAAGTTTGTAGTCAATGCTTTTTTTAAAGGATAAATTTTAGGCCCACTCAAGGTGTTTTGGAGAATTGTCTCCGCTGTTTTATTTAATACCGTTCGACGTGCGCTTAGGGCGAGTTGATTTGAAATTTCTTCATTGCCAGGGATTTTAAAAATAAAAAGGCGTTTGCGTGGTTCGCTAATAAAATCTAATAAAGTATCAAAGTCCTTAGAAGAGACGTGTTCTGGATCAAGTTCAATTTCTACAGGGTTATAATTAACCTCAGTTTCATATGAAGAAATCAAGTTTTCCAGTTGGGATTGAAGGTATTTATTTTTTGAAGAGTGATCCACAACAAAACTCCTGTAAAATTTGGGAAAATATTCAGAAATACTTCATCTTTGTTCAGCAAATACCTGGCAAAAAAGAAAAATATCTGTTCTTTTTTCATTAAAATTGATTTCATTATAATGAAAAAATAGGAATGTACAACGAATGCCATGTAGATTAATTACTCATAAAAATCTTTTTTAAATCATTTGTTAACGAAAGTGGAGGTTTTATTAACCTTGATAGGGTGAGGGCTCTTTAAGTGTTTCTTGTAGCTCAAGCGAGCTATAAACAGCTTTATTAATATTGGCCGGAACATCGCATTAATTATTTGAAAATTTTATTTGCTCTGTAATTTTATTTGACTCCTCCAGGGTTTTAATTTCAGATTAGTTATCTTTAATCGTTTGTTGCTTTGAAAGCAAATCCATATGATTGACTATATCTTGGGCATTGTAAGCATAACGTAAACCCAAGTGGGTTTGCCGGTCTTGTTGAGAAACGTCTGAAAGAACATCTCCAATATGACAAGGTTCACCAGAACTACTTACAACTTTATCGGGTAATTCAATGGTTTGTTTGGTGAGATTTTCTAATTTTTTGGGTTCATCTAAAAATGCAACTTTGATTTGAGAAATATCGACATTTTTTTCTGCTAAATGCTTTAAAGTTTCATATATATTTTTAACGCTTGGCCTATAATGATCACTATAACAAGTAATGATCTCGATTTGACCGTTTTTAATTTTCATTTCACCCGCGCCTAATACCAATCCACCTTCAGTCATGGTGGAGTGAGCTACTTTATCTGTTTTATCTTTATGATTAAAAAGATATATATTTCCATCCGCGTTAATCGTAAAAGCGCAATATCCTTCTTTTCCATGAGACAACCTATCTGATGTATCAGCACGCGTTGTTGTTAATTCTCTATCATACCTTACAATTCGCCCCTCTCGAATTAGTGAACGATGAGGATCGCGCTCTTTAGGTGCGAGCATCTTTGTTTGTCCGTTGCTGTCTTTTGTCACACATGTCGTTAATATTTGTTACGTTGGTTCCTTGCTCTATGCAGTATTGATTTAAGTCCTTTTTAAGGGTTTCTAGCTCCTGGACAACTTCATTTTCATCCTTTTCATCAACTTCCGGACCGAAAAGCCCATCATTAAAGCTGGCTATGTATAACCTGAAATCAACAATAACATTAAGTTTTTCTGCAAGAGACTCTGCCTGTTTGTATTGAGATTTATATTCATCAATTTGATTGCCGATCTCAACGTTCATAGATTACACCAATTGATACACACATATATAATATGATAGTATAATGACCAAGATGGAGTTAAAATGAATACTTACGGCTAGATAAGGCGCCTCCACAAATAATTAAGCTTAGTAATACAGGGACTAATTCGGGGTTGGGCATTATAGAATGAATGCTATCTTATTTTTCTAAACTTATGACGAATAGGCTCGTATAATTTTGGACTATAACAATTCAATTAGTTTAATTTAATCATATAAAGTAACAGTTTTGGGGATTAAAAGTATCTTCTTTTGGAAAAATGCAAAATTTACTTGACAGAGCTTAGGTAGCTCATTAAACTGCGAACCTAATTTTGGGGTTATAGCTCAGCTGGGAGAGCGCTTGCATGGCATGCAAGAGGTCGGCGGTTCGATCCCGCCTAGCTCCACCATCAACATCTTAGATGTTGATGGAAAAAAATGTTCCAGGTCCCCATCGTCTAGAGGCCTAGGACACCGCCCTTTCACGGCGGGAACAGGGGTTCGAACCCCCTTGGGGACGCCATTTTTTTGTATAGATAAGTAGTATTAAGTAGTATATTTAGTTCCAGGTCCCCATCGTCTAGAGGCCTAGGACACCGCCCTTTCACGGCGGGAACAGGGGTTCGAACCCCCTTGGGGACGCCACCATTAAGATCGGATGCCGTTAGCTATAAAATCTCGATCAATGCTACACTTTTATCAATTCATATTTGCGCAGAGTTACAACCTTTCAAAAATTGTCCTGGTGTTAAATCCAAACAATCGTTCATGCATTCTATATGCATATTCATCAGTCATATTGGCGATATAATCACAAACAATTCTATAAGCAGCTGTTTCATCTGCAGATTCTTTAAACAAGATTCTATTTTTATTATCCAATAAACTGCCTGGATTTGAGCTGATGGCATCAAATAATCTAAGTACTACTGTTTGCCCGCCATACTCAAAAGTGCGTGCCTCTTGAGAGTCGATAACATTAGTGTAGATGCATTGTTTTAAATAATGGAGCAGTGCATCTGCTTCTGGAATTAATGCAAGATTGTATTTAAGTAGACTATTTTCAAAATTTTCGTTTGTGATAATGATCTGCGTAGAAGTGATGAAGTAGTTGACCATTTCGCCAATAGTTTGTTTTCTTGAATATAAATCTGATGAAAATAAAGAATCAATGAGATGAGTTTTTCGATGGTTTAATGAAGTATTAGCTAAAAGTAGTCTGAATTCTTGAGTATCTAGATGAGCAGGATTTATGAGTCTTAAATGGATGGCATCTTCGAGATCATGAACTCCATAAGCAATATCATCGGCGATATCCATGATGGAACAATCAAAGCTATGATAAGCGGATTTACCCATTTTTGTCCCTTGGGGAATTTGTGTTAAAGATTGAAATAACTCTTTATCGCTATTAGAAAAAGGAGAGAGTAGCCAATCAATTTCCCGCTGTTCGCAATCAAAATAAGCTTTAGGAGGCAACCAGTCGTTAATTTTGATGGTTTTATGAATGGACTCATGGACAGGGGGGTGTTGGGGTGCAACAACAGAGGACCGTTTTACTGGATATTTGAGTATACCAAGAAGTGTACGCCGGGTTAAATCAAGGCCATAAGTCCCATAGCTATTTTCAACTTTAGTAAGTAGCCTTAATGTTTGTCCATTTGCTTCAAAACCACCATAATTGCGCATCATATAATTCAGTGCTACTTCACCTCCATGACCAAATGGTGGATGGCCAATATCATGAAGTAAACATATAACGGAGATAAGATCATCATTAGGTAATAAACCAGAAAGCATTGAATGCTTTTCTCGAGTTATTAAAAGATTATGTACAATACTACGGCCTATTGAATCTACTTCTAAAGAGTGTGTGAGACGAGTACGATGGAAATCTCCTTCATCAGTTCCTAAAATCTGTGTTTTTCTTTGTAATCTTCTAAACGCGGGACAATGGATGACTCGTGTACGATCCCGTTCGTAGGGATCCCTATGATCTTGGGAGCCTCTTTGATTGGTTTGTCCTGAGCGCCTGTGTGTCCACATAAGTTATTGCCCTAATAAAATCAATTACTGTAAGACATTATTTGTTCTTTAACAACACAAAATCCTAAAGTTTTTTCTAACTTTGTAGATATAGTAATTAAATAATATTTGTAAATATTCATCGGTTGAATACAAGGTTTGAGCAATGTAACGCATAAGAAGAATTATAAATTAGGGGAGTGATCATGAATGATACATTTAAATTTACGCTTATAGGGATTTGTGCTTTTGGTATGTCTTCTTGTTCTATGATGGATAGGAGTGAATATCCTAATTACCCGACGTATATTTATGATCCGTCACAACCATATACATTAAATAATTATAATACGATTAATTATGATTATAGTTATCGGCAAAAGCAAGAAGTTGTGGTTCCTGATTCGTATCATGTAGGAGAACTTCATTCCCCGGTATCATTTAAGGATAGGGATCAAACTTGGGTCAATAGCCAGAATCCTCAAGGTTATACGATTGAACTGGCTGAAGGAGAAAAGGCATCTCAAGTAGCACAAGTCCTCTATAAAGCTCCAAAAAATGATCGTATGGCTCAAGTAAAATATGACCGTGATGGTAAAACTCACTATAAAGGAGTATATGGTACTTATACAAGTGCCGAAGAGGCTCAAAAGGCACTTAATGCATTGCCACCGGAAATTAAAAATGGAGCTTCGGTGATTAATTGGAATAGCGTACAACAATAAATATGGTTGGATTGAATTGTATTCAATAAGGGGTAAAAATGCTCTACCATACTTATGTTTTTTTAATTATATGTCTCGTTTCTGGTTTTATTGCATATAAAGAAACAAACCCTACATCTTTATTGATTGCAAGGGTTATTTTCTCAGTGTCTTTAATTGCGCTTTTAGCGCATGCGCCACACCCTGAAAATTTTTAAAAAAATTGCACTTTTAATACAATTATGTCGTTTTTTCTGTAGCACTAATGAGGATCATTAAACGAGTTATGCCTGGTGTTTTTGTGCGATCCGCCTCAAACTGCTTTACTGTGATAGCATATCCTTGATTAATTTTTTCTAACCAAGCAATAAACAAGTTAAATGCAACCGCATCAAAAGTGAGTTGAATATCACCGGAGCCTGTTTGTTGCAACTGATAAGGAAATTTCAAGGTAGGATCATTTTTAAGTTGAGTTGCTAATGCAGTTAATAATTGACTGTTACTCACTACTTGTTTCGTTTGTGTTGTACGACCTTGTTGCTTTATTTTTTTCATCCACTGTAAGGTGTTGATTTTATCAACTAATTGTGTCGATTTTTGGTTTACACGATTATTTAATGGGGTATATAAAAAAAGATAGTATATGTAAAGAATAAGACAAAGTCCCGTTCCAATGAGCATCCATTTTTCTCTTTCATTAAGAGTACTTAAATAAGATTTCATGATAACTCCAAAGTTGCAACAACTTGTTGCTCATGGGTAGAAGCTTGGGTTTGTTTTACCTTTAATTGAAGTTTTTTTAATTCATTCTCTAACTCCTCCAGGCTGGCAAAGTCCGTACTTATTAGAGTCACTGATAAAGTTTTATTTTGAAATCGTAATTGCTCTAAAGTAATTCGATCATTTTTCATTACTTTGGCAAATTGATTGAGCAAAAACCAAAAACGATTTTGATCTTCCGCATTGTTATTTTTTAACAATTGTGTAATACGGAATTTAGGACTGATAATCTGTTTTGCATCAGGAAAAAATTCATGATAGATCACGGCGATCTGATCATCAATTTTTTGAGTTTGCTTATTTAATGAATGTAATTGAATAGCATTCACTGATAAAAGCGATATTAACCAAAGGCAAAAGAGTGCAGCGGTAAGTAGATATTTCTTCTTCAGTAAATCTGTTTTATCTCCATGCTGCATTTCACCTTGACAGAGATTCATTAATTTAGCTTTTAAGAGTCTTTGTGCAATCCAGACAGATGAATCCTCCTGTTTTTGAGGAAGGCTGGAGTAAGCAGAGGGGCTATCTGTAAAAAGCAGGGGCTGTTGATCAGGATGATTTTTAAGATAGATGTCAACCAGCTCTTCTTTAAGAGCACCTTTAAATTCATCAGTATTTATAAGTAGGGTTGCCTCATTAAAGCAAAGTTCTTTGGGTTCTAAAGCAAACCAATCCAGGGTAATTCCTACAAATTCTATGTCATGCTCATGAAGCAATTGCATCAGGTAGCGAATTCTTTGCTTACTTACAACGGTAATTAAATATTGGTTATTTTGATATCTTGCTCTATCAAATGCAAAATGCAACTCATCTACCGGTTGTGCTAATTTGTCTTCTAGTGCATAAGGAATCGCGGCTCTGGCCTTGCGTTCTGGAAGCCACGACAATTCAAGATTAAATAGGCTTGCTTGTTCGCTAGTTTCAATGACTAAAGTCTTACAGTCATTTTGTAAGGTTTTAATTTCAATAAAATCACGTTTTGCAGGTGGAACAATTAATGTTCCATCTGCATTAATTTTCAGACAAAAACATCCGTTCTCATCAAGATGTTTTGTGAATAGAAAAAAGGTATCCATTCCTAAGTATAAGCTCTATGTTTTTTGTGATTCATTGCTGTCCAGTGCTGTTTTAGTTGTTGTGCCAATAAATAAACTACAAGCGCATATTGAGGGCTTGAATTGTAACGAGTAATGACAAAGAAGTTTGGATAGGCTATCCAATATTCATTTCCTTGAGCAGTAGTAAGTTCAATTAAACCGGCTCTTGAGGGATGATTATGCGCAGCTGTTACAGGCCTTACTCCATTTGCTAATAATTGTGAATAAGAATAATTCGCTGTTCTAGGATTCATATGAATGTACTTATATTGTTTTCCTCGTAATACAGCATGCTGTGCAATTCCATCATTTGATTTCCAGCCATGATGATAGAAGTAATTTGCAATACTTCCTATAGAGTCATCGTTATTTGTAACTAAGTCACGTTTACCTTTATTATTAAAATCAACAGCAAAATTACGATAGCTACTTGGCATAAATTGAGGTTGGCCTATAGCACCAGCATAAGATCCCTTGTATTGTGTTGCAGGAACTCCATGTTCACGACAAAGAAGTAAGTATTCTTTTAGCTCCTTGGTGAAATAGGGGGAGCGTTTTGGGTAGTTGAATGCCAGTGTTGCCAAGGCATCAAGAACTCGGTATTCACCTTGCTTTTCTCCGTATAAAGTTTCTACGCCTAAAATTGCAACAATAATTTCTGGAGGAACACCGTATTTTTTTTGTGCCTTTTCTAAAGCTTTTCTATTCGCTACCCAATAATTTAGTCCACTATTTAATCGGGCAGGGGTTAAGAAGATATCTCGATATACATCCCAATTTTTCTTTTCATAAGGTTTTTCCATGGACTCGATAATTTGAGGTTGAATTACCACCTGATTCATAGTAGCGGTTAGTTCCCTGGCACTAAAATGGTATTGCTTCACCATGCTTTTAATAAAAAGTTGGACATCCTTTCTTTGTGTAAATGCAGTATCTGAATAAGTTGAAAAAGAGAAAAAGAACAGTATTAGTGCAATAAACCCCAGACTATGTGCTCGTCTCATAGCATACTCTATATATTTTAAAACGAAGGAACAAATTTTATTAAAAATATGATGCATTAGCAAATACTTTCAGCCCGGGCATATTTAAGCTAAAATGCGCTATTTGCAAAAAGGTTATTACAGTTGAGTGATTTAAAGCGAATTCGTAATTTTTCAATTATTGCCCATATCGACCATGGTAAATCAACCCTGGCTGATAGATTTATTCAAATTTGTGGCGGTTTAACTGAACGTGAAATGAGTGCACAAGTTCTTGATTCTATGGACATTGAACGAGAACGGGGAATCACAATTAAAGCTCAATGTGTTTCCTTAAATTACATGGCAAAAGATGGTAAAACCTATTTATTAAATTTTATCGATACACCGGGCCATGTGGATTTTAGCTATGAGGTGTCTCGTTCACTTGCTGCTTGTGAGGGGGCAATTTTAGTTGTTGATGCTGCTCAAGGCGTTGAAGCACAGACCGTTGCGGTATGTTATACCGCAATTGATCAATCATTGTCTGTATTGCCAGTGCTTAATAAAATTGATTTACCACAAGCAGAACCAGAACGCGTTATTTCTGAAATTGAAGATATTATCGGTGTAGATGCACACGATGCAATAAGAGTAAGTGCCAAAGTTGGTTTGGGAGTAGAGGATGTGCTTGAGGCATTAGTCAAACATATTCCCCCACCCGAAGGTGATATCAATGCCCCATTACAAGCATTAATTATTGACTCATGGTTTGATAGCTATCTTGGTGTAGTTTCTTTGGTACGCATCGTTAATGGATCAATACGCAAAGGTGATAAGATGCGAGTGATGTCTACTGGTCGCTCTTATGAGGTTGATCAAGTAGGTATTTTTACTCCAAAGCGCACTAAACTTGATGCGCTCAATGCAGGGGAAGTAGGTTATGTTGTCGCTGGAATAAAAGAAATCCAAGGGGCTCCAGTTGGTGATACATTGACTTTAGAAAAAAATCCTGCAGAAAAAGAGCTGCCTGGATTTCAACGAGTTAAACCTCAAGTTTATGCTGGCTTATTTCCTATCAGTGCTGATGATTTTGAGGCTTTTCGGGAGGCTTTAGCTAAATTAAGTTTAAATGATGCTTCATTATTTTACGAGCCTGAGTCATCAGAAGCATTAGGTTTTGGTTTCCGTTGTGGTTTCTTAGGGATGCTGCATATGGAAATTGTGCAGGAACGTCTGGAAAGAGAATATAATTTAGACTTAATTTCTACAGCACCCACGGTAGTTTATCAAATAGTGACGCAAAAAGGGGAAACGTTACTTATTGATAATCCATCCCTTCTTCCACCAATTCCACAGATTAAAGAAATGTATGAGCCTATAGTCAGAGCTAATATATTGGTACCTCAAGACTATCTTGGTTCTATTATCAACCTGTGTATTGAACGGCGTGGTGTACAGGTAAATATGACTTACAGTGGTCGGCAGGTTTCCGTAACGTATGATATTCCTATGAGTGAAGTGGTTTCAGATTTCTTTGACCGTTTAAAATCTGTTAGCCGTGGATACGCTTCATTAGATTATAATTTTCTGCGCTTTCAGGAAGCAGATTTAGTAAAAATGGATATTTTGATCAACAGTGAACGTGTTGATGCTCTTTCTGTCATTGTTCATCGCTCTTCGGCACATAGCCGTGGTAAATTAATTGCAGAAAAAATGCGTGATTTGATTCCACGACAAATGTTTGATGTAGCAATTCAAGCAGCATTGGGAAGTCATATTATTGCTCGACAAACAGTTAAAGCTTTACGTAAAAATGTTACTGCAAAATGCTATGGTGGTGATGTGACACGTAAACGAAAATTATTGGAGAAGCAAAAAGCGGGCAAAAAGCGTATGAAACAAGTAGGTCATGTGGAAATACCTCAAGAAGCATTTATGGCTGTTTTTCAAACAGATAAAAAGAAATAGGCGTACATTTTAGGAACTAAGTTTATGAATTTTGCTTTAATACTAGTTGTCTTATCTTTTATCAGCGGATTTATCTATCTGCTTGATATCCTATTTTGGGCAAAAAAACGCGGACAGGATCAACAACCGACTAAGATTATTGAATATTCGCGTTCATTTTTTCCTGTGTTTTTTATTGTTTTGATTTTGCGTTCTTTTCTCATTGAGCCGTTTCGTATACCATCTGGATCACTTGAGCCAACCTTATTGGTTGGGGATTTTGTGGCAGTGAATAAGTTTATTTACGGCTTGAGGCTTCCCGTGTGGGAAAAGAAAGTTATCTCCATATCCGACCCTAAAGTTGGCGATATTGCTGTATTTCGCTGGCCCCCTGATCCATCTTATGATTATATCAAAAGGGTGATTGGCATTCCGGGCGATAAAATCAGTTATCACAATAAGATATTAACTGTAAATGGAAAGGAAGCAAAACAGACCTTTGTTGAGTACACAATCGATGAGAGCTCTGGAAAAGCAGTATCTAAGTATCAAGAAAATTTGAATGGAGCGGTACATGACATATTTATAAGGACAGATGTCCCTGCTGTAGATTTTGACATTGTCGTTCCTGAAGGCAATTATTTTATGATGGGTGATAATCGAGATGATAGCGCAGATAGCAGGTTTTGGGGATTTGTACCTGAACCTTATTTAAGAGGAAAAGCATTTTTGGTCTGGATGAGCTGGAATGGAAAAACAGATAATGTACGTTGGTCAAAAATTGGAAAATTAATCCCTTAGGTAAGAAGTAAAATCAAGATTATTATAAATTAAGTCCTAAGGATTAGTTTTGATCGTTACGAGGAATTGTGCATGAATAAACAGCAGGGAATGACTTTTATAGGGACAATACTGACTATAGTGGCAATCGTTATGGCCGCAACAGTAATCATGCGTGTTATACCTGTTTATTTGCAATATTATTCTATAATTAGGTCGATTAATGATTTGAATTCAATTCCCGCATCAAATTTCACGGGGGATTCAATGCAGGATATTAATGAGTTGAAAAGTGCTTTGGATAAACATCTTGATATTAATGGAATAAAAAGCTTAAATGAAAATCAATTAACTATAGAACCTCTCGGGGCTAATAAATTTATGGTCAGGTTAAAATATAAAGTGATAAAGCCTTTAATATATAATGTGAGTTTATTATTTGATTTTAATCATACTGAAGAGGTGGTAGCAGGCAGTGAAAATTGATTTAGAACGTTTATGCCGACGATTAGGCTATCACTTTAAAAATAGTGCATATCTCAAACAGGCGTTGACTCATTGTAGTGTGGGCAGTGAAAACTATGAGCGTTTTGAATTTCTTGGTGATTCTATATTAAGCTTTGTCATAGCAAATGAACTGTTTCATCGGTTCCCCTTACAAAGCGAGGGTCAATTAAGTCGTTTGCGTTCGTTTCTTGTACGAGGTGAGATGCTGGTCGAGTTAGCTAAAGAAATTGAGCTTGGTGATTTTCTTTTTTTAGGTCAAGGCGAATTAAAAAGTGGCGGGTTTCGTCGAGCCTCGATTCTTTCTGATGCACTAGAGGCTGTTTTTGCAGCTGTTTTTCTGGATGGTGGAATAGATTGTGCAAAGGAAGTAATTCTAAAATTATATCGTATTCGACTCGAAAGTCCTAATCTAAATGACTGCTTAAAAGATGCCAAAACGCAATTACAGGAATATTTGCAAGCAGAAAAAATTCCTCTTCCAGAATACATATTAACTAAAATTGAAGGCGATGAGCACAATCAAATTTTTTATATTACATGTTCTGTTAATGGTATGAAGCAACAAACCTTTGGCCAAGGATCCAATCGACGAAAAGCAGAGCAGTTGGCGGCTAAAGCAATGTTAGAGCGATTACGTTCAGTTGCGCCGTAACCCTATATGTATTGCATGCGGGGTTACACCTAATGGCGTTATTTCTTAAATCAAATCTTCTAAATTACTGCCTATCTCTAGCCATTCTTCTTCTACTCGATTTAAAGAAGAATGTGTGAGGGAGCGTTTTTCTAAGAGTTGATTTAATTTATTTTGTTGTTTACTGTCCTCATAAAGACGAGCATCACTAAGTTGCGTATCGAGTTGAGTGATTTCAGTTTGATATTGTTCGATGAGTTGCTCTAATTTCTTCAGTCGATTTTGTAATGCTTTTTTTTCTTTGTAATCATTTGCCGATGAACAAGATGTGATTTCCTTGATTGAGTCTTTGGTTTGCAACCAAGAATAATAATCATCCAAATCACCATCAAAAGCCTGGACCTTTTGCTGATAAACTAAATAATAACTATCTACGCTGGTTTTTAACATATGGCGATCATGAGAGATCAAAATTAATGCACCCTCATAACTTTGCAATGCGAGTTCAATTGCTGAACGCATTCCCAGATCCAAGTGGTTAGTCGGCTCATCCAACAACAGTAAATTAGGTTTTAACCACACAAGCTTAGCTAATGCAAGGCGAGCTTTCTCTCCGCCAGAAAAGTGGTGAATGGTTTGTACTGCCATATCACCTGTAAAATTAAAGCCCCCCAAAAAGTCGCGTATAGCTTGCTCACGTACCTCTGGAGAAAGTATTTGGATTGTTTCGACTGGACTTAGATTACAATCCAATTGTTCTAATTGGTGTTGCGCATAATAACCTATTTTTAAATGTGCCGAACGGTGAATTGCGCCACTCAAAATGGATAAAGATCCGGTTAATGTTTTAATAAAAGTTGATTTACCTTCACCATTGGGTCCAAGTAAGGCTATCCTATCGCCGGGATTAAGAGTTAGATTTATTTTTTTTAAAATAGGTTTTTCGGACTGATATCCGGCGTCAACCAGGTTGCATTGTATTAAAGGATTGCTTGCACGTGGGCATGGAAAAAATTCAAAAGAAAAGGGGGAGTCAATTTGGGCGGCTGCAATAATTTCCATGCGCGCAATTGCTTTGAGACGTCCTTGCGCTTGTTTGGCTTTGGTGGCTTTAGCTTTAAAACGATTTACAAAAGACATCATATGATTGATTTTAGCTTGTTGCTTTTCATGCAAGGCTTGCTGTAATGCTAACTGTTGAGCATGAATGTTCTCAAAACAACTATAATTTCCACTATAAAGAGTAAGATTTTGTTTTTCAATATGCAAAATATGAGTCACAAAAGCATCAAGAAACTCACGGTCATGAGAAATAAGGATAATGGTGCTTGGACTTTGCTTTAAAAAACGTTCAAGCCAAAAAATTGCTTCCATGTCCAAATGGTTAGTCGGTTCATCAAGTAGAAGTAAATCAGCCGGTTTCATTAGGCAACGCGCGAGATTTAAGCGCATACGCCACCCTCCTGAAAAGCTGTTGACCGAAGCTTGATGTTGTTTCGCATTAAAACCCAGTCCTGACATAATTGTTGCTGCCAGGGCGGGCTTACTATATCCTGCAGTATGGTTTAGCTCTTCGTGACATAACAATACTTCAGCATCATTACCTGACTTTTCCGCTTCTTTTAAGCGCTGACATAATTTAATATAACCATCATCACCACCTAATACAAAGTCCAATGCGCATTCATCGCTGTCAGGTAATTGCTGGGATAAATGGCTAATAGTGAGTTGGGGATTTATTAAAAACTCACCCGTATCAGGAGTTAATTTTTTTAGTATAAAATCAAATAATGTTGATTTGCCACAGCCGTTATGTCCAATAAGGCCGATTTTTTGTTTTTCATAAAGAGTAACATTAACCTTATCCAATAAAATTTTATTGCCGCGGCTTAAAGTAATTTGACGAAGAGTAAGCATGATAAACTTATTAATTATTAATAAAATTAGAGACACAAACTAGATAGTTTAAATTAATGAGTATCTTAAGTGGCGCGTAGTCGATCTGAATTGGGAATGCTATATCTATTACTCAGAATAATCGGCTTATGCAGCGCCCTACGTAGTTACGGCTCAAAATTATACTTTCAATTTTCTAATTCTATCATAAATCTATTCAACTTGGTTCTGGCTCTATAGTTTTTTTCCGGGCTGATTGGTGTCGCTCATTTTTTTCAATATCGATATAGCGATCTGTAGTTGCACTGCTGCTATGGCCGGCGTCATCACGTACATGTTCACGTGGACGGATTTTTACATCTTCAGAAATTCCGGTATGCCTTAGCCAGTGGACAGTTGCTGCCGCTAAATTGTCAGCTTCTTCAGCATGACCCTTGATACGCAATTGCTCTTCAGCAAGGTCAAAGCACTGTTGAATAATTCTACGGATGGGGGCCGTATCACTCATAGGACCATTACCTCGAATTTTAGGGATGAGGGGGGAGTTGTCAGCAGATGAAGGAAGATGGGTTAATCCTAAGAAACTACGCCACCGTATCAAACTCTCTAACATTGCATCACTTACCGCGATTTGACGTTCCTTATTCCCCTTCCCAACAGTGGTAAACCACCAGTTTCCATTGCTGTCTTTAGCAAAGTTATTCATACTTGGTATCCAGCGATCGCTGGCAACCAGCTCAGATATTCGCAAATACATCCCAAATAACATGCTTAACATAAAACGAGTTCGCTCATGTTTAATTGGTGAATCATAAGCAAGATATTCAGCCGCCTCCAATACCGCACTCCATTGAAGGAGACTTAAGCGGCGTATAGGCGCATTTTGCTGTGCCTTACGAATAAACTTACTTTTTTGCCGAATTAAGCTTACTGGATTGGCAACTAAATATTCTTCTGCGATTAAAAAATTAAATAATGTACTTAAAATGGCGAATATTTCTTGGACGGCACCTTGTGATAAATTAAATTGTTCAATTGCTGGTTTTTGACCTCTCTTCAGTGACGCTTTACTCAAAGTTACTACAAATGGTCTCCAATCCTCATTAGGGATACGTTTTCCATCTTTTTCTATAAAGCGAGGAACCTTTTTTAAACTTATCCAGCCATTAGGCGGATTTTGGCAAAAGCGGATGTATTGTTCTATATCCTCTCGTTTTAATTGATCTAATGTAGAATTTTTAATAAGCCACGTCCATTGTAATAATCGTTCAGTCTCTCTTCGGTAACTATTGAATGTTCCTTGGCTACCTGTATAACTTTTAAGGAAACTCAAGGCGTAGTTAAAATCGTTTTTAAATCTTGCGTCAGGAAGTACAACATGTTCCTGATTTCTATGTAAATGATTAAGGTTATCAAAGATAGGCAGCAGTCTAACTTTCATTATTTTGGGATGTTAAATGAATAATTATCAATGCTAGCTGAAAATGAAAAAAGATACGAGTGATCAATTCAAAAAGTAAACGTTGACTTTGATTTTTTCTATGTGATTCAAATGATCTCACTTTGGTTATTAAGTGTAAACGAAAAAAGAAATAAATTAAAAAATATGAAAATTTAATGATTTAGGATATTGACCTTAATGATGGCAGCTAGTATTATCAGCGCTCTGTCCTTGGGACGGGTTTTCGGGGTGTAGCGCAGTTTGGTAGCGCGCCTGCTTTGGGAGCAGGATGTCGGGGGTTCGAATCCCTCCACCCCGACCAATTTTTTTGCGCCCGTAGCTCATCTGGATAGAGCATCGGCCTTCTAAGCCGAGGGTAGCAGGTTCGAATCCTGCCGGGCGTGCCAGCCCAGATCATTTCATAAGAGTTCTGGCAAAAAATTATGGTGAGCGTAGCTCAGTTGGTAGAGCCCCGGGTTGTGATCCCGGTTGTCGTGGGTTCGAGTCCCATCGTTCACCCCATTTGAAAAACAAATGGTTTTAACACGAAAGATTTTATTTCGGTCTTTACAAGACTGGATTACTGATTGATAATCCAACCTGATTTGCGAAAGTGGCGGAATTGGTAGACGCACTGGATTTAGGTTCCAGCGGGGCGACCCGTGAGAGTTCGAGTCTCTCCTTTCGCACCATTATCATTATAAATTCCATGAGGTGAAATTAATGCAAGTTTCGGTTGAGACCCTAAAAGGTTTGGAACGTAAGGTAACAGTTTCTGTACCTTCAGAAAAAGTTGAGGAAGAAGTGAGCTTACGTCTCAAGAATCTTGCTCGCAAAGTCAAGATAGATGGTTTTCGTCCTGGTAAAGTACCTTTACATGTTGTTACGAATCGTTATTCAAACAGCGTTCGCGAAGAAGTTGCTCGCGATATGGTTCAGTCTACTTTATACGAAGCATTACAAAAAAATGAATTAGTTCCCGCCGGTTATCCTTCTGTAGAACCTGAACAACTTGAAAAAGGTAAAGATTTTAAATACAGCGCTACGTTTGAAATAATGCCTGTATTTGAGATTGCTGAATTAAACCAAGCTCAGGTTGAGTTATCACGTGCAGAAGTCACTGATAAAGACGTTGATCATATGCTTGATAAACTTCGTGAACAAAATAAAGTATGGGATGATGTTTCTCGGGCGGCCAAAAAAGACGATAAAGTTGTAATTGACTTTACCGGTTTCCTTGACGATAAGCCTTTTGAGGGTGGTAGCGCAGAGGGGCATGAATTAGTTCTTGGTTCAGGAGCAATGATCCCTGGTTTCGAGGATGGAATTATTGGCAATAAAAAAGAGAAACCATTCGATATTAAAGTTACTTTCCCGGCTGACTACGGACATAAAGAACTAGCAGGTAAAGAGGCAGTTTTCAATATCACCATTCATAAGGTAATGGAAGGAAAGCTACCTGAGCTAGATGATGCATTTGCTGAGAAATTTAATATTAAAGAAGGGGGAGTAGAAGCTCTCAAAAAAGATATTAAAGAAAACATGACCCGTGAATTAGATCGTCGTGTCAGTATGATGAACAGAGAAAAAATGTTTGATAAGTTAATGGAAGTTAATGATGTTCCATTACCTACCGCATTGATAGACAAAGAAATTGAACATTTAAAGCATGACATGTATCATCGAATTTTCGGACATGAGCATCATGAAAATGAAAAAATTCCTGATTTTCCACGTGAGCTTTTTGAGGAACAAGCTAAACGCCGTGTTCATCTTGGTTTACTCTTCTCTGAATATGTTAAAAAACATCAAATTGTTCCAGATAAAGATAAAGTAAACGCGATGATAGAGAAATTTGCTGGAGCTTATGAAAACCCAGATGAGTTACGTACCTGGTATCAAAATAGTAAAGAGCATATGGCTGAAATCGAAGCTCTTGTTTTAGAGGAAATGGTTGCAGATAAAATCGCTGAAGATGCTAAAATTGAATATCAATCAAAGGACTATGATTCAGTAATGAATCCTAAATCAGCGACTGAAGCGACAGAGAAAAAAGGAGAGTAAGTATATGTCAGGCTATTCAGAGAATATCATTCGTAATGCCAGTGGATTAGTACCTATGGTTATTGAACAAACCTCAAGAGGGGAGCGTTCATATGATATTTACTCAAGATTATTAAAAGAACGGATCATTTTTCTTTTAGGTGAAGTTGAAGATCATATGGCTAATTTAGTGGTTGCTCAATTGCTGTTTCTTGAGTCTGAAAATCCTGAAAAAGACATTTCTCTCTATATAAACTCACCTGGAGGCGTAGTCACGGCAGGATTGGCAATTTACGATACTATCCAATTTATCAAGCCTGACGTGAGTACCTTGTGTATAGGGCAAGCAGCAAGTGCTGCTGCTTTATTGCTTTGCGCTGGAGCTGATGGAAAAAGATTCTGCTTACCAAATTCGCGAGTAATGATTCATCAACCTTTAGGTGGTTATCGGGGACAAGCAACTGATATCGAAATTCATGCACGTGAGACTTTAACTGTAAGAGAACGATTAAACAATATAATGGCAAAGCATACTAAAAAAACGCCTGATCAAATTATGCGTGATACAGAGCGTGATAATTTTATGAGCGCAACACAAGCCGTTGAATATGGTCTTATTGATAAAGTACTTTATGATAGAGAATCAGCGAGCAAAACAGAATAATTATTTTTTAAACCAAAGTTATTTTATGATTCGTTAACTTGAGTCAAAACGCCTTGATTGTATAATATCAAGACATTTTGATTTGGATGAGATATTGTTAATGCAATTCATTTTGCTTCCTACGTTTCCTGCATTAAGTTGATATACGTAGTATTGCAGGAGGTAACTGTCAATTGACACTAGTAGAGTTATAAGCGGAATTTTAGAAAACTGAGCCGCAATTGCCAGGGGGCTAATACTTATTTATTCATAAATTTGATAGCTCCTACATATGCGGCTCATGTTTTTTAGAGTACTATAGTTTATACTGAATTACAGTGGCATATCTTTTTCTGATTGACTAATATTTTACATATATTATCTTTACCGATAATCTTTGTAAGAAGGGGTTTGGTATGAGTAAATCCGGTAACGGAAGTGGTGAAAAAGTTTTATACTGTTCTTTTTGCGGAAAGAGCCAACATGAAGTAAAAAAGTTAATCGCAGGTCCATCTGTATTTGTATGTGATGAATGTGTTGAGCTATGTAATGATATCATTCGTGAAGAAACACATGATACACATGAAGAAGCTGAGGTCCAGTTACCCTCACCTCAAGAAATTTCAGGTTTCTTGGATGAATATGTAATAGGACAAGCACATGCAAAAAAAGTTTTGTCTGTAGCTGTTTATAATCACTACAAGCGGTTACAACACAAAAGTGAAGATGGTGTTGAGCTTGGAAAAAGCAACATTTTACTTATAGGACCAACAGGAAGTGGAAAAACCCTTTTAGCGCAAACATTAGCTCGTATTTTAAATGTTCCTTTTGCAATGGCGGATGCGACTACACTGACTGAAGCAGGTTATGTTGGTGAAGACGTAGAAAATATTATACAGAAACTTTTGCAAAAATGTGATTATGATGTAGATAAAGCGCAGCATGGCATCGTATATATAGATGAAATTGATAAGATATCTCGAAAATCCGATAATCCTTCAATCACTCGCGATGTTTCAGGTGAAGGCGTGCAACAGGCACTATTGAAGTTAATCGAGGGAACAATTGCCTCCGTCCCACCTCAAGGTGGACGTAAACATCCACAACAAGAATTTTTACAAGTAGATACTTCAAATATTTTGTTTATTTGTGGTGGAGCATTTGCTGGTTTAGAAAAAGTAATCAGGGAACGAAGTGATAAATCAGGTATAGGTTTTTCTGCACAACTGAAAAACAAAAAAGATACAAATGATGAAATTTCTAAAGTACTTAACCAGTTAGAGTCTGATGATCTTATTAAATATGGGCTAATTCCAGAATTCGTTGGAAGGCTGCCTGTAGTTACTACCTTGCAAGAACTTGATCAATCAGCTCTCATTGATATTTTAACTAATCCTAAAAATGCGTTGACGAAACAATTCCAATCTCTTTTCAAAATGGAGGATGTAGAGCTTGAGTTTAGGGATGAAGCATTGGTAGCAATTGCTAAAAAAGCTTTAGAAAGAAAAATGGGTGCTCGAGGCTTGCGCGCAATACTTGAAAATATTCTTTTAGACACAATGTATGAATTACCTTCTCTTGAGGGAGTAATTAAAGTTGTGGTTGATGAGAGTGTTATAACTGGCTCGTCAAAACCGATTCTTATTTATGAACAAGACGGGATGAAGAGTGCAGCAGGCGGCCAAGAGTAAGCATTTTTACTCTGTATCTCCCCTGCACATAATGTAGGGGAGAAGTTCATATAATGGACTTTCTTAATTATAAAGCTTTGATTTCTTGCAATAACTCTCCCTTCCTTTTAAATTATAAGTTAGTAGTCTTTAAAATATTAATTTTAAGTTTTCTGTTTAAATAAGGGTTCATTATGTCCATTGAAAATAAAGAAAGTTCGAATGAGACTGAAAAAATGTCCAACATACCAGTATTACCATTAAGAGACGTAGTGGTTTACCCTCATATGGTTATTCCTCTTTTTGTTGGCCGAGGAAAGTCAATTAAGGCCCTGGAAGCGGCAATGGTTGATAACAAACATATCTTTTTAGTAGCACAGAAAAAATCATCAAATGATGATCCTAGCGAAGGTGATATTTTTCAGGTAGGTACATTGTCGAGTGTGCTGCAATTATTAAAATTACCGGATGGAACCGTTAAAGTTTTGGTCGAAGGAGAAAAACGAGCAAAAGCTAAAGAATATCACCAGACGGAAGGATATCTTGAAGCAGCACTTGAGGTAATGGAGGATGAGAATGCAGCCATACAGGAGCCAGATATAGGCATTTTAATGCGTTCCCTCATGTCGCAATTTGAGCAATATATTAAGCTTAATAAAAAAATTCCTCCTGAGGTTTTATCTCCTCTAGCTGGCATTGAAGAACCTGGTCGTTTAGCCGATACCATAGCCGCCCATCTCACTTTAAAAATTGATGACAAGCAAGATTTATTAGAAACTTTAGATGTGGGGACTCGTCTAGAGCGCTTGATGTCTGCAATTGAGAATGAAATTGATCTATTACATGTCGAGAAACGCGTAAGAGGTCGTGTAAAACGCCAAATGGAAAAAAGTCAGCGTGAGTACTATCTCAATGAGCAAATGAAGGCTATTCAAAAAGAGTTAGGTGAATTAGGTGAAGAAGGCAATGAAATTGAGCAACTCGAAAAATCAATTAATAAAGCCGGTATGCCCAAAGAAGCAAAAGAAAAATCACTTGCTGAGTTGCATAAGCTAAAAATGATGTCACCCATGTCCGCTGAGGCTACAGTTATACGAAATTATCTGGATTGGATGCTAGAGGTACCGTGGAAAAAAAGAACAAAAATTCAGTTTGATTTGCTAAAAGCTGAAAAATTATTAGATAAAGAACATTATGGATTAGAGCAGGTTAAAAAACGTATTATCGAATATCTTGCTGTTCAACAACGCGTAAAACGTCTAAAAGGTCCTATCTTATGTTTGGTAGGGCCTCCAGGAGTAGGTAAAACTTCATTAGGGCAATCGATTGCTAATGCCACAGGACGTACATTTATACGTATCGCTTTAGGCGGTGTTAGAGATGAAGCTGAGATCCGAGGCCATAGAAGAACGTATATTGGATCTATGCCTGGAAAAATTATTCAGAAACTATGTAAAGCGGGTGTAAAAAATCCATTAATTATGCTTGATGAAGTCGATAAGATGGCTATGGACTTCCGAGGTGATCCGGCGGCAGCTTTATTAGAGGTATTGGATCCAGAGCAAAATCACACTTTTAACGATCATTATCTTGAAGTTGATTACGATCTCAGTGATGTTATGTTTATCGCCACGGCAAACTCTCTGGAAATACCTGCACCTTTATTGGATAGAATGGAGGTAATTCGTCTTGCAGGCTATACAGAGGATGAAAAAGTAAGTATTGCTGAACGATATCTAGTGCCTAAACAAATTGTCTTAAATGGTTTAAATAATGATGAAATTCATATTAGTGAAGGCGCTATACGAGAAATTATTCGGCATTATACGCGTGAAGCGGGTGTGCGTAACTTAGAGCGTGATATTGCTAGCGTCTGCCGAAAAGTAGTCAAAGAGATTTTATCCAATAAAAAGATAAAAAAAATGGCTGTATCACTTAATAATATTGAAAAATATCTTGGTGTGAAAAAATACAGATATGGTCTTGCAGAACAATTTGATCAGGTTGGTCAAGTTACGGGATTAGCTTGGACAAGTGTAGGTGGGGAATTGCTTACAATCGAAGCTTCAATGATGCCTGGTAAAGGTAAAGTAACACATACAGGGCAGTTAGGTGAAGTAATGCAAGAGTCTATCCATGCTGCAATGACTGTAGTGAGAAGCCGCGCTAAAAAACTTGGGTTATTGGATGATTTTTACGATAAAAATGATTTCCATGTCCATGTTCCGGAGGGCGCTACTCCTAAAGATGGACCAAGTGCGGGTATCGGTATGTGCACGGTTTTGGTTTCAGTAGTAACACAAATTCCGGTTAAGGCGGATGTCGCCATGACAGGTGAAATTACGTTAAGAGGACAAGTGCTACCTATTGGTGGTCTTAAAGAGAAATTGTTGGCAGCTCATCGTGGTGGAATTAAACATGTCATTATCCCTGAAGAGAATGTTAAAGACCTGGAAGAGATACCTGATAATGTACTCCGAAAGCTGACAATTCACCCTGTTCAGACTATTGAACAGGTGCTAGAACTCGCTTTACAACGTAGTCCATGGCTGAATGAGACAACAAATGCACAATCTGGCAAAATTGTTGGTAAACGCTCAAAAAAAATTAAAAATAATGATTTACATGCCCATTAATACAGGGTATAGTTCGTTTCGTAGCCCGCCAATAGCGGGCTTTGCAAGGAAGTAACTACTTGACCGGTTAATTTGATTATTAAAGTTAAATTAGCTTAGAAGTATGGAAGATTAACTGTATAGGGGAAGCAATGAATAAGAGCGAATTAGTTGATGCTATAGCAAGTGGTTCGGGTTTGACAAAAGCTGACGCAAGTAGAGTTTTAGAAACATTCACTAGTACTATTACTGATGCGTTACGAAGTGGTGATCAAGTAGTAATACCTGGTTTCGGATCTTTCTCAACAGGTAATCGTTCAGCACGTACTGGTCGAAATCCACAAACTGGAAAAGTTATACAAATTAAAGCGTCAAGAGTAGCCAAGTTTAAAGCAGGTAAAAACCTGAAAGAAGCGGTTCAAGAAGCTTAAGTTTTCCGGGTGCTTAGCTCAGCTGGGAGAGCATCGCCCTTACAAGGCGAGGGTCGTAGGTTCGATCCCTACAGCACCCACCAATAGTTAATGGAGTGGTAGTTCAGTTGGTTAGAATACCGGCCTGTCACGCCGGGGGTCGCGGGTTCGAGCCCCGTCCACTCCGCCAAATTAACGCGTCGAAAGGCGCGTTTTTTTATGTGAAGGCTTGAAGAAGCTTAAATTTTCCGGGTGCTTAGCTCAGCTGGGAGAGCATCGCCCTTACAAGGCGAGGGTCGTAGGTTCGATCCCTACAGCACCCACCAATAGTTAATGGAGTGGTAGTTCAGTTGGTTAGAATACCGGCCTGT
>NZ_RXNW01000001.1:405774-489687 GCF_004283175.1 Legionella longbeachae
CACGCCGGGGGTCGCGGGTTCGAGCCCCGTCCACTCCGCCACTTAAATGAGTCAAAACATACTTTTGGCTCATCCCCATTTCCGGGGGCACTAATCAAGAACACAAAACTTTAACCCTTAATCTATAATTTTCAAAATTTCTAAATCCATAAGCACGTCGTTGGATCAGCTTCATCTTCCGATGAAAGCCTTCCGTAATGCCGTTGTGGCTCTTCGGCTCATCCCCAAATCCGGGGGCACTAATCAAGAACACAAAACCTGGCTCTTAATCTGTAATTTTCAAAGTTCCTAAATCCATAAGCACGACGTTGAATCAGTTTCATCTTCCGATGAAACCCTTCCGTAATGCCGTTGTTTTTAGTAAATCGCCACATTCTAACCACTTCTTCCCGCCATTGATATAATGTTTTGCCTAGAGTCTTTAGGGAATCGAAAGGACTTTCCTTCAGACTGGCAACGAGTTTAAGAAAGAGAGGGATTAAACGCGTACACTGCTTTGCGGTGCGATGTTTTCGCATGAGTAATCGATGCAGTCGTTGTTTAAAGTAATAGATGGCAGCGATGACAGGCTGCTGTTGCAAATAGCGTTCTCGTCTATTGAGTCGCTTTACAGTGAGATTATTGGGGTTAGTTCTCAATGCGGCCAAGAGATCTTGCTGACTATTTTAGTAAGCATTTACTTTTATTCTGGACAATACAATTACTCAATTTGCCTAAAATGAAACTCTTACAATAACAGATGATTGGTTTTTGTTTTTTTCTTTATCCTATTGAGATATAATCAGCCTCAAAAAATTTATAGCATTATTAATATAAAATGGATCGTCGGATATGTTGCAAAAGTTAAATGAACGTATACAGGGTGTTGTAGCTTGGTTAGTGGTCATCTTAATCGGTATTACGTTTACACTTTTTGGTGTCGATTATTATTTGCAATCTCGTCAAACAACAAACGCTAAAGTGGTCGTTAATGATTTCCCACTTACTCTTCAGGCGTTTGATACTAGTTACAGAAGGGCTCGCGCGATGCAAGATCTCTCACAATTGACTGCTGCAGATGAAAAGAAATTGCAAAACCAAGTTTTAGATCAAATGATTAATAACGAGGTTCTCGTACAAGCGGCACGTAAAAATGGATTTAATGTGAGCGCAGATCAAGCGAATGCAGCAATTTTGAGTATCCCACAATTTCAAGAAGATGGTCATTTTTCGGCTCAAAAGTATCAACAGGCCTTAAATGCTGCATTATTCACGCAATCAAGTTTCCAAAATGAAGTAAAACAAGGAATGCTTCTTAATCAACAACGGTTTGCGTTTATGGGAAGCTCCTTTGCTTTGCCTGATGAAATTGATCGTTTTGTGAGTTTGTATATGCAAAGCAGAGATTATGAATATTTAATCGTTCCTGTATCTCGCTTCGAAAAAGATGTGCAAATTTCTCAAGATGCTATTACTGATTATTATAATAAACATAAACGTGAGTTTATGGCTCCAGAAAAAGTTAGTTTGGACTATGTCAATTTATCCATGCATGACATTAAAGATAAGGTTAATGTATCGGATGATGACGTTAAACGTTATTATGAAGAAAATCAAAATAATTACTTAACCCCTGCTCGATGGCATGTGGCTCATATTTTATTTGCGGTACCTCAAGGTGCAAATAAAGATGAGTTAGAAAAAATCCAAAATAAAGCTAATTCCACTTATCTCCTTTTGCAGAAAGATCCAAAACAGTTTGATCATCTGGTTTCTAAGATGTCTGATGACAAACTTTCTGTCGCTGACAATGGGGTTCTTCCATGGATTGCAGCAGGACAAAATGAATACAGTAAATTATTATCTCATTTAACCACTCCTGGGCAAATTTCATCTCCAGAGAAAACAAAGCATGGATATGAGATTTTTAAACTGATTGATTATAAGCCTGTTTCAACGAAACCATTATCTGAAGTGGAAGCGTCAATCAAAGAACAATTAGTTGTGGAAATGGCGCAAACTCAATATACACAAGCTATGGAGCAATTATCTGATTTAAGTTATCAATCCCCAGATTCTTTGCAACCTGTTGCTGATGCTTTAAACTTAAAAATAGTAAAGACCCAACCCTTTTCTAGGGAAGGGGGGGCTGAAAGCATCGCAAAAAATAAACAAGTTATAAATTCTGCCTTCAGTCATGATGTGCTTGATTTGGGGAATAATAGCGATCCAATACAAATTGATAATGATTCTGTAGTGGTAGTACGAGTTAATCGACATTGGCCTGAAAAAGAGCAAACATTGGATGCGGTTCATGATCGAATTCATAAAATTCTAGTTAAAAAAGAGGCGGAAACCAAAGCCAAAAAAATTGGAATGAGTTTATTAAATCCTGGTGAAGAAAAACAACAAAAAGATCTTATCGTTTCGAATCAATTGGAATGGAAGTCTGTAGTAAAGGCAACTAGAGATAATGACAAAGAGGATGTTGAAATAAACGATATGGCATTTAATCTGCTACGACCAGAAAGCAAGGACGGTTTTGTTTTACCTAATGGTGATTTTGCTGTAGTAAAACTAAAGCACATTAATAATGGGAAATTTAGTGAATTAGATGGTGAAACACAAGATAGCTTGACTCAACAGATAGAGGCAAGTTATGGCATGATGGACTATGATTTGTATGCAAAAAATCTAATGAGTCACTCCAAAATTGTGAAGCACTAAATTATATAATTCCTTATTTGAAAGTATAGTGATTTCTTGCTTTAAACATTATCGAATTACTTAATCCTAACCTCCGCTTAAGTGGAGGTTTATATTGACGAATATCAAATAAGCTTTATGAAGCCTATGTAGATGCTGTCCGACGTGAAAAGCGTTTCAAAAGTTGGTGTAGACAATGGAAATTAAATCGGATTGCGGATCTTAATCCAGAATTGCGTGATCTAGATGAGGAACTCTGCCTTAGATTAAGATTGCCAATGCGCGAACAAGATCCAGAAATCTACATAAAATAAAATCACATCTGAGAGTCTGCATGTTGTGCTTGAAAAGCGCATTAATAAGGCATCATTAAAAATTCTGAAAGCTATCTTGAGTCAAAAGAAGCTTTTTTTCAACATGTGTTTTCCAGGGAACACGATGGGTAAAGCGAAAGCGGATTTAGCAGAATGCGCTTGAAAATCAGAAGCTTTGCCTATTGATTTAATATGAAGCCCTGCAAGCCAGGCAACAAAAGTAGCAATAGCAGCCACCAGTAATATGATTTTCATTCTTGTGAAACAAGTCTCGTTCCACGTGTAAATGTCCATTGCCCAATAGCCTATCTATTTTTTGAATAGCGCTACTTTCCCTCTTGGTATTGGATATCGGCCTACCTGAGCGCGTTAAATAAAGTTTGTTAGTGCTAACCGCTACTTCGCTGGTACTCATTCAACTCTTTAATCTATTTTTATGAACTTAGGGGAGTTGCTCTGCGAATGTTTTAGTTAATCATTCAGTCAAGTGCATGATGGTGAGCCTTATAAGGTCGAAAGCACTATTGGATTACATATCCTCATGCACTTCAAAAAATACTCATCATACTTTTCAAAAGTTATGCTCACTTTTTGTGACCATCTATCAGGAGCAAGTCGTGCACCTACGCGGCGGGGATGAATTGTCAACTCGCCTTAATCAAAAAAACTTTGTTTCTTGATGCTTGGATGATTGTGTAAGTAATGATTGTACTGAATCCTGTTGCTACGATGATAAAGCCAATACAATGTTTTAAATACAAAGCCATTCTTAATGATACTATCTCGGTTCATCTTCTTCCACAACAATGATTTTTAGGCAATGATACAATATTTATGCTTATTGAGGTTCGCGTTCGAAATATGAACTTGAGGCAACATGTCGTAGCTAGTTAATATCTATGGCTAATAAAACCTTAATAAATGAGTGGTAAAATATAAATCACCCAGTGCATTTATCGGTCATTATTGGGGTGGCTTGATTATAGTTAATTATATTAGGTCTAAAATTTTTTTTGCAAATAATAGGCTAAATATAAATTAATAGTTAATGCATGAAATGTAGGCACTTAGTGCGGTGTGTATTATATCAAAATTTAAAAGGATAACTCTTTATGCCTGACATAAAATCACAAGGCGAACTCCAAAAAGAATCTCTTGTTAGAAAAGGAACATATACTGGCGAAGTAGAATGTGGGCCATGTAAATTCCAAACGGTGGCAATATTTAAAGAAATGGAAAAAAATCAATATAATGTCAGTGTGTCAATTAAAAATAAAGGCAGTATTTCTTGTCCAATAAAGGAATATCAAGGTCCTGCAGAAATTACAGATAATGGCAACGGTACTTTAACTGCTAAAGGCATGGTTCCCTATTTTAAAGTTGAAGTAGAACAAACAGTTCCTGTTACGAAAACATCAGACAATTCTCTATCTATAGCCACTTCATTATTTGGTTTATTTAAATTAAATGCTCGTGTAAAACCAGAAGCGACACGCGTTATTGAGTCTAGAGTAAGCGCAAACGATCAAAGTGAAGTGAAAAGTAACTTAGGAAGCATGTGTTAACAAATTATTTTTAGAGCAGTTTGAAAACGCTAATCAAAATTAGAGTGGTAGTGGAGTAATGATTGGTTATGCTTAAGCAAAAACAATAAGTAAAATTTCGATTCACACACAATTGTTTTTGTAAGCCCTCGTCTGAAAAACAACGATTTTCCCTTAATCTTCTCAGCTGAATGGAAGCATACGTTTTAAGACATTATCCTTCACGATCAGTTGATGATAGAGAGCAGCAAGAAAGTGAATGCCCACCAAGATTAATATCAAGTGGCCAAGTTTTTCATGCAGAGAAAACATAATATCACCAATATGCTTGTTTTTAGAGATGAGAGAGGGAAGATTAAACCAGCCAAAAAAATTTACAGTTCTTCCGTTAGCACATACTAATAAATAGCCTACAATGGGCATGGCAAGTAAAAGAATAAAAAGTATATAATGCACTATTTTTGCTGTTATTGATTGCCAATGTGGTTGTATTTTTGGAGGTAAGGGTTTTATATCGATTAGATGCCATATTATAAAGAATAAACCAAGCAGCAGGATAATCATGCCTATTGATTTGTGAAGCATTATATAGAATGTTTGATTAGACGGATTGCTTGGAACACTAATCCATACCAAATAAAATTGGAGGCTAATCAGGATAAAAATCAACCAATGTAATAGTTTTGTTATGGTACCAAAACTTTTTAATGAATTTCTCAACACGAAAATCTCCATAGGTTAGATCTTTTTACTATATCAATGAAATTATTAATTTCATATTAAATTTATTAGGAATATAGGACATAATTTCTAGGGTTAAACCTGTAATACAAGAAATGCCTGCTATTACGAAGGTTTTATTAAGTTCATAACTATTTTCCCCTTATACCCTACATTGTCACTCCAAACTCTAAGCTTTGAAGTGGTTTGCTATAAGGTTCAATAAACAAAGACAGGTTTTTTTCTTACTGCATCAATATTTAGATTTATTACGAAAAAGCAATCAATTAGAGGAATATGCTTTTGATATTTTTATGGTAAAGATCAACTTCAGATATGGATGTTGATAAAAACTATGATTGTGAAAAATATATAGATTTGATTGAGGTCTTTTGGCGGAGAGACAGGGATTCGAACCCTGGGAAGGTTGCCCTTCAACGGTTTTCAAGACCGCCGCAATCGACCACTCTGCCATCTCTCCACGGGCAATACTATCCCAACCGATTTTTTTTTGCAAATACTTTTTTATATTCTTTTCAATAAAGTTAAATATTTTTGATAATTTAAAATTTCTATTTATTTCAGTGTATAAAAAACATAAGAATATTCGCAAATTCAATAGTCATAGGTATAATGTTTTCTGATTTTCTGCCTTTATGGCTTGTAGTAATTGTGGTGAATATATTTTAAATAGGTGTGGTTTATGAAACGAATTCAAATGTTGTTCCTGTTTGCCCTTATTGTGTCCTTAGCGGCTTGTAAGTCATGGTGGCACAAAGATGAAGAAGATAATAGCCCTTATAAAGGAATGACTGCAGAACAACTTTATACTGCATCTCAGAAAGATTTGCATAAAAAAGAATATGCTACTGCAATAAAACATTTGGAAGCAATAGAAACAATGTATCCTTTTAGCGATTATACCGAAAAATCGCAACTGGATTTAATCTATGCATATTATAAAAATGAAGATTATCCTGCAGCTGCGGCTACAGCAGAGCGATTTATTCATCTTTATCCACGTGCTAGAAATGTAGATTATGCCTATTACATGAAAGGTATGGCAAATTTCCAGCAAACACGCGGTGTATTCGCAAAATTTTTACCTTTGGATGAGTCATGGAGGGATCCAGGGACACAAATACAGGCTTATTCAGATTTTGGTATCTTGGTTCAAAAATTCCCAGACAGTAAATATAAAGCAAATGCGTTACAGCGAATGACATATTTACGAAATATGTTTGCACAACATGAGTTGAATGCGTCTACATTTTATTTTAAACGTAAAATGTATGTTGCTGCTATTGAAAGAGCAAATTATGTAGTAAAAAACTACCCTCAGGCCCCTAGTGTAAAGCAAGCCTTGGTAGTTATGTATGAATCAAACAAGGCTTTAGGCTTTAATAAAGCAGCAGAAGAAGCGTTGTCTATATATAATGCAACTTACCATACCAATAAAATGGAACGAATAGTGTAGCGATTTTAATGAAATCTTGCTGGAGATGTTGGTCTTTTGTATCATGCCTGTCCTTGTAGACTACAGGATATTTATATGAAGCAAGCACTTATCGTATTGGCTTCCACTACAATAGCATCCACATCAACAGCATCTTATTATGATGCAGTTAAAAATCAACCCATCTTAGAATAGGAACAAAATTGTTTAATATCCTGGACAAATCTATAGATGCATTGAACAATATAATTTAATTTTGGAACAACAAGTAATTCACTTGCAACAAACCGAGATCTTCAATAAAACAAGCTACTTGTATAGTTGCTAATGCTGTAAATTGGTTTCATTGTATCTATCAACTGAATATTGATAGTAAAGATGGAGTCCATACATGAGAAAGATAACACATGTAGATATTCTAATCTGCTATCAAGAATCAGGTGAATAGCTTTAATTTTGCTTTTGGGGTTGTGTTATAACAAATGTAGATAGATTCCCGCTTTCGCGGGAATAACATGGTTATTTTAAGATAATACGTAACTTATACAGCTTCTAATTCGGTTTTTTCCTCTGTATGTTTAACTATAAGCGCTGCCAAAAGATCGTTGATTAACTCTCGAAGCTCCCCTGATAATAAAGCAAGTGCCGCATCCCGTTGTTGGTATTCCTCATCAAGTTGTTTGATTTCATTAAAATCATCGATGAGATAATCAAGACTTTTCAATTTCTTAAATGTAAAATCATGTGTCAATGTTAATTGAATTCTTTCTTTCCAGATTAAAGAGATTTCTGCTGTAGCCATACCTTGTGAAAGTAGGGTTAAAATTTCTTCAGCAGGTAACTCATAGCCTTTGCAATGTACACGTTTTTTTTCATCATTAAGAGCGAAGAGTAAGCAATCTGAGGCTAATTGAAAATGTTGGGGAAGAGTTTCTGGAGAATGAATCCATTCTGCAAACCTTAAAGCGAGATTTTCTGTGTGGGATAGGGGTTCAATAGAGATCCCAGCTACTGACTTACGTAGAAAGGAGGTGAGTTGTGCTGCTTGATTTGGACTGGATGTATTAACAATGATTCTTTTGCTGGAACTATCAAGAATAGCAAGTAATTTTTTTTGGACGCAAAATGATTTTGGTAGTAATTCAAACTCAATATCCTCTGCCATTTGTGCCTTTTCAGCTCGTTTTACCATACGTCCTTGCTGGGTCTCGAGCAGTTGCACCTTCTCGGCAAGCATTTTATTAATCACACCTCGAGGAAGTAGGCGTTCCTCTTTACCGAGACAGATAAGGGAGCTCCCTGCAATTTCTTGAATCATTTCATCCGCAATGAGAGGGAGCCAGCCATAAACAAAACGAGCATGAGGAGGACAAGGTTTTAGAATGTTTTCCGCTAAGGAAACAGCGAGATCACAAGTATCATCCAGCTCATATTGATAGATAAGGGCGTTATTAAACCACATATAAAAACTCCTGAATTACATAATATAGTAAGTGCCAATTGCCATAGTTCTATTGTAAGGTAATTTATAAAAATCTATATTCAAATTAGTTGAATAATTACGGATTAAAAAAGCAAATAATTTTTCTTGCCAGAAAAAAGTTAGCGATTTTTTCGTTTTAGATGCTGAAATATTGGGGATTTCCACCATATATGTTGCGCGATCAATATTTAATTTAAAGGGAAAAAGGTTTTTGTTTGAAGCCCTTTCTAATGCTCTGGGTATGGAAATAGTCTCCATAAATCCATAATGCAAAGTCAGGTTAAATACTTTTTCGTGTAAGCATGTGATTTCATAACGTTGGCTGTGATGTACATAAGGAATATTATCCACAACATAATTTAGAATGAGGACTCTATCTGGAACTGCCCTGCAAAGTTTTAGGAAATGGAGAAAACTTCCTCCACTTTTATCATAAACATCAGTTATAAAAATTGCAGTTAAATCAGATAGTTGGTTTAAACTTTTGTATTCAAGTTGTTTGAGAATTTTGGAAATATCATCTTTATTCATGTAATAATTTTGTTGTAAATATTCCAAGCCAAATTTCCATGTATACATAACAGTTGCTATAAGTAAAGCAAACGTAACTGGGACCCAACCACCAGTAAGAAATTTATGTAAATTTGAACCTAGAAATGCAAAATCGATAATTAAAAATAATCCAAATATTAGCCCAACTCTAAATATTGACCACTTCCAGATAGCGAGCGCAGCATAAGCAACCATTGCATCAATCAAGAGCATATACGTATTTACCGCGATACCATAAGCATGGGCAAGATTATCTGATGTTTTAAAAGTAAAACAAAATGTTAGGGTTCCAATGAACAAAATGATGTTAATTTGGGGTACATAAATTTGGCCAGAGTAGTCTTTGGATGTTTGTACTATGGGGATTCGTGGGCATAAACTTAGTAAGACAGCTTGTTTTGTCAAAGAAAAAGTTGCTGAAATTACTGCTTGTGATGCAATTATTGTGGCGATAGTAGCAAGAATAATTAAAGGAATATAAAACCAATTAGGCGCAATCATATAAAAAGGGTTGCTAATGGCTTTGGGGTGTAATAGTAAATTAGCTCCTTGCCCAAAATAGTTTAATATTAAGGAGGGAAGAACCACAGTAAACCAGCTGATGCGAATCGGTTTTTTTCCAAAATGTCCAATATCAGCATAAAGTGCTTCCCCTCCAGTAACAACCAGGAAAATTCCCCCTAATAATAAATAACCTTTGTACCCAGTCTCATGGATTAATGCAAAGGCATAATAAGGATTAATTGCGGTAAGTACTACGGGTGCTTTAGCAATTTGTACGATACCAAGTATCGCTATGGTAAGGAACCAAATAAGTATAATAGGACCAAAGAGACTTCCTATATTTCCAGTTCCCCTTGATTGCAGCATGAATAGAAATATTAGAATAACTACGGCGATAGGCAATATATATGGTTCAAATGAGGGTGAAAGGGTGCTAAGGCCTTCAACAGCGCTTATCACGGATATAGCAGGGGTGAGCATCCCATCACCTAAGAGCAAACCTCCGCCGAATATGGCGACGATATAGAATATAGGCACATATTTCGTACTTTTATGCTTCATTAATGCTAAAAGAGCAAGAATACCTCCTTCTCCATCATTATCTGCACGAAAAATCATGATTAAGTATTTGAACGAAATGATAATTATCAAGCACCAAAAAATGAGGGATAGCACCCCCTTAATTGTTGTTTGAGTAATTGGCAGATTATCCATCGTTACTTTCAAAGCATATAATGGACTTGTTCCAATATCGCCAAATACCACCCCTAAAGCACCTAGAGTAATGCCAAAGGATAATTTGGGTGTTTTTTCCATATTGTTACCAGAATGAATTAATAGCTAAAGTATAATTTTCGAAACAAAATGTATTTTTCTTTAAAACAGGAGTACATATACTATTCATAATCACAGCATATGAATTAAAATTGTATTTTAAATTGAGAGCAAGTCCTTTTTTACGATCTTCAACATTATCAAATAGTGTTATTATTTTTTGCGGCATAGTGGGCCTTGTATTTTTATTTTTTAATTTATTGATTGCGATCGACAACTGCTCTTTTCAGATTTATTAAGAGAAAGATTATTGCAGGTTTTTCGGTCTTTGTGTAGATTAGCCCATTTTTGTTTTTGGGGAAATAGATAAATGAATGCAAAAATTACATTGCTGGCAGCAAAGCAAAATACAGTGCTACGAGGGCATCCATGGATATTCCCAAAAGCGATTGCAAAAACAGGCGGGAAATTAGTTACAGGCCATTTTGTCCATATTTATGATGCGGATGAAAAACTCATAGGTGTGGGTGTATTCAATGAACATTCTTTGTACAGAGTCCGGGTATTAGCACTTACATCTGAGTCTATTGATACAAGCAATTTAGACGCCGTAATTGCCGTCCGCTTAAGGCAAGCAATGTTGGTGCGAGAATGTTTAAATTTGCCTAATGCAGAAACTACCGCTTATCGATTGTTTAATAGTGAAGCAGATGGTCTTTCTGGTTTAACCATAGACAGATTTAATCAAACATGTGTTATTGCGAGTTCCGCTTATTGGGTAGAGCTCCATAAACAAATAATAATACAGGCTCTTGAGAAGATATTGCCTACAGATCAACTAATTTGGTTGCCACAAAAAAAACCTTTAAGTCAGGATGGATGGAAGCAAAGCAGTGAACATGTCACACATCATCACGAGAATGTTCTTGAAGCGGGGGTGATTTATGAAGTTGAATTTGCCCAAGCTCAAAAAACGGGTTTATTTCTTGATCAACGTGAGAACCATCAGCGTATTGCTCAGTTGTCACAAGGTAAAAATGTATTAGATCTTTATTCTTATACAGGGGGGTTTGCTTTACATGCAGCCAAAGCAGGCGCATTAAAAGTAACTGCTGTGGACAGTTCTGCTCAGGCTATTGCTCAAGGTAGAAAAAATGCACTATTAAATCAATTAACTCAAATAGAGTTTATTGAGGCAGACTCTCGTGATTATTTAACAAAAGCAGGGGAATATGATGTTATTATTTTAGATCCTCCTAAATTAGTTCCTTCACAACAGCATTTACAACGGGCGAAAAATTATTATCGCTTTTTACACCGAGAAGTATTTAAGCACATGAAAAAAGGATCCTTGTTAATGACCTGTAATTGCTCCGCAGCGCTTTCATCGCAAGAATTTTGTTCTTTAGTAAGTGTACAAGCAGTAGCCGTGGGAAAACAAGCTCGTATCTTAGGAGTGTACGGTCCGGCAAGTTGTCATCCTACATTAGCCTCTTTTCCTGAGGGTAATTATCTGACTGCGGTTTTGCTAGCAGTTGTATAATTTTTTTTTGGGCGATGGGATTTACGCCTAAGCGTCAATTTTAGACTAAATTGACGCTTAGGCGCGCAAGAAGAGGGTGTGTTCTAGGCAAAGTCACAGATACCTCACACCTTAACAGAATGCCCTTTTGTCTAGGTCATTAGCTATGAACAGTTGCATTTCTGTCTTGTAAACATTGCAAGACATCATAAAAACTTAGTTCACAAGCTTTTAATAACACAAATAAGTGAAAGATTAAATCGGCAGATTCATTCACTAATTCTTCACGGTCATTATTTACGGCAGCTATGACTGCTTCCACAGCTTCTTCGCCTACTTTTTGGGCGCATTTACTTATTCCGGATTCTAATAGTCTTGCTGTATAACTATGTTCATTTTGCGAATCAGCACGTTCATTGATGAGCTCAATAAGTTCATGTATGAAACCAAGGCCCGTGTTATTTGTAGGTTGAAAGCAACTGCTATATCCTAAATGGCAAGCAGGACCTTTAGGTAAAACTTGAATTAGTAAGCTGTCATTATCACAATCAACGCTAATATGTTGCACTGACATGCTGTTACCTGAAGTTTCTCCTTTACGCCATAATCGTTTACGGCTTCGACTGTATAGATTAAGCTGGCCTGTCGTTAATGTCGCAATTAAGGCTTCCTGGTTCATGTAACCTAACATCAAAACATTACCATTTTCTGCATTTTGGATAATGGCAGGTAACAAGCCATTCATTTTTTTCCAATCCAAAGCGTTAATTTCTATATGATTCATAATCGTACCTCAATATTTTCTTTTTTTAATGCTAATTTAATATCGTTAATTGTTAAAATATTGTTGTGAAACACACTTGCAGCCAAAGCCCCATCTACGTCGGCTTTAAGAAAGACTTGCGTAAAATCATTTATTGCTCCTGCTCCCCCTGATGCAATTAAGGGTATTTCACATAAAGCCCGCATCGCTTGTAACTGAGGTAAGTCATAGCCCATACGCACTCCATCAGCTTGCATGCAATTTAATACAATTTCTCCAGCACCTCTATCTTGAACCTCTTTAATCCACTCACATGTTTTGCGTTTGGAATTAATTGTTTTTTTCTCATCCCCTGTGTATTGATATACATAATAATCATCATTTATCCATTGACTATCGATTCCAATCACGACACATTGACTCCCATAATTGCGGCATAAGTCGTTAATCAAATGAGGATATTCTAACGCTGGGCTGTTAATGGATATTTTATCGGCCCCTGCATTTAGTACTGATTTTGCCTGATCAAGAGAGCGAATTCCACCTGCCACCGTAAATGGAATGTTTATTATTGCTGCGACCTGATGAACCCATTTAGGACAAACAGAACGTTGCTCCGAACTCGCAGTAATATCATAAAAGACAAGCTCGTCTGCTCCAGATGTAGAGTATTCGGCTGCGAGATCGAGAATATTACCAACAATTTGATGATTGCGAAATTGGATTCCTTTGACGACTTGATCCTCGCGTACATCAAGACAGGGAATAATTCGTTTCGTTAACATAATTGAGACTCTTTATAATAAAATGGATTTTGGCTTTTTATTCCATCGGTGTTACAGGGCTTGATAATATTGATTTCAAGTTAAAAACATCTTGATACATCGTCAATCCTAAGATAGCTGCTTTAATGCCTAGTTTCTGCAGTTTGTTGATATCATCTTGATGACGAATGCCTCCAGAAGCCTGCCAGGCAATATTGGGAAAACGTTCTACTGCTTCTTGGTAAAGATCAAAATTTGGTCCTTGCATCATACCGTCAGAGGCAATATCAGTACATAATATTTGTGTAATACCTAATTGTTGATAAAAAGAAACAACTTCCCATAAATTCATAGTTGAAGTAGTTTGCCAACCATGAGTGGCGGGTAGAGGGATTTTGTTTTCCATGCGAATATCGAGAGCAAGGATAATATTTTTGGGGCTAATTTCGTTAATAATTTTTGTGGTTAAGCCAGGATCGGTAATTGCTATACTTCCTATAACCAAAAGTGATATTCCTGCTGAATAACAGGTTTTTGCTTGTTCTAGCGAACGAATTCCGCCACCTGCTTGTACAGTAACTCCTGTATGTTGCATGGTGCAAATTAATGGTAGCTGTTGCATGGTTCCAATTTTTGCTCCATCTAAATCAACAATATGTAATCGTTTTGCCCCTAGTTTTGCAAAATAGGATGCGCGATCTATAGGTGACATATCAAATTGAGTCACTTGATCAAACTGCCCTTGTCGTAAGCGCACACAACGACCTGCTTGTAAGTCAATTGCTGGAATAAGAATCATACATCCTCCGGTAATAATAAGCTTTAATCTGCTTAGGAATAATTTAAAATGCTTTAAGTACTGCAAAAATTTTTAAGTAGCGTCATTCCTGTATCTGCTGATTTTTCTGGATGAAATTGCATACCCCAAATGTTGTTTTTTTGGATTATGGCGGTAAACGATTCACTATACTCACAAAATGCCAAAGCATGTTCAGTAGCGTAAAGTGCATAACTATGCACAAAATAAACATAATTAGTTTCATTTAAACCAATCTGTAATGAAGTATTTTTACACCATTGCAATTGATTCCAGCCCATGTGAGGTACTGGATAGCCTTTTTTTCGAGGCAGTCGTCGTACTTGTCCTGGAATAAGCCCTAAGCATTGCACGTTTCCTTCCTCACTGTTTTCAAGTAATAATTGCATACCAAGACATATACCTAATAGGGGTTGTTCCAATGACGTAAGTACATCGACTAAGTCATATTGGCGTAGTGCATTCATTCCATAAGAGGCAGTACCTACACCTGGGAGAATCACATGGCTTGCATTGCGTATTTCCTGTGCATCATGGGTGAGTTGATAATTAAACCCTAATCTATGCAATGCGTTCGCTAAGGACGTTAGATTTGTTCCACTCACATCTACAATGGCAATCATAGAACCCCCTTCGTCGATGGTAAAAAATTATTTGTTTTTGCACACGCTTGGCCTAATGCCCTACCCAGTGATTTAAAGCAGGCTTCTATCATATGGTGATGATTTTTACCCCTAACTTCAATGTGAATCGTCGCACCTAAAGCATTGGCGAGTGAATTAAAAAAATGAGGTACCATTTCTGTAGCCATACCGCCAACAAACTCACGAATGAATTGTCCTTGGAACACGCAAAAACCTCTACCACCTATATCTATTGCGATAGAGGCGAGGGATTCATCCATAGGCACAGTAAAACCATAGCGATTAATGCCCCATTTGTTACCAAGGGCATCTTTGAGGGCTTCTCCTAAAGCAATTGCGGTATCCTCGATTAAATGATGATCATCAACTTCTACATCCCCATTAGCCTTTAATTCCAGATTAAATCCACCATGTTTTGCCACTTGTTCGAGCATATGGTTAAAAAAGGGGATGGGGGTGTTGATAGGGCTGATTTGATCAGAATCTAATAACACTGATAATTCGATTGTTGTTTCTTGGGTTATTCTTCTAATAAATCCAGTACGTTTATTATTAAGTATCGTTCTGGTAGTTTGCTCCCATCCATGTGCTTTGTTGATTGGTAAAAACTTTATCCCTAAATTATCCGCTAATTGGCGATCAGAATCTCTATCACCAATAACCCAGGAAGATTTTTTGTCAATTATGGTCTCTTTTATAAATTGATCCAACAAGCCTGTTTTAGGTTTACGACACAAACAATTATCTTCGGGCATGTGTGGGCAAATAAAAATTTCATCAAAATAAATACCTTGAGAGGAAAAGAGATCCAAAGTAAATTCATGGCACATTAAAAATGCATCCTCAGGGAATGCAGACGTACCGATACCATTTTGATTCGTCACCATAACGAAACGAAATCCTTCTTTTTGCAGTTGCAATAAAGAGGGGATTACTCCAGTCGCAAGTTTGATTTTATCCAATGAATCAACTTGAAAATCATAAGGCTCTTCAATTAAAGTCCCGTCACGATCGATAAATAAAATTTTTTGCATTTTAAAATCCTAAAACATTATGGTTCATTTGCATCCCGCCAGGGATGAATTGGGTTGAAATGAAGATAGGGTATTCAGAAGTAAAATATTCTGGGCTTCATTTCCTACGGTGATACGTAAATGATCCGGTAAAGAGGAGTGTATGGGAAAATTTTTAACCGCGATTCCATGAGAGTTAAGCCACATAGCGAGTTCAGCCGCATACAGAGTTTTAATGAGAATAAAATTGGTTTGGCTGGGATAAACTTTCTTGATAAGAGGACATGATGTTAATGTTTGAATCAATTGAGTACGGGCTTTTCTAATCTTTTTTATCGATTCGGAAAACCATTCCTGCTTTGCCAACGCTTTTAGTGCCAGATTAATTACGACAGTGGAAAGCGGAAATGGCGGCATGACTTTATTTAACGCTTGGATAACATGAGCTTGGGCTAAAATGCCCCCTAAACGAAGATTCGCAAGCCCATAGGCTTTGGATAACGTTCTCAGGATGATCAAATTATCGAATTGAGGAATGAGGCAAGTTGCACTTTGATTCTGTGTAAACTCAATATATGCCTCATCGACAACAATCATGGAGCGGTCTTTATATTCTTCGCATAAAGCTGCAATTTGACCGATATTGATTAAACTGGCGGTAGGATTATTCGGGTTACAAAGGATAATTATTTTACAATTTTCTTGCCAACGATTACGAATTTCTTCTACTGAAATTTCAAAGCAATTCAAGGGGTCTAAAGGACAGTTAATCAATTGGGCCTGTTGTAAATGTGCATAAAATGAATACATGGAAAAGGTAGGTGGAAATTGCATACAGGAATCTTGCCCTGCGCTTAAAAACAAACGAGTGATTAAATCAATCCCATCATCCGAGCCGCGAGTTAAAACAAGTTGATTTACCTCTACTTGATACAGTGTTGCTAATTGTTTTAGTAGTGGTTCTTGCACCATTTTTTCAGGGTAAAAATTTAAATCTGTCTCCATCTTTAATGCAGACCAGGGAAGCTCGTTAGCGTGTAGGCGATGGTTGATTTGGCCACTATTTGTGAGGTAAACCTGGCTGTTTAATAGCTCAGGGCGTATTAAGTTAAGTACGGACATTTAACCCTCCAGTGAGTTTAGCCTGATTGCTACTGCGTTTGCATGTGCATCCAAGCCTTCAATGTGTGCCAGCGTGATTGCTGCAGGGCCTATATGTTTGATTCCTTCCTGGTTAATAGATTGCACATTAAAACAAGTAAGAAAATCAAGTGTACTTAACCCATTATGATTTCGAGCAAAGCCATTAGTTGGCAAAACATGATTCGATCCTGTTACATAATCGCCAAGTGTTTCTGCAGCCCAAGGACCAATGAATACGGTACCTACAGCATTGATAGAATCGATCCATAACTCTGCATCATCGCGGTTTATGATTAAATGCTCAGGGGCATAGCTGTTAATGATACTCACTTGTTCTTCATGTTCAGGGCAAACTATAATCATGCTGTTTGCCAATGATTGTTTTATAATGTGTATTCTTGATAAAGTTTTAAATTGCTCTTTTAATTGCTGATTTACCTGTTCTGCCTGCCTTTGGTTATCGCAAATTAAAATAACTTGTGAGTCAACTCCATGTTCAGCTTGCGCCAATAAATCTGCGGCAATAAATGCTGGGTTTGCCTTATTGTCGATGATGATCATCACCTCAGAAGGTCCAGCTGGCATATCTATGGCAGCACCATTAGGATCGGATGAAACAAGCGTTTTTGCTTCTGTAACATAACTGTTTCCTGGACCAAAAATTTTATCAACTTTTGTAATGCTGTTAGATCCATAAGCCATTGCTGCAATTGCTTGTGCACCACCTAAAGCATAAATAGTCTCAATACCACATAACCGAGCAGCAACCAGTAGATGTTCATTAATAGAACCATTACTATTAGGCGGGGTACATAATATTTTCACAGGACAGCCTGCAACTTTTGCAGGGATTGCTTGCATGAGCAATGAAGAAATTAAAGGAGTTTGATTACCGCCAGGGACATATAAACCTACACGTTGAATTGGTCTATAAGTGCTATAAATATTCACTCCTTTAGCGGTATTTATCTTTTTATTATCTGGTAAAAGAGCTTGATGATAAGTAGAGATGTTTTTTATTGCTTCATTAAGCGCATTTAAAGCTTGGGAGCTGATGCGAGCATTTTTTATCTGTTGTGTTGAAACCCGAAGATTTTCTAAGCGAACCCCATCAAATTGTTCTGTAAGTGCTAGTAATGCTTTATCGCCAAAGGATTGGACTTTTTTTATAATTTGTTCTACCTGTTTTTTTACCGAAGAAGTTTGCAAGGGGCGAGTAAGGCATTGCATTTTTTCAGCTTGAGATAGAGACGGCCAGTTTTTAATTGTTAACATGAGGTTACTCCAACATTTTTTCTATGGGTAAAACCAATATAGAACTGGCTCCCAGTGTTTGAATGGTTTCCAATGTGTTCCAAAAAATCCGCTCGCTAGAAACAACATGAACCGCGACTTTGTTGAGGTTTCCCGGTAGGGGTAAAATAGTGGGTGCTTCAGCTCCTGGTAATTTTTCAGCTATTGATTCAAGAGCTGATTTTGGGGCATGAAAGACAATGTATTTTCGCTCTTGGGCTTGTTGTACTGCGAGTATTCTACGAGCAAGCATTGCAAATAAATTTTGAAATAGGGGGGAGTTTTTTTTCCCACCTTGAATTAATACTGCTTGACTTTGCAGTATAGTATCCACTTCAACAAGTTTATTATCCTCCAAGGTTTGGCCGGTTGAAACCAAATCGCAAATTGCATCGGCCATACCCATACGTGGAGCCACTTCAATAGATCCTGATAAAACCAGGGTTTCTGCACATATTTTTTGTTTTTTTAAGTAGTGCTTCAGTAAGTTAGGATAACTGGTCGCAATTCGTTTACCATCCAAACTTCCCAGCCCTTGATAATCCATGGCTTCAGGGACGGCTATAGATAAGCGACAAGTACAATTACCTAGTTGGGCTATGGTTTTATAAGATTTTTCTGGATTGGCAAGGGCACACTCCAAGAGCATGTTTTCACCTACGATGCCTCCATCACATAGTTCATCAAAAACCAAAGTAGGAATATCATCATCACGAACGAAAAGCAGATCGATAGGGAAATTATCCACGTGGGTAAGTAAGCTGTTAGGCTTAATTCGAAATTTTAAACCGCATTGTTGTAACAATGTTAACGACTCTTCTGATAAACGCCCCTTTTTTTGTAAGGCCAAACGTAAACGATTTTTCACGATACCTCCAATTTCTTTGCGATTAACTCATAACCACCTGTGCCAAAACTTAAACAACGTGCAACTCGTGTTATCGTGGTCACACTTACTCCCGTTTGTTCGTGAATCGTTCTATAGGGGATCCCTTGTCGCAATAATGGAACAACTTGCCAACGATCTGCCATTGCCTCCAATTCTGCTGGAGTACATAAATCAGTAAAAAACTGCAACGCTTCCTCTTTGTTCTCGAGTAGGCTGATTGCATGCATTAAGTTTGGAAGTGCTGAATGTTTTATTGATGTATGTATTTTCATATTAATGTATTAGTGTAGTGTAACATTAATGTAATGTTAGTGTATTACTTAAAGTATTGTCAATAGGGGCCGGTAGTTTTATTGGTAAATGGATCTAAAAAAGTTATCGAATCAATACCTTTTAGGATGAGAATACTTATCGGGGAATATAAGCAATTTTGGAGAATATTAAATATGTAATTCAATAGCTTTGTATAAAAATCGGTATTCGCTAACAAGAATGGGGTGTAATTGAAAAACTAAGGGATGTTTGTCTTTACAAATTTTAATAGAGCACAAAAAAAATTTTATCGAACTGGATTTGATATACCCCTCTTAAAGAGAGGTAACTTTCAGAGCAAATTTGAATTCTTACGCTTAATTACCAGAGTATTTTATCGTTCTCCATGTCGATGTTGATTTCTATTGAGCTCGTCTTTCAACTCTTCTAAGCGCTGTTCAAGTTTATTCATAATTATTTCATGATGTTTGATTTGTGCTTTATTTACTTCCAGTATTTCTTCGCATGTTTGAATTTTTTCATGGTAAATTTGTTTATCTTTATTATAATAAGGCAGGAAATCCCTCTGAATTTTATCGTTCTCACGACGATATACAATTATTTTATTAGTAAATTCAGCTATTTGATCATTGCAATATGATATTTTCTTTTTTAAATATTCAATTTCAAAATCAAGCGTCACCATGTGCGGGTTAGAATATTTCTCATTCAGGCTCATTATATAAACTCCAATTTTTTAAGGATTCATTATTTTTACATCTTCTAAATTATGCTCTTCCTCCTTGCCACTATATAAATCCCTCAGGGTACTTTTATATAAAGCGTGTTTAGCTCGTGTCGAATTTAATGCTTCGTCATGAGCTTTTGTTTTTTCTGCAGATGGGGCGCAATCATATTCTGATAAGCTCAATAAAATTTTGTCACAATCAAGAGAGCGAATTTTTCCAATAGTCTCTAAATCAGGCTCTTTACCCAAGCGCTTGTCTATTTCATAGTGCTGATCACGAAGAATATCAAGTTCATTAAGAATGGTATTGTTAAGGCTAATATTTTCTGTATATTCATATCCATCTTGTTTCATTTCCAAGATAAACTCTTGAATTTCTTTTTCTAAAATTTCTCTAATATATTGATTTCTATATAAATGAATGCAATTTTCTGAACTTAAAAACATTTTTTGGTAACACTTATGCTGCCTGTAAATAATCCACTCCAGAAATTCACGCTTTAATTCTGGCTTTGAAATGAGTTTATCGGCGAGTTTGCTAAATACTTGTCTTGGGATCATCAAAAATTTGATGATTGCTATATCTTTATCTTGCTGGAAATCAGGATCATTTTGAATTTTTTTAAGCTCAAGCTCTCCAACGGTGCGAAATGCCCAGTTAAATGGCAGAAAGTGGTCCGAAGGATTTTGAGCAAGTTCTTTATCACCTTCATTGGCTGGATTTTTTATCGCTGGCAACTGCTCCAGATCGCTTCGATTTAAACTAAAGCAATCTATAGATTGGGCGCCCTTAATCGGTATGAGTCTACCATTCTGAGCTATTAGCTTGGGAAGTAGTTCCTCTTCGCCTCTCTTTGTTAGAGGGTACAATGCCTCATCACCATCAATTTTAACCAAGCGTAGCTCACCATTAAATTGACAAAATCCAATATTTCCTCCATGCATATCATTTTCAGCGAGAAGTAATGAAGAAACAGTAATTCTGGCAAGATCATTCATTAAGACTCTGCTGGAACAGATAATTTCTATTGGGCTCCCTTTTATTTCTGAACTGTTTAAAGGGGTGTATTGTTCAGCAAGTTCACAAACAGTCATATAAGGGTTAACTTCACTAATTGTAGCTTCGGGGACGCGAGCCAGATAAGTTTTTGGTTGTGCAGAGCCAACAATTAAACGAAAGAGTTCATTAGCCACAGCCTCGAGCTGAGTGTGTGTTTCTTGAGGTAATTGTTTACCAAGTAACTTTCTATTTTCATAATTTACCCTACTTGTGCTACTACGGCCTTGATCTTTAACCGACTCATCTTCAGGTACAAGTGATTCTGTTGTAATTAATTGATATTCTTGAAATTTTTGAAAAAATAAATGGCGTGAATTGATAACCTGTTGTAAAGAGGACTCTTGAAATGCTTTACTATTACAATTGGTAATTGCGTATTTTTTTCTCTGCTAATAATTGATTGAGTAAAGTTAAGGCAGTTAAGCTGTCGCTGTAATTTAATTCTTTATCTAACTTGGATTGTTCCTTAAAAATTTTGGGATTGTTCGCTTCTACAATTAGTGCGAGACAAACAGCGTAGGTTGATTGATTATCAACAATTCTCATCAAAATAGTTAAATCTTTTAGCGCTTGAATACTTTTTACATGATAATTCTCATCAAACGCCTTTTCTAGAAGATTATTTATATATTCATCTACAGAGGAATGGGGGTGAGGATCTATTGCAAAAAATGGAGCGAGTGCAGTTGTACGTTTAATTGATTGCTCCTCTTCGCTTTTTGTGAGCATAAATTGCCCTCTACCAGTAATAATCTCTGTAACAATTTTTTCTGGTTTTATATGAGTGAAAAAGGATTTTTTTGCTGGTCTTTCAATCAAGCTCATTTCTAAAAGTGATTTGATTCGGTTTTCACAGTCCTCAGCAATTAGCTTGTTACCAACCCCTTCTTTTTTGTAAAACTCAAATAGCTTTGTAATATTTTTTTCTTGCACATACATATCTATGTATGTAACAGAATCTGCATAGTTCATAATTGAATTACCTCCAATTGAAAAACATTCGCTATAACTTCAGAACTTTCTCGCATTGATTTGAAACCATTTTAAGCACATTGGGTTTTCATGGGGTTCATGGACACCTTTGTATATGCCTTTATACGTTCATTTTAAATAACCATGATTACTGCTTTATTGAATTGGGGGGGCGAATATGGACTACCCATTTCGTATATTGTTGGGTGTAGTTAATGTAGGTTTAATAAAAGGGATATAATTCGTTGAATAACTGGTGCAGAATGTGGATTTAAATTTGATAAAACCGCTTAATCCTAAAGGGAGTGACTTTTATGGAAAATTTGTTGATGATTGACCAGTCGGTATTGGGCACCAATTATCAACATATCCCGGTTAATTAATTGAATATTTTTTGGAAATGAGGGAACTGAGATGAAAAACCAATAGAGGGGTTACTACTGGTTTTTAAAGGGAGCATTTGCCTTTCGAAAAGATGTATTAGTCCAGTTAAATTAGCAACCATAGGTTGATTGATAATCTTCTAATTTTTTAACTTGTTCATATTGATTTTCGCTTTTTAAATAATCAATTAAATCAAACAATGTAATAATAGAGTAAACTTCAATTCCTTGAGCTTTAATTTCGGAAAGTGTTGATTCGTTTGTTAATCCTCGTTCACAACGATCTAAAGCAATAATTACTCCAGTCAGTTGACCACCATATTCCTTAATGAGTGCTTGAGATTCCCTGAAAGCAGTCCCTGCAGTTATAACATCATCAACAATGACAGTTTTACCAGTTAAAGGGGCGCCAATTAATTGACCTCCTTCGCCATGATCTTTTATTTCTTTACGGTTAAAAGTAACGGTTACTTCTTTGCCTAATTCAGAGAGGGCTATCGCTGTTGTGGTTGCAAGTGGTAAGCCTTTATAGGCTGGACCAAATAAGTGATCCGGATGGGCGTTATGTTCAAGCAATGTTTTTGCGTAAAATTGGCCTAATTTTCGTAGAGATCCTCCTTGATAAAATAGACCTGCATTAAAAAAATAAGGACTTTTTCGTCCCGATTTTAATATAAATTCACCAAATTTTAATACTTGGCAATCAAGTGCTAATTTTATAAAAGCTGATTTTGTATGATTCATTATGTATTTCCAATATATAAAAAAAGATAAAGATAGCGATTTTTTAAAAAAATCCTTAACAATCAATAAAAAACTGCTATGCTAATCTATATATACGATGTTATTTCGTATATATAGAAAATGTTTATTATAACGCAGCTTTAGAATAGAAAGTATTTTTATGCTGGAAATAAACATCAGTAATAGTTGGATTGTAAAAGCTAAAGACAAAGGGGATCGCTAATGTCGCAAAGAGAAACGGGCCATGTAAAATGGTTCAATGAGAAAAAAGGATTTGGATTTATTATTAATGAGAATGGTGATGATATCTTCGTTCATTACAAAGATATTCAAGGTGTTGGATTTAAAACACTCCATGAAAATGATCCTGTATCCTTTGTGCTAGATAAAGGACCAAAAGGCTTAAAAGCACAAGACGTTACTATTATTACTGAATAAGTAATAGAGTACACGGAAAGTATTCTCAGCTCTCGCTGCCGGTTAAATATGACCTGGGCTAAGGCCAGCCGTAACCCGGGTGTTTATTTTTCATGCAACAAGGGAGATGAAATTTATTTTGAGAAGAAATATATTTATATTTCGTTCCAATAAATCATGCTGTGTCTTAATTTAATTGAAGTCACGAGGATGTGTTTGTTAGCGAAAATAGTGTATGCTTACCTCTTTATTCATAAGTTCTACTCGTTGGGCACTTGAATTTTCCAGGGCTGTCCCTCATATGTATTCATCTTGTTTTTACAATTAATTAAGAGATGCTATGAGAGCTTTGCCCATCTATCAAATCGATGCGTTTGCCACTGACCTTTTCGAAGGAAATCCTGCCGCGGTATGTCCGTTAGACAGTTGGCTTACAGATAAAGAAATGCAAAACATTGCTTTAGAAAACAACCTTTCGGAAACAGCCTTTTTTATTTCTGAAGAAAACGGATTTTACATTAGATGGTTTACTCCAAATGAAGAAGTTGCTTTGTGTGGTCATGCAACACTTGCAAGTGCCTATGTTATTTTCGAGAAATTAGGATTTAAAGGAGAGGAGATAAAGTTTCGTTGCTTAAGCGGAGAACTTGTTGTTCGAAAAAATGGCAATGGGTTTGTGATGGATTTTCCAGCATTACCTTATCATGTCATAGAATATTCCCAGACACTTTCTAAATTAAATTTAAACAAACCACTGCATGTTTTGAAAAGCAAATTTGATTTAATGTTTGTTTATGAAAATGCGCAAGAAGTAAAACTGGCGGATCCTGATTTGAATGCTGTTGCTCAGCTCGATTATAGAGGCTTGATTTTAACTGCGCCTGGAATAAATTCGGATGTTTATTCGCGATGTTTTTATCCAGGATGCAACGTTGCTGAAGATCCAGTAACAGGATCAGCTCACTGCGTAATTGCACCATACTGGAGTGAACAATTGCAGAAGTATGAAATTACTGCAGTACAAGGTGGATTGCGACAGGGAAAAATAAGATGCGAGATAAAAGGTGAGCGAGTTTTTCTTTATGGAACAGCCCATCTTTATTTGCAAGGAACAATTTATTTGCCATAAAACCAATTCCGAATGATCAATGGAAGAAGTGACACTCACTGTTGATTTTACTCTAATGAGAGTCTTTAGTTCCATACTAAAAATGGTAAATTTAAAGAGTGTTTGTAGTAGACATAAGCATCAGAAAGATCTTTCGGTGGAGGATTTCTAAGCAATTCAGTGTATGGATGTTTTATATCAGCGATTTGAGTGAGCTTACTTGAGCCTAATGCCCATTGAATCCTCTGTTGAGAATTGCGCCAAACGTATAATTCTTGGATGAGTCCAATTCGGGTAAAAGGGTTGCTCATATCACTAATAAAATTACCCATGGAGTAGGCGATTAATCCTTTATGTTCCGAGGCTTGTATGAGTTCAAACGGTTGCAGTACATGAGGATGACTCCCTATGATTAGATCAGCCCCATTTTGAATTAATTCAGAGCCAATACTTTGAATTAAGGGATCAGGATAGAGTTCATATTCAAATCCCCAATGTAGGAATAAGATTTTGAAGTCAACATTGGCTTGCTTCATTTCATGAAGGGCATTTATTAATTGATCCAGTTCCACTTTATTTATATCAAGGGGAGCAATTCCTGGTAAATACCAAATAGGGGTAGTATTTTTAGAAAATTGAGGATTTGTCCCCCAGGTAGCAGCTGCTACACCGAAGTGAATTCCTTTGGTTGTGTAAGAGATAAATTTTTGCTGATCTGTCCCATGAGTTATGATCCCTCTTGATTTTAGCTCTTCCCTGGTTTCTTGAACACCTAAATCCCCGCGATCAAGAACATGGTTATTGGCCAAAGATAAAAAATCAAATACAGGCTTTCCATTTAAAGTTAGGGCATTTAGATAATTATCAGATACATTAAATTGAGACAATGAATTACGGAACTTTGAAATGGTGCCGGATGATGAAACCGGTGTTTCTAAATTACCTAAAACAAAATCCATCTGTGCTAGAAGATTTAAAATTTGGGGTGCGATAAACTGCCCATCATAATTTGGAATTGCCATTAAGTCACCTACTAAACCAACACGAATAAATGATTCTTCAGAAGAGGGTTGAGGTAACTTGGCTAATAATGTTTTTTGATGTGCAAAAAATGCTGTTTGGCCAGGGAATGGATTTAAAACCATTAGGGTCGCTTTTTTTTGGTAATCAAAGAAATGCAGAAAATATTTTAAAACTCCTTTACCTTCGCTACGCCATTGTGCCCAAGATGGCCGCCCACTTAAAGCAAGCTCTTGGAAATTATTTTGTTTCGTAGGGATTGAATGGAGGTGGTAGTAAACCATAAAAAAAACCAGTAGAACAAATAAAATGACTATTCTTTTTTTCATATAGTTATCTGTAAATGAAAGAATTGCGATTAATTATGCATAATTACAGACTTAATAAGCAAATCCACTGAATGAGATTTATTTAATGACAATATTAATAGTTCTATTTATGATGGTTTATATTCTGGATTTATCGATTAAAAGGAGCATCAATGACTATTTACATGTTTCCAGGACAGGGTTCACAGACAAAAGGTATGGGGATTGAATTATTTTCATATTTTTCTGAACAAATAAAGCAAGCTGATGAAATTTTGGGGTACTCTGTCAAAGAGTTATGCCTGGACGATCCCCAGCAACAATTAAACAACACTGAATATACTCAGCCTGCTTTATATATTGTTGAGGCCTTGTCTTTTTTGGCTCGAGTTTCTGAAGAACCACCGCCTAATTATTTAATAGGGCATAGTTTAGGTGAGTATGCTGCCTTATTTGCTGCTGGTGCTTTTGATTTTGGAACTGGATTGAAGCTCGTGAAAAAACGTGGTGAATTGATGGCTAAAGCAACTGGGGGAGGGATGCTTGCTGTGATTAATTTGGCTGAAGACCGAATTAAATCTTTGCTACAAACCCATGATCTTGATTCTATAGATTTTGCAAATTTTAACTCCCCGAAACAAATTGTTCTTTCCGGGCCAGCAGCAGATATAGCCAAGGCAAATGAAATACTCGCTCAAGAAGCATTGATGTGCCTGCCCCTAAAAGTTAGTGGAGCATTTCATTCACGATATATGCAATCTGCTGCAGATGAATTTAAACGATTTATGGATTCTTTTCAGTTTTCACCTCTAAAAATTGAAGTGATTGCAAATATAACAGCAGAGCCTTATATCAATGAAAGAGTCAAAGAAAATTTAGTGAAACAAATGACGCATCCAGTGCGTTGGACCGATACTATTCGCTATTTAAAAAATCAGGGTGAATGTGTTTTTATAGAAGTTGGGCCAGGCAATGTGCTTACTCGTTTGAACGCACAGATATAATAAATTGATTGAAACTGTTGGGTGAAGATGGTGAACATAAGCTTTTTAGCTAAATTGGCCGTTTTCCATCTTTGCATAACAGATCTATTTTATAAAATTTGCTCGCGATGATGAAAAATATAAAAAAATCATCATTATTGCTTCCCTCTCCTAAATATCATCTACAATTAAAATTGTAATTTCTTTATAGAGGGAAGGGGATATGGCGATTAGGTTAAGGCATGAACATGGGAAATTGGAGTCAATTGAGCTTATGCAAGTACAACATCATTTGGCTCTACCTCATCTGAATAAATATTTACAATCAAAAGGAAAAAGGCGCTGTAAATTTATAAAAAAAATTAGTATTGATCATTCCAATTTAAATAGTAAAGATTATGAAGCCTTGCATGATATTTTAAAGTTAGCCTCAAAAGTCAATGAAATTTCATTGTATGCGAATCATATTGATACAAATGATATTCGTTATTTATTTGATTCCTTACCACGTAGAAAATTGAATACAATTAAATTTATTGATAATTGGATAGGTGACAAAATACCCTCTGATTTTTTTTCATGTTTAAAAAAGAAGAAATTATCGGTTTTAGATTTATCACTTAATTGGCTTCGTGATTCTGGTGTTCAGCGTTTATTAGAATCGATTAATTCAAATACGGAATTAAAAGAGCTCGTGTTAAGTTGTAATGATTTTGGCTTAGACGGAATGAAGGCGCTGCGTCTTTTTGTATTGAAACACCCTTCATTAGAGGTTCTGGATATATCTTATAATAATTTGAATGAAGCATGTGCAATAGAAATTGCAGGTATGATTAAAGAGTCTCACTCCTTAACCCATCTAAATCTTAAAAGTAATAAAATGCGTGATGAAGGAGTTCATCTTATTACTAATGCATTAAAATCTAATACTCATCTAAAGCATGTTGATTTATCAGATAATGAAATTTCCGAGACTGGTTTAGCTAAGCTCTTACACGAGACAGAGGCTCATGATACAATTGGGAGCTTGATATTAAAGCCTAATCATCTTGTTTCCTCCGCGCTCTAGGTGAATAGACCAAACTTTCATTTTATTGATTAATATCAGAAAGAAGAATAGTGTAATAGCTCCCATTTCTTGTTAGGTGGGGGCTTGATTACATATTATTATATGGAGCCTTATGCATGGGTAATGGTGCTTTTTACCTTTTGAAAGAACGTAAATTTTTGCCTTTTTTCCTGACTCAATTTTTTGGTGCTTTTAATGATAATGCTTTTAAGTTAGCAATGCTTACTTTAATTAGTTATCATCTCACTCATAATCAGGCTCAATCTGAGTTCTATCAAGCAATAGCAGGTGCTTTGTTTATAATCCCTTTTTTTCTTCTTTCAGCAACTTCAGGGCAATTGGCTGATAAATATGATAAAGCGCTTATAACACGTATCATTAAAATTTTAGAGTTATTTTTAATGATTATCGGTAGTCTCGCTCTTTGTTGGGGAAATATTTTTTTGATGATGGCTACTTTAACTGGCCTTGGAGTTCATTCAACTTTTTTTGGGCCAATAAAATATGCTATTTTGCCTGATCATTTGCCTAAAAAGGAATTATTGGGTGCAACAGGTTTAATTGATGCAAGTACTTTTATCGCTATTTTAATGGGTACTACCATTGGGACTTTATCTATAGGAATCCATAGTCCTAAACCTTATGTAGCTGTGTTTTTAACTATATTTGTTGCTCTTGCGGGCCTCACCTCCAGTTTGTTTATACCTAAAGCCCCTTCAAAATCGGTAAATATTAAAGTAGACAAACAAGTTTGGCGCGTGACTTATAAGATGCTGAAACAAGCTACGGAGAATACCGGTATTTTAGTAGCAATTTTGATTTTATCTTGGTTTTGGTTATTAGGGACAGTAATCCTTACCAAGCTTCCTGATTATACAAACTATGTATTAGGAGCTAATAATACTGTTTTTGCAATATTTCTTGCTTTATTTTCAATAGGTATTGCCAGTGGTTCTTTGGCTGTTAATTTAATTTTTCAAGGACAAATATATCTTCTCATTGTTCCTTGGGCAATGTTAGCATTTACTTGCTTTACAATGGATCTTTATTGGGCTACGCCTTATTTAAATCAATCTAAAAATGCATTTTCTTTAATTAATTTTTTTACTCACTTTGCTCATTGGCGCATTGCATTTGATTTATTTATGTTGGCTTTTAGTGCGGGTCTTTTTATCGTTCCCCTATATACCTATTTACAAGTGAAAAGCCCCTCAGAATCAAGAGCTCAAGTGATCGCGACAAATAATATCTACAATTCCCTGTTTATGGTTGCTGGAGCATTGATCGTTATTGTTTTATTACATTTTTCAGCTGCAATCCCACAAATTTTTTTAATTTTGAGTTTATTAAATGCTCTTGCTGCATTGTTAGCAAGGATTTTTTTAAAGAAAGTCGTGTTGACAATTAATCACGAAATAAGTGAAAGTGGGCAATAAACTATCAAAAGAAAATAGAGGAAACCCTGAAGCAGTGGAGGGGCTCTTGACAGTTATGTTGCAAGGTAAAGTTTCCCGCAGGGTTTGTTGCTTTTTAACCTTCCGCTGTTGCGGAAGGTGGCGTTTATTAGCGTTTCTAGTGCTGATTAATCCCTATAATAACCAATTACGCTGGGGTAAAAAATCAGTATAAAGTTTAGCCTCTGGGCTATTGGCTTCAGGATGCCAGTTATATTCCCATGTTACTTCGGGAGGTAGTGACATAAGAATGGATTCTGTTCTGCCATTTGACTGCAAGCCAAATAAGGTGCCGCGGTCATAGACGAGATTAAATTCGACATAGCGTCCGCGACGATATTTTTGAAACGTTTTTTCGCGTTCACCGTATGGATGAGATTTTCTACGAGTTACTATAGGGGCATACGCTTCAATATAATGATTTCCAATACTTTGCATTAATGAAAAGCTGTGATCAAAGCTTATTTCATTGTAATCGTCAAAAAATAAGCCACCAATTCCTCGTGCTTCGTTACGATGTTTAATGAAAAAATAATCATCACACCATTTCTTAAATTTAGGATAAATGGATTGGCCGAAAGGCTGGCAAGCCTCTAATGCAGTTTGATGCCAGTGCCTGCAATCCTCTTCAAACCCATAATACGGTGTCAAATCAACCCCCCCGCCAAACCACCAAACAGGATCGGCATCTTCTTTTTCAGCAATAAAAAAACGGACGTTGGCATGAGAGGTAGGAACATATGGATTATCTGGATGGATCACGAGTGAGACACCAAGAGCATTAAAATTTCTACCTGTTAATTCCGGACGGTGGGCACTCGCTGATGATGGAAGGTTTGCTCCTGAGACATGAGAAAAATTCACACCTGCTTTTTCAAAAACTAAACCTTGGGATAAAACACGGGTAATTCCACCGCCACCGGCAGAACGTTGCCAGGCATCATCAATAAATTGGGCCTGCCCGTCTAAATTTTCAAGCCTTGAGCAAATTGTATTTTGCAGCTTTAATAGATAAGTTTTTACTTGCTCTATCGCATTTTCAGGAAGAATATTGTTCTTTAACATAGATAGCACCCCCATTGATAGCAACTAATTTTCTCACTTATTTGAAATTGGCACAACGTTTGCTTTTATAATAGTGTAACGTGCCTTAAAGTTAAGTGAATAAAGGGGGAAGGAATGACGGATAATTCATTTAATGAAACGGATACAGTTGGTTTGTCTTTTGAGCAAATTGATTCTCCGCTAAAGAAAAATTTTGAAGAGCAAGTCTTTTTACATTCAATGGTGGAACAAATTGAGAATCAAGATATGATGCAACGGCAAATTAACCATGAGTTTTTGTCTCAACTGGCACAATTTGCCACTCATGATGGGTGCATAGCAATGCAAGAATCATTGCAACAAATGTCTACTTCATTACAATCAAATCAAGCATTACAAGCTTCAGCTTTGGTTGGACGTAAAGTTTTGGTGGAGACTGATATTTTTCCATTAGGTGCAGAGGTATCCGTAAGAGTTACGTTTGATATTTCTTCTAATCTTAGCATGTTGCGTGCTTCCATATATACAGAATCAGAGGAGATGATAAGAGCAATGTCTTTAGGTAAACCAGAACCCGGCTTTTTTCAATTCAGTTGGGATGGTATTGGATATGATGGCAAAAAGGTTAAAGAAGGAAGATATAGGATTGATGTGCATGCCATTTATGAAGATAAAGAAATAGCATTGAAAACGATGATATTAGCCAATGTTAATAGCGTGAGCCTTGGGCAAAATGGGAAAGGGTTAACATTGAATGTTGCAGGGATTGGACCCATATCATTGGATCAGGTAAGACAAATTTCCATTTAAAACCAGGAAACTAATTTGAAGCAATAGTAATCCAGTTACATTTTTGTAAAGGGAAATTTTTTTAACCAAAACTGGGCGATATCTATTCGTCTTGTTATCCAGATATCTTTATGTTGCGCTAAGTGATTTAAAAACTTCTTTATCATCAAGCACCGATCGGGTTTTCCGCTAAGACGAGGGTGCAAACCCACAGTCATAATTGCAGGTCTTTTTTCTTGATAGAGATAGTTAAAAGTACTCATTAAACGCATGTAAAACTCTTGCGTACTACAAAATCCCGGAGTTGTGAATCTGAAATCATTACAATCAAGGGAGTAGGGAATTATCAGGTGATTATCAACATAATAAGGTAATTCATCTGCATAGCTATCAGAATCATAAAGGAATCCACCTATTTCGCGCAATAATTCTCGAGTATTTTCGCTTCGTCTTCCTGTATACCAACCTTTAGGACTTTTTTTTGTTAAGTGTTCGAGGGTTTCAATGCATAAAAGGATATGTTCTTTTTCTTTGTTTCTTGGGACATTTGCATAATTTATCCAACGCCATCCATGGCCAGCAACATCATGATGATTTTGTGTTAAATATTTTGCCAGTAGTGGGTTAAGCGTTAGTGCATGTCCGGTCACAAAAAAAGTAAGTGGAGTATTGTAAGCGTCAAATAAACGCACTAGCCGCCATAATCCTACACGACTTCCATATTCATAAAATGATTCCATACTTAGGTTACGTTGTTTTTTAGCTTTGGGAGTGAATGGAAAATCTGCGCCACTTGTTTCCGCTTGTTTATCATTATTAACGGGGCTTAACTCAGAGCCTTCTTCATAGTTAATTACAAAATTAATCGCCACTTTTGCATTGTTTGGCCAAACAAGATCTTTTCCTTCAGGACCATAACCTACTAAGTCGCGCATTGCTTATCCCAATTCGAAAGTGGTAATGCCATAAATTCCTTGAGAAGATAATTTGGGCTCGCCTTTTAAATACATTCTTGCAGTTGCGAATACCTTAGACATTTTAAATTTTTGTACCAAATCAACTGCAAAAGGATTATTTTCAGGTATGTCTAAATAAATTGTTTCACCTTGAGCAAATTCTGATAATTGTTCCAATAATTTTTCAGCGATATAAGGGGAATCTGCGAAAAGCGGGCCTATTTTATAACCTTCAAAACATTTTCTGATAACACCATAGCCTTTAAAATGTTCTTCTTGAACATAGCCCAGTGCTAGAGCGGTCTTTTGTTGAATCCATGCTGAAAGAAAATGAGGTCTTGGTGCAGGAAAGAAATGGCGATCATAGTGCATGAGCTGGGCAAAGGGGACTGTCTGTAAGTTCACTATGAATGGCTCGGGTCTGGGGGAGGGGTGCTTGTGCTCTAAGGCATATCGTGCATTACTATGCGCAAATTTATAACCAATACGCGCATAATTGTCGATCATGTCCAGCACTCCGTCGAGTCCAGCATTTCGACTACCTACATACGCAAGCCTGGCTTGGGTTAACTGTATTCCATACCCTTGTGAACGATGGCTTTTTTCTACAATGTAAAAACCACAAAATGCGAAATAATCATCATAAATAACAGCAGATCCAACCGCAATGGTTTGGCCTTTTAATTTACCTGCAAAAAAACCTTGGGGATCTACATGATAAAAACATTCCGCATCGCTCAATCCCGGATTCCAGTCTTCTTGACGTGCCCATTCCACTGCAATTGAAACTTCATCACGTGTCATTCGTGATATTTGATAATCATCCATAATTACTTAAATAAATTAACTTATATGTTAAATTTAATATTTACGCGAAACTAAAGCAAATAAGAATATTTCTATTTTATGAAACAAATGAGTAAATTATCAAAGAGTTTAGCAAAACAGGGTATCCAATGATGATAATGCCTGAATTAAGAGCTTCGATAAAATCTCATTGTTTCGAATAGTTCAAATCCATTTTTTTGATACAGTTTTCTACAAAACTCGTGTGTCGTGTTTGTATTATGATCAAGTGTTATTAAATACTTAAAATTCCTGTATGATGTTAATTTTTTAAAATGTAAGGAAACATGATGAATTTCAATATTCGGAATACTTTAGGTCCGTTATTTCTGATTCTTGTATGCCCTGTTTTTGTGATGTTAATGTGGTATACCAATACCCAGCTTGAGGGATCTTTGTTGGCGTTATGGAATTTGATGCTCCAAAATGGGTTTTCACAATCGATTTATTCAATATGGCAACCTTATTTTTGGGGTTCAACAATCGCCTGGAAAATCATTGTCGTATTTATTGTATTTGAATTGGCGTTAATGCGATTACTTCCAGGAAAAATATTTCATGGGCCGATTTCTCCAAAAGGAAATGTACCTGTTTATAAAGACAATGGCCTTTTTGCATTTATAGTGACTATGGGAACATTTTGTGTTTCTTCCTTTGGTTTTAATTTATTTTCGGCTTCTATTCTCTATGATAATCTTGGCGCTCTTTTGGGAGCACTTAATATATTTAGTCTTATATTCTGCGCTTTTTTGTATCTAAAGGGACGTTTTTTTCCTTCATCTACTGATTCAGGTATCACCAGGAATTTTTTGTTTGATTATTATTGGGGTACGGAACTCTATCCTCAAGTATTTGGGTGGCATATTAAGAAATTCATCACTTGTCGTTTTGGAATGATGAGCTGGGGTTTATTTTTGATTTCTTATTGTGCAAAGCAGGCAGAATTAGGTGGTGTATCAAACTCGATGCTTATTTCTGTTTTCCTGCAATTCGTTTATCTAAGCAAATTTTATATGTGGGAAAAAGGATATTTGCGTTCCTTAGATATGATGCATGATCGCGCTGGTTTTTATATTTGTTGGGGATGCATGGTATGGGTTCCTTGTGTTTATACTTCACCAAGCATGTATCTTGTTCTTCATCCCATTCATTTACCTTTTATTTGGGCAATAGTTATTTTATTTCTGGGTTTTGCATCCATTATGATCAATTTTCTTGCAGACAGGCAAAGATTGACTGCTAGGGCAACTCAAGGTGATTGTTCAATATGGGGTAAAAAGCCTGTTACTGTATTAGCCCATTATAAAACTACAGAGGGTGACAAAAAACAAACTATATTGCTTGCTTCAGGATGGTGGGGGGTTGCCAGGCATTTTCATTACATTCCGGAACTTGCCGGAACATTCTTTTGGTCTGTGCCTGCTTTGTTTGTGAATTTCTCACCGTATTTTTATCTCAGTTTTTTAACAGTACTTTTATTTGATAGGGCTTTCCGTGACGATAGACGCTGTGCGACTAAATATGGTCAGGATTGGAAGAAATACTGCGAGCTTGTTCCGTATAAGATTGTTCCCTTTCTAATTTAATCCGGAAGAGGACGTTTAATAGTCGGGCGGTTATTTTAAGACCAGATAACCGCCAGGTGGCATTAAGCTATTGTAACTGATTTGTCAGGGATTCAATTTTCAATAGTTCCTTTAATTTTTGACCCACTAATTCATCTTCTAATAATGGGGTTAATGCATTTCCAAGGTAACCAGTGGTTAATATTGCTATATCTTGCTCATCTAATTCTGATACTGTGTCGGTTTCAAAATTACTAAATAATTTATTTAGGGCATCGAGTTTTTGAGTTTTGGTATACCCTGATAAGCCTATATACGAGCCCATATAGTTAAAAAAAGTGCCGACCTTTCCGTAATAATATTCACTTGTCCTGTTTTCGGTGGCCTCTACGTAAGATTTTAACCCAGCTTTTACTTTTAATAGCATTTCTAACTTAGGGTTAATTTCTTCAATATCTTTAGGGGCTGTAATATCTTTGTCAACGGTAATTACTTCATCTTTTACATCGATAATCGGTTCCTCTATAACTGCTGCAGTTTCTAAAATGGAATCCTCTATAATTTTTGTATCTTTTTCAGCATCTAATTGGTGTCGAACTAAACGTGCCTTTTTTTGCAATTCATTTATTTTTTCAGGCAATGTAACTGAAGCCAATTTAATTAAGCTCACAATAGGGTGTTCGGGATCAATAAAAATTCTGAATTGATTGGCATTTTTCATTAATTCGGAATTTTCAAGCTCAGTCAGTGCGATTTCTTTTTCTTCCCGTGAATTACTGAGAAGGGCATTATCTAGCAGAATAGATAATTCTTTTGATTCTTGTTCGAGTTCACGTAATTTATGCATAGTTTTTCCAAATTTTTAGGGTAATAAAACAGATAGAATCATAATATAAAAAAATTAAGCCTATATTAAGTAAGTTAAAGAAAAACGTTCTCCTTATACCTTAAGTGTTTCACTAAGCTAACAATTTCTTAATTTGATTTTTGGGTTTTTATTGTACAATTTTATTAAAGTAATAGCGAGGAAATGATAATGTCGATAATTATTATTTACACCAATTTTGATGGTACCATAACAGAAAAGACTGGGGAAAATACTGTATTTACAGAGTTTTATCAGTCACTTCTGAAAGGTTATAAAAAAGGTGTAAGACAAGATTATAAAAAAACCTCAATGAAAGAGCCAAGTGAGATTCAGTCTATATTTGAAGCCAAGTTTGGAAAATATAACGAAAATTTTGATTACAAGCAAAGAGATACTGATTTTCTTATGAGTTCAAACGCGGTAAATTTTTTTCATGGGCTCTTAACAAAGTGTGGTATTACAGTAAATATTGTAACCAATAATAGGATTGAATATATTAAAGCAATTTTTAAATATCAGGGATTTTCCGACAAGCAAATAAATAAATTAACCATTTTTGATTCAGGACATAAATTTGCTGATGTTGATTCTCAACTCGCTCACCAAAAATATAAAGTAAATCGTATTTATATTCTTGACGACAATGAGGCAGATTATATTGAGATGCTTCGTGCTGTAAAAAGTAATGGATATAATGAGAAAGAAATCCGGGGATACAACAAGAAACCTGGACAATTTGAATGGATTCACTATCTAAAAAATATTAAGAAAATTGTGCCTTTAGTCCGAGATGAACCAGCTTCCGGAGTTGATGATCTGAGGAAAAATTTTCTGCCAACTAATAAACCAAATTTATCATCTAATTTTTATGTCCTAAAGATGATGACTATTTGGGCTGGTATAGGATTAACTGCTGGTTTGGGGATAGGGTTTAATTTGGTTGAAACAGGACTGCTCTCTTCTTTTAGTGGAAATAAGTTAGGTGCTTTAGCTGTAGGTGCTCTAATTGCCGTTGGATGTGGGCTTTTATCAAGTGTTATTGGGTTTGACATTGCCAAAGGAGTTGAATCTAAGCCAAATGAAACCCAAAAAAGGAATCCTGTTATTGATCATGGAGATAGCCATGAATTTATGCGCGATTTAGAGCGCTCGTTAAAGGGCGATATCCGCAATGCACCTTCTGTAGATGTGCTACCAGTGCCAACCTCAGCCAAAGATAATGTAGTTCGAAAAACGGAACCACTCACCAAAACCTTTACCTAAATTGAATTTCTTTTGTGAGGCAGGATAAATGATAATGGTTTCAAATAGATCATTGCGTTAGGCTCCAGCAATTAAAGCGTGGGGCGCAGGAGATTACTTTTAATTGTCAACAAAGCTTATATTTACTGTTAAAATTAGGGTTTAAGCTCATGTCAAAGTATAATTTGGGACATTCCCTGCTTAAGACACAATGAAAGGATAGAGTAAATGAACAACTTGCCCAATTGCCCTAAATGTAATTCTGAATATAGTTATGAAGATGGTGATGTATTTATTTGCCCCGAATGTATGCATGAATGGCCAAAAAATATTGAACATAATGAAGAGTCGGGGCGAATTATCAAAGACGCTAATGGAAACATACTGCAAGATGGTGATACAGTGACTGTTATTAAGGACTTGAAAATAAAAGGCTCCTCTCAGGTCGTAAAGGTAGGTACCAAAGTAAAAAATATCCGGTTGGTTGAAGGGGATCATGATATTGATTGTAAAATTGAGGGCATTGGAGCTATGAAATTAAAATCTCAATTTGTTAAAAAGACCTAATAAATCAACATTTCTCTTACAATGGTTCGTGGGCAAAAAGGTGCCTGGTTTCCTTCGATCTAGTTTAGATCTTATTTAGAGACCATGGGCACCTCCTTTAAGGCTTTAAAAAAGCCAGAAAAACTGTAATTGAATTTTTCAGTCAATATTTCTGAATGCTACGGGAGGCTCCCCATAGCTTTTGTCCAGCAAATGATTTTTCGCCCATTAAATTGGGCATTTCTTAGAAATGTAACCATCGTGCTAGTTTTTGAATCCCTGATAGTAGCTCTTCTTCACATCCACCAAAGGACAATCGTATATAGCCTTCATTCCCAAATGCAGTTCCAGGTACAAGTGCAACATTTGCCTCCTCCAGTGCTTGTTGGCAAAAATCTTCTGAGCTTTGATTTTTAACACCTAATTTATTTAAGGAAAGATAAATATAAAGAGATGAAGGAGGAGGGGGTATCGTAAGTCCAAGATATTGATCTAAAGCATGGATGATACAATTCCTTCTTTCCCACATGCGTTGTTGGACCCAGAGACCAATCTTGATTTCCTTCAATACCGCAACGGCAGCCCATTGACTAAGTGAGGTAACTCCACTAGTACTTTGACTCATTAGCGCAGTTAATGGCTGAGTTATGGTTTTGGGGGCGAATACAAAACCAACGCGCCAACCGGTCATGGAGAAATTTTTTGAACAACTTTGAATAATAATAATTCGATCTTTGAACTGAGAAAATGAGCCACAAGATATATAAGTATGTCCATCATAGATGAGCCCACTATATACTTCATCGGCAATCACTAAAAGATCATGTTCATGGGCAACTTGCAAGAGTGCAGCTAATTCAGACTTTGTATACAATACACCGGTTGGGTTGGCTGCATTGTTAAGAATAAGTATCTTACTTTTGGGGCCGCAGGCATTTTTAAGTGCTTGAGGGGTTAATTTCCATCCTTCAATTTCCCTGGTTTCGACGATTGTAGGTGTACCTCCAAACAGGCAGGTGATTTGTGGATATGAAACCCAATAAGGAGAGGGAATGATGACTTCATCATTGTTTTGTATCAATAATTGCATCAGCAAATAGATTCCAAACTTTCCACCGTTAACAACCAGGCAATTTTCACTGGTGAATGAGCAATTGTAGGATTTATTCATCCACTCACAAGCAAGATAGCGTAGCTCTGATATTCCTGAGACAGGGGGATAATGAGTTAGCCCCTGTTCTAAAGCATGTGTCACTGCCGATATGATGATTGGATGGGGTGGTAACTTGGGCTCTCCAGCGCTGAGATTATAAATTTTAAGACCTGCGTTTATTTTTTGCTGGGCAAGAGAATTTATAGCAACAGTGGCCGAATCTTTCAGGGAAAATTGTTTAGAATGATTCATTGTTTTTGCACCTTTTTTGAGTTTGCAATAATTATTCTAAATAAGCGAGCCACAAACTCCTGTTGTAAGTGGTATTGATCTGACAACTCTTGATAATATATAAACAATTTCTTTTCGCGTTGATGGTCTACTATTTTTTTACCTTCTTTTGATTTTATCTCTCCTATTTGTTTAGCCAATTCTTGGCGTTGTGCTAGTTTTTCAATGATGTAAGCATCTGTTTGTTCAATTTGCTTTCTTAATTCTTCAAGCGTACACATAGAATGCTCCTTATTTTTAGACAGTGGTTTTATCGCAGTGTTTTTTAACTAAGAGAAACGCAGTGCGATTAGGAGAACTGTCTTGAATATTTTTCGCTTTTATTTCTAAACCATAGAGTTGCGCACAACGTTCTGGAGCAATTACAGCAGAGGAGGAGGGTAAGACTCCTTTTGCTAAGTCTTTTGCGGCTTTTGCTGTATCAATCCATTCTATTTGACCCATATTTTTAAATTGCTTCTTCAAAAACTGCTGACATTGAGCAAGTCCTTGTGGATGGGATACGATTTGCTTGATTTGATTTAGATCTGTATCACTTTTAACGAGTAGGCATTGATTGATTTCATGCCAAAGCTCATCAATTGGTGTAAACAGATGTTTTCCCATGGCAAGAAAAGCCGGTTTTACTAATCCCCCTAAAAGATTGACAACTGGAATGATGCCTATATCGATTATTCCATCTTCAATAGCATTGAGTACTCCTTCCATATCCAGTAAATAAGCAAAGATGGAGTCAAGTCCTTTCTTTTTGGAATAAAGAAAGGCAGCTTCCTCCGAAAATGAGCCAACATCACCTGCAATACCAAATAAAACAGCCATTATTGCACCTCTCTCTTATTGTTCATTTCTAATGCCTTCAATTTTGCTAACTCTAAAAGAAATGATTCTGTTTGCTCCCAACTTAAGCACGGATCAGTAATAGACAACCCATTTAGATCCAGTTTATTAGGGTTGATAGGATCGACTGTTTGATTTCCTTCTTTGAGATAGCTTTCTACCATGAATCCTTTTACTAACCGTTTTAAATCGGACCTGTTTTGGATGCTTTCGATGATGGATAATGCAATTGATGGTTGAAGTTGATGATTTTTTTTACCATTAATCATACAGTTATCATGGCTAACATCGATAACTACAGAAGGGTTAATGATTTGATGCCTCTCCATGTGATGTTTTACTTCCTCAAGATGCATAATAGAATAATTAGGTGCATGATTAGAGCCACGTAAAACCAGATGGGCATGATGATTGCCATGCGTTTGAACTTCATAGCCATCAAAGACCGCAACATGAGGATATTGCGATGCGATAATGCTATTGATTCCTACTGTCAATGAACCATGGGTAGGATTTTTTAATCCCACCGCGCAGTCTAGGGCAGATGCAAAAATACGGTGCTCCTGATCTTCCGAGCTCCGAGCACCAATAGCCACCCAAGATAAAAGTTCAAGAAAACCTTTGGCGTTGTGAGTGAATAAAGCCTCATCAGCGATAGGAAGCCCCATTTCTATAACTTTAATCATCATGTCCCGAGTGTATTTTATTCCTGAGGCAATATCTGGTGCTAAGAATAAGTTGGGTTGATTGACAGGGCCTGTCCAACCTTTAGTTGTACGAGGTTTTTGGATATAAACGCGCATAATTATTTTTAATGCGTGTTTTACTTTATGGTTTAATTGTACCAAACGGCTAGCATACTCTAAAACAGCTTTTTTGGGCCAGGCAGAGCAGGGGCCAACTATCATTAAGAGACGTGTATCTCGTCCTTCCAAAATCGCTTTAATTTCATTACGATCTTTGGCTATTTGTTGGTAAGCAGAATCAGATAAGGGTAATTCCTGGATAATTTTTTCTACTGGTGGTAGTTTTTTTAAAATTGAATAGCTCATCTTTGCCTCCTGGAACAAGAAACAATTAGGGGGAGCTCGTGGGAATCATGAGTTCTTGGGGGATGATGCATGGTTGACACTCCTCTTGGTTTCATCCAACGCCCTTAACCTTTATCAGTCTGGGAGTTCGGATGCCCAAAAGCCCCCAGACTAAGCTGGGGGTTGGAGTGTTAGTTAACTCTACTTACCACCCAGCTGCGGGCTAAAAAAGCTAAAATAAAAAAAGCCAGCAAAGACTTGTATCAAATCTGCTATTTTATTTAACTTGATGGTTTCAGTAGAATGGAACATGAATATTACAAAAAAATGAACTGTACATTTAAATTACACTACTGCACTAGCATTTGTCAACACACTTTAAATGGCTTTATTTTGTACACCAATGAATTATCGCCTAATTTATTAATTATCAATAAGATTAAAATTTATACTTCTTTTGCTATACACCTAATTAATGATTGTAGAAAATACTGATTCCCCTCATCTTTCACAATGCATCATTGAAAATTTTGCAAACCTGCTTATAAATTAAATAGAATTGAAATTTCGTTAACTTATGAGAACTCTTAGGATGGGGAGTCTGGCAGAAATCCCTAAAAACAAACGCTCAATAATACATGCCTTAGAAGTAACGGTCAAATAGTTAGAGATACCGTAGGAAAGCTTTTTTATAAAAAGCCATACAATGAATAGCAAGAATATAAAAAAACTGAAAGAGCATCAACCCGATACTTTGTCCATAGAAATAAGGGGGATCTCATTTATGGACCAAGTGTTCCAGACTCCCATATAAAGTTGATTTTCGTGAACTGTTCCTTTTATTTTGAATAGCTATACGTTTTTTGCACCATTGTCTTATGTTATGGGAGCGACGCCAACTTTTAAGGATTATTTAGATCGAGTATTTCCAGATCCTCTGTTTAATGGCTTTTTATGGGGTTTAGCATAAGGTGAGGTCGTTTTTTTCTTTATCTGAGAATATTTCCTGGTTGTGGAGGAAATAGTGGTTTGGGGTACATTATGTTGGGGTTCAAAATCTTCGATTTCAATACGATCTAATTTGTGTTGAATCAATTTTTCTATTGACTGCAATTGATTGACTTCATCGGCACTTACCAGTGAAATCGCTAATCCTATTGCACCAGCACGCCCGGTACGGCCGATGCGATGAACGTAATCTTCAGCAACTTGGGGCAAATCAAAATTAACGACGCAAGGCAATTGATCAATATCAATTCCTCGAGCAGCAATATCTGTAGCTACTAAAATATGTAATTCCCCAGATTTAAAATCATTTAAAGCCTTAGTGCGTTGGGACTGGGATTTATTGCCATGGATAGCAGCAGCATGGATTTGAGCTTCAGCTAATTGTTTCACCAATTTATTTGCACCATGTTTTGTTTTAGAAAATACCAAAGCCTGGTTCCATTTATTTCTATGAATCAGATGGCTAAGTAATGCTGCCTTACGGTTTTTATCAACTGGATGTACCGTTTGTTTTATTTTAACTACGGTTGTATTCCGTGGTGTAACATCAATTTCTATGGGCTGATTGAGAATGGTTTTTACAAAACTACGGATTTCATCAGTAAAAGTAGCCGAGAACATAAGATTTTGTCGGTTTTTCGGAAGGTAATTAATAATACGTTTCATGTCATGAATGAAGCCCATATCGAGCATTCTATCTGCTTCATCCAGCACCAGAGTATCAACTTGATCAAATTGTATGGCGCGTTGATTGTATAAATCCAATAAACGCCCCGGTGTGGCAACTAATATCTCTACTCCAGAACGTAGTTTCATCATTTGAGGATTAATTTTTACTCCACCAAAGACTACTGTTGAACGAAATGATAAGTAACGTCCATATTGAATGATATTTTCATGTACTTGACTGGCCAGCTCACGTGTTGGAGTTAAAATAAGAGTTCTCGTTCTATTGCTGTTAGCTCGAGGTTTTGTACTGAGCATTTGCAAAATAGGTAACACGAAACTTGCAGTTTTTCCTGTTCCGGTTTGAGCTGAAGCAAGTACGTCTTTACCTGATAATATTTTGGGAATAGCTTGAATTTGAATAGAAGAAGGCTCTTTATAGCCTAATTCATCAATAGATTGGAGTAAGGGTTCGATTAAACCTAAAGATTTAAAACTCATGCTGTTTCCTTTATTTATTGGTATTTGTGAAAAAAGAAACTGGTGTTGATATTATTATTCAGTATGCTTATTTCAGCAGCAATTATACCACGAATGATAATAAATATTGATACATTATGATCTTCAATACACTTTGTTTGTATGCATGAGTTAAATTTCAATACAGATTCATCAATAATATCGAACAGATAAACAAGTTACCGTCCATAATTAGCGGTACTGATAGGTCCAGAGCCAAGGTGTGTAACGAATTCGTAGTTTTTTGTCATAATCTGCTTTATTTCTTTTTATTTATAGTAGTATATTTTAGAAAAGAGGAGAAATGCTTCGGCTAATTTTTCATTGTTTACTTATACTTACAATGTTTCTTCTAGTCCTCAATTGCTAAATCAGAATAAAATTATCTGTATTTAGAAAACTCCTAACTTTTAATACATAATTCCAAATTTAGGCTTGTGAATTACTAATACACATAGCTAAACCTTATAAGAGAATAACTGAATGAAGAAAATTATTACCGCTTTAATGATTTTATTAACCCTAGTTCAGAGTTCTTATGCCAAGTCATCTGATTTTGGTCAAGAATTGATAACCCAACTTCTAGAACGGCACATGAAAAATTTTTCAGGTTTTGAGCACCAGTACGTTGGTGACCAGATTAATCTGCACTTTTATAATAGTAATCCTGATAAGTTGTTACATTTACCTAATGGATTAATCCTCACTTATGGTCAAATCGTAATGTTAGGAGGAGATTTATTTGGGGATCCCCAACACCCAATCTCAACGTGTATTGTGGACAAACGCAAAGATTGTTTTAATCTTCAATTTTATGCTTTGGCAGGAGATAAAGACAAAAATAATTGCCAAACTCCTCGTACACAAGCTGAAAATCTTATTAAATACCAGGATCAAATGGTACAGCTTTTAATGGATTGGCGATTACAAGGAAAGACAGACTCAGATTTTTATAAGGAATATGGTTCGGTAATTAATAAAAAGCTAAATCGTTTGACTTGTGGGGGCAGTTTTATCAGTGATTATATTCCTTTTGGCAATTATTTAAAGCTTTCGGAAACTAACTTTGATCACTATCAGCCTGATTCATTAATTGCTTATGAGGTTGGTCATCAAGTTGCTCTTGATACAGCACTGCTTGGCTATCAACAAAAGACTAAAGGCAATATTGCCGAGGCAGGGCAGTTATTAGAGTTAGCATACGCTCAAAATGCTTTTGCAAATCACTACTTGAGTGATTCTTTTGCCTCTGGGCATATACGAACACCTCGGCTGGCAATAGAAAAACAAGTCTTCTTACCTTCCATTCTTAATTTGCTGCTCGCTAATCTAATGCATGATGAAGATAATCGATTAGGGTTAATTGTTGTTAATCAGGAGGGTACTCTTTGGACTGCCTATGGCGATAACTATCTTTTTAAAGAAGAAGCTGAATTACAGCGTACTATATTATTGCAAGCCATGCAGCTCTCTGCAGATAGTATTTATGATACTTTTGAATCAGGCAGTTTGCCTGCGCAATTTAATGAATTAAGGTTAGTACCGTTATTTGATGAGGTAGGGCAATTAAATCAGACCTCACCTTTATTTAAAGTGGACAATGGTATCCTATTAAAGAGAAAAGACGGACATGATCCCTATAATTTTGAATGGACTGAAAATTGGTCTGGATTAATGACACTATTGCAATTGGAGTGGTAAAAGGCATATTCAGTGTTTTTGGGCCTCGAATTCATAAGAGGCTCAGGCATAAAGCGAAGTACGTTGGCGTTTTGATTTTGTGTGTATCCCTCAGGAACAGGTATATTCTGATATGAGATCACAATTAGTCTTTTTGAGAACGACAAAAAGTTAGTACGAAGAGCTATTCACTTTCAATGAACATTAAGATCACATCTCTTTGCATGTGATTCTTTTTCATATTTTTGTATTTGGTGTAAAGCCATCTTATGTCCCATTTGTAATAGATCATAATCAATATTCTCTGGCAAGACAGATTTTTTTGCATAAGTCAGAGCGTTTTTAGTTAATTCATAAAGACGATCATATACTTCAGTTTGGTTATCTTCATTTTGAGCTGCCTGAAGAAAAATAGACAATGAATGAAGCATTCTTGCATATCGTACTGGATAATTATTCCATCCATGTTTTTGGAGTGCCGTTATATACATAGCAACTGATTCAATATATGTATTAACGAATTGGCTATTATGAAGTAAGGTTTGTGCCTCTCTTAAATTGATAGAGGCATCATAGTTTCTTTGTTCCCATCCCCAATCCTTTGGTACATGCATGGGAAACATCCACCAATCGTAATGGTATTTTTGCGTGAAAAATTCATTTGGATTTTTTTTAAAAATGTGCTCAAACGTATGTTGTTGTACTTGGGCAATAATGCTTAAACGATTAACTTGATTTAAATGGATAAGCTCGATTTTCTGTTTTGCAGTTAAATCCGGATTTGCTAAGCATTTTTCAGTATATTCTTGAATTTTTTTTGACTCTCTAAAAAATGAAAGTTCTTTTGCCATTTCAACAACAGATTTGGACATATACATCTCCTATGAATTCCATAGCTAAATATAACATTATTTGTGGGGGTTGTGTGCTAATGATTCAGATTTGAAAAATATTTCTGGACAAAATTTTTCGACAATCTGACTAAGTGTATATTCATCAAAGTGCTATGAGGGGCCAATTAAACCATCTATATCGCTCTTTAGAAAATGCTCCCATGATTCTTGTATGTCACTGTTTACTTTTTTGACTGCCTCAATATCAAACCCTTTCACATCAAAGAACTTAATTCCATTATCCTGAGTAAGTACATTAGTACAAAAATTAGTTACTTCTTCTAAATTTTTTAATATTAGTTCATTAGCATCAGGATGTTTTTTTAATTTTTCGATCGCTACTTTAGCTGCTTCGGTAGCGGAGTCATAAATACGCTGTACTGATGTGGGTGGTGGGGCATTTTCAATTTGAAGTGTTCTAAATTCAGCTACAACTTTCTCTTCATATGAGAAAAGAGCATCGTATTCGATAGAAAGTGAGTTTTCTTCTTCGTTAGAGGTATTGTCTTTTTGGTTCCGCAGGGTTTTCATTGTATTACGGATAGGCTGAAATGAAGTCTTAATAAATTTATCAATTTTGTTATTTCTCTCTAACTTGGGCATTACTTTCTCCGGTTTTATTGCTCCTGAGTCGAATCATAGGCTTGAACAATTTTTTTGTCAAAATTGACCCCAAAAAGCAGCAAAAAATGAATCTAAAAAACTTCTATATGACTTTAACAGCAGCAAAAAAAACAAAAAATATACTAGACCATGCTAGCATATGATCATAAAATACCCAACAAGAATATTATAAAAACAAAAATTAATAAATAAATTTATGCGGTGAAAATATAATGAGAACACTAATCAATCAAAATCGATTTCTTAAAGCAATTGAATATGTCAGTAAAAATTGCTTTTCGAAGCCTTATTCAATATCGCCTATGGTTGATAGATGGTTCAATCAATTATCGATAGTTCAGCTTGCAAGTGGGGATATAGTAAATGTCTCAGGTAAAGAAGCGATTGACTTTGTGGATATTATATTGGATGGAGAAGTTGTTGATAAAAAAGATTTGGCTCTAATATTCCAATTCCATTCCCAGAGATCAGGGCATGATAAAGAACGAGCCTTACTTGAAAAAAAAGTTGAATCCCTTAAGCAAGAAATTAGTAGCTTAAATTTTGATAAAAAAGATAAAAAGATTCTTGAATTGGCTGTAGAAGTAAAAAAATTAGAAGATTTTGATGCAAATAAAATAAAAGCAAAAGAACTATATGAAAATATTGTTGAACGAGGCATATCTTTCTTAAATGAGAAGTGTTTAGAAAAAAAATATGATTCAAAAATCATTAACATTGTTCATCGCCCAAATCATGGTTTAACCCACTCAGTGCGTGTTTCTTATATGGTGACTGGAATTCATGCCTTTAAAAAAGAGTTTGGTAAACATTCAAGAGAACTCGATGAAGAACTCGAACTTGAAAAAGCACAAATGATGATGTTATTTAGTGTTGTTGGTCGCCGTGATGAAACGGGTTTTAATGATACAGGAGATAACACCAAGGGATGTGAAACTTATGAAAGTTTTAGAACCGCCTCAGGAAGAGAGTTTCTTAAATACTGCCGCACTCATCTTACTGAACTTTATGATAATAATCTGGATGCTATGTATCGCGATGCTATTATTGTGGAACTCATGGGTTATTCTGATATTCAAGATCGAATAGTCAGAAGGGAAGAGGCGCCACCTGAAGTTTTTATTGATTACGTTATTGAAAAAGAAAATCAATTAGGAAACAATATTTCACGAGAAGAAGCATTAAATTTAATCACTAAACCACAATCTTTTTGGAATAGCTCTTCCAAGTATAGCCTGGGTACCTTTTTTCCTGAAGGTGCTGTTCGAACGCTTGCCAATGCAAAACTAGGAATGATGAATGATGCTCATGGTATTGATTTAACCCGTTGTTATCCGCTCTATCCTTCCAAAAAAGGGGGATCAAAGTCAGTTAGTATTATAGCAGACTTCGTGGACTTGTCGGGTATTTCTGAGTCATCCGACACTGCAAGCGTAGAAAAGTTAGAATCTATATTTAGAGTGTTACGTTGCAGTTTTGATACCCTACAGTTAACCGGACAAAAATCAATGTTTGGGTTGATTTCTCAAGAAACATTTGAACACCAAAAAAATAATACTCTGGCTGCAATTCAGGATATCAACAAACGATTTGATTTTCCTATGAGTCAAAAAAGACGTAAGAAACTGATTGATGAAATTAAGGAAGTACGTACAAAAGAGAATTATTACGATAATTTGGAAGGTGATTTGAGCCTTAACGAAAATAGCAATTCGACACTTGAACTTTATCGTAAGCATCTAATTCTTCAAGAAATTGTAAAACAACTGACAGCGGCACCCAAGTTACAGACTGACAAACGGGTGTTTGATTTTCACAATACTCAAGAAGGTAATCCCCATAAAATTGATCATCATAAAAATGCGATTAATTTAATTTATGGCCTGCGATCAGTGACTCCTGTCAAAGGAGTAGCCCAAGTTGAGTTGCCTGTAATTTCTGCAGTAAAACACAATAGACTGGAAAATAAAGTTACTGTTTTTTTTGAGAATCAGACTCAAGCAGCACTTTTTAAAGAAACTTATATGGCTTTTTATGGTATTAAACCGAATATTATCACCGTTTCACCTAAAGAATTTTCTATCGAAGTGAATAGAGAATATTATAAACAATTGCGCGATGATAAATTTGTAGAATTTAAACAAGTTAATGTTCCCAGGGTGATTAATAGAGAAGAATCATTAGTTGATCCTGACGGTAATATTACGGTTTTAAATATGATAGCAAAGAGCCAGGCTTTAGTGCGTCTTGTTTCTACCTCAGCCTTAAGTGGGGAGACATTTCCGGATTATGACTATCTTTTAAGAGCTTTTGAGGATCCTGTACATGAGCGTTATACTCCTCCTATTCGAGAAAATATTCATTTTCCAGTAGTCCATACAAAATATACCGATCCAAGAACAAATAGAGTCTACGATCGAAAAGTAGTGACCACAGCACTTCCTGATGTCCGTTTTCAAGAGCCTATAACTGAGCCACTTAAGTTTGACGATAAGGTGGCAGATGGATGGATTGTAGGAAAACCAGGAGCACCTCAAAATACTATTTATACAAAAAAATTGGCCCATACTCTGTTACCTTCACATGGAAAAATTATCCCTTTTTCTGGCTACCCAGAAAAAAAATGGAATTACTTTCCTATAGGTGTTCTTTCTGATGTGAATCAGGTTGATTTGAAAGATGAGCGTTATATTTGGTCTGAGAATATGGACACAGTAACCAAATTCTGGGTAAAAGACCCTGCACTTATTAACAAAAAATGCTATGACTTTTTGAATGCTCAGATGGAAAAGTCAGGTGAGCCAAAACGTTTTGCCAAAACAGATGTTGTTGCTTTGGATAAAAGCAAACTTCTACAAGAAGGTATTAGCTCAACTGAGTTGATAAACCATTTACAAACCCGGAAAGAAAAGATTTTTGATATTCTTAAGGTCAAAGGTTATCGGCCAAGTGATGAGGTACTACAGGATTTTAAGATGTTGCTCCAACAAGAGCGAAAAATATATCTTGATCGTTTTAAAAGCAATAAAAAAGTACAAAAAGAAATAAAAGAACTTTATTTAGCTGTAAACGAACGTATTAATCTTGAGGCTGCGCGAAAGAGTACAAAATACTCAATTAACCTCAAAGAGTTGATTGAGCTACAGAAAAAGAGCACGACAGCAGATGTGCATAATGAAATTTTGGCTGGAAATACCAAAGGCGCTACACAGGCTTTTTATGCAACTCGTGATGAACTCTTTGACCGCCTTAATCTTGCTTTTCATGCGCTTCAAATTAAAAAAAAATATCAATACGATGTGCCTCTTTTAATTTTAAGTCAAGATAAGGCTCCATATCATTACACTGAGGCCAGGATTAAGGAAGACCTAAAAAATGCCTATGATCTTCTTCGCAAAGGAATGTTTCCCTATGATAAAACGAAATATGTTGCATACGAACTTGATTCCAAGGGAAATGCTCTTCTTGACAGTAATGGAAAACGGATTCGAAAAAAAGGTTCTTGGGGTGATGTTTACCAGGAAAAAAACCAAAAATATCAAAAAGATATATTAGTTAATCTCTTTAAGATGGCTTTACCTTTAACGAACATGGAACAACTTGAGAAGGGACAAATTGGCGTTGAAAAACTCGATGGGGTAAAAATAGGTAAAGCGGTTGATTCTATTATCGAGCAAATGGATGTTGTTGGTGGTGTTGCACGTGAACGAAAAATGATGCAGAAGATTTTTTCCCAGGGTAATAAAGCAGAAAAAGAGGAATTTTTTATACGTCAAGTGGCATTAGGTAATCTTCTTTTAATAAAAGAAATAAGCCTCGACAGATCATTTAATATTTCTTCAATTTTATCACACAAGGCTATGGAAGTTGCTGAAAAAAATAATCATTTGGCTGTAATAGATTTTCTTAAACCTTCTCATGATGGGGTGCGCGAAAATGTAGGGATGAAACAACCTGCACAGTTTTTTGGTATGCCATCTGACAAAATAAATGTTGATTTAAAATCAGAACTTGCAAATCTAAAAATTCCTATAAATTCGTCGAATTTTGAGATTTTTAAACAACGCATTTCCGCAATAATCAAATTAAACCAACGAGACCTGGGTTCATTAGGGCTAAGTGATTTAAAGTTGCTTCAAAAAACAACTGAAGAGATATTATTAAACAAATCATCAAATACTGAGGCAAATAAAAAAGAGTTGGATCAATTGATAAAGCTGTTCGCTATGAATCCAAAATATATTGTGGGTTATGCACGTATCATGGCTGCTCCAGATAAGGCAGTTGATTTAAGTAGCCTTATCAAAGCTCATGAACTATTAGGAGTAACACTTACTGCAAAAGTAATGACCCTTATTGCTTCTGACAAAACTAAGGAGTGCAAGCTCAATCAACTAATAGATGCCTATCAGCATATGCTTGAAGGACAAGGAAAGGATCAGTCAGTTGAAACATGCCGGAAACATTTGAACAATGCCATGATACTGGCAGAAAAGCGTGGTTGGGATGATGCAATTAACTATTTTTTACTTATAGAGTTTAAGAGGGGAGACATAGCCAATCTTTATTTTAAAGAAGATAAAGTCTTGTCCTATCAGCCAAGAACCCAAGCATTGCATGCTAAAGCCGAGCGATTAATTCAACAGATTGAAGGAAATAGTATGGGTTCTATGGATAGTCAAACCAAAGATTATTGTCAAACAATGAAACAATTAGTTAATGACAATCAACATGATTATATTTTTCTACTGTCTCTATTTTCTGATCTGAATGAGGTTAATAAAGTAATGACTTCGCCAGAAATGCAGGCCATTAAACACGAGATTGACATTCTTGAGCGTAATGCCAAAGGATTCTTTGGCTCTTGGGCTAGTCAAGCTAAAGCTAATGAAATTAAGGAGGCAATGAGTCAAATTCCTTTGCTTGGGCGAGATGATATTCTTGAAAATGATTCCCCTTTATGTGAAAAGGTACAAAAAGTTTTGTTTTCCAATAAGATATTGGTTGATAGGCTCAATGTGGAAAAACTGGGAATCAGATCTACAGAAGCGACTATAGAATTATCACACTAATGTTTGTGTACCCCATATCGCATTCCCAAATGTAGAGCTTGCTTTCTTGTTAATATTATTAAGTTAAATATTCTCATAACATCGTCCTCCCTTGTTTTGCAAGGGGGGGTAATATAAGGCAATATGAGTGAGGTTTGGGCCTTATAAAAGGGAGTTTCGGCATATAGTCTGATTGTATGATTCATTACAAATTCAATGAATCTGCTTTGGTAATTAAGCGAATATGTTCCCTCATTGCAAGTAAGAGATTTATCTATGAAGATATGATTAATAATTAGCATCTAAAAACCATTGCTTTACCAACTCAATTTCATCTTTTTTCATCAATGAAACAGGATGCCCGATACCCGGAATGCTTACTGTTTCTAAAGTGGTTTGCAATTGCTGCATCTTTGCTACTGTATCATTTGATAAAACGTCAGATAATGATGCATGAAGCAATAAAATCGGACATTGAATTCTGCTCCATAATGCCCATTGGGGGGCATTGTTTTGAGTAGCCAAGATTACATTTTCAATTATTTGAGGATCATAGGCTAATTGATACTGTTTCATTGGATTTTGCCATACTCCACATAGAGCCAGGTGTTGCCATTGCTTGGGGCTTAATTGATCAAAACTAGAATAGGTTTTTTTTAAATAGGCCTCCACCTCACCCAGTGTTTCAAATGATCGTGCGCTCCCTTCTTTACCATAAGCAACAATTCGTTGTAAGGCCTTTGTGTCAACGAAAGGCCCAATGTCATTGAGAACCAATTTTTTAATAGGGGAATTTTTCATTGCAGCCATTACCATTCCGATAATTCCCCCCATAGAGGTGCCTAAATAGTCGATTTTTCTTACGCCTAGCTGCGCTAAGAGAATTGTGATATCCGAGATATAAGTCAGGGTAGAGTAATCTTTAGGGTTGCATACTTTATCGCTTAATCCACGCCCTACCATATCAGGGCAAATAACACGATAATTTGATGACAGTACTTGGGCTAAGTCATCAAAATCCCTGGCATTACGAAATAGGCCATGAACACATACCAAAACTTCGGGATTATTAGAATCACCCCATTCATAATAGGTCATATTATGAAAACTCTGACTGTCTATTCCCATAACGTGATGTTTTTGCATGCATCAGCTCATTGTTAGGGTGCCCTATCTTTTATAGATTATAGACTACTGGGTTGTATTGATTAAGGTAGGTAATACTCTCTTTTATTAAATAAATTTCAACAAAAGGATAATCTTTTTTTGATTATTTTGTTGGCATTTCTTGCTATTACGCCAATATCCTTTATTCCAGAAGTTACAGTGCTATTTGGTTTTTCTATTGCCTTGATTTCTGCTCAAATATGTATGGGTCATAACAAAATGTGGCTACCCATGAAACTTAAAAAGAAGCAAATACCTGGTGATTTCAATGAAGGAATATTAAAAATCATCCCGTATGTGAAGCATCTAGAAAAATATATAAAAAAGAGAGCATTATTTTTTAGTTCCAAATGGATTAAATATTTTTTTGTTGGTTTTATATTCATTTTAAGTATTTTATTAATGATCCCAATACCTTACCAGGATTTTATTACTTCCTTTGCCATTATCTTAATCTCTATAGGATTAATAAAAAAAAATAGTTTTCTTTTAATTTTGGCTGCTTTTTTGATACTAATTTACATAGTAACTTTGTTTTATGCTTTAAATTCCAGCGTTTATATATTGCACAAAGGATTTGATTGGATAAAGGCAATTTAAATGTCTTACCTTAGCAGGACAGATTTATATTTTTACCTATTTATAAGAATACGGGGATGGCCAACCATAGGCAAAACACATGATTTAGGTTAAAGTTCTTCAATTAATTTAAATGAGACTATTTCCTTTATGCAACATCGGTTTGTTCATTTACGTGTTCACACAGAGTTTTCTTTAGTTGATGGTTTAGTGCGGGTAAAACCTTTAATGAAGGCTCTACCTTCACGAGGAATGTACTCTGTTGCATTGACTGATCATTGTAATTTGTTTGCTGCCGTGAAGCATTACAAAAGTGCTATTGAAGCTGGAATAAAACCGATTATTGGTAGTGACTTACCCTGCCATAACCCTGAACACCCGGATCGTGTTTTTTCTCTAATTCTTTTATGCCTCAATTCCGAGGGATATAAAAACTTAACGTGCCTTATTTCAAAAGCGTATCAGGAAGGACAATATCAAGGTCAACCAAGAGTACAAAATCAGTGGATTCCAGATTACTCAGCGGGACTTATTGCATTATCGGGCGGAAAGTCTGGGGATATTGGACAAGCTTTGTTAGCGGATGATGAGGAATTAGCAACAAGTCGAGCGCTCTATTGGCAAGAGCTATTTTCCAATCGATTTTATTTAGAAATCCAACGAACAGGGAGACCTGAAGAGGCGGACTATAATAAAAAATTAATTGCCTTAGCCAATAAATTGAAATTGCCATTAGTAGCAACAAATGACGTACGTTTTCTGGATAAAGACGATTTTGAGGCACACGAGGCACGTGTCTGTATCCATGAGGGGTACACTTTAGCCGATCCTAGAAGAGAACAGAAATACAGCGCTCAACAATATTTACGCTCAGCAGATGAAATGGCCTCTTTATTTGCTGATTTGCCTTCAGCACTTTCAAATACTGTAGAAATAAGCAAACGATGTACTGTGAAACTGGATCTTGGGAATAATTATTTACCGAATTTCCCTATTCCTGATGGTTCTACTGTCGAGAATTATTTGTCCCATTTATCAAAAACTGGTTTGGAAGAACGTCTTCTGCAAATATTTAAAAACAAATCGCCTGAGGATTTACTAAACACTCGATCAGAATATGACAAAAGACTCCAGATAGAATTAGATGTGATTAACAATATGGGATTTGCAGGCTATTTCCTGATTGTTGCTGATTTTATCCAATGGGCAAAAAATAATGGTGTACCAGTTGGACCAGGGCGTGGATCTGGAGCAGGTTCATTGGTTGCTTATGCCTTAAAAATTACAGATTTAGATCCTTTAGAATATGAATTACTGTTTGAGCGGTTTTTGAACCCAGAACGTGTATCCATGCCTGATTTTGATATTGACTTTTGCATGGAAGGGCGCGATCGAGTCATAGATTATGTAGCTGAAAAATACGGCAGACAAAGTGTGTCGCAAATTATTACTTTTGGCACCATGGCTGCAAAAGCGGTAGTTCGTGATGTCGGACGTGTATTAGGACATCCTTATGGATTTGTTGATAAATTAGCCAAATTAATACCTTTTGAATTGGGTATCACGTTAAATAAAGCACTAGAGCAAGAAGAAGAGCTTAAGCGTCGCTATACCGAAGAAGAAGAGGTTAAAGAACTTATCGATCTTGCATTAAAATTGGAAGGGATTACGCGAAATGCAGGAAAACATGCAGGGGGAGTAGTAATTGCCCCTTCTCAGCTGACTGATTTTACAGCTATTTATTGTGAAGAAGGTTCTTCACAAATTGTAAGCCAATTTGATAAAGATGATGTGGAAGCAGCTGGGTTAGTTAAATTTGACTTTTTAGGGTTACGAACCTTAACCATTATCGATTGGGCCCTTGCAACGGTAAACAGACAACGTGGTCGTGAAGGATTACCGCCAATTGATATTAGCCAAATCCCAACAGATGATCCAGCCTCTTTTGATTTGCTTAAAGCGTGTCAAACAACAGCGGTTTTTCAGCTGGAATCACGAGGAATGAAGGAGCTCATCAATCGCTTACAGCCTGATTGTTTCGAAGATATCATCGCTCTGGTTGCTTTATTTAGACCTGGTCCTTTACAGTCAGGAATGGTGGATGATTTTATTGACCGTAAACATGGGCGCGCCGCCGTTGATTATCCCCATCCTGATTTGGAACCTATATTAAAACCTACCTATGGGGTTATCTTATATCAAGAGCAAGTGATGCAGATTGCTCAAGTTTTAGCAAATTATACTTTAGGCGCTGCAGACTTATTGCGTCGCGCAATGGGAAAGAAAAAACCTGAAGAAATGGCGAAACAACGGGAAATTTTTACCCAGGGAGCGACAGAAAGAGGCGTTGATGAAAAAGTAGCAACCCATATTTTTGATTTAATGGAAAAATTCGCAGGCTATGGTTTTAATAAGTCTCACTCAGCAGCATACGCATTGGTCGCCTATCAAACTGCATGGCTTAAAGCTCATTATCCAGCAGCTTTTATGGCTGCAGTAATGTCATCAGATATGGATAACACCGATAAAGTAGTCACTTTTATTGATGAATGTGCCCATATGAAGTTAAAGGTTTTACCTCCTTCGATCAATCACTCAATGTATCACTTTACCGTCGTTGACGATGCTACGATCATTTATGGTCTTGGAGCCATAAAAGGAGTAGGGGAGTCTGCAATTGATTGTATTCTTGAGGCACGTGACTTAGGAGGAAGTTACCCCGATTTATTTAGTTTTTGCCAACGGCTGGATCTACGGAAAGTAAATCGGCGTGTCTTGGAAGCATTGATCAAAAGTGGCGCTTTTGATCAATGGAAAGTAGAAAGAGCGGTATTGACTGCCTCTTTAGAAAAAGCGTTAAAAATAGCAGAAAAAGAACATCAAAATCAATCCAGTGGTCAATTTGATTTATTTTCATTATTAGATGATGGTGCTAAAGAGCAGGAGTATGTTTTATGCAAATCCTGGTCTGAAGCGCAACGCCTGGAAGGCGAGCGGGAAGTTCTGGGGTTTTATTTGACTGGACATCCTGCAGATCAGTATCGACGTGAATTTGGTGATTTTATTGTACCAATAAGTCAGCTAAATCCATCAATGCAGAAAAAAGCAGTTATATGTGCCCAAGTCGTAGCAATTCGTAAGGTTGTGACCAAGCGAGGAAAAAAATTGGTCATTCTTGGTATGGATGATTCTACGGCGCGATTGGATATTGTTATATTTGATGAGCTTTTTGAGTCATTTTCATCTACTCTGGGAATTGGCGATATGCTAATAGTTGAGGGTGATGTAGCACATGATGATTATAATGGCGGGGTAAAAATGAGCGCTAGTTCACTTTTTGATGTACCCTCTGCACGTACAAAATTCGCTCGGTGTTTGGAGTTGCGTTTGCATGCTGGGCAGCAAGCTATTTTACCCTCTATCCAAGCTTTGTTAAAAGCACACGTGGGACGTTGTGCTGTTCAGTTTTCCTATTCTAATGAGTATGCAAAAGCACAATTAAGTTTGGCGCCACAATGGAATATAACGCCTAGTGATGAATTACTTGATCTTTTAACGAATCTTTTAGGTGAGGATACAGCTATAATGAAATATTAAGCTTGCAAGCTACTCACCCGAAGAGGCATGCATCACAATTAAGGTAATAGTGATAATTGACGTTAATTGATCGTCTCCCCGTAGCATGTGACTTCTTTATCTTTGGGTACCATTTATTTTGTAAGTTTGCGTCCATTAGCTTTATAAATTATCACATATACGTAAACACAACTACGCAGCCTTATGTCGAGTTGGGTTAATTTAAACATCTTTATAGAATAAAGTTTAATTTGTTAACTGTGACATAAGGTAAAAGCGTGCAAACTATGATGTTATTGTTTAGGAGATGTGATTCCATTATTTAAAAGGCTGATTTTAGATTGAACTGGCTCTTAACGATTTAGATTACCTATGGCGCCATGTTATGCATCTCTACGCAAAGAGGGTAAGAACAGATATATTGCGGATAGTCTCTTAGATTATCTCAATTAACTTGAGATTCAAGTTGTTTTTACTTCTCATTTATTTCCTATACTGGTCAACCTATTTTGATGTGATAATTTTATAGCAAGGCATTTTAATAAGATATCATAAAACTTATAGAAAATATTAGGATATTTTTTTTCTAATTTTTGTAATTGACACCTACTCCAAACAAAATACTCTACAATACCATCAGCTTTAACTGAAGCAATACTGGGACTGTTAGTTAAAAAACTAATCTCACCAATTATATTTAAGTTAGATAACTCATTAACAATTTGATTTTCGATTATTATTTGAATTTTTCCGTTAATAACAAAAATTATGTCAGTAGGTGTGTTTTCTTTTATAAGGTAACCATCTTTGACTGATTGCAACTTTGCATAACTCATTAATATCAGAAACTCCCTCGGCGAAAAACGTTTAAATTTTTTCTTATAAGCGGTTTTATATTTATTAGGGATTGTAACTGGAATTTTTACATACAACAGTCGTATCACGTGAAGGCTATTAATAAAAAGTGTTAAAAAAGAAAAGATAAATGTTGTAAGCATACCAGGAGAATCTAAACCAAAATAGAGCGATGCAAATATAAAACCAAATTGCGCAAAACAAACTAATAGTCTGAGCAAAATCATCGATGCCATCATATAACTGATAACGAGCAAGGTTTCGGAAATAAAAAATACAATGTTCATATCCATAACATCTCTTCCTGGAGTAAATCACATCAGAACCTAACGACACCACTGACTACGCTATTATCAGATAAATTATTTTTAATCATCAGCCCAAAAGCGTGAATTTAACTTGAGAAAAAAGTCTGTTCTGCTTCGTCTGTTTGGCTCATTAATTGTTGTGTTTGAATTAAAATATTTTGAGAAGAATGAAGACAATCAAGGATGCCACTAATTTTTATGATATCGGCCCCATCTAAATTCACTTCCCAATCGAGCATAGAATAAGATTCATAACACTTCTTATAACCAAGCGAATGGGGTGATGTTTGAGCCAGGTTTTTTTTTGCTAATAAGCTTTCAAGATAAGGTACCGAAAATTCATTTTTATTAGGACGATCATGTGACATTTTCATTCATCAATTCTCATCAAGCTGTTTCTTTAGATTATAGACTATCTTTCGCTGTGCGCCGTAGGGGGAGCATGCCATCGCTATTGACTCCACTGGGCTGAAGCGTTTTCATCCTAGCGAATGGCGCTAGAAAAAATACGAGCTATCGAATAAAGCAATGTGGTGTAAATTCCATCTAGCAGTCAATCAAAAGCATTATTTTAAAGCCTACAGATTGACGGATAGTTTTTGTCATGATGACCGGCAAGTTACGCTCCATTGCTGGAGCAAATTGATAAACCATAAACTATAAACCTTTTAAGTTCGGATAGCGCCTATGATGAGGCTCTCGTCAAAAACAAGATGCTATGATTGGTTGTGGGATAATCATAAAATGACATCGTTAGGAATGCCTGCAAGCTATAGATTTGCCTAGATTTCAGTTTAAAACATCGAGAGTTTGGTGTTTGGACTTAAGTTACATCGGGTGTGACCTCGAATTGATGTAAACCCTATAAATTTTAATACAATAGAGATTGCAATACATCACAGTTGCCTTAATAAGATAAATGTTATACCAAGAACCCACTAATAATCTTGTATGAATTTGCTACGCTCGTATAAAATTGTCATTTTGTTGATGAATACTGTAATGACGTACCGTTTTATCCCGTCCCTGCGTTTAAAGAACAATCCAAATCATCGAGGCAATTTTATAATCGGTTGAAAAATGGCAAGAAGGAATCTTGGTTTTGTGAGGGTTCGAAGCTTGGTATGGACTTTGCAATATATAAATCGTTGGGGGGCGTGCCGTGCGGCGGCGTGCGCTTTCATTGGGGGGGGCGTGAGTTGTGTGTTGGCGCTTTAAATGCCCTTAGGGCGCTATGTAAAGTCAGAACAAATGATTTTATTCCTCTAGAAAATGATCTCAAACCAAGTAATTTGGTTGAAAATCAGTACAAGATCTAATATCCATTGAGCACAATGCGTGTTATTGTAGAAGTTCTGTGGCATATCCCCGCCGCAGGTCTATCCCAACAAGCCTTCAAAAACCATAATAGTAAGCCTGGATACAACCAACTTAGGCTTGTTCTACCCCACCAATGACACCATCGATGCAAGTACCGTTTGATTTTTAAGAGAGAAAGCCCATAGATAACGATTGATTTGACTTGCTCTCGCGCCTTTTGCAAAGTCATCGGATTAGGAACGATGTTTGATTCCAAAAGAGGCTGTTCTTCTGATTGACATATTGTCTCCCCCCCCTATGAGGATATTTTTTGCCCAAATGAAGCTTGATGATAAGCAACGTGAGCCTCCTGTGTAACATTGGTGTTACCCATAGTTCGCGTTTCTGGATATTGGACGCCTAAAAAGTGAAAACCTTTGTCAAGTGACCCTATATGTGTTTTTTGTGCCTGACAATTATAATGTTCTTTCTTGTAATACCTGCATCAATCGTTGTTTGCATCGCTTTAAGCTTCGTTCGGTCTGACAGAGAATGAGCAGATCATCTTGGTACCTAAAGTAGGCTACGTTTGTGCCAATAAAAGCATCATCCAGCGGCTTTAAATAAAGCGCACTAAAAAATGGGGGGAGCTCAGGTGTCGGGTTGAGGTTATTTGATGTCTGGTTTTGATGCTATATTGCCAAATTAAATCTAATCGCTTCATAAAATGGCCCACTCCTACGAACCTTAAGTATTGTTTCAAAACCACCAGGAAAATTGTCATTGATTTTTTTACTATAATATAAAAGTACAAACCAAAAAGAGTAAATAATGGATACTTATCTTTGATAAAAATATTAAAAAAGAATCTAAAAACACCGAAGACACGAGTTTACTGGTTGTGATATTAGCCGATGATTATCAGCTAAAGATGCCAGGATTACCGATAATACATGCATTGCATCATGTAAAACATCATAAAAACGCTTCAGCTGTTATAGTAATGACAAATGGAGCTATTTTAGATTTAGCTACCACTGATTTAAAGAAAATAAAATTAGATGAAAAACAAAAAACAAGGAATGGGGAAGCGTACTTACCCATAGCTTTGAATCAATTGAAGGATCAGGTAAAACCATTGGGGGAAAACCGCTTTGATCTAGCTTTAGTGATAGGAGGCGAACCCAGAGAAGTAAACATAACAGAAGAATTGGCAGTGGAATTATTTAAGTTTAATAAAGCGCGTATGAATGAAAAAGGAGTAATAAGAATTCAAATTTGTAATTTCGCTGATAAAACAATAGGTACTTCGTCTAAGGTTTTTGCAAATGAAGTTACTCCTGATTTTTGTTTATGCAGTATCCCTAAGGGGTACAGTATTATTGCACCTCAAGGTACACGAGCAATCGATTTACCAAAAGAAGAGAGTAACTTTATGGATACAACTATCTTTGATGAGCATAAAGTTTCGTTAAAGCACATGCTCTCCGATAAAAAAAATATATCAAATGAACAAATTATAAATAAGATACCTAATATTCATGTAGAAATCGTAGACCTTAATGAACTCTATAAAAAAAATGCATCATTTTCTCCAGGATTTTAAATGCTAGCTACACTATGTTTCGTTAAAACATATCTTGGATTTACAGTTATCCATACAGCTCTCTGAGTATCAATGCGCATAGAACGGATTGTTTGGAACTTTATGCCGTTGATACAGATTTTCTTGCATATCATTTAAATCTGTATCGTTATGACGACATAAATTTTAACCATAGTAAGTTTTACTGTTAATCGGCTAATAATTTATCCATTTTTGCAGCACAAATGAAATCATTATGACTCAAGCCATTCAGTGCATGCGTCATGAAATGAACATGACAATAGTTATAACCAATTTCTAAATCAGGATGATGATTTTCAATATTGGCTATCCAGGCAAGAGCATTGACAAAAGCCATAGTCTCGTAAAAATCTTTAAAGGATAAACTGCGTTTTATGCTGCGGTTATCCGTGCTTACTACCCAATTTTTGTCTAATTGGGGCAATAAGTTCTTTATTTGTTCTGCATTTAATGCAGCGCCTATGCCTTCGCATGATTCACAATGTTTGCTGCTTAAGTCGCTTGTCATTTTATTTCCTTACTTATAATAATTATTTAATGCCTCAAGAAAGCGGGTATTTTGCTCTTGAGTTCCTATGGTGACCCTAATGAAATGGTCCATTTTATATGGATGCAAAGGACGAACAATAATACCTTTATCCAAAAGATAGTTGTAGAGTGGCATTCCATCTTCTTTGCAGTTGAAGGTAAGGAAATTGCATGCTGAAGGTAAATAATCAATATTTAATTGCTCTAATCCTTGACGCATTTGTATCATACCATTTGCATTAGTCTGTAGGCTTAACCGCAAAAACTCCTCATCATCTAAAGCCGCATAAGCGGTATTGAGCGCTACCTGATTAACGGTAAAAGGTAATTGTACGCGTAGTAATATTTCAATAATGGAGGGATGTGCGATGGCATAACCGAGACGCGCGCCAGCTAACCCGTAGATTTTTGAAAAAGTGCGAGTCACAATTAGATTTGGGTGTTGCTCTATCCATTCAATGCTGTTATGCGATAGTTGCGATTCTGCAAATTCGAAATAAGCTTCATCAACCACTAATAAAGTGCTTTCAGGTATAGATTCTAAGAGGCGTTTTATTTCATTTTGATCAACAGGCACTCCTGTAGGATTATTTGGATTTGCCAGAAAAATGATGCTCGTTTTGGCTGTACAGGCATCAATAAAGTTGTCTATATTGATTTCCCAGTTGGGATTAATTGCTACACTACGCACGGGAATATTAAGAGAGTGTGCTTGAATGGCATAAGTACTAAATGCATAATCGTGGGTCAGTATATGCTTTTCATTATGTAAACCAAAACAAGTAAGTAACATATTAAATATAAAGTCTGAACCATTGCTTAAAAAAAGCTGGTTGCTCTTGATTTTGAGTTTATTGGCCAGTTTTATCATTAAAGGATGATTGAGGGGCGAAGGATAAGTAGCAAGCACATGAGAAGACATATCTTGCAATGCAGCTAAGGCTAATGGGCTACAACCCAAAGGATTTTCATTACTCGCCAATTTAATAATATCCTTTATACCTTTTTCATGCGCTAATTCCTCTATAGATTTGCCTGGTTTATAAGGGACTAAAGCGCGTATTCCTGGATGAGGTAATTGTTGAAAATTAACTGCCATAAATGGTTCCTTGCCTTTTAATAATTTAAATAAAATAGTCTACTTCGATGCATTTTTTCAAAACAAACTTTACACTGCTTTAGCAAGCTCATTCAAGTGTTTTTGTGGCTGAGTCATAAGGGCTACCATTATTTTAAGCTAAAGACGCCGATAATGGTTTTTGAAAAGCACATAATGATAACTTTTTGATTTTATTTGATGATTCATAAAAAAATAATAGATGTTTTTCTTGAGTTTTTTATTTCATGACATTAACCTTTGAGGGGCAAATCCAACTAAAGGAAAATGGAATATGAATCAGCAAAAGGGATTTTCCCTTATCGAAGTATTATTGTCTTTATTGCTAGTAACTACTCTAGCCATCGCATTAATAGAGCAACAATCGCAAAGCAAATACCTGTTAAATCAGTTACTGATACGAACACAAGCAACCCATCATCTGGATCAAATTGAAGAAACCTTAATGACCAAAATTAAAAAAGCCCCATTTCCTCCTCCTTTTTTCCATCTCGATTTACAACATAAGAGTCAAGAAATATTTGTAAAACTTGCTTGGCATGATCAATTAAATTTTATAGTTCGGAAGCATAGTTCTATTGAGTTAAAGTGATGAAAATACAAGCAGGGATGAGTATTTCAGAAGTATTGATCAGTTTATTTTTAGCAAGTGTGATCATAACTATGTTAATTCAGTTTTATTTAGAAAGTAAGCACCAGTACCTGGAGATAGAAAAAGTCCTAGAATCTGGTTTTGATGTGCAATGGGTAGATGATCTATTAAGTGATAGTATTCGGCGTGCAGGATTTACACCTTGCCTGGGGCTTGACCATTTAAAAGTGACTGATCACAGGAATTATCAGAATAATATTCAAGCTCTTCATATTGAAAATACCCCCCCGCAATTCATTCGGGTGAGCCGAATGAATGAGCATTTTGCAAAGTTGATTAAAGTAGAAGGTCCTAATACCCTGTTAGTCCAAAATCCGGTTTCACTAAATGAAAAACGACCTTTATTAATTGCTGATTGTACCCATGCTGAAATACATGTACTGGCAAGTGTTAATCAGCAAGTTAATGAAACACGAATCACTTTAAAAAAAAACCTAATCCATGGTTATGATGCATCCGCTTACGTGGGTGAGTTTTTAGAAGAGTGTTGGTTTATCAAGAAAAATGTTGAAGGAAAAAATATTTTTTATTATCAATTGGTTAAATCAGAAGAGCTCACCTCTTTAGTTCATTCTTTATCTGCGGAAAAACAGTTTATTCAAAACAAACAGTTTGTTGAGGTCACTTTAGGTTTGGAAGATGATAAGACACATAAGATTATGGTTGCAGTGCGTGGATTATGAAAAATGAAAGTGGATTTATTTTCACAGTCACCTTGTTGATGATTACGGTGATTAGCTTACTTTTGTTGGCTTCTATGCAGCATATTTTGTTGTACCATAAGGTAATCAACAGACAAGAAGAGTCACATAAGAACTTTTATAACTTGGAACATGTAGCGAGGCAATTATCTCAAAAATATGAGGTACTATTAGCCCCCAACTGTGTTATTAAAGAGGACTCCCAGAACCAAATACTCCATAAATTACTTCACAATCAAGGTTGTTCCTTGTCAAATGATGGATTGCAATATGGCTATTTTATTGAAGATTTAGGTGATTTTCCCTGTTTAGTGGTTCTTGGTAATAATCAGATGTATGCAACACATCATCAACGATTATCTGTTGTTCAACTTGATAGGGGAAGGCCTTTATCTTTTTTACAAGTGAGAATGATTACTATCGGGAAATTAGCGAATTGTTTTGGTAAAGAACATGTTATTCCCATAGGAATAAGTAGTTGGAGCTACTTATCTTTGGGGTAATTCCAATAGGATTATGACCTAAGGATTTCTATTTTTTGTTTTATTGTGGCTTATTATGCCTGCATAGGAATCTGAAATTACTCAAACGAGCAACCGTTTTTGTAATTTTTAATAAATTACCAATAAATTTGAGCCAATTTTTATTGTTTATTTACAATTTTTAAAAAGTATTTAAAATCAAAAGATTATTAATTCAATTTTTTTATAAAGCTGATTAGGTAAATGCAATTAAAATGCTAAAACCGTGTGTTTTTGTTGCAATATGTTCCATAACGTGTAAAAATCGTCCTCCTTATGAAAACGAAAATACTTTATACAATACTTTTTTTAACTTTAATCGCCTTTAGCATTTCGCTCAGGGTATTTTGGTTCATCAAACATCAACCACCAAAGCAGCCTGAAATTATGTTTAAAGAGGCTGATTTTGAACGATTACCTGGATGGAAGTCAGCTGATTTAAAAAAATCTTTACAGACGTTTCAGGTCTCTTGTCGTGCATTCATTCGACAAAGCCCAGAGCAAATTGTTGGTACTGATCAAATTAACTTACAAGTAAAAGACTGGCAGCCTGCGTGTGCGGCAGCTTTAAAAATTACTCCTGTTGCAGAAAAGCAAGCCAAGCAATTTTTTGAAGAATGGTTTACACCTGTTGAGTTTACAGAAAACAATGGGAAACCTGGTTTGTTTACAGGTTATTATGTTCCTGCTATTAAAGGAAGTTATACTCAGTCCAAAGAGTTTCATGTACCTATTTATGAAACACCTAATGACTTAGTGACTGCTGATCTAGGCTTGTTTTTTAATGATTTAAAAAATCGTCGTATTGTAGGTCGGCTAGAGGATAGGAAATTTGTTCCTTATTACACGCGCGAACAAATTAATAAAGGTGCTATCGAAGAAAAGGCAAAGGTTCTTGTTTGGATTAATAGTCCTGTAGACCGTTTATTTTTAGAAATCCAAGGTTCTGGTCTTATCGAACTTGAAGACGGTACTAATATTTATATCGGATATGATGCACAAAATGGGGCGCCTTACACTGCAATTGCGGGTGTGTTGATTAAGAAAGGTGTTATGACAAAGCATAATGCATCCATGCAAGGAATTAAGCGTTATTTAGAAACTCATCCGAAGCAAATGGATAAAATAATTAATCAAAACAAATCATTTGTTTTTTTCAAAAAGATGGCTGATGGAGTTGCTCTTGGTTCGCAAGGTGTAGCACTAACACCTGGATATTCTCTTGCTATAGATAAACAATGGATTCCTATGGGCGCTCCGCTTTGGTTAAGTACCACGAGACCTGATAGTACAAAGCCTGATGTGAATAAACCCATGCAACGTTTAATGATTGCACAAGATACGGGGGGAGCCATTCGTGGAAAAGTGCGGGGAGATGTTTTTTGGGGTGGTGGTGAAAAAGCAACTCTAATTGCAGGCCATATGAAAAATGAAGGGCATTACTGGATTCTATTACCCAAGCACGCAATTTCTCGATTAGAGAAAAATAAGTTAATTTCTGAAAAATCAGCTAAATTATAAAGCGAATTGCTGGCACTCAAGTTGTCATTCCCGCAAAGGCGGGAATGTATTTATAAAGTGTATCAATAGAACTAACTTTGATGCTCCATTACTGTCTTGTTCGTGGCTGATTTATTTTCAGTCTCTTTTTTTTCAGGCTTGGAACCATTGGTTGTCTCTACACTATTACTGAGCGGTTGTGCGGTATTTCCTTTTAAAGCATCAGCAAGACTGATGAATTTGTAGCCATTTTTTCGGTACATTTCTATAATGTCTTCTAAACATAAACTATTTAGAAGATTTGCATGAATCAATAAGATCTGTTTTACAGGTTGGCCATCAACCTTTTTGGCTCTGTGCTCTGCTAGAAGAGTTTGTTTCCAGATGTATGCCAAATAACGTTTTTTAAAGTCTGGTAGGTTCTGTGCTCTTTTTCTATAGGGTATTTTATAGAATCGTGCATTAAATTCATAATCCTTACTGTCGATAGTCACAGGGGCTATTGTGTATTGGTGCTCAGCCAAATAATCATAGACTTGTTGTTTTTTTGGTCCTTTGCCTTCAGCAAGATAGGGATACCGGAAATATTTAGGTTCAGTCATGACAGGTGCTAAAACAGAATCTGCTCGATCTATATCTGCAATGTATTTAGCGGCGCTCAGGTTATTGAGGCTTTTATGTGTATAAGTGTGATTGCCTAAGGAGAAGCCCTGATTACGGAACGCTTCTAATAAATACCATTCGTTTTTTGCTACTGCCTCGCCTATGACAAATCCTGTTGCAGGAACTTGATTATCAACAAGTGCCTTGACTATAGCCATGAAGCGATTTTCTGTTCTTTTCAGGCTGGCTGGGGTACTAGAACCAGAACCTACAAAGGGTAAATCATCAATTGTGATGGCAATTTCTTTTTCTTCAGCAAAACATGGAGAATTAAGTAGACACAGCAAAAAAGTTACACCTGTCCATCGAAGTAACATGATATCCCCTATATTTATAATTGTTTTTAAATTTACTATAGTAGACAATTTTAAAAAATGCGTAATTTTTTATAACTTATTGTTTGTAAAAGATTTTATTTTTGCATGCTTCAATATAAGGCGAACCGGTATTTTTTGTAATGTAATTATCTATTAGTTACATATTGATTTCTCGTTGTTTAAAATATATTAATTAACTATTGCCCATTTATTTGGATGGTAAAATGAAATTTATCATAACTAAAAAAAATACCGTGGATTCAATAACTTTTGAACTCGAACCCACGGCTACAGTTAATGATTTATTTTTAGCTCTTTACGAGTATCGCAGTAAAAACTATAGACATTTATCTTTTAGTGAATACCAAAAGCACATTTCGATATATCAATATTTTTTATACGGGGATCAATTTAAAAAGAAGTGGCTTCCTGATCTCCCTTTAACTGATTTCCAACCTAAAGATCCTTGTTATTTGACATGGGAAGAGTTTACCGAGAGCCAATGCCTTTCAACACATAATGATTTTGATCCCATAGGAAGTAGCGTTCTTTTTTGGCAAGCCAGCACGAAATCCAATAAGTTTGGGATTGAAGAGGATATATCGGTGCAGAGCAGCGAAAGCATGGATTGTAGCAAGTAATTTTCAGCAGAACTCTTAAATTTAAAGTGTGGTTGCGACGGGGAAGCGGATCACCAATACAACATGTTAAGGCTGTGCTCCACAACCTGAACTGAATTAAGGCGTGTTGATAATTTATGCCCATCACCTGCGTGCCTCGATTTGTTCGCGGCATCCAGGCGATCTTAATCAATGGCAGATATCTTCATCTAGATCAAGCCATTCTGGATTAAGATCCTCAATCTTATTTAACTTCCATTGTCTCCACTAATTTTTGAAACGTTTTTCACGTCGAGCAGCTTCTACATAGGCTTCATGAACCTCATAATAAAACGATAGATGCACATTGTACTGGGCGTAAATCCTGTAACCCCATTCTTTTTATGCTTCCAGAATCGTTTCATTAAATCGGACGTTGAAGCCGTATCTAGGGTACCATTGCCTGTTTGCCATAATATAAACTTAAAATGACTGCATCGTGCCTCCTTGTTTGAGTCATATTGGACTCAAGGTGATGAGAGCACTTCAGTTACCCTGATTACAATGAGAACAGGAGCTGCTTTAGCATCATGTACTTCACCTGCAGTCAATTGAAATTCAATTGGAAAGCCGCACGCATCAACTGCCATGTGGGTTTTTGTTGTATTGCCACCAACGGATTTCCCAATCACTTGATGTTCATCTCCAACTATGTGTATCGTCCTCTAAGGTGTTGACTTAGAGGACCTATCTTTACAAGCATCTGTTATTAGGATTGTTCGCGCAATAGTGTGCGTAATACATCCTTAACTTTGATGTAAATGCATTTGGTTCTTGATCTAAAAAGAAAATTAATTCGGGTTGTAACAATAGATAATCAGACCTTTTTAAGGTTTGGATATAGAGTGATTCCCCACCTGGAGAAAACCATTTGGTAAATAATGGAATAATCGTGTCTCTTTCATTGGAATTAATTCGACGGTGTATGTCTGCAATTAATCCTCTACGAACATCAAAGAAATTTTGAAAACTATGGGTTTGATTTTCATGAAAGTACCGCAAAATAATTTGACCAAATTTGTCTTTTCGAATTCCGGCATCAAAGTTTAACGAAACAATCACTTTTTTTACTTCTTCAATGTTAAAAGGAACTCCCATTAAATCTTGTCCATTGTATTCATGAATATAGTTTTTTAAGTATTCAATTGCTTGATCGGTTACAGGATCAAAATAGGCATTAATAGTGTAGTTTTTAGCAATGTTAGGATTTTCTGCATCATAACTACAATAAGTGATTATGTTATAATAAATCATATTAACGGGCAGCTTCTTGACAAAAAATTCATCAATTTTTTGGTGTACTTGTTCGCAATTTAGAGCCGAGTCATGTAGTTGTACGTCCTCCATACGCACCACATGTGTTGGGTAGTCCATAGTTCTTTGCGCAATGGTTAATTCAGAATCGCTATTTATAGGGTTAGAATACCTCTTGATGAGTGTATGTTCAGGTGATGGCAACTTGGGAACAACTATCTCTGTTGCAGCATGCAGGTTATTAAATAATACGCTTGTCAGTAATAATACATAAGAGGGTATTTTCATTGTCCATTCCTTGTTAAGTTAGAAATCCATTTCACAACAACAAATAATTCTAGAACCAAAAAAAACAATGCACAATGTTAGATATAATTTCTTCGAGAGACTGTATAGAACATCATCAAAATATACATTTACAGACTAATGTATGGTCCATGTGATAATACTGCCCGTATAATAAGAGACATTACTTTGGTTACCATACCAATACTGATTGATAGGTAATGAAATTCCGACCTGGACAACTAATTTGGATGTAGAAAACCAAAGTGAAGGAGTTACATAAATAATATTTCCACCTGTATTAGGAACTGTTTTTGATAAGTGTGTGGTTTTAGCACTGTATTGGCCATTGAATTCGAGTAAACCCGCAAATATGTATTTCTTTTCCCTACTTTTGATGTCACGTCCTATACCCAGGTTATAATAATATTGTGTCCCTTGCTGAATTGAATCATGTTTTTCGATGAATAGTACCCCAGGAGCCAAAAAACTATACCAGTCAATGAACATTCGAGAATATGTAGCCCCAACAAAATAACTAACTGCATTGAAATTAGATGGGACATTTTTTCTCGAAAATCCTGATACCCGTTGATTTACATTACTTTTTTTAGAGATTGACCCTAAGTTACTGATAGGGAATGTAGGAGAGAATATAATAGTTGCTTGATCAGAATATTTTGAATTTTCGAAGTTATAAAATGCATATTCTAAATCAATAGCGAGATCACCTATTCCAGATTGAGTTATATTGCCATTATTATATCTAAAGGCATAGGGTAAAGTGACTAATAGAGACATAGAGTCTGTAACTCCATAAAGCAGGGCGGGATCGCCCTCTAGGATGCCTTGCCCCTTGCCGTATATATAGCTCGGATTATAAGATACGATAAATTGATTCTTATCAATTATATTTTGTCCAAAGGAAAAAAATGGGCCTGGTTGTTGTGAAGTTGCTAAGGAATAATTCCCCCTGGGTGGAGGCTCGCTTGCTAATAAAGAAGGATTCGCTATAGATCTGTTGGCACAAATTATCAGTAATAAAAACAATCCTCTCAGCCCTAAAGGATAAATTCGCTCTTGCATTCCTGCATTACGTTTTAATAAATCCATTGTTTTTGACTTATGAAATTTATAGAGTTTTCTTAATTTAACTTCAGTTTGATATAAAAAATAAAGTAATTTTTTTATAGAATTGTTTTTATGTGGAACTGGCTCCCAATTAAATGGAGGCATCCTTGCTTTCTTAAAGCTTTATGAGAAAAGATATTTCTAACCTTTAGTCGAGTTCACGTTAATGGACATCCGACTTTAAATATAACATACATAAAACACTTGCCACCAATGCTGTGATACAGCAAAGTATGATGGGCAAAATAAGAGAAACTACAATAAGTAAACCGCCAAAAAGACAAATGACAGCATCCCCTAGTGTTCTCAAACTTAATTGTGCGCCCATAACCTCTCCTTGAATAGCAGCGTGTGCCTGATTAGAAATATGAATCGTCATGGTTGTTGTAACACTAGTGATACTAAAGCCAATCAATGCGAAAAATAAAAACATAGGAATCCGATATTGAAAAGCAATCATGCAGAGGAAAATCAGAGCCGTGGCCATCATGGAAAGTGTAATTATTTTGGGAATAGGGAGGTGTTTTGAAAGATGGCGTGGAAGCCATGATGCCCCTAGACCTAGCGTTGCTGATAAAGCTGCGTTATAAATAGCGATCATAGCCGGCGACATCAACCATTTTCCAGCCAGATAAACTGGGCCAAATTCGTAAAAAATATCTACGGAGAAGGTGAAAATTGTGCTGATAAGTAACAAATGTTTCAAATGAGGATTATTTTGAAATAAGAGCCAGAATTGACGGGCAATATTCAGTTGATTCCACACAGACTCTTTTGACGAGATGCTCTGCCCTTTATGTTCTGGTAATTTCCAGCAGGCAAGTCCTAATGTTGCAACAGAGGCCAGTGCCGCAATAGCAAAAGGACAAGACCAGGAAAACCACGGAACAATTTTCGAGTCTGATAGTAAACCGCCAATAACTGGTCCGATTATATAACCAATGGCTGCCATACTGTTGATTCTGCCAAAACTGACAAATTTGTTGATTGTTGTCAGTTCGGAAGCATACGCGCGTGCAACAGCAAATGTTCCTTCCATAAATCCGGTTAAAAAGCGACTGAACAATAACAGCCAAAAACAATTGATCCAAAATGATAAGACTGTGAGCAAATAGCCGATCAAGCTCCCAGCCAAACTAAAAATAAGTATTCTTTTTCGACCATATAAATCAGAGTTTTTTCCTAAAATGGGAGCACCTATAAATTGCCCTAATGGAAAAATTGCAAGAGTAAATCCTAGTAAAATCCGTCTTCCTGTTTCACTCCACTCAGTGCCAATAATTGAATGGCTACTTGATTGTAAAAATAAGGGTGGAAAAATTGGGTAAGCAATAGAAGAGCTCAAAAAGCTGATTAGGACAATTAATAAAATAATCCATAATTGTTTTTTTTCTTGGCTTATTTGGGTATCCATTATTTATGTCAAAATAAATTTACCTTGGCAATTAACAAAGCTTAACATATGAGTGTATGTGATATCCAACAATTTACCCAGGTGCTTTAAAACCTACCAAAATGGGTATTGTATCATTGTTGTTTTCTTCACTTGTCATAAAAAAAAGTAAATTATCTAATTCTTTTTCGATATTAGTTGCTAGATTTTGCACAAAACTATAGCGGCCTTTTGTTTGCTCTCCCTTAAATTTTGTCAAATAAGCTTGGCAATGTTCTTGAATAGTTAATAACGATTCAATGCGTATGCTCGTCTTGGTATCGGGTGGCAAATTTCTATACGTTTCAATTGCATCTTTAATCTGTTGGGCTTTTTGCGAAGTATTTATTCCTATAAAACCATGGTCCCATAAAAGTATATGTGCATGAAAACTTCGACTAACTATTAGCGGTTTATCTGTAGGCGTATTATTCATATTAACTTTCGTATACGCAAAATCACGCCCATTTAATGCTGTTGGGCTTTTATTCAAAAGTGAGATTTCTTTTTTTACAAGATTTATTTTATTTAAAATGTCCTCATCATGTTCTGTCAACGCGCTTCTCATTTTTTTCCAGGAAGTTGCTGATAAAGTATTTTTTAATTTACCAGCCGTAGTATATACAGAGCCTACTAAGAGCATCTCGGAACTTGTCTCTTTTACATAAAAAATATCAGGAAATACATTAGAGACAATATTATTCCAGATATTGCCTGTTGTTTTCATCAGATTTTGTAGCGGTTTTACATTATTTAGTGCATGGGTTATTCCCGAAAAGATTTGTCCTCCTACAATATATAATGGGGCGAAAACAATATCAAAAATCATCCATTTTACATCGGTTGGACTAGGGCCTCGTCCATAATTTATGGCTTCATTCGCCATTTTTATGACTGAAATAGCAGAGGCTGTATAAGAAATAAATCCGATAGAACCTAATATACCCGCAATAGGGAGAAGAGGCGGGAAAAAAAGACTGGCTATAACTAAAATTGCTGCAAGAATACCAACAGCTAAGCCAATAAAGGAAGTTACTGTAGAAAGATCATTAGCGATAGCTTCAAAGAGCCTCAACTTTTTGGCACTTTCATAATGACCATCTAAGAGTCGTTTTGACAGAACCTCCAGTTGTTTTATATTTCTTTGCTGACTCTCATCGGCTTTGTTTCTTAAGGCATAAGAAAGCATCGTTATTTGCCTATGGGCTTTTAAACAATCTTGGCGCGTTTGCATATTTAACAAAGCCGAGAAATTAAGTGCTTTTTGAAAATCTACTTTGATATCTTTAAGATGGATGGCTTCATTTTTCTTTTTAGGGATGTTAATGGTATTTAAAGTTTGGGTAATTGCAAGTAGCAGGCATCGTTCCTTTAATAATGACAGGTATTTCGTGTATTTTTTTTCAAAGCGCTTAATCTCCTCTGTTTTTAAAGGATCTGCTTTGTAGTTCTTTTGTGCTTTTTGTATTAACTCAGCAATTTCTTCACTTGCAGGGTTATTAATACCTATTTTTTCTATCTTTGTTTCAAAAAGTCGTGCACCAGACCACAAATCAGGATAATTTAAAATACTGTATTGCGGATTTTTTATTTTATCGAAATTAACATATTGAGGAGCATTTTTTTTTACCCAGGACTCATGTTCCTTTTGAATCGATTGGTTAATGCTATCTATGTCTATAAAACTTAGAGAAATAGCCATCTTAACCTCAGAACCAAGCACATTGTTAACACAATTAAAACTAATTTTTCATAGTTTATCACAGTGGCAGATGGCAAAATTGAAATAACTTTACGAATTTTTAGCATGGTACATTCTTCAATGGCATCAAACTAAAAGCTTTCCCTTCTATGGCATATTTTGCCGGCGTTTAGAATATCAATAGTAATTCTCTTAAAAGTGAATGGAACTAAAGTTTTTGCTGGGTTTAAAAAATCAGCAACATCAAAAATGACTCTATTCCATTCTATTGACGCTGCTTTTTTTCTAAAGTCTCATTAAATTCACCATTTATGACTGTCTTAAGGATCAACATGAGGGATTTTGCGATTTTTCATGTCGCCAATTACTATAGTTACGGGTTTCTTATCAGTTTGTGTATTGGTTCCATCCATACCTAAAAAGTCATCATAAGAAAAGGCATAAGCATTCGTATAGCTCTTTTGTGGATGTTCTATATTTTTATCGAAACTTAACGCATGCATCGCTTCAGAATAAACATTCACACATGGAGCATCTTGAGTAGCTCCACATTGATTTACATTATAATCTACAGAATAATCTATATTATTAAAGTAATAGGGAAGCAATTGCTGCATTTGTTCTTTATTTTTAAAAACAGGATTACCTTGTGAATCAAAAAAATCTTTCCCTATAAAAGCGGATTCTTTTCGCATCAACATCCCTGAAACAATCGCAGCAGTCAAATCGCGTGTGAGGGTGGAGTCTATCTCGTTGCGATTATTAAATGGTGCCTGGGAACCCATTAAAATTGAATTACTTGCGTTGGGTGAATCCAATTTGTAAGAGATAGATTCAGAACTTGAGCCGAGTTCAGGTGAAAAGACTAATGTTTGAGTATTTGGAATAAAAATACCAGACCAAATCCCTTTTTTTAATTCTTTTAAATCAATCCTTATGGAACGATTTGTAGATGAAGTATAATACTTGCTCAATTCATTGATATAGTTATTAAAATATCCACTAAATCGATGACCAAACCTTCCCGGAGCATCAATTCGCATCAAAGCATTTTCTGAATTATAAACTACGAGACTTGACCATTCTGAGTGTTCCCATCGTTGCGTGCATTCGGATGAATTTAATGTTTCTCCTGCAGCATGACAAATGATTGATTTCATATTTTTTATGACACCATCAAGTCCGCCAAAATGTCCATATTCATGTCCAGCTTGTTGAATGGTATAGGGTATGGCAATAAAATCAACGCCAGTTGGATTAATTACCGTTTCACCATGAGTGTTGTAATTAAATTCAATTTTATCAAAAAGTGTTCCGTTTGTAGTTGTTTGTGGGTTATTTACATCGGGTTGGATGGGCGTCAATGTTCTCTTGTCAGTAGGTATCTCCAATGCATTTCCAAAAGAAACATAAATTCTGCCTGAAGTAAGATGAGGTATACAGGCTTTAGCCATTCCTCCTGAGCTTGGAATTAATTCTGACAATGAAACGCCATAATTTTTTCCATTTATATTGGCATCAGTAATATCAACGAGTGATCCTGTCTGATTGCCATCATTAAATGCCACATAAGCATATTTTTTGGTTGCAGGATCAATACCTAATACCACGATATAAGTATTTTTATTTTCAATTCGTGTATTGTTTGTTTTTGATAAGTCAAAGCTAACTGACATACGACCATTCCCACATGTATTTTGTGAGAAAGCACAATGACTTACAGCGAGTAAACCCGTTAGTCCCAGCGTGAAAATGCAAGCTTTATTTATTTTAAAAATGCGCATCAAAGAACCTCTATTTAGGCAAAAATCGATTAGGTGTCGTATTTTGGCAATTCATTGTGGTCAAAATGTACATTTTATAACTCATCTTGTAAAGTATTTGATCTTTTTGGGGCTGGGTGAAATTATGGGTTATAAATGATCCTTCATAAGGTCTTATGACTTTTTTTATAAATGATTATTATTGAATAGAGTAATTTTTTGATGCAGGCAACAAAGCCACTGGCGTAAGGGGATATTTTTGCGAAAGCAGAAATCTATTTTTTATGAGAGCATGTGGTCTGCATCAATATGAGTCCTCGCTTGTGCGAGGACGACTATAATTCCTTAAGGAAGATATTCTCGCTTTAGCTTTCCTTTACACCTTTTTCAATGCGTTCACCAATTTGTTGATCGATTTTTTTCCAGTATTCAAATGCTCTTGCAAGCACCGGCTGCGTGACGCCATTTTTTAGGTGAGCGACTACGTTACTGACCAGTCGGTTACGAGCCTCATCGTCCATAACTTGCCGAACAAGAGTGTTTGCCTGTACAAAGTCATTATCATCCTTTCGGAGTGTATATGCTGTACGTACGAAATCTCCATGAGCCTCCCAGGTCGCTACTTCAGGGTTTTTTGAGCTATCTGCTTTGGGACCTCCTTTAGAATTAGGTGCGTACACGGGATCTGAGACATTCTCAATTCGCATGGCACCATCTTTACTGTAACTGTGTACTGGGCATTGGGGTTTATTTACAGGTATTTGTTTGTAATTTACCCCTAACCGCGCCCGATGTGCATCGGCGTAGGAGAATACTCGGGCGAGAAGCATCTTATCAGGACTGATTCCGGTTCCAGGTACCATATTGTTAGGCTCAAATGCTGCTTGTTCAATTTCAGTGTGATAATCAGCTGGATTGCGGTTTAGGGTAAGTTTGCCTACTTTGACTAGAGGATAATCGGCGTGGGGCCATACTTTTGTTAGATCAAAGGGATTAAAATGATAAGTTTCCGCTTCTTTGAACGGCATAATTTGCATGTATAGAGTCCAACTTGGGTAATCACCACGTTCAATTGATTCATATAAGTCACGGATGTGATAATCACCATCTGTTCCAGCAAGATGATTTGCTTCTTCTTGGGTTAGAAACTCAATGCCCTGATCAGTTTTAAAATGATATTTTACCCAAAATTTCTCACCTTGGGTATTTACCCACATGTAAGTATGACTTGAATAACCGTTCATATGGCGCCAGTTTTTGGGGATTCCCCGATCCCCCATCAGCCATGTCACCTGGTGTGCAGATTCAGGGGAAAGGGTCCAGAAGTCCCATTGCATGTCATGGTCACGTAGGTTATTGTTGGCTCTGCGTTTTTGAGAGCGAATAAAGTGTTGGAACTTCATGGGATCACGTATAAAAAAAACAGGAGTATTGTTACCGACCATATCGAAGTTACCTTCACTGGTGTAGAATTTGACTGCAAAGCCACGAGGATCACGCCAGGTATCAGGACTTCCACGTTCTCCTGCAACAGTTGAGAAACGAATTACTACATCTGTTTTTGTTCCGGGTTGGAATACAGCAGCTTTTGTGTATTTGCTTACATCCTCCGTTACTTCAAAATAGCCAAATGCTCCACCACCTTTTGCATGGGGCTGGCGCTCGGGAATTTTTTCACGATTAAAATTTGCCATCTGCTCAATCAGATAGTGATCATGTAATACGAGCGGACCATTTGGCCCAATGCTCAGAGAATATTCATCACTTGGAACAGGTATGCCTGAATCTGTTGTTGTAAATTTTTTAGTGTTATCCTTGTCGGTCATTCAAATGTCTCCCTTAATTTTCGACATGTGGAATAGTCCTTTTTTAAATCCAACCTATGGGACTGCGTATTAGTATATCTGTGAAACTAAAGATTGCTAGTTTTATAGATCTTAAAAATATTTTTTTAATAGAATCTTTTAGGTTATAGTTCGCGATAATTTGATGACGAATAGTTGCTACAATATATTTCATGTCTTGTATGTTTTTAAAATCCTCATAATTAAGAAAATTATGTTTTAATCCTTAATAATGTTTATATTTATAAAAAATTGAGCTAAATAAAAGTCACTAAAATAGAGGAGTTTTAATGAAAACAATCAGTAGAGAAGAGCAACTTAATATTACTCCAGATCAAGCCATTGATTTGCTTCAAAAGGGGAATCAGCGATTTGTCCAAAATCTGCGCTACAATCGTAATCTTCTCCAACAGGTGAATGAGACGGCTGATGGACAATATCCTTTTGCCTCAATTTTGAGTTGTATTGATTCAAGAACACCTGCTGAACTTATTTTTGATCAGGGGCTTGGTGATATTTTCAGTATTCGAATTGCTGGTAATATTGTAAATGACGACATTATCGGGAGTCTTGAGTTTGCATGTAAAGTAGCTGGTTCCAAACTCATTGTAGTCCTTGGCCACACAAATTGTGGTGCGATAAAGGGGGCTTGTGATCATGCAGAATTAGGGTATTTAACACAACTTTTACATAAAATCACACCTGCAATTGATCAAGAAACTTCTTTTAAACAGGATCGGAATGGAAGTAATCTCCCTTATGTCAATGAAGTTGCTCGAATTAATGTGGAAAACAGCATCAAAATGATTCTCAGTAAAAGTACTATATTAAGCGAATTAATCGCTCAAAAAACCATAAAAATAATTGGTGGTTTGTACGATGTGGTTTCTGGCGAAGTCTCGTTTTTTAATCAGTAAAAGTAATTCAGATAAAATGCGCCTTAAGTTCCATAGTACTGATTTGCGAAATTAAGGTGAGTTGACCATTCAACAAGCCTTAGTAAATTGGAAAAATATTATTCTTCAAGCAGGAAAGGCTTACTATCGGAGGCGCATTTTATCGATTGGTGGCAGATTGGTATTTTAATAAATATTCGTGTCCGCTGACAATTCAAGTGCTCGAGATGGGATATCCATTACCCAATAGCTCATTGATTTTCTCTATATTGTGGCTAATCTTTGTCATGGGTAAAACCAAACCAGGAATAAATTCAAGTAATAGGAAATTTTAGGCATAAATCCTTGCATAGCAGGCAATGTTATTGCTTAAATTTTACCCATGGCACGACTGGAGCTACTTTTGCTACATTCCAAAATCTGCTCATTCTCGCCACAAATTAGTTTTCATCAAATCAAGTACTGCATCACCCTGGCCATTGATGATCGCTTTCATCATGTACAAGCTAAAACCTTTTACCTGTCCTAGCTCGATAGTTGGAGGCATAATTAACTCATTACGATCCACTACTACATCAACAATCACGGGCCCTTGATGAGCAAAAGCTCTTTCAAGATCAGTAGATAAAGTGGAAGCACTTTCCACTCGCACTCCTTTAATTCCAATTGCTTCAGCCATAGCGGCAAAATTAGGATTTGATAATGATGTACCATAATCCAACATACCACCAACGTGCATTTCCATTTCCACAAAGCCTAAAGTGCCATTATTGAAAATGACGATTTTAACAGGTAATTTCTGTTGAATCAGTGTTAAAATCTCACCCATTAGCATGGAAAAACCACCATCGCCGCATAGTGCGATCACTTGGCGTTGAGGGTAAGCTGCTTGCACTCCTATCGCTTGTGACAACGCATTTGCCATTGAACCGTGATTAAAGGAGCCTAATAAATGACGCTTGCCATTCATCTGCAAATAACGTGCAGCCCATACAGTAGGTGTTCCTACATCCGCAGTAAACACCGTATCATCGCCTGCTGCATCGTCAATACATTTTGCTAAAAATTGTGGATGCAACGGCTTATGATCGGAGGTTTTTGTTGCCAAGGCATCTAGATTTTCTCGTGTTTTATGATAGTGCACTCTTGCTTTATCTAAATGGCTACGGTCGTTTTTGGGAAGTACCAACGGTATTAATGCCTTTAAAGTACAAGCAATATCGCCCACTGCGCCTAAAGCCAAATCCGTTCTCAATCCTAATCGATTTCCGTGCAAATCAATTTGAATAATTTGCGCTTTAGCTGGATAAAATTGTCGATATGGGAAACTGGTACCTAGTAATAATAAAGTATCACAAGCCTCCATGGCATAATAACCTGAGGAAAAACCGATAAGTCCAGTCATGCCTACATCATAAGGATTATTGTGCTCAATGAACGGTTTCCCTCGGAGAGAGTGAACAACGGGTGCTTGCAAAAGATTACATAATTGCATCAACTCTTCATGCGCACCTGCTGCACCAATACCACAAAATAAGGTAACATTTTTAGCAGCATTTAAACGTGCGGCAATATCCATTAAAACAGGCATAGGAGGTACTACCTCTGGCTGTATATATGAATAATTTTCTGTACGCGCACTATGCTGTGCTTGTTGTAAAGCAACGTCACCTGAAATAATTAATACAGCAACACCTGATTTTGCTTTGGCGGTCTGCATCGCAATTTGTAACAACCGTGGCATTTGTTCCGGAGTTGAAACCACTTCGCAAAAACAACTGCATTCTTGAAATAAGATATTAGGATGGGTTTCCTGAAAATAATCACCGCCAACTTCTGGGCTCGGAATATGTGCAGCAATTGCCAATACGGGCACACCACTACGATGACAATCATAAAGTCCATTAATTAAATGCAAATTACCCGGCCCACAACTTCCTGCACAAACGGTCAATTCACCCGTTACTTGCGCTTCTGCACCTGCTGCAAATGCGGCGGCTTCTTCGTGCCGCACATGTACCCACTCTATATTTTTTTTGTATTTTTGTAAGGCATTAGTAACTCCATTTAAAGAGTCGCCGACGATACCATAAATCCGTTTTATTCCAGCATTATTTAAAGTATCCACTAATACTTGAGCTACATTAGCCATAATACAATCTCCATTTGCGACTATTTGGTAGTACCATTCTAATTATAAGTTTCTGTTGTTATTATAGATACTATCTAGAAAAGTGAAAGTCATTATCATCTTTTGTTTTTTCCCGAAACCGCTGCTTGAAAAAAGGTTGAGCTTGATGTGCTCTTTTGCATGAAGGGATGAAAATTTCCCAGAACATCTTTTTAATTCTTTTTTTATTTCCGGCCATAAAAATGTAGATAGCATTTTTAAAATTTGTAAAAGTTTATTATTTGAACAAATAAGCTATAATGCCTTCTTTTTTAGAAAAATAAATGTTGGGGGGAAGATGAGCAAAAACGGTACGAAAGAACAAGCATCTGAGTCAGATTTAAAGCAAAATTACAAGCAAAAATTTAATATTGATGTTGCAAGCGGATTGCTTGCTGGAGCATCAAACTCAGGATTATTTAATCCATGGGATCGAGCCTTGTATTTATCTGTGAAACATAATCGTCCTTTCCTGTTATCTCAGAATTTTAAATCTCCTTACCAAGGATTTTCTCAGGCATTCGTGCAGCGCGCTTTTCTTGGTGGTATCTATTATGTGGCACAAGGTGAGCTAAACAGGTACTTATTTCCTTATTTACGTAATACTTTAGGGATTAATCAAACATTTTCTCAATTTTTTGTGGGCATGACTGCCGGAAGTATTGGCGGGATATTCACAAACAGTATTTCTGCGATCAAATACCATACCTGGGGACAAGAAAATGCATCTTTTCGTTCAAGTATTCGGGAGATGTGGAATCTGGGAGGTATTAAGCCTTTTCTAAAAGGAACGGCGGCGACAATGACGCGTGACATGGTTTTTGGGAGTACTTATGAAATGTTGCGTACTTTTATGAGTAGTACGATAAAAAAATCTGAAAATAATACTACTAATGAAAATCAACCGAAACTTGAGTTTATCCATAATGCAACGGCAGCAGGAGTTGCTACAATTTTATCGAGCCCCTTCAATTATGTTCGCAATATGCAATATGCAACTCCCCCTAATATCAAACCACCAACGACACAGGAAGCCCTTACTAAAGTGTGGAATGAATCAAAAAATTTACAACGCTCTTTTCTGGGCCGGATGAGCTTCTTTCAACAGCAATTTAGGATTGGATGGGGCACGGCACGAGTAGCAGTGGGGATGGCTGTGGGGCAAAAGTTATTTAACTGGACTCAAGATCAACTTTCTAATTTGTCAACTAATACTACTGAAACAGGCATGAAAAATTAAGTGGAAAAAGCAGGGAAGCAACAAACCTGCTAGAAATTTTATTTCTCAGCATAATCTTCACTGTCACAGGGGATGATGCATTTTAAACGACATGGGGGTAGTCAATTTTTCTTAAGTTGCGCCTCTGATAGCTGACACAGCTGATATTCTATTCACGAAACATTTGCCTATTTTTTGATCAATGAGGCGGTGGTTATGATATAATCAGCAATCTTATGCACATATTCATTTATAAAAATCAATAATAAATTATATTTGTTCGATTTATTTGCCGTTTAAAGACTAAGTTTAGGACGTATTGCATGAAAAAGAGAGCTCTTAAATTTTCTATTCTATGTACCATGATCACAGCAACTTTTGCTTATGGCGCAGATCTAAATAATTCCAAGATTTCTGGTTGGCCAAATTACCTGGCAATGGGGACGATAACGAATGGAGCCCTGCAAGAACCGACGAATATTCGTGTTGACTCTGTATTTACCTACAACGGTGCTGGCGGTGATGGTGATCCTGGGAAAATAGAAACTCCATATAAAATTTGGAATATGATTAACATGGCTAAAAGTATTAGGACGAATACTGGGCATCCTGTTAATCCCGTCCTGGTTGAATATGGCTGGCAACTCAGTGGTGGTTGGAATACTGATAGTGTGACCCATTTGGAAGATTTAACAAAACATTTTTTCAATCTTATGTTTTTATCTAAGACTCTGGAAGATAATGCTTACAGCAACACAGGAACATATGGCACTATTTTACTAAACCCAGACATGCTCGGTTATTTAGGTAATACAAATCGGGTGGAGACGGTTAAATCATTAACTATCCCGGTTAAACAGGCTCTTTCAGATGCTTATTGTATGATGACTAAAAAAGTTAGTTATAACAGTAGCAATACGCCAAATTGTACGTATGGTTGGGATAATAAACCGGTAACAATCAACGGTACTCCTACTGATTTGCATCTTTGGCTTAAATCTAAAACTGATAATTATACTGCAGGGCAAATTTTTGCTGCTTGCGTGAATGAGTATGTACAGCCACTTTGTAGTGCGTCAAACGCAGTGAGTGATATCCCTTATTTTACAGATAATTTTAATGGCTGGTTACAAGCACAAAACTGGATGGCTAAATATTTTGGCCCCCATGTTGCCGTGGGCGTTCATGAAAATATTTCCGCAGTTCCGGAAGGAGGATGGTGGATACATCAAGGCTTCTCTGCAGTAAGGCCTTATGTTGATAAGGTCCTTGCAGATTTAAAAAGCTTTGAATTATTCACGGGTATTTACAAACCCGATTTTATTTATTTTGATCGGTATGGGGCTGATGATTACAGCAACCTATTTCCTAATTTACTAATTAATCAGGCAACATTCTATAATGATGCTGCATGGAAAAACTTTCTGGCTATGACCAAAGAAATAAGTGAGGGATTAGGGGAGCAGGCAGGAAAAAATTTTATACCCGCCATGTTATGGCAGATACCTGCTGCTCATATTCCTACTCAGGATGAGCCTGTTCTCGATGCACGTGAGGAAGGTACCGCGCCAGTATACTTTTTTGGTGACTCCAACTTACACCAAGATTTAAGTAATATCGCCTCCTGGATTAATCATGATATTGCTCATTTACCGGCTGCATACAGCTTATGTGCTAACAAAAGTGCGACACAGTGTTTGAGGTTAAACAATTTTAATTGGGCACACACTAGTTCTGACCAATTGAAAAGTGCTGTTGATGCACATATATTTGCAATTTTATGGGGGGCAGGTGCTTTTGCAACAGGTGTTTGGGAAGTACCAGGAACAACTTTCCCAGACAATGGTTGGATGGCTAAAAAAGTATCTACTTATTATAAAAAACCTCAAGCCTTATGATTGAGGACATGAGTAATTGTATTTTTAAAATCCCTAATCGATTTATAATCAAATTCAAATTGTCTTAATTGATTGAGGTGGCTTATGAGAATAATTGAAACGATTAGGTTGCTATTGCGCCCTTGGCGCAATGAGGATGCTGTCGAATATTATTATATCAACCAGGAACCTAAAGTGATTGAGTTCTTAAAAGGCTCACTGACAATCAACCAGGTGACTGATTTTATTTCTAGTATGAATAAACAGTTTGATGAACTTGGATATACATTATGGGCAGCTGAAGAATAAACAAAGAACCAGTTCATTGGTTTTATTGGATTAAATCATATAAAATGGGAAGCTCCATTTGGCCATGCAGTGGAAGTTGGGTGGAGGCTTGGTTCGCAGTATTGGAAAAAAGGATATACTACAGAAGGTGCAAGAGCTTGTTTGAACGGGTATGACCTCGAATTAATGTACTGTTTTGTTTCTTATAAATAACTAGTAAATTTCTGCCAGACCGATTAAACCTGCTTGATGAATACGCTCCCCAAATTGTTCCCATCGACCTTTGGTTGATATTAACGCTCTTAAATGCAGAACCATTGAAATACCCTGATTTTGTCTATTGGGTAGCATGTTGCTCATTTCACTAAGTAATTGTGATGCTGCATTAAACTCATGTTTTAATCGGTGACAGGCCAAATCGAGCCAAATTTTCCGTGCTGAAGTATCGATTGGGTGCATGGCATGAGACGCTTCTGCAAGATATTCAGTTGCATGAAAAAAATCGAGCACTTGATATTGGGTGTGGCGTTCTAAAAAATCCCAACTCACTCATGCACCATCAGCAATACCCACATAGGTTGCATTAGGGTATTGTAATTTAATGCGGTACACTTCTCGCTCAAGACGATCCAAAAAGTTCGTCTTGCCATATTCTGGCGCTGCCCCTAAATAAAGAGTATGCAACCGCTTTCCAACCTTATTATACAATGTAATTGTTCCTGTCATGGCTTCTGGCCAACCTTCATTGACCATGAGCACACAAGTACCATCAAGACTCACAGATACCGTGCTAACGACGCCATCAATTTTGGGCGTTTCATACATCCAGTCCGCTTCTACAGCTTGAGCAATTGAGCCAACCACATCCACAATATTTTGTAGAAAAGAACGGGCTACTGGACGGCCATGATTAGTTTTAAAATCGTCTACTACAAATCCGCTTTAAAATGACGATGATATACCACTTGGTTTGGCA
>NZ_RXNW01000010.1 GCF_004283175.1 Legionella longbeachae
AGCACTCAAAGTCTTTCAAAGTGCCCACACAGTTTGTCTTCTCTATTCTTAATGAACTTCACCCTCAAGGTGTGCTGCGTATTCTACTCATTTCAGACTCAGTGTCAAACACTTTTTTGTTTTTTTTTAAAATTGTTTTTATCAGTTACTTATTGTAATCCATATAGATTTTATCTAACCCATAATGGGTAAATTTTCATCTATATACTGCTTAACTAATTTCATTCATTAAATTAAAATAACTTTCATCATTGTTTGATTACGTGTTGTAGTACTTCCATATCTTTACTGAAATCGATTTCTAAAATCATTGTGAAAGCGAAGCTCTTTACCCTAAGAATAGTAAAATTAACATATAAGTAAGTGCTTAAGAGGAATGATGATTAGTAATTTAATAAAAGTAGGAATCTAAAATATATATTAGTGCTTTCGCTCATAAAAACAGAAGGTCATATCATGTTTATTTTTTTCATCTTGATGTCGGAATTGCTCATTTTGACAATGCCAAACTGATTTATCGATTTTTGGAAAAAAGACATCTGCTGCAAATTGATGATGTATATGTGTTATATATAAAGAACTTGCTTTATCAATCGCGTCATTAAATAATACCGCTCCTCCAATTATCATTATCTCATCATGGCCAGCAGTATATTCAATTGCTTTTTCTAACGAGTCCAAAACATGAACTCCATCAATAAAAGATAATGATCGACTTAACACAATATTTAGTCGACCTGGTAGTGGCTTCCCTATAGAATCAAATGTTTTTCTTCCCATAATAATGGGTTTTCCCATTGTTATGGATTTGAAATGTTGTAAATCAGCCGGTAAATGACAAAGTAATTGATTATTAATTCCTAATCCGCCAGATTCATCAATTGCAGCAATTAAACTAATTGTTGTCATCATCTCATCCTAGATAAAGCCATGGACTTAGCCATCTCAACCGCTGCAAACATTGAACCCGTATCAAGTATATTTTTTCCTGCTAGTTCTAAAGCGGTTCCATGATCTACAGAGGTTCGAATGATTGGCAATCCTAAAGTTACATTAACTGCCTCATGGAAATCAGCATATTTTAAAACGGGTAACCCCTGGTCATGATACATAGCAACATAGGCATCACAATCATTTAATTGGTTTTTGATGAACATAGTATCAGCAGGCACAGGCCCTTCGACTTGAATGCCCTGCTCTTGAAGAAATTTCAACGCCGGAGAGATTACTTCAATTTCTTCCCGACCTAAATAGCCTGACTCCCCAGCATGAGGATTTAATCCTGCTACCCTAATGCGTGGGATTAAAATATTAAAATCCTTAATCAATGATTGATGTAATTGGCTTACTACTTTGATAATTAAACTGGATGTAATCGAGTCTGCTACTTTTCGCAAAGGAAGATGTGTTGTGACTAAAGCCACCTTCATCTGAGAGCAAGCCAACATCATAACGACTGTTTCGACATTGTAAAATTGTGCAAAAAACTCAGTATGCCCACTAAATGTGATTCCTGCTTTATTAATGTTTGCCTTATTCACTGGTGCAGTGACTAAAGCAGAAAAATCTCCACTGCCACATAATCGTGCCGCCTGGTTTAGTAACTCCACAACATAACCAGCATTATCAGGATTAAGACAACCGCTTTGGACAGGGGCAGGACATGAAACAGGCAGTACCGATAAACATCCAGGCTTGGACTTGAGAGGCTCTCCCATGTACGAAGTAAAACTAATATCAAGTTTCAATTCTTTTGCTCGAGCTTCCAAAACATCTCGGTCTCCCAAAATGACTAATGGAAAGTCGTAATCAGCAAGGGCCAAACATAAGTCTGGACCAATACCTGCAGGCTCCCCACTACTAATAAGCAGTGGCTTCATACTAATTCCTTATCTAGAATGTTTACATATGCATCTGTTCGTATGTGTTGTTGCCAATTTTGTACGGCTTCTGCGAATTTTCTTTGCTGTAAAAATTGCCTTACTTTTTGCACTTTAAACGCTTCAGAGTCATCTTCTTGCTTACGACCAAGAACTTGAATCAAATGCCAGCCAAATTGCGATTTAACTGGAGGGCTAATTTCGTTAATAGCTAACTTATCCATCGCTTTTTCAAATTCAGGAACTAATACCCCCGGTGAAACCCAACCCAAATCGCCACCTTTCACGGCACTTGCAGAATCTAATGAATATTGCTTAGCCATCAGGGCAAAGTCCTTCCCTGCTTTTATTTGCTGATAAATATTCCGAACTTGTTTCTTTGCATCCTCAGGAAGCATGTTCGGATCAGGCTTTAGAAGAATGTGGCGTACATGGGTCTTAGTAATAATATGGTGTTGATTTTCTCCGCCAATAGAAACCAATTTTATAAGCTGAAAACCGTTTCCTGCACGCAAGGGACCAGCAACTTGGCCAACTTTCATTTTCACAACTTCTTTAGCAAATAGTTCGGGGATCTCAGCGAGATGCCGTTCACCTAAGTCCCCCCCCTCCAATGCAAACTCTCCGCTTGAGTTTTCTATAGCAAGGCGACTAAAATCATCGCCTTTCTTGATTTTCGATAACAGTAACTCTGCTTTATTTTTAGCTTTTTTTACTTGTTCTGAGGTAGGCTCTTCACCCAAGGGGATAACTATATTTTGAATACGGTAAGTTAGTGCTGAGCGATCGACAATTCCACCCTCTGTCTTTAAATATTGCTCGACTTGCTCACTTGTAACCATGGCATCTCTACCAACCGCTTTTTGCTGCAAATGGCTTAAGAGCATTTCTTTACGAATATTTTCCCTGTATTCATCCCAACTCATACCCTGCCGTACAATTTCTTCGCGTAACTGTGTTAAAGTGACATGATTCGCGGATGCAATTTTTTCAATTGCCTGATTTAACTCGGTATCATCTACAGTAAGGCCATTTTTTTTCGCCATTTGCAGTTGTAAGTCAACATCAATCAAATGCTGCAGCACCTGTTTGCGTAATACTGATTCTTCAGGTAATTGCATCTTTTGTGCAAGAATTTGTTTTTTTGATAACTCGACCTGCTTATTTAATTCGCTCTCAGTAATAACACCATCGTTGACAACGGCAACTACTTTATCCAGCATTTGTTTTGCTTGTGCAATACCCATAACCACAGAAAAGAAGATGCATATCAGTGCTATTTTCTTATACATAACTGAATCCTTATTTACTTTTTTCGAGCAATTTAGGTTATTTTTATCCAAAATTCAAGCAGATTTGTTTAATTTTCACCATTCCATGATTTAACGATGAAATGGATCACTATATCCTGGGATATAGGTATTCAATACACTGCCTGGATCACTATTGGCTACTGATCCTAAGCCTTTTAATAAAATTTGCAAATAAATATTATTATTATATCGAGGTGAATAATTTGCGTCTAAGCTTTTAAATGTTCTTCCGCCTAAAATTCGTATTGCCCAACAACAATTGTCATATTGCATTCCCAGCAACGACATCATACTATAATCTTTACTAATATTGTGGCTGTATGCCCCAATCGCACTCCATCTATCACTTAATGGCCAGGAAATGGAACCCAGAACTTGATGCAACGCATTATCAACCCCTGTATTATTTCTAACTGCTGTAACATCACCATTCACTAAGTAACTATACCCCAAATTGACAACTGCATTTGACTTAGGCTGATAATGGATATTTAAATCAGCATTGTTCGTAGCAGAGGTAGCGGGATCCCAAACATAATCTCCAAGCAACTTCCAAAATGGGCCTAAAGAATACATAGCTCTACTCGCAATAGGAGAATACCCATAAAACGGTGATAATTGCCCAATTTCTAAGGGATTTGCGAAACATACACCAGAAGGGCTACGACAAAGTTGCACTTTTCTATCCGAAAAGTACTTGATTTGTCCTACAGAGAAAGCAGCTAACTCAGAACCTGTTTCCTCTGATAACCAACGAGTAGTCAATGCATAAGTAAGTTGATTTGCATCACCAATTCTATCAAAACCTGAAAAACGGTTTGTTCTAAAAAGTTGATCAAAATTAAAAATCATATTCGCAGTATCATATATAGGTAGCTGGCTTTGGTTATAAAAAGGTACATACAAATAAAATAAACTTGGCTCTAAGGTTTGTGTATAAGAGCCACCCCTCCAATTATAATTACGCTCAAAAAACAAACCACCTTGGGTGCTAAAACGGGGAATAAAGCGATTGTAATCCGTGTGCATGTTATTCCAATTGTTTTGAACCTGGTAATAGTTTTCTACAAACTCTACGGAGGGAGTAACATATCCCCAGTTAGTTCTTTGTGGTAACGAGAGTTCTGGATTAAGATGGAATCTAGGTCCTTGAGGCATTTCTATTGGAACACCTTGGGGCATTAATATGGGAACGTCTTGCGGCATTGATGTCGGCCAAAAAAACTGGTCATATTGCCCAGTGACATTTAAATTAGCCTGCAAGGGGAGATCATAATAATAACCGCGTGCGTATAATTGTGGCAAACGCTCATATTGATCAGCTATGGGGGTTTCATTAATTGGATGTAAGGTTTGAAAACTTTGTGCCATTCCCCTAAATGTCCAATGCTCTGTAGCATAGGTTAAATCTGCTTGGCGTAATAACTGCCTTTCAGTAATAAGCGCTAAATTAGTACTAAAGTCCTGGAAATAGTAATCATCAGAAACTTGTTGAACATTCACATTTAATCGCAAATCAGGATTAAATTGTGTCGTATTACGAATTCCCCAAAACCAACGATTAGTTGATTCGTTTCTGAACCAAGGAAACTCATCCGCATGGCTGTTTAAAAAGTTACGATATGCAGCATCATTTGGTAGAAAATCACCAGTAATGATACCCATACTTTTTGATGTTAAATAACGAAACTCCCCCCCAATCATTACATTACGTTCCGTGTAAAGATGAGGTGTTATAGTTAGATCATAATTAGGGGCAATATTCCAATAATAAGGCAGCCCAAAATCAAAACCGCCTACATTAGAATATCCTCCCAAAGGCATGAGAAATCCCGATTTTCTTTCTTTTGTTGTTGGAAAGCTTAAATAGGGGACATAGAGAATCGGCCATTCACGGATCCGTACTTTAGCATTTCGGGCAACCCCTATCTTTCTATTATTATCAATAACAATGGACTTAGCTTCAACATCCCAAGCTTTATCTTGTGGGGCGCAGGTTGTATAAGTGGCCTGACGTAATAGATAATCAGAATTAGCAAAACGCTGCATTAAACTTGCTCTTCCCCATGCAGGTAACATTGTCCCACGCTTATTGGTATTAAATCGATATATTACATCCTCAATCTGGCCTGACTTATCTTGTGGGTTAATTGATGCTTTACGAGCAATCAATAATTTATCAGGCTCCAGGTAATGGACATTGCCTAAAAACTCAATTTTGGTAATTTGATTACTTTTAGGATCGCGAAATACATAAGCTGTTTGTGCATTAACTATTCTCAGATTTTGTTGCACTTCTACATGCCCGCTCAAGGTAGATGGCTTATCCTGGTAAAAAGAAACACGATCCGCCATAATGCGTATTTCGTCAGCTGTTGTAAGCGGATTAACGGTGATAGGTTGATAGGTACCATGGCAGATAGGGGCGTTTTGATCCGTTTGCCAACCAAGGCATTGAGCAAATTTGGCTCTTATTGCATTAGTCAAATCAACATCACGTGCAATGACACAGGCTTGTACTGGCTCACTAATTAATGGGGCAGAATAGGCGAAAGTATGATAAAGTACCATAAACACAATAAGCACCATAGCCAGCATGCTCATCAAGAACCATTTGAATGAAATCTTGTTCACGAGTAATAAAATGCCTTATCATGCGCCAAAAAACATGTAACTAAATTATTTTTGATCAGTCGGTGAGTTGTTTTTCTTTAAAAACCTACCCCATTCATGGAAAAAAGAGATCAAATTATAAGTTACTGCCAAAATCGAGGAAGGAAGTATACCATGCATGCACGAGAAAACGCACTGAAAGAATGGCTCATTTACACGTTAAAACATCAAGATTTTCAGTTAGTACCTTTAGCAGGAGATGCCAGTTTTAGAAGATATTTTCGTCTTCACCATGATGGGTTAACCTACGTGGTAATGGATGCCCCTCCAGACAAAGAAGATCTTGAACCTTTTATACACATTGCCCAAACCCTTAAGAAAACCGGAATCCTTACTCCCGAAATACTTGCTATTGATCTTGAGCAAGGATTCCTATTATTAAGCGACTTGGGGGATGAACTTTTATTGAATGATCTTCGGCTTGAAACTGCTAATAAATACTATCACCAAGCTATGGAAACTTTAATTAAAATTCAATCTTGCTCCATTTACGATTCGAGCTTACTCCCTTTTGATAAACCCCATATGCTTAAGGAAATGAATCTATGCATAGAATGGTTTTTTAAATCTTATCTTGCCTTAGAACTCAATCAAGAGGAATTAACTCTAATACAGAAAACAATGGATTGGATTGCCACAGAAGTAACGCAACAACCACTTACTTTCATTCATCGAGACTACCACTCACGTAATTTAATGCTCATCAAGGAGCACACTGAAATTAAATTGGGGGTTATTGATTTCCAGGATGCCATGTGCGGCCCATTAACTTATGACCTGGTTTCGTTACTCAAAGATTGTTATATTTCTTGGCCACGTAAACAAATCCTGGAATGGGTGCGTTACTTTTATACTCACCAGAGTGCGGCAGCCAATCATTACTCATTATCTGAGTTTACTCGCGCCTTTGATCTTTGCGGATTGCAAAGGCACTTGAAAGTTTTAGGAATCTTTTGTCGTTTATATTTACGTGATAATAAGCCAGGATATCTTAAGGATTTACCTTTAACATTAAAATATGTTCTTGAATGTACTGAGATTTACGAAGAATTACATCCATTTTTTCACTTTCTTCAAATGAGAGTCAATTTACCATGAAAACAGCAATGATACTCGCTGCCGGACGAGGTGAACGATTAAAACCGATCACCGATGCAATACCAAAAGCACTTTGCATCGTTAAAGGTAAACCTTTAATCGAGCATCATATAATAAATTTGGCAAAAGCTGGTTTCAAAAAAATTGTAATCAATCATGCCTACCTTGGGGGGAAAATTCGGCAATACTTAGGAACAGGGGATCAATGGGATGTTGAAATCTGTTATTCCCCAGAGCCTCCTGGCGGACTTGAAACAGGTGGCGGCATTGTAAATGCACTACCCCTGTTAGGTAATGAACCCTTCATTACTGTAAATGCAGACATCTATACTGATTTTGATTTTTCTTTATTGCAACCAGAAAATGTTGGTTGCATTCACGTTGTTTTGGTTCCTAAAAATCCAACGCTTAATCATCATGGAGATTTTGGCATCATCAATGAAAATAAATTAAGTAACACTCCCCGTGAATACACTCTTGCTGGTATTTGCTGCTATCATCCCCAGATATTCACAAATTGTAAACAAGGACGCTATTCCGTAACGCCATTAATTAGACACCACGCTGAGCAACATGGGGTCACTGCAGATGTTTATAGTGGTATATGGTTTGATATAGGCTCCCTTTCAAGGCTATACGCAGCGAATCAGAATTAACTCAATATTGTGAGTCAGGTCTTTAAGATTCAGGGCTAAGACCTAACTCAAACTGTAGATGACTCAGCATATTATGCATGCCCTGGACCTTGTGGTTCAACACCGGCTTCTGGTTCTCCTCCTTTTTGAGATGCTGCCTCTAGTTCCTCTGCTTCAATAACTTTTTCAACGGCTTTTGCAGCAGCAGCTCGTCTGCGTTGTTCCTCCAGTCGTTGCTCACCAGGATATTCACGTTGGCGCGTTATAAGTTCTGTAGATACATTGTTCTCTCGAACATATTCTCGAAAATCTTTTGCTGAATCAGCCAGTAATTGTTCCACTTCTTCCACAGGAAGTTTTCGAATATGATTGCCGTCTTTATCTACATGAAACAAATAACCATTTTCTGTAGCAATTTGATATTTCTTTGCTAACCATGCGTTAAATAATTGATCCAAGGAGTCTACTGTAGTTTCATCTAATGAGGCATCAGATCCGGGAACTGCATAACCTCGAACAAAATGCCCATCTTGGCTAATAGCAAAGTCAAATCGAATGCCCTCATAATTTTTCTCTGTTAAATTACTTACTGCTTTTTCAGCAATACCCGTCTGCATATTTTTAAAGTTTGAAGTCTCAGGAAGGTCACCAAGCCAAATATTCGCTCTTTGGGAAAATTTATATTCAACAAATTGCACAAAATCATCTACAGCTTTTCGTATTTCTTCGGCAGCTGCCTTTGCTTCGGGTGATTTATTATAGAATCTTGATTTTTCGATAATTTCATTAACCCGATCCCTTAAATAGTGTGCAAGCTCTGGTGATTTTTCCGCATTTTGCATCGCCTTTAATATCTCTGATTTTGGGGGTAATGTGAAATCTCTAGTAGTGCTGATCGGGGCGTTTGCGGACATAAATTATCTCTCTAGCGGGTTCTATTGTCATATTGACCTAATTATAGCAAAATCATTTAGCTTTCAGAATTTCTAGTTTTACTACGCTGTTAAAAATTTGTAAAAATATAACATATATTATGGGTCTTCGCTTTCAGGAAGACCCTAAAAAACTACCTCAGGAAATGGCAGTGACCCTAATCATACGTTTGTATCAGATTTAAAATCCTGCATAAACGGTGATTTTATCTCATCAATTACCGATTTAAACGAACTATTTTTCATTGAGTCAAAAGTAAATTCATCTACTAGAATTGCATCCCAACGAGCTGCCTCCACTGACAATAACACATCCATTTCTTGTTGATTGATTTCGTTCTTTTCAACTTTTTCTTGAAGCTTTGCTCTTAATTTACCAAATTTGACTCGTTTCAAATCCCCAAGTTTTTGAGCGATCTGTTCGGTCTTGATAATTAATTGCAAAGCATGTTCAACTCGATCAACAGGTTGTTTCGGATCACCACTTAAATAAATCGATTTTTTCACCCGATCCCGGTAAAGGTTATTCTGCGCTGCCAGTTTTGCTAATCTATAATCCAGTTTATCGCTCGGATAGCGCATAGTCTGTCCAAATGGAAACGCCAAGAAACGCACCACAGTACCTAGTACTCTCGATGGAAAATTATTACATAAATTAATCATTGATTTTTGTGCATGGTAAAAGCAGTAAGAGACAGCCCATTGAGCATATAACTGATCATCAGGGTGATCACCATTTAATTGCACGTTACGCAAAACACCCATTGCCATATAAAGATAAGACATTCCATCTGCAAGACGAGCGGACAAGCGTTCCTTACGCTTTAAATCACCACCTAATTTAATCAAAGACAAATCCGCAAGCCAAGCATAAGCATGGCTTAAACGTGCCAATCGTTTGTACTCGCGTTTCATTTTTTGTTTCGGTGCGCTAATAAATATACCACCTGTCCATGCAGAACATACAGTTTTAGCAAAATTTTGCAAAAAGTACTGAATATGTTTCCAAATAATCTTTCTAAATGCCTCTTTGTCCTGATTGGAAATAGCATAGAACTCATCCCGAATATAAGGGTGACATGCCATTGAACCTTGCCCAAAAATTAATAAATTCCTGGACATTATATTTGCCCCTTCCACTGTGATGGAAATGGGAACCCCATGATAGAAATTAGTTAAATAGTTGCGAGGCCCCACTACAACTCCCCGCCCTGCATGCACATCCATAGCTGAATTGACAACAATTCGTGCTAATTCAGTATTAAAGTATTTAGTGATTGCAGATGCAACCGAAGGCTTCTTATGCTCGTTTACAGCTGCTACTGTCAGTAAACGAGTTGAATTAATCAAATAATTTAACCCGGCAATTTCTGCAAGTTTCTCGACTACACCTTCAAACTGACCTATTTCTACATTAAATTGGCAACGAACTCGCGCAAAAGCACTGGTTGTCAAATAGGAAACCGAAGAGGAAGCGGCACCCAACGCTGGTAAAGAAATAGAACGGCCAATTGATAAGCACTCAACCAACATTTGCCACCCACTTCCAATTCTCTTTTGACCACCAATTACTGTAGATATAGGTACAAAAATATCTTTTCCTCGAATGGTACCATTCATAAAGGGTTGATCTGCTGGCAAATGCCTGTTTCCAATTTCCAGATTAGGGGTATCACGAGAAATGAGTAGACAAGTAATGCCTTCTACACCTTCACCTTGTAATAAACCATTGGGATCCTTGACATTAACTGCCAAACCAATCAAGGTAGCAATTGGCGCTAAAGTAATCCAGCGTTTGTCTAAAGTAATGTTTAAACCTAATACCATTTCGCCATCAACAGTCTTCTGCACAACAACAGCATCAGACTGGATTGATGTTGCATCACTCCCTGCACCTGGTTCAGTTAAAGCAAAACAAGGAATATCAATGCCTTTTGCTAAACGGGGTAAATAATATCCCTTTTGTTCCTCTGTCCCATAATAATTTATTAGCTCCCCGGGGCCTAACGAATTAGGTACCATTACAGTTACCGCCGCTACCCCTGAGCGACTGGCAATTTTCATCACAACATCAGAATGCATTCGTGCAGAAAAACCTTTGCCACCGTATTCTTTAGGAATTACCAATCCTAAAAAGCCATTCTCTTTGATATAAGTCCAAACTTTCTTGGGTAAATCATGGGCTTGACTTATTTCCCATTCATCTAACATACCACATAGTGTTTGAGTTTCATTATCGAGAAATGCTTGCTCCTCTGTTGAAAGAGCAGTGCTTACATTAGATAATCTATCCCAATCTGGCTTTCCTGTAAAAATATCTTGTTCCAACCAGGTATCACCAGCATTAAGCGCTTCCTCTTCCGTTTTTGACAATTTAGGAATCGATTTTCCAGCTGTTTTGTAAAGATAATCCGCAATACCTGCACGCAAAGGTTCTAGATAGACTACAAGCAATGCCGTGATAATGATTAACCAAAGCAGAAAACCAATTATCCAGGGCAAACCAATAGCAAATGTTGCTATGATTAAATAAAAAACGCTGCCTAATTCCCAAACTAATGGATTCATTGCTCTATAGAGCACCACTAGCGTAAATATCAGGTAGAGCACAAAAAACAAAATAGCCATAATATCAATACCTTCCCTTGCTTTGGACGATAAAAGTGTAGTATATACTCTTTACTTTACAAGTAGCAATCGCGCATGAAACAACGTCTAATTTGGAATTTCGAATTTGCTCCTGAAAAAAGCCTACCCTTAGCAACCTTTATGGATATAAAAGATGAGCATCTAAAATGGGAAATTCGTTATTTTTGGCCAGAGAATAAATCAATTACTCTTAACATGATCGATCCGTCATTAGTTAACATTACGCATTACCAACAAAAACATAAAGAAGACGAATATTATTTACTACAAAGCCAAAACTATAATATTAAAAAGAGGCGTAACCAATTACTTTATAAACCGCTACTCCAAAAAAAAGGTTCTGCTTTTGGTTTTGGCAGCAAAATCCTTTTAAGTGCGCCTCAACACCTGTCACATCCAACTGAATTAACCGACCCTGAGTTGCTGGAAATAACACAACTAATTGCAAAAGAAAGCATAGAAGTTTCTGTTAAAAAAGAAGCCTTGATTTACACCTTTCCAACCAAACCTAAAATAAAAATGGAGCTTGCGCGTCTCGAGGTCCTTAACAAAATTTATTTTAGCGTATGTATTGAAGGGAGATCGCTTCATTTGGTAGAAACTATTTCCAAACACTTGCTAGGAGAACAAGTTTCCTGCGAATATGTAACTTTCCTAAAAAGTCTATTGAAATTATGCTAAGGACTCTATTTGATATCCTCCTAAGTTTTGGAAAAATCGGGCTCATATCCTTAGGTGGTGGTAACTCTATGTTAAAACTCATGGAGTATGAAGCTGTTGAGTACCGGCATTGGATAGGCCAAGAAGAGTTTGTTGCGATGGTTGGCTCAACCTTTATTTTCCCTGGGCTAACGGGGGTTAAATTATCTGCGCTTATAGGATATAAAGCAGCTGGAATCACTGGATTAATTATTGCCATCCTTAGTCTGAATTTACCAGGATTACTTATGGCTGTGGCCGGATACCATTGGTTGACCAGCCATAATGGTCCTGGGATGCGTAAAATCATGATTGGAGTACAATACGGTGCGCTGGCTTTACTCGCAGCAGCAAGCTACTCCGTTGCCCAAGGGGTTGTGGGTATGTATTTTTCCATTCCCATTGCTTTGTGCTGCATCCTATTTTTTCTTGCTTTAACCTTTTGGAATTTGTCACCTTTTTATGGTTTCATATTATTTATTGGAGTTTGTTTTTTTCTAGTGCGCTGAATAGGATCTGTCAACGGGGCTAGGATTTTTAAAAATCAATGGAGTTACTTTTGGAAACGAAACTGGATAATCCGGAGTACTATATTAATAGAGAGTTTTCTATTATTGCTTTTAATCAGAGAGTCCTTATGTTGGCTAATGATGAGCGCGTTCCTTTGTTGGAAAGAATGCGCTTTCTCAGTATCTGCAGCAGTAATCTCGATGAGTTTTTTGAAATTCGTGTTGCGGGCCTTAAAGAAAAAATTGCCATGTCTTCAGGAAAATTAACAATTGATGGTTTGCGTCCTGATGAAGCATTCAGTCAGATTAGTCAAAAAACTCATAAACTCATTGAACAACTTTACTCAATATTTAACAAGCAACTTCTTCCAGCGTTGAACAAAGAAAAGATTCACTTTCTTGAAACAGAGCAATGGACTGATGACATTCACTTGTGGGCAAAACATTATTTTAAACATGAAATTCAACCTATAATTAGCCCAATAGCGTTGGACTTAGCTCACCCCCTACCACAATTGATTAATAAAAGTTTAAACTTTATTATTTCTCTAAGTGGAAAAGACGCCTTTAATCGTAAAATTAACTATGCAGTAGTGCATGCACCTCGCTCAATTCCAAGAGTTATTCATTTACCTTCTGAATTATGCGGTGACGCCCATTATTTTGTATACCTCTCTTCTATTATTACAACACATGTGGATAGTTTATTCCCAGGAATGGAAATTAGTGGTTGTTATTCTTTTCGTCTTACGCGCAATAGTGACTTATTTTTGCGTGAAGAAGAAATTGATGATTTAGCCAAAGCAGTACAACGTGAGATTTTTTCACGCCACTATGGTCATGTAGTTCGACTTGAAATTGAAAAAAATTGCCCTGAAAAAATTGTTGATTTTTTACTGCAAAAATATCACCTTCGCCATGAGGACACTTATTATTGTGATGGTCCAGTGAATATTCAACGTCAATTAACAGCCATTAATAGTATTAATAGGCCTGAACTGAATTATCCAATTTTTACGGCCCAATACCCCCACTTCCCTAAATCAGAACGGAATTTATTTAACGTGCTCGACGAACAAGACATTTTGTTACATCACCCCTATCAAAGCTTTGATGTAGTGATTGATTTTGTGAGACAAGCAGCAAATGACCCTAATGTTTTAGCAATTAGCCAAACTTTATACCGAACTCGATCGGAATCAGTTATGGTTGATGCTTTAGTTGATGCGGCCCATTCTGGAAAAGAAGTTACCGCTGTCATCGAATTGCGTGCTCGTTTTGATGAAGAGTCCAATCTGAAATTAGCAAACCGATTGCATGCCGCAGGAATTCTTGTGCTTTATGGCGTTGTTGGATTTAAAACTCATGCCAAAATGACCTTAGTTGTTCGTAGAGCCCATGGAAAATTGAAGCGTTACGTTCATTTAAGTACAGGCAACTATCATGAATATACTGCAAAACGTTATACTGATTTTGGATTATTAACCTGCGAACCAACGATTGCTTCAGATACCCAAATTATTTTTCAACAATTAACTGGTTTAGGCAAAGTAGTTAAACTCAAGTCATTAAGTCATTCCCCATTTACACTACAAAAAACTTTATTGCAATATATAGAGCAATGTACCGCTACTGCCTTAAAAAAAGGAGATAGCGAAATTCTTCTAAAAGTAAATGGATTGGCGGATAAAACTATTATTCAAGCTTTATATAGAGCATCACAGGCCGGGGTTAAAATAAATTTGCTTGTACGCGGAGTTTGCTGTTTAAAACCAGGATTGCCTGGCGTTTCAGAAAATATAAGAGTGCTTTCCTATATAGGACGATTTTTAGAACATCATCGTATATTTTATTTTAGGGTCAATGAAGAGGAGTTTTATTTTTGTTCGAGTGCGGATCTCATGGAAAGAAATTTATATCATCGAATTGAAATTATGTTTCCCATTCTTGACGAAAATTGCAAAAAACGCATCAAGCAGGAGATTATTAAAAACTACCTTAAAGATAATAGTAATACCTGGGAGATGCAAAGCGATGGTAGTTATAAATCAATCACTCAAGGAAATAACTGCGCACAAGAAAAACTCATTCGGTTATTTCAAGATGAAGAAACTTCAATTTGATCCTATGGCGCGTGTCTAGGACTTAGTGGATGACTATAGACATCAGGTTTTCTATCGAAAACAAGTTAACTGTGCATTTTCGCCTAATTGCAAAGACACTTTTGTTCCTAAAGGAATAGGAAAATTGATAGGACCATGCCCTATACCCCTGATTCTTAATACCGGAATATCGCTACTTTCTGCAAAACGTCGTAAAACAGGTTCAATGAGAGAGGTACCATTAGGTTCATAGCCTTCAAGAAAATCACCCAATAAGATTGCAGCAGCATTTGTAAAAATACCTGCTTGATTTAAATGTTCTAACATGCGATCAACGCGGTATCCTCGCTCTCCAATCTCTTCAAGTAAAACAATCTTATTTTGGGTATCAATCTGCCAACACGTTCCAATACCTGACTGAATGATTGCCAAATTACCGCCAGTGATAAACGATTGAATAAACTCATCTTTTTGTGCATGCGTGTTAAGTGGGGTCAATCCATTAAAACGTACGGGTGCATCATCAAACAAAATTGACTGTACAGAAACAATCGATTCCTGGGAAAACTTATCAGGAGCAGCGGCTCCATGGATTGTAGGCCATCCCCAATGCTGCTGTAAATAAAGATGAAGACAAGTCACATCACTCATACCAACAAATATTTTGTTATGCTCAGGGGGAGGTGTATCTGCTAATTTCGAAATCAAGCGCGCTGAGCCATAGCCACCTCGGACACAAATCACTGCCTTGGTCTGAGGGTTGTGCAGGGCGTTTTTAAGATGCTGCAAACGCATTTCATCCGTATTAGCGCATAATAGATCCTTCGCAAAAATATCTTTCTGCACAATACAGTTTAATTTCCAGGACTCCAGTAATTCTTTTAATTCAGAGAGCTGATTGTCAGTACTTCGAGAAGACGGTGCAATAATTTCAATGCAATCGCCAACATTTAAAACAGGTAGTTTTTTCATTTGGGCTCTTCTTTAAATAAATGTTACTCTGCTTTATTTCATATCTTTAAATTAACTTAAGCCATGAATAAGTAAAACGAATCACTCCCTGGACATGTTCAGCGCAAAGTACAGTTCTTGGAGACTTGCCATACTTTTGTGAAGCCGTTGCGACGATGCTCAGGCATCCACAGCCCTAGCGGTGTCAGGTAGACTCTGGTTCTAATAAAATTCTTATCCGTAACTCACGTTAAATTAATAAAGTCTTACTTGATTTTCCAGGTTCTTCACGCACTAAACGAGGCAGCATATACCCAGGCAATAAATTTTGTAATTGTTGATAAATACCTTTTACCGTATTAAAAGGCAAATCAAAATGCGCTGCTCCTTTGACTTTATCCAGTACATGTAAATAATAGGGCAAGACACCAAATGAAAATAAGGTTTGACTCAAATCAGCTAAAACATGAGCATTGTCATTAATACCCGCCAATAAAACTGTTTGATTTAACAAATGGCAATCTATACGCCGTAGCTCATGAAGTACTGGTCGCACGGAATCATCAAGTTCTTGCGCATGATTACAATGTAATACAATAACCTTATTTAATTTAACCTTTTTTAATAATGAGAGTAAGTTCAAATCGATCCGTTCTGGAAAAACCACGGGAATACGTGTATGGATACGTAATGTATGCAAATGAGGAATCTGCTCTAACTGCTCTATCAGCTCTCCAAGAACAACATCAGATGCTAATAAGGGATCGCCCCCACTTAAAATCACCTCGGTAATACTCGTATCTTGGGCAATATAGTCACAAATATGTTTCAATCCTGCTCGCCCAGGGTTATTAGCCTGATACGGAAAATGTCTGCGAAAACAATAACGACAATTCACTGCACATACACCAGTCATTGTTAATAAAACACGACCATGATATTTGTGCAAAAGCCCCCGAACTGAGTTATTACTATGCTCATCCAAAGGATCACTGCTGTATTCTTCACTTCCTTGTAGCTCATATCCGGAAGCCAAGACCTGAAGTAACAAGGGATCATGAGGATTTCCTTTTTGCATGCGCTTTGCAAATCCCAAAGGTATACGGCTGGGAAATTGCTTTTCAGCATCTAAATTCCCAGTTGATAAGGGTAACTCCAGATAGGTTAATAATTCAGTGACTGAAGTAAATCCCTGGGCTAATTTTTTTTGCCAACTTAAAGAGGTATCTCGCATTAATAACACAGACTTGATAAACTGTGCGAACTTTAACTAAAACCAAACAAAATCTCAACTGTGGAGCACTAATGGCAATCTATAGCACCAATGAATTTAAAAACGGTTTAAAGGTAATGGTTGATGACGCACCTTGCACCATTCTTGATTGTGAATTCGTTAAGCCAGGAAAAGGTCAGGCATTTACTCGTATTAAAATTCGAAACTTAAAAACAGGCCGAGTTGTAGAACGTACTTTTAAATCGGGAGAATCCTTACCTTCTGCCGATGTTGCTGATGTAGAAATGCAATATCTCTATAACGATGGCGAACAATGGCATTTTATGGTTCCGGATAGTTTTGAACAATATGCGTTGAGCAAAGAAGTACTTGCTGATGCCGAACAATGGTTGAAAGAGCAAGATATTTGCATTGTTACTCTATGGAATAATGATCCCATACAGGTAACCCCACCTAACTTTGTTATTTTGGAAATCGTAGAAACAGATCCTGGTGTACGCGGAGATACTTCTGGAGGTGGTGGAAAACCCGCAAAACTAGAAACAGGGGCTGTAGTACGAGTACCTTTATTTGTACAAACAGGCGAGTTAATCAAAGTCGATACACGCAAAGGGGAATATGTATCTCGAGCTAAGGAATAATGATAGTTATTTTAGAATCAACTTCAAGGTTAAAACATTGCCTAAACTGAACCCAAAGTGTGATTTTAAAACGTCAAAACTCTTTTGGCCAATATTTTAAAATCTAATAGCCCGCAAGCCTTATCAAATGTTGAATCTTCATAGTCCAACTATGAAGATCCAGCGCCCTGTTTCTAATTCGCAGGCTACTTAATATTCGAGCAACAAACAGGTGTGCACGCATCTTATTGAATAATATTAAGCCATTTTAGCCAATATAATAACACTGTAAACAGATCCTAATAAACTTGATAGGAATTATACATACCCCAATATCCTTCATCCCCTAGATCATCATAGCCATAGTAATAGGCATCATTATCATTACTAAAATAATCAATATCCCAATAAGGGCTAGTATGATAATAACCAACAGAATAAGCATATTGCGGAGTATAAGTTGGGGTATAATATACTCTTTCAGTAGCACAACCTGCTACTAACAGTAGGGACCCAACCATCATTAAAGCAAGAATCAATCTGTTCATAATCCATCCTAATTGTTGAAAAGATCCTGCTGATAATTACCAAAGATGCTCATGGTTCGATTTGTACCAAATAAGCATAATTAGTTCCTGCTTTAAGCACATGAAATACTGTGATAACATTTAATCTCTACACTGGCTTATCAAAGGTTGAAGTCGGTGCAGAAAACCATGCATCACGGTTAAGAAAATTGGTGTGCTTAAAACTAAAAAAATAATTAGTGTTTCCATCCTACCTCCTATAAAATTTAATCCAATGTCGTATGTTAATTATACATTATGATTAATTTTTATACAAAATATGCGCTTGATTTTTTTGAAGGATTGGGGAAATACAGGCAATGACTTCCTGTCTTCTGAGCCCGTAACTGAATTTACTATGGAGGTCTATGTAGAGTTTCAGGCTTCCTACCATTTACATAGGCTTGCACATTACTCTCCAAAACAACCCCCCTATCTGACACTATTAAATGGTTCAGGCAGGATAAGTCATTCCCTATATGTATAAATAATAGACCAAAAGGCCTGCTTGTGTTAATTTTTTGAACAAACTTTATCTATTCTTCATTTTCGATAAATGATTAGCAGAAGCCTGTACTGTAGGCATTATAATCATTTCTTCAATATCTACGTGCAGAGGACGAGTAATACAATATACTATTGCATCAGCTATATCTTCTGCTAACAGGGGTTGAAAATCACTGTAGAATTCCTTTGCCTTTTCCTTGTCCTTCCACCGCACTTCGCTAAACTCGGTTTCTACTGCGCCTGGAGCAATTTCAGTAACGCGAACAGGACTACCAAGCATATCTAACCTCATTGTCTTTGAAAGCGCATGAACTGCGTGTTTTGTTGCACAATAAACATTTCCATTTGGATAACATTCATGGCCTGCAATTGATCCAATATTAACTACATGACCATAGCCTCGTTCAAGCATACCTGGAATCAACGCTCGACTCACATAAAGCAATCCTTTAATATTAGTATCAATCATAATATCCCAATGCTCTTCAATACCCTGTTGCACAGGAAGAGTATCTAAAGCCAATCCAGCATTATTGATTAAAATCTCAATCGACTGCCATTGGCTGGGCAAGGCAGCAAGTTGCTTCTTGACTTGCTCATGCTCACGTACATCTAAAGGTAAAATGTAATGTTCCTTGCCATACAGCTGTTTCAATTCCTTCGCTAATTGTTCAAGACGCTCTACGCGTCGAGCACAGAGAATGAGTCGCGCACCATATTTTGCACATAACTGCGCACAAGCCTGACCAATGCCGCTTGAAGCACCAGTGATTAAAATAATTTTATCCATTAAATCATTCATCTTTTTACACCTTTACTTTCAACAAGAAAATTAATTAAAAGGACTACTTGCAACTCTACTCTTGGCGAAACAGCTGAGTTTCCTACATTTCGCCGCTTGAAAATCCAGATATCATGACTTAAATGAGTAGATTATCAATTATCTCAAGTGATATCTTTTTAGTATTAAATATTGCCGCAAATATATAAGCAGATTTTGATGAGGCAATCGTTTATTTTGAAACTGACAACAATTTTATTACTTCATCATCTGTTGTTTGTGAAAAGTCATTGTACCACAATCCTACAGCATAAAAATTAGCTGGTTGAAGTGGGCAGATGATTGCGTCAACTAAAGGGGCGAGCTCATCACAAGTAGAACGTGCAGCAACAGGAACAGCAATAATAATTTTTGCGGGATGCTTCTGTTTCAAAGCTGCAATAGCTGCGCGCATTGTATAACCGGTGGCAATACCATCATCCACAAGAATTACGGTTTGCCCTGTAAGTTCGGGGAAAGACTTATTGCCACGGTACACTGATTCACGACGTGATAATTCATCCTTCTCTGATTGCAGCACCTTATTTAAAGCGTCCTTTTCTATATGAAGAGCACTAAGAACTTCTTCATTTAAAGCAACGGTACCTCCAGAGGCTATAGCACCCATAGCAAACTCTTCATGACCGGGCAAACCTAATTTTCTTACAATAAAAATGTCAAGTTCCAATGACAGCTTCTTTGCAATTTCATAAGCAACTGGAACCCCACCCCTAGGTAGCGCTAAAATGATGACATCGGTCTTTTTTGAATAGTCCTTTAATAAATCAGCCAAAACAAGTCCAGCTTGATAGCGATCACTATAGTTCATGCCAACCCTCCACAACAATCCTTATATTGAAGTTTAGCCTATTTGTTCTGCTGTGCTATATTTTAACAATTAGCTATTCTCACGGAGGAAATAGCCATGAATGTTACAGAAAAAATCATCAAAGCCCATCTTCTTGATGGTGAAATGAACGCGGGAAAAGAGATTGCTTTAAAAATAGATCAAACTCTTTGCCAGGATGCAACAGGCACATTGGTCATGCTTGAATTGGAAGCAATTGAACTCGAACAGACCCAGGCTGAAATTTCCGTCCAATATGTCGATCACAATTTAATTCAAGAAGATAACAAAAATCCAGATGATCACCTCTTTCTTGCAAGTGCAGCAAAACGTTTTGGTCTTTATTTTAGCCGTCCTGGCAATGGAATTAGCCATGCAGTACACATGCAAAATTTCGGTAAACCAGGAAAAACGTTAACGGGTTCAGACAGTCATTCCTGTGCTGCTGGCTCATTAGGAATGATAGCTATTGGTTCTGGGGGACTAGAAGTAGCCATGGCTATTGCAGGCTATCCGCTCTATATAAAAATGCCTAAAGTGCTTGGCGTCCATTTAACTGGGAAATTACCCAAATGGGTTAGTGCTAAAGACGTTATCCTGGAAATGTTACGCCGATATGATGTTAAAGGGGGTGTAGGTTACATCATAGAATACTATGGAGAAGGGTTAAAGTATTTAAGTGCCATGGATAGGCACGTAATCGCCAATATGGGGGCTGAATTAGGAGCAACAACTACAGTATTTCCTGCAGATGAAATCACTAAAGAATTTTTACAAAGTCAAAATCGTGAAAAAGATTGGATTGAATTAAAAGCTGATAAAAATGCATCTTATGATAAAGATGAAGAAATTGATTTATCAAAACTTGAACCCCTTATTGCAAAGCCCACCAGTCCTGGAAATGTAGTTCCTGTCGCAGAAATTGCTGGAGAAGAAATTTATCAGGCATATATTGGTTCATCAGCAAATCCGGGGTATCGTGATTTTGCGATTGCCGCAGAAATAGTAAAAGGTCGTACTGTGCATCCAAATGTATCCTTTGATATTAATCCAAGTTCACGAACTATTTTAGAAGAATTAGTTCGTGATGGACATTTAGGAAACCTAATTCATGCTGGTGCTCGCATTCATCAGGCTGGATGTAATGGCTGTATTGGTATGGGCCAAGCACCTGCAACAGATAAAAACAGTTTACGTACTGTGCCAAGAAATTTTCCTGGCCGCTCAGGAACAGATGAAGATAAAGTCTTTCTTTGTAGTCCTGAAACAGCGGCAGCCTCAGCATTAACAGGTGTTATTACTGATCCCAGGACTTTAGACATGCCTTATCCTGAAATAAAATTACCCCATAAAAGAATACTCAATCCTGGATGTTTTGAAAGTCCATTGCCTTTAGAAGAGGCTAAATACATTAAATTGATAAAAGGTCCTAATATTGTCACGTTGCCTGATTTTGATCCTTTTCCTAATTCATTGAAAATACCTGTATTACTTATAGTGGAAGATAATATATCAACCGATGAAATTTCTCCTGCTGGCGCCAAAGTTCTTCCCTATCGTAGCAATATTCCTAAAATTAGTGAGTTTACTTATCACCATGTCGATTCAGATTATGCAAGTCGTACGAAAAAATATAAAAAGGGTCATGTTATTATAGGCGGAGATAATTACGGTCAAGGGTCAAGCCGAGAACATGCAGCTTTAGCACCACGTTACTTAGGCTTAAGGGCAGTAATTGCAAAGAGCTTTGCCCGTATCCATTGGCAAAATCTAATTAATTTTGGTATTTTGCCTTTAGTTTTTAAAAATACCCGGGATTATGATGAAATCGATTTAAATGATATGGTTGAAATCAATAACTTTCCTGATATCTTAGACAAGGAGTCATTTAAGATAAAAATTGAGGAAAAAGAAATTGAAGTAGAACATACCCTTTCCAAACGTCAAATTGAATTACTTGTAAAAGGTGGATTAATTAACTGGGTTAAGAAAGATTTGCAAAAGAAACAAAAAACGGAATAACCTTAGCTTAGCGAGGCAAAAAGAAATAAGACTTGCAGGATATCATGTATTTTGCCGCGCCCCCAAATATCCAGGTTCACGGCCTATTATGAGGATTAATCAAAAGAAATTTGAGGTCCTAAAGGCACAACCTGAGTTGGGTTAATGGTTTTATGACTGTAATAATAGTGCTGTTTAATATGTAAAAAATTTACTGTTTCATGAACCCCTGGATGGTGATACAGTCGTTTCAAATAAGGTTGCAAAGCTTGATAATCACTGATTCGTTGTTGATTCGTTTTAAAATGACCATAATAAACAACATCAAAACGGATTAATGTTGTGAACAAACGCCAATCGACCTCTGTAAGATGCTCCCCTAATAAATATTTTTGATGGAGTAAACGTTTATCCAACTCATCAAGTAAAGCAAATAATTCAACGTAAGCCTCTTCATATGCATTTTGCGTTGTTGCAAACCCACAACGATATACGCCATTATTAATTGCATCATAAATCCTTTCATTTAAGTTATCTATTTCTGACTGCAAAGATTCAGGATAAAAATCCTGTGTATCGCCCGTTAAATGATTAAAAGCATCATTAAACTGGCGGATAATTTCTGCTGATTCATTACTAACAATAGTTTTTTCTTTTTTATCCCACAAAACTGGCACAGTAACCCTGCCAGTATATTGGTTGCTTGCTTTGGCATAAAGTTCATACAAATAATTAAGTCCGTAAAGGATGTCTCCAGTAGCCCCCATCCCTTTTTTAAATTCCCAACCTTTTTCAAGCATGTGCGGATGCACTATAGAAACATCAATATAATCATCTAATTGCTTCAATTTTCTAAAGATGAGCGTACGATGTGCCCATGGGCAGGCTAGTGACACATACAAATGATAACGCTCTTTTTCTGCAGGAAAACGGGCATTTAATTCATTACTGATTTTAAAGTGAAATTGTACAGGCTCACGTTTGAATTTCCCACCTGTCTTGGAAGTATCATACCAAACATCGTGCCAGTGTCCATCAATCATCAATCCCATAATTTGTCCTTATTAATTTCCTATAAATAATTATAATCAATCTATCATTCTAATTTTCTGCGCCCATGATATGATGCATTATTTAAGTTATTTTTAATCGTTACATGACAAAAATAATTTGCATTGGTGGGGTCACTGTCGATCGAAAAATAATCCCCTCTCATCAATTACGATTGAGAACTTCAAACCCGGTTTCCTCCCTATCCACATTTGGTGGGGTGGCACATAATGTAGCTAAAAATCTCGCTTTGCTGACTAATAACATTCATTTTTGTAGTGCCGTTGGTGATGATCAAGACGGAATAGATGTCCAAACACATTTAAAAAATCTAGGCATAGCAATCAAAAATATTCTCACAATCCCTCAGCAAAAAACCGCGCATTATGACGTCCTTCTCGATCACGAGGGCGAATTATATATTGCTTTGGCAGACATGGAGATTTTTGAGCATATTCCCTTTCAAAAATTTACTCAAACTTGGGAGGAATGGAATCATGGAGATATTGTATTTTTGGATACCAATTTACCAGAACCTATTATCGATCATGTTGTAAATATAGGTCGCACCCAAAATATTAGATTATGTATTGATCCAGTTTCCGTAGTAAAAGCAAAAAAATTATCTTCCTGCCTCGAACACGTTTTCTTATTAAAGCCGGATCGTTATGAAGCCGAAACATTAACGAATAGTTCCATCCATTCCATCTCTGATTGTATCAAAGCAGGACAAATATTACTGGATAAAGGAGTGGAACATTGCATTATTAGTTTAGGCAAATTCGGTTATGTGATCGTTAACGAGAAAATTCAGCAACATTTTCCATCATTTTTTATTGAATCAGTAGTTGATGTGAGCGGAGCAGGTGATGCTTTTCTTGCTGGAGTTCTTTATGAGTTAAAGCAAGAAACCTCCATATTAGAAGCATGTCGCACAGGAGCCGCGATGGCTGCGCTTACGATACAATCACCCCATACAGTAAATGAACAGATTAATCTTGAAGTTCTTCGAAAAATTCAATTCACAAATAAACTAAGAGAAACAGATCATGCTGCAATTTTTTGATTATTCCCCGGAAGTGAAATTTGCCATCGAACATAAAAAGCCCATATTAGCTTTGGAGTCCACTATCATTTCCCATGGTATGCCTTATCCTGAAAATTATGAAACAGCACAAACAGTAGAACAAATTGTCCGTGAACAAAATGTAACTCCCGCTACAATCGCTGTGCTTGATGGAAAAATTAAAATCGGCTTAACGACTCAAGAATTACGAGCCTTCTCATGTAACAACGAAATATATAAAGCCAGTCGACGTGATTTGTCATTTATAATAGCAAATGAATATTCTGCAGGTACTACTGTTGCCGCAACCTTATTTTGTGCAGCCAAAGCAGGTATTAAATTATTTGCTACAGGAGGAATCGGCGGAGTCCATCGAGGCGATGCCCAGGATATTTCCGCTGACTTAATCGAAATTGCACGAACACCCATCGCCACAATTTGTGCCGGCGCAAAAGCAATTCTTGACTTACCCCGGACATTAGAGCTTTTAGAAACAATGAGTGTGCCAATCATTGGGTACCGCACCCAAGTTTTACCCGCTTTTTATAGTGACTCAACCCCTTATCAATTGCCAATATCAGTAAATGATATTGAATCACTCGTTAAAATACTAAAAACCCATTGGTGCATCGATGCAGTCTCTGGAGTATTAATCGCAAATCCAATTCCAGCAGAATTCAATATTCCTGGTAATGAGATTGAACCAATTATCATCAACGCATTACATCAAGCAGAACTAAATAACATTTCAGGAAAAGCGTTAACCCCATTTTTATTAGCTGAAGTCGCCAAGCTTACTGGAGGAAAAAGCTTGCATGCAAATATCGCACTAATTAAAAGCAATGCACGTCTAGGAGCTCAACTTGCCCACGCTTATTTTAACTCCTAGAGCGCTCTCGTTGTCAGAAATTTTTACAAGATTGCTGACAACTGTGTCGCTTTTCTTCGTAAAAATCAGGCCACGCATTAATAAACAACCTTAAATTAACATTGGGAACAAGTGGCATATCCCTAATATTCAACCGCGTTACTGGATCAGGGATAGGCTGAGCATTACCCCATACCGGAAGTCCAATTTGCTTGGAGCTTATCCATTGTTCTATCGAACTTTGCTCATAGGAATATCCACTAGGGGATAATACAGGATTTTTCATAGTTACAAATTGTATGGGATCCTGGATATCCTCTTCTACTTTCTCTAATTTAGCTAAATAGTCATTAGGTTGTAATGCATTTGCAGCAACATAATTAATAATCGTTTTAAGCTTTATATTAGGATAAAAATCTCTGCCTTCTTGTAAAGTTGGATCCTCGTCCAGCAAATGTGCTCGTTCGTATGTAATACCATTCGAAACCAGGGTCACTGGATCTTTCATTAATTTTGCTGCTCCAGTTTTTTTAGTAGCAAGCGGGCATGAAAGAGCCATAAGTATACCTTCTGGCAAAGAAATGATCGTTGATTCCAAAGGTGACGATTTAGGCTTGGGCGCAGTTACATAAGTCGTGTACGCTGTTGTTTGTGTTTCTTCTCCCGCTTTTGGATTTATTCTATTATCTGGAACATAACCGCTCTCAGATAAAAGATTTAATAACCCGGGAAGATGGGGGGTTGTATTTTCCTCTGTCAACTTGACAATACCACCTACAGACATAGCAATGGCATCAAACAAGTCACTTCCCGGACTTTCGTTATTAAGTATCCATCCCTTGTCATTGGATAACAAATAACGTTGCGGTGTATTCATTTTCCATTTGGAGGATGACTTTTTATAACTTATTGATTGAACTGTGAGTAAACCCTCCACTCGACTCTCACGAATCAACCATAATTTACCACCATTTTCTTCTAATTCATCAATCTTGTTAGAAAAAGAGGGCTGATTTTTGAGCAATTCAACTTTGCTCACAAGAATTTGGTTTGTTTCTTTAGGCCCCATTTTACCATAGATAAAAATATCAGCTTCTTCTAATTTAGATTGCATTTTGACTCCACATAAAATCTATATAGAATTCTTTAATGTTCAGAAAACTATCTATAGAAGTTAAAAGAGAATGATTTTACATTGTTCATAAAGGATAAACAATGAAATAAATGCACGATATTGATATTTTAAGTTTAATTAAAGCCCATTTAGTTAAAAATGAGCATATTTACCTAAGAAAATGATGACAGATTATTTTCCTTAATGAGTTAACCCAATTTCAGATGCTCGTAATTCCTCTGTATTCTCCGGTGCGTGGACTCTCCCCTGGCACCAATGTTTCAACTGTTGAAATCCATGTAGCGTCGCCTTGTATAAATCGGGAAGGATAGAAACAATAGCATCAAGAAGATCAGTAAAACCACCTTTATTAAAACCATAAATACAACGATTAAATTCAGCTCCTTTTTTACTTAAAGCAATGATATCGTCCTTTTTAGAAAAAAATTGATGTGGATTAAAACCCAATTGAAACTTGGTATCATAATCTTTTAGTTCCTGAGCAAAAATATCTTCGATATCATCTGCGATAAGATGTTTCACTTGGGCTTCTGTAAGAACAGGATACAGTGTTGCCATCATATGCCGCACTGCTTCATTCTTAGTTAACTGCTCAATAGAACGATCCCTGCGTTTGCTAGGGTCTTGTCCAAGGCTCCAATTACATGCGCCAACCAATAGAGTTAATGACTCGTAGTATTCTGTATATGCTGCCGCCCGTTGATTGATATAATAAACTGTAGCCCCCCAACCTATCCAACCTAAGGAACCAACAACAGGTAGAAATGATAAGGCAGACGCTACTACGCCAAAAGCAACGCTTCCTAAGATTTTTTGATCAACGCTATGGAGTTGCGCGGATTTGTCTTTAAACAAAGCGATGCATTTATTTAAAAATTCAATATGTGTCCTATCTGTAGAGAGAAAACTCTGCCCCTCTTTAATCTCAACAGCAAGTTCATTGCGATTTGTTGCTTGAGCTGATCTAGGAATCACAAAATAATTTTCTGATTCTCTTTGTAGTTTGTAAGGATCAGTGTTAATACCAAGTAGAGGTACTGAAGTAGAATCAGATTGCATTTTAATTCCGAAAAATTCAAATACGGAGGCCATTTTGCGCTTATCCTTCATAAAAAAGGATTGATTGTAAATTTTATTGAAATCAATGACAATATTTGTTTGCTCAAAATTTACATTCTAAAAAAATAGAATTTAAATTATATTATTATTTATAATCATATAGTTACAAAGGATAAAAATTTTACAAACATCCACTAACCGTGTTTGCTAATAATCGCTTTTTATCATAACCAGCTCTACTATTTATTGACCAAAACGTTTAAAACATGTGACCCCTAATGATTGCATGGCGCTGCATTGGATTATTGTGGTTGTAGCCGCCGCATTATTCATGATTTGAATTACAAAAGAGCGTCCATCAGCACACGCGATATCCCAATATGCGGCACCAAATGAATCAAGGCCTTGAAAAAAAGATTGAGTAGGAGTACATGGCAACCCAGCTGAATTAACAATATTTCCCAAAATCTGAACTTGTTGATCTGAAGTTCTGCTTGACAAAATATCACTTGCAACATTGGCATAGGTAGATGCAGCTAATACTAATAAAATGATTGTCATTATCGAATGTCTCATGTTGCATCCTTACGGTACTAACAATAAGATATTGGTCATAATTTTATTGTAGGATAGGATTGGATTTAATTACAAAAAACAACCAAAAAGATAAAATATCAACCTTCAGTAATATCAAAAATAATCAAAGTGACTTAGGTGCAACATCACAGCTGTCCATGAATATGGAGAAAAGTAGAATTTAATCAAAACACGCGTAACTTAATGCCATTAGTGTATACTTGAGAAACATCAAATATCTCGATGTACAGCGAGGAACTATTATGCCAGGACAGCCCTTTAAAATACCCCAGCCACTTATTCTAGGTAGTATGATTTTCTATCTTATATTGCTTCCCTTTATTCAATATCCGCTAACCACTTTACTTAAGCCCTTACCTGTTATTTTGCTTATATTGTATACCTTGCAAGCCACTTTAGAACAACCAATAAAATTCTTTTTACTTGGTGCTTTGAGTTTTTCATGCATAGGCGACATCGTTTTAACATTACCCATAAAAGCCGCACTACAAGCCGGGATCTTGGCATTTATGGCGGCACACTGTGCTTATATTTGTCTTTTTTTAAAAGAGGGACAATTCCAAAAGAAAAATTTCTTTCCTTTTTTACCTATACTTTTATTCGTTCTTATTGGAGGATATTTTCTTTGGCCCTATTTAGGAGAAATGAAAAAACCTGTATTACTATATTTATTTCTTCTTACTTGTATGGTTTTTTGCTCATTTCAAGTAAGGCAGCAATCATTTTTGATTCGCCTTGGAGCATGTCTTTTTTTACTATCAGATTTTACGCTGGCATTAGATCTATTTGTCCTGACGCCTATTAAACCCCTCGCTGTTTTAATCATGTTTCTTTATTACCTGGCACAATTCTTATTAGTGACAGGAACTACTCACAGAACAACCCAAAATCTTAAACAACATAGTCCAACTTATTCATAAATAGAGAAGAACGGATTGAAAATTAAATTACCGCTACAAAAGCCTGGGACAGGATTAGTCCCATTCCCATTGACTAAGGGGTTTGTCATCACGCATTCCCCGCTTTATCCCCCTCATGCTCCTCTTTCTATAGAGTCTATTTTTGACACTACATGTTCTTTATGCTTAATATACCTCTCCAAGTAAAATGCATCAAAATCGCTCTTTGCGATATTAGTGGTTAGAAAAAAGCTCAGGATGGGTAAAATGCGCAATTTGTTATTCATAGGATTGATTACTTTACTTTTAATCTCCTGTAACAAAAAAGAGAATAAATTGTTTAGTGGCTATATTGATGCAAATCTTGTTTATTTATCCGCCGATTTTGGTGGACGTTTGACTGATTTGCCTATATCCAAAGGACAAGTGGTTAAAAAGAATCAATTTTTATTCAAGCTTGAACAAACCAATGAGCTTTATAATGTTAAAATGAGTCAATTAGGCACTAAAGAACTTCTTGCCCAGCGGCAACAAATTTTAACCCAACTCAATTATAATGAAATTAATTATCGCCGCGTCGTAGTAATGCGCCAACAAAATGCAGCCAGCCAAAGTGATCTTGATGCGGCACAAAGAGATTTAAATATTTCCAAACAACAACTTGATGACATCAACACTAAAATTAAAAGTAATCAGGTAGATGTTGCGGATAAAAAATGGTTCGTTAGCCGTAAAGAAAACTTTGCGCCAGAATATGGGATAATATTTGATACCTATTATACTCAAGGTGAATTTGTTCAGGCAGGGATCCCTATTCTTTCATTAATCACGAAAAAGAATATTAAAGCTATATTTTTTGCTCCTGAGGAAAAGTTAAGTCATTTACGACTTAATGAACAGATTAAAATTAAAACGGATCAAAATACCCATCTTGCTACAGGACATATTTCCTATATTTCTAATATTGCTGAATATACTCCTCCTATCATCTATTCCCGCGAGGAACGTCAACGACTTGTTTTTCGAATAGAAGTCCAAATTAATTCGCCTGATTTAGAAAAAATACACCTAGGACAACCTGTAACTTTGGAACTAGCCTGATGAGTGATCTAGCTATTGATGTTAAAGAATTAACCAAGAAGTTCGATGAAAAAGTTGCTGTGGATCATATCTCACTTAAAGTGGAAAAGGGCTCTATATTCGGCTTTCTCGGCTCTAATGGTAGTGGCAAGACTACAACGATTAGAATGATTTGCGGCCTATTAACCCCCACTGATGGCGAAGGTTCTTGCCTTGGTTATAATATCCGAACACAAAGCAACCATATAAAACAAAACACAGGATACATGCCACAAAAGTTCAGTTTTTATACTGGATTAACGGTTTATGAAAATCTTCGCTTTATTGCCGATATTTTCCAAATTAAAAACTCAGCCCAAGAAATAAAAGACATAATCCAGGATCTTGGTCTTGAAAAATACCGCAAAACCCAAGCCGGTCGGTTATCAGGGGGGTGGAAACAACGTCTCGCCCTTGCATGTAGCATACTGCACAAACCCAGCTTGCTCTTTTTAGATGAACCTACTGCTGGTGTAGATCCTAAAGCTCGCAAAGAATTTTGGGATTATTTACATGAGATTACCGCCCGCGATGGGACTACTATTTTAGTAACTACCCACTATATGGATGAGGCTGAAAAATGCACAGATCTTGCCTATATTAATTTAGGGAAGTTACTCTATACAGGCGCTACAAAAAATTTGATACCCTCCTCAAAAGTCAAAACCTTTATCTTAGAAGCTGACAGGAAAGAACAAAATTTATTAATTAAAAAAGTAAACCATTCTTATCCCGAACTATTGGCATCTATTGTAAATAATGAATTGCGAATTTCATCTCGAAATCATCAAGCAATGGATAAGTTAATTCAAGAAAATAAAAACTTATCGTTTAAAGGAGTTACGCCATCTTTTGAGGAAGTTTTTATTGGATTAATGCAATGAAGAAATATCAAAATCTTGTACAAGGAGTATCAATTGCCCGCATTGCAGGTTTAATCCGTAAAGAATTTATCCTGATTACCCGAGATCGTGGCACCATAGCCATGTTGGTTATTCTGCCTATTATGCTTCTTATTCTCTTTGGATTTGCTATTGAATTTGATCCCAAGCATTTGCCCACCTCAATTGTAAGTTACGATAATTCTCCTTTAACCCGCAGTTATGTCAGTGCCCTCGAAGCTTCAGGCTATTTTAAAGTAATAGATGGCGCATCTAGCGAAAATCAAAAAAATCAAGATCTTGCTAATGGAAAAATAAGTTTTGCCTTTACCATTCCCTCTAATTTTACCCGCAAATACATACGTAATGAAAACCCTCAACTCTTGGTGGAAATTGATGGTTCTGATCCTGGCAGCAGCGCCAGTGCGCTTGGAAATGCATTGCCGATTTTAAGTCAAACTCTAAATAGTTTTAATAAACAAGGTTTAGGTGCTCCAACACTGGGAAATTCACAACGGAATGTGAACCTTACGATTCATCGACTTTATAATGAATCAAATACTAGCTCATATAATATTGTTCCTGGTTTAATTGGCGTACTACTGACACTAACCATGGTCATGCTCACATCAACCGCCATTACTTCAGAAAAAGAATCCGGTACAATGGAGATGCTGCTAAGCACTCCTTTAAAACCTACTGAAATTATTTTAGGTAAGGTAATTCCTTATATTGTTTTAGGATATTTACAGCTCACCAGTATCTTAATTTTTGGCAAACTATTAATAAATATCCCTACTGAAGGAAGTTTGGTTTTACTTTATGTTGCTTCAGCGCCATTTATTGTTGCCAATTTAATGGTAGGGATGATTTATTCCACAATCGCGCGTACGCCTATGCAAGCCATGCAACTTAGCGTGTTTTATCAACTTCCTTCCATGTTTCTATCAGGTTATATTTTTTCTTTCTATGGCATGCCAGTATGGGCTCAAATGATAGGATATTGCATTCCAATGACTTATTTTATTCGTATTACTCGAGGAATTTTGCTCAAAGGTAATACTGTTAGCCAAATAATCCCTAACATTTTACCTATTTTATTTATTGCTTTGATCCTGGTGCTTTTGACAGGAAAAATATTTAGAACAAAACTCGATTAAATAAAGTGAAAGAATGATGAAACTAAAAATTATCTTGCTCTATTTATTCACGATGTTGCTGGGATCTTGTTGCAAAAATTGTATCGTTCCAGAAAAAGTTAATTATCCTAAAAGCACTCGTAGTGGAATAAAGTATGTCAACGACGAAACTGTTTTAAGTCAAGTTGCATGGTGGAAAAAGTTAAAAGACCCTGAACTCGATCAACTGATATATCAAGCACTTACTTCCAATTATCAGATCCAGAGTTCTTATGCAACGATTGAGCAAGCACAAGCCCAGCTTAAAGCAGCTCAATATGCATGGATTCCAACTCTTGATGGTTCAACAGGTGGATTTGCAGGTAGGACATGGAATTCACACATTACTCCCCAAGGACGATTGGCGAAAACTCCTTTATTTTCAGACTTATCCAATTTGAGGTTTAAAGAATACAATGCAGGCTTTGTGCCAGGATACACCGTTAACATTTTAACCAATATTAATGATATCAAAGCAGCCCAAGCCTCTTTAGATCTCCAAAAAGCTCAAACTCAAGCAACAAAATTAGGGATTATTAGTCAAATGAGTGGTGCTTATTTCATGTTATTGAGTCAGCGTGAGCAATTAGCGGTAGAAAAAACACTATGCCATGATTTAAAAAAACTACACCAACTAGAGCAAGTTCGGTTTCAAAAAGGAGCCAGTGACCTTGAAACATTAACAAATATTGATCAACAGCTTGCACAAGAGGAAACAAAAATTCCACAAATCGAAAATGTGGTAGCGCAAAGCGAGAACACTATTCATTTCTTATTGAATGGGAATCCCGGACCAATTAGCACAAGCCGTACTTTACTTTCGCTTAACTTAGAGAACATTATTCCGAAACACCTACCTTCGTCCGTTTTAAAAAATCGCCCAGACATTATGATTGCTTTAAATCATGTGAAAATCGCCTATTCACAAATTGGCGTGGCATATTCAGTTTTTTTTCCAACGATTTCATTAACTGGCTTACTTGGAGGTACTTCTGTTGATTTAAGCCATCTTTTAAAATTAAGTACTCATATTTGGATTGCTCAGGCTGCAGCGTCAATGAAAATATTTAATGCCAGCTCTTACCAGAATGTCAAATCCGCTAAAGCGAACTTCAAAGCGACTTATTATGATTATCTAGAGACGCTCCATGCTGCATTTGCAGATGTAGATAATGCGCTAATGACCGAGCAAAAAAGCAGATTATCTTATCTGCAAGCACACAAGGGATATTTAGCAGCGAAAAAAGGATATGCTATTGCTTTGGCACAATACAAAGCAGGAGCTAAAGATTACCGCAGTGTAGTGAACGCAAAGATAAACCTAGATCGAAGCATGCTTAATCTAATACAAGAAAAGGCCCAATTACTCGACGGTATGGTACAAGTTTATAACGCAGTTGCAGGTGGCTACGAAACCACCTAAGTAGATACAGAGAAACAACAAACCTTAACTGCTAAAACTATTTCTTTAAACATGCTCGTCTAATGCTTTCTCAATAACTTTAATCACTTTTCCTGCATCTGGAGAAGTGGTCGAATAAAAATAATCAATTAACTTTCCCTTCCGGTTGATAAGATATTTATGGAAATTCCACTTTGGTGCTGTACCAAATCCCAACTCCTTTCTTGCCCAAAGATAAAATGGATGTGCATTTTTTCCTGAAACCACTTCCTTAGCCGTCATTGGAAAGCTAACACCATAATTTAATTGGCAAAAGTTAGAAATTTCTTGTTCTGTTCCTGGTTCTTGCCCCCCAAAATCATTTGAAGGAACTCCTAATATAACCAAACCCCGGTCTTTATATTTTTCATAGAGCTCCTCTAGGCGAGCATATTGCGGAGTAAATCCACATTTAGAAGCAGTATTTACTACCATTAAAACTTTTCCTTGAAAAGAGGAAAGAGGTAATGGCTCGTGTCCTCGTAAAGTATGAAATGAATAATCATACGCATTATCATAATGCAACGTATCAGCTGAAGCGATATGGGTCATCATCCACCATCCTAGTATTATATATGGGAGCACTTTTCAACAAGCCCTATTGTTATTTAAGTCCAGAACTAAATCCGTTCGGAACATGAATTAATAATATACTATTGACCTTGTAAAGCAAGAATGAAAAAATTATCAACAATTTAGGATTGACAATTCGCATTACCCAAGGAAACAAGAGATACTTTTATGTTATTTTATTCGAAACTGCATCAAGATTTCTTTTCAGCAGCCCCAGACTTTATCTACATCTATCATTTAATCAATAAAGTTCATCATAAAGAATGTACTCATCTTATTGAATCATTATCCACTTTAGAAAAATTACTGACAGAAAAGCGTTTACGAAAAGAAGAGCCTATCTTACGTTTTTTAGTCGATACAAATGGAATCGCATGGTTTGCTCGAGAAAACCAACCCGATATTAGCGCCCCTAAACATTTCCAAATGACTGGGGAGTCACAAAATCAGGCCCGATGCCTAACCGCCGGGAATATAAAATTCACTAATCCAAAATGCCGTGTATTAAAAAGCATTAATCATAGAAGCGGTGATTTTCAACCTTCTTTTTATTCACTGCGTATATTTTTGGCAATACGCATTTTAAATGAGGCGATTTTACCTTTTAAATTACCAAGAATCCTTGTTGTAAAAGAGTTAAATGCTCAGGGTGAAGTCGCATGTAAACACAGATGGCTTGTGGCAAAGATTAAAGAATGGGTATCAACTTTTAATCATAATGAAGAGCTGACCCATAGGCTAAAAAACCAATGCGTCGAGACAAAACAAGTCCATTACAAGAGTACAACTGATGAATTTTGTTATCCAAATTAAATCCGAAGCAACGATAAATAACGATGAAGTGCTCTCTTTAAATTATTTCTATTTGATGTCTAATTTTTTCTTGTACTTCACGCATATGTACTTCGCTCTCGTAATGAGTTCGAGGCCAAAAAAAACCCTTTAGTCCATCCTGCTTGTTTCTTGGAACAATATGAACATGAAGATGAGGAACACTTTGGCTAATTGTATTATTTATAGCTATAAAGCTCCCTGCTGCATCCATCGCTTTTTCAACAGCCTTACCGATTCTTTGAGTTAAGAAAAAAAGAGAGGATGCCAAAGTATCAGGTAAGTCATAAATTGTTTTAATATGTACTTTAGGTACTAATAAAGTATGGCCGGGAAATAAAGGTCGAGAGTCCAAAAATGCAATAAAATTTTCGTCTTCAAAAACAAAAAACGCCCTTTCTTTTTTTGCAACAATCAAATCAAAAATACATTCCTTTGCCATCTTTATTCCTACTTTTGCGTGTTTAGAAGAGTGACGAGCCATTTTTATTTAACATTGATTTTTAAAATCAGTATGACGATTATCAGTTAAGATCCAGCATTAACTTAATTATTTTTTCATGAAGCATCGGGTGTGTCGATAATCCGAATTCCCGCATCCGCAACTTGTTCGCGAGACATAGATGTTGGATATTATGAATTATCCTCCGAAGATTTCGATTATAAATATATTTAGTTGAGTATAGTACCCAAGTGAAATAATACGGGTATATGATTTCAATGCTACACTTTATTATCAGATTTCTTAAAGATAAATTGGGGCTAACGAAATGAAAAAATACTCTCTATTTTTATTTTTAGTGTTGTACATGATTCATTATGAAAGTTTTGCCAGAGGTTTCACTCTTGAAAGTCCAGCATTTCAAAAAAATTCAATAATTCCTACTCAATATACCTGTAAGGGAGCGGACCAATCCCCTCCTTTAGCATGGTATAATATACCTCCAAAGACACAATCACTTGTATTAATTGTTGATGATCCAGATGCTGAGGGTGGAGTTTGGACCCATTGGATTCTATTTAATATTCCACCAACGATAACCAAATTAGATGCTGGAAGCCCAATTCCTCCTGGTGCATCAACAGCAAAGAACAGTTGGGGAGCATTAGGTTATCGTGGTCCCTGCCCTCCTGTGGGAGCACATAGCTACCATTTTAAATTATATGCGTTAAATACCGTAATAGACCTAGGGAATAACACGAGTAGAGATGACTTGTTGAATGCAATAATCGGGCACGTTATTGAAAGTTCGGATTTAGTGGGAATTTATCAATCTTTTGAATAAATCCAGGTAAAAACAACCAGAGCCAATAACGGAATATCCAGTTATTGTAAGAAAATCTGGGTTTTCGATAACATTCGAAAAAGGAAATGACGGCCATCATAAATTATGGCTTGACTACAACCTATTTGCCTTGTCCGGTTTTAAGTAATTGGAATTCAGTCAGTGTGGTATATGTCGATCGTTTTTGGCCTGGTTTGCTTTCAATAAAATAAATCTTATCAACAGTCATTGGTGGAATTTCCCCTAATTCAAATTGCGATAATAATTTCTGTTGCTTCTGCTGATAATGCACCCTGGCCAGGGTCATGTGGCCACGAAATGATCGAGATTCAATGGGATAATTTAAAAAGTCAAACGATTGAGTAATAATACTAACAAATTTAGCTAAAAAATCATGCGGCTCAACATTCAAAGATAGAATTTTGGGATGTCGTAATGAGGGGAACCACTCTACCGGCCCTAAATCTAATTGGAAACATGGAATATCCTTTAACGCATTGGAGACCCTTTTGCTCACCAGAGCCAAGTCATTTATTCGAAATTGGGCAATAAAGTGCAATGTGATATGCAGGTTTTCGATATCAACCCAACGAATATAGTCTCCTGGCATTTCCTGCTTTAAAAATTGCAAAACAGTTAATAAATGACAGCGTATTTCCTTAGGAGGAACAATTGCGAAAAAAACACGTATAGTATTCATCTTATCCATAAATATACGTCTTATTCCGAGCTCGTATTAATTTATATTATATAATGGGAACTCAATATAGGGATCCCATATTCCACTTTTTTCTTGGGGGCAGGCTTGATGCAATAACGTTCGTTTCGCCATATAGATAAAGCGCAACCAAAATGATAGCATTAACCTTTTTATTCGAGAATGAATGAAATACCGTCCCGATATTGATGGGCTAAGAGCCATTGCCATTATATTGGTCCTAATTTATCACGGCGGCCTCCGCTTTTTTCCTTCAGGATTTATAGGCGTTGATGTCTTTTTCGTTATTTCCGGTTTTCTTATCACCAGTATTATTCATGAGTCACTCAATAACCATTCTTTTTCCTTTTTGGATTTTTACAATCGCAGGCTATGGCGCTTACAACCTGTATTTGTCTGTTTACTCTTTTTGACAACGTTTTTAGCTGTATTATTCTTTTTACCTGATGATTTAATGCAGTACAGCAAAAGCGCACGCAAAACATCTTTATTTTTATCCAATCTATTTTTTGACAAAACGACAACAGGTTATTTTTCGCCAGAAACCCATCAACTTCCGCTATTACATACCTGGTCCCTTTCCATAGAATGGCAATGTTACTTACTCCTGCCTTGCCTCATTTATGGTTTATATCGCTTTATTCCTAAAAAATATTTGTCTTTTTCGGTATACGCTCTTACTTTAATCGCTTTTCTCTATTCATTACATAATGCGAAAACGTTACCTGCTCATACCTATTATCTATTGTTAAGTAGAATCTATGAATTTTTAATTGGTTCTTGCATTGCGTTGATTCCTGCAATTAATCCTAGAGTGAATCTTTATTTCCTAAATCTCATTGGCGGTGTTGCATTATTCTCATTATTTTATATCGCAAACCTTCATCCGGTTTTAAACGGGTATCCCGATGAACATGCGCTGGCAGTGTGTCTCGCAACAGGAGTACTTATTACGCTGGGAAGATTTTTCCCCGAGTGCCTATTGAGCAAATTACTTTGCACTAAGCCTTTGGTCTTTATCGGGTTGTTGTCTTATTCTCTATACATCTGGCATTGGGTGATTTTTTCACTGTTAAGATATCAAGGTATTGTAGAAAACCCTCCTATTCAATTTTTTTCCTATCTACTTACTTTTATATTAGCTTATCTCTCCTGGAAATATATTGAAAAACCAGCAAGATATTTAAGACATACCCCATTTCGCTATACTTTGGTGCTCTTGGTTTTTCTTCCAATATTAGTAGTTCATCTTGCTTCTTATTTTGTCAGCGTTAACAAAGGTTTCCCTAATCGCTTTGATGGAGAGCTCGCTTCTATTTATCAACAATTAGAACACTACGAAAGTAAACTACGGCCTAAGTGTATCAGTGATACCCAACAAGAAATCAATTTGCAATGCCTCGTTGGTTCTGAAAAAAGCGACAGTAAAAAAGCATTAATGATTGGTGATTCATTTTCCAATCATTATTGGGGCTTTATGGATGTACTTGGCAAAGATGCTGATGTTACCATTTTGATGCAAGGGGTATCATCCTGCATCACCTTGCCCGGAATTTATCTTTATGACTGGTGGCATTTTAAAAATCAAATTTATCAATCTTGCTTTGAACTCACTCGAAAATATTATCAAATGATTGAAAACAATCATTATGATTATGTGATTATCGGGCAACTATGGGAAAACTATTTATCAGCAAGTGTAATTAATCATTTAGGAGATAAACGTTCATTGGCATTAAGCCAAAAACGATTAGAAACGGCATTAGATAAAGCAATGGCAACAATTATAGGATCTGGGGCTAAACCAGTATTAATTAAAGCAACAGCACAGATGCAAAAAAACTTCCATGACTGTTTTTTTAAACATATAAAATTAAGAAAGCCTTATAATTCAGCTGAGTGTAATTTTAGTTTGCTTGAAACAGATCAAAGGCTTGGCCATTTATTTTATAAAATGAAAAGAAAATATCCACAGCTAATCATTTTAGATCCTAAAAAAGTACAATGCATGCAGGGTATATGTAAGGCAGACATCAACGGAGTCCCTGTTTATCGTGACGTAGGACATATAACCGATTATGCTTCATATCAACTTGGTACACTTTATTTGCAAAAATTTTCTAATCCATTGGGATAATGGATGATTTCACTTTGCCGCAATCCATTTCCACATTAACTTCTTTTTAATGAATTCTACTAAAAATAAATAAGTTACCGTAGCTGTAATAAGAAATAAAAAATAAGTTGGCGGTAATGGAACGAACCCCAAAAATTTCGCAACTGGAGTAAAAGGTAATAACGCTGCAAAAGAAACGACAAATAATACCATGATGATTAAGGGGGTACTTGGTTTACTTTTCCAAGGGCTTTTGGCAGTACGGATCACAAACACAACCAAAGTTTGAGTCGCTAAGGACTCAACAAACCAACCAGTTTGGAATAGAGGCTCTGTTGCAACAAAAATCTTAAGCATGACGTAAAAAGTTATAAAATCAAAAATAGAGCTTATAGGACCTATGTAAAACATAAACTTGCGAATAATTGTTATATCCCAATGTTTAGGTTTACGTGCAAAACTGGGATCTACATTATCCGTTGGGATAACTATTTGAGAAATATCATAAAGAAGATTATTTAAAAGAATTTGGGTGGGTAACATCGGCAAAAAGGGCAAAAGAAGAATTGCCCCAGCCATACTTAACATATTACCAAAATTGGAGCTGGTGCCCATCATAAGATATTTCATCACATTACCAAAAGACTTTCTCCCCTCAAGAATTCCAGTTAACAATACGCTTAAATGACGCTTCAATAAAATAATATCAGCCGCCTCACGTGCTACATCTACAGCACCAGCTACCGAAATACCTACATCTGCGCTATGCAATGAAGGAACATCATTAATTCCATCTCCAATATAACCTACTACATGCCCACGTCCACGAAGAACACTAATTATCCGTTGCTTTTGCATCGGGGAAATACGCGCAAAAACATTTACTTTTTCCGCAATTTCGCCCAATGCCATATCACTGATATGTTCTAATTGTTCGCCTATCAGGATTTGACTGGAATCAATTCCTACTTGTTGGCAAACATGGTGTGTGACCAAGTCATTATCCCCCGTTAAAATTTTTATCGTTACTCCTTCTCTAGATAGTTTTTTTATAACCTCGGGAGTATCCTTAAGCGCTGGATCAAAAAAAGCAAGAAACCCTGCTAAAACCATTTCCTTTTCATCGCGCACATCATAAGAAAATTTTGGCTCTATTTCACGATAAGCAACAGCCAAAGTTCGATACCCCTGCTTACTTAAGGACAAAAAAGTAGTCTCAATTGTTTTGCACAATAGTTCATCTATTAGATGAATTTCACCCCCTATATTACAATGGGTACAATCTCGTATTACATATTCTGGAGCCCCTTTAATGATTAGGATATGCATTCCACCTTTATCTACAACTACACTCGAGCGACGTCGTTCAAAATCAAAAGGAATTTCATCGATTTTATGGTAGGGCTGCAGATCGGGATGATCGTGTTTTAAAATTGCAGCATCTAAAGGATTAATATTAACTTTTTTTAATACGGCAAGATTAAATGGATTGGGAATTTCTGTACCAAAAAGACTGTTTAAATAAGCCCATAACATGACATTTTCTGATTTAGTACCAAAAGGATCTAGATGTTGTTCTAATATCATTTCGCCACAAGTCAAAGTACCTGTTTTATCACTACAAAGAATATCAATGCTCCCAAAATTCTGTATCGCAGACAGATTTTTGACGATCACTTTTTTTCTTGCCATATGCACAGCTCCCGCAGCAAGAGTCACAGTAGTAATCATCGGCAATAACTCGGGAGTAAGGCCAACTGCTAAAGCAACAGCAAATAACAGTGACTCAAGTAAGGAGCGTTTCAAATAAATATTGACAGCGAATACAAAGAGGACCAGAAAAAACACTACTTTCATGATGAACAAACCAAAACGCGTAATCCCTTTTTCAAATTCAGTATGAGGTGCAACTTTAGCAAATGCTTTAATGATATTGCCAAATTGTGTGTCCTGTCCGGTTGCTACAACAATCGCTGTTGCTGTGCCACTAACCACAGACGAGCCTGAAAAAACAGCATTTTGGGCATCCTCTATATTTTGAGGAGTATTATTTTCATAAGTCGCTTCCTTTTCTACAGGCAAAGATTCACCAGTAAGAGCAGCTTGTTGGATGTGTAAATCTTTAGCTTTTAATAATAAAGCATCCGCGGGTATCAAATCACCAGCGATAAGACGGATAATATCTCCGGGAACTAATTCACGACAGGGTATTTCGTTCCATTGTTGATCCCTCAATACATTTGCAGTAGATGCTATATGCCGTTGTAGTTTTCTGATGGCAATAAGTGAGCGATGGCTTTGAAAATAATCCAGGCCAATGCTCATCATAACCATAATAATAATGATAATTGAGCTAACAACATTTCCAGTAAAAGCTGAAACCACAGCAGCAATCAACAAAATAGCAACAAGCGGATTCGTTGAATGTGAAATTGCTTCCATAATTAGAAGACGATAAGGACTTTGGGCAATTTCATTAAATCCATATAACGCTTGCCTTTTTTGGGCTTCTATATGAGTTAAACCATCCAAAGAACTCTTTAGTTTACTAAGTACTTCTTGCTTGTCCAAAGTGATTAACGACTGCAAATCCATATTCCCTTCCTGTAATTTGACGATTCGCATCCATTCATACAGTTCATTGTACTACCTGAGTGTAACTTATAATCCGCTAAGCCAAGCATAAACTTTTGCGCTAAATAATCTCGGGGCGAGTGGTTCACAATGCCCTCCAGCCCCTTCATTAGCATCAAAAAGGATGTATTGCTTTTTGCACTGTAGCTGATCATATAGTTTTTTTGCCTGCCCTAATGTGATGTATTCTAAAGTATTATCACAAACCAGCATGGGGCATTGAATCATTTCGACTAATCCCTTTAAGGTGTAAGCTCGAATTTTATGGAGCATTTCCTCAATAGTTTTAGCACCAAATCGCCACTTCCTGCTTTCGAGCATAAATCGTAAATTTTCATCTGTCTGCATAAGTTGTAGTAACATTTGCTCTAAAGAAGCATTTTTTAAATCAGGGAATTGAGTCCTAAATGAATTAAATTTTGCTTCTAAATTAGCACTCGCATCAAATATACCTGGATCAACAATACAAGCCGCAATTCGTGTTTCTTTGGTTACCGCCCGCGCAGCAAGATACCCTCCAAAGCTTCGGCCAATTAGGAAAATTTTATTGGGATCGATTTCAGGACGGCCTATAATAAAATCAACAACTGCTCGAATCACTTGCTCCCAATCGGGAATAAAAGGTATTTTATTGAAACGCAACATACTACCTTGGCCAGGGCCTTCAAAAGTTAAACAATGAAAGCCTCGTTTTAATGCCTCAGCTGCAGTTCCATAAGACTCTTCCTTAGTACCATCTCCGCCCCCAGTATCTATCAGAATAGGCCTGGGATGATTCGAAGAAGATTGGTGCAGATATAGATAACCTGGCAATTTACTATTTGCAAAGGGAATTTCTACTATTTCTACAGGGGTTTCAAAAAATTCAAGTGCTTGATGGAAGGCTTGGATACTGTATTGTAATGCGTGCTCAATCCGAGGATCGGCAGGTTCATCTTCTAGAAAAAAAAATGCAGTGCGATAATAAGTACAGGCGCGTAAAAAAGCCAACTTCGCGTCAAAATAAAGTCCCCGGTTACGATAAGTTTCGGCAAGATTATAATTATTATCAGCAAAAGCAATCCACTGGGCATACCAGCTTTCTTTATTGCCAGGCTCTATTTGACTCGCTATGGCAAGACATTCTCCAATTTCAGCTCCTTGATAGGTAGTACATCCCAAGCTTCTGATTAATTGAGCATTAAATAGTGCCGGTTTAATGATGTCATGCATGATAAAGCTTCCTTATTCTTTTTTTAAAAAGTCAAATTTGCATTTTGAACAAATACTAAGGCGAGTTGAATTTTTATAGTAGTGATTAATGCTAAAAAAAGGAAGTAGCTTTTAAGTCCATTGGATGAGAAATCTCTTTCGGCTTATTAATAAGTTGCTTTTTGTTTCCCTGGGCTAATAAACCATACTCCGCAATAATAGAATGGGTCGGAATAGAATTGTGGCGCCATTGGCCTATTTTTAAAGGCTTAGTTTCACGAGCAGATACTGAAGTCAAATTGGGCTGCCTTCTTAACGCCAGTTGAAGGCGCATTTTATCGGTACAAAGTTTTTCATCCTCTTGAATTTCAATGCATCTTTTTTGAGTAAGCGGCTCAACTTTTGATGCATAGAAAGGAGCAAGTATTCTCAGCTTGAGCACCAATAGAAACGCTTTCCAAGGTGTTAATTTCTCATAACCATAATGACTCGGATCCTGAGTTGTTTTTTCATATTCTCCAGGTGATACAATTTTAATCTGTTGTAAATTGGAGCGAAAATAAATGCGTTGATCAGGACCTAAAATAAATAAAGGCTGAGTTTGGCGCTTACTGTAATCAATTGCAGGCAAAAAAGTTATTCCTCCATAATCAAATGATCGACGCCTTTCACCAGTTATCATCAACCGTGCAATATCTCCTAGGGAGTTATCCATGCCGTTGATTAACAAGTTACTGTTTTCATCATTTCCATGATTAAAGTAAGTTCCATCACCATAAGCTTTGCAATCTTCCTTAAGCATCTGGAAGTGGCCTTCTTCCGAATGGGGAGGCTGGAAAGAATTAGTAACCATCACCCCTTTTTCATTGTCTTCATTGTGCATATTATTGACAAGAATACTCCCCCATACCCCAAACTCCCGAGGCAATTGCTCTCTCATCGTCCCCAAACGGCTCAGATGGCCACCCGCAAAATGGTCGGAATAAAAATGCATGGCAAATAAATCACGAGCCAACGCCAAAGCATGGTAACGATGCCCTAGTTCAGAGAGTATTTCCTTTTCATTTTTTTCTCGCAACTCATATTTACCTGGATCTTTTTCAATTTTTTTCAATACTTTTTCCAATGTGTTGCGTACATTTTTAGGGATTTGCCCATCTTCTTTGCCAATTTCACCTTGAGCAATTTTATGGCAGTAAAAAGCTATTTCAGCCATACGCAAAGCAGAATAATGCCCAACAATGTATCCACGAAGCGACCATGGTGAAAAATGATCTTCATTGCTTGATAACTTTGCACCATAATCTTTTACAACTACCGTATAAAGCAATTGTTTTAATAGACTTGGGATCAATCGGGACTCATCGATCGCATAAATACGTTGAATGGCCTGTTGCGTTACAGAAGGCGAGGCCAAATTATCATAGGCTTGCCTAAAAGCATCAGTTTCAATAGCAGTAACACGCGCATTGAGCAATTGTTCATTTTCTTCGCTATTTTGCCGAGCTGTGTTTGGAGTTTTTAATTGCGACCACCATCCTGCTTTAGTGTAATAATCCCCTGCCAAAGCAACCACATCACCTGCACTTAATTCCAAGGCAAGTGGAACCGGGACATCATCAATTTTTTGCATGATTCTAAGACGCAAATTATTACTGCTGTCGGTTTCTAGACTCTTACTGCCTTGCAAATAAGGATTTTTCAACGTTTCGATGCGTATTTTATCACCCGCATCTTTATGTTCATTGGTTTCCATATAAAAATAGGATGAAGATATAATAAAAGAGAGTATAACTGATAAAAATTAAGTGAATCTTATGCAAATTTGAACATTTTTAAGAAACATCGATTTTGTCTTTGAATACATCAACGAAGGTAATGATACAGGTCAAGAAAATATAAGTGGAATAAAAAAACAGGCATCGCGCATAAAGCGCGACACGTAGGTAGTCAGGATTTCTACCGACAACAGAACGTCCTCATACCTTTAAAATGTTTTATGAGCTTGTATCTTTTCAGGGGTTATCAACGTAGCTGGCTTCATGTCTTTGAATTTAAAAAGAGAATATTGGGCATGTGGTGATGCTTGTCCTTCTTTAATAGGCTTCAATTCATGAGCACTCATGCCTTGCTTATCGAATATGAGCTCATCATTCCCCGCTTTATCAACATGGGACTGCATTGTTTGTGTTGTTTTCTGCGCTAATTGTTGCTTCAAACGAGAGACCTCTTCTACGAGTGTCTGCACCTGCGATTGAGCCGTTGTATTAACACGTTTTAATTCAATCCTCTCTTCAATTCCTTGTATTAAATTTTGCAATTTTTCTGTCTCTCTATCCACAACTTTAGATTTGCATAATTGATCCATTTTTTCCTTGTCCAACCCTTTCCAGCGACGAATCAGATTTTCAATTCCTGGACGCTCAACAAACCAGTAAATACTAAATGCAGCTAAACCGACAAGAACACCCACAGCAATAATTGGCCAAGCTGTGGCTGCCACTACAGGAACAAATGCACTTGCGATAGTTAAAGCAACCGCTTGGCCTGCAAAAAAACCTCCACTAAAAAAGATAATTCCTGCAATCCCTGCAGTTATCATTTTTCCAGCCTTTAGGTATGGATTTTCCAGTGCTGACTTAAGTTGTGATCGGGCTTCATTTAAGTCCTCATGCCTTTTTAACAACATTTTTGCGATCTCAAGGTCTTGTTCAAGCTCTTGCAACGTTTTAGGAGTCGATTTTGAAAGATGTGCTCGAATTAGTTTTATTTGTTTAAATTCGTCGAGCAAAACATCAAGCAACTTTGGAGCATCAGTAGATTTGACACCCAAATTCTTGGAAATTTCAACTAAATCAAAACTGTAAAATACAATTATGGAGAGTATTGAAAATAACGTCCCCGCTATAAAGAACGCTAGGGTAGGAACAAAAGAGAACATCCCCATAATCGCAGTGACACCATCAAAGCCTTCACAACCAAAATAAATGGTTCCTGCAAGAGCTAATAGCGCTAATTTAGCTTTTGAGAGGGTAGTATTTTTTTTAGAATCGTCCTTTTTCGTTAAAGATTTATTTAATGAGTCTTTTAAATCTTTTAACAATGATGCCTGTAACGATGCAATTAAAAAAAATCCCTCATCATTCCCTGTGACTGAGTGTGATTGTTCTAGCCATTTCAATAAAGAAGCTCTATCAATTTCAGTTCTTTGTTGAAATGGTTGAGGAAAATTTTTATCGATCTTGCTTAACTTGGAAATTAACTCCTGGCTTGTTGTACTTAACAATATAGTCATCAACTTACCCCCTTAATTGCAAGATTATTTAGTCTGCCTAAATTACAGAAGAAACTAATATCATACTGACAAATTATTAACCAAACATTAAGTAAAAGAGCCCATCAGAAAAAGCAAGGTAGTTTTAATTGATAAATGCAGATTTTTGGTTCAAATACAATGCCCAGTTTAAGCTATAATTTGGATGACTCATAAATGAATTGGATTTGCAGCAACCAACTTCAGGCTAGCATAATAGGGAGTTAAAGAGGCATAATATTCACGCAGAGATCACAACGTACGAATTCAACTGGGAACTATGGTGTCACACCCTATATTCAATACAGCTATTGTATGCGGAGGTTAAGACACTATTTCAGGGAGACTTTCAATGATCATTTTATATTCTTATCCGGAGCTTTTTGGTGTTCCTGACAATAATCCTTTTGGTCTAAAAGTGGATACTTTTCTTAGACTAACTAAAATAGACTATCAACACGAGCACATTATTAATACCCAAAATGCACCAAGAAAACAATTACCGTATATTGAAGATAGCGGCACAATTATTGCTGACAGTAACGTTATTCTCAATTATCTTTCCCAAAAATATATTAACCTAGATGTGAATTTAACAGAAAAACAAAAGAACACTCATTTTTTAATCTCCAGAATGCTAGATAATCATTTGTATTGGGTTATGTCATATTCTCGGTGGCAAGATGAACAATTTTGGCCTTTATTCAAAACTGCATTTTTAACTCAACTTACAGAGTTATCAGAATCAACACTTGAGGCGGTAAGGAAACTCAATATTGAAAAATACTATTTTCAAGGTATAGGTAGATATTCCAAAGAGGAAATATACCAAGCTGGAATAGATGATTTGCAATCAATTATTTTTCTTTTAGAGAGTAATCCTTATCTGTTTGGAGACAAAATTCATTCTTTGGATGCTTGTTGTTATGGTTTTTTAGCCAATATTTTATATTTTAATATTGAAACACCGTTGAAGAATTTTATCCTGCAAACACCACTGAAAGATTACACTGAGCGCATAAGAAATTTACTCGGTTATTAAAATAGTATCTGTTCAGGTAGCGGCATCAACCTAAGTACGCCCGGATTACGACGATGCCTAATCCAGGTTACTAAAATAAAGGGCTTATCCAGCGAGCGTATACAGTTTATAAACAGGCTCCCAAATATTAGCTGTAAGCTCCTTTTCTAATTCGGATTCGTTAATACTGGCAAGATTTTCCAATATTGCCTGCTTCCCAACAGCCCTTGCCACATCAAGGCTTATTGAACGAAGGCTCGCTAAGGGTGGTAACAGATTTGCCGTCTTATCATTCCTTGCCGGTGAACAAGCGGCAAGAGCAAGCGCAGCCGCCTTAATCATTCCATCAGAAACCCTTTTTGCCTGGGAAGAAATGATACCTAAAGCTAAACCAGGAAAAATATATGAGTTATTTGTTTGATCAATAGGAAACTTTTTTCCCTTAAATGTTACAGGTTCGAAAGGACTTCCGGTTCCTACCAATGCACGGCCATCCGTCCAGTTAAATAGATCTTGTGGCACAGCCTCACTATGCCATGTAGGATTGGAGAGAGGAAAAATTACAGGGCGTTCCGTATATTTTGCCATAGTTCGTACTACTTCCTCAGTAAAAGCACCTTTCTGGGTTGAAACACCTATTAGTGCAGTAGGTTTTACATTGCGAACAACATCAAGCAAATCTATTTCCATTGGGTTATTAACCTGCCATTCTGCTACCTCAGAACGCTTGCGTGCAAAAAACTCCTGATCTGGACTTAATCCCTTTCCTCCTTCAACAAGTAATCCATACCTGTCCACTGCATAGATCCTTTCGCTAGCTTCTTCATCACTCAAACCCTCATCTTTTAAGGCTGCATGAATCAACTGGGCGATCCCATGACCAGTTCCCCCAAAACCAAGAAAAACAATTTTCTGATCCTTTAACGGAATCCCTGTCACATTGATCGCTGATAAAAGAGTACCTGTTGCCATAGCAGCCGTACCCTGGATATCATCATTAAAAGTACAAAGTTGATTTCGATAACGCCCAAGCAAACGAGCTGCGTTTGCTCCTGCAAAATCTTCCCACTGCAAAAGCACATTCGGCCAACGGCGCTTAACAGCTGAAACAAATGTATCCACAAACTCATCATATTCAGCCCCACGAATGCGGCGGTGTCTCCAGCCCACGTAGAGAGGATCAGCTAATCGTTCTTCATTATCTGTACCTACATCCAAAAGAATCGGTAAGCAATATTGCGGAGGAATACCGGCCAATGCTGTATAAAGTGCCATTTTACCAATGGGAATTCCCATGCCACCAGCCCCCTGATCACCAAGGCCAAGAATACGTTCACCATCGCTTACGACGATACATTTAATTGAGTCATAACGTGGATGAGAAATAATTTTTTCGATCAGATTTTTATTAGGATAACTCAGAAAAAGGCCCCGTGCTTTCCGGAAAATCTCACTGAACTTTTGACAACCTTCCCCAACAGTTGGGGTATAAACAATAGGTAGCATTTCTTCAATATTGTGGACAATTAAGGAGTAAAACAATGTTTCGTTATTATCTTGAAGGCCACGCAAAAAACTATATTTCTCTAAGGGAGTAGGCAATTCGAGCAACCCTGCATGACGTCTTTTTTGTTGTTCTTCCAAAGTACTCACCTGGGGTGGCAATAAACCGTGTAACGCAAATAGATCTCTTTCACTATTTGTGAATGCAGTCCCCTTGTTTAACCGAGAGTTATTCAAAAGGTTGTAACCTGTTAATTTTGTTATAATGCTTCCATCTTCCAGGTATTGCGTTTCTTGAGTTAATTTACCCATGTTTAATATCCTTTTATATCATCCAATTTTTACAGAACTTCCTTATAAAACCAGCTTATTCAGGTAAAGGGATGAATTCATCTTCATCTCCGGGTATTTTTCCAAATTTTCCTGTTTTCCAGTCAAGCTTAGCCTGCTCGATGCGCTCTTTAGAACTGGCCACGAAATTCCACCACACGTAGCGTCGTGTTTCAAGCGTAGCTCCACCAAGAATAATAATGTGAGCATCATCAACAGCAGTTACCTCAATTTCAGTATCCGTTTTGAGAATAAGCATATTGGCACAATGATATGAATTATTATCAATAATGATTTTCCCACTCAAAATATAAATAGCACGTTCCTCAATCGTTGCAGGAATAATCAATGCAGCATGATCCTTAAGCTTACACTCGACAAAAAGAGCATTATTTAACGTAAAAACAGGTGATTTTATCCCATCCCATTCACCAGCAACTACGCGCAGGCTCATGTTTTTACTGTCGTTATCGGTAGGAATAACACTTTTATCATAATGTGTAAATGACGGGCTTATATCTTCTTTGGCAAGTGGTAAAGCCAACCAACATTGAATACCAAAAAAAGGATGAGGATAAAAACGATCTTGATGTGGTGTGCGTTCTGAATGCGCAATTCCCCTTCCAGCAGTCATCAAATTAACATCACCTGGAACAATAATTTGATGACTCCCAAGTGTGTCCCTATGCTCCAGCCTGCCAGAAAATAAATAAGTCATCGTTGACAAACCAATATGTGGATGGGGCCTTACATCCAGTCCTTTTCCCGAGAGAAGCTCATTTGGGCCTGCCTGATCCCAAAAAACAAATGGTCCAACTGTTCTTTTTTCTTTTGAGGGCAGAACTCGCCGCACTTCAAAGCCACCCAGATCAACTGTTCGAGGAATAAGCTCCATTCTAATTTGCTTCACGAAATTTTTAGTCTCACATATTGGGTCTTTTACATTAAAATAGCTCATCTTTTACTACTCTCCCTAAATAATTTAGGCACAATATTGGGTTAATTCACCGCTATGTAATTCAATGTTCTTTATCTATGAAATCGACCCACTCAGTAAGCATAGCTCAAAATAAGGTGCAAACGGGTTTAAAAAAGGTTTTTGTTGCATTATATTTTCCTTTTTGTCTTGGTTGTTAAATGAATTTTTCATACCATAGTGGCAATCGGATTAGTGCAAATAAATAGGACAGTTATGCATCAGTTAGCAAATAAATTATTATTTCTTACCTTGGCGGGAATGAGCAGCTCACTTTTTTCTGCCGTTTTGACTCCTATTGAAATAATACTTGAACCTAATACACCAACTGTTTTATCCAATCCAACAAGTACGAGATTAGCAATGCGATGTGAAGTCCATGTTGCCTCAAACACAAACAATCTCACCATCAAGATAATCAGTGGAAATGGTGTATTCAACGGCACTACATTTAGAGAAGGTGATTCTATGGTGTGGACTATTTACAATATGCAACAAGTCTCATTTACCGCAAATCCCGGTACCAAAGCCCGAGTCACCTATTCAGGATCTTATACATTGAGAGCCGTTTGTATGTAATAATTTATCAAAACTAAATCAATAGTTAAGTGATGCCCTGCCAAGTAATACCCTATGGATAGAAATACGTGTTCCTATGGTTTCGATGCACTACGAATAGGTCATACGTACACCCTGTAAACATATCGCAGTCAGACGAATCTTCAGCCACATTTGTTTTGAGTCGATTTAGCCTTTATTACTTTTTTTAAGTTCTTAATATTTTCTTAAAGTTCGTTCATTATAATGTTTAACCATGGTGGCAATATTTAATACAATAATTATAATTAATAGTAGTTATTCATTGATTTAGAGAGAGCACGATGCCTAAATACGTAAAAGATGTAGAATTAACCCAAGACGGAATGCACGCCATTTTTGAACGATTGGGGCAAGATATTACCAGTGGTATCATTTACAATGGAAATCCTGACATACAAGTAGAAATACTGAATCAACAAGGATTTATGCCAATTTTAACCGGGGTAAGTCCAACACAGGAGTCTGGCCACTGGATCATGTTAATTAAAGGCCAAGGCAATAACTACTACCTTTTTGACCCTTTGGGTGAAGGTTCCGGAAACGGATATAAAAACATCCTGTCTCGAAAACTCCCTCAAGACGCGACTCTATCTGTAATCCCCAATAGCTCTGGATACAACATGGGCTTATGCGGTTATTGGGTTGCTTCTGCAGGAGTAAGAGCGCATACGGCGTTAACAGGTCACAATCCCCCAACGCTAGAAAATCTAGGCCAAACCATCACCCAGGAAATGCAACAGGAACTCGATGGCAATGGCTATGGTGAAATTACCGGTTGGTTACGAGCTGTTGCCAACGAATTCCCTGTAGATGGTGGCGTACAAACTGAAGCAACTGCTTTAAGGCGGGCTACTGAAAAAGATTTACATATAGAAATCCCTGCTCTTATTTTAACTGGGAACAAGACTGCGCCTAAAGAAATACCGACTCAACCCACAGCATCACAAACGGGCCCTGTTTCTATCCTAAACAGCACTTTAATGGAAAATGACCTCGATGTTCGCAATGTTGTAGATTATGTCCATAAAGAATATTTAAGACACCCCTATCCTGGGCCATTAAAAAATCCGGAAGATCCCAGTGAAGGGAGACTACCACCAAACGAAGGGCCTGATCGAACAACCCATGGCCTTGCGCATACAGTACGAACTATGGCTTGTGCTGAAGTCATGATCGAAGAAGCACGTAAAGCAAAATTCAGGGGGGAGGAACTAGGAACAGCAAAGAATGGACAAAATTTAGCCGATGTTACACCAGAAGAACTGAAAAAAATCCTCATCGCACAGGCCTTCTTTGTGGTAGGAAGAGATGATGAACGCTCAGGATATGATGAAACATATGACCGAGATTTTTATGATGAATATCATGAAAAAAGTGAAGCAGCTTTCAGGAAGTACGTTGAAGACAATAAGCTTATTGGCAACATTTTCAAAGATCAAAAAGAAGTAGATCTATATGCCGAGATTCTTCGCGACAATCCCCATAATTGGGATGGAACCCCTGCACACGTTTTAATCCATCAAGGGCATATGGTGGACTTAATGAGAGTGAAGTCACCTCCTGAAGTAGTGTTAGAACGCGCTTATAATACACTGAAAAAATCGGTAGGTTCCCTGGGAGCTGAAGTTGTTCTCAGAACTCATCGACAACTCTTCCTGGCTACCGGATCAGCAGTCCCCGCATTTAATCCCCAGGCAAAAGAGAGCCTCAAAGCGGAAGAACCATATGAGAATATGGTGTCTCAAAAATACGTTATAGAAAAAGGCAGGATCCCAAACACATTAGCGGAGGCACGACGCGTAGCCCCCCATTATAAACTCAAGGACAATGAGCGTTTTGTAACGATAAGAGAACATACTGCTATTGAGGAAAATAATATTCATTCTGAGGAAGCTAAAAAACTGTTTAAGGAGGGGGGAGTTTATGAAAATCCTTATAGTGGTGAAAAATATGTGATACAAAAGGACAAAGATGTCAACTCCATGAGTGATATTCGAATTACAAAATCGAAAAGCCCCATAAAAGAAGACGAGCGCCCCGTAACTATAAAAGAATATTATAGCCTTCCTGAAATCCAGGAAAAATTTCCTGGTTATAATGTACAGTTGGCAGAAAGTCCCGCGACTGATTTTGCCAGAGTATGTGAGCAGCAACCAACGGTATGCCTAGGTGCCATCAAAGAGGCCCGCCAACAAGTAAAAATGGATGCAGTAAAAGAAGCTTTGCAAGCTTCTTCAAGTAAAACAAGAAGACAACCAAATGTAGATGAAATTGCCGCTGCGAGCATTATCCACCAAATCATGGCTAATCCTGATGTGATTCAAAACGATCATGTTTTTTTAAATGGACAAAAATTGGAAGAACAATTTTTTCGTGATTTGTTGATTAAATGCGATATGGCCATTGTAGGATCCTTATTAAATGATACCGATATTGAAAATATCGATCGGTTAATGCAACATGAAAAAGATACGGAATTTCATCCAACCGATCCGAAAGATCCTGCAAAAAAACTTGGAGAAACCTGGGATAAAGTAATTAGACAAAAAAACACTGGATATAGGGATCAGATCAAACATGATTTAGTATATCTCATGCAAAATGACGGTTGGTACTACACCCGAGTCAATGCAATTGCCCAAAATAGAGATACAAACTCAACATTTAAAGAAGTAGTGATTACTGCATTGCTGACTCCATTAACCAGTAAATCACTAGTGGATACCTACGGTAGAGCTTCTTCACCACAAACGTTGTACCGCGGGTTAGGCTTTTCTGAAGACTATCAAAATAAACTGATTAATCAAGCCAATGCCATCATTGCAAATTCGGCTAAACATCTCTTTACTGATTTGTCTGCGCAAGAGTTTATGCAAATCAAATTAAATGACTTTAGTAAGATCTCCGCCAAAACGAATGCAAGTAACTCTACAAATATTGAGGTCCCAAGAACAACCTTTGATTCGAATACCATCTTTGAAATCAATGATCCTGATCGCTTACTGCAAGCAAAACAGGTTGGCACTCATATGCCCGGAACTGAAGATGAATTTTCATTTTATTTACCGGATGATGTTGCCTTAATCCCTACTAAAGTAACTCTTGATGGTAAAAATTCTAAAGGAATGGATCGATATATTTTCACGTTTACGACGATTAAAAGCCCTGATTTTTCTGTACGACACGAAAGTGGTTATGCGGTTGAGCCCCTTCTGAGAATGCAAACAATACTGTTGGCACAGATCAAAGATGTCGTTGAAAAAGCTCAAGAAGCTCCTGATTTAGAACAAATATTTCGTTTACAGATGCGAGTCAGAGGACAAGTACGAGCATCCGTTAATCAAAGGTATAAAACGCTCCTTAATGAACATGTAAATACTGCATTGGAAAATTGCCTTAATGCACTCTTGGATGGGAACATAAGTAACCTTAATAAGGCATTGGCAACCATTCCCACAGAAGAACAATGGGCTGATTTTAATACTCTTGAAGCGAGGCAAATAAAAATACAGATGAACTCCATTAAACAAATGGTTGAAAAAAAATTAGTGCTTGAAGGGCAAACACTTACCGCTTTGACTCAATGTGAGAATGCTTTGGCTAAAAAAGACATCATTACTGCCATACAAGCACTTAACAGTATTCCTTCAGATAAAGATATGAGTAGAGTAACGTCAATTAGTAACCACTTAAAAGATCAAATCCAGCGTGCAAAACAAGAGTTAATCGGAAATTTAGCGCCTTTACAACGTGCTGTCATTGCTCCTGTACTCACGAATCCTGATCAAGTAAGGAAGCGTTATGAAACGCTTATAACAAGCACGACGCAACAGATTACAACTCTAGATACAGCAGAACTCGATGATGTAACTAGCATTAAAAAGGAACTCTATCATTTTAATGCCCTGCAAGAAGAAATAAAATTATTGCGCAATGAAAAAGTTCGGCTCTATTCTGAGACCGGTACAGTTGATCTAGCTGATATCGAAAAACTAACAGAACAACTAGGAGTCATCCATAATAAATTATATGATGCCTTTGTCGTCGAGATAGCAGAAGAGCTCAACATACTTGCAGAAGAAAAACCTAAAAATCTGAATGATGTGAAAGAAATGATTTCTAGTTTTAATGAGCGGCTTGCTGAAATAGAGCAATTGCATCAAGAAAAGATAAAAAAACATGGCGCATCAAAAGAACCTCTTGATCTGTCTGATATTGATAAATTAAAAGCTCAATTACAAACAATAAATCAATTTTTAGTGAAAGCGATGATCAATACAATGAGGACCTCTTTAAATCAAATGGAAGTAAAAACATTTGATGAGCAAACAAAAGAAGCACAACTCAACTTCCAACTGCTCAATAAGCTCGCATCAACATTAGATGATTCTGATGTTGCGCAAAAGCAAAAAGAGGACATTGTGAAATTAAACGAATTTTTTGTAGGAAAACAAAAAGCTTATCCTGCAATGGTGCAGTTGCAATTCAAAAGTGAGGCCTTAATTATTCGATTACGTGAACTATGTGAAGCACACCAGAATAATTTGGCAAAATCAATAAAAACAAAAACCGAAGCCCTTACAAAAAATCGTTGGATGCTTCAAGGGTTTACTGATTTCATACGCCTAACGACAGATGAACGGGTGACTCTGGCTGAAAAAGGAAAACTACTGAATCAGTTCAAGGAAGATTTAAATAATGATAAGTATGACATACAGAAACTTATCAATAAATTAGCGAAGAAAAGCCCCGATGAATTAGAAGATGCGATTGGACTCTCTACGGAAAGTGCGGAAAGAATACATTCACTTTTAAAGCATCTAAGCCACAGTACAACATTTGTCGCTAAAATTGGGGAACGTTCACAATTGATTGACGATGTTTTAGTTGAACTCGGTAAAATATCCATACAGCCTGAGCCTACTCAAGTTGATAAAGAACTACCTCAACAAGATATCATCGGATTTTGACCTCCCTACCTGCTTGCGAATTTATACGGCTGATCCGTATAAATTCGCAAACGGCATATCAAAAGACTTTTCATAATTGCTTGAAAGACATAGATAAAACCTAACTCAACTTAAAAGTTGCCCACTTAAAACTCAATCCAATCAAAATTATTATAATATATTTACATACTGTGTTAATATGCAGCACCATTGCAAACGCTATTCTTAAAGCAGCTTCACAGAGAGAGCTATATGCCTAAGTATGTAAAAGGGGTAGAGTTAACCCAAGATGGTATGCGTGCCATTTTTGAACGTATGGGAAAAGACATTACCAGTGGTATCATTTACAATGGAAATCCTGACATACGAGTAGATGTGCTGAATCAGCAAGGATTTATGCCTATATTAACCGGGGTAAGTCCAACACAGGAATCTGGCCACTGGATCATGTTAATTAAAGGCCAAGACAATAACTACTACCTTTTTGACCCTTTGGGTGAAGGTTCCGGAAACGGATATAAAAACATCCTGTCTCGAAAACTCCCTCAAGACGCGACTCTATCTGTAATCCCCAATGGCTCTGGATACAACATGGGTTTATGCGGTTATTGGGTTGCTTCTGCAGGAGTAAGAGCGCATACGGATTTAACAGGTGATAATCCACCCACTTTAGAAAATCTAGGCCAAACCATTACCCAGGGAATGCAACAGGAACTCGATGGCAATGGTTATGCTGAAATTACCGGTTGGTTACAGGCTGTTGCCAATGAGCTCCCCGCTGGTGATGCTCAAACCGATGCAACTGCGTTAAGACATTCTACTGAAAAAGAATTACATCTCAGAGTACTTCCGCAATCAAATATCACTGGTAAAGAAAACACAACTTTAGAAATTACCTCCACACCCACTGTAATCACAGGGCCATGTCTTCCTCCCTGGAATGGTTTTTCATTGTACACCGATAGTACAGTAAGAGATGCAGTAAAATATGCGTTTAATAATTATTTAGGAAAAAAATACACAGGCACAGTAGAAGCAATACCAGCGCAGATGGGTAGAAACGGGGATAAAATTGTAAATAGGCCTATTCATGGTCTTGCTCATACACTGCGCACAATGGCCTATGCAGAAGTGATGGTTGAAGAGGCGCGTAAAGCAAAGTTCAGAGGAGAATCTCTTAGAACATTCAAGGATAAACGTACTATAGCTGATGTTACCCCTGATGAATTAAAAAAAATCATGATTGCCCAAGCATTTTTTGTAACTGGACGAGATGATGAAGAGTCGGCAAATAATTATGCACGATACCACGAACAAAGTAGAGATGCCTTTTTAAAATATGTCAGAGAAAATGAGTCCCTCTTAATTCCACATGTATTCAACAATCAAGATGATGTGAATTTTTATGCGAATGTTATTGAAGATAAAGATCATAAGTGGGAGAACTCCCCCGCTCATGTATTAGTCAATAAAGGACATATGGTTGATCTAATGAGGGTAAAGCAACCTGCAGAATCTTATTTAGAAAGTTATTTTAAATCACTGCAACCCTGGATTGGAACCATAGGGGCTGAAGCTGTTTTTGCAAAACAAAGAAAGTTTTTCCATGCGACCTATGAAATGGTCAGCTCTTTTGACTGCAACAACCCTGAACCACATTTGGTAACGAGCACTAACGAATTTCGTTATGTCCTTGATAAAAAGGGTGACCCAATCAGAGAGGCACCAAAGGAAGGTGAAAAAAAAGGAAAAATAAAATTTTTTCCCCCTTCATATAAATTAAAGGAAAATGAAAAATTTAAATTCGGAAATGGAGGCCTGGGTCGATATGTCATCGGTGACGATGGTCAGCCCATCCGGAATAAACCTGCAAAGGGTGAGACTCAAGGCACATTAGCTTTTTTTCCCACTTCTTATCAGTTACAAGATAACCAACGCTGGATGCGTATAGATGAATACCTCCAACTTGAAGAAGTACAGCGTAAATTCCCTGGTTCAAATAAAAAACTCGAAAGAGGACTTCCAGAACTTAGTGAATACGCATATCTGCAACATACAAATTCCGATGAAAGAGCACAATGTGAAAATGATGTTGATTTTTGTTTAGGGCAATTACAGGCAGCTAATCATCAATCGAAAATTGCGCCTCTAAAGGGGGCGATTCAATTAAGTAATAAATTGGTAAGACGAAACGCCAATGTAGATGAAATTGTAGCCTCACGTATTATCCAACAAATCCTGGCTGATCCCGATGTGATTCACAACGATCACGTTCTTTTAAATGGCCAACGGCTTGAAGAACCTTTCTTCCGTGATTTATTAGCCAAATGCGATATGGCCATTGTAGGCTCCTTGTTAAATAGCACGGACATTAAAAATATCGATCGGTTAATGAAACATGAAATTGATACTGAATTCCATCCAACGGATCCCAATGAGCCCGCAAAAAAAATTGGAGAAACCTGGGAAAATACAATCAGAAAAGGTGGCGGAGTACTCCAGATCGAAACTGATTTAATTTTTTTAATGCAAAATGATGCCTGGTACTACAGCCGTGTTAATGCAATTGCCCAAAACAGAGATAAGGGCTCAACATTCAAGGAGGTGCTGATAACTGCCTTAATGACCCCACTAACTAGAAAATCATTGGTGGATACAAACATGTCCCCGTCACCTCAAACCCTGTTTCGTGGATTAAATCTGTCAGAAGAGTTTAAAAATAAATTAATCAACCAAACCCACAAGATCATAGCCAATACTACAGAACATCTCTTTACAGATCCGTCTGCAGAAATTTTTAAACAAATTAAATTAAATGATTACAGCCACATCTCGGCCAGAACAAATGCAAGCAGCTCCACAAATATTGCAGTTCCCAGAGACATGTTTGATTCAAACACTATCATTGAAATGATTGATCCCGACGGATTGCTGCAACCGAAGCAAGTAGGAACTCACATAGAAGGCTCTGAAAGCGAATACTCCATCTATTTGCCCGAGGATATTGCCCTAATCCCAATTAAACTCACTATTGATGGTCAAACTGCCAAGGGAAATGATCGCCATATTTTCACGTGTGTTGCGGTACAAAGCGCCGATTTTACTCCACAACATCAGAACGGCTTTGCGCTTCTCCCTTTTATAAAAATGCAAACAACAACATTATCTCGAGTAATAGATGATGTAAACACAGAAGCCGAGGGAAGCTTAAATGAAAGGCTAAAATCACTACGGCTTAAAATGGTAGAACAATCTCATTTACCTGTTAGGGGCGGATTTTTAGATAAAATACTCCACTATTTTTCCGGTAAAGACGATAAAAAAATATCACTGGAGCGAAAAAATTTTCTTAATCAAAAAGTGATCCCACTATTACAGGAATGCCATATCGCGCTTAGGTTAAATAATGTGGAAATGATGCAACGTGCTTTAACAAAATTTCCCACAGATAAAGAATGGTCCCATTTTAAATCAGATGTCGCAAAAGCAGCTAAAATGGAAATGGATAACCTAAGACCGCTTATTGAAAAGAAAATAGCACTTCAAAACCAACTGCTTCCTTTGATTAAATGCCAAGATGCTTTAGAAAAACAACAAATTACTGAAGCTATAAAAGCTCTCGAAAACATTCCCTCAGATAATGAGATGAGCAATATGCCATGGATAAGCAGCAACATAAAGGAGCAGATCCAAAGTGCAAAACAAGCGGTGACTGAAAACTTGGCTCCGATACAACATGTTGTCAAGATGCCCGCGCTCACTAATGCGGAACACGTAAGAAAACGTTATGACGCGCTTCTAATCAATATAACCAGGAAAATTGCAGACCAAGACACGGTAACGCTTTCAGGATTAGCAAACGTTAAAAAGGAAATAGCTCATTTTGATGCCCTCCAAGAAGAAATAAAATTACTGCGTCATGAAAAAGCCCTATTGCATTATGGAGACAAAGCAATTGATTTTGCTGATATCGAAAAACTAGAAGAACAACTACATGTACTTCATAACAAATTATGTGATGCCTATGTGCTCCAAATAACAAAAGGCATAGACATACTTGAACACAAAAAACCTAAAAACCTAGTTGATGTGAAAAAGAACATCTCCAGATTTTATGAACAACTCGCTGAAGTAAATCAATTACATCAAGAAAAGATAAAAAAACACGAGACATTCAAAGATCCTCTTGAACACTCAGACATCGATGGATTAAAAACTCGATTGCAACAGATGAATCAACGCTTAATTAAAATATTAATCAGCAATATTAAAGTCTCTCTCAATCAAATGGAAGCTATAACGTTTGACGAACAGAAAAAAGAAGCTCAGCAAAATTTACAACTTCTCGATAAGCTCGCAAAAACGCTGGATGACTCCGATACAGCGCAAGAACAAAAAATTGAAATTGTTAAACTAAATGATTTTTTTATGGAGAAACAAAAAGCCTATCCAGCAATGACACAATTGCAATTCAAAATTGAGGCCTTAATTATACAATTGCGTGAATTATGTGAACTGCATCAGGCAACATCAAGAAAAAGATCAGAGGAACTTTCTAAAAATCGCTCGATGTTTCAAGCTATTACTGACTTCATAGGTCTTACCACAGACGAACGGGTGGCCCTGGCAAAAAAGGGGAAAAAATTAGAGCAACTTAAGAAAGGCATAAATAACGATACATATGATATTAAGCAATTGCTCAATCACTTAACCAAGAAAAGTGCTGATGAATTAGAAGAAGCATTTGGTATGTCTACTGAAAGTGCCAAGAAACTCTATGAACTTTTAAAGCATCTAAACCGCAATACAACATTTGCCGCTAAAATTAAGGAACGTACGGAATTAATCGATACTGTTTTAGCGGAGCTCAGTAAGACGTCCATGCAATTTGCACTGACTCAAGCAAATCCAGAAATATCAGACGAAGAATCTGTTGAGTTTGACTATTTAATCCTATAAATCCTGACGAAGGCTTGTTTTAGGAAATTCTGTGGTAGATCCAAAGAGAGCTCGTCGAGAGGCCTCTTTAAAGAGGCCAGGTAGAGTAACTTTCAACCAACTTAACATTAACTTAATAATATTAGGTTTATAATAATGAAGAGTACTCTTGTATTGAATCGATAGAAAGTTTCATTTGACGATATAAATATTTTTTGAGGAAAATCTAAATGCCTGAATACATAAAAGGAGTAGAATTAACTCAAGATGGTATGCGTGCTATTTTTGACCGTATGGGACGAAATATTACTAGCGGTATCATTTACAATGGAAATCCTGACATTCGAGTAGATGTATTGGATCAACAAGGATTTATGCCCATATTAACTGCTGTTAGTCCAACGCAAGAATCCGGCCACTGGATTATGTTAATTAAAGGTTCCGGTAATCATTACTACCTCTTTGATCCACTCGGCGAAGATTCAGGAAAAGGGTATCAAAACATCCTGGCTAGAAAACTTCCTCAAAACGCGCAACTTTCTGTGATTCCCAATAGCCCTAGGTTAAACATGGGTTTATGCGGCTACTGGGTTGCTTCTGCAGGGGTAAGGGCACATACTGCATTAACAGGCGAGAATCCCCCAACCTTAGAAAATCTAGGCCAAACCATCACCCAGGAAATGCAACATGAACTCGCTGGTAATGGGTATGGTGAGATTACTGGTTGGTTACGGACTGTTGCCAATGAATTTCCAGCAGGTGCTGCAAAAAACGATGCAACTGCTTTAAGAAAGGCGACAACTAAAAAAAACACTGTTCTAAAAGAAATATCCATACAACCTCCCGTACCACATGTAGTTTCTGAACCTCTTTTTGAAAGTACCTTATTGGAAAATGATGATGATGTACGTAGCATTGTAGATTATGTCCATAAAGAATATTTAAGGCACGATTATCCAGGACCATTAGTAGATCCCAAAAATCCCCACGGAGAACGACTCAAGCCAAATGAAGGGCGTGATCGAGGGACTCACGGCCTTGCCCATACAGTACGCACCATGGCTTGTGCAGAAGTGATGGTCGAAGAAGCACGGAAAGCAAAATTCAGAGGAGAAAAACTGGGGACAGCAAAAAATGGTCAAACCTTAGCCGATGTCACTCCAGAAGAACTCAAAAAAATCCTCATCGCCCAGGCCTTCTTTGTGGTAGGAAGAGATGATGAACGCTCAGGATATGATGCAAGGTATAAAAGAAATTTCTATGAAGAATATCACGAAAAAAGTGAACAAGCATTCAGAAAATGCATTGAAGAGAATAAACTTATTGGTAAAATCTTTAAAGATCAAAAAGAAGTAGATCACTATGCCGCGATTATTCGCGACAACCCCCATAATTGGGATGGAACTCCTGCACATGTGCTAATCCATCAAGGTCACATGGTTGATTTAATGAGAGTCAAAGCACCTCAAGAAGTGGTAGTGGAGCGTGCCTATTATACACTTAAAAATGCTTTAGGCTCGCGAGGAGCTGAAGTCATTCTTAAAACACATCGAGAATTTTTCCTGGCCACCGGAGCAGTTGTCCCTCAATTTAATCCTGAAGCCAAAGATGATCCCAGCAGAGGAGGACCGTATGAAAACCCCTATACTGGTGACAAATACGTTATCGAAAAAGACAAAGTTCCAGATTTCAAGAATATCAAACGTGTAGATTCTGATTATCGACCGAACGAAAAAGAACGGTTCGTAACCATCAAGGAATATTATGCCATTCCTGAGACACAAAAGTCTTTCCCTGGTTGCAAAACCTATTTAGAACCATCTCCCTATATATTTCCAACTGATTTTGCTAAAACCTGTGAGCAGAATCCTAAATCATGCCTGGATGCTATCCAAGAAGCACGCTCCAAAATATCCATGAGTGCAATTAAAGAAGCGCTACAGGCAGATCCAGAAAAAGCCACAAGAATATCTAATAGAGACGAGATTGCTGCCGCTTACATTATTCAACTAATCATGGCTAATCCCGATGTGATTCAAGACGATCATGTCCTTTTAAATGGCCAACGACTCGAAGAACCCTTTTTTCGTCAATTATTGACCAAATGCGATATGGCTATTGTAGGATCATTGTTAAACGATAAGGATATCAATAATATTGATCAGTTAATGCAACATGAAAAAGATACTGAATTTCATCCAGCAGATCTCCATGAACCCGCGAAAAACCTTGGGGATACCTGGGAAAAAAGCATTAGAAAAAAGGACAGCAGAGATAAAAATCAGATCAAACTTGATTTAATAAATCTCATGCAAAATAATAGCTGGTACTCCACAAGGGTCAATGACATTGCCCAAAATAAAGATGAAAACTCAACCTTTAAAGAAGTGTTGCTTGCTTCATTATTAACTCCACTAACGAGTAAAGCGCTGGTAGATACAAAGAAGCAGGAGCCAACACCGCAAATCCAGTACCGAGGCTTAAATCTTCCCGAAGAATTTCAACAACAATTGATTAAACAAGCCAATACCATAATTGCAAATACAGAAAACTATCTCTTTACCGCTCCTTCTAGCCGGGCATTTATGCACATCAAGTTAGATGAAATTTCTTCCAAAATAAAGACTTCAAAACCAATATTTGATTCAAATACAATTTTTGAAATCAGTGATCCGGAAGGGTTACTTTCAAAAAAGCATCTAGGAGCTCATGAGTCTGATTCTACAGATGAATTATTTTATTTACCCGAAAATGTAGCCTTAGTTCCGACCAAAGCAATCCCTGACGGTAAAAATTCTACTGGAATGGGTAGGCACATTGTGAGTTTTGTTGCGGTAAGAAATCCTGATTTTGTACCGAACCATGAAATAGGTTTCGCTGCTGCACCAATTTTTAACATGCAAAAAGCAAAAGTTTTGGATGTAATAAATACGGTTCAACCCGAAGATAAAGCAATTCATAAAAACTTAAATGAAACGCTAAAATCACTACGGCTTAAAATGGTAGAGCAATCTCATTTACCCATTAGAGGCGGATTTTTGGATAGGATACTCCACTACTTTTCAGGAAAAGACGATCAAAAAATATCCTTAGAACGAAGAAATTTTCTCAATGAAAAAGTGATTCCTGCATTACAGGAATGTCATATTGCGCTTAGGTTAAATAATATGAACATGATGCAACGCGCCCTAGCAAAATTTCCATCAGAGGAAAAATGGGCTGATTTTAAATCCGATGCAGCAAAAGCAGCTAAAATGGAAATGGATAAACTAAAACCGCTTATTGAAAAGAAAATGGCACTTCAAAGTCAACTGCTTCCTTTGATGAAATGCCAGGATGCATTGGAAAAACAACAAGATATTGAGGCTTTAAAAGCTTTAGAAGGACTTAACTCTGACAAAGATATACCCTCTATTGGCAACGAATTAAGAGAGAAAATCCAACAAACAAAACAAAGCATAATTGAAGATTTAAAACCCTTACAACGCACGATTCCTACCTCCTCAATCACTAATACTGAACGAGCAAAGGTACATTACGAAACGCGTATATTGGAGATGGATCAACGCATTGCAGCTTTGGAAACAGACAAACGCGATGATGTGACTGGCATTAAGAAGAAGCTCTCTTATTTCAATACACTACAGCAAGAAATAAGATTGCTGCGCCATGAAAGAGCTCAGATGCATCTTGGGGCTGAAAAAATTGATTTTACTGATATCGAAAAAATAGAAAAAAAGCTACGCCCCCTTCATGAGAAGTTATATGATGCTTATGTAGTTGAAGTAGCAGAAGAGATTAACATACTTGCAGAAGAAAAACCTAAGAATCTGACTGCTGTAAAAGAAATGATTTCTAGTTTTAATGAGCGGCTTGCTGAAATAGAGCAATTGCATCAAGAAAAAATAAGAAAACATGGTGCATCAAAAGAACCTCTTGATCTGTCCGATATTGATAAACTAAAAGCCCAATTACAAACAATAAATCAATTTTTAGTGAAAGCGATGATCAATACAATGAGGACTTCCTTAAATCAAATGGAAGTTAAAACGTTTGATCAGCAAACTAAAGAAGCACAACACAACTTCCAACTACTCAATAAACTCGTAACAACATTAGATGATTCTGATGTTGCGCAAAAGCAAAAAGCCGACATAGTGAAATTAAACGAATTTTTTGTAGAGAAACAAAAAGCTTATCCTGCAATGGTGCAATTGCAATTCAAGAGCGAAGCCTTGATTATCCAGTTACGTGAACTATGCGAAGCTCATCAGAATCACTTAGCACAATCAATAAAATCGAAAACCGAAGAGCTCACTAAAAAGCGTTCGATACTCCAAGGACTTACAGATCTTATAGGACTTACTACAGACCAACGAACGAACCTAAGCCAAAAAGAGACGCTATTAAAGCAATTTAAAGAAGATTTGAATAATAACAAGTATGACATTCAACAACTTATCCATCTATTAGCCATAAAAAGTCCGGATGAATTAGAAGAGACGATAGGGGTTTCAATGGATACTGCTGAACAACTACATAATCTTTTAAAACGCCTGGATCAAAGTACAACATTTGTCACTAAAATTGAAGAACGTGCAAAACTGATCGACTCTGTTTTAATTGAGATCGGTAAAATATCCATACAACCTGAACTTTCTCAAGTGAATGAAGAATCCCAAAATACGCTCAACTTTTGATGTGTTACGCCTGGACCTTCCGTTTTTGCGGAAGGCGATGAGATTCTAAATAATTGAAATCGCCAGCCCATCTGCACCTTCAACAAGGTAAAAAAATGGGCATCTGTACAGGGAATATACTCTCCTCTTGCTAGGTATATCCCGGCTAAATTTAGTCGCAATCTGAGTTTTTTTGTACATTCCCCCGGACTATGGATTTGCCTAACCCCGGTTAGAAAAGAATAGAGTCAGTTTTCCTTAGCGCAATTACCGGAACAGATTCATTAAAGAGCCAGGCTAAAATTTAGAGCAAGGATTATTACCCCATAACGCTTACCTGGTTACAGCTACCTTACTCTTTTCATGAGATACAGCCCCAATAATGCAAAAATGACTGTTGGGCCCAATGCTGATAACTCTGGTGGTAATTGAAACACCGTACTTAGTGGACCAAAAAAGCGATTTAAAATATGAAAACTAAACCCCACTGCAGCCCCAACCAATAACTTCGAACCCATAGTAGTTGAGCGTAAAGGCCCAAAAATAAATGGAATAGAAAGAATCATCATAACCATAGTTGTAAATGGTTGAATGAGCCTTTGTAAAAAGGCAAACTGATAATTATGTATATTTTGATGATTCAGTTTTTGCGCCCTTATGTATCGATTCAATTCACGTAAATTCATTTCATCAGGATCAATACTACTAATCGTCAAAATCTTGGGTTTTACCGATACATCCCAAGGTAAGGAGGCAAAAGCCTGTGCTTTCGTTTGATCTCCACCAAACTCTGTTTGTTGTACATCATAAGCTATCCATCCGGTTGGAGTATGTCGGACTTCACGAATAAAACGCGACATTTTTAAATGATGCTGATTATCAAAACGAAATTGATAGATATTATTTAGTACATTGTTGGAAAGCACTACTCCCACTGAAATAAAATCATTGTTATAACGCAGCCAAAACCCTTTTGAGGTTCGTAAAGTTTGACCGCCACTTATCGCTGCTGTTTTATAATCATTTGCATAATGGGATAAATAGGGAACCAGGGTCTCACCTAAAACAGTCACAAATATAATTAGCAAGACCGATGCCTTTAACACTGCCACAGTAATCTGACCTATGGACATACCTGAAGCACGCATGATAACTAATTCACTATGATTCGCTAAGATACCCAGGCCAATTAAAGTACCAAGAAGGCTTGCCATTGGAAAAAATAAATAAACTTGATATGGCATTTGCAACATCACAAAAAAAGTAGCTTGCACAATCCCATAATCAACTCGCCCCAAGTCACTTATTTGATCAACAAATAAAATAAAAATTTGGAGACCTATTAGCATTAAAGTCACTAAACCAATAGAGCCAATAACTGTTTTCGCGATATAACGATCTAATATTTTCATAGTCATGCCAGTTTTGCCTGATTACGCCAGATCAGCCATAATCCAAATGCAATTATGCACAGGTGTACCCACCATAAACCTAACCATTGCGGCATTTTTCCAGACACCATAGCATCTCGAGCAATGAATAATAAGTTTGCGTATACAATATAAATAATAATTGCCGGCAATAACTTGGCAAATTTACCTGATCGAGGATTAATACGACTTAAAGGAACCGCAATTAAAGTCAAAGCAAACACCATAATGGGCACGGAAAAACGCCATTGTAACTCAGCTGCTTTAGCACGATCGGTATTATTGAACGGAAATAAATTAGCAGTACTTATAGTGCGGAAATCTTCTGATATTTTTACCACAGGATGAGGTAATCGCGCTTTATACTCACCAAATTCAGCAATTTGATAATCGGCATGGCCAGGAACTCCCTGGTATTCCTTACCATTTTGGAGAATGATATAATCTTCACCTGTTTTGGGATCAGTTTCTGCAAATGCCTGATCCGCCCATAATACATCCCAACGTGTTTTATCGTCCACAGTAGTTCGTTTTGCAAGAAATACTTGTTCTGCTTTGGTATGATCTCGACTCATCGATTGCACATAGAATACCTCTTTACCTTCATTAATAGCATGAAAACGTCCAGGCATAATAGTTTGTACTAGAGTTTGTATTCCAGTTGAGCGCAATAATTTTGCCCGCTCAATATAAATTAAAGGACTACCCCAAATCATCACTATAGCTACGATAAAACCAACTACAGTGGCCATAATCAGACTATGTTTTAACAATTTATTTGGACCATAACCACAAGCACGTAATACGGTCATCTCACTTTCAGCATATAAACGACCATAAGCAAGTAACATTGCGATATAAAAACCTAAAGGGATAAGTAAGCAAAGCAAAGTAGGTAATTCCAGCATCATCAGCTTCATGATGATAACACCTGGGATACTCCCGGAGGCTGCTCGATTAAGATATTGGATCAGCTGATTACTCAAAAAAATTAACACGAGTATGGATGTTAGCGAAATCAAAGTGATCAACACTTCTTTGGCCAAGTAACGAAAAATAATCAATCATTGCCCCTATTTTAGTAATTCCCTCCTCCCCTAATGAAGGTAGCCCGATAAAGAGATAAGGACTCAAGTATCCTGTATTTTATCTCCTGAAGGAGGCAGGACACTGGAGCAAGATCCCCTGATTCTACATTCCAGCCATAAAATATACGGCTATTTCTTTTCCAGAGTGTGATTGAGAGATTACCTAAAGATGAGATAACTATATGCATTTTAACCCAGAAAAAGCGCTTGAATCTACTAAATTAACGTGGGTTCGACATAATAAAGGGAATAGAGATATCGTTTATGTCCCAAGCAGCAGAATACAATACTATTCTAAACCCTTATACATAATTCACCCAAAGCCATATTCAATACATTTTTGATGAAAATATCTGAAATTTAGTTTAGCGTAACATGCATATTTGGATTAGGGTATTACACAGCAAGAATAACAGCAGCTCAAGCTTAATGAGCTGAGCCGCTTTAAAGGAATAGTAAATTAATGTTTTGTCTCAGCAGCTGTTTTTTTTGCTTCTTGAACAAAACCTAACATCGCCTTCTCAATAATTTGAAAAGATTTTTGGAGGTAATCCAAAGTTTTGTGTCCATTTTCAACAGCCAGATTAATATGTTTCTCTAATAATTCCTCTGGCTTTTTGATACTTGCGATTTCTTCGGGTTTTAGGTAATTAATACCTTGTAATGTTTTAACATTTAATTCAGCCATCGCTTGGAAAGGCTCTTGAAGTTTCTTCGCTACTTCAGTCCATTTGTCAAAGTTTTGTTGATACATGATATTCTCCAGTATGTTGCACTGCACAATTTTATATTAGTCTATATCCTATTAATTTGTCAATGGATTAGAAACTTTTTTTTGCAATGCAGCATAAAAGAAGTGTATTAAGAATTAACTTTTAAATATGCTTTGCCATTGCTGCATCATTTTTTGGATTTGTTGATTCCAGGTCTCAGTTGCCTGGACATAAGGATTATTTTGTAATGGCTTGTCCATAACTTGAAACATCTGCTCCATCATCTGCTTTAAAGAAGCCTGCATGGGATGATTCGCCAAGGATATAATTTGTCGTAAAATTTCAGGGGATAAAAATTGAGTGGGGCCTGCCTCCATCTCAACAATTATTTGTAATAAAATGGAGTTAGTTAAATCTTTTCCTGTGAGGGAATCTTCTACTTTAAACGATACATTATCTATAACATAACGTTGTAACTCTTCAAGAGTTATATACTGACTCGTCTCAGTATCATAGAGTCGACGATTCTTATATTTTTTTATTAAGCGGGTCATAGTTTTCTCATATAAGGAAAAAGATTTTAGTTAAAAATTATAAAAAATAATGAAAACTCTAATACATATGAAGACCGCCGTTTATACTCAAATTGGCCCCGGTTATATATCGGCTTCGTTCGCTAATCAAAAATTCAACTGCCCAAGCGATTTCCTGAGTTTGAGCCAACCGCTTTGCAGGAATTTGTTCAATAATTGCTTCGAGGATATCTGGTCTAATCCCCTTCATGAGTCGGGTATCAACATACCCAGGGGAAAGACTATTGACAGTAATATTTTTACTCATTAACTCTTGCGCCAAGCTTTTTGTAAATCCATAAACGCCTGCTTTTGATGCAGCATAATTTGCTTGTGAAAATTGGCCTTTTTGTGCATTTACAGAAGAAACATTAACAATTCGACCGTATTCGTTTTGTCTCATGTTTTCAACTACATGGCGAGTCACATGAAACATCCCATCAAGATTAACAGTAAGCACTTCATCCCATTGCTCTTTAGTCATTTTATTAAATACAGCGTCTCGAGTAATTCCTGCATTGTTAATCAATACATCAATATTGCCGTACTCTTTAATAATCGAAGAAATAACCTCGCCACATTGCTCAAAATCGGTTACATCCATATGGCGAAAATGAATATTTTTATACCCTTGTTCCTTTAACTCCTCTTCCCAAGCTCGCCCTTGCTTTTCGGAAATTAAATCAAGGGCAAGAACATGATGATACAAAGGATCTAATTCTTGGGCTATCGCAGTACCAATGTCACCTGTGCCACCAGTAATCAACGCCATGTTTTTTTTGTGCATACAATTCTCTATTTTTGAAAAATGACAGGGTAAAATAACCAATATCCTGGCTTTTAAAAGCCAGGATATTCTCATTTACATATACTGACCACCATTAATATCCAGGTTAGCTCCGGTAATAAAACCACTAGCTGGAGACACTAAAAAAGCGACAGCATCAGCAATTTCTTTAGGCTGACCCAAACGACCAACAGGGATACTTGATATTATTGAATTAAGTACATCTTCTTTTAAAGAAGAAAGCATGGGTGTTTCTATGTAACCAGGAGAAATCGTATTCACTGTAATACCCTTACTTGCTACTTCTAGCGCCAGGCTTTTGCTAAAACCATATAAAGCAGATTTAGTAGAGGCATAATTACATTGACCAAATTGACCTTTTCGTCCATTGATAGAAGAAATACTTACGATGCGACCATAACCTTTATCAATCATTATTGGGATAACATTACGAGTCATATTAAATACACTCGTTAAATTGGCTTCAATCACGCTATGCCAGTTTTCAGGAGTCATTTTTCGCAAACTGCAATCATGAGTAATGCCTGCATTATTAACCAGTACGTCAATATGCTGATAGCGCTCCATGACAAGAGAGATTAATTTTTCACAATCTGCAAATTGGGCTATATCGCCGTAAACGATATCAATATCAAAACCCAGCTTTTTTTGCTCTTCTTGCCATTGTTTCGCTTCTTCATGTTTCCCATGCTTAAAATAACATGCCACAACCTGGAAGTCGGAAGCCAATCGCTGGCAAATAGCGGTACCAATCCCCCCCGTTCCTCCAGTTACTATTGCTACGCCTTTCATCATAAACAACTCCCTGTTATTGCTATAATTAAGAAAATTTAAATTAAAAACCCATCACTTTTGAAACAATTGAAATGATGGGTTTGAATATGGCAAAACAATTACTTATAAACAGGAACATATCCTTTTATTTGTTGCGCAAACTGTTTTAAAACTTCAAGGCCAGACTCTTCGGCCTGTCTACACCATTGCTGCAACGCATCAACTAACTCTTTTTGAGTAGACGCTGTTTTTAGCCAAATGTTTTGTAATGATTCCTTGTAGGCATACACAACACGTAATTGCTCACGAGCCTCAAGCAAATTGGATAAACGAGCTTTCGCTTTCGTGGTCAACAAGCAATTTTCACGTCTCAAAAGGCTTCCAGCACGAGAGAATAGTTTTTTATCTTCCTTGCTTTCAACACTGTTACTTTTCTCTTGTTTAAGAATTGGTCTAATCACACCTTTATAATAATTTGACATCACTTGGAAGCGATTGGAAACTACCGCTTTCACAGTATCTAAATCGATCTGTAATTTACCTTCGTCCATAGCAAGTTTGGGTGGCAATTTTTTAACTTTAGCTAGACCTAAAAAGGAAAGAATACGAATATACATCCAACCTATATCAAATTCCCACCACTTCACCGAAAACTTTGCTGAAGAAGCAAAAGTATGGTGATTGTTATGTAACTCTTCCCCGCCTATCCAAAAACCCCAGGGAAAAATATTTCTTGCTGCATCACGGCACTCAAAGTTTCTATATCCCCAATGATGCCCAATACCATTAATGACTCCGGCAGCAAAAAAAGGTATCCACATCATTTGAATTGCCCAAATGGTAATTCCAGGCGCACCAAATAAAAACAAGTCCATTAGGAACATGAGCCAAATTCCCTTGGCAGAATGGCATGAATAAACCTTGCGCTCCAACCAATCTGTAGGGGTGCCGTGAGAATACTTGGCAACCATCCCTCTATCCTTACGTGCTGTGCGATAAAGCTCGGCTCCCTCCCAAAATACTTTTTTAATACCAAAAACTACAGGACTATGAGGATCTCCTTCTACATCTGCTGATGCATGGTGCTTACGATGGATAGCAACCCAATCTGCGGTTACCATTCCAGTAGTTAACCATAACCAACAACGAAAGAAATGACTGACAATAGGATGTAAAGTCAGAGCTCTATGTGTTTGATTCCGGTGAAGATACAACGTTACTGCTGCGATAGTAATTTGCGTCATAATCAATGTCGCAACTACATATCCCCAAAAAGACAGGTTTAAATAACCAAAAACCATAATTACTCCACTTCAAATGCAAAACATGCAAATTAAAAAAACTCATCCCTTAGTTGAAACTCAATAAAACTCAAACGTCCTTATATATTATATATGATACTAATAAAAACACAATTTTACGCTTTACATTGCAACATTTAATTAAGTAGCCGATAATTATAATAATTAAGTTTAGGAATAATGATATGAATGAGAAATTTCCATTTGCAAAAATATTTGAGACTCTAGTCCCTTTCGTTATAGCAGGGATGGCAATTGCATTGTTCTTAGGCCTGTTATTCATGTTCTCTTATGTTTTAATTTGGGGCGTTATCATCGGTGCCACCCTATGGGTCATAGCGACAATAAGGCAAATTTTATTTTCAAAATCTAAAACAACCACAGAAGTAGTCAAAAAAAGTGAAGGTAGAATTATAGAACATAATGATAAGAAATAATGCCAGAATTACCCGAGGTTGAAACCACAAAAGAAGGAATTAAACTCCATCTGGAAGGACAAACAATTAGCAGGATATGCGTTCATAATCCGAGGCTTAGGATACCTGTTCCTGATCGTATAAATGAACTTTGCGCCGGTAAAAAAATTCTTGCGATTACTCGTAGAGCAAAATATATATTAATCCAACTATCTCAAGGTCATCTTCTCATCCATTTGGGAATGTCAGGACACTTGAGAATGGTCGAATTGAGCAGCATTCCCCAAAAACATGATCATATTACGGTGGCTCTAAATAATAATCTTTTATTACGATTTTATGATCCTAGACGATTTGGATTATTTCTTTACATTGATAAGAATCCATATAAACACCCACTTCTTGCCCATTTAGGCAAAGAACCACTTTCAGAAGAATTTAATGGCCATTATTTATTCCAAAAAGGAAAAAATAAAAATAAACCGATTAAATCATTCATCATGGATAATAAGATTGTCGTAGGTGTAGGTAATATCTACGCGACAGAGAGTCTTTTTTTAGCTAAAATTCATCCCAGCACCCCCACGAAAATACTCTCTGAAGAGACCCAACTCAAATTAGCCAAGCACATTAAAGAAGTGCTACAGCAAGCCATAGCATGTGGAGGCACCACTTTAAAAGATTTTTATTCTTTCGATGGCAAGCCCGGTTATTTTAGCATCTCGCTTAAAGTATATGGGCGAAAAAATCAACCGTGTATGCAATGCCAGCATCCAATTGCATCAGTTATTCTTGGAGGACGTAATTCTACTTTTTGTCCTAAATGTCAAAAGCAGGATCCCTAACAACTAAATTAAAACTTCAGTTACCATAGCCAAGTATGGTTTTCTATAATAATAAAAAACGCTCTGGGCAATCCATTCAACTTGCGTTATATTAGCGCTAACTTTTTTTATAGCACCCATAATGAAAATAAATCAATTTAGAACTGCCTGGGTTATTTGCGCTTTAATGTTTTATACGGCAGTAACCAGCATTCGCTGTATCTTTAAGTATTTTCTTAGTACTTTAAACCGCCCATGGACAGACAAGGCACTACACCATTGGGTTGATCAATTATTGAATGAAGTTCAAGTAGAATATAAAGTCGTTAATCCTTTCAATGTTCAACCACAGGCAGGAAAAGCGACTATTATTATGTGCAATCATTCAAGCGCCTACGATATCCCACTTGCTTTCAAGGCCTTTCCAAATCACTCCATTCGCATGCTTTCAAAAAAAGAGCTTGCCAAAATTCCCTTGATGGGCAAAGCAATGGCAGCAGCGGAGTTTCCTTTTATAGATAGAAAAAATAAATACCAGGCTATTAAGGATTTAGCTTTTGCCCAGCAACTCATGGAAAGCGGTATTATCATGTGGATTGCTCCTGAAGGGACTCGCTCCAAAGACGGACAACTTGGCACTTTTAAAAAAGGAGGCTTTATCACTGCGGTTCAATCTAAAGCCACAATTATTCCCATAGGAATCCGTGGAGCAAATAATATTCTACCCGCTCGAAGCTTTAATATTCATTTAAAGCAAAAGGCAGAAATACATATAGGCAAACCAATTGATGCGGCTCAGTTTACTTTAGAAAATAAAGATGTATTGATAAAACAAACTTTTAATGCCATCAAAGAATTGGTGGGAGAACGTTAATCTATTCCAGCTTAATTTTAACCGGCATGCCAAAAACCGCGTATTTTTTTTGTATCACCTTATTTGGTTTTATGATAGCAAGAAGCTTGTTCTCTCGGGTTGCTAAGGGATTAATTTCTGATAATGGCGTTTTTTCAGCATAACTCGGTGTATTTACAATAAAACCGCTTATTTCCTCATTATCAGGAAATATAATATTTATTTTTTTTCCCTGATAAATATCTTCCGCATATTTAGGCTCAATAAAGGCTACGATGCGTAAATTCTTATCAGTAACTATGCTCATTAAATTTTGCCCTGCTGAAACAAACTCATCTTGGTGAGTTGAAATATTCATTATCGTACCATTATCAGGGGAACGCAAAGCAAAATAGCGCATTTTAGTTTTGATTTGCTCAACTTCATTATCAATTTCTAATATTTTCCGTTTAAAATTTACTTCGATTAAAGTAGCTCGTTGCAAAGATAACTCTTCGATTTTTTGAGAGAGCTCTACATATGACCTTACAGCAGTTATATAGTTTTTTCTTGCTTCCTCTAATTGCAACTCAATTAGGTCACCATTTTTGGAATAATTTTTAAAGCGCTCATAAACTAATTTGCTGGTTTCGATATCCTGCTGACTGATATTTAAAGCTTGAGAAATTTGCTGGCTATTATTTTCAACCAAAGAGTTCATAAGCTCAATAATTCGCTTTTTTTCCACTTGCAAATAGGCTAATTTTTCTTCGACAAGCGGTGATGCAAATTGCAAGAGCTTTTGGTTGGCAATTATTTTTTCACCCGTGCGTGCACTAAGTTTTTTTATATAGCCATTCTCTGGGGCTCTAATTGTCACCGTGTCATAGACTATTAAACCTGGAAATCGAATTAGGACATACTCAGTAAATAACTCATAAAATAAATAAAGCAACGGGATACTTAAAAGCAAAACCAAAAGCACCCATCTTAGTTTAGGGGTCATTCTCGATCCACTCCCATACTTAACTGCTAATCCAGTTGGGGTGGTGTTTTTTTTCCACTTGATTCCCATAATTCTCGCATTATATTATTTGGTCTTTCTAATCACCCACCAAGGTGCCATAGATGAATCTCTATGTCCTTTAAACAATATCTCATTTAAAATAAATAGCGCAGCACTAAATCTTAATAGTTGTTGATAAGCAGGCATTAAAAACAGCCATCCACTCATGTAGACATCTTGTTTTGGACGTTCGGAAACTAAAATTAGATACAATATATACATAAAGATTTGGGCTAAAAAATAGTATATATAGATAATTAATGAGACAGACAAAAGGATCGACACATTGAACTTAGCTAATAAAATTAGCGTATACAATAGAATAATAAAAGGAAGAGCAATCTGATAATACAGGCCATACCAAATAAAAAAAAGCATGCGGGTTGGCTTCAACATCCTGGTACTAAATTTTCGCCAATGACGTCTCACTAGAATATAATATAAATCACCATCCCACCGAAGACGTTGCTTCAATAATCTTCGTAATGTTATCGGCGCAGCAGTCCAGGCAACGGCAAGAGGCTCATGAACAATTTTCAAGTAAGGATATTTATTAATATAGGCATGGAGACGAAATGTTAAATCAAAATCTTCTGCGCTACCATTTAACCAGCCGCCAATTTGTTTTAAAAATTTAGTTCTAAATACACCAAAAGCCCCTGATATATTATTTGTAACATTAAGTTCTGTTAATCCATAACGACCTAATTGAATGCCTATCATGTATTCAATTGCCTGGAGCCTTGTAAGCCAGGAGTCTTTAACATTTCTTACTCTAACTGCCCCAGATACAGCGATAACATGAGGATCAATAAAGCGCGCAGCACTTTTTGCAATGGTCTGATTATCTATAGAAGTATCTGCATCCAGCATTATTAAGACATCTCCCTTAGCTAATTTTAACCCTAAATTCATAGAGCTCGCATGTCCCCCTCTTGATGACTTTTCGATTACGGTAATGGTCCGGCTGGGAGGAGTCTGATAAGTCATTGCAAGTTGTCTCGCATAATGAACCGTTTTTTTGTTAATCTGGGCATTGTCAATAATTATGAGTGTTTGAATGTTTCCTGAATAAATTTGTTCGGCTATGGCACGAACAGTGATAAGTACCTCCTCGAACGTTTCGTTATAACACGTGATTACAACAGTTACAAAAGGAGCATAAGTCTTTATTGTTGCGGGTGAGTTATATTCTTTTAACCACGCCTTGATGCTATATAGACAAATTAAAACGTAATAGGGCATTTCTAAAATGACCACAAAAGGAAAAAAAATTAACAAAAAACTGGTCATATTTCCTGAGCTAAATAAATAAGCCAGGTAAAAATAGATCTGATTGCATAAGTCAATCATAATTTTTTTAACTCGCTATTGTAGAGTTCATTAAGCACGAGATCTTTACTTATATTTTTTTCCAAAAGTTCACTGGAATGCATCATTGTTAGGTTAATCTTTATATTAAGATTTCCAACCTGCTGTTTTTGGGTAAATGATTGAATTCGCTCCAAAAGAGTGATGCAATTTTGAGCTGGAGTCATCGGTAGAAGAAACACCAGCACGTTATCGTCCCTGGCAATTAAATCACTATCTCGTAAAAGAACACGTATCCGCTCAAAAAACTCCAGGGTCAATTGTTCGGTTTTTAACATTCCATAGGTAGCGACCAACTCATCTTCATTGGTAATACTTAAAGAGATCAAACTAAAGTGTAGTGCAGCGTGTCGTCTCGCTAGCAATAATTGCCATGTTAATATCAACATAAAAACGCTGAGCTCAGTGAGCTTAAGAAATTGTTCCGCTTCTACCATTATTTCTTTATCAACGCCTTGAGCAATCGCTTGACCTCTAGAAGCAAGTGTATATTCGTAAAGTTTACGTGATTCTAAATTTTCAGGTGGTGTTAATTTTGAACAGACCATACACAATGCCTTAACGTTCTCCTCAAAAAAACAAGATTTGCATGTTTCGCAAATTTTATCTTCCATTGGTTTATCATAGTCAATGCCAATATGGCGTAATGTACTTTGACAGCGAATGCAAGTAAGGGCATGTCCATGCAAAAAATCAGATAAAGGTGCAATATTACCGCACGTAAAACAATGAACGAATGACTTGGTGGTGATGTTGCTGGACTCACAGTTAGGGCAACAATTTTTAAAATTGAGTAACCCGGAATAGCAATGCGGACAGGATTGAATTTCATCAACTATTTGATGATGCACAAGTAGCTTGCGTGACTCCATATTTTCGAGTATGCGCCAACTATCGGTTGAATTATCTTGAAAATTAAATGCAGCCAGCAATGGATAGTAGAAACCTGCAGGATTATGGTAGTTTAGTTTACAACTAATAACAAAATCATTGCGGACGTAAGCATAATAAATGAGTAGACTCTCAAACTCGTCAATATTCGTTATATACTCATTTATTGAAATAATTTTTTCCTGAATTTTTAAGGCAATGTCCAATGAGTCGTCGTTAAATATGCCATCAATAATTTGATTTAAGAAGGGATCCTCTTTACCCAAATAAAAAATAGGTATTAGCTCATAATTGGTTTTTTGCCTGACCTTAGTAATCAGTGAATAGTCAAAAGATTCATCATTGCTATTAAACACAACAAAAGAGCATCCCGACTGGGGCAATTGCTCAATGTTAGCAATAGTCTCAATCGGTTTATCTATGATAGTATCAGATAGATTTTGGCTGATAAAATAGCCTACAAGCCGCTCGTACATGAACAATATTCCCTTTCTAAAAATTTAGAGCAAAAGCAAATGTCATTATTGATCTCGAAGACAGCAATTAGGGTTATAAACCTTCTTAATGACAACTTTAAACCCCTAGTATTTTACCCCATATCCTCTTTGTTGCTTGACAATTGATGCAGCCAAACCCATATTTCTTGGATCGGATGCGGCTGTTAATATATTAGCTTTTTTATCCCACGTAATTGTTTGCATATCACCATAATATTGTCCTAATGGCATCAAATGATATCCCATAATTTTTAGTCCTTCCTGGATTGGTGGTGGAAATGTATCCGGTTCAAACTGTAACAAATCAGGTAAATACTGATGATGAAAACGCATGGCGGAAACCATGCTGATTGCTCCATAAGCGTCATTAAATACTAAAGCGGCAATTAACACCATAGTAGGGATTCGACTGCCTCCTGGTGTGCCTAAAATCGCAACTCGTTCCGGTTGTTCAAGAAAAGTAGGAGTCATGCTTGAAAGAGGTCTTTTACCAGGTTCAATGGAATTTTTATCTGCACCTACAATACCAAAAACATTTTCTTCACCAATTTTGCTGGAAAAATCATCCATTTCATCATTCAATAGAACACCAGTTCCATCGGCAACAACGCTAGAGCCAAAAATATAATTTATGGTCATCGTTGCAGCAACACGATTTCCTTCTGCATCAATAATCGAGATATGTGTTGTATTTGTAGAGTTGGGCGAATTAGTTGTCGATTTTTTTGTTTGACTTTGTAAAAGTGAACTCGCAGTAGCTTTATCTGGTGAAATTAGGGTGCTCAGTTGCTTACCATTTTCTGCAGATATTAATTTCTGTACAGGAATAGTCACAAAATCAGGATCCCCTAAAAAAGCCTCCCGTTGCCAATAGGCAAGTCGCATAGATTCAACCAAATAGTGTACCCATTGCACCTTAGACAATGAAGCAAGCGAATAGTGAGACAATATATTCAACATTGTTAATAAAGCAATTCCACCTGCCGAAGGCGGTGGTGCCGTAATAATAAGCATATTGTGGTACGCCCCGATTAAAGGCTCTCTGACCTTAATCCGATATTGCGCTAAATCAGCCAATGTCCAAATACCCCCAGCTGCATTAACACCTTTAACTAGTTGTTCTGCCACTTGACCCGAATAAAAACCTTGTTCCCCCTTTATAGCAATTAATTTTAATGTTTTCGCCAGATCCTTTTGTACCAAGCGCTCGCCGATTGAATAAGGCCTGCCATCTTTTAGAAAAATTGCAGCGGTAGCCGGATATTTTTTAATTTGCTCCAATCTATCTTCATTTTTCAAGAAAGTATAAAGCTGTTTATCTACTGTAAAACCTTCCTCTGCCAATTTAATAGCCGGGGCGAGCGTTTTTTCCAAAGGCAATCGCCCATAGTGTTTTGCAATATATGCTAAAGCGGCTGGCTCACCGGGAATTGCTGCGGCCAATCCTCCATTGAGAGATAAACCTGGGACTACACTACCATCTGGTGCCAAATACATGTCCTTTTTAGCAGCCATAGGTGCTGTTTCACGGGCATCAATAAAGATATTTTTATGTTGTTCTGCTAGGTGCAACAGCCAAAATCCGCCTCCTCCCAGACCAGAATGATAAGGTTCAACTACACCTAAAACTGCAGATACAGCTACAGCGGCATCAAAAGCATTCCCTCCCTGAGCTAAAATTTCCAGTCCTGCATTTGTAGCTAATGGATGAGCACTCGCCACCGCATAACCAGGAGGTCTTGCATCAGATTGCATAGCAAAACCATTTGTAGTGGCAAAAAATAAATTAGCACAAAGTACAAGACAAATGCCTTTATAAATTTTACGTAGCTTGGTTTTCATTTTGTCTCTTTTTTAATTCTCTTACAACACAAGCAGGAACAAACTGAGAAATATCTCCATCTAAAAATGCGATTTCCCGCACCAGAGTAGAAGAAATAAACATTAAGTTTTCTGATGGGGTTAAAAAGATAGTTTCTATTTTTTTTGATAACTTTCGATTCATTCCTGCCAATTGAAATTCATATTCAAAATCGGACACCGCTCGTAACCCCCGCAAGATAATTCCGGCATTTTGCTCTAATACAAAATCAATTAATAAGTTCTCAAAACCTAGAACACAAACCCCTGGTAAGTGTGCAAGAGACTCTTTCAACAGATTAATTCTTGTCTCCATCGGTAAAAAAGGACGTTTTGCCCTATTGCTTGCTACTCCCACAACAATTTCAGGGAAAATTTTAGCTGCTCGGGTGATAATATCAACATGTCCATTCGTAACAGGATCAAATGTGCCGGGATAAATTGCTTTTAATTTCATCATGGTTAAGACTAATTGCATATAGCAACAGTCTAGCGTATTGTTAATTGAAAAACTACAAAAAAGGACTTGAGGTGATCAATGAATAATTTAACAAAATTAGCAATAATTCCTGTTTGTCTCTTAACCGCCTGTGCTCCTCCTCGACCAGCAGCTGAATTACCTGAAAATAAGGTCATGCCTGTTGAGCAACGCAAAGAAAAAACCGAAACGATTTCATCATGGGAAATTCGTGGTGCTATGGCAGCTAAAAGCAAATCTAAAGGATGGTCTGCAACCATGAATTGGGTTCAAAATGGCCCCAATACTTATCAAATTCGTTTAATGGGTCCTTTAGGAGGAGGAACAGTACTGATCGATAAAAAAGGGAGTACAATTACCTTCCAAGATGGCCCCAAAAAAATTACCTCTCACAATGCTGACGAATTACTTGCACAACAAACTGGTATTAAACTACCTGTAAATAATCTTTATTATTGGGTTAGGGGATTACCTGCCCCTGGTTCAGTTGCAGCAGAACATAGAGATCAATATAACCATCTTACCCAATTAAAACAAAGTGGATATACAATTAATTTTGCTAAATACACTTCAGTCAAAGGCACGGATCTTCCAAGTATGATTCATTTACAAGGAAATGGAGTAATGGTTAAAGTAGTCATTCAAAACTGGACAGTATAAATTTATCCAGTAATTGGTTACTCGATGAGCCCTATCAAAGGCTCATCCTATATGTTATTATTTCTTTGATGTCAATTCCTAATTTACTTAAAATTTATAAAAAATTATTGCTTTCAAAGTTGACATGTTTCAAAAACCACTGCAAAATACGCAACACATTTGTAGGGATGAACGTAGTTAATGCACGGAGTATTTTAGAATCTACAAATTATAGGGGTGTCGCCAAGCGGTAAGGCACAGGGTTTTGATCCCTGCATACCTAGGTTCGAATCCTAGCACCCCTGCCACTTTCTTGTTGATTCAAGTAAACAGACAGCAGAAGATAACCTGGAAGGATGCGTTCTTGTAATGCTCAAATAATAATAATATCTTTTTGGCTGTCTTCTGCTATGTGTTTAAGTTAAATGATTAACCTAGATCGAAGGCTTTATACACATGTCCACAATGATGATTTTTTCCGGGAATGCAAATCCGGAGCTAGCACAGCAAATTTCTTCTCATTTGAAAATACCTATTGGCCAAGCCACTGTTGGTACTTTTAGTGATGGAGAAACCATGATTGAAATTTTAGAAAATGTCCGTGGTAAGGATGTTTTTATAATTCAATCCACATGCGCGCCCTCAAATAATAATTTAATGGAATTATTAACTATGGCAGATGCATTAAGAAGATCATCTGCAGCACGAATTACAGCAGTGGTTCCTTACTTTGGTTATGCACGTCAAGATAGGCGTGTTCGATCTGCGCGTGTCCCTATTACGGCAAAAGTTGTTGCTGATATGATGGCATCTGTCGGCATTTGTCGAGTTCTTACAGTTGATTTACATGCTGATCAGATCCAAGGCTTTTTTTATATGCCTGTTGATAACGTTTATGCTACTCCAATACTGCTTGACGACATCACAAAACAAAATTTAAAAAATATTATGATAATTTCTCCAGATGTAGGTGGCGTTGTTAGAGCTAGAGCTGTAGCCAAGCGACTTGATCATGCGGAATTATGTATTATTGATAAACGCCGTAGTGGCCCTAATAAGTCAGAAGTAATGCATATTATTGGTGATCCGACTAATAAGAGCTGTATTATTGTTGATGATATTGTGGACACAGCTGGTACTCTTTGCTCTGCTGCCCATGAGCTCAAAAAAAATGGTGCCCACAGTGTAAGAGCATACATTACCCATCCTGTACTATCTGGGCAAGCAATAAATAACATTAAAAACTCTTGTCTTGATGAAATAGTGGTAACGGATACCATCCCCCTGTCAGCTGAGGCACGTACATGCGAAAAAATTCGTGTTGTCAGTTTATCCGAAATGCTGGCGCAAGCCATTAAACGAGTCAATATAGAAGAATCTGTTAGTTCCATGTTTGCTGAATAAAGCAGATGCTGTAGCCTGGAGTCAAGCTACAGCATCTAATAGCCTATCGTTAAAAATGAGCTACAACCTAAATAGATAACTCCAATTTTTAGAAGTATTTACAATTGTACCTAAGTACTGGTAAGCATTCGGACAATGTATAACCTAATTAACAAACACTAAATTAGATTGAGTTTCAAGCCCAACTCCAAGTTTTAAAATAACGCCATCTCTTGCTATTGCTGCGGATGCAATCACTTTTTTTGCATCAATTTTCTTTATCTGTATGCCTTTATTCTTCGGGCGATGTACTGGTGTGAGGATACTATAGATTCTTAATTCGTTAAGTGGGTGTCATCACTTTTAAGATATAACTGACTAAAAAGGAGCTGATTAGCTCCTTATAAAACTTAAATTTAAACTAATCACGAGTGCCTACGTATTTATCATCAAAATAACGGCGCAATTTAGTTCTCAATGTTCCTCGACTAATACCTAACATTATTGCAGCTCTGGATTGATTATACTTGCAATGCTCCATAACAGCACGAAATAATGGGGTCTCAATTTCTTCGAGTACAAACTGGTATAAGTCAACAGGATCAGTTCCTTTAAGTTCTGAAAAGTATTTTTGCACTGAAAGAGTTACGCTTTCAGCCAGAGAAGCGGTGTTATCCACTACTTCATTACTGATTGTTGTCATTATTATTAGCTCCTCTTTTTAAAAAAAGTATATTACCGAATCAAGCCACTTGAAACAAGTGCCAATGAAAAAATCCGCATTAAAAATCAATACTCAATATTCATTACACATTCAAAAAGTTCTAATTAGGTGTAGATTGCTTTGGCATACTACACCTTACAAAAACTTTTTAATTATTATCTAAAACTTCATCATTGAAGGATCATAAGGCTTGCCATTAATTATGAATTTACCCTGCTCCAGGGAAACTTCGATGACGTAATCTGTACCTTGAACAATAATTAAACCAGATTGCTGTAATGCATTTAATTGTTTCTCAGTCTGCATATCCGCTAATTGCTCCGCAGTTGGTGCTGGCTGATTGGTTTTATCTGTAGCTTGATTAGCATTTTGCGCTTGCTGATTGGTTTTGCCTGTAGCTTGATTAGCACTTTGCGTCTGCAATTGTTGCACCAGGGTTTGTTGTAAATCAGGCTCTTTAGCTAACTGCTGTAGTATTGATTGTTTTAAAATTTCTTTTACCGCTTCGGCAGGGACTTGTAATTTAGCTTTACCCTCAATTTTCTGCATTAACTCAAATGGATTGGAATTCTCCCCTTTAGGCAAAGTAACATAAAGGTTTCCTTCGATCTGTCCTTGAGGAATTTTAAAGCTGAGTTGCGATATTTCAAACTCTGCACCCTTACTAAATAACTTTGGTAACTCGGGCAATAAAGCGAGCATTGCTTGTTGGCGTTGCACCTCATCGCCATTTTGCATGGCTCGTGTTTGTTCATTGATTTTAGCTAATACATCAGCATCAAGATTTCTTAACGCAACCTCTAAATCTCCTGGACCATAATTTTTATCATTGGCTAACATGGATTTTAAGCTGACGTTAAAATGTGTATTAAAAAGGTGTTGCTCAATATCGCTATCTGATTTAATGACAAGCCCATTAATTTCAAACATTTTTTGATCTTTAACATAAACATCAAAAATGGGTAGACTAAAGTTTGCATCACCCAAATACAATCCTGCGGGTGTTTCGTGCAAATCATAATCACTAGTCACCTTGCTTAATGTAATTTTGGTATCGTCTTTAATTGCATTCAATCCATCTAAAACCACATTACCGTTAACTTTGGTTACTCCCGAAGTCATGGTAGTACTAGAGTTCATGCCTAGCCATTCAAAGCTACCAGAACCATCTTTTGCAACTAATTTAAACGTAGGTACTTTAAAGTCCACGGTGCTTTCATTAAGGTAATTGACAAATATACTTAAATCCAATTGTGGCTTTATTGAGTCTTGTGTGAATTGTGCATTAAACTGATCATTATATTGTGGTGGGAATGGGAAAACAGCTTCTGCATAACCTAATCCAAAACGTATATGATTATTAGCAACAATAACCGGGCCGTGATGAATTATTAATGGCATCTCCGTCCTATAATCCTGAGCAGGAAGAGTTTGAGATTGGCCATTAGCATCTGTTACAACACGCTCAGGAACATGTAAACGCCATTTAATTTTAGCTTCAGAATCAAACATTCCTCTGTGGTAATGTTCAATATCAGCATATAAACCGTTTGATTGATCGATTACTTCAATAGTCTTTCTGATTGACTTTTCAGTAAGAACACCCATGCCATAATATCCGCCTAGAATTAGAACGGCCAGGATAATCACTAATCCTGCAAATTTTTTCATTCTGTTCTCCATGTTATTAATTCGCTACAACAAAACTACAGAACGAAGTATAACAGCAAATAACATAGGAGTGCGATACGCTTATAAAAAAACAGTCCCAGTAATTTTACGGCAATGAACAAACAAGATTAAGTATGTTTTATTGATTTGCAATTAGTTTCTTTAACCATAATAGCTAATATTAATGCAATCAAAGAACATAGTGGCAATATTTTTAACCCAGCCTGAAAATCTGACAACAACAGAGTTTCAACATTATAAGCACGAGCCCCTGAAACCATATCTACTAAGCGTCCGACTAAAGGTTGTAATAAAGCACCAACAAATATTGATATCATATTTGTGAATGCAATTGAAGTTCCAATAACATTTCTATCGTGGATCTCAGTAGAAACTGCATAAGCAATAGCAACCCCTGTGTTGGTAAGACCAAAAGCAAAGAACAGTAAATAAGCTGAATTTTGACTTAAATTTGTGCTATATACAAATAAACTTGTGAAAATGATTCCAAAAATTGCAGAAAAAATCATAAGTGGCTTGCGACGTCCCATTCTATCTGAAAGCCACCCAGATAAAGGACCGCTAATCCCCCAACCTATAAAAATTAATCCTGTAGCAAACGCAGCTGCATGCGCACCCAGTCCTCTGCCAAATTGCAAATAAGCAGGGCCAATTGCTTCCCCAATTACAGCTGTTGGACCAAACAAGAATCCTGCATAAAGCGCGTTATACCAAGTTTGTCTGCAAGATAATACGATTTTTAAACTCTGCAAGATGCTTAATTGGTTTATGGAACGTACCTCACTTCTATGTTCTCCAGGCTTATCTTGTACAAATTGGTAGAGCAAAGCAGCTAAAGCAATAAACAGGAATGCAATAATTAGCATGCTATGGCGCCATCCAACATTACTCACCAAAAAGGACACAGGAGCCTCTCCTGCTGCAGCACCTAACATCCCTAATGCCTGGGTTAAACCGGCAAGTAAACCTAACATTGTCGGAGGAAACCAAGAGGTCGCCAATCGTAACGAGCATACAAAAGCAAACGCAGCACTAAAGCCTATGAGCATTCTACCGATTGACCCCATAAATAGACTTCCTGCCAAACCAAAAACACAGCAACCAAAAGCAGTGACTAACGACATCACAGTAAGTAACCAACGGATACTTAAACGATCTACTGTAAGACCTACGGGAATCTGCATCAAAATATAGGGTATATAAAATGATGCAGTTAATATGCCGAAACCCGCTTCATTGATTCCAAAATCAATTTGCAAGTACCGATGCATCACCCCAGGAGCCACACGAGCCATATAATCTGAGAAATAAAAAGCAGCAGCCAATCCCCAAACTAACCAAGCAAATCCTAAATAACTCTTACGGTTATAAATTTCTACTTTAGATTCATGCATTTTGTTCATAAATTCTCTGTTTTAATAAAAATTATAATTCGCTTTGTTTAATCGAAGGGTTACTAACCGCATTGGTATATCAAAAAGCAAAGCCCCGCATTAGGGCTATTTCATTTTCTACTAATGCTAGAACATCGACTGTAGTATAAATATCAATAGGCCCTAATATTTATACAAAAATGAGCAAAAAAACTGCAAAGCAAGGATCACATTATACTGCTGTTGTCATTTATTTCAACACATGGTTTGATTTCTTTTGTATGAGCCTCTTCCTAGTACCCACAGATATACTAAGTGTTACTCTACATACAGATTATGGTTATAATAATCGTGCTATTTAATTTTTTTAAGGCTTAAAATGAATGCTCTTAATCTTGCAATAAAAGAAGCCCTTCTTTCAGAAGGAAACTCGAAAGAGGCGAACAAAGCTTATCTTGAGTTTATTAAAGCTAACTTCATCATTCCAGTTGAACAAAGCACTGATGAAGAGCAACCTAAAGTGCTATTTTTGCAAGAAAATGGCCATGTTTTTTTACCTGTATTTACAGAAATAGATTTTCTTAATTCCTGGGCTTCAGAAATAGCTGAACAGATAAAGCTTCTCAAATTATCCGGAGTAGATTTACTTACAGGTATCGGTGACAATGTCACTGTATGCCTTAATATAGGCAGTGAACTATATAAAGAATTCAATCCATCTGAAATTACACGTATGCGTTCAATTGTATTAAAACTATTCAAAAAATAATTTAATATCTATAATCCTAAATTTCCGACCTATTTTATTATTATGCCATTTCCTTCTCCCTGTTGGGAGAAGAGAAATTAGACTAAATTAGAAACTACATAAATAGGCGAGTTATGTTTTTGTAGCCATTCTTCTAAATTTTAGGCTACCAACTCAAATAATTGGTATCCAACTAATGCGGAAGCAGCTATAGCACCACTGATTTCAATAACCAACGATAAAAAACTGTGTTTATGACAATACACTTGGTCATTTGCAGCTGCTTCATTAGTTGCTGGCAGCACTTCTGGAACTTCAGAGTTTAATTCAAAAAGTGGTTGCTCTCCTTCCATTGCATCCCACCATCCTTCTAGCCAATGTTTCGCTTGTTGACTGCCTTGATGGAAAGGATTATCGTCTTCGGCTACATCAGAAAGAGCGCATTCATATCCAAATGCGTAACTATCCTCGTAGCTTGGATGATCAATGTTAAAACGTAATTTAATATGTGGTAGTAAGGCTGTTATGTCGTTCATGATTGTACCCTCTATTTATGTATTCAGTATGCTTATTAATACTGTCAATAATTTTTACATTTAAAACAATTTTACGACTTTAATTTAACGCTTATTTACCAATTCAAAACATTTACAAATTTTTGACAATTTTTATTTTGTTAAGAAATAATAGTTATTTTTATATTTCTATAATTATATAAGCAATTTGCAGGCCAACTTTTTTTGTTTCTTAAAAAGCCAAGAAAATTAGAAGAAGAACAATAAGGGAGATACAATATAAATATGAGATGTAAATTTACTTTTTGCCGGCAAAATTTGCCATCATGGTGCTAAACGATGGTATTTCCATTGCCCATCTTGCCGAAAATATTGAATTCGATCATGCAAACGATTATCCCTGCCCTGCCAAAACTCTATTTGGTCAGGAATAATCATATATCCACCCCAATAGTCTGGGCGTAAGACAGGTTGTTGTCCATGTCTTTCTATCAGTTCATTTAAAGCATTTTCTAATGATTGCCTATCTTTAATCTCATGGCTTTGTGGTGAGACAATTGCGCTGAACTGACTTTTAATTGGCCTTGATAAAAAATATAAATCTGATTGTGTAGCCTCGACTTGTTTGACGTATCCCCGAACTCTAACCTGTCGTGCCATTTGCGGCCAATAAAAATTAAGTGCAGCATGAGGATTCATTTTGATTTGTGCTGCTTTTGTACTTTGATAGTTTGTATAAAAAATAAAGTTCCCTTCATTCAAACCTTTTAACAATACAACTCGAGAATCAGGATGCCCTTGCTCATCTACAGTAGATAAAACCATGGCGGTAGGATCATTTTTCTCGTTCTTTAGAACGTCTTCGAACCATTGCGAAAATTGCATTATTGGATCATCAGGAAGTAATTCTTCGCTTAAATTCAGCTCACCATATTCACGTCTGATATCCGCAATGCTTCGAAAATTTGTCATGAAATACCACTTAACATAGGCAGGTATGCATATACCTTTTTTGATTCTCAATAAATAGCCTGGATATCATTTACTCATCCAGGCTATGTCCTTATCTATTTCCAGCCAGTTACTTCTGCTACTGCATCCCCCAAATCAGCTGGAGAACGTACTGTTCGCACACCGGCTGCTTCTAGGGCAGCATATTTTTCAGCTGCTGTGCCTTTACCGCCTGAAATAATTGCACCGGCATGTCCCATACGTTTACCCGCTGGAGCAGTGACTCCTGCAATGTAAGAAACAACGGGTTTACTCACATGTGACTTAATGTATTCAGCCGCTTCTTCTTCTGCTGAGCCGCCAATTTCACCGACCATAATAATTGCCTGTGTTTGTGAATCTTGCTCAAATAACGCTAAAGCATCAATGAAATTTGTACCTGGAATAGGATCTCCTCCAATACCAATACAAGTACTTTGTCCAAAGCCTTTATCTGTAGTTTGTTTAACAGCTTCATAGGTTAATGTGCCAGAACGGGAGACAATTCCAACTTTTCCGGGTAAATGGATTGAGCCTGGCATAATACCAATTTTGCACTCTCCTGGAGTAATGATGCCAGGACAATTTGGGCCAATTAGCCGCGCCTGGGTATTATTCTCCAAATAGACTTTTACTTGTAACATGTCTAATACCGGTACCCCTTCAGTAATACAGACGATTAATTGAATCCCGGCGTCCGCAGCTTCTAAAATTGAATCTTTACAGAATGGGGCTGGAACATAAATAACACTCGCCTCTGCTTTTGTTTCTTGAACTGCCTCTCGCATAGTATTAAATACTGGTAGGCCCAAATGCATCTGGCCACCTTTACCCGGTGTTACACCACCAACCATTTGCGTACCATACGCAATTGCTTGTTCTGAATGATAAGTTCCTTGCTTTCCAGTAAAACCTTGACACAGTACTTTAGTCTGTTTATTAACTAATACACTCATTGTTAACCTCGAAAATTAGTATAACTATTCACCGCAGTTCATAGAAAAGTTATATCTGGCATATTTAGAACAAAAAAACTCTGTTTATTCTAGCTATGCTGAAATCTAACTTTCCCCCAAGATTTTAAATTGTGATGAATAGTTATAAATTAGTAATTAAGCAACAGCCGCAACAATTTTCTTTGCAGCATCAGTTAAACTGGTTGCAGCAATTACATTTAAATCACTCTTATTTAAAATATCAGCACCAAGTTGTGCATTATTACCCTCAAGACGCACAACTACAGGAATTTTTACATCAACTTCTTTCACAGCAGCAAGAATACCATCAGCGATGAGATCACAACGGACAATACCACCAAAGATATTAACTAAAATACCTTTAACTTTTTCATCAGATATAATAATTTTTAGTGCTTCGCTCACTCTCTCTTTAGTAGCGCCCCCCCCAACATCCAGGAAATTTGCTGGATCGCCTCCATGGAGCTTAATCACATCCATAGTCGCCATAGCCAGGCCTGCACCGTTGACCATACAGCCAATAGTTCCATCAAGTGGAATATAATTTAACTCCCAGTCACTCGCACGATTTTCCCGTTCATCTTCCTGTGATGCATCACGTAAACTCTTCAATTGAGGTTGGCGATACAATGCGTTACCATCAATATTGATTTTGCCATCCAAACAAATTAATTGTCCTGATTGGCTCACTACGAGTGGGTTTATTTCCAATAGGCTCAAATCACACTCAACAAACATTTTGCCTAATCCCATCATTAAATGGGTAAATTGCTTGATTTGATCATCTTGCAAACCTAATTTAAATCCTGCTTCACGGCATTGAAAAGGCATCACACCTACTAGAGGATCCACGATTATTTTGAAAATTTTGTCAGGAGTTTCTTCTGCCACCTTTTCAATCTCAACCCCTCCCTCAGTAGAGGCCATGATTACTACTCTACGGGTAGCGCGATCCACAACGGCACCAAGATATAATTCTCTTCCAATGTCACAGGTTTCTTCGATGAGAACCGCATTAACAGGTTGACCCTGTGCATCTGTTTGGTAGGTTACCAAACGAGTTCCTAAAAGCGATTTCACTACAGAGGCTAATTCATCTTTATTAGCCACTACTTTGACCCCGCCGGCCTTGCCTCTTCCTCCAGCATGGACTTGTGCTTTAACAACCCAACGATTTGTGGATAATTGTGAAGCCACTTGTAATGCATCATCAACACTATAGGCAACTTGGCCATTTGGAACTGGTAAATTATATTTTGCAAACAATTGTTTGGCTTGGTATTCATGTAAATTCATTGCAATTACCTTTCTAAAAAAAGCAAAATTCATCAGCACATACGTGCCAATGAAAAAACTTAAACATTAAGTAAAAGACGAGCGGGATCTTCCAATAGCTCTTTCACACTCACCAGAAATTGGACTGAATCTTTACCATCAATTAAACGATGATCATAAGACAGAGCCACATACATCATAGGACGAATTACAATTTGTCCTTTTTCCACCACAGGTCTTTCTTCTATCTTGTGCATTCCCAAAATACCTGTTTGTGGGGGATTAATGATTGGAGTAGCCAATAAAGAACCAAACACCCCGCCATTGGTTATAGTAAATGTACCACCTTGCATATCTTCCATAGCCAATTTACCTTGTCTGGCTTTTGTTGCAGCATCATTAATTGCCAGTTCAATATTAGCCATACTCATTTGATCTGCATCACGGATTACAGGCACAACCAGCCCTCTATCGGTAGACACGGCAATACCTATATCATAAAAACCATGATACACCACATCTTGACCATCTATAGAAGCATTTACCGCAGGAAAACGCTTTAATGATTCAACAACCGCTTTCGTGAAAAAGGACATAAACCCAAGCTTAACACCATGCTTTTTCTCAAAACTGTCTTTATATTGAGCACGCATGTCCATCACTGCTTTTAAATTAACTTCATTGAAAGTAGTCAGCATCGCTGCGTTATGTTGTGCTGCTAATAAGCGCTCTGCAATTTTTGCCCGTAATCGTGTCATTGGAACACGGCGCTCTTCACGTACCCCCATTTGTACCTGCGTTGTTTGTTCTTTTGGGCTTTCTGCGGGTTTTGATGATTTTTCTCTGCTTGATTCTATATAGGCAAGAACGTCTTCTTTTGTAATGCGACCATCTTTTCCGCTGCCTTGGATTTGTCCTGGCTGAAGATCATGTTCTGCCATCATTCGCCTTACCACCGGACTTGTTGATTTATCTTCTTTAGCACTCACATTTTCTTTTGTAGAATCAGCCTGCTCTGCTTTCTTTTCCTCTTTGGAACCAGCCTTCTTTTCTTCTTTTGGTTCAGCTGCATCGCCTTCCTTTATTTTTGCGAGCAATTGTCCTGAATGGACCGTGTCTCCCTCTTGAAACATTATTTCACTTAATATTCCATCAACCGGAGCTGGAACCTCAAGAACGACTTTGTCTGTTTCTAGATCCAACAAATTTTCATCACGGGAAACTTTATCACCCACTTTTTTATGCCAAGCAGCTATTGTTGCATCCGCTACTGACTCAGGCAAAACAGGGACTTTGACTTCAATCGACATGGTTATACCTTCTTATTTATTAGGGTTTATTACAATTCGACTATCTTTGCCGAAATCTCTTGATTCTCTGCGCTATTCTGCTCGCACACTTCATGTATGCTCAACTTCATTACCTCAAATTCAAGAAATTTTGAGCCAAGTCAGCAAATTGTAAACAGGCCCCTAGATTCATTAACAAATTTGTAGACAGGAGACAGGTAATCCCCTGACTCCAGCTACGATAAATACAAATTTTAACTCAATAAAGCTTGCTCAACTAAAGCCTGCTGTTGCGCGGCATGCAAAGCAGGACTTCCTACAGCGGGTGCTGCAGCAGATTCTCTGCCTGCATATTGCAATGTTTGATCTGCATGCAAGCAATCTTTTATATTATGTTGAGAAGAATACCAAATCCCCTGGTTTTGTGGTTCTTCTTGACACCAGATTACTTCTTTTGCTTGAGGATATTTTTTGAGCTCTGCAATAAGTGCTTTCTTAGGAAACGGATACAATTGCTCTATGCGCACCAACGCAATATGGTTCAACTTCTTGTCACGACGCATTTGTAAGAGGTCATAATAGACTTTGCCACAACACAACACGATTCGAGTCACTTTTTTTGCATTTAAATCATCAATTTCAGGAATAATGGTATGGAATTTTCCTTTAAATAAATCCTCTAGCGGTGAGACTGCTAATTTATGGCGCAATAAACTCTTTGGGGTCATCACAATTAAAGGTTTGCGGAAGTTACGAATAACTTGCCTTCGTAATAAATGGAAAATCTGTGCCGGGGTTGTTGGAGTACATACCTGTATGTTGTGCTGTGCACAAAGCTGCATATACCGTTCTAAACGAGCCGATGAATGCTCAGGACCTTGTCCTTCATATCCATGCGGTAATAACATGACTAAACCACATAAACGACCCCACTTTTGCTCGCCTGAACTAATAAATTGGTCGACAACTACCTGAGCACCATTTGCAAAGTCACCAAACTGGGCTTCCCACAACACTAAAAAGTTAGGATCGGAAGAAGAATATCCATATTCAAAAGCCAGGACAGCTTCTTCAGACAGTACTGAATCAATTACAGAAAAAGGGCGGTTAAGTTCATTAGTTATATGTTCCAAAGGAGTGAATGTATCGCCAGTTTCCACATCATGTAATATAGCATGACGATGTGCAAACGTCCCCCTTCCAGAATCTTGGCCTGAAAGGCGAACACCATAACCTTCCTGGACTAGGCTTGCATAAGCCATAGTTTCAGCATATCCCCAGTTCATGGGTAACTCACCTGCGGTCATTTTATCACGTTCATTTAATAAACGCTGAACCACTGGATGTAATGAAAAACCTTTAGGCAGGTCATTTAATTGTTTCGCCAATTTCTGTAAACTGGTTTTAGAAATTGTAGTATCAGCTTTATCAGTCCATTTTGCATCAATGTAAGGCGTCCAATCCATTGCATGTTTGCCTTCATAATCGCCGTGTACCAAATCTACAACCGCTTTACCTTTATCTAAACTATCACGATATGAATCTACTAATTTTTCAGCATCTTTGCTTGTTAATAGATCTTCTTTAATAAGTTGATCTGCATAGATTTCTCGTATGGGACGCATTGATTTAATTTTTTTATACATTGCAGGTTGCGTTACCGCTGGTTCATCAGCTTCATTATGTCCATGTCTTCTGTAACACACGAGATCAATAACAACATCGCGTTTGAACTTCATCCTAAAATCAAATGCTAACTGAGTAGCGAACACGACTGCTTCGGGATCATCGCCGTTTACATGAATCACAGGAGCCTGAACCATTTTAGCAACATCAGTACAGTATAAAGTCGAGCGCGCATCTAAAGGGTTACTGGTTGTAAAACCTATCTGGTTGTTAATAACGATATGAACTGTGCCTCCAGTACAATATCCTCGAGATTGAGAAAAGTTAAACGTTTCCATCACGACACCTTGGCCAGCAAATGCAGCATCTCCATGGATAACGATTGGCACTACTTTTTCTTTTTTGTCGATATCATTACGCCGTCTTTGACGAGCACGCACTGATCCCTCTACTACTGGGCCAATAATTTCTAGATGAGAGGGATTGAATGCCAATGCTAAGTGTACTACGGAACCTGAATTTGTTTTTATATCGGATGAAAAACCCAAATGATACTTTACATCTCCAGTACGTTCCGATTTAATTTTTCCTTCAAACTCTTGAAAAAGGGCATTAGGCTCTTTACCCAGTACATTTACAAGAACATTTAACCGTCCTCGATGTGCCATACCAATAATTACTTCCTTTACATTATCCCTTCCGGCACATTGAATAATTTCCTTCATCATAGGAATTAAAGAATCCCCGCCTTCAAGCGAAAATCGCTTTTGTCCTACATAACGGGTACCCAAATAACGTTCCAACCCATCTGCAGCAATAAGATCTTTTAGGATTTCGATTTTTTTTGATGTATCTAAGGTTGGGCGACCCCGCACAGACTCCATCCGTTGTTGCAACCATTCTATTTCTTTAGTATCAGAAATATGCATGTATTCAATACCAATGCTGCCACAGTATGTTTCACGCAACGCTTGATATATTTCATCTAATGTCATTTCAGGTCCATTAAAAGTGGTTCCTGCAAAAAACTTTCGACTTTTATCGACATCAGACAAATGATGATAGTCCAGCTCCAGAGCTGGAACGGGTATACGTTCTGCCATTTCCAGTGGATCCAACCTGGCAGCATGATGCCCCATTGCTCGATATGCATTAATTAAGTGGGCAATCCGAAATTGTTGATTGTCAGTTGATTGGACTACGGGTATTGCTTTTTTATCTGCATTCTGCAAAAAATATTCGCGAATATCTCTATGAGAAAGCTCTTTTTCGGCATTGTTCACTTTAGGTAAAGCACTAAATACTGCTCGCCATTCAGCCGAAACAGAGTTAGGATCAGCAAGATAATCCTCATATAGACTATCAATATAAGCCATACTTCCACCAGATAAATAGGAAGATGCCCATTCATTTTGCAGATTGGAACTGCTCATTTTTCTCTCTCCAAAGGGGTATTGATCACTACCACCATTAAAATTGGCTATTCCACTCATCCACGTGGATAAAACGGCTATCCCTGCAAGCAGGGATTCGTCCTTATCCTGGTTCCGACTCAAAAACCTGGGATAATAACTCTTATGCTAGAGATTTGAGTTATTGAACATCCGATTCAATTCAATACAGGTTTAGTAGTTTTTTACCAGGCACCCAAAAAATAATACAATATATTAAGTTTCCTGTTTCAACATTTGTACGCGAATCTCTCCAATCGCCTTTGTCGGATTGAGTCCCTTAGGACAAACATTCGTACAGTTCATAATGCTGCGACAACGAAATACACTGAATGGATCCTGCAATTTTTCCAGGCGATGTGTAGTTGCTTTATCTCGGCTATCAGCTAAAAAACGTCTTGCCTGTAATAATCCAGCAGGCCCCACAAATTTTTCCGGATTCCACCAAAATGAAGGGCATGAACTAGTACAGCATGCACATAGAATACATTCATACAATCCATCAAGTTGTGCCCGCTCCTCCGGAGATTGCAATCGTTCTCGCGCGGGAGCAACTTCGTCATTTTGCAAATAGGGTTCTATACGTTCATATTGTTGATAAAATTGGGACATATCAACAGCCAGATCTCTAATCACTGGAAACCCAGGTAAAGGGCGAATCACTACTTTATCTGTCTGCAATTGAGAGATATGAGTAATACATGCTAAACCATTAGTTCCATTAATGTTCATTCCATCAGAACCACATACGCCTTCACGACACGATCGTCTGTAAGTAATGGAAGGATCCTGTTCTGCTTTCAAACGCTCGAGTAAAGTAAGTAACATAGGATCACTTTTGGCTGGAATGTCCAGCTCATAATCTTTCATATATGGCTTAGCATCCACCTCTGGATTATAGCGATATATTGATAAGGTCAATTTTCTACTATCTGCCATGTAATGTATCCTCTTTAATAAACACGTTCTTTGGGCATAAAAGGCTCGACATGCTTAGGTGATGCATTAACTGGTCGAAAATCAATCGTCTCACCCTCCTCAAAATAAAGTGTATGTTTAATCCAGTTTTTATCATCCCTACTTGGATAATCTTCTCGGCTATGTGCACCACGACTTTCAGTACGTACCATTGCCGATTGTGCCGTAGCATATGCAGTTGCCATTAAGTTATCCAACTCCAACGCACTTACTCGTTCCGTATTAAATACTTTGCTTTTATCCGCTAATTTTGCATGTGCTAAACGCTCACGTAAAGCTTGCAGGCGTTTTAATCCTGAAGCCATAACATCCCCGGTACGGAACACACCAAAATCCTCTTGCATCACACGTTGCATTTCATCATGAATTACTGCAGGACTTTCACCTTCTTTTGAATTGTTCCAGCGGTTAAATCGTTCTAAAGACGGAGCCAGATCATCATCACTAATATAGGTCACATCAGGTAAGTGGTTTGATTGCCATAATTCTTCAACATGCAAGCCTGCTGCTCGTCCAAATACAACCAAATCAAGCAGGGAATTACCGCCGAGACGATTTGCTCCATGTACTGATACACAAGCACACTCCCCTACCGCATACAAACCTTCAACTACATGTTCTTGACCGTTAGTTTTGGTAATAACTTGTCCATACATATTGGTAGGGATACCTCCCATGCTGTAATGGCAAGTAGGTACGACAGGAATAGGCTCAACAATCGGATCGATACCCGCGAACTTAAGCGATAACTCACGAATTCCAGGCAAACGTGACTTAATAAGATCTGCACCTAAATGATCTAATTTTAATTTAACATGATCAATGCCCTTAGGATCAAATCCTTTCCCTGCACGTATCTCTAAAGCCATAGAACGTGCTACAACATCCCGGGAAGCCAAATCTTTAACTCGGGGAGCGTAACGCTCCATAAAACGCTCACCATCTTTGTTGATTAAATAACCACCCTCACCGCGGCACCCCTCGGTAACCAAAACACCTGCTCCAGCGATTCCCGTAGGATGAAATTGCCACATTTCCATATCTTGTAACGGAATACCGGCTCTTAACGCCATACCATACCCATCACCTGTATTAATAAACGCATTCGTAGTGGATTGATAAATACGACCAGCCCCACCAGTAGCCAAAATACATACTCGTGCTTGAAAAAAGACAACTTCCCCTGTTTCAATACACATAGCGGTTACACCAGAAATACGCCCATGGGCATCTTTAACTAAATCAAGAGCATACCACTCGCTAAATATAGCCGCTTTTGCTTTTAAATTTTGTTGATAAAGAGTATGAAGTAACGCATGTCCTGTTCTATCTGCCGCAGCACAAGTACGGGCGGCCTGTTCGCCACCAAAGTTTTTGGATTGGCCTCCAAACTGGCGTTGATAAATTCTGCCATTATCCATTCGAGAGAATGGCAACCCCATATGCTCCAATTCATAGACAGCTTCAGGACCTGTTTTACAGAGATATTCAATCGAATCCTGATCACCAATATAATCCGCCCCTTTTACAGTATCATACATATGCCAACGCCAATCGTCATCATGTGCATTTCCTAATGCACATGTAATACCGCCTTGCGCTGAAACTGTATGTGAGCGAGTTGGAAATACTTTAGATAAGAGTGCAACTTTTAAACCCGATTTAGCCATTTGCAGTGAAGCGCGCATTCCAGCCCCACCTGCACCTATAATTACAGCATCAAATTCATTACGTGCAATTGCCATGCTACCGCCCCCAAAGGATCATTAAGCCCCAGACAAATTGACTAAGGAGCCATAAAACAACTATCATTTGTACTGATACACGCAGAACAGTACATTTCATATAATCTGTAGTTACAGTCCAAAGACCTATCCAAGCATGTAAAGAAAGAGCAAATAAAGCAATTATGGATGCGATCTGAACCACAATATTAGAAAACAGAGCATGCCATTGAGCAAAACTCAGTCCAGGATGAGATAACAAAAAACCGATTATAAAAATAGTGTACACAGCAAAATAAACCGCCGTTACTCGTTGAATTAACCAATCTTTTAACCCATTACCTGTCAAGCTAGTGACATTAGTTACCATATCCAGATTCCTAGAAAAATTGCCAAAATAACAGTAAGAACAATGACTAAAATAGCCGAATTGCGGCCGGCATTAAGATGCTCACCAACGCCTATATCCATCAAAAGATGGCGTATCCCTGCAAGCAAATGATAAATCATGGCCGAACCAAATGCCCAAACCACCATTTTATAACATGATTGAGATAATAAATTTTTCACGTGAAGAAATGCTTCTTCTGATTGTACTGATTGCCCCCAAATAAATAACATAATGGGCAATAATAAAAATAAAACTACCCCTGAAATCCGATGCAATATGGAAGCGATTGCCATTGGGGGGTATTTCAAACTAACCAAATCTAGATTAACGGGTCTTTTTTTATTCACTGTAGTTTTCTTCCTTAATTTAGAGAAAGTTATTAAATAAAGTACAAATGCGAGTATAGCACTCTGTTTTTATCACGCAAGATTAAGTCTCTATCGAATTCGAATAAAAGTAAACAGTATCTGTAATTTGGACAATATTTTATTACAAATCTCTTGCACCACGATGAATTTGTCAGGGCAAAGTTTTTTCATTGCCAAGGGGAAGAATATTTATTAAATGGACATACGTACAGAAAAATAATGGGGCAGATGTATTAAAATCACAACCTGTATGTATGTAAATTTAATATATAAGACAATGGCCACTCAGAAGGCGAGAGATAAGAATTTCTATCTCTTGGGAGACGGGGTTGAATGGGGTTGTTTATATGAATCTCGCGGTGCCTCAGATGGATATCCGTATTTGTCTGCATTTTGTTTCACAATTTGTAAATAACGTTCCCCCCACTCGCCGGGATCAAAGTTAGTGACTACCACATTGTAGGCTAAATTAATAATTGACTCAAAGGCCTTTCTTTGCGGCAATAAATGCCCTCCAAAAGAGACTTGAACTTCTGTATCTGTAGTAATTCCTTCTTTTTTCAAACGCTCAATCAAAATGTAAATCATTTTTTCTATAGTCATATAGAGTTTATGCATAGACATGCCTGCATGGTACATTTGTGCGCATTTAGAAGTTGCGAGTTTTGATCCGGAATCATGGATAGGATATACGAACTCATATTCATCCGTACCTGGAATTAGTTCAGGATTAATAATCAAAGGAGGTGAAATAGTATCAATAAACGGTGACACAATATATAACTGAAAATCAGCCCAATGCCACCAAATTTGATACACTCGCTCAACTAGAACTACTGGATCATTTAAGTCTGCTTCCATTTCCAATCGACGCTTCCCAATATCGATGCCGATCGTTGGAGTTTCAGGGATATCAGTGCTATCAGCCATTTATTTGTCACATAAAAATCAAGCTATAAGACTATATTAGCTCAAATTTCGCCAATGGGCACGCAAGTTAAAGTCGCATAAGTAAAAAAACTGTAAAAATGCTCGTACAACAATCTTTTTTCTCAGCGGAAAAAGTTCATCAAAGATATTGATAATATTCAGGCTCTTGAGAACGACATTTAAAGCAAGAACTTTTACATTGTACTTTTTCCTCACACTTACGTATCACTCCTTTTCCGATCCATAGGTTAAGCATCGGTTGCAATGCCTGGAAGTCTAAATGAAATTCTCTAATCAATTGTTGCGTACTTACTACACCTTTTCGACGAATATAATCACGTATTTGCAGCAGCATTTGCTCTCCTCATACTTCGTTTTTTTGAAATATGTATGACGATCATAAAAAATAGAACAAACAAAGATCCTGTAATCCAAGATATACTTAATCCTGAAGACTGAACCCATTTCGCGGCTTGATAAAATAAAACTGCCGCCATATAAGCAACAACAAATGACCAAATTACTGAAAACCACATTAACTTTCTGTTTGCTTCTTGCCGGATTACAGCCATAGTTGATACACAAGGAATATAAAGAAGAACAAAAAGTAAATAAGCAAAGGCACCGATTTGACCATCAAAACGCTGAGCCATAACTCCATATACGGATTGAGATACTGGGCTATCTGCAGCACTTGCCAGTACAGGGTTTGCCAATGCAGAGCCTAATTGTGATAAATTCTCCGGAATAGACCAAAAAGCCGCTTTAATACCTGCCCAAAGGTCAAAATGTGCTGCAGCTACCTCACCTACATGGCCTACTTGAGCATAAAGTGAATTCAAGGTACCTACTACTACCTCTTTAGCCAGCATCCCGGTTAACAATCCAACAGTTGCAGGCCAATTATCTTGATGAATACCCATAGGGGCAAAAAAAGGAGTGATCCATTGTGCCATTACAGACAATAATGATTGGGTGCTTGCCTCGCCTGAATTAATACCGCCATCAAGAGTAATCGCATTTAACCCTCCCAAAAGAACACAAACAGGCAGAATTAATTTTCCCGCACGCAACACAAAAAAACGCAAACGTAAGGATGTTTCTTTAATTAAACGTTTCAATGCTGGTTTATGATAAGCAGGTAACTCCAAAATCAAAGGAGATGCATGTCCCTTTAAAGTGGATTTTCGCAATATGAATCCGGTTAATACCGCCATTAGGATGCCGATAATATATAAAGAAAAGACAATGTTTTGGCCACCTGAAGGAAAAAATGCAGCAACAAATACTGCATAAATGGCCAAGCGGGCACTGCATGACATAAATGGGCTCATCATTACAGTTAATAATCTGTCGCGTTCTGAATCTAACGTACGCGCAGCCATAATGGCGGGTACGTTGCAACCAAAACCTACAATCATAGGTACAAAAGATTTACCCGGTAACCCCAGCGCACGCATCGCTTTATCCACAACAAAAGCAGCCCTTGCCATATATCCTGAGGTTTCCAGTAATGACAAAAAGAAAAACATTGCTGCAATGACAGGGATAAATGTTAGTGTTGTATTAATTCCTTTGCCAACCCCATTGGCTAATAAGGCAATTAACCAATTCGGGGCGTGAATTTGCTCCAACAACCAAGCAGTCCCCTGTACAAATAATGTATCTGTGCTAATATCAAAAAAATCTTGAAATGCGCCACCAATATTGATTGCAAATAAGAACATCAAGTACATCATGGCAAAAAATATAGGTAATGCCCAAAAGCGATGCAATACAACCCTATCGACTTTTGCGGTAAAATGCTCACTGGCATCACTGCGTTTTTTCTGAACTGCAGTAACAATTTCGTGTATTTTTTGATATCGAGCATCTGCTAGTAAGATATCTAAATTAGCTTCTTCTGGATTCAATGAAGCCAAATTTTTAGACAACGCCTGCCCCAAGAGCAATACATCTCCTTCTGCAATCCGACGCGCTTGATAATAGGCAAGCGACTGGCTATAACCCTCCTGAATTAACTGTCGTTCCAATGCGATTAATGTTTCTTGTATGGGTTTGGACAAGGGAAGTGTCCAAGGCTCAATGTCTTGTGGTAATTGCGTCAGCGCCTGTTTAAGTAAAGGTATACCTACCATTTTATGTGCCTGGATTGCAACTACCGGACAACCTAATCGTTGCGACAAGGCATTAATATCTATCGTTATGCCTCGTTGCTGAGCAATATCCATCATGTTGAGTGCAAGAATTACGGGGGTACCTAACTCTAGAATTTGACTGGTTAAATATAAATGTCGCTCAAGATGGCACGCATCGATCACATTAATAATACAATCTGCTTGCATGGAAACAACTGCTTGTGCTGCAATTCGCTCATCCTGACTGACTCCATCAGCATTTGCGACCAGTGAATAAACACCCGGCAAATCAGTTATGCTTATACGCTGTCCAGCGAGCAAAAATTCACCCGTTTTCTTTTCAACAGTAACACCAGGCCAATTTCCTATACGTTGATTATCTCCGGTTAAAGCATTAAATAAAGTGGTCTTACCACAATTAGGATTGCCAACGAGTAACACATGCGTCATACATACTCCAAAACCAATTGATTCGCCTCTTCTTTACGCAAAGTTAAAGCCGTTCCTCTGACTTCAATTTGTATAGGGCAACCTAAAGGGGCAAGACGAACAACTGAAAATTCGGTACCGCACGTTACACCTAAAGATAAAAGCCTACGTCGATACTGCATATCGGTTGAACCAAAACTTGTTAAGCGTACTTTATCACCTTGGACTAGCTCTGTAATGTTTACCATGTGTGAACAAGAAAATAACTAAATAAAGTAATTTTAGCACAAATGGAATCGAGAATCATTCTCAGTTAAGTAAAAAGTGATATATTTTTGACTTTGAAACGTAAAATTTTTGATCATACAGTTGTCGTTGCTGTAAAATAATAACTTAATTACACCTAAAAACGATATCTTATTAAGGGGAATTAACGTTACTCGAAAATGAATAAACCACGTTACGACTCCGAATCATCCGAAACCAACTCGTGTAACTCGCGTTTTGGGTGGCGTGCCAAATAATCTACGGACTGCATTTCCAACAAACGACTCAAAGTCCGTTTAAAGGTTTCTATCATTTCGCCCTCAACATATAACTGTTCTGCAGTAACTTCCGCAGATATAATAATGTTAATGCCACGATCATACATCACATCAATAAAATGGATGAACATTATGGTTTGCAATGTATGGTTTACTGTTAAAACAGGTACGTCACTGACAAAAATAGTGTCAAATTTATCTGCCAATTCTAAATAATCTAATTGGCTACGCGGAAGATTGCACAAAATATCAAAAGCGAACCAAATTGATTTTATCCCGCATTTCAGATAAGGAATTGCACGCTTTTGAATCGTAATAATTCCATGTTCTTGAAATTCACTGTTTAGTAACACAAATTGTTTTTCCATTGCCTGGATTGTTTGCTGATTCAGGGGGCATAAATAAGCATCTAATAATGGCTCGCGCCCAATTCGATAATCTCTTTGTTCATTCAAATTAAGAACTTCACAATTTTCTTTAATAGCGGCAATAGCAGGTAAAAATCGTTTACGATGTACACCATCCCGATACAAATCATCTGGAGGTATATTTGAAGAAATTACTAAAATTACTCCATGAGCAACTAAAGCCTTGAGTAATTCAGCCAATATCATGGCGTACGCCACATCATGAACCATAAATTCATCAAAGCAGAGCACCCGAGTTTTCCTGGCAAGTTTTTTGGCAATCTGCAGTAGAGGATTTTTTTGTCCCTGCAATAATCTTAATTGTGCATCAACTTGTTGCATAAAATGGTGGAAATGAAAACGTGCTTTCTTTTTTTCTTCAAGAAACTCATAAAAAAGATCAACCAAATAAGTTTTTCCCACCCCAACCGGGCCATAAAGATAGATCCCCTTAATTCGAGGTTTGCTCCAGGGATAAAACCATGAAGAGTTTGATTTTTTTACTTCCTCAGCAAGCCGCTGAAAATGCAGCAATATTTGTTTTTGCAAAGAATCATCGTCAATTTCGCCACGGGCAACCGCCGATTCATACTGAGTTAGTAACGTCATTATAGAACAACCTGAGAGGTTATATATTCAATCAGTTTTGTTTTGAGCTCTATCAATTTTCCATGAAAAAAATGGCTTGTACTGGCAAATCGAATTACTGGAACTTCAGGATGTAACTGTGCTGCAAAATCAAAAACCAACGCAGGAGGAACGACCTCATCATCATCACCTTGAACAACAACCCAGGGAAAAGGTGCAGGATTAAATTCATGATAATTATAGTGGTGTATTGGCGGAGCTATCGTGATCAACAAATGTGCATGCGCTTGTGCTGCTGCCCGATAGGCAACATAAGATCCAAAAGAAAACCCCGCAAAAATTAATTTCTTTTCGGGCTGCTCTTCTTGTAACTCACGGGCCAAAACAAGCATATCCTCACTTTCACCTTGTCCTGCATCATAAGATCCTTCAGACTGCCCGACTCCTCTAAAATTAAAACGCAATGAAGGAATACCTAATTCTTTGAAAACACGCGCCAGGGTAGTAACAACTTTATTGTTCATCGTACCACCCTGCAAGGAATGTGGATGTCCTAAAAAAGCAAAAAATTCAGTATTATTTTGATCAGGAACTGTCAAAACTGCTTCTAACTTACCAATGATGCCTTGCAATGACAGGGGATGTTCGCCAGGAATAGCTAATTGTTCAATGATTTGCATAAAAAACCTGTTTACATGAAGTATTTTATTTGTCGCAACTATAGATGCTTGTCTCGTCAAAGAGGAATAATACCTCAGATTTATAAAGGAGCAAAATAGCCCCCTTAATTTAACGCTACTTCTCATCTCCCAGAATTTAAACTATGATACGTAATGCGTTGACCCCTTGGCAGCGACTTTAAATTTTTAACTTGTGGAGGACTTGATCCATGCGACAGGTACCTGTAGTACATTTTGCTTTACATAATCATGCTTACTCCAATTTCTTAATCAAGGAGTAACACAAATGAAAATTCAAGATTTCAAACGTAAAAAAGAAGAACAACAAAAAATCGTCATGGTCACCTGCTATGATTATCCATCTGCCTGTATTGTCTCTGAGTCTAATGTCGATTGTGTCCTGGTTGGTGATTCAGTAGCTATGGCCGTACATGGCCACGAAACAACCATTATGGCTACCATAGAAATGATGGTGCTTCATACCCAAGCCGTAGCACGTGGATTAAAACAACAATTTTTAATTAGCGACCTCCCTTTTTTAAGCCACAAAACTTCCTTGGCTCAAACTGTAGAAAATGTGAAAAGTCTATTACGTTCAGGAACACATGCTGTAAAAATCGAAGGTGCTGATGCAGATACATGTCAAACCATTTCCTATCTAGTCGGTGCGGGTGTTCCTGTTATGGGCCACATTGGTTTGACACCCCAATCCATTCACCAATTAGGCGGCTATAAAGTACAGGGAAGAAATCCAGATCAAGCAGAAATACTGATTCAACAGGCATTGAGTTTAGAAGCTGCTGGTTGTTTTGCCCTTGTAATTGAATGCGTTCCTCAATCGTTAGCACAAGCCATTACTCAATCATTGCGCATACCTACTATTGGTATTGGAGCCGGCTCTGATACTGATGGTCAAGTTCTTGTTTGGCATGATATGTTGGGTTTACAAACTGATTTTAATCCCAAGTTTGTCAAAAGATACCTACAAGGTAAAGAAATGATGCTGAGTGCATTAAATGCTTATGCTCAGCAAGTACGACAGGCTAGTTTTCCAACTTCTGAACATGCATTTTAATTGACGTGGGCATCCAAGAAAAATGCACCACATTTTGTACAAAGTCTTTCAAAACGATTCGTTCGATACAAAAACCAAGAGCCAATTTTATTGTATCGAACGCTCATAATCAGGAGCATCATGATGCAAATTTTTCATAATCTTGAAGAATGGATAGCTTTTCGTAAAACTTTAGCCACTGAACTAACCATAGGTTTCGCACCTACCATGGGTAATTTGCACGTAGGGCATGCATCTTTATTTACAACAAGCCAAAAAGAAAACCACTACACTGTTTCCAGCTTATTTGTTAATCCAACACAATTTAATCAAGCCGAAGATTTTAAATTGTATCCACGTACCTTGGAAGCAGATCTGAGGATGATGGAAGACTCGGGGGTGGATTTTTGTATTCTTCCAGATGATAAGGCAATGTATGTTGATGGATATAATTATCAAGTGCATGAAAAACAACTGTGCCAATTAATGGAAGGCAAACATCGACCCGGGCATTTTAACGGTGTCTTAACGGTTGTCATTAAATTATTTAATCTTGTCAAACCAAATAGAGCATATTTTGGGGAAAAAGATTATCAACAATATCAACTGATCCATGGAATGGCGAAAGCATTCTTTCTGGATATAGAAATCAAAGTATGTCCAACCCTGCGTGAGCCTAGTGGCTTAGCATACAGTTCGCGCAATAATCGCCTCTCCATTGAGCAAAAATCCATAGCCGAAGATTTTGCCCGATTATTTCAGCAAAAAAATAAATCCTGCACGCAAATCATTGAGGAATTAACCCAAAAAAATATTGTTGTCGAGTATATTGAGGAACATCAAGGGCGCAGATTTGCTGCTGTTCGTATTGGGGATATTCGCTTAATTGATAATTACTTAATATAACCAGTTGTGGGTCACTTGCGCCATGCTCTGTGATGGGTGATCCACAAGTCCGTAATAAATCGGAAGATAACCACAAGATCGTAAAGCAAAAGGGCATATCGTATGGGAGACGTAAGGAGTGCTTTAAAAAACATTTTGATCCGTTCGCCTTTTGTGCTCATTGCTACCAGTATACAAGAGATTAAAGTCTCAAAGATAAATGTTAATAAAAATGCTTCCCACCAGCCAAAAATAATAAACAGCAAAAATATCGATGGAAATAAAATTTTTTCAAGCGTATTTGTAAAAATAAACCAGCCAATAGGACGACCAAAGGTTTTAGTGATTTCAACACCAAAGCTTTGGCGATACTGCTCCTTAATTTTCCTTCTGGATTCAAAAATTTTTTCCTTTTTGCTGTTGCGAAATTTATATATTAATTTATTAATTGCTTTAAAAGGTGTGGCGACTAAATAATTAAAATAATACACACTTTGAAGAAAGGCTGATGACCACAAAAAAACCTGGAAAGGCAAACGTTGAATATAAGGCTCTAAAGTACAGGCTTCGACATCAAGTAACTGTATGTTTCGATAACCTTCATTAGCAAATGCAAAGCCTATGTATATATCCTCTGAAGTTGTTAAATCACTACCTAAAGTTTCTCTAGCACTTACAAAGATATCCTTTACGTATTTTCTTCTATACGCCACAGCACAACCAACGGGATTGATAATAGTACCCACAAAAATCATTTCGGCTCTATAAATAAATTTTTGCAAAAATTTATACATCACATCCCTGTAGAGATTAGTAATGAATCGAGCGAAACGTTGCAAGTTAGTATTTTTGTTATAATAGCCTGCTTGGGGATAGCATTGAAAATGCTCCCTTAAAGCACCGCCTACCCTTTCATCAGCAAGCAATTTACTACGATCTTTTTCTTTTAAGGGATAAATTATTCCGCAAGCGGAAGCGATACCAACCCCTTTATAAAGTTCTTCTACCAACCGTTCAAGATAGTTTTCGGAAACCAGGATAGTATCACTATCCAGGACAAACTCCACATCAGCATCACTTTCATAAGCTCCTTTTTCGATGCTCGGTGTTTTTCCGATACTTTTTTCTCTTCTAATGATGTGGACATTTGTTAAATTTAACCTTTCGCAGATATCCTCAGCAAATAGTTTAGTATTATCCTTACTGCCATCATCAATCACGAAAATGTGGCGGGGTTTTAAAGTTTGACGCGCCAGTGAAGCAATGCATAAATCGATTTCTGCTTCTGCATTGTAAGCCGGAATGATTACATCCACCACTGCATCATGCCAATCTTCTGCTGGAGTTGGAATCGTTTTGTCAGGTCCATGCATAAGACCAATAAGACCTGTAATTAGGGTTGGGCCTATTAAGAAATAAGATAAAGTAGCCATTATTTTATAAGTTCCAATAGGTTATATTTCCCAAATCTTTTTTCTCTTCAACAAATAAATTAGGTATATCCATTATCAAACCAGCAGGTTTGAGCTTATTAACAAATTGCTGCCAGCCTTTTTCGCGATAAAAATCATGCTGCACAATAATAATGGCAACAGAAATATCTTCCATTTCATCAAATTCTTTTAAATCCAGATGATATTTTTCTTTGACCACTTTTTTGTTAGCCCAAGGGTCGTGAGCAATATAGTTAAAGCCATATTCTTTCATTTCCTTAATGAGCTTAAAAGCCAGGCTATTGCGAATATCTGGAACATTTTCTTTATAAGTCACACCAAAAAAGCCAATTTTTATTTTTTGGAAGCTAATATTTTTTTTGATGAGCATTTTGTTCATTTCATGAATAATAAATTGAGTTATTCCATCATTAACTTGTCTGGCAATCGATATAATTTTAGGATCAACACCATGTCTTTTTGCTTTAAAAGCCAAATATTGTGGGTCAATAGCAATGCAATGCCCTCCAACAAACCCCGGTTTAAAGGGGATGAAACTCCATTTTGTTTTTGAGCCATTGATGATTTCATGAGTATCCAAACCAAGCGCATGCATGATTTGTGCAAATTCATTCATAAAGGCAATATTAATATCTCTTTGTGTATTTTCCAGTATCTTTACCGCTTCTGCTGTTTTTATATTTGAAACGGGATAAACCGTATCACAAATTAAATGATAAGCCTCTTTAATTTCTTGCAGAGTATGTTCATTTTGAGCAGAAATAACTTTAGGAATATTCTGTAAGTGATGCTCTTTATCCCCCGGGCTTATCCTTTCAGGAGAATAACCAACATTAAAGTCATGACCACAACGGAGATGACTTGTTTCTTCCAAGATAGGAATGCAAACCTCTTCTGTTGTGCCGGGGTAAACGGTAGACTCGAAAACGACGATATCTCCCTTTTTCAGAACCTCGCCTAAACTTCTTGTCGCATTAATCAATGGCTCCAAATTAGGGAGTTCATAAAAATAAGCCGGAGTAGAAACTGCCACAATGTAGAAATTAGCTGTTTTGATTAAGTTGATGTCATTTGTTAACTTGAGTTCGCTATTTTTTAGTTTTTCAAAAGAAACGATACAATTTCTATCCCGGTTTTGTTGTAACTCTTCAATTCTGTTTTTTGATATATCATATCCATAAGTTTCCTTTTTTTCAGCTAAAGAAACTGCCAATTCTAATCCAACATAGCCAAGACCTAATACTGCAAAAGTTTTCATGGTATTCACTTTATGCATCCCTTAGTAACTATGATCCTAGAAAAAGAGGTTGGATCCAACTGTGCAAGCTAAAGTCGGTGAATCTGCTCGATTTTCTAAAATAATAGCTGATTCATTCAATTTTAATTTACCCCTAATTTTCTGTATTTTTATTAAGGGCAGCCAAAGTATTTATTGTCGCTTCTAAAGAAAATTTATGTTTAAAATCTATGTAACGAAACAGTTTATTTAAATCTGGCCTTCTTCTTTGAATATCAATATAGTTTTCGCCATAAGCTTTAAGATAGGAAATATGCTGAATATCACCCTCTGGATTGACACAATTTTTTACTAATTTAGCGAGTTCATTTATGCTGAGTTCCTGGTTATTACCTACATTGATAATTTCTCCAAATGCTTTTTTACTGTTCATAAGTAAATCGAGCATGACCACTGTATCGCGCACATCACAAAATGAGCGTGTCTGTTCACCTGAACCAAATACAGTAATTGGCTGATTCTCCAGTGCCTGATTTACAAAATTAGGAACTACCATCCCATAACGACCTGTCTGTCTTGGGCCAATAGTATTAAACAAGCGAGCAATTACGACGGGAATATGAAATTTTTGATAATAAGCTAATCCCATTGCTTCATTAGCTAATTTGCTAATTGCATAGTTCCAGCGGTTTTTTGCAGCAGTTTCAAGAATAATGTTATCCTCTTCTGCAAGAGGCAATTTGTTATGTGGCCCATAAACCTCGGCACTTGAAGCCAACAAGACTTGAGCCTTCCAATTAGACTTACAAACAGCTTTTAATAAATTTTCGCAGCCCGCAATATTTACAGACAGAACTTTTTCAGGTTCTTGAATAACTTTATATACCCCGACTATAGCGGCCATGTGATATATTCGATCCGCCCATGAAGCAAATTTTTCAATTTCAGGCCAGGTAATAATATTGTCTTTAATAAAATAAAAATTGGGGTTAGCAAAAAATTTTTTAATATTACTTTCTACCCCAGAGCTCAAGTCGTCAATACCACATACCCAATCTCCTTTACCCAAATGGTATTCAACGAGATGAGAACCTATAAAACCTGCAGCACCAGTCACTAGTATTCGCATAGAAATAATATCCCCATATTTCTTTGCTTTAATTATAGTCTATTTTAATTTAAAATTTTGAATCGACTGAATTATTTTATGAAGAGGATGCCTACCTGGGCTTAAAAACGTCGAGTAAGAATTAAACCAGTAGACCATGCATGATAATTTCCTGTGGGATTTTCTCTAAGAGTATATCCTCCTTTAAGTCGGAGTTGCCAATCCGTGTAGAGCCCCCAAAATGCCTGGAATGCAAAATCTTCTTCATAGTAGTAATGGGGAAAAGTTTCATCCTTTTGCATTCCAAATCCGCCTGATAAACTATAGCCAACATTCTCTGATTGAATGTAGTACGTTTCAATAGTTGCTTCATAGCCATTAAAATCAAGGGGATCATAATAGCCATTTGCCAAGCGTTTTTTGTATTGCCAAATATCAGCATTAACACCCACAGTGACTTTCCAATGCTCAGAACCAAAAATTCTCGCTTTTGGCCAAATATTATAGTGCCAATAACTATTGGTATCACTTAGCTCCGAATAAGAAACCAGTAGGTTTAAATATTTTTGAATGAACGGCTGCCACTCTAAGTAAATACCATTACGAGTTTCCATAATTTGTAAAGAAATGGATCTGGGTGACTGCGGTACAAGATAGGGTCTATACAAATTATGTAAATTTGTAAAAGTTAATTTGGCTGTTTCTCCAATATTGGGATTAAAGTTGAGTTCGTAAATTCCATGGTTATTTTCATTTTGAATTTTCAAGCCTCCTGCTACAGCAGATAGATTAAACAAAGATTGGACTTGGGTAGCAAAGCCGACCATGGCACTTTCATCAAAAATGGATCCATTCCCATTATAGGTTTCTAAACCACTACCAATCGCTGCCGTAGAACGCTCATATAGCCCTCGAAATAATAAACTGAACGTTGGTGTTAGGAAGTATTGAGCAGTTAAAGGTATGCTTAAAATTTTAGTAGTATCCGATGCAGCAATGTATTCTGTACCCAGATTCACATTGGTTCTAAGTGGAGTCAAAATGATATTGTTTAGACTTTTTACCTGGTTTTCATCAGGGTATAGCTGATTGACTTTGTGTAAATAGTTAAGCGCATTTTTTATTTGAAATCCTTTAGCCAGCGCAGCAACTTGAGTTGTCAGCAAATATAAATCATTTGGATTTTTTTCCAACAAAGGCTTATTAATCGCAAGAGCGGATTTGTATCTTTCAGCCAAAGCAAGAAATCGAGCTTGCTTCGTTAAATAATCTGTAGTGATTCCTTTTAAGTCTTTGTACTGGGCAATTGCGTTGAAGGCGCCAAGATAATTCTCTGTCCATGATAACACTTCGGAGTAATGAAGCCATCCTTCAGCAATTTTTGGATATACCTTGAGAAATAATCGATAAGCGCGGATAGCATCATCGGTTCTGCCTTGCCATCTTAACGCATTGGCCAATTGCAGCATGGCTTCTTGATCGTGAGGTTTTAGCAGCAGGATTTTTGCGTAACTTTCTTCCATTTGATATTTATCACCAGCCCAAGCAGCTACTTTGCCCTTAGCTCTTAAATAATCAAGATTTGTGGGATCTAGCGCTAAAGCCTGATTAATTGCTGTCAATGCTAACTGAGGTTTATTAGCCATAGCATAGATTTCAGAAAGCATTTTAAATAAACGAGGATCTTTAGGCTTCATTTTAATGGCTTTTTTTACTGCATCTTCCGCTTGATTATATTGTCTAAGGCTTGCGTAATTATTGGCATCAGCTACTAACTGCTCTACAGGGCCAAGCGTTTTCTTTTCCAAATGCACCAGTGCTTTAAGACCTGCAATAGCCTCTTTATTGCCAGGAGACAGGGTTAAAATCTTTTGATAAGTTTCCTTGGCTAATTTACTATCTTTTAACCAATTTGCGTATTTAGCCTTTATTTCCAAGAAGCTAATTCGGTTAGGTTCAATTTCAATAGCCTTGTTAATCGCATTCATAGCATTCTGAGGATCTTTTGCCGTTGCATAAGTTTGCGCCATCTCTTGATACAGCATCGCATCCTTAGGATTTAATAATATAGCCTGTTCGTAAACTTTAAAAGCATCTGGATACCGATGCTCTTGATTATATAAATTGGCAATTTGCCTTAGAAGACTCACTTTTTCACTATCATCTTGGCTGAGCTCCAGAATTTTTTGGTAGGTTTCAATGGCTAATTGATTATCCTTTAACCACGTTGCAAGAGTCGCTTTGGATTTTAGGTAGCTTACATTATCAGGGGATAATTCAAGAGCAGTGTTAATGGCTTGCATTGCTTTATCAGGTAGCCCTGCAGCAGCATAAGTTTGTGATAAATCTTGATAAAGTGTGGCGTCTTGAGGGTAGATTTGTAGGGCTTGCTCATAAGTCTTTATCGCATCAGGATAATTGTGCTCTTGATTTTGAAGGCTTCCTATTTGCTTGAAAATTACAAGGAGGTCTACCGTTTTAGCCTGGTCATTATGAGCGGTTAAATCCAATATTTTGTGATAAGTTTCGATGGCCAGCTGATTTTCTTTTAATAGACTTGCCAATCTTGCTTTGGATTGCAAAAGTTCTATATTGGAGGGATCTAAATTCAAGGCTTTATTAATTGTATCTATGGCTTTATCCGGTTCTTTTGCGGCAGCATAGACCTGAGCTAACTCCTCATATAATTTTGGATTATCGGGATTTAAAAAAATGACTTGATTGTAGCTGTTTATAGCATCCGGGTAATTTTTTAACTGCGTCTGCAGACGTCCAATTTCTATCAAGATCTCTTTCGTGTTAACCTTGATTTTCTCCGATTTGCCAAGCTGTAGGATTTTCTGATAGCTTTCTAAAGCAACAGCAGGTTGCTTGTTCCAGTTTGTAATTTTTGCTTTAGCCAGCAAATAGTCCACATTATCAGGGCTTAATTTAATGGCTTCATTAATTGCAATTAGCGCTTCTTTGGGTTGATTTGCCGCGGCATATATTTCAGATAAGTCTTTGTGCAAAGTAACGTTATTGGGTTGTATCCGTAGGGCATGTTTGTAAGCATCAATTGCAAGAGGGTATTTTTTAAGGTGATATTCTATTTGTGCCACCCTCAACCATAAATCAATATTGTCAGGTTTTTTTAGTAACAAACCAGTGTAAATAGAAATCGCTTTTTCCCAGTCCTTTTCCATTTCAGCTTGCAACCCCTCCTTTGGCAACGCCGATTGTGCCTGTGAATCAAGTGAATAGGACGGACTGCTATTAATAACGAGGAGAGATAAAACTGCAAAAAACAAAATCCGTAATAGCATATAGTTATCCCTGATATATCCTATAAGATTGGATACAACAATAGCCAGTTAGCAATATAAAAATAGAATGCTATTGTTTTAACGGTTAAAAATATATATCTTACTTGATTAATTTTAATTTTTGTATTTATTATCACAGTAAAAAGAGAAACTTCTCTCATTTCATGAGCATAGCCTATTTAAAATGGAAAGAATTCAAACAAAAAATGGAGTAAGGAAAAGCACAGGGGCTACAGTAATTGAAATCATGTTAATGATTATGCTTCTAGTAATTTTTATTGCCATTATTCTATCAATATATCTACATTTTGATTGGAAAAAATCTCCAGAGGCAATTAAGGAAGAGCAAGATGTTTTAATCATAGAGAATGCCATGAAGTTCTATAAGCTGGATAATGGATTTTACCCTTCAAATACCCAGGGAATAGCTGCTTTGATTCAAAAGCCAGTTACAGAGCCCGTTCCTCAAAATTGGATAAGGTATTTAGATAAAATCCCCAATGACCCTTGGGGATTTGCCTATCGTTATTCAAATCCTGGTAGATTCAGTGCTATTGAAATATACAGTTGTGGCCCCACCCAAAAGCTAGGCACATGGGCTAAAATAAAATATTGGCTAACATCAAGTCCTAAAATTAATTGTAAGTAAGTACCAAAACAGAATGGTGAATATTTACATTAACTCTGGAGCCACTTCTTCTATATCTGCTTTGATAACAGGCTGCGCCATCATTATTTGCGGATATGGGAAACTGTATGCGGCTGATTGAGCGGGAATACCAGCCCAATGGGTATTTTCAGGTAAACGTTCACCTTTCATTAATAAAGAAAGGCTTCCTAATGTAGAATTTTCTTCCATCAGGGTATTATAAAGAATGATTGAGTCAGCCCCTACATTACAGCCGGAATTAATTGTTAAATGAGAAACTTTAAATACGCGATCTTCATAAAGATGAGTTTGTATCCTTGCCCCGTCATTAATGCATACATCATCACCAATAGTAATTAAATCAAATTCTGCAAATCCTTCCGTACCCACATAAACTCGTTTGCCTGCTTTAGTTCCAAAACAACGTTCTACACAAAGCGCAAAAGGCGTCCCTAAAACTTTTTCAGTAAAGTGAGGATTAATAAAATAACTATACGAATATTCAATCACATCATTTTTCCAAATAAAAGGATCCCACAAAGGTTTAGTAAGAGGCTTCAATTTACCCAACATCACCCACTTTAAAGCAATTAATAGACTAATCAGGCTGACAATAAAAAATAACTCGGCTGGAGGTAATAGCAGCGCCGTAACCAACCAGGAGTGAGCCATAAGCATATAATCGATAAAATACAATAAATTAAACAAAATGATCAGTGAAAATGATGTAGGTAAAATAATTCTTATAAACTCAATAAACAAGCGTAGACAATAAAGCTTGATGGGTGGATTAAATCTCTCTTCGTCAGAAAATCCAACCGCGATTTCCCTTCGGGGCAAAAAAACAGCAGGTGAGCCTAACCAGGAAGAATAGGGTTCTTTTGCTTGCTCTCCAGGAGGAGTCACAGAAAGACATCCTAACAGTCCACCATCTCCAATTGATTGGCCCGCAGGTACCAAACTTACATTACCCACAAATGCTTCATGTCCAATAGACACTGGAGCAAAAGAAATAGAGCCATTGTAGACAATAGGCCAAGCCAGAGCAACAGAGCTGGCGGTGAACCCCCCGTCTTTAATGGTCAAAAGATCCGGTATAAGGTGAGGTGTTTCGCCCATTTCCACTTTTTTGCCTAATTTTGCTCCAAGCAATCGTAACAGGATGGGAAGATACAAAGAGTCCGCTAGAACATGTATTTCATTCACATCAAAAATTTTCATAAATGTCCAATGGCGGAGATAATACAAACTTTTTAAGGGATAATTGCCGGGTTTTAGCTTTTGCAAAATAATCTTCTTACAAATTATGGTACAAAGATAATAAGTGCTTAAAAATAATATACTTCCTAAAGGGATGGCAAAAAATATAGTAGTAAAATAATGCCCTTGGTCATAATAATAGCTAATTAATGAAATTGACGGGATAAGACACAAATAATAGACCATGATGGCAAAGACTATCCCGAGATAATGAAGAACGCCAAAAAGGATATTTTTCATCATGCTTGGCTCTGTAATCCCCATTTTTCGTTGGGTAACATGGTCGGCAGGAAGAACGCCAGATACTGCTGGAGATCCCGAAAAATAAGTCTTCATCGGGACTACCCCCTGATCAGGCAGCATGGACATATCATCCAGAACGGCCTCACTTTCAATTGTTGTGTTGATCCCAATTACCGAACGAGAGCCTATGTAGCAATGATCACCTATAGCGATGGTTCCTATTTTTAACCAGCCATCTTCGACTATATAGCCATTTAATTTACTATCAGTACCTATGGAGGTATTCTCTCCGACGCGGAACAAATCAGGAGTCCCCACATACATAGAGCCTATATAACAATTTTTTCCAATTTTAGCGCCTAATAATCGATAATAGACATTAATCAAAGAAGAGCCCACTAAAAATTTGGGCAGAAACAAATTATGTTGCAGTCGTCGAACTAACCACCATCGGAAATAAAACCACCCCCATAAGGGATATTTTCCAGGTTTTACTCGCCCTAATAATAGCCATTTCAATCCTGTGGTTATAAATAAAGAAAGGAATGGCATCGCTAAAAATAAAGTGAAAAATATAAGCTCTGATTCTCTTGAGATAATTGAATATTTAGAATTAACCCAGCTATAACACAGAATCACCGCTAATAATTGCAAAGTTCCTAAACCATACTGCAAGAAACAACCAAAAACCTGTCCCAAACCACACAAATAATACTTCCACGCTGGAGCCTTGTACTTTTCATTCTCTATTTGCTCTTTATGAAAATTTGAATGAATCGTAACATCATCCTGAAACTTCTGTTCTAGCTGTCTAATTGTAGGATTTTTATATAAATCCAAAATTGATATATTTTGTAAAGCAGATATTTTACGCAAATTAGAAATGATTTTAGCTGCATAGAGCGAATGTCCGCCTAAGTCATAGAAAAAATCATCATCCATTGAAATATTCGAACAGTTTAAGGCTTCTTCCCATACTAGTGCGATTTGTCTGGCAAGTGGAGAAACAGGTGTAGTTTTTAATTTTTCGATTTTTTGTTGTACAGGTTTCGGCAACGCTTTTCTATTTATTTTGCCGCTTGCCAAAACAGGGAAGCTTTCTAAAATTTCGACGATTGATGGGATCATATAGTCGGGAAGGCACGATCTTAAAAATGCCTTAAGCTTATTGGCATCAAAGCTCGAATTTTTATCAAGAATTAAATAAGCAACTAAAGTGGGCTGTTCCAATACTTGCAAAGACACTGCAGCTTGTTTAATTCCAGCATAGCTCATAATGACCGCTTCAATTTCATTTAACTCAATACGAAATCCCCGTAATTTCACTTGATCATCTACGCGCCCTGCAAAACGTAACTCACCATGAATTGTTCTTGAGACCAGATCACCTGTTCGGTACAAGCGTTGCGTTTTATTTTTTGGATTCAATACAAATTTTTCTGCTGTATTTTCAGGCCTGTTTACATAACCTCGAGCCAAAGCAACTCCAGCAATACACAGCTCGCCTTCCACCCCTGTTTCTACTTCTTGTAATTGCTCATCCATAATAAGTACATCATAACCAGGCAAAGGCCGACCTATGGTAATTTCTTTTTCAGGATGACATTCAGCATAAGTAGCAATAACCGTAGCTTCAGTAGGGCCATAGGTATTGATAATTCGCAACCCTTCTCTACTCCAACGTTTGACTAAACGTGTAGGACAAGTTTCCCCTCCCAAGATTAACAACCGTAAACTGGGTAAAGCTTCTTCTAAAGTAGCCAATAATGTAGGTACCGTTGAAAAAACACTAACTTGATGTTGTTCTAAAAAAGAATTTAAACCCAGCCCAGAGCGTATTTCTTTTGCCGTGCATGCAATTAGAGTGGCCCCATTGGCAAAAGCCATCCATAACTCTTCTAAAGAGGCATCAAAAGCCAAAGAAAAACCTTGATACACCGGTCATTGCTGTCCATATTATAGAGCTCACTGGCAACTTGGACGTAATGACAAATACTGCGTTGCGTTATTTCTACCCCTTTTGGTTTTCCAGTAGAGCCTGAGGTATAGATGATGTAACAGAGATCATCCGCATTTCGTTCGCAATTCGTTTTTAATCGCGTTGCAGGTTGTTTCGAAATTTCCTCACTAAGCGTATCAAGCGTATAAAAACTGGCCAAACTAAACTTTTATTTGCCACTTGGATTGATGTTGTTAAAACAGCATCGAATGCCAGATCAGAGAGAATATAGTTAATTCGTTCGTCTGGATAATCAACTTCGATAGGAACATACACCGCTCCTATCTTTAAAATAGCCAGAATGGCAATGTAGCATTCTAGGGATCGATCTAACAGGATCCCTACAATATTCCCCCTGGTTATATTTTTCTCAGTAAGAAAATGAGCCAATTGATTCGCACGACATTCTAATTCTTGATAGGATATAAATGCATTATCACAAACTAAAGCAATATTACTCGAATAACAATCAACGGAACGTTCAAAAAAATGATGCAATTGCATAGTGTTATAACCGGATGGAAAACTCAAATTGGTTGCTCCTATTTATTGCGCCATTTTCTATAATTCTTTTGAATTAATGTGTCTTTAAATAAAACGAAGCAGACAAAAAATATTCCAATGTCTGTATCAATACTATTAGGACTTACAGAAATACACAGAAGCAAAATTGTTTTTGCGGATTATAATTCTTTGTTACATGACAATCGACCCTATTATGACAATTTTTTAATTGTATTTGCTGCGCCCCTTGTTGAGCGCCAGCAAGGACATTTCATGATTTGCTGTCCAACTCACATTATTTAGCAAAAATTGCCTGCAAAAAATTGCTCATGGCTTGCCAAGAACGTTGTGCGGCAACTTCATTGTAAATAGTACCAAGTTGAGTATCATGTGCATTTGGATTTGTAAATGCGTGCTGAACATGTCCGTACATATGCATTTGCCAATCGACACCGGCATCAGTCATCTCTTTACAAAATGCGTGTACCTGATCAGGCTGAACCATAGGATCATCGTAACCATGTAAGGCTAAAATCTTCGCTTTAATTGGCTCTGATTTAAGAGTTCCTGGTTGATGTAATAAGCCATGAAAACTTACCACGCCCTTAAGATCGGCTCCAGAGCGTGCTAATTCAAGAGCGCATAAACCTCCAAAACAAAAACCTATTATTGCAACTCTTTTACTATCTACTTTAGGGACACAACAAACAGCATCTAATCCGGCCTTTATCCGTTGGCGTAATAAAGATTGTTGCGATATTAAAGGAGTCATTAAAGCTTGTTTTTCCTCTACAGTAGCACCAAGTTTTCCTTGGCCATACATATCTACGGCAAAGCCAATATAGCCCATCTCCGCAAGCATTTTTGCTTTATCGCAGGCAAATTCGTTTCGACCAGACCAATCGTGGACGACTAATACTGCAGGTCGGGTTCCAACAATAGATCGATCATATGCTAAAAAACCAAGAAGTTCCTGTTCCCCATCGCGATAAATATGATTTGAAGTATGCATATCAAGCTCCCCTAAAGTAAAACATAATAAATAAACCTAGATAGTAGATAGTAATTTCATCCTAAGAATAGCTGTTCTGTTAAAAATCCGATAGCGAATCATTCAAAATGAATTTAACGTATTTTTAATTTAAAAAGAGCCTAGTTTATAATAATTGCGGTTCAGAGATAAAGTTATGAATATTTGTTTAAGAATTATTAGTAGCCCCCTTTTTCGACTACACTTAAAATAAAATCTAACGGGGGAATTAATCATGATAACTTCATCATTAACCCATGTACGAGATTTATTACATGCTCAATTGTGTTATCAAGCTTTTATTACACCTATCTTCTTGCCTTTGGAAAAACCATACAGAGATTTTGCTAAACGCGCTTGCGAATTTATTGAGGGAAAACGAACTGAAGTTATTCATCAAGAGTTTCCTCGCCATCATGTACTGCATCGCTTTGAACCTCAAAGAGACACAAACAACAGAAAAATTTTGATTGCTCATGGATGGATATCACGTGCAGCTTATATGGCCCGTTTAATCGACTCATTATATCAACAAGGATATGAAGTATACGCCCTCGATTTTCCTGCTCATGGGGAGGCTAAAGGATTGCAATTGCCCTGGACAGATGCGGTAGCCATTTTGAGAGATACCATTAATCAATATGGGCCGTTTTATGCTGTTATAGGGCATTCGTTTGGCGGCTCCATGTTACTTAACACATTGAACATATCAGGCCAACTTCCAAATTGGAAGTTAAAGTATAAACCGGAATGTGCCATTTTAATTGCATCACCAACTCAAATGCGAAGTCCTGTAAACCGTATCGCAAAAAAATTTAAGCTGAGTGGACATGGATATCTCCAATTAAGACAAGTTATGCGTCAACAAGCACAATTTGATCTGAAGCTGATACGATTAAACCATTTTATTTCACAAATACCTCATATTCCATTTTTGTGTATCCACGGAGAACTGGATAAAACAGTGAATATTAGAGAATCCATAGAGTTCTGTAAGAAATATCCTGATGCAAAATTACGCTTACTTCCCGAGGCCAATCACATCAGTGTATTAGTGGATGAGCGTGTGGAACAACTCGTTTGTGATTTTTTAGAAAAGCCTGACTGCCATTGACATAAAAGTTAAGCCCCTGAATCGACCCAGGTCGATTGTGTGCCAGATTCAATATTGACGAGTCATTTTTGAATCCCGCAGACAAACCACGGGACGCAGGGATAAAGAGAGGCTTTTTCCTAATGGATTACTGAAAATCTAACTTTCTATATACTGTTTCAGCTTTTTCATAGCATTCTTTTCTAATTGTCGAACACGCTCAGCGGAAACACCGTATTTTTTAGCTAAATCATGTAAAGTCAATTTTTCTTCTGATAACCAACGTTGCTGTAAAATATCCTGACTACGCTCATCTAATTGCTCTAAGGCAAACATCAATTTCTCACGTCCTTGATCACTAGCGCTATCATTTTCCAACATCACAGAAGGATCGTCATTTGTATTAAATAAATAACGTTCAGGGGCTGTATAGAACTCATCATGATCATCTGCATCTGGAGCATCGTAGGGGGTGTCCATCGCATTCAAGCGTTGTTCCATAACAAGCACATCTTCACGACTCACGCCTAGATCATTCGCTACAGCAGACACTTCTTCATGGCTCATCCAGCCCAGACGGTTTTTCATTTGGCGAAGATTAAAAAATAGCTTACGCTGAGCTTTAGTTGTAGCGATTTTAACTATACGCCAATTACGTAAAACAAACTCATGGATTTCTGCTTTAATCCAGTGCACCGCAAAAGAAACAAGGCGTACGCCCATCTTAGGGTCGAAACGTTTTACCGCCTTCATCAGGCCAACATTACCTTCTTGAATGAGATCATTCAAAGGTAGGCCATATCCTAAATAACCACGAGCGACACGAACAACATAGCGCAAATGGGCAAGCACCAAGCGTCTTGCGGCCTCTAAATCACCTTCAGAATGAAAACGCTCAGCACAGGCAATTTCTTCCTCTAAAGAGAGCATAGGAATTTGATTTACCCTGTGAATATACGCATCAATACTGCCCACAGGTAAATTTATTCCGGCAAGTTGCAAATATTGGCTCATGCTTCTTCCTCTAAAATTTCGCTGTAAAACAAGTTTATAAAAGAACTCATATTTGAGGTTCTATGGAGGCTAACTGTCGCTTCACAGATAATCTTGCCCCCATCCACCCTAGTATAATTGCAAATAAAATAAGTAGCAAGATCTGACGCATTGACAATCCTGCTAGCGGATAGTGCATTTGATAAACCACAGCCAAATGATTCAGGGCAGCACCTAAACTGAATATAAAAATATTAACCAAAAAAATAGCAACAGTCGCTCCGATCGCCCCATACCAGATTCCAGAATATAAAAAAGGCCTGAGGATAAATGGATCTTGCGCACCGATTAACTTTAAAACCTGAATCTCTTCTTGTCGACTATGAATCGCCAAGCGTAAGGTGGTACCAACAATCACAACTACAGCCATCGCCAATAAGGCAAGTAATGAATCAGCAAATGCAGCAGCAAAACTCAAAAGGGCATGTAAGCGGCTTATCCACTCCATATCAACTTTTGCATGCTCCACTTGGGTTATCGTTTGCAACTGTCGAGCTAATAAATCCAGATTAGCCGGTGAGTTAGCCACCAAATCAGGTATCACATCAATCACTGCGGGCAGAGGGTTTTCGGGAAGATAGCGCATAATATCCTGCATCCCTTCTTGTTGTGTTAATTCCGACAGTCCTTCTGCCGAAGATTTTAAGGTAACTTGTGCCACTCCTACCGTTTTACGTACTTCTTGCACTACATTTTGTTGCTCTGCTTCGGATAAGCCAGGTTTTAAATAAAGGGAAATATGGCCACCACGTTGCCAATTTGCTGTTAGGTGAGCCAGGTTATCAGAAATAATCCAAAAAAGAGCGGGTAAAGCCAGGGTAATAGCAATCACAATGGAAGTCATCAGGGTCGCTACAGGTCTCCGGCATAATAAATTTAAACTTTGTATTGCCGCTTGCAGATGATAAGCAAGGATTGTCCGCATTCGTTTTAACATATTCGCCCCCCCCTCAGCATCACGATCCGGTGTTTCATTCCTGCAATTAGTGCCAAATCATGAGTAGCAATTAGGATACTCACTCCTACTTGATTAAATTGTTCAAAAATTAGCATAATTTCTGCTGAAAGTTTAGGATCAAGATTTCCGGTAGGTTCATCAGCTAATAATAATGCAGGCTTATGAACGACAGCTCGGGCGATACCCACACGTTGTTGTTCTCCACCAGATAAGTGAATGGGCAGCATTTTTTCCTTACTAAGCAGACCTACCATATCCAGTGCTGCGTGTACTCTTTTGACTATCATTGGTGATGTCATGCCTTGAATTTGCAAGGGCAAAGCTACATTATCAAAAACTGTCCGATCATTGAGTAAATAAGGTGATTGGAAAGTAATCCCTAATTGGCTGCGATGAGCAGCCACATCGCGTTTTTTTAAATGATCCAAACGTATGCCATTCATTGTCAATTGACCGGAAGTAGGCCTTTCTAATAGGGCTATCAGTTTAAGCAACGTACTTTTTCCTGCTCCTGAATGCCCAGTGAGAAAAACCATCTCCCCTTTTTGTAAGGTAAAATTAACTTGGCTTAAAGCTTCAAAACCACCTGGGTAACGTTTACTGACTTGTTCAAATGTGATCATTAAATAATGCACCAACAAATTGCGCAGCATCAAAGGGTTGAAGATCCTCTATTCCCTCACCAATCCCTATATAACGAAAGGGTATCCCTAGTTCATTAGCAATAGCAAACAAAATACCGCCTTTAGCTGTCCCATCCAGTTTAGTCATGGTAACACCCGTTAATCCAATCGCTTCATTGAATTGCCTTGCTTGAACTAATGCATTTTGCCCTATAGATGCATCCAATATCAACATTGTTTCATGAGGCGCATCAGGAGATAGTTTTTGTAATACCCTTTTTACTTTTTTCAATTCTTCCATTAAATTGCTTTGGGTATGTAAGCGTCCCGCCGTATCCGCAATTAATACATCCATTTTTCGTGCTTTAGCTGCCTGAAGAGCATCAAAAATAACGGATGCACTATCAGCTCCTGTATGTTGGGCAATAACGGGAATATCATTTCGCTCCCCCCAAACAAGCAACTGTTCTACCGCTGCAGCTCTAAAAGTATCTCCAGCAGCTAACATCACTTTTTTACCCTGCTGTTGAAATTGCTTTGCTAATTTACCAATAGTGGTTGTTTTACCAGCTCCATTCACGCCAACCATTAAAATGACAAAAGGGGAATGATCTGCGGTTTCTAAAGTCAACGATTGATTTTTTTGCTTTAAAATCCCTTGTAAATACGATTTAAGTGCCTCATAAACAGCATTACCGTCAGACAATTGCTTACGTGCTAAACCTTCTGTCAATTGATTTAATACCGCTTGTGTGGTTTCTATCCCTAAATCAGCACTGATTAAAAGAGTTTCTAACTCATCCAGCAACTCTTGACTGATTTCTTTTTTCCCTAACAATAACCGGCCAATACCATCACCTAACTGATGACGCGTTTTACTTAAACTTTTCCTAAAACGCGCAAAAAATCCTTCTTTTACAGGCTCTTGCTCTTGTTCCGCCTTCGTCATAGGAGCTTGCGGCATTAACTCTTCTTTATGCTGGGACTCATCTGCTTCTGAAGAAGTTGGCGTGTGACTGCGTTTGAACCATTTAATCATATAGTGTACAAATCCTGAAAAATGTGAAATTCTATCATCTTTTTTACTTTGAGGTTAAGTTGTGCGCAAAATACTCTTTACGCTACTCATGGTACTATCTTGCCAGACCTTTAGCCAAGTTCAAGAGTTTATCTTGAATAATGGATTAAAAATATTGGTCAAAGAAGATCACAGGGCTCCCATTGTCGTATCAATGATCTGGTACAAAGTAGGTTCTGCTGATGAACCAGGTGGAATTACCGGGGTTTCCCATGCTATTGAACATATGATGTTCAAAGGAACAGACAAATACCCTTTAGGTGTCTTCTCCAAAACAATTGCATCAATTGGAGGGCAAGCCAACGCCTTTACCAATAATGATTATACTGCTTTTTTTGAAAAAATTGATGCATCTAAACTAGCCACTAGCTTTGAGTTGGAAGCAGACCGTATGAATGATTTAACTCTTGATGCAAACGAGTTTGCTAAAGAAATCAAAGTAATCCAGGAAGAGCGACGTATGCGCACTGACGATAATCCGCAGGCGTTAGCATTTGAGCGTTTTCTTGCAACAGCTCATTTCAGTGCGCCATATCATCATCCGGTTATAGGCTGGATGAGTGACCTGAAACAGATGAATGTTGAAGATATAAGGGATTGGTACAAAAAATACTATGCCCCTAATAATGCTACTTTAGTTGTAGTAGGTGATGTTAATCCAGAACAAGTTCATGTTTTAGCTGAAAACTATTTTGGCTCATTGCCTCGAAAAGCTATTGCTGAACGAAAAGTACAAAAAGAACCCCCTATGCTGGGTAAAAAAAGTGTTCATGTTCAAGCATCAGCAAAATTACCTTTGCTGATGCTTGGCTATTCTGTTCCAAGTGCACGTACCTCCAATAAAGCTTATGAGCCTTATGCATTAGAAATAATTGCTGGAATATTAGATGCAGGCGAAAGTTCCCGCTTTGCTAAAAACCTGATTCGTGGCAATCATATTGCTGCAGGAGCAGATACCTATTATAACCCTTATACACGATATCAGACGCAATTCATTATCTATGGGACCCCTAGCCAAAATTATAAATTAAGTGACTTACAAAAAGCATTCCTTCATGAATTGGATGATTTGAAGGCCAAACCGGTGAATCAAGAGGAATTGCAACGAATTAAAAATCAAATTATTGCGCAAAAAACATTTGAAAAGGATTCAATTTTCGGACAAGCCTCAGAAATAGGTCTCTTAGAAACAATTGGCCTGGGTTGGCAAAAAGCAGGGGAATATACAAAAGCAATTGAAGCGGTTACTCCAGAACAAATTCAGCAAACCGCGCAGCATTATTTTCAAGAAAAAAATAAAACCATTGCAATATTAGAACCTCAAAAACACAAGGTAACACAATGAGAATTTTTAGCGCATGCATTATGGCATTAATGATTGGCATATCACACACAGTGACAGCGAATACATTTAAAACAGAAAAATGGACCACTCAAAATGGAGTTCAAGTGGTTTTCTATCAGGCGATGGAAGTGCCTATGTTGGATATCAGCCTCGCCTTTGCTGCAGGATCAGCAAATGACGGTTCTCAATATGGTTTAGCTGCATTGACAAGCCAGATGTTGAATCAAGGAAATTCAGGCCAAGAAGCAACTACCATTGCTGAGGCTTTGGCAGATACTGGAGCCCAATACCATGTTGAAATTAATAGGGATATGGCTGTTTTACACCTTAAAACCCTAGTCAGTAAAGATCAGTTAACGCAAGCCAGTAAAACCTTTACTCAGATTATCAATCATCCAGATTTTCCCGATGAAGCCTTTATCAGAGAAAAAAAGCAACAATTACTGGTTATTAAACAACGCCAAGAATCGCCAGAAGAAGTAGCGAATCTTAATTTTTTTAAAGCATTATATCAACAACATCCCTATGCACACTCTGTCAATGGCACTTCTGACACTGTTAAAGCAATGACTAAAAACCAGGTTATTGAGTTTTATAAACGCTACTATGTAGGTAGCAATGCTGTTTTAGTCATGGTAGGCGCCATTACCAGTCAAACAGCTCATCAACTTGCCGATCAATTAACGCAAGAACTCCCCAAAGGCCAACCAGCTTCTGCAATTCCCAAAGCACAACAATTGACTCAAGCCCAAACAATAAACATCCCATTTCCATCATCGCAAACGATCATCAGGCTTGGTCAAATCGGTATTGACCACCACAATCCAAATTATTTCCCTCTTATAGTTGGAAATTACATTCTAGGAGGAGGGCTTTTGGTTTCTCGACTGGCTATTGAAATAAGAGAAAAGCGTGGCTTAACCTATGGAATTGATAGCCAATTTATACCCATGCCAGGAATTGGACCATTTCTCATTAGCTACTCTACCAAAAATCAACAAACCAAAAACTCCCTGGATATTTTACAAAAAACCCTGGATACCTACATCAAGGATGGTCCTAGCAATGAAGAAATGATAGCAGCCAAACAATACCTTACCGGGAGTTTTCCACTTTCTTTATCAGGTAATCGTAGTATTGCAAACATTTTATTGCGCATGGCTTTTTACCATTTACCTGATGATTTTCTGGATAAATACACAGCTCATATTAATTCCGTCACAAGTGAGCAAGTAAAAGAAGCATTTAAAAAACAAGTTAATCCTGATAAATTTTTACTCATCACCGTAGGGCAATCATGAAGCAGAGTGTGCGTATTATTGGTGGGCTTTATCGGGGTAAAAAGCTGTATGTTCCAGACGAAGAAGGATTAAGACCCACGCCCGATAGAGTACGCGAAACTTTATTTAACTGGTTAATGCACGATATTCGAGAAGCGCGCTGCCTGGATGCTTTTGCAGGCAGCGGAGCCCTGGGTCTAGAAGCATTTTCAAGAGGGGCGGAGCGTGTAGTTTTTCTAGAGCAATCCTCCAAGGCATTTACAAATCTACAAAAAGTCCTTAATGCATTTAATAGCCCTAAACTCAAACTCTTAAGAACAGATGCATTATCCTACCTGAAGCAAAGCAAGGAAGAATTTGATCTGATTTTTCTTGACCCACCTTTTGCGAAAAATTACCTACCGCAGTGTATTGCAGATATCACCCAGAGCCAGATTATTAAAACTGGGGGGCTTGTTTATTTGGAATCAGCGGATGCAATTCAACTTGATGAACATTATTGGAGAAAAGTTAAAATAAAACAAGCTGGACAAGTAGTTTACGGATTATTTGAAAAATTATAAATTTTCTATCGCTTCACTACCTGATTGGCTCTTATCACATACAGCTCATTTGAGGAGATTTAAACATAGTTTCTATTTAAATTCATATAATTCACACTCGATAGGCTTGACAAGGAGGCTAGCTCCTGTTTCAATCAAACGAAGATTTCCAAACATTTAAAGAATTGAATGAACAATAAGCTTCTCATGCTGTTTATTGCCTCTGTCTTGCTAGTAGGATGCAAGACAACAGGTACGCTTTTTAAAAAGCCACCTGTCAATAATCCTAGTGATGATGCCACAATTAAGTTAGCGGAAGCTGCCGTATCTGTAAGTGATTCCATGCATGAAATGGCACGTGTTGAAAAAGTGATCATGCCGCCTCATAAAGACAACACTTTGACCATACCTAATGCCTATAATCTACAGGCAAGGGCTAGTGTAGACTGGTCAGGTCCAATAGAGGAACTTACTGCACGTATTGCCAAATCAGCTCATTACAGATTTCGTGTATTAGGAAAAGCGCCATCTATTCCTGTTTTAATTAGTATAAATATAAAAGATCAGAGTTTAGCAGAAATTTTGCGTGATATTGATTACCAAGCTGGTAAGAAAGCAGATATTCACGTTTACCCTAACAGTCAAGTAGTTGAATTACGCTATGGCAAAATTTATTCGTAGTATCGCAGTTGTATTATCTGCATTGTTGCTGGCATGCACCTCTTCAAAATACTTAGGTGATACCGGCTCATTAGCCGGCATACAAGCCATGGCTAATGTGAATAAAAACCAGAGAAATAAGAAGCTCAAAGGTAAATTTCGTCAAATGGCTATCAAAGAAACTGCATTAAGCCTTGGGGCGCAAGGAGGCTTGGCATGGAGAGCGAAAGTTATCGATGAACACCTTATCAAACAGTCTCGAAGACTGGACGCTATTTACGATTTTAATTCACTAACCTTAGAGCATAACATTCTACCTCCAGTCTTATTGGAAGGTAGGAATACGCTTAATCTTGCGGATACTCAAACTATCCGTATTTCTGATCGTACTTACAAAGTTGCAAAGCAGGCACGTTTTGTAACTACCCCCCCTACTTGGCGGCAATATTTATGGCTGGATTATGTAAAACCGGAATATCCCAATTATACCTTACTTCCCAAAACTAAAGTAGAAAAGAAAATCTGGTGTATTTATGCTGCCAAAGGTTGGAGACAAGGGGTTGATCAGGCCAATACCATCCTTGAGGAAAACATAGCAAGAATTAAAGAAGATTTTGGCGGGATGATTTTATATAGAAAATTATTAGCAATGAATATGGTTTCTCCTCCTTATGTTTCTCATACTGACTTGGGCGTAACAGGCGATGCATCAGAAATCCATATTGATGATAGAGTATTAAGAATAACTGCGTTACCCGCTCTTAATGTAAATAGTGAGCAATGGCGAGCCGCGGTTTCTAAAGACGAAAATGCTCTGGAACATTTCAAAAATATGGAAAAATTAGCAAATCGATCTAAAATTATAATAACAGACAAGTCGTGGCAACCTATGATTGCCCCAGTAAATGACAACAATAACATTCATTAATGAAAACATATGAGTAACAATATTCATTTAATGCCTGATGAGCCTACTCGTTTTACTCCATTGTTCATGGACAGAATGCTGGAGCATACTGAACGACTAAATGCCTCGGACATTACTATTCAAACTGGCGAACCTATATATGCGGAAGTTTATGGTAAATTGTTCCGCATTACTAATCGGCGTTTATCAAACACGGAGCTTGGCGATTTAATTAATGCCATTTATGGGCCTAATGCGACGACCCAGCTTCTTTCAGGTAAAGACATAGATACACACTATGAATTTCGCCCTAATCGAGGTGTTAGATATCGTTATCGGGTGAATGGCACAGCCTGTCTGGTAGAGGGACATGATGCAATCCAAATCACTTTAAGAACGATTCCCACAACGCCTCCACGGTTGGAATCGATGCACCTTCCAGAGGATGTTCTAGAGGCCATTGCACCTCAAGAAGGAATTGTATTTATTACCGGAGCAACAGGTTCAGGTAAATCAACTTTATTAGCTTCAATTATTCGACAGCTCATCGAATTTGAAGATTCTCATCGTAAAGTATTAACTTATGAGTCACCTATTGAGTTCGTTTATGATGAAATTGAAACAATATCGGCCGTTGTAAGCCAATCAGAAATCCCAAGACACTTACCCAGTTTTGCGGATGGTGTACGAAATGCATTACGCAGGAAGCCCCGCTTAATCATGGTAGGGGAGTGTAGAGATGCAGAAACGATCAGCGCAGCCTTAGAAGCGGCTCTAACTGGACATCCTGTGTATACAACTTTGCATACTTCAGGAGTTGCAGAAACCATGCGTCGACTCGTTACCTCATTCTCTGGTGAAGAGCGTCTTGGTAGAACGATCGACATCTTAGAAACAATAAGATTATGTATATGGCAAAAATTAGTGCCCACTGTAGATGACAAGAGAGTTGCCTTAAGAGAGTATTTAGTATTTGACGAAGAGGTTCGAGATATTTTACTTGAAGGTGATCCTAACGATGTCACATCCGCCACACGTAAGCTAGTTCGTCAAAAAGGCCAGCTCATGACTTGGGATGCCAAAGCAAAATTCGAACAAGGTATTATCAGTGAGCGAGTATATAAATTAATCATTGCTGGTGCAAAAGAATACCAACAATAGATTCCCTCTTCTTTTCATTTTCTCTTTATTTAATACAACTCCACTCATTATATTTATCGGAGCATTAGTATTTTAGCTATAATTAATTACAGAATAATGTTTAGTACGTGGAATGATATGAACGGGCCTGTAATACTTTTGGATACCTCGTTAAGGGATGGAGGACATAGGACAAATTTTAATTTTACAGATACTGAATTAAAGGAAATTCTTCAGCCCCTTGATACCTCTGGTATAGAGTACCTAGAAATTGGCTATCGTAATGGTTCTTTAGCACCCATAGATATAGGCAGAGCGGGATGGTGTGCTAAAGAATATTTAATTTTTTGCCGGTCATTAGTTAAACAAGCAAAAATAGCGGTAATGATTTATCCCAATAATGTAACTCAAAACGATTTAAATGAATTAAAAGAATGTGGTATTGATTTATTAAGAATTTGTATCCCGAAAGGCGAACTTGAATCAGCCCTGCCTAAAATAAAAATGGCTAGAATCGCTAATATGAATGTTGCAATTAATCTAACCCATACCTCTTGTTATAAAGAGTATGAGCTTGATGAAGTAATGAAACAAATTCATGATTCCAGTCCCGATATTATCTATTTTGCTGACTCTAATGGCAGTTTTTTGCCACCACAAGTTAAATCACTTTATGATAGATACATGAGCATCTACCCAAAAACTTCTTTCGGATTTCATGCTCATGATAACCTTGGTTTAGCTCAAGCCAATGCATTGGCTGCTCTAAGCGCTGGAGTACGTTTTATTGATGTCACGCTTGCAGGAATGGGGAGAGGCATTGGAAATTTAAAAACAGAATTCTTTGTTGCCTCTTTACATTCAATTCAACTCAAAAAATACAATTTGGAAAATATTTTAAAAGCAGCAAATTTTGTTCGTCATTCATTAAAAATTGGCCATGAACCTATTGAAATAAGCGAGTTTTTACGTGGAATCTCTAATCCACACTAAGGCGTGTTGATAATTCATCCCCCTTACCTTATCCCCACGCTGCGCATAGTGGTGGGGAAAAGAGTGGGGAAATCTGCAACAACGCCAAACAAATCGCAGCTCGTAGGGGGTGGGGATGAATGGTCAACAGGCCTAGTTGTACAAACTAAAATTATAGTTTAATTCGAGATTAATTCTAAAATCATGAGGATTTCATGCGTATGGATGGCTGTTCAGAGATTGCGTTTTCTAAATGATGCTTAAATTTACTACCTGGCTTATCTAAGTAACCTTGGGCTAATGCTTTTAAATCTGAATTTTCTGGATCTTTGGTGATAGCTTTTGCCAAATCTTGAACCTTTTTACTTTTCATGTCGTCACTAAAATCTTTATAGCGCTCCTTGATCTCTGCTTTGTTCACTTTATCAAAGCCACCTCTGCGATTTGCTTCCTGGCAAAGAAGTATTCCCTCGATGTTAGACTTGGCATTAACTATAGAGCAATTGTCGTACTTTTGTGGGCTTTGTTGAATATGACAAACAGATTCTTTACCTTTAGTGACTTGCTGAATATTACGCATAATTTCATCATGTGAGTGCCCTTTGAAATGGCCATTCATCACTTTATTAATAAACTCAGGAGTAATATCACGCTTATCTACCTCATAGATTTGAGTTCCAAATTTACCTGATTTCTCAGCACCCTCCCCACGGTTGGTAAATACTAAATACGCTTTATTAGGATCATTTGCCACTGGTGCGAAAGACAAACCCATAGCATGACCTTTACAACTTATAGGGACTGTTGTTATTTCCCCTGCTTGAATCCGCTTTGAGAGTTCCTTACCCGCCTCAGGAGTTCCAGTAGGGTGACTGCTTTGAAATTTAGACACATTATTTGTAAAATTAAATGCATTCGCAATTTGTTTAAAGTCATCTTTAGCCGCTTGATTGGTACAGGATTTACTGTAATCATTAACTGATTCTGTCATCAAACTATAAGCAGGCCCTATGTGTGCCCTTTGAGATGGCGTACCATCCTTACTGGTCATCTCTATACCTAAGACCAAACCATACTCCTTAACGGCATGCAACTTTTGTGGATCTGAGGGTGTGTAAGAAGATGGAGATCTGATTGTATTATTAGCTAATGCTTCTCGCCCACGTTCGCTATCTATGGCAATATCATATTCTGCAATGGCTTGCTCATCATACCGAGCACCAGAATTGAGCAAGGTATTAGCGATGCCAAACTCTTGATCTTGTAATGCTTTCACTAATGCAGTCTGCCCACGAGCATTTTTTGCAAGATTCAATGCCGTAGGAAGATCTTGATAGCCACAGTCCTGTGCCATTGTTTTTAATGAAGCTTGTGACTGCTCAAATTGCTGCTGTAAAATTAAGTCATTCTTTCTTTGCAAAAATGCAAATAATTCGCTCATAAACCGCTCTTGATCTGCCTTTGCATTTTGCTCTTTAATCTTGTCATTAATGATATCAGCATGACTTGTTATAGTGCTATTCGGGGCGGATAATTCTGGCATAATATTTTAGTTCCTCATACTATTTTGAGATAGGTGGTGCTGAACCGCCACCAGGTGCGCCTGCATGTTGTGCGGACTCAACCTCGCTACTACTTGGCCCAGGATTTGTAGCGCCACTCGATGAACCTCCTGGAGGAGAAGAATTTCCAGCATCTTGGATACCTTCCCCACTAGTGCTTCCGCTACCGCCAAAGGCTTTACCCAATGCCCCTTTGACTTTACCAACACCCTTCACACCCATACCACCGATGGTCTTTTCCATAGAACCTTGTGCTTGGTTCGTCTCCTTGCCCGCCTCTTGCACTTTACCTTTTACATCCTCACCCCATTGTGCACTTTCCTGGCCAATACTTTCAGGGGTACCGCCTATCCAACGCAAAACCTTATCTGGCAAATAGGTGATCAGGGTAAATGATTTTTGAACAATAGTTAAATACATTGAGGTATAGATTAATATGGAGAAGAAATAAGCATAAACCCCACTCCAATCCGAATAATCGCCTCCCCCGCCCACAGCCTTCCATATAGTACTTTGGGCAGTAAGGGTATTCAGGGATTGTTTTTGTAACACTTGGACAAATCCAATCGCTTGATCAAAACCGGCATTCAGAATCCAAACACCTACATAAGTCATTGCTATGGCTGCTATATATCCGATAATCATCATCGCGGGTCTTAAAAATATATTAAGCAAGAGCATAATAGCGGCCTCACCTTTACCAAAAGCATCGTGCCCTTCAGGATGGGTAACACCCAAAGCAACAATTGGCGCAGCAACCATCGCTTCAATCACAACAATCAACCAACCTAGCCCGCCAAACACAAATATCACATAGGGCAATATAGGTATGTAATAAGCTGTGATAAAACCAATACCAACCATAATCCCTACCCAGGCAATTACAAGCGGCATTGCCAGTGTCAATAGTGCGAAAATAAATACACCAAGCACAGGGATTAACGCACTACTAATAGCCAAACCTAACAAATACATCCATAAATTACCAGCAAAATTAATATATTGACTTCCCATATTGGCCAAAGCGACCACCGGATTCACTCCTGGCTGAGCAATAATATTAAGAGCTGACAGAAAGATTTCTGCTAATCCCTTTAACGGAATCTCCAGGAATGCCGCAGTGACAACACCAATAAGCCCTCCAAATATTTCAATGAATATGTTATATATGGTTACTATAACTAAATTATAAACAACCTCTCCGACGATACGCCCGATACAAATGGTGTAAAATGGTTTTACTCCACCACAAGAAAAGGATTGCCGTTCCAATTTATAGGGTTGAGGATTTAGATTAAAATCAGGGATATGAGCAAAATTAACTGGTGCAGCTCCTGGTTGGCCAGGAGTCTGCATCTTCAATCCGTTATTCAAAAACCCCATCACTGTGGTAGCATTATCCCCTGACACTAACGGCAGGGATTTTGAAACATCAGGTACTTTATTGGAGCTTAGGGTATTTGTTAATAGCGTTTTTATCTGAGTTACAGCAGTTGCATTTTGATTAAACCAAACACACAAATCAGAAAAATCTTGTCCTTTGGTTGAATCATTTCCTCCTGCAGTACAGGTTGAGGCACCGGTACTAGGGTCACTCACTTTAAATGGAGACATTATTAACCCAGCATCAAATGTACTGCCATCCAAACCGCTTTTTGGATCAACCTGGCTTGCATTGGCTGTTGAAGAGCCTTGAATGCTTACTAAATTATAAAAGTAAGCTCCAGCCATAAGCCATCCCTGGTTCGTTGCCTTAGAAATGAAGCTCCTCGCTGATTGCTCATCACTACTCGAACTTAGCATACGGCTCAAATTAAGTGTTGGCATCATAACCCCATTATAATCATTAATTGCATTGATTATTTCCAACCCTGTAAATAAGGTTCCGCCTGGAGTGCTTGGTAAAGGTCCCCAGGAAACACATTTGTCCTGTTTGTTGGAACAGGCACTCCCATTTTCTGTATACGGTATGCCAAATTGCTCATTTGCCCAGGTGGTTGCGGTTTTCGTATTATTGTTATTGGTTGTATACATTTGCGGATCATTGCTAATCATTGACCGCGCGGTACCCGATAAATCAGAGTACATTTGCTGAATAGCAATGGCCCGAGACATTAATGTTAAGGTAACCTCAGAAGGAGATAAAGTCATTTTCTTTAACGTAGTATTATTAGTATTATTTGAACTATTTGTCGGATTTGAAGAGGCATTTGGATTGATTCCATTCATACTGTAGGCGGATAAGCTACCCAACTGGTCCAGGTTGGTAATACTTTCCCAATGGATACTGCCGCAGATCCCATTCAAAAAATAATAAGGGGAACTTGTATCAAAATTAGGCATGTCAACTGCGAATGATGTAACTGGGGTTTCAGTCCCAGCAGCTTCAGTCATGGCATTAGTTTGTACTGTTACTGCATTGACTGTGCTTAGAAAATCAGGGACTGTCGTCTTACAAAACGTATCCATAGCAGAGCCTGGTGTAGCACTGTTGCAGGGGCCTGTATTTTTTGATTGTTGATCGAGATAGGTTTGTCTCGTATTTTCCAGTTGAGTCTGCAAACCTAACATGCATACCTGCCCTGCAAGTATGCTTTCTGCACCTTTAGCAATACCACCGATCCCATTGCCGGAACCCTCGGTCAATTGTGCCGCGGGATTTATCTGTTGTGCCTGTATAATCACGCCACCACGGTTTAAATAGCTTAAGGCTGCATCCCAAACTTTATCTGCAGCCCCTACTCCTTGCACTACAACCCACATGACAAAGATCTGCATCATACAATACCCGGATGCTTTGGGAATCAATAATGCCAAGCCGATTGTCGCGCGAATTGGAATCCAAATGGAGGACCACTTTTGACCAAGCATCTGTCCTTCATGAGCAGTATTCATGGTAGCGACTATGAGTGTATATAAAATTACAATTCCACCAAGTGCGAGGACCGCCGCATTTAATACGCCAAACATGGCTCCCATAATCTGGCTTCCGGTCCCGCTTAAAACCCCATCAACAACACCGAATAAATTGCCAAGAAATACAACAGAATAATCACCTGGAGGAGGTGCAAAACTCAAGGAACCATCTGCTAAAACCAAACCAGGAACTAAAAAGAGAAGCAGGGACACTGCCAATTTAATCATTTCTTCTCCCCCAATAAACCTTTTCTATACCATTCATTAAAAGTACATCCAAGCTTTCGCTCTTTAATTTGAAAGTACCAAAAATGATAGCGGAAGGCTAATACCAATGCGATTAAAGTAACTACAAGACTCACAAGAAAAGCCTTTATAGACCCCAAATAAAGTTGATAACCAGCATACCCCAAAATTAAAACTGCGAGAAACAACATAAACATACTTAGGCGAAATAATGCTTTCTGCTTGGATAGCAAATTTTCATCACTGAGACCAAATTTTTTTGTAGCATCAGTAAAAGACGCTTCCGTTTGAATATTTTGATGTGGTACAAATAAGTGCTTTATCCCATTCCCCAATGCTATAGTTATTGCCTTTACTCGCTCCCAATCAAACCAGATGCGAATTTTAAAAATTTGAGAGAATAAAGTTCCAATGCGCGAGCGACGGTGTTTTTTCATATTTTTTACTTCTTTCTTTTACCCTTCATAATATACTATAGTAGTAAGTATAGAGTTCGTCCATCCAATATTTACAGTAAAGAAAGAGTAAAAAATGCCTGATTTAAGCCATGAAGCCTCAGCCAAGTACTGGTTTGAATATATTGATCCTATGATTTATAGAGTTATCACATTTATGGAGAGCGTTGAAGACTGGACTCTGGATGGAAATCCAGAGTTTGAGGACGCTATGGAGCAACTGGGTAAGGAACTTGATGACATAGAAAAAATAGATATGGGCCTCTTAGCAGAAGAAGAAAAATTTATTCGTATTGTGGGAAATATCAAATCTGGGAGGGGGCTTCGCCTACTTCAGGCAATTGATACAGTTCATCCGGGGAGTGCTTCGCGTATATTAATACATGCGGAAGAAACCAGCACTGGAAGCAATGATCCCGCGGGAATTTTTCTCAAAAGAAACATTGTGTTTGAACGCTTAAGGTTGTTGTCTCGAGTTTTTTGTCAGTATCGTCTAAAACTTGTTTTACGTGCACTCGAAGGGGAAGAATAAATGAAATTACCGTCTAAATTTGCATTGTTTAATCTGCTTTGCCTTACAACTTTTTCTGCCACAGCAGATAATGCAACGAGCTTGTATAATTCGCAACAAATGTCCTCCAATATGCAAGAACTAGTTCAATATTTACAAAATTGGGGGCAATATATAGGATATGATATAACCCAATCCCCCTCAAGTACCGTTCAAAACTTTAGCCTTAGCCAAAACCTTCTCAATTTAACAACAACACAACTCACACAAGTTTCTTTATTTTATACCTACTTGGGGGCCATCCCTTTTAACAGTTTCAACATCAGTTCTTTGGGACAATTCGTCCCCACTGATGTGAGCAGTGCTGGAACGATAAACCCTTATGCTAATGCTACTTTTCAAGACTATTCGAGTCAATCTACAAGTGGGGTAGGTGTTAATCAACTCATTGATCAAACCGGTCAAGCATCGACTCAAGGGGTTGCAACAAGTTCAAGCCAAGTCTCAGATCCAGTATCTCAATCTGTATTAAATATTTTGGGCACCCCCGACTACAGTTATTGCATGAGTTATGATGGAAGTAGCTGGGATCAAGGCTGCAATTACCTTACTGAGACTCTTGTTTCTAACAATGTCATAGGTACCCTTCCTGATGCAACTACCTTTTTTTCTTATAATTACATTCAACAATTTTTAGGACAACTTAACAGCAACTCATTAACGGCTCCCCTGATGTATACAATTCAAAGTCAAGAATCATCAGGAGGTCAGCAGCAAGGTACGGCACAAGGGTTAACAGCAGATAACCAGGCACAACAAGCAGCCAATTTCATTCGTTATGCTACTGGCGGTGTTGCACCAATAAAACTGCCTAACTGGAAAGATTATGATACTCTGTATGGCCAGGCAATAGCTTCCTCTAATAATTCTACGGTATCACCCAGCCAACAGCATCAGGCTCAGGACACTCTATCTCGATACCTTGCAAGTTTACGCACTTATGCTGCTCAAAACTCCGTGGGGGTCAGTAACTTATATTATATTTTATCAAAAAGGTTACCCCAAACCCCTAAACAGCCGCTCACTAACTCTGTCCAAATTCCTAGTTCTCCACCAACCAGCCAAGCTTTAAATGAATTTAATATGGCAACATGGAGGATTTTTAATCCTGAGAATGTGAGCCAATCAGGCCAAACAGGTAAATCAGGTAATACTCAGTGGATTAGCCAGATTAACACTGCATCCTCTGTAACTGTAGAGAAGGAAATCGCCATATTACTAGCGGAAATTAATTATCAAATGTACTTGGATCGCCAAATCCACGAACGTCTGTTGCTAACCAACACTATCTTATTAATGCAAAGCCTTCGTTCAACAGCTCCTTCTGCTGATTTTACGCAACAGCAACAACAATAAATCGCTAAAACTCTTACCTGGGTAAATACTCTTTTACCCAGGATGCCTTCGTAATCACAGCTGCATGAATTTTATACTTTCCTTGGCAAAGATTACCAATCCGCGCCCGACTTTCAATTTCATAATTTTAATAAAAAAGGTGCAAAAAATGCCATGTGTGATATGATTTCAAACAAAATTGTAACGTCCTGTTTTTAACAAAAAACGTAGCCTTTTGTGTTCAAAAATTAATAACACATGTTTCGGAATTATCACTGCAGACAGATAAAATAGCGTCATCGAATGCAGAGAATCATGGAGTATCGTTATAAGAAGAATCATTAAGCCTTAAACCTGGAAAAACTGTTGGATCCGTTGCTTGCATAATTCAGCTGGTTCGGTGCTTTTAGTCACATAGCAGGCTCAAATTGCTTTTTCCAGGTTAATCATTAACCTTTAAATTGGCGAGCCTATATGTCTAAAACCTACATTTTTTATATTGACGGAATGACCTGCATCAATTGCAGCAACGGCATAAAACATTGCTTAAGAAACAAATTTGGCGACAAACTACAATATTTTCATGTAGCAATCACAACAGCTGATCCTAAAAAAACGATTGTAACCCTTGATAACGATGAAGATACACGAGCACATCAAATAATTTGGTCCGAATTAAAGGAAGAGATAGAAGATATTGGTTTCATCTGTAGAGAATATGAATACTCCCCTGAAAAAATCGTAAAAAAAACGATGCAAAATGAACTCCAAAAACAAGCTCAGCAGAAACTTTCTTTGAACTCCCTAATTACAAAAACCAAATCGCTTCTCACCTCACATTGGTTCCTTGGTGCAATAGGCTCTATTGCAGGACTTGCTGTGCTTGTTGCTTGTCTTGTTACAGGAGGCTCCCTTGCTTTTATGGTTCCCATCGCCATTTTCAGTACCTTAGCTACTTTGGCATTAGGAGCGAACTCTTATAATCAAGCTTGGTCAAAATTAACTAAAACAGGTATCTTAACCATGGATAGTTTATTTGCTCTAAGCTCACTATCGATTTTGGCTGTATCCATTGCCTCATTATTTGTCCCCTGGCTGCCAATGATGTTTGAAGCAGGATTACTCATCTATGGTTTTAGACACATAGGAATTGCCATAGAAGAGACGATTAAAGAAAAAATAAGTACTGCTCGCTTTCAAGATAGAGCACCTAAAATTGCAAGAAAACAAGTCGATCTTGATGTTGAAGAAATTAACCTGGAGCTTATTCAAATCAATGATGTAATTGTAATTCATCCCGGTGAAATTATTCCACTTGATGGCATCTGTATGAATGAAAGCAGTGTCTACGATACAATTATTACAGGAGCTACCCTGCCACATTATTTTTCAGCTGAAAAAAAAGTATTGGCGGGTATGCGATTAGCAGAAAATTCAAATCCGTTAAAGATTCGAGTTACTCATACGCACACGAACTCTTATCTAAAACGGCTTGATGACTCAATAGAGCGATCCGTATTAGAAAAAGCACCCATAGAGATAAAGACAGAGCAAGTATTGGCTTATTTTATTCCAACAGTAATTGCGTTAGCAGTTCTATCTGGAGTGATTATGGGATTTTTTTTTCCCGCAGCTGTAGCAATTCAATGCGCCATTTCCGTTTTAGCCAGTGCATGTCCTTGTACTTTGGGCCTTATTACTCCCTTGGCAGTAAACACTGGCATGCATAAAGCAGCAGAAAATGGCGTGCAATTCAAAAGTGCAAAAACATTACAACAAGCGGAGCAAATCGATACTGTAATTTTTGACTTAAACGGCACATTAACCACCGGGGTTCCTAAAGTAAAAAATCTTTATTTATTGGATAACAGTAGACTATCAGAAGAAGAGATACTTTCGATTTGTGAAACTTTAGAAAAGAAATCAAGCCATCCCATAGGAAAAGCTGTTTATTCTTTTGCTAATCAGAAAAGCAAACAAAAATTAGATGTAACCGAGCTTGATGAAACATATCATTCTGGAGTTAGTGGAGTAGTACTGGGAGATCACTATACCATTGGCAGCAAAGCTCTAATGCGTGAAAAAGGAGTTTCGATTACATCAGAATTAAAACACCCGCCGTTAGCAGCAGGAGATCAGCTCGTATATGTAGCACGTAACCAGGAAATCATTGGAGTTATGGTATTGACAGATCCTTTACGCACAGATGCACATCACACCATTAATGCATTAAAAGTCATGGGAAAAGAAATTCATTTATGCACTGGTGCTGATGAAGAAACTGCCCTTCGATATGCAAAAGCTCTTGGTATCGAAAATGTTTTCGCCAATTGCATTGCAAGCTCAATGGAAAATAATCATAGATCCAAAACAGCCTACATTCATACTCTAAAAAAACAAGGTCGAAAAATCGCCATGATAGGTGATGCAGGAAATGATGCTGAGGCAATTGCTGCCTGTGATCTAGGCATTGCCATTGCCTCTGATGGCAGTGATGAGTTAACCCAACAAGTAGCTGGCATCGTCATTCATAACCAAACTCTATTACCTATTGCCTCAGCTTTTGCAATTTCACGACAGACTGTAGCTAATATAAATCAAAATCTAGCTATGAATTTGATCTATAATAGTGCTGCAATTCCGGCTGCAGCAATTTTTACCCTTAATCCCGTCATCTGTGTAGCATTAATGATTACTCAAGCCTGTTTTACTTTCCTGAACGTTTATCGTTTCAAACAACAGCCCTTAGAACATTTACAACAACAAATAACAGAAGGGGTCAAAGAACCTTCATTCGAAGGCTCCCATGCTAAAATCACTAAACATACCCCAAGATCTAACAATGAATCAACTTGTATCCAAGAACCTTCTGCACCACAAAAACCTTTAACGAGCAAATCTACAGCACACCCTTTTTGGAGTAGCTGCATTTCCAGCATAAGCGCAGACAACTCTTCCGAAAGCATGGAAACTAAACTTCCTTTAACAATAGCTAATTAAATACTGGTACGTTTTAATCTTAACTATTGAATCTGAGTTTATTGGATGAAAACAATATTCATAAACTCAGATTACAAACCAAGCAGCGAAAGCTATAAATAACTTTAGGGACTTTATATAAGGCTGTGTTGTCAATTCATAATATTGATGCTTTAGAGTCTTTAAGAGCCATCTAAAACCAGAGACAGCTTTTCCAGCACCTCGTCAACAGAAATTAATTGCATAGGCTCATAACCATGTACATGTTGTCCCCATACATCTTCGATACATTTGCTCCCTAAAATTTTTTCCGCTGCTTCAGGATAATGATTCACTACTAGATGTTGAAAAAGATACGGGCCGGAAATGAGAGGATTGGTTACAGCATGCAATGCAACAACAGGGGTGTTCACGGCTGTAGCCATATGCGAGGGCCCAGTATCAGGACAAAGGACAACTGTTGCTTTACTTATAAGCGCTAGCAATTGTTTTGGCTTACTTTTACCAACGAGATTTATTGCTGGAATAACCTGAGTAATTTGCTCTGCAAGATTTTTATCAAAATCACTTGGGCCGCCCGTAATGACGACTTGCACATTCCAACGAGTTTTGGCTATTTTCAAGACTTCGATATAACGCGCCACAGGCCAACTACGTTCTGGCTTGCTCGCCGCAGGATTAATGACTAAAACGGGTCCCTCTTTGGGTAAATGATGCTCAGCCCATTGATAATCAGCAGCAGCAATAGGTAAATCCCAGCGAATAACTCGCTCCTGAATTCCTAATGCTTGAGCAAATTTCAAAAACCCGTCCAAGGTATGTTCTAATCCTGGGCTGATTCGCTCATTAACAAACAGACCATGTGCATCATTTGCTCTATGACCATCGTAGCCTACTTTGCGTTTCGCTCGAATCAACGGATAAAGTAAGTTTGTCCTAAGGCTTGCTTGTGGTGCTAAAAGTACGTCAAAAGTACGACCTTTCATTTGCTTTTTAAAATACCAATAGTCTTTAATACGCTTAGGCTTATCAATTAAAATAAACTCAATACCATCCATCCCCTCCACTAAATCAAAGGCGGGTTTGGAGATAATCCAAGTCAACTTAGTTTCTGGTAAACTAGCCTGTAAAGTTCTAATGAGAGGAACAGCCATTAGAACATCACCTAAGGCAGATAATCTTACAATACAAATCGAATTAATCATGTAGGTGGTCAGTCTCTATCAGAGAACGGACGGATATAGCGGGTTGTGGTAAAATTTTCCTGATCAATGCTTTATTTTGATTTTTTGGAAAAATTCCTCACACTCTACGCTCAAATCCAACCATTCGAATAAACATGGAACATGGGAGGCTAAGTTACACAGCAATTAACTTAAGACTCCATCAATCGACATCCCGCGGCTTGTCCAAAGGTGCAAATGGTGATGAAAGATTGCTAGAGCCTGCGAACAAGTCGAGGGATGCAGGAATAAATATAGGCTCCTTAAGTCAATGGCAGTGTGCCTAAGCTATTACTTAATCATTCTGTAAAACAAACCGTGACCCACAATAAGGACAAACTTCTACTCCTGTTTTCTCAATAGGTAAGTAAACCTTTGGATGCGCATTCCATAGCACCATATCTTTTGTTGGACAACTTAGTGGTAATTCATCACGATGTACTACATAATTTTTTTGTGTACTCGCAGGTATTGTTTTAGTTTCTGACATAATGGTCCTTTAAAAGGTTTTTTTAGAATTATCCAATATTTCCCTAATTTTCGCTATAATCTCATCATGAAAAGCTTCATTTTGCGGATCATAATATAACGCCTTTTCCCAATGCCGTAACCAAGTTAATTGACGCTTGGCTAATTGTCGCGTAGCTGCAATTCCTTTATCACACAAGGTAGAATAATCATACGCATTTTGTAGATACTCCAGTACTTGTCTATACCCCACAGAACGCATTGAGGGTAAATTTATAGATAACGGCCATTTTTGCTGTAACTGTATTACCTCTTCAAGAAGCCCTGCCTGTAACATTTGATTAAAACGTTGTGCAATCCTCTCATGCAACCAGGTTCTCCTTTCGGGAAAAAGGATAAAATTTATAAAATGATGTACGTTTTTTTCTTTTTGCTGTTCAAAAAAAGCGGATAAAGTTTTTCCGCTTAAATAATATACTTCTAAAGCACGTTGAATTCTTTGTGCATCATTAGCGTGAACCCGTTTAGCTGTATCGGGATCAATTTGCATTAATTGTTGATGGAGCTTCCCCCAACCATGCGAAGCAGCTTCATTTTCTAATTGCTCACGGACAACGGGACAAGCTTCGGGTAGAATAGCTAACCCCTTTTGAAGTGCATTGAAATACATCATTGTGCCCCCAACCAGTAAAGGGATCTTACCTTTATTCGTGATCTCATCACATAAAGATAAAGCATCACTGCAAAATTGGGCTGCAGAATAGGACTCCACTGGATCTTTAATATTGATTAAATGATGAGGAGCAAGTTCAAGCTCTTTAGGACTAGGTTTAGCAGTTCCAATATTCATTTCCCTATAAATCATTGCCGAATCGACACTAATAATTTCAAAAGGATAATGTGCAATTAACTCACAAGCTAAATCAGTTTTCCCCGCCGCAGTAGGTCCCATTAAACAAAAAATCAAATTAGACATCTAATAAATTCCGACAATCTTCAACAGTTAAAGCTCTAAATAATCCTGCTTCTTTATTTTTCCCTGCATGTGCCCTCAATAACAATTCATTTAACTCCATTTTCTCCTCAGGACTTAATAATCTAGGATCAAAAGCTTGAGATTCAATCATGAGTTCAGTCAACTTAGAAGAGTTTATTACCTCCAATCGGGTTAAGGCTTCTAAAAATAAACGTAAATCCAAATAGGGCATACAAAGGGGGATACTCCGAATGAACACGTCCTGATCGCCGATATGTTCCACATGTATTCCTAATTGATATAAAGATTGAATAAAATCTGGCAGTTTTGGAGCAATTTTGGAAGGAAGAGAACAACGAATTGGTACTAATAGAGGCCTACTTGCCAATGGAAAAGACAATCCAGCCAATTGTTGTTGTGCTTTAAATTGCTGTAACGCTACAAGATTAACAATATAGGGCTGTTGATGGAGAAAGACCAAAATATAGTGGTTATTTAAAATAACCCACGGTTGCTCTAGTGAGTTAACATGCTCGCTTATAAGAGCAAGCTTGGGATAAGGCTCATAAATCTCTTTAGCCTGGTTGACTGGTATGTTTAATTCACATATGGGATCAGGGTTTTTCTTTGTTTGGGTAGCCAATGCTGCGGCTAGTTGTGAGGTAAAAAAATCAAAGATTAGCCGAGGCTGCTGAAAACGCACTTCATGCTTGGTAGGATGTACATTCACATCGACTTCAGCATGATTGATTGTGAAATACAACACACATGCAGGAAAACGACCCGGATGTAATAAGCCCTCATAAGCCTGCTTTAATGCATGATGAATTAATTTGTCTTTTACCATCCGTTCGTTGATATAAACCCATAAGCGATCACTTTGACTACGCTGAAATTTAATGCCACTTATCCAACCACGCAGTTTCATTGAACCATGATCCACATCAAGATAAATCGCATCTTGAACAAATGCGCTACCCAGTATGCGCGTCATTCGGGATAATAACGCGTGTTCACTTGTTACCGCAGGAAGATAGAAGACCTGCTTGCCATTATGTTTTAGCGTTAACGCAATTTTAGGCGCACTTAAGGCAAAACGTTTGACTACAGTTTCTATTGCCTGGAACTCGAGCTTTTCGCTCTTTAAAAATCGTTTCCGTACTGGTGCATTAAAAAATAAATCAACAACATCTACTGTTGTTCCTACTGCACGCGCACAAGGAGAACAGGTGGTTTCTGTACCTATCACACGCAACATCATTGCTGTTTCTTGCAGTGCAGGCTTGGAACTAATGCTGACTTTAGCTACTGATGCAATGCTGGCTAATGCCTCCCCACGAAACCCCATGCTGTCAATCGCGTACAAATCATCAAGCGAATTAATTTTACTCGTAGCATGTGGAGCAATAGCCAAAGGCAAATCTTCTGCAAAAATCCCTACACCATTATCGCTAATTTTAATTTGATTTAAGCCACCATAACTCGTTTCAACGGTAATCGCTGTAGCCCCCGCATCAAAAGAGTTTTCAAGTAATTCTTTTACTACAGACGCAGGACGCTCGATTACTTCTCCGGCAGCTATTTGATTCGCTATAAATGGAGGTAATTGTCGAATTCTCACGCCCATGCTGGAGGAATCACCAATTTTTGACCTGGTCGAAGCCTGCTGATACCCTGCAAATGGTTTGCTGATTGTAACGCCACAACTGAGACATGATAACGAGCGGCTATAGCAGGCAAAGTTTCACCTGTTCTGACTAAATGAATCGTATTTGTTGCCATTGCTTCAATACGTGATCCATGTGGAGGATGCTCCCAGAAATATCCTTTAATACCTTGAAAAATGGCTTGGCTTAAACGAGCCTGATAAGCAGGGTTTGTTAGATTTCGCTCTTCAATAGGATTCGAAATAAATCCAGTTTCAACTAAAATTGAAGGAATATCTGGAGATTTTAAGACAACAAAACGTGCCTGCTCTACTTTGTGATTGTGTAGAACAGTAAAATTACCCAGCTGATTTAAAACACGTCCTCCCATTTGCAATCCTGCATTAATCGTAGCTGTTTGTGACAAATCGATTAATACAGAACGCACCACCCCATTCTGATCATCTAAATCACCTAGATTCACCCCACCTAATTCAGAATAGTTCTCCTTTTCAGCAAGCCAACGGGCAGCTTCACTCGTAGCTCCCCTTTGGGATAGAGCAAATACTGATGCACCATGAGAATGGGGATTATTAAATGCATCTGCATGAATGGCAACAAAAATATCGCCATTATGTCTTCGAGCAATATTCAATCGTTGCCGAAGACCTACATAATAATCTCCTGAACGCGTTAATACCGCACGCATGCCAGGCTGTCTATCAATTAGTTGCTTTAGTTTTAGAGTAATTGCTAATACTACATCTTTCTCACGGCTATTATGCGGTCCACGAGCACCAGGGTCTTTGCCACCATGGCCTGCATCTAAAACTACAATTACATCACGTAATCGAGTGGGCCTATTACTTACCTTGACAGGAGCCTGATTTGCCAAGATAGGCTTTACTGGTGGTGATGCACTAATATTCTGTTTTATAGGTTGTTGTTGAGGCTGCTTTATTGGCGCCTTTGACGTTATGGGTACCATTTTTTTAGGAATACTCGCAACAACCGGGGTAGCAATGCGGCCAGTATGTAATAAATCAACCCGTATTCCCCCGTAAACTCCATTAGGCCTCCAGGGAGATGAACGCAGTAGTACTTTTTGATTTACCTCAAAAACCAACCTTAATGTTCCAGGTTCAGAACTTCCACTACGCACTTTTCTCACTAAACCATTAATCAAACCCAATTGATTTAAATCTACGGCTAGTTGAGTCTCTTTTAAATCCAATACAACTCGTTCTGGTTGGCTTAATGAAAAGAGCTTATGTGTAAAAGGCCCAGCAATTGTAAAGTAAAGGGATGTTTGGTTTCCTTGTTGTTTTAAAACAATCGATTTAAGTTGAGCGCTCGATGTAACAATAGACCAAAGACATAATACAACTAAAATCCATAAGCGAACGATCATGTTTCCCCTGCCAGGCGAGCTAAAATTTTTTTACCAGCTGCGCTCAATGCCATTATTTGCACCTCACGTCCAGCACCCTTCATGTTTAACTTAAAACGAATATCTATATAAGGCAATGCCGAACCTGCATTTTCTGCCCATTCAATACAGCAAATACTACTCGGTGTAAAATAATCTCGAAATCCTAAATATTCTAATTCTTCCTCATGATGAATTCGATACAGATCAAAATGATGCACAAGCAGGTTATGGCATGTATAGCTTTCTACTAATGAAAATGTGGGGCTTTTAATTGCAGATTGCACGCCCAGGTATTTTAACATGGCACGAATGATCGTGGTTTTACCTGCACCTAAATCGCCACTAAAAGTCATGATTAAAGACGGGCAAAGACATGAAGCCAGGCGAGATGCAAAATTTACACTTGATTTTTCGTCTGGTAAATCCAGTATTAACACATTAGATTGATTTGTACTCATCATTCACAATAGTTCAATACATGTGGGATAGCATCTAACAAATCACTAGCTAATAACCCCGTCCCACCTAATTTTTTCGCTACACGATCGCCAGCAACTGCATGCACCCAAACACCATATTGTGCTGCTTGAGCTAAAGGATAGCCTTGAGCGCAAAAACCAGCAATAATTCCACTCAAAACATCACCCATACCCGCGCTCGCCATCCCGGGATTTCCCCGGGGACAGATATAAGTACTTTTTTCAGTTGTTTGGATCACCGTGCCTGCACCTTTTAATACGACAACACCGCCATATTGTTGTTGAATTTTTTCAGCTGCCTGGTATCTATCTTTCTGAATCGAATCAGTAGAGCAAGCAAGAAGGCTCGCGGCCTCTCCAGGATGGGGAGTTAATACCCAATTATCGTCGGTTTGCGGATTGCTCGCTAATAACCTTAGTGCTGATGCATCAATTACCATAGGCAATTGCGAAGTAATTGCTGTCAAAAATAAGTCAATAGCCCAATCGCTTTCTCCAAGACCAGGACCAATAACACAAACAGAAGCATTTGCCAGGAATGGTTTTAAGTCTTTTGCATTTTTAATACCGCTTACCATTGCCTCAGGAATTAAAGATAAGGCACCCTTTGCATATTCAGGCCAAGTTGCAACAGTAACTGCTCCAGCCCCTGTTCTTAGTGTTGCTTTTGCCGCAAGACTAATAGCTCCAGGCATTCCAGGCCCTCCTCCTACTATTAAAACATGGCCATAATTCCCTTTATGCGAATTTTTTTTACGCTCAGGAAGGGGTAAAGAAAGGGTAGTAGTATTTAGCAAATGTGCAGCAGGAGCTAATTGATTGGTACATGCCTCCAAACTTAATGGACAGCAGTAAATATCCCCGCAATTATCTGGTCCATCTGCAGTATACATGCCTAACTTTTGAGCGATGAACGTTATAGTTGCATTAGCCTTTACACAAAAATTCTCTACCTGTCCTGTATCTGCATTAAGCCCGGATGGGATATCTAATGCAATTACCGGAAGACCGCTTGCATTGATCTGATGAATTGCTGATGCAATATTTCCACGCACAGGCCCTCTTAAACCAATTCCAAGTAGCGCATCAACAATTAACTCTACTTCACTATCTAAAGGCTCATCTGCAGGTTGACAGTCCACCCCTGCATTTATTGCCAACAAAGCCGCATGCTGGGCTGCAAGCGGCAGATCAGTCAATGCCTTACATTGATAGACAGTAACTAATAATCCATGTTCATGTGCTAATCGTGCAACTACATATCCATCACCAGCATTATTTCCCGAGCCGCAATAAACAGCAAGATGCCGGACATGAGGATAAAGTTTTACCACATGCGAAAATGCCTCTGTCCCAGCTCGAGACATAAGTGCATTTTCGTCTAATTGATATAAGGAAGTAGCCTGTTGTTCACAAACTCTGATTTGCTCACAACGATAAAGGGCGTTTTCTGGCATGCTACTTCACTAATTTCAATGAAGGCTTACTTTTAGAAGACACTGGGCCTTCAGCATCTGAAGTAGATGGACCAGAAGACGCTGGGGGCGGTTCTTCTTCATCTTCAAGTGCAAAGGCAATACCTCTGCCATTTTCCTTGGCATATATCTCCAATACAGCTCCTGGCGGAACAAAAATTTGCTCCGTTTTTCCGGAAAAGCGTGCAGTAAAGATTATCCGGTCATTCTCCAACAATAAACCTCGAGTAGCAGCTGGAGAAATGTTCAAAACAATACGATCATGATTTACATGTTCTCTAGGAACCTGTACACCTACATATGCTGCATTTACCAGGATATAAGGCGTTAATTCGTTATCGACTATCCAATCGTAGGCAGCGCGAATTAAATAAGGTTTATTTGATGTCATAGTCATATATTTATGCCGCTCGTAATTGTCGCTCAACATCAGTCAAACTTGCTTGAAACGATTCACGTTTGAACAAGCGCTGCATGTAAGCAATCAGTCCTTTAAATTCTGGTGCAACGTCTATCCCTAATCGAGGCAAGCGCCACAATAAGGGGGCTAATGCACAATCCAACAAAGAAAACTCATCACTTAGGAAATAAGGCTTATCTGCAAAAACTGGCTCAAGAGCAACTAAACTTTCAAATAAGTTCGTTCTTGCTTCGTCTGCATTATTATTTCTTAAGATATTATTCATTAAATAATACCAGTCATGCTCTATTCTGTGCATCATTTTACGCGTTTCCGCACGAGCAACAGGATAAACTGGTAATAAAGGTGGATGAGGAAAGCGCTCATCTAAATATTCCATAATAATACGTGGTTCATAAAGTACAAGCTCTCTATCAATTAATGTAGGAATTGTGCCATATGGATTCACTGATAATAGATCAGCATTTGGTTCAGCCTGCTTGGCTGCAAGAATTTCTACATTAACCCCTTTTTCAGCCAATACGATACGAACTTGATGACTGTAGACATCATCAGTATCCGAAAATAAAGACATTATAGTGCGCTTCGCAACAATTGCCATGAGCAACTCCTATCAATTCATAAAAATATGTATTAGTACGCTAAGAATAAGCAAAACCATTACTTTACCACATTTTTGCCTTTTTGGGTTACTTTATGCCGATTTTTCGCCAATAAACTATTTTTAAGCACAAAGAGACAAGAAATAAAATGCCTAGAAATCCAATTACAAAAAAGCCCATATGATAACGCTCAGTTTGTATGGGCTCACTGACATAAGCGAGAAAAGTCACCAAGTCTAATACATTCTCATCAAATTGCCTTTCCCCCATTTTATTGTGTAATGTATCTAGAATATTGGGCATCGCAACATCAGGCACAAGATAATTATTCGTTCCAAAAGGCCTGGAATCATCGTTGTAAAAACCAGTTAAGTAATTGTAGATCCATTCTTCTCCTTTTGCTCTAGCAACTAATGATAAATCTGGAGGTACTATCCCAAACCATTGCTTTGCATCCTCAGGGGGCATAGCAATCTCAATGGGATCAGTTATTGTTGCTTGTGTGAAAATAAGATTGTTTTTCAGCAGATCTTCATCAATTTGGCGCACAGAACGCATTAAGCCCAATCCTTTAGCCATGCGGTCATATCTTAAATATTTTAAAGAATGACAACCCGAACAATAATTCATAAACAGTTTAGCGCCTCTTTGTAAACTTGCTTTATCTTGTATGTTGACTGAAAATGAAGTTGCATATACCTGCTGATGAGATACGGCCCCCACCAACAAGCAAAGATAAATTAGCATCCTTATACACATCAACACTCTCCTGAGAGGCGTGGCAATGTATGAGTGACCTCTATTCGGGTATAAAAGGGCATAAGGATAAAATAGGCAAAATACAATAATGTAGCTAGCCGAGCAAAAAACAAACGCAAAGGAGTCACTGGAATCGTCCCCAAATAACCCAGTGCGACAAACGCAAGCACGCCTAAAAAGAGCATTACTCTGGACCATATCCCTTTATAGCGCATGGAGCGCACCGGGCTACAATCAAGCCACGGCAAAAAGAATAATAGTATTAGTGCAACCCCCATGCATATAATTCCAAGGAATTTATCAGGTATCGCACGTAAGATTGCATAAAACGGCGACATATACCACATCGGAGCTATATGATCCGGAGTGACAAGTGGGTTTGCTGGAACAAAATTATTATGTTCAAGGAAATATCCTCCCATTTCAGGAGCCCAAAATACAACCGCAAAAAACAAAATAAGAAATGCAAGCACTGCCACTAAATCTTTAATAATGTAATACGGGTGAAAGGGAATTAACTCAAACTGCTTTACTTCACCCAATTTATTCTTAAATTTAATTCCGTCTGGATTATTCGATCCTACCTTATGTAAAGCAACAACATGCAAAAATACAAACAAAAACAGTAACAATGGGAGTGCAATCACATGTAACGCAAAAAACCGCTGCAATGTAGCATTGCCTACTGCATAATCACCTCTAAGCCAAACAACAAGATTCTTACCTATATACGGGATGGCATCAACCAAAGAAGTGATGACTTCAGCACCCCAATAAGACATCTGCCCCCAAGGTAATAAGTAACCAAAAAATGCACCGGCCAAAAGTAATACATATAAAAACATTCCCAAAAGCCATACTAACTCCCTGGGCTTTTGATAGGAACCATAAAGCAGGCCACGGAACATATGTATGTATATGACAATAAAAAATGCCGAAGCACCTGTTGAATGCATATAACGCAATAACCAACCAAAGTTAACATCGCGCATGATGAATTCAATCGAAGAAAAGGCCTGTTCAACACTGGGGGTGTAAAACATAGTAAGCCACAAACCAGTAATAAATTGATTCGCTAAAACTACGATTGCTAATGCGCCAAAAATATAAAAGAAATTCAAATTTTTTGGAACATAGTAAGAGCTGAAATACTTTCTCCAGGTACTCGCTAAAGGAAAACGCTCATCGATCCAATTAAAGAGTTTATTCATTTAATTTGTCTCTATCTTTTTACAAACCATAAACAAGTGATGCGGACATAAAACACAAATGTGTGTGGCTATATTCCCGCCTTTTCGGGAACAGCATTCATCAAAATCCCCTTTTATATACACCCGGCGAACTGTTGCCCTAAAATTTATGGCTTATCCTCACCAATTACAATAGTGTGTTCATCAATAAAATAATATGAAGGAACCTCCAGATTAATAGGCGCTGGAACATCTTTAAAGACTCTACCCGAAAGATCAAAAGTAGAACCGTGGCAGGGGCAGAAAAAACCACCAGGCCAGTTAGGACCTAACTCGCTAAGGTTTGGCTTGTATTTTGGTGAACAACCCAAGTGGGTACAAATTCCTATAAGTACTAAATATTCTGGATTAATAGAGCGATATTCATTTTTTGCATAATGAGGTTGCTGAGCAGTCAATGAATGAGGATCTCGGAGCAAAGAAGAGTTCTTTGTGATTTGTTGCAACATTTCTGCAGTTCGCCTGATGATCCATACTGGTTTGCCACGCCATTCAACGACAGCTTGCTCTCCAGGCTCCAACTTGCTTAAATCGACCTGTACAGGGGCTCCAGCAGCTTGAGCTTTAGCGCTAGGTAACCAAGAAGCAACAAAAGGAGTTAAGGCGCATAGAGCCCCAATACCACCTAATACACTGGTTGTAGCTACCAAAAATCGGCGTCGCTCAGTATCTACAAAATCATTTTTATCCTGATCATGTTCGGGATCAGAGTTTTCATTCACCATATGCTGCCCGCTCTATGTAGTGCCACCCACTACGGTTCATACAATGTTGCAAGCTTGTCCGACTCAATCATGTACTGAGCGCCTCACTGTATTTGCGCCAAATCTAGAACTTTGGATGGCGCCATATGTTTCACTAAATATCATAGCAAAACAAAAAACCCCGCCAATGCGGGGTTTCTTTAACCAAAAACCAATTAACGTTTTGAGTATTGAGTTGCACGGCGAGCTTTGTGCAAACCAACTTTCTTTCTTTCAACACGACGTGAATCACGAGTCAGTAAACCGCGAGCACGAAGCTTCCTGCGAACAGAATCAGGGCTTGGCTCGGCATCTTCTGCTAATCCTTTTTCATCATAAGCAACCAATGCTCTTGCAATTCCTAAACGTACAGCACCTGCCTGACCAGATATGCCACCACCAGCTACGGTAACGTAAATATCAAATTTGTCGACAAGATCAACGGTTTCTAGTGGCTGCATTACAACCATGCAAGAAGTTTCACGACAGAAATACTCTTGTAAAGTACGACCGTTAACCTTGATGTCGCCTTTACCTGGGCGTAAAAAGACGCGAGCTGTTGAACTTTTTCTACGACCAGTGCCGTAGTATTGCTTCATTTCAGCCATATTACTTATTCCTCAATATCAAGTTGTTTGGGTTGCTGTGCAGCATGTGGATGCTCATTGCCAACATATACTTTCAGCTTACGATACATCTCTCTTCCCAAAGGATTCTTTGGTAACATACCTTTAACAGCCAGTTCGATAATCCTGACAGGATTTCTTGCTTGTAATTTCTCAAAACTATCTGATTTTATTCCACCTGGATATCCAGTGTGACGATAATACATTTTATTTGTAAACTTACGACCAGTTACAATAACCTTTTCAGCATTTGTAACGATAATGTAATCGCCAGTATCAACATGGGGAGTATACTCAGCTTTATGCTTGCCACGTAAACGACGAGCAATTTCAGTTGCTAAGCGACCCAAAACTTTATCGCTGGCATCAACCACTAACCAGTCACGTTTGACTTCATGGCTTTTGGCACTAAATGTCTTCATTAAATGAACTCCGAACCGCCTAAATTGGTAATCTTCTATCATGGACGGGCGATTTTAACCAAAACAGAATCATCCTACAAGTATAAAGGACAAAAATTTATAAACAATTATTAAAATCCGTGTAAAACGAACAACTTTCACACTGGATCAATTAACAATTGATGAACAATACTACCAGAAATTAAATGTTTTTCTATGATTTCATCAATATCAGCAAAAGATGAATAAGTATACCATACACCTTCAGGATAAATCACGATACAAGGACCTGAACTGCAGCGGCCAAGACAGCCTGTTTTACTGATACGAACTTTCCCTGGACCATGCATTTCCAGCTCTAAAAGCCGTGATTTTATATAATCAAAGAACTCTTCCCCACCCGAATTGGCACAACATTGTTTGCCGGCAGCCTTTTTGTTCGTACATAAAAAAATATGTTTCGAATAATAGTTCAATGAATTATTTTCCTATAGATTCAATTTTGCTTTTTAACTTCAGGCCTGGTTTAAAAGTCACAACCCTTCTAGCCACTACAGGAATTTCTTCCCCTGTCTTTGGGTTTCTACCTGGTCTTTGTGGTTTATCTCTAAGTGTAAAATTACCAAATCCTGATAGTTTTACATGATGTCCGTGCTCAAGAGCATGTCGCAATTCTTCAAAAAAATTTTCGACCATCTCTTTTGATGCGGGTTTGGACAGGTTTAATTCATCACACAAGGTCTCTGCCATTATTGCTTTGCTCAATGCATTCACGATTACTCCCTCAATATGATTGAAAATTTATTTTCTAACGTATTGATTATAGCATTAATTAAAGAATTAATCTCGGCATCAACCAAAGTACGACTTTCATCTTGGATTGTGATAGAAATCGCCAGACTTTTCTTGCCTAACGGAACACCTTCCCCCGTATATACATCAAAGATATCAAAAGACTTTAACCAATTTTCTTGTACAATAGTTCTTACTACGGATTCGATTTGCATGACCTCGACATCATTATCGACTAAAAATGATAAATCCCTACGAATTTGGGGATATTTTGAAATCGGTTTATACCGCGGAGATTCCTGCCGTATTAATGCTTCCAGATTGATTTCAAAAAGAAGAACATCATGATTTAAATCCAAGGCATCTGCCAAGCGAGGATGCAATGTTCCTATCCAGCCGGAGGCAGTGCCGTTTATATTGATTTGAGCTGACTGTCCTGGATGCAATGCTTCATGTGCTGCGGCAATGAACTCCACTTGCTTAAGCTTTAATGAAGCGAATAAAGATTGCAGATCTCCTTTTAAATCAAAAAAATCATGTACCCTGGTTGTTTCACTCCAATTTACACTCCCTTGTTCTCCCATCAACAAACCGGCAATGCAAGGACGCTCTTTTAATTGGCTCTTGTGGACATCAAAAACCACGCCAATTTCAAAAAATTTAACCTCATTTTGTTGGCGATGTACGTTATAAATCAGTGATGCAATTAGTCCGGGCCACATCCCAGCACGCATTTGCGATAACTCAGAAGAAATTGGATTGAGTAATTGCATAAACTCTTTATGAGGATAAAGTTCATGTTGTATTTCGGGATCAACAAAACTGTAACTGATCGTTTCGTGATATCCTTTACTTGCAAACCAGCGCGCAAGTATTGTTGCGATTTCTTCATTCCCACAAGTTTTTCCTGCTTGCACCAGCGTATATGCAGGTTCAGCATGTAAGTTATCGTATCCGTAAAGGCGGATAATTTCCTCAACCAAGTCCTCATCCCGCTGGATATCAAAACGATGCGAAGGAATGCTCACCTCTAGAAAATGATTTTGCTCTCGTGTAACCGTGATACCCAAGCCATCAAGAAAACGTTTTATTTCCTCCAAAGAAATATTAAGCCCGGTTAGCTTTTTAACTTTTTCGGTGTTAAAGGAAAAATGCACTTTACTCGGCAAATTGTCCTGATTACAAGCCTCAATAACAGGCCCTGATTCGCCACCAGCAATTTCTAAAATCAGTGCGGTAGCCCTTTCTAAAGCTTTTATTTGCAGGCCTGGATCTACACCACGTTCAAAACGTTGTGATGAATCACTGAATAAACCAAACTTTCTAGCCACTCCAGCAATTACTATGGGATTAAAAAAGGCACTTTCTAAAAATACATCAGTGGTATGCACCTGCACAGAGCTTGCTTCGCCACCCATAATACCTGCCATTGCCAAAGGCCTGTCTTGATCTGCAATCACTAATACTTTTTCGTTCAAAGTCAATTTTTGACCATCAAGCAACTCTAATCGTTCTTGCTGGTTACTATAACGTACATTGATTTCGCCGTTGATCGCACTCAAATCAAAAGCATGCATGGGTTGGCCTAATTCAAGCATGACATAATTCATGACATCAACAACAGGATGGACGGTTCTTATGCCACTTCGGCGTAAACGTTCACTCATCCATAGAGGTGTACTTGCTTTTGTGTTTATCTTGCGAATGACACGGCCACAATAACGTGAGCACGCATCCGGACTGTTCAACTTTATTGTAACGATATCATCGATACTTGGAGTAATGGCTGAAATTTCTTTTTCTAATAAGGGTAGTTTATTCAAGACAGCAACTTCGCGTGCAACACCTAATACACTGAAACAATCTGCACGATTTGGTGTTAGATCAATATCCAATATATGATCATCAAGAGTCAGGTACTCGCGCAAGTCCATTCCAACAGGTGCATCACTTTCTAACTCCATAATTCCATCGGATTGTTCTGCCATTCCCAATTCACTTACAGAGCAGAGCATCCCTTGTGAAAGCTCCCCACGTAACTTTGATTCCTTGATATTAAAACCACCTGGCAAGCGCGCCCCAATCATGGCCAGGGCAACTTTTAATCCAGCTCTTACATTCGAAGCACCACAAACAATTTGCAACGCTTTGCCTGTATTGGCGTTTACTTCGCATAAAGTCAATTTATCTGCATTAGGATGAGGCTTTGTACTAAGAACTTCAGCAACGATTACATGAGAAAACTCTCCTGCTACAGGACTTACAGCATCCACTTCCAAACCAGCCATAGTGAGTTGGCTTGCCAATTCTTGTTCAGATAATGAGAAATTTACCCATTCGCGTAACCACAATTTACTTAATTTCATCTAAAGTCCTTACTGCATGCTTGATTTTACTCGAGATATTTCAATTCGCCCCACGAACGCATCGTCATCGAAGCCTATTAACAACCCCTACACTTCAAAATTGACTTAAAAAAGACAAGTCATTTTCAAACATCATACGCAAGTCATCTATCCCATAATACAACATGGCTAATCGATCCATACCCATTCCAAATGCCCATCCCTGAAATTCATCAGGCGAGATATTGACTGCTTTTAGAACATTGGGATGAACCATACCGCAACCTAAAACTTCTAACCATCCAGTGAATTTACAAGAGCGACACCCCTCACCACTACATTGGGTACATTCAATATCAACTTCAGCTGAAGGTTCTGTAAAGGGAAAATACGAGGGTCTAAATCGCAATGCTAATTGACGTCCAAAAAAATCAGCAAAAAAATCTTGTAGTAGACCTTTTAAGCTCGCCAAAGTAGCGTGTTTGTCCACCAGTAGTCCTTCAACCTGATGAAACATCGGCGTATGAGTCAGGTCTGAGTCACAACGATAAACTCGCCCTGGGGCGATTAACCGAAACGGGGGCTTGCGTTGCTCCATTGTACGAATTTGTACTGGCGATGTATGTGTTCGCAAAAGACGGCCATCACCAAAATAAAAGGTATCATGCATTGCACGAGCTGGATGATGTGCAGGAATATTGAGTGCCTCAAAATTATAAAATTCAGTTTCAATTTCGGGTCCATCAACAATATCAAATCCCATACGACTAAAAAATTCATTAATCCTATGCTTTACTTGGGTTACTGGATGTAAGGACCCACTTTCCTTCTTACGACCAGGAAGTGTTACATCAATCCGTTCAGCTGACAGCTTTTCTGACAGTTGCTTTTGCTTCAGCTCAAGCATTTTCGTTTCAATCAAAGCACTGATTTCTCGTTTTACTTGATTCACAAGCTGGCCTACTTTTGGTTTTTCTTCAGCGGATAAATGGGCAAGACTTTTTAAAATTTCAGTGAGTTTTCCCTTCTTACCCAAAAAATCAACGCGAATTTGCTCTAATCCAGAAACATCCTGAGCGTTTTTAATCGCTTCAGCAGCCTGTTCTTGTATGGTGATGATATCCTGCATAGTTATACCCACAAGTAAAAAGGAGGCCTCAGCCTCCTCAAATAGTTCATTTGCTAACAGAACCTTTATTTATATTATTGTTCTTGGACAGTAAATTCCAGGAAAAGAACACATTTAAAGGCTATTTTGCTAATGCAGCCTTAGCTTGTTCCGCAATTGCAGCAAAAGCCACTTTGTCATGAACAGCCAGATCAGCCAATACTTTTCTATCCAATTCTATTGATGCTTTTTTCAATCCATCAATTAAACGGCTGTAGGATAAACCACACTCACGAGCCTGTGCATTAATACGAGTGATCCACAATGCACGAAACTGGCGTTTTTTCTGACGTCTATCTCGATATGCGTATTGACCTGCTTTAATTACTGCTTGTTTGGCCATGCGATAGGTTCGACTACGAGCACCGTAATAACCTTTTGCTTGATCCATAACCTTTTTGTGACGCGCTTTGGCGATCACACCACGTTTAACTCTTGGCATTTTTCATTTCCTCCTTAACTACCGTGCAACATACGTTCTGCCAAACGTGCATCGCATGGCTTTAAAGTTCCAGCTTCGACACGTAACTGTCGTTTTTGCTTGGTAGACTTTTTAGTGAGGATATGATTTCTATAAGCACCGCGACGTTTAATCGCGCCACTTGCAGTTTTACGGAAGCGTTTTGACGCTCCGCGATGTGACTTCAACTTCGGCATAACAATATACTCCGCATTCACTCAGCTTTTAGTTTTTTTGGGCGATAATACCATCAGTAGCTGTCTTCCTTCACGTTTTGCATGCTGCTCCACAATTGCAAACTCAGCTGTATCCTGCTGAATACGCTCAAGAATTTTCATGCCCAGCTCTTGATGAGCCATCTCACGACCACGAAAACGCAGTGTAATTTTGACTTTATCACCATGATTTAGGAAACGGATCAGGTTGCGTAGCTTGACCTGATAATCTCCATCTTCCGTTGTTGGACGGAATTTTAATTCTTTAACCTGAATTTGCTTCTGCTTCTTTCTAGCTTCAGCTTGTTTTTTACTCAGCTCAAAGAGAAACTTGCCATAATCCATAATACGGCATACGGGAGGTTTGGCTGTTGGAGAAATTTCCACTAAGTCCAATCCACCTTCTTCCGCTGCACGCAGGGCTTCACGCGTGGAAACAATTCCTGCCTGATTACCATCGACATCAATTAAGCGTACCTCAGGTACATTGATCTGTTCATTAATTCGTGCGCGATCACTTTCACGCTTAGTTGGTGCACTAATGGTTTAATCCCCCCTGCTTATTAATTAACAATTGACCCTTTATGCGCGATTTCTTGCATCAAGGTATCACAAATTGTATCTATTGTCATCAAACCCAAGTCTGTACCTTCTCGTGTACGTACAGCCACCTGGCCTGACTCAACTTCTTTATCCCCTATTACTAATAGATATGGGATTTTTTGTAAAGTATGCTCGCGAATTTTAAAACCAATTTTCTCATTTCTCAAGTCAAAGTTGGCACGAATTCCATTTTTTTGCAAAATTTGTGTTACTTTTTCTGCATACTCGCTCTGTTTTTCACTAATTGTCATGATGATTGCTTGCACCGGCGACAGCCACAAAGGCAACTTTCCTGCATAGTGCTCGATCAAAATCCCCATAAAGCGTTCAAATGATCCCAGGATAGCACGATGCAACATGACTGGAGTTTGTTTGCTACCATCTTCGGCAATATAAATAGCATCCAGACGCCCTGGCATCGAAAAATCAACTTGTATCGTGCCACATTGCCAAATTCTACCCAAGCAATCAGATAAGGAGCACTCAATTTTGGGCCCATAAAAAGCGCCTTCACCAGGTGCATCTACCCATTCTATATTTCTTTCTTTCATTGCTTGTTTTAACGCCGCTTCGGCTTTATCCCATACTTCATCACTGCCCACTCGTTTTTCTGGACGTAATGCCAAGCGATATTTAATCTCATTGAATCCAAAATCAGTATATACCGATTGAACAAGCTCTAACATCATGGCTACTTCAGATTGAATTTGATCTTCCGTACAGAAGATATGAGCATCATCTTGAACCATATTGCGAACCCGCATAAGACCATGCAATGATCCCGATGGTTCACATCTGTGGCAATTACCAAACTCTGAAAATCTTAGAGGTAAATCTCTGTAACTTTTTAATCCTTGATTAAACACTTGAACGTGGCAAGGACAATTCATTGGCTTCACCGCATAGTGACGATTTTCTGTCTCGGTAACAAACATCTCATCTCTAAAATTTGCCCAATGTCCTGACTTTTCCCAGAGAACGCGATCTACGAGCTGCGGTGTTCTAATTTCTTGATAACCGAAATCAGCTAAGCGATGACGCATATAACGCTCTAATTCTTGATAAATAGTCCATCCTTTGGGATGCCAAAAAACCATTCCAGGGGCAATATCTTGAAAGTGAAACAACTCAAGACTCTTACCCAACTTACGATGATCACGTTTTTCAGCCTCTTCCAGGCGGAACAAATAATCAGCCAGTGCCTTTTTATCCGCCCAAGCAGTTCCATAAATACGCTGTAACATCTCGTTATTTGAGTCACCACGCCAATAGGCTCCTGCTAACTTTGTCAATTTGAACGCTTTTAAAAAACCCGTTGCAGGAACATGGGGGCCACGGCATAGGTCTTCAAAATCGCCTTGTTTGTATAACGAGAGCACTTCATCTTTAGGAATATCAGCAATAATCTTCGCTTTGTATTCTTCTCCAATACTCTTAAAATACTGGATTGCTTCGTCACGTGGCAATTCCCTGCGCGTCACAGGATAATTTGCTTTTGCCAGCTCCGCCATTTTAGCTTCAATTAATTCCAGATCATCGGGAGTAAAGGCTCTTTGAAAAGCAAAATCGTAATAAAAACCATCTTCAACCACTGGACCAATAGTTACTTGAGCCGAAGGAAAAATACTTTTAACAGCTTGTGCCAATAAATGAGCAGTAGAATGACGAATAATCTCAAGGCTCTCTTCTTGTTTTTCAGTAAGAATCACTAATGCACTATCATTTTCAATCAGATAAGAAGTATCAACTAATCGGTTATCAACACGACCCGCCAAAGCAGCCTTAGCAAGCCCAGGACTTATACTGTGGGCGACATCATATACAGTTAAAGGCGCTTCAAACTGTTTTACACTTCCATCAGGCAATTTAATGTTTGGCATGATTTTATCCGTAAGCATCTAAAAAAAAACCCTGCATGGCAGGGCTTAAAACTTTTTAATGGATTTAGCTTCAGGCATCACTACGACAAAAGTGACCACTTCTGAAATACTAATTCAGTTGCATGGTAGGCACGAGTGGGATCGAACCACCGACCACCACCATGTCAAGGTGGTGCTCTACCACTGAGCTACGTGCCTATAAACTAACCTGCATCTATATTGCCAGCAAGTATATAATAAGGTGATGTTACAAAGCAAATGATTTCAATGATTAACTCCTAATTTTGTTCAAGAAACAATCAACTCCCGCCTATATAAAGGAACTTGAAGCAAAAATTCACTCACATTATGCTTCACAACATCTTTAAAACTTTTATTGTACGTGAATACTTTTCTTTGACGCTCAGTACTTGTTCCTGAACTCATAATCGATTGAAGGGTAGCAAAATAGGTTTGATAGTTAAGTTGCTCGATATAAGGTTTTAACTTTTCTATCCACTCATTGATATCTTCACGCATTAATTTGATTTTACCCTCTGTGTTCATCACCAATTCTGCATCCAGGCCATATCGGATTGCCCTCCATTTGTTTTCTCGAGAAAGCCAATAAGGAGGATAGGCTACGGACTCAAGCCAACTTCCATTATCGGCAAACCAATGAGCCAGAGCATGTATCAAGGCAACTAGAGCCAATGTTTCTGCAAGTGTCGCCGTACCATCACAGACACGAATCTCTAATGTTCCAAAATTTGGGCTTGGCCTTAGATCCCACCATAAATCCTTGAGCGACTTTATAGAGCCACATGATTTTAGTGTTTTATATAAATGTTCAAAATCTTGCCATGAACGGACATGGTAAGGTTGACCCGCTGTAGGAAGCGCCTCATACGTAGTCGGGCGACATGAAGCGAGTCCAGTGTCTATACCTTGCCAAAATGGAGAACTGGAAGAAAGGGCTAACAAATGGGGAAGAAAATACATAAAAAAGTTATTAAACCGTATGCATTCCTCCCCGCTGGACATACCTAGATGTACATGTAAGCCGTAGACGCTCATACGGCGTGTAAGCCATTGGTTACGGTCAATTAAGTCTAAATAACGGGCTGTTGGAGAAATTTCCCAGTCGCAATATTTAGAAAATGGATGGGAACCTGTCGTTGAAAGTAAAATTCCAAGCTTTTTTGATACATGTTGAAGTTCAAATAATGTTGCATAAAGATCATCTTCAACCTCCTGAACGCTCCCACATTTGTTTGTGTTTACTTCAATGGTACTTAAGTAAAATTCTGGCTTGATTTTTTCCAGATGAGACATCGCAGCAAGAATATCCTCTGCTCTCGAACACAAATTGTAGGTTTCTGCATCGATGAGTTGCAGCTCAATTTCCACACCTAAAGTGAGCACTCCTCCACTATTAAAACAAATTTCTTCTTGACTGTCGGATTGAGAAATATCATCAGTTAATTTTGATAAGGATTCGTTGAGTTGACTTCGCATAATTAATCCTTCTTTTTATTATTATTGGATGCCATTGGCAAGTCACGCTCTTCGATATTTTTGAGGAGCTCTATATAGTTAGAATGAATAGTCAGGTACAATAGATAGTGCCTTGAATATTCATATCTATTGATATAATTCGTATACAAATTATTTAAGGATACTAACGGTTAATATATTTTTTTTCAACCTTCAATCTTTGAATGATCATCCATGAATAATATTTTAAAAGACACTAACGAGAAAAATGAACAGCGTGAGACGCAATCTGAACAACGCTCCAGGAGTATCATGCTTGCCTTACGCAAGATCATGCAGCAAATGGATTTTCATTCACGAAGGTTGAATAAATGCTATGGTTTAACCGTACCACAAATCGTATGCCTGTATGAAATTTATGAGAATGGGATTATGACCATCTCGACTCTTTCTAAAAGAGTGTATTCATCAATGAGTACTTTAGTAGGGGTAATCGATCGATTGGAAGAAAAAGAATTTGTCCTTCGCACGCGAGATATTAAAGATCGCCGCATTATCTATATTGATATAACTGCAAAAGGCAGAGAATTCGTAGGAGCAGCCCCATACCTTCTCCACAATAGATTAAATGAAAACCTGCAAGCTTTAGACGAAAATGAGCAGATAACTCTTGCTAACTCCATTAATTTACTAGTGAGTTTATTAAAAGATATATAACAAAAAATTAGAGTTCTTGCCTCTTTTAAGCCGGTACATTTGAAATCATATCATTTTGAACTCCCTACCCACTATTTTGATACCACATTTGCAAGAAAGGCCTGAGCGAAGGGAATCACTCAGGCACTTATTGCGAGGTTAAGTGCTATGTTTCTACCACTTTCTCATTTATTTGGACTTTATATGTGAACTTGTTCCATCAAGCGTCACATGTTTTCTTTGGACAATGTGGAAACCTTTTTGGGGTTTCAGCTGCACATTATAATGATTTGGATCTTATTGTCAACTTTAAATTTCTAAAAGAAACCTTTGGTTTCTAAATATTGTTTTTGTTTGCGCAAAATTTTCATTTTGTTATACTAATGCCATTGCAAATTTCTGTCCCAGCACTCCTATGGAAAAAAAAAACCTTGCGAAACAATTCGCTGATCGCTTGCGTGATGCAATGATTACTGCGGGCTACCACTCCCAGCGCTCTACCTCTGGAGTATGTATCCATAAGCTTTCTGAAATCACCGGTTATTCACTACAGATATGTCGTAAGTATCTTCGTGGCGAAGCTATTCCTGAACCGATTAAACTGGTAGATATTGCTGCAAAACTTCAAGTTTCTCCTGGTTGGTTACTATTTGGCGATCCTCACCATGATCAAGGCGTTTCGCAAGATAAAATTTCTATTAACAAAAATTTGCTTCACTACCTCTTCGTAAAGGCATCATGTCTCTATAACAGCTCCTTATCAGAACAAGAAATATCTCGTTTTTTATTGGAGCTAATTAATGACGTCAACCTGATTGATGCCAATGAAGATCAATCAAAAAAAATTATTGATTTAGCGTTAGCTTCAGCAAAACATTTTTATAAGCTTTAATATTTCTCCATTTGGCCCAATAGTGTTATTATTGCGTTTTAAAAAAACACTAAATTCAAATGTTACTTCATTATTTATTTATCATAGGTATTTGCGTTGAAGCGATCACGGGGGCATTGGCAGCGGGACGAAAAAAAATGGACTTTTTCGGTGTTATGCTTATTGCAAGTATTGCTGCATTAGGTGGTGGAACTGTAAGAGATACATTATTTAACACGTACCCATTAACTTGGGTTGTTCATCCTGAGTACCTCATATATACATCGTTATGCGCTTTCCTAACGATATTTATTGCCCATTCCCTAATCCGGATTCTTAAGCTCTTTTTAATCCTTGATGCATTAGGCTTATCTACCTTTGTCATTATTGGCACTCAAAAAGCACTTCATCACGGATTGTCACCCAGTATCGCGATTATTAGTGGCATGATTACAGGGATCTGTGGGGGGATGTTACGCGATATTTTATGTAATGATATTCCCTTGGTGTTAAGAAAAGAACTTTATGCAGTAATTGCACTTGCTGGTGCACTTCTTTTTATCACTCTAGACTATTCTCTTGTCCCCGAAAATATTAATGTCATCATTACATTTGCCAGTATTTTTACCGCTCGCCTCGTTGCGATTTTCTTTCATATTGAAATACCCATTTTCGATTATTCAGAAAGCATCAAAAAGCGCAAGCGATAATCCTGATTTGATAGAAAGGAAAATCCCGCTACGTGGTTTTCCGAACTTTTACCCAGTTTTTTTACAGAATTTACAATGGCTTAGACCCATGAATATGTTTACGAACGGTTGGATTTGAGTTCAGGTTGAGAGAAATTATTTTAAATAAGCGCAGCATACATTAGTATGTGGTCGCCGCGCATCCTTGCTTTTGTTTGGAACCAAACCAAACGGCCCTTACTATATCTCTTTCACATCGACAATACTTATTTCTTCTACAGGCACATCTGCATGCCCCATATGCTGCCCAGTTTTTACTTTGGCAATAGCGTCCACAACATCCATGCCTTCAACAACTTCGCCAAAAACACAATAACCATATCCCTGCATATGATCACCGCTGTAATTTAAAAATGGATTATCAACAACATTAATAAAAAATTGAGCGGTTGCCGAATGAGGGTCCATGGTTCTAGCCATTGCGATTGAACCTCGCTTATTGGGTTTCGCATTCTTTGCTTCATTTTTGATAGGCTCATGAGTTGTCTTTTGTTTCATATCTGAATCAAGCCCCCCCCCCTGAATCATAAACCCCGCAATAACACGGTGAAAAATCGTATTATTATAAAAACCACTGCGCACATATTTTAGAAAATTTTCTGCTGTTGCCGGGGTATTTTCTGTATCTAACTGTATATGGATATCACCTTTAGATGTACTAATTACAATCATTATCGCTCCTGTCATTTTTAAGTTAATGCTAAATAGCGCCTATTTGGGGATATAAAAATTTTCAGTACTTTTATATCTTGTGAATTTTAACTCCGATGCTTGAAATAACATTCACTAACGCCATAAAAGGCATAGTTATAAAGCGCTCTCATTAATTATCAAATCACGCATTTTATCACAAACATCATGCATGACATGAACATTATGAATACTCGCTAATGCCGTAAATAAATTTGTTTTTTGCTTTGAGAGCTGATGCAAATAAGCACGTGAGTAATGGCGACATGTATAACAGGTACATTGTGCCATTATTGGTGACATATCATCAGCAAAACATGATTTTTTTATTTGAATTCGCTCGTTTTCATACTCACTGGCAAAACGCAACCAGTTACCTTCCCGTACAAGCTCACCACAATACAAGGAACCATGGCGCGCATTACGAGTTGGCGCTACACAATCAAACATATCGACTCCTTCTGCCACCACATCCAAGAGATCCTGCGGCGACATTCCAACACCCATGGTATAACGAGGTTTATTTTCAGGTAAATAATCGTGAACCCAGCGGATGACTTCCACTGTAGTGACCATATTAAATCCTATGGTTTCGCCGCCTATAGCAATACCGTCTGGGTTCATTGAAGTTACAAAATCTGCGCTTTCACGGCGCAGATCTTTAAAAGTTCCGCCTTGAATTATGCCAAAAAGCGCTTGCTCATATCCATATAGTGAATTGGGGTATTGACGATGATAATCCATTGATTGCTTTAACCAGCGATGCGTGCGCGTCATGATATGACTCACTTCATCCCTGGTACAACTATCTGGAGTACATTGGTCAAATGCCATAATTATGTCAGCACCAATAATTTTCTGAGTTTCCAAGGACATCTCTGGCGTCATGTGAATCAAGCCCTGACTGCCAGGCAATTTAAAATGCGCCCCCTCTTCATCAATAGTACAAATTTCATTATTCTTGGATAAACTAAAAACTTGGAAACCACCACTATCGGTTAACATAGGGCCATGCCATCCCATAAAAGGATGCATCCCTCCTGCTTGCTCAATAACTTTCATTCCTGGTGCACATAACATATGATAGGTGTTACCCCCTAAAATAATTTGGCTATGTGCCTCATGCAATTCAACTGGAGTCATATTGTTGACACCCGCTCGGGTACCTACTGGCATAAAAACAGGGGTAATAAATTCACCATGGGCGGTAACAACACGCGTCACGCGTGCCTTAGTAGCTGAGTGTTTATGTAACACCTGGCAGGAGAAAGTTTTCATTTGATAAAAATAACTCAAAACATGCGATCATATCTAAGTCAAACTTAGATTACCAGCTTGAGGCATATTAAAAATTATGCAATTTATGATATCATGCGCAAAATTGATGAAAGCACCGCCTTATTCATCGACATTCGTAACCATTCACCACAGCTTCAAAGCTTAGAAAAAATCTGCATGGATACAGGCTACAGTGATGAAAGTTACCCAAATTCTAATAAGGATTCCAATATGCCCGGTTCAAACTCTAATTTATTTATGATTGATCTTGAAGGCACTGAGCTTTCTGATATTGAACGAAAAATCTTGAAACACCCTAACCTTGGAGCGGTCATTCTTTTCACCCGCAACTTCGCTAATCCAGAACAATTAGAAAAATTAACCTCGGAAATTCACGCGCTCAATCCAGATATTTTCATAGCTACTGATCATGAAGGCGGATTTATCCAGCGCTTTTTACGCCATGGCTTCCGCGCTTTACCCGCTGCTCGTGTCTATGGTGATGTATATGACCTATCCCCCGAAGCAGGGATTAAACTCGCAAGACAGTATGGAGAGGTCATGGCCAAGGATTTATTAACGTGTGGTGTTGATTTAAGCCTTGCACCTGTTCTTGATTTACATGACATGAGTCCTATTATTGCTCACTTAGATCGCTCTTTCCACCATGATCCTGATGCAGTTACAGCTCTGGCAAACGCATTCATTGAGGGAATGAATACTGTAGGAATGCCTGCCGTAGGCAAACACTTTCCTGGACATGGTCGGATCAGTTCCGATTCACACACCACAATGCCTGTTTCCACTGCTTCTTTTGATCAATTGAAAAGCAGGGACTTAAAACCATTTATTGAGTTAATAAGCAACGAGCGTTTAAGCGCGATCATGCCTGCTCATGTGACTTATAAGGCTGTGGACGCCAATAAACCGGCTGGCTTTTCAGCGATTTGGTTACAAGAAATTTTACGCCACGAGTTAGGATTTACCGGTTTGATTTTGAGCGATTGCTTGAGTATGACCGGTGCGGATATAGGTAATTTAAAGACACGCGCTGAAGAAGCACTTAATGCAGGTTGTGATATGTTGATCGTCTGCCACCAACCACGACATATACTCTTGGAATTATTGCAAAATGTAGCATTTCCCCAATCCGACGAATCGGCTATGCGTATTATCCAGTTTAAAAGCCAAATGTTCCGATTTTCTCATTCTGAAAAAAATCAAGTGGTACCTTCTTTATCGCACACTTTGCTTGGGCAGCAAGAACATCATACAGATTGCACGAGTCAAAATTTGCAGTTTAATACTTCAAAAACAATTTAGTGCTTGCCTTGTAAAAACGCGAGCATATTGATCTAACGAGTTCGCCGGAAGCAACTTAATGATCGACAACAAGTAACGTTGCGAGACCCAATAAAAAATTACTCGTGATAAATACTTTATAGCTTAGAAATTTTCATGGAGAGCGCTTTTTCGTGTATGCCAAAACAAAAAGCATCCCATCAATGCTATAAATAAAAAATACAGCGCACTCCAACCAGGCATTGAAATTCCTAACAACCGCCAATTGACTTCAGCACAGTCACCAGTTCCTAAAAACAGAGTTTTGACCACTGTCTGCCAGGGAAAATAACGAATTAAAACGTCTAAACCCGGCATACACGCGGGTGCCTTTCCCACCGGTAAAGACTGCAACCATAATTGGCGTAACGAAAAATATAAGCCCGCACATGCGAAGATGATTTGCAAGACACAAATAATATGAGCCTTTTTTAACGTGTAAAAACTTACGCCCATAATCGCCAATAATAAAAAAACACAAATACGCTGCATCATGCATAATGGACAAGGCATCAATCCAACAACATATTCAAAATAGAAAGAGGCGAATAGTACAAATGCGGTCAATGCTGCATTGAATGTTTGAAATTTTCGATAAGTATTTTTTCTCATGATTTTGGCAACATATAGGATATGGCAGCTTTAAGATCATCTTCATTACATTTAATACAAGTGCCTTTTGCTGGCATAGCATTTAAACCTTTAAGTGAAGATGCAATTAAGTCATCCAACGTTCTCCCTGTCAATCTGGGCTTCCAATCTTGTTCATTTCTAAATCTAGGTGCTCCAGCCAGGCCATCCTTATGACAGACAACGCAGTATCGTTCATATATTTCTTGTCCAAGTTCTTCATCACGCGTAGTTTTATTTTCTGATTTGACTTCATTTTGTACAGATACTTGGCCTATAGGTTGAATTCTTAATTGAATTTCCTGTTGTTGCGTTTCATTACTAGCATACACCATCAATGAAAAACAATACAATGAAAGCAAAAATCGTAACCTCATGCCCCTACACCATCATGATAATAAGCAATGATAATACAGAGAAGTGATTTTTTTTTCCAGATAATGAAATTAAAAGAATAGAAAAAATCATTCGACATAAAGGCATGAAATGCATTTATGCCGAACACGCCTGAACTAAACCAGGACCATAATAGTGTGATCGCGTAACTCGATTTCACCATGGTCTACGTCACCAACATCCATAATCTTCAGATCCATTGTTTCCAAATTCACATTCTTATTTCCTCTTTTGGCTCTGCTAAAAAAGCCACAATTAACAGTACCTGGTGAGCCAATAGTTGGTTTGTGTTCTGTTATAGCTCGTTCAAGCTCAAGCATTAATTTCAGACCGGTATGAGGATAAGGCTGGTAGAGATCTTCTGGACGTAGTTCTTCCGAACCAACTGGGATTGGATTTTCATGCATATTTTCTTCGATGGGAGGCGTATCCAGACTGGCAAAAATTTTGGTCGTATACTCTCCAATGGATTTTGCTTTTACCAAGGTGCAATTCATTTCTCTCATCTTCCAGGAGAGCTCATCAAACTGGGGTAAGTCTAGACACTCACTTTTTACTACATCAATTTCTGAAAGCATATCGACAATTCTCTGATTTTGGAAAGGAGATAACTTCAGAACCAATTGATTTTCTAATAATGTCGACTCGACAAAATTCACTAAAGGTTTTGAGTTTTTATCTTGATGAAACTGCTTGGCAATAGGGCCACCATGATCAACTATCAGTTCTTCGTGTTCTCTTACAAGCTTGGTGTACTCCGATATACTTTGTGGGAGATAGACCTTTTTCATATAATCATAATAAGGTTTTGACCAGGAAAAAGATTCTAATTGCATACGATTCAGCATCTTATTATGTTCCAAATCCAACTTACGCAAACCATCCTGAATTCTATTATGCTCACTGACTGAATTATCGTACGCATCTTTAGTATATATTTGAACAGGAAGAATTGATGATAATACTGGAATAAAAGGGGTTTGTAATTTTTCTTTTAAATCCATGTGTGCTTTATAAGTAGTTGATAAATTGAACAGTCGAGTCAATTCCACTTCACGTGCGTTCCAAATCAAGCGGCTCTCAGAGCTTAATTTTTTCTGATCAATGGAGTTGGGGAGATTATTTGCTATCAACCCGGTATAAATCGCACCAGCACCAAATAAATCGCCTTTAAGATAGCAAAAATTCATTAATTGAATGTACATGTCATAATAAAAAACCCGTAGCGTAGGATCTTCTTGCTGCATGACCGAGAAATTAATCAGGGCGGATAGATTGTTAAAATAATGGGTCATCTTATCGAGGTTTTGGAATTTATCCCGTGAATCCCCAGGCTTATTCTCTTTGTGATAAATAATTTCTTCTGGAGAAATTTTTGTAAATAATAAGCGTGAATGATCCCTAATGGATTCACTTAAATTGTCTAAAAACTGCTGAACTTGTGATGTGATTTGAGTTCTGTCTTTTTTATTATGTTTATATATTTGATCGAAAAGATTATTAAGCTCATTTTCCATCTCTTGATACACATGACCATCTAAAATTTTTGGCATATTGATTTCTCTATAGAGTTTATAACGATACAATTATTGACAACAAATGACGTGTATCTTTCAAAAAGTGAAAAGATTGTACTTATGGATTTTAATTGGTTCAATGAGTAGATAAACTATTTTTACGAGGGATAATTCGAAAAATTTTTTCAATAAGATGAAATTTCTGTCATCAGCCACACTTGCAGCGATGTGCATCCTACGCTCAGATTCTCAATATAATCCTGGAGTGAATAAATTTTCATAGCTCTCATACACGATTGCCCCGAGCACCGCTTCCTAAGGCCATGCGGATATTTTAATATGAAATACCATACATTTTAGGAATCGATTATTCTTAAAAATTCGACAACCCTTTGAAATTTAGGTTATATTTCTATGGGCATTATTGATTATTAATGGATGATACAAAAGGAAATGGACATGACAAAAAATGGTATGCACATGCCAAATACCCTGAGACATAACTGGGGTTGGCTTCTGGGATTAGGAATATTACTTGTTTTTCTAGGTTTTATTGGGTTAGGCATGGTGATTGGTTTAACCCTTGTCAGTATGTATTTTTTTGCTGCTTTACTAATTGTTTCCGCACTATCTCATTTCATAGATATATTTAAACATCAAGACTGGCAGGGGATCTTCTGGCAAGCAATAATCGCCTTTTTATACCTGGTTGGGGCGGTGATTGTCTTTTATGATCCCTTTTTAGCCTCCACACTCATTACAGCCTTATTAGCCATAGTCCTTATTATTATTGGTATCACTCGAATCGTTTTAGCGCTATCGTTCAAAGAAGCGCATGGCTGGGGATGGTTGTTGTTCGCCGGGATTACCGCCATTATCCTTGGCCTGTTAATTCTCATTCAATGGCCAATTAGTGGTCTCTGGGTTATAGGAATGTTTATTGCTATTGATATGATAATTAATGGCTGGACCTATATTTTTATAGCCCTTGGAGTGCGTGCATCCTTATCATGAAAAGGGTATGATACTGCATTCCTCCTGAATGCAGTATTAAAATGAATTCAAGAATAATACGTATAGCAACACGTCAAAGTCCTCTCGCTCTATGGCAAGCAAATTATGTACGACAACTATTATTAAACAAATGGCCAAAGCTCAATATTGAATTATTACCTATGACCACATCTGGAGATAAGTTTCTCAAGGATAAACTTTTAGCTGTTGGAGGAAAAGGTTTATTTGTCAAAGAATTAGAAGAAGCATTACTGGATAAAAGAGCAGATTTTGCCGTACATTCATCAAAAGACATGCCTGCAGAATTTCCCCACGGACTGTGTCTGGCCGCAATTTGCAAAAGAGATAACCCCTTTGATGCCCTTGTCAGCCATCATTATACCAGCCTACAGACATTACCTGAACGCGCCATCATTGGTACAGCAAGCCTAAGAAGGCAATCGCAATTATTAGCTTATAGATCTGATTTATGTGTGAAACCTTTGCGAGGCAATATCAACACACGACTTGAAAAGCTCAGGGCTGGAGAATATCAAGCGATCATCCTTGCTGCTTCGGGTCTTGAACGCATGGGGTTCACTCATGTGATTACTGAACAATTACCTACAGAGATTATGTTGCCTGCATGTGGACAAGGGGCTTTAGCAATCGAATGCAGAACAGATGATCAAGAAACCCTGGCGCTGGTTGCTGAATTAAATGATCCTATTTCATCGCTTTGTGTACACACAGAACGACAAGTTAATGCACAATTAGGCGGAAATTGCCATATTCCATTAGCAGTTTTCTGCACGCCTATTGAAAAGAATCAACTTTTGCTGCAAGCAAAAATTCTGACCATTGATGGATCCCAAACTATCGCAGACACCCAAATGGGCTCTTTTGCGCAGGCAACTAACATGGCCGATCGCTGTTCCCAATCCCTAATCGCCCAAGGGGCTGCCAATCTTCTCGCATCGGTTAGTCCACGATGAAGCGGTCGCTTAATGGTTTGCGCATTTTAAATACCCGACCTCAAGAGCAAGCACATAAGCTCACCGAAAGCATTCGTGCTTCAGGAGGAATTGCTATAGAGCTCCCTGCCCTGGAAATTCAAGCATCAAATAGCGATTGGGTTGATTTGTTACCGAACTTGGACAACGTGACGCATGCTATTTTTATTAGCGCTAATGCGGTTCATTATTGCTTTACTCAACTAAATCAACTGCAGATAAATTGGCCTACATCAATCCAGGTCATTGCAATTGGCCAAGGAACAGCCTCCTCGCTGCAAAAATTTAACATCCAGGTGAGTGCCATCCCTGAATTCCCTAATAGTGAACATTTATTGTCATTAGACACATTACAACACCTGGAAAATCAAAACGTGCTACTATTTAAAGGAAAAGAAGGCAGACCGCTCATTGAAGAGCAACTGATGCAAAAAGGAGCTAAGCTAGTTATTTTAAAGGTATATCAAAGAGTTATGCCAAAACCAAGTCCTTTACTTGTGCAATCGATATGGCGCGATGACTTGGTGGATATTATACTGTTAACAAGCGAACAGTCTCTGCTTAACCTTTTCAAAATATTTGATAAAGAGGCTCACGATTGGCTAAAAAGCAAAAGATGGCTAGTTATTAGTGAGCGTATCGCTCAAATTGCCTCTTCATTAGGAATACATAAGATTAATATAATTCACCCTAATCAGGTGCTGAATACATTGTTTGACTACGTAAACAAGGATTAACTATGGCCAATAGCAATGAGGAACAGATGCAAAAAGTAAAAAAAACATCAGGTATGGAGCAAAATAAAGAACCAAAGTCCCACAGCAATAATTCTTTTGCTTCTAAAAGCAATTTCATAATACCTGTTGTAGCACTCATCATTGCACTAGGGTCTTTAGCCATTACTACATATACCCTGTTCTTAAATAACCAGTTGCACGATCAATTGGCCACTGCAAACACTAATTTCTCTGAAGAATTAAAACAATTAGAACAAAAACAAATTAAAATTCAAGAAATAACTAATGCAAAATCAAAAAATAGCGAGGAAATTCAAAGCCAATTTCAAACAAAATTTGATACTCTAAGCAAACAATTACAAAATGCGATGAGCCAAAGATTTTATCAAAATCAAGATTGGCTTTTTCTTAAAGCACGCTATTATCTCGAACTGGCACAAATTAATGCCCACTGGAGTAATAGCTCTGATGCAACAATAGCACAATTGGAGCAAGCAGATCAGCTTTTAAAGCAATTTAACGAACCTAAGGTCTTTGCAATAAGACAAGCAATAGCGAAAGATATAGCACAGATTCAAGCGATACCTCCTGTAGATATTGCCGGGTTACTCAGTCAATTAGATGCAGCACAAAACAACATTAATGATCTCAATATCCCCTTGCCTGAAAACGAAAGCAACCCTTCCATGGATGAATCAAAAAAATCATCCAATAATCCCTCTGACTGGGGTACGCATTTACAAGAAAGTATGAATATATTAGGTAAACTGGTGGTAATCCGTCGCCATGATCAAGAGGTTAAACCGCTTATCTCCCCATTACTTGAAGCTGCACTTAAAGAAAATCTACGTCTCAACCTCCAGGAAGCTCAATGGGCCGTTCTTAATCATGACACTTTTGTTTATCAACTGGTTCTTAAACAGGCCATTAACACGCTTAAAGCAAATTTTAATGAAAACACACAAAATACGGCTTCTCTTATCAAAAAATTGACTGAATTACAGCAAATCAGTATTACTCAAAAAAAGCCACCTTTGGGCTTAGCACTTCCCATGCTCAACGAGTTGATTGCGAGTAAAAAAGGAACAGCCTCTCAATCCACAAATAATGAACAAGGAGGAAATCAGCAATGATACGTGTTCTTTTTGCCTTCTTAATCTTATTGGCGGCGGTAATTCTAGGCATCCAACTTAACAAAGATCCTGGTTATGTATTAATTGCAATAAACCATTGGACCATAGAAACTACTGTTTGGGTCGCTATTTTTACCCTAATTCTTTTATTTATGATCGTTTATCTTTTTTTGGGTATCTGCCAGAAAATCTCTCTTACCCCAAGTAAATTAACTCGATGGCATGCAAGAAAACGATTTCGAAAAGCACAGGCCATTACCCGCAAAGGATTAATTGAATATAGTGAAGGCAACTGGGTAAAAGCAAAAAATCATTTAATCCAAGGGCTACCCAATTCAGATACGCCTTTACTTAATTATTTAACCGCGGCGCGAGCAGCTCAAAAAATGGGCGATAATCAATTACGTGATGATTACTTACGCGAAGCACAGCAATCCATGCCTGAAGCTAAAATTGCAGTTGAATTAACCCAGGCAGAATTGCAATTATCGAATCATCAATGGGAACAAGCTTTGGCAACATTAAAGCATTTACATACTATTGCGCCACGCCATCCCTATGTGTTAATGCTGATGATGCGACTCTATCAGGAAATAAGGGATTGGCCACAACTCATTACTCTTTTGCCGGATTTAAAAAAATATAAAGTTATTAATCAACAAGAATTTGAACAAATACAATATGATACTTATTTGCAAAGATTGCGCGATCTTGCCAAACAAAATCAATCCAGTGCAGTAAATTCTTTCTTTCAGAGCATCCCTAAAACTATAGTTAATAATCCCGAAGTTATTGCAGAGTATACGCGTTTTCTATTAAAAAATAATGAATTCACCACAGCAAAAAACCTAGTATACCGTACATTGCGCAAGGACTTTAATCCACGACTGATCGAGCTTTACGCCATGTTACCTGCCGATGAACATCAACTGACTTTTGCTGAATCCCTATTGAAAAAAAAACCCCATTCAGCAGCTCTTTATTTATGTCTAGGCCAACTGTGCATTAAGCTCCAACTCTGGGGAAAAGCAAAATATTACCTTGAAAAATCCAATGAAATTGAGCCTACACCTTTAGCCTATGAAGCCAAGGGAACGCTGCATGAAAAACTTGGTGAGGAAGCACTGGCGTGCAATAGTTACAAGAAAGGCATAGAGCTGATCACTAAAAAAATTATTTGATTATTAAGTTAGATAGATCAACCAAAAACCATAAGACTCTAATTAAGGCGTGTTGACAATTCCTCCCCACCCGCATGCCGCGACTTGTTCCTGAGAGATCCTCACAAAATTGAATCACATCTGAGGGTCTCCATGTTGTGCTTGAATAGCGCATTGATAAAGCGCGCTCATACTTTGAGGATTTGGGAGTAGATAACCACTTCACAACTGCTTTTATCCTCACGTTCCAAAAATAACTACAATTGAGTCAACTGGATTATATTATTGTAATAATTTATAAAAGCATCAGAATTTAATGGAGAGTAATTTAAATTCTTTAATAACCCCGTGAGCTTCACAAAGAAATTACGTGCTTGCTCTTTCTCTGTAAATTCAAAATCTTTTGTAATAATGTCATGCAGAAGATTAAAAAATTCTTTTTGTCGGTTTATGGGAACGGACACATCGATTGAATCATAAGCATCTTGTTGCAAATAGGTCATATCAAATAGAAGCGATTTCTGATAACTTATGTAATCTCTCATCGTAATGCCTTCTTCACCCGTTACTTGCATCATATTAAAAATCTCTTGTCCTTGATGCAACAGCTTAGTGATCTCCATAACCTTAGTAATCCACATTGGTTCAAGATTGCTTTCAAACCAAGGCTTGAGTTGCTCAAAATAACGAGACCACGAAATTAAAGGATCAACGGCAGGATAAAAACGCTTATAGGCACGATCATAACTTAAACCAAGAAAAGTTTTCACCGCATTTAAAGTAGACTGCGTCACCGGCTCTTCAAAATTTCCACCTGCGGGAGAAACTGTACCCACTATGGTGAGGCTCCCTATTTTTTGGTCGCAGCATCGAACAATACCCGCTCGCTCATAGAGTCCCCTAATACTGCTATCTAAATAAGCAGGAAAACCTTCTTCTCCAGGAATTTCTTCCATTCGTCCTGAAGTCTCCCTCATCGCTTGCGCCCAACGGGAAGTTGAGTCTGCGATCAGCAATACATTAAATCCCATCTGGCGATAATATTCACCCAGTGTAATCCCGGTATATATTGATGCTTCTCGAGCTGCTACAGGCATTGAAGAAGTATTGCACACAATGATGGTCCTATCCATCAGTGTCCCCCCCATTTTGGGATCAACAAGATTGGGAAACTCAGTAATTGTTTCTACGACCTCACCAGCACGCTCGCCACATGCAACAATGATAACAATATCTACATCTGAATAACGGGCAATTAAGTTCTGTAGAACAGTCTTTCCAGCGCCAAATGGTCCCGGAATACACGCAGTACCACCACGCGCAATTGGAAAGAACGTATCAATTAAGCGCAATGTAGTTATCATGGGTTCACTAGGATAAAGACGTTCTATAAGCTCATTTTTCATCAAAAATTGCGTAATCGGAAATCGTACAGGCCATTTTTGTAGCATGCTCACCTCACGGACATTATTTTCTAAATCTATGAGTTTCGCTATAGGTGTATCTGCAGTAAAAGTGCCTTGTTGTATCCACTCGACGTGAATGTCTTGCCCCATATCAAATGGAACCATGATTTTATGAGTAAACCGTCCTTCTTGAACCACACCCAAAATCCCGCCTCCATGCACCGTATCATCTGCACGAACTGCTGCGGAAAACACCCATTTTTTTTCGGGATCAATTGCATGCTCCCGTACACCCCGAGGTAAAAAAAAGCCATATTTGCTGGCAAAATTAATTAATGGATTTTGCAAGCCATCATAGATCATACCTAATAAGCCAGGCCCTAAAGTCACTGAGAGCTGTTGTCCTGATTGTTCCACTCGATCACCTATGGCGATACCACTTGTTTCTTCAAACACTTGAGCGATTGCTGTATCACCTTTTACGTGTAATATCTCCGCCATAATTCGTTGAGGAACAGTCCCTTGCTGCTGCAGAGGACAAATATAGATAATTTCGTTTTTAATTATAGGTTTAGGGCCTTGTTGTCGAATTTGTACAATTCCTTCCTGGATTGCAATCACCCTGGCATCATGGCTTGGGTGCTCAGGTAATTTATCTTTCATGACACGCTCCCTTTGTCGTTCAAGATAATTTCTTTAAGACTCTGTTTGTTCAGTAATAAATTGGATAATTCATCCAAACAATTTAATGCATTTTCCTTATCAAACTGTGACCAATAATGAATGATATTCCATCGCAGTAAATAAATAATAATTGCTTCAAAATCAAAATTATGGCCCGTTTCTATAGTCGATAGATACTTCCAAATATAGGATAATAAAAATTCTTCAACGGCAACTGTGTCTTTGCGGGCAATATCTTGAGCAATTTTAGGAAGCCAAGGATATCTCGACCTTAATCCAAAATCAGGCTCATTCCAATGTCGTATCAATTTATAACTCCACTGGGTAATCCAATATTCTCGAGGATCGTTAGGAGGATCTTTTTTTTCATTTCTCATCCGTAGGGCTGCAAAAACCCCGCGCAAATCAAAAAACCAGGTAAGTATCTCTTGCAGAAAAATCGATTGGGTCTCCATCATATGTTGAAATCTATCCTTGAGATCGGCCACAGGTTGATGCGGCATAAACCAGCTTGTCCAAACCAAGGATTCCAGGGTCACCGCCACCGTATGTTTCTCTATAGGCAACAGCATCAGGCGTTTTTCCAATTGCAGCCTTGAAATAGGGGTTTTTTGAATTTTGAAGGACGCATTCATTCGTGGCAGACTACACACTACAGTATAGTATTGAGGCATCATTGCAATAATCCTTCCAAGAGTGCCCGAAATCGAGGCTGCATATGCTTAATCAGTAATCGACTTACCGCATCTTCAGTTAAATCCAAAACAATTTCTTCATCTACTAGATGCACTTTAATTCCTGCTGTTATACTTTTCTCTTGTGCCATACTTATACTAATGCCTTCTCTTAGCATTTGCCTCGTCAAGCTTTGTACCAGGGTTTTCAATGGATCTTTTTCCAGTAATTCTGGTTTTTTTCTAATTTCGTCAAAATCAAGTACTTGTTTGGGTAATTCAATCTCTATATTTTGAGCTTTAAATGCGTGCAGCTGCTCTGCTGTATCTATTGCAACCAAAAGAATTAATTGTCGCAACATTTCCTGATTATCTAAATCCTTATGCACTAAACGTTTCACTTCTTGAGAAAATCGATCGATCACATTTTGTCTCAGTTCAAGACGCATATTTCGTGCAGCTAGTTGCAAGGCATCCTCTGCTGCTTTCTTTTCTTGTTGAATCAATTGATGTGCTTCATCCATCATTGCTTTCGATTTAGCCTGAGCATCATTAAATATTTTATTCGCTCTTTCTTGAGCTTCACGAATCAATCGCGCCGCTTCCTGTTTACCGGCATTAACCCCATCTTGTCTCAACCGTTCAATTAGGATTTCAACACCTTGAGAAATAATATTTGTGGCTTTCTCTTGTTTTGGTTCCATAGGAAACTCCTATATTCCATTACTTAATACCAGGGAAAATACAAATACAAATACGGCAAACCCTTCTACAATTGCTGCTGGAGCAATAGATAACCCAAATATTTCAGGTTTATTTTTAGTTGCATTGATGGCACTGGCACAACAATGGCCCTCTTGTATACCGCAGATCATTAAAGCGATTCCTGAAAGTAAACCTATACCAAAGAGTCCTCCTGCAATTTGTGGTGTTACTGTTCGATTAAGGGCAAACATAATTACTATTCCCATAATAGCCTGTGTAGAAGGAAGCACCGAAACACCAATGTATTTCCCATAGCCACTTTCTGTATCGAGCATAACCCCAATCGCTGCTTGCCCTGCAATCGCACAACCATAGATACTCCCCGTTGTTGCTAATGCCATAGGCGCAAATATACCCACCCATCCCAACAATACCATGAAGTCATTCATGGGAAATCTCCTGTTTCTTAAATGGTTGATAAGAATGTCCGTCCTCTTTGATACTCCATTTGAAAAACTCGATGTAATTGAGACGAAGCCCATGGACAACTGCGCTCATGAGGCATAAAAGTACATTCATAGTTTGGCCAATAAATAAAATAATAACGGCTAATACCCAACTGCTGGGTTTACCAGATTGTGTCATATGGTGTGCCATGGAATTAAAGGTAACTGCCAGCGAAGCACCTGCTAATCCTAATGCAAATAAGCGAAGGTAACTGAGAATGTCTCCAAATAATGAAGGCAATTCTGTTAATGCACCTAAGCCATATATGATTCTCTTGAATAAACTCCTATAGCTAATAATAGGCTCATTGGAGGCAAAAATCATGATCAGAAACAAACTAATAATGAAAAAGACAAATGCATATTTGGTGATTGTACTACTATGTTTCATTAGCCCAATGGAATACATTAATGCCGCAATAATCAATAAGATAAACCCGGAAGATTGAATTCGCTCATTGCGATGTTGAGTAAACCACGCCCGCATGCCACTGGCGATACAAATATGGAGACATCCTATAAAAAGAACAAGCATCATCATTAAGTTGAAGTTATTAATATCAATAATTTTTAACTTCGCTAACCACGTTCCCTCTTTGGGTTCAACCCCACAGTAGCTCCCAAGCATCACGCCATATACAATTGAAAAAATACTAATGACGACTAATAAAGGTTTTAACCAGGCAGCCCCATTGTATCGTCCAAGCCTCTTCCACCAAAACAATGTGAATAAAGTCAATAGAACCCCATAGCCTGCGTCTGCAAGAATCATGGCAAAAAAGATTGCAAAAGAAAAGAAAAGAAAAGAAAAGAAAAGAAAAGAAAAGAAAAGAAAAGAAAACCATAAGCGAAGGGTCAAGGCTATGGTAGCCAGGTGTTTGATAAAAATTAACCAGCTCTGCGCCACCCTGTAGCCAGGGATGTGATTCAAGAAGAGTAGGCGGCAACTCCTCCGGCAAAGGATGTTCGATGGTTATGCCTAATTGATGTTGGGCACAAAAATCAGTGATACGTGATAATTCAGAATGAGGTACCCACGCTTGTACTAGAAAAAACCCTTCATGGTCTTGGGTCTGATTTAACGCTTTATGCAATTCGGTCCTATCGGAAAATTGAGCTATTTCGCGGGCGAGCAGGTAACGATAGCGTGTTAAATTACGTTGCTCATCAATGAGATCATCGATTTTTTCATTCAGTTCATCCAATTCAACATGCAATTTCGATAAGGCAACCGAACCCGTATGAATGCGTTGAAAAGGAAATTGCTCTTTCAGTGGTTCTTGTTCTGCCAGCACAATAATAAAAGCATAACGATGATTTCGATGCACCTCCTGTACAGTAAAATCTTTAGGAATTCGGGCAATTTCCTTCAAATGGACTTTATAAAACCAGAGCTTGATTCCGTTTAAATCTTTCTCAGCAGGTAATGTAAAATACCCCCACTCAGAGACTTCACGAATTCGTGTTATTAGAAAATCGCGTCGATCAATGGCGATCCTTAAATCATGCTGATTAGCTAAAATTTTTTGCACTACAAGATCTGGATTAAAATCTTTTCCGATGAAACGGGGATGTCCTAATTCCGGGGCATTGTTCAGATAAAACAACGCTGCTTTAATCTGATCCAATAAGGTTGTTGTCGTTGTTGTTAATGCCGATTTGCTGGGTGGATTAATTGCAATTAAATGCATACAACCTAATTCTTGCAACGAATTCAAAATGTCTACTTTATCTTGGTGAGGTCCAAGAATACTTACTTTTTTGAAGGCGGCAATACTCATTCCGATATCCTTTCTTTTTAGCGATTTTCGATCGGACTACTGCAGCACGCTCATTGTCCGCCAAAAAAATCTGGATCAACCGGATATTATTTAAGGCTCTAGGAATTAATACTTTTTCAAAAAGGTTTTTTCGTTGTGTTACCGTTTGAATCGCTTTTGCCAATAATAGTTGTCGCTTCGTTGCAACCTGTAAACGCAGTTGTAATTCTATTTTTTCATATAGGAGATCAATTAATTTTTCAAACCATTGTGGCGTGTTGAAAAACACGTAATTCGTAGGGTTAAAAATAATTGCATGTAAGATAGGTAACTTAACACCCACAATATTTTCCTCAGTAAGAGAAATTTTTTTGATCTGAATGAATTGGCTAATAATGTTCATGCTACTTACGATCATAGGCAGGTCATTTTGAATGTTTTTTTCCAAAGTTTGTTTCTTTTGCGTTAATTCATTAATTTGAGCATCAACACGATTTCGTTCTGATAATAATTTTTTCCTTTTCAATTCCAATGAAGGTAAAAATCTCTGATAATTTTTTAGATTTTTCAGTTCGAGGCTTAACGATGCTTTATTGAGTTTGATTTGCAACATAATTAGCATCCGCTTGTGTATGGACATTGGTATTAAAATATTTGGCAATTAACTCTTGTTTCATGAGCAATTCATTTTCATGAAAGCATTCTGCAAGTGTTTGCCAACACAAATCCAACGCCGTTTCTAGAGGAATAGAAACTTTAATATCCATAAATCGTTTACGAAATAAACAACCAAATTTGAGTAACCGTGAATCAAATTCAGAGATTTCAAATGCCATAGCTTGTTTTTGTTCTGCTTCACAAGCAGCCGAAAAAAAACGAATCATCGTATTCATAATTTGACCGTGGTCTTCACGAGTCTGTTTTCCTATCACGTGCTGTTTAAGCCGGGATAATGAGCCAAACGGATCAATAGAACCTGAATGCAGATAAAGCTGTCCTTCGGTAATATAACCTGTATTATCGGGAACAGGATGGGTTACATCATTACCAGGCATAGTGGTGACAGACAGAATGGTGACCGAACCTGCCCCTTGAAAATCACAAGCCTTTTCATAGCGCCTCGCCAATTGAGAATACAGATCACCCATATATCCTCGATTCGAAGGAACTCGCTCCATAGCAATACCGACTTCCTTCAATGCATCCGCGAAAGCAGTCATGTCAGTTAATAAAACAAGGACTCTTTTACCCTCTTCTATAGCCATTTTCTCAGCAACTGCTAATGCCATGTCCGGAATAAGCAACCGTTCTAAAATAGAATCTGAAGCCTGATTCACAAACATAATTGTCCTGGCTATAGAACCATGATCCTCAAATGTTTTACGGAATGCATAATAATCATCAAATAACAAACCCATACCACCAAAAACTATTATGTCTGCTTCTGCCTGGGTTGCAATTTTTGCCAATAATTCATTATAGGGTTCGCCTGCAATTGAAAATATGGGAATTTTTTGACTTTCCACCAAACAATTGAAAATATCGATCATAGGTATATTGGTACGAATCATTTTAGAGGCTAGAGTTCTACGAGTAGGGTTTACTGTTGCTGTACGAATAGGTGTTTTATCATCTTGCTCTAACTTAGGTCCGCCATCAATTGGTTGACCCACTCCATTAAATACCCTTCCAAGAATATTAGGAGAGTAAGTCACTTGCATCGGATGGCCAAGAAAAGTCACTGAAGCATCTGTTGATAGTCCCTTCGTACCCCCATACACTTGCAAGGTCACGATTTCTTTCTCTAGATGGGTAATTTGAGAAAGCAATAATCCATTTTGGGTATGAATCAAGGCTAAATCATCAAGCCTGGGAACTGAAATTGCAGCGGCACCCTGTATCGAAGGAACAATAACCTTAAGAATATCCCCAGTAATTTCATGAACATTTTTATAATGAACATTACTCATTGCATTCCCTCGTTATTGTATTGGCGCGTCCATAATCTAGTGCAGCTTTAAGGGTAGATTGCCTATTGCAAATAGTATAGGCTATTTTAGGTTACATTTTAGTCTTTGATTGTAAATTTTGATTACAATCTGATTCATGCTCTATACTAAGACAAGATTAAGGAATTATGAAAAATGGATAGTACATTACTTGCAGGAAAAAAAGCCTTAATAATCGGGATTGCCAATGACAGATCAATTGCTTTTGGTTGTGCCCGCGTATTGAAAAGTGTAGGGGCTGAACTCGCAATTACTTATTTGAATGAAAAAGCAAAGCCATTCGTAGATAAAATCGCAAGTGAGCTTAAACCTGCTGTTTATTGTGAATGTGATGTCACCAAAGAGCATGATTTAGGTAATTTATTTTTGGAAATCGACAAAAAATGGGGACAACTTGATATAGTCATCCATTCCATTGCTTATGCGCCAAAACAGGATCTACAAAGACCTGTATATGAGTGTTCTAAAGAAGGATTTCTCATGGCTATGGATATTTCTTGCCACTCTTTTATTCGCATGGCCAATCTCGCTAAACCACTTATGAAAAATGGGGGCTCATTATTTGCCATGTCATTCTATGGCGCTGAAAAAGTGGTTGAAAATTACAATCTCATGGGGCCAGTCAAGGCGGCATTGGAAGCATCTGTGCGCTATATGGCTGTAGAACTAGGTCCACATCAAATTCGAGTAATCGCACTTTCTCCTGGACCTCTTAAAACACGTGCAGCTTCAGGGCTTGAGAAGTTTGATGCTTTAATCCAGCATACAAAAGAAAAATCGCCCCTTAAATCATTGGTTGATATCGATGATGTCGGTGCAATGGTTGCTTTTCTTGCCAGCAACTATGCAAAAAACATTACCGGCGACGTCATTTATATTGATAGCGGGTATCATATTATTGGTTAGGTAACCCTCCGTCAGTCAAGCTAAACCATGAGTGTCATGATGATAACTCTTGCAGCTAACTCAACATCCAGCACGCGTTCACATCATAAAAAACCGGGATTATGACATGCATCACTACAGTCTGTTGCCGTGCGCTCTACCTGAATCGTCACATGTTGGATATTAAACTGGTGACGTAATTGTTTCACCCACTCAGCTCTTAATGAGTCAGAAAGTGGTTCATCAGGCATATGCAAATGAACTGACATCGCATTTTCCTGGGTACTAATCGCCCATATGTGTAAGTCATGAAAATCGGTCACTCCAGGCTTATTTAACAAGAATTCACTAACCTCGGTCCAGGAAATATGCTCAGGAACACCATCAATAATTAATCTGAAGCTGCTTGTAAATAAAGACCAGGTTCCTTTAAGTATAATAATTGCGATGAGTAAACCTACTACAGGATCTATCCAAAGCCAATCAGTCCAATAGAGTAATGCGGCCGATAGCACAACGCCTACTGAAACCAAAGCATCATAGAGCAAATGAAGATAAGCACCTCTAATATTTAAATCTGAAGAACCACGTATAAATAATAATGCAGTAGTCGCATTAATCACAATACCAACAGCAGCAACGAGCATGACCGATAGCGCCTGGATCTCTGTTGGAGAAAATAACTTGTATACTGCTTCCGTAGCAATAATACCGCATGTAAAAACTAATAAAATTCCATTTGCCAAAGCAGAGAGTATCGAAGTCTTTTTTAAACCATAAGTTGCTTTCATAGTGGGTGCACGTTTCATCAGAACAGTGGCAACCCATGCCAGCATCAAACCTAATACATCACCCAGATTATGAAATGCATCAGCCAGCAAACTGGTCGAATTGGCTACATATGCGAAAACTATTTGCAACACAACGAACAAACCATTTGCAATGATGGAAATAATAAACGCTTTATTATAAGTTACTGCGTCTTTGTTATTCCCATGATGATGATGATGGTGGTGATGATGCGATTCACTATGTGAGTGTCTGCTCATGATGTACCTTCATTACTTTCAGAATAATAATTAACACCAATTCTAATTCGGTTGCGTTCTTTTTGTTTACGCCATGCATTGGTATCACGTAAAGAATAAACACAGCCACAGTACTCTTGTTTATAAAATTCTTCACGCTTGGCAATTTCATACATACGCTCTGAACCACCGTTTTTTCGCCAATTGTAAGTCCAATATTCTAGATTAGGATATTTGCTGGCAGCTCTAACACCACAATCATTAATCTGATTCATATCTTTCCAGCGTGATATACCTAAAGAGCTGCTAATCACAGGAAAACCATGTTCGAAAGCATATAAAGCAGTGCGTTCAAAACGCATATCAAAACACATGGTGCAGCGCTTTCCGCGTTCAGGTTCCCATTCCAAGCCTTTAGCCCGAACGAACCAATTATCCTTGTCATAGTCTGCATCTATAAAAGGGATATTGTGCTTTTTGGCAAAATTGACATTTTCATTTTTTCTAATTTCATACTCTTGTACTGGATGAATATTAGGATTATAGAAAAATATAGTAAAATCAATTTCAGAAGCAATTAGCGCTTCCATCACTTCACCAGAACAAGGTGCGCAACATGAATGCAACAATAATTTATCTGCTTTATTAGGTAATTCCAATCGTTCTCTTTGTATCATTTTGTTACATCCAGCAAATTTATAAAATGTTTACGATAATATACTAACTCTGCAATGGAATCTTTAATGTCGTCCAATGCGAGGTGCTTTGATTCCTTCACAACTCCATTTAATAATTCAGGCCGCCAGCGTACTGCAAGCTCCTTAAGTGTGCTGACATCCAAATTGCGGTAATGAAAAAAGGAAGCTAAATCAGGCATATATTTATAGAGAAATCGCCTGTCCTGGCATATGCTGTTGCCACACATAGGTGACTTTCCTTTATCAAGGTACTGTTTTAAAAATTCAATAGTCCGTTTTTCTGCTTGTGCCTCATTTACATCACTTTCAAGTACGCGTTTGACCAAACCCGATTGACCATGCTGCTTTGTATTCCAAGAATCCATGCCATCGAGCAATACTTTTGACTGAGAAATAGCAAAAACAGGCCCTTCAGCAATAATATTTAGATGGGGATCTGTCACAACAGTAGCCAACTCAATAATTCTATCCTGCTCAGGATTAAGCCCTGTCATCTCCAAATCTATCCAAATTAAGTTTTGATTATTTTTCATTTGCTTTCCAAGAATTTAATATCAATTCAACACATGCCACTCGTCTTTGATGAAGAATTTGCTTAATAGCTTCTCCCTCATAACCCTCTGCTACTATTGTTTTAGTATTTACTTTAGCACACTCTTCTAACAAATAACTCCATAATTTACTCTGACTGTAATTAACAGTTTTACCGCAACCTTCTGCATCAGCCTGACACGCAATTAACATATTATAAAATAGCTTTGAACGACGAAATGCATCACTCTGTTCTAACAGTTTTACGATGGTTGCTGCTTGCAATTCGAACAAACGATGAATAGTTAAATGAAACCGTGAAACCATAACTGCTAAATTGCGATAATCATTTGGAATTCGCAAACGAGTACACAACGATTGAATTATGGCTACCCCCCGCTCTTCATGACCATGATGGCTAGGCCAATTATCCATAGGCGATAAAGCTTTACCTAAATCATGAACCAAAGCCGCAAAACGTATGATTGGATCATTTGTTAAAGCCACTGCTGCTTGTACAACAAATAAACTATGAACACCACTATCCACTTCATGATGATATCGATATGGGTTAGGTATTCCAAATAATGCTTCAATTTCAGGCAAAATAACACGTAATGCGCCACACGATCTCAAAGTCCAAATAAATTGCTCTGGATTTTTTTCTTCTAAACTTTGTTGCCATTCTTGCCAAACACGTTCCGCAACCAAATGTGCTAACTCTCCTCTTCTAACCATGGTATACATAAGTGAACGTGTTTCATCGGCCAATTTGAAGCCTAGATAGTGAAAGCGTGCTGCAAAACGAGCAACACGCAATACACGTACAGGATCTTCAACAAATGCAGGAGAAACATGGCGCAGTAACCTTCTTTTTAAATCCTGTTGCCCATTATAGGGGTCGATGAGTTGACCTTGCTCATCCATAGCGATTGCATTAATTGTCAAATCACGCCGTGCTAAATCTTCTTCCAAAGTGACTTGCTTACTAAAATCGCAAGAAAAGCCATAATAACCAGGAGCTGATTTTCGTTCTGTTCGCGCTAACGCATATTCTTCATTTGTTTCTGGATGCAAAAAAACAGGGAAATCACGTCCAACTTGCCTGAATTTTTTTTGTAATAACTCATCCGGACTCGAGCCGACTACAACCCAATCACGCTCTTTTACAGGCAGGTTCAATAATTGATCACGAACAGCACCACCAACTAAGTATACTTTCATTAAATTAAATTTACCTTCATACTGTATGTTTATTTAGCCCTGATCATATCTTAAAAATCGGGAAGCACATTATATTATAGATCCGAACTATGAGTAAAAGACGTATTAGCAAACAACAATCGACACGAATTGAAAAAATACAACAAGATTATCATCAGCATAAGAAAAGTGATGCTGCCCTTATAGAAGGTTTAGTGATTACTCGATTTAGCAAACATGTAGAAGTGGAAGATAATGAAGGGAATCACATTCGTTGCTCCATCAGGCCTAATCTTGAAACCTTGGTTGCTGGAGATAAAGTGATCTGGCAAATGGAAGGAAAAAATCAAGGTGTGGTAGTCAGCCTTTATCCTCGTAGTAGTCTTTTAGCAAAACCAACGAGTGCTGGTTTAAAAAAACCAGTTGCTGCGAATATTACGCAACTGGTTATTGTTATTGCTACCAAACCCGAAACATCTTGGCCTTTACTCGATAGTTATCTGGTTATGGCAGAAACACTACAATTGCATGCAGTTATTTTACTAAATAAAACTGATTTACCTTGTGAACCATTAAAAGAACAACTTTTCGGACATTATGATAATTTAGATTACCCTATTTTATTAATGAACCAACACTCTTCAACCGGGTTAGAACAATTAAAACAGGTACTTAATCATCAAATTAGTGTTTTTGTTGGTCAATCAGGCGTAGGCAAATCTTCTCTCATTGCCAGGATTTTGCCTCATGAACAGAATATTGCCACCAAAGAGCTTTCCGAAATTTCAGAATTAGGTCAACATACTACCAGCAACTCTCGCTATTATCATTTACCTAGCGGCGGAGCATTGATTGATTCACCAGGAGTAAGAGAGTTTAGTTTATGGCATATCGATATGTCTGAAATTACGCGTGGATATATTGAATTCAGACCTTATTTGTCGCAATGCAAATTTCGCAATTGCACCCATAAAGACACACCTCATTGCGCCATTATTCATGCAGTAACAAAAGGGTTGATTTCAACCAAACGTTATGAAAATTTTATTAAGCTTTGTGCTCAATATGACTCATTCAGATAACTCGACATAAAGGAATAAAATGCCTTTCATATCACTAAACTGATCTGATGCTGAATAAAAACAGCATATCAAATTATTATTAAAGAAATGGTTTAAGCATAAATAGAAAAGGGAGTTTTTATTCGCAATTCTTCAATGAATTATTCAATAACAATCATTCTAGGTATATTGACCCATATAATCCAATGGGCGACTGCCACTTTTTGCCATTTCTTTTTGTGCCACTGTCAAAATTGGCTGTCCTATTTTAAGCAAATATTTACCTATTTTTTCTGAAATTTTTGGCTCAAGGTTAAGAGTGAGCAATTGATTTTTATATTCCACTATCATGGAACCTACATCTTTTTTATCTGGGGGTAATTTAAATAATTTCGCGCTATCTAACCGATAAAGTCCCGAAAAGAAATGTACTGTTCGTGTCTCTGTAGGAAGTTGCGTTAATTGAGACAAGCGGTAATTAATATATGAAGCACAGTTATCAAGAAAATTTATTTTGGCTGGTTTGGGATCACAAAGTTTTATTAATCTCAATAAATTGGTCTGGTGATGGACACTTAATCCCATGAGAAATTCATTAAACAGTATATTGACTCTAAATTGTTTCATTAATTCATTTTGATCCTGGGCACATGTTTGGATAATATCATCTAAAAGAAGATTAATACGCGCTTTTAAAGAGTGATGATTTGTATTGAAGAGAAGTAATGCAGAAAATAATAATTCTGGTTCAAACCAATAAGTACCAATTTCATTAAATCGATTGTTCTTAACCAGATCTAGCCATTTAATCGTTTCTTCGGAACGAGTCGCCCAGGTATACCAACTTTTATCGGCACTAACAGGAGTAATAATGTCCTTAATAATATCCTTATAAGCATCTGCTAAAGCATCTGGACGGTTTGAAATAACTAAAGGAAGTAAAATAGTAAAAATATCTCCTAGTTCAGGAAGTATGGTGTTTGATGTATCCCATAAACTATAAGTTTTTTTAGTGAACGCAGTGGAAACTTTAAATTTTGTAGTTAATAGAGAAACTAACAAACGACAACAATTTACAAAATCTCCATTTTGACTGTTATTTGCTATAACTAATTGCTTTTCATTCTGAGATAAATCATCGTAAACGCTTTCTAATTCTTTACTTGAAGCCTTTAGTTCCGGATTAAAATGGAACAACCATTTGGATAGGGCTTGAATTCCCAATTCCAACTCAGAAAAATTACTCGCAGTATGAAGATCAATAAATAAATCCAATAAATATTGTTCTGTTTCTTTATATTCGATTTTTACTCCATATAAAGAATTCACATCTGCTAATTCATATCCATAAACGCGCCGAAAAAAATTTTTTACATCATTTTTGAATATAGAAAATTCCAATCCATTTGATTTTAAAAAGTAATATCGTTCAACTAACTCCATCAAATGCGGTAATAAACCTATTGGTATTTGTCCATTATCGCGCAAATGCATGAAAACCTTTTTCCTCATTAAATCCCAAAAATTGTCAAAAACTTCATAATCAATTGCCACTTTTTTGGTCGTTTGTTTGCATGACTTTAAACGGGCGAGCTCATCTATTGTAACCACGCTCAAGGTTCGGTCAGAGACATTTCTATATGTAGATAAAGCGAATTGCCATCGCTCCAAATGCCTGCATAAACTTAATTTTCTATATAAAGTATTGTCTCCATAACCAAGATAAAAGTTAAATAGATTTACTGTTTCAGTGAGTGGCGAAAAATCATTTAAATCGATTTCATTAATTAAAGTAGGTATTAAAATTTTTAAATAACTTCGTTTGGCTAAGGGTTCCAGTTCTCGGGCAAAAGCAATCCAAAGTTGGTTCACACTTGAAGGATTAAGTGTATAATCATTTTCACTATCAATAATTACCCCCCAGCGACTTTTATAACAATCAAGTAGAAATTGAATGTCATCCTTATTTAAACTATCGTCTGGTGATCTTTTGGAAAAATAAACTGAAAGATGATCACATAGTGATACATCGCATAAAATTGGCTCTTCGACCTCTTCAACACTCCTAATTAAATCCAAAATGCGTTGGACTAACATAGCATGACCTGATTTAAATAAATTTACCTTAAACTAAAGTTCGATAAAAATCAATTAAGAGTAGCTATAAGTGATTGAAGTGATTTGCAGAAAAAAAAGCGGCTAAGAAGCCGCTTTGGTAAAAAGACCCTGGCGATGACCTACTTTCACATGAGGAAGCCTCACACTATCATTGGCGCATGTTCGTTTCACTTCTGAGTTCGAGATGGATTCAGGT
>NZ_RXNW01000011.1:0-126656 GCF_004283175.1 Legionella longbeachae
TTTAATAATAAAGGAGATATATAGTGCAGAGAAAATAGAACTTATCGCGTGGAAATTTAACAACTAAAAATACAACAATAAGTGTACCTTTCAATGGAGTGTCATCTTATGAAATGCAAATTCAAAGTGATTATTTATAAAAGGATGATTGATCATTTATTATCATCAACGCACTTTACCTTAAAAGATATTGCTAATCATACGTGGTCACCTATAAGCAGTATACGTTCCATTTATCTTGATCAAAAGGAGTGTTTTTTCTGATGGATCATCAATTAAAACTGAACATCTATAAAGGCATGATTCAGTATATTTTAGACTCAACCCATTATACCCTTAAAAATATCGCAGATCTTTCTGGATCATCCCTCGATATTATACGCGCTATTTATTGTCACAATGCAATTCCACATAGTTTCAAATCAGAAATGCAAATACTTAAACTTTATCAAATTGTTCTTGAGATAAATTCTCATCCTAAAAATCAAACTTTTGCTGGATAGGGTTCATAAAAAAGGAAGGTTGAATTATGAAATGGGTAAAACTAAAAAAATATTGTCAGGAATCAGGAGATACCTCTAATGCTGTGCACGCGAAGCGCAAACGTGGAATATGGGTTGATGGTGTACAATGTAAAGTAGGACCAGATGGTAATATATGGATTAATACAATCGAGGTTGAGCGATGGGTAGAAAACGGAAACAAGGCAACGAATTGCAGCCTGCGCGCGGTGTAAGCATACGTGAATGGGGAACTGGGCAAGCTATTCGAATAATCTTTAGTTATCGAGGTGTGCAATGTAGAGAAACATTGAAACTCGAACCAACGAAAGCAAACTTAAAGTATGCTGAGCGTCTTAGGGGGGAAATTATTAATGCAATTTCTCTGGGCACTTTTAATTATGCAGATTATTTTCCAAATTCAACACGTGCGAGATTATTTGGTCATGCAATTATCAAGGCTACTACTGGTGAAATGCTTAAAGACTATATGATGATTGCGGAGAAAACACTGGAGGCCAGTACTTACAATGGTTACCGAAAAGTTTGCGAAGCACATATATACCCAATCTTTGGTCATATACCAATTCGAGAATTATCTCCATTGATTATTCGTAATTGGATTACAGGATTAAGTGTTACTGTTAAAACTGTACGGAATATCTTAACTCCTTTACGAAATATGCTAGATCAAGCCTTGAATGATGGGGTGATTGAACGTAATCCCCTTGATAAATTGGTTTTGTCTAAATTGATTAATAAAAAAACTAGCCAAAGTAACTGGGAGGTAGATCCTTTTGATCAAGATGAGATAAAAGCGATACTTAATGAAGCCACAGGACAGGCAAGAAATTTATTTCAATTTGCATTTTTTGCAGGTCTTCGTACCTCGGAGCTAATTGCTTTGGAGTGGGATGATATAGATTGGTTCAAAGGTTTGATACGTGTTTCTCGTGCAGTGGTTTTAAAACAAGAGAAAGGAACAAAAACTAAATCAGGTGCTCGTGATGTTTTGTTACTTCCACCAGCCTTGGAAGCTTTAAAAAATCAAAAATCATTCACTTTTCTTGAAGGTAAACGAGTTTTTTATAATCCACGCACCAATACTCCCTGGGAAACGGATGGTCAAATTCGTAAAACTTGTTGGACGCATATTTTAAGAAAAGCAGGCGTTCGTTATCGTAATCCATATCAAACTCGTCATACTTATGCATCAATGATGTTATCCGCTGGTGAGAACCCCTTATGGGTGGCTACCCAAATGGGGCATAAAGATACTGAGATGATTATCAAACATTATGGACGATGGATTCCTGATAAATCGACTGTGGCAGGCTATCAGCCCGTAAATAATTGGTTATTTTCATTAGAAGTAAAAAATAGTTATTAATACAAATAGTAGTTTTCTGTTAAATTAACTTCTTAATTAAAAAACATCAATGCGGGATATATTGAATGGTAACTAAGGATAAGATTAGACAAAAATTACTAGAAATAGTTAAAGCTCAAATAGAACGCAACAGGTCTCATCCTATTCAAAGCAACTTACAATCAAATGAGATATTCAGGCAAGTTGCTGAGCAATTAGGTATTGCTCATAACACGACTTATGAACAAATGATATTATCTGTATTCCAATGCTTGATGAATACAGGTTATTTTGCATGGGGATACAATTTATCAAACCCCAATCCTCCATTTTTTCATGTAACTGATCAGGGAATTAATTCCTTAAAAAATTTAAGCAGAGATCCCTGTAATCCAAGTGAATATTTACGTTATATACACAGCATTTGTCAGCTTGATGATATAGAGCGATCATATTTAAATGAAGCTATAAGTACATTTAATGCAGGGCATCATAAATCTGCGGCTGTAATGATAGGTGCAACAGCAGAGTGTTTGGTTTTAAAATTACGTAACGCAATGAAAGATAAACATCCAAAACCGCCCAAAGGACTATCTGATTGGAAACCTAAAACAATTTTTAATACACTTAAAAACATTTTGGACAAATACATAAAAAGCATGCCTAGTGATTTACGAGATGAGTATAATGCATATTGGCCTGCTTTCAATGAACAAATAAGACGCACTCGAAATGAAGCGGGACATCCAGAAAATATATCATCGTTTAAATTTGAAGATGTTCATGCTTCACTGCTGATGTTTCCAAATGTAGCAAAATTAACTACTCACTTATTAGAGTTTATTTCCAATAATCAATTTTTATAATAGTAAGACCTAAAAATTTATTTAATAAAGACTTTTTTCTGTCGATTACAAGGATTTTATATAAAATTGCATTTTCGTATCCTTTGGGATACAATTTGCTTATGAAAGAAATAAAAAGAAAAACAATAAAGATTTACCAAAAAGATAATGGAGATAGTCCATTTATCTCATGGCTTGAATCATTGGACACTGCGATGCGTCATCGAATTAAATCTCGCTTAGCTAGAGTCGCCATTGGAAATTTAGGCGAGTATAAACTACTAGGTGATGGGATAAGTGAATTAAAATTTAAATTCGGATCAGGTTACCGTATTTATTATAGTGAATTAGATGATGTAATTATACTTTTGCTCTCTGCTGGAGATAAAAAAACACAAAGCAGAGATATTAAACTAGCAAAAGAATATTTGAACAATTATTTAGAAGGAGAGAATCATGGCTAAGAGTATTGATTATCATGATTATTTAATTGAATCCTTGAAAGAGCCTTCTGAGGCTGCTGGGTATTTAAATGCAGCACTCGATGATGGTGATATTGATGGTTTTTTAGAAGCATTACGTAATGTTGTAGAGGCTCATGGGGGTATGACCAAGTTATCAGAGAAGGCTTCTAAGGGAAGAAACAGTTTATATAAAACAATTTCAGGTAACGGAAATCCTTATTTAAGAAATACAAATGAAATTTTAAATGCATTGGGATTTCACTTGTCTGTTATGCCTAATGATTTTGAAGATCGAAAGAGTGCTTGATTCTGATAAAACTACCCAATAGCTGCCCAAATAATTAGGCGATAAAATTAAACGAAATAGTATCAATGAGTTATATTAAATTGTCGCGGGTTCGATTCCCGCCGCCTCCACCAACTTTTTGATTTATAACGATTTTTATATGTGTATTACCGCTGATTTTTGTTTTATTTAAATAAATACTTAAACATAACCATCTGTTTATATTAATAATATTTTTTAGATTTAATATTGTAATCAATTATTCTCTCTTGATAGTACCTGTTAAAAGCACCCAAAATTTAGTGTTGCAAATTCATCTCCTTAGCTTAATACTGGACGTCTAACGGCGTGATTATTTCGGCTATACTCATTCTATGCTTCTTAAGTGGGTAAAGGCCTGGGTGGCCGACTTGCTTAGGTGGCTTCTTATGAGAAGTTAAAGTATGAATTTCATTTATCTAATTCTGTTGAAATTATTCCACGATTTAATATTGCCCATGTGCTGATGTAGTTTGCCTTGTCAAAACCAATACCGATGAATTGCAAAGTATTGTATTGCGCTGGGGATTAATTCCTTCCTGGACAGCTACTTCCAGCCAATTCCAAATTCAAACCCATTGATATTACGCAAGATGTGAAATGGTGATTTGGGGGCGTTACTTTAGTGCTTCATGAACCGGCCTAACAAGTTTGCCTTGATTGATTACAATAATTTTTACGCCAGTTGTGAGCGTTTGTTTCGTCCTGATTTACGAGAGGTTCTGTCGCCAAAAATTTTGATTTTTGCTAGAATCGCTGATTTTTTAGGTATTTCAGATAATGCTCAGCTTCAAGTGGAAGCATTTTAAACACGATATCATCCTGATGCTTGTCAGATGGTGCCTCGCTTATTCCCCGAGCTATCGTGATGTTGAAGAGCTGGCTATGGAGCGTGGATTAAAGGTGGATCATTCCACCATTTACCGCTGGGTAATAGAATATGCCCCCCTTCTGGAAGAAGCCTTTCGCAAGCGACACAAGCATCCGGTCGGTGGCTTATGGAGGGTTGATGAGACGTATATAAAGGTACTGGGTCAATGGGTTTATCTGTTTATGGCTTTGCAGCATAGCCTCATCCAGCATTTCTTTAGCCTCAGTCTAAACAATTTTTCGCGACAGAACCTAGCTGGCTTAAAGAAAAAGTGGCAAACTCAAATGTGACACTTTTTAGAACGTGTGGGCTTGTGGCACGAACCGTAAAATGCCGCCTTTCTACATTGACGGGCAACACGACCCATTATTCCATTAATTTAGAACACTTACACAAGGATAAATGCATGATAAAAAAGAAGTTAGTTGTAACCTTTTTGGGCTTTTGGGCAGTCAATTGTTTTAGTTTTGGCGTTGATGTCTGTTTTAACTCTCCAACGACGACTCCAGTTATTCAAAACTGCATAAATCTGGACTCATCATGCAGAACCTCTAATTTGACTAAGGCACAAGAAGTCACATGTCGTATAGCCGCGCTTGCGGATGGATTGAGTGGGTTATCAGGCAGTAATAATATTATTGGTGGCCGTAGCTTAGTCCACTCTGATTCAACTTATCTCATGGCACAACTTATAGGCTTTACACCTTGGCAAGCGTATCAAATTATGATTTATGACGAAGCTACCGATCAATCAGATTATGTCCCTTATAATCAAAATGGTGCGCAAATGCTTACAGATGATGAAATTGCAAATTGCAGAGATCACTGGGGTCCCTCGATGCCTAATCAATGCTTAATCATTACACGTGTTATGAGTGGCATTTATAAATTCAATTACACTACCGGTGGGATGTTGTTGCATTTACATGCTCGATTTTCTCCAGATGGAACCCCTCCGCCAGCGCTTCCATACCCTACAGATTATCTTTCTGAAGCAAATAAACCTTATGAAGTAGTTCTAAACAATTTTCATGCATGGGTTTTTGATGAGCGAATTAACGCTTGTTCTTCAGGAATTTTGCACGCAGATACTCCACCTTATGCGTCTAAATCCGCTTGCGAGGATTCATCCCGCACTTTATATAGCCCGATGTATTTCTTCGCTCCAGGGATCTCACCAAAGCCTATCCCTTTTGTAACTACACTGGGCCCACTCATCATTAACGAAAGTACACCAAATACTATTGCCACTGATGCCAGCTTCAATGCTTATATCAAACCACATGATGTAACCTACGCCAAACCGGGCATTTTTTTTCATGCTTTAGCTGATCGTTATTCACATCATATGTGCACAGATAATTCTTATTTTTATCAAGATAGTAATGGAAACTATACATCTGTCTACTCAAAAGTATTATGTGCTCAGGGTAGTCACTTTTTGTGGCATGCATGGGAGCAGGGAACCAACCAAAGTACTTCTAATCTTGCGGCGCAATACCAAACCATGCGGCCTGCATTAGAAGCTATTTTTGATCAATTAGTTGCTTACAGAAAGTTCTTGGGAGGAACCGTAAAGCCAATTGATAAAGCAGCTCTCATGAACGAGTTAATGACCGTTCTTGCCATAGAAGATCCGGTCACACGTCTTAACAATATGGTGAATTTAATGGAAGCTCATGGTGCGCTTAGCCTTCCTGGTCATGGCACTACAGCAAACCTTACGATCGATCAGTGGTTAACTTTAGCGGGTGCTCCCATATAATAAGTTATGCCGTTTCGTTTTAAGGTAACTTATGGTTTTAAGTTCTGTCGCGAAAAATTGTTTAGACTGAGGCTAGAGAAATGCTGGATGAAACTATGCTGCAAGGCCATAAGATTGTTCGAAGATGGTGCCTGTAGATGCTGTTTTTTTCGAAGCATGTGGTGGAGTTCAATGCCAGAAAGTGTCGCTTTGGCTGAGTGAAATTCTTTAAATCCCTTCACGGGTTTTGTGAGTTTCTTGATGAATCGATGGTCCTGTTCGAAGATGTTATTGAGGTATTTGATTTGCCTCACGCCAATCTTAAGAAACGGGCCATCCATCATGTAAAAAATAAAACAAAGGATCGTGATATAAATGGTCGTATATGCCGAAAATATACTGGCCCTTCTCTCAATTGGAAGGTAGCCTTTCCCAAAGGATGCCCTAAAAGTTGGAGAAATATGATTATGACCAGACCCAAACGAATAAGGAACAAACAATTATGTCATCAAATTTTAAAAGGAAGTGACTCTAATGAGCTCACTTTTCCTCTGGGTAATGCCTAAGCCTCATTACTATTATTGGTAATGAGGCTTAGGCATTACTAATATCAAGGAATTTTCGTAAAAAAATATACCCAAATTGTGCCCAATAAGGAGTTTTAAATAGCATGACTCCGTTTTCCTCAAAACGATAGGTTTAGAGTCCTAACTTGATCTGTATTAAAGGATCTGGTTTATTCTACTTAGGTGTCTTTGATGCCAAAGTGATGAATACTCATTCTTATCTACTTCATTACTTGCTGACAGACAAACACCTTGAATTTTTTCTGGCGAAAGAGCCACGTGAATCTTGGTGTCAACGCCTTTATGACCTTGTCCCAGGGCTTGAGCCTCCTTTTACTATGGCAGCAGAGCTATGGCGGTGAATACCAATGGTAGTACTATCTACCCAACTAATAGCTACCGTTACTTTTTTCTTTTTCTGAAGTTGATACACTAAAAACCAAAACAGCCCATTCTCACTCCAACGCTTAAAACGAGTATAGATCGTATGCCATTTTCCATAACAAGCAGGAACATCTCGCCAGCTCACGCTTGATACAGTACTGCACAGAAAAATTGATAATGGCTCATCCCTGCAGGCCTTCCAGGACGTTTGTAGTGGCTAGCAATATAGGGAGCAATATGAGTTATAAAATCTTCTTCTTTGATAGGGTAATGCCTTATATCCATTTAATTTATTCCGAAATCTGCTTTTTGTTATCAGTGTCATAGAAAGGAAGCTGTTCAAGGAAATTATGCTATTTTCAGTTATATTGCGCTCAATATAAATCGTCGTGATTCTTCGATTGATGCCAGCGTCAAACGCAAGAGACATATGGCTGCGTTCAATGATGATGTGTTTACAAAACTCATAAAAGGTCTATATTAAGATGCGGTTGCCCTGATTTGGGAGAAGGGCTCTTTTCGATTTTATTCGAGTGATTTACAATAAGGAGTGTATCCATTCAGTGTTGGGGTTTTAAACACCCAATGGTTTTAGTCTGTTGTGTCATGCCAGCATCCGGTTTTCGTGGATGTATAATAACTGTAATTTAATATTTTGGATATTCTAATGCTAAAATGGACCTTGTTGATTATTATTGTTTTTTTGGTGGGCCTGTATATTTTGAGAGAAGTTACTTGGCCTATAAACCCATATCCTGAACAGCAAGCAAATCTGGATAGTATTCCAAAGTTTTCACCATTGGAAGTTGATTTTGTTCACAAATACGATGCTAAAAAATCACTTCCTTTCATGGGGGCTGCAATTTTTAATCTCACTGGAAATGATGAACAGTACTTGTTCGTTGGCGGTGGTTTTAACCAAGAGGATAAGTTATTCAAATATTCTGATCATCGATTTATTGATGTATCAAAAGAAGCGGGATTACAAAAGCCTGAGAATGATACTACTTATGGTGTTGTTGCTGTTGATGCTAATCGTGATGGTTTGCCTGATTTGTTTGTAGCGAGAGATAGTGGTGTTTATTTTTATGAAAACCAAAATGGAAAGTTCAGCATTAAAAAGCTCGATATCAAGATGGATCCACGCTATTCGCCTATTTCAATAGCAACAGCCGATTTGCAAAAAAAAGGTACGGTTGATCTCTATGTCGCAACTTACATCAAACCTGACTATGTTGAAGGACAATCAATTTTCAATAAAAAAGATTATGGGGCCAAAAGCTTATTGCTGCAAAATAACGGTGATAATACCTTTACCGATATTACTGATCGTGCCGGGTTGAATTATATTCATAATACTTTCCAGGGGGTATTTGTTGATTTGGACGGTGACAATGAATTGGACTTGGTTGTCGCTCATGATACAGGTCAGGTCAGAATCTACAAAAACCTTGGTAATATGACATTCAAGTATATGCCTAATCCAACATCCGACCTATATTCTTATCCTATGGGTATCGCAGTTGGGGATTATGACAATAATGGCTTACCGGATTTGTTTTTTAGCAATATCGGGCCATTTTACTGGTGGAATTTTGGCTCAACCCCTCCTAATCTTATTGTCAGAGGTGATCTGCGCAAAGATCAAACTTTATTGCGTGATAATATATTCCTGGCTAACCGAGGTAATTTTCAATTTGAAGATGTCGCTAAGAAAACCAAGACTGCAGATTATGAGTTTGGATGGGGAGTCATCTTTCAGGATTTCACTAACGATGGAAGGCAAGATCTAGTTATCGCTCAAAACTATGTAGGTTTTCCCTTACATAAGCTATTCCGTCTCCTTGGCCGACTATTAAAAGAGTTGCCAAACAATACTTATGCTAGTATTGAACAACAAGCAAATGCCGAAGATCCTTACTTTGCTATTTCTCCGCTAAGTACAGATCTTACAGGCAATGGTTACCCCGATCTCATTTATACGAACCTCAATGGACCATTGAAAGTTTTTCTTAATCGTCAGGGTGGGACTAATAATTATATAAAAATTCAGATGTCTTATGCCCCTGAAGCCATCGGAGCTGTAATAAAATTACAACTCAAAAATGGTAAGACTTTAACACGCTTTTTTGTTCCCACTCAGGGATTGTGTTCCTATCAAGGTAATCAAATCACTCTAGGCCTTGGAAACGATACAGAAGTTGAAAGTGTCAAAATTGCTTATATGAATGGAACAAACAAAGTGTTCATGCATCCTTCAATAAATACAACGCTGCACGTAGACTAGTCCTTTAGATGGGCTATGAGTTTTTCATAGCTCTGCCTGTCGGTGAAATGCATAATAAGTTGAGAGTGCAAAAAATAGGGTATAGGTAACATTCATCGCAATAGGCATTATGAACTTTCCGATCCCAGGCCAAAAAAAATAAATAAGAAAAACTGCGAGTAGAATGAAAAATGGATTGCATATCCACATCCATGTAGGATAAAAAGTTGCTCCACGCAGTACCAAGTAAACAAAACCTGCGGACATTAATAAAGTAGTAACACGAATTACTTGGAGAAGTGACTCATTATAAAGCTGATAAGACGCAATAAGTTCATGGTTTTCAGGGGTATTGGCTTGAACTATTGTAGCGATTAAAGCACGTGAGCCAATCCACACTGTCCCCATAATAAAGCCATATCCTGCCAACAGGGCAACTGCTGCAGGTAGCTTACCACCTGACGGCAATAACATTTGATATAAATGCCAAAAACCAACCAAGTAAAATGGCGCCGCCAGGACAGCAATAAAGTGCCCCCAAATTAACCTCTTACGGGAGATATCGAGAAAAAAATGGTAAGGAATCTTAGAACTATAGCCTGTCATATTAAAATGCAGTAGAAATTCACCTGTACCTACCAAAATTGCGGCGCCTAATCCAATTAGCCCAGCTACAACAACTTTATCCACCATAGAAAGGGTTCTCCTGAGTTTTGTTAATTCCTTCATCCAAAGTAAATTTTTGATTGGCTGTTTTGAATGAATTAATTTAACAGCATAATTCCTATATTGTTATAAAATTTTCTTTGTACTCTCAGTCATCATAGCTTATGTATGCCTTTGACCGAAATCAAAAGTTGTGATGATGTCGATAAACGTATACTGTGATATAGGCGCGGTTTTTTGGACGCAAAAAGGTAATTTATAAGAACTATTCTTCTAATTGATAAGCGAGGAATAGAATGTTTAAAAAGCGCAATTATTACACTGCATCAAAAAAATCAAAAATTGCACTTGCAGCAAGTGAAGGAAAAGTGACACAAACTCAGCTGACCAGCGAGTACGGCGTTCATCCTGCTCAAATTAAGGCTTGGAAGCAAACGGCTTTACAGGCTATTTCAGATGTTTTTCCAATGCTCGTTTGAGGGTAAAACTAAGCGTGCCCAGTGGTTGTCTCTGGAGGTTGGTTATTCCGTTGGTAAACACTGTATCAAGAGACTTATGGAGGTCATGGCTTACCCACAGAGTCCTCAGGCCTATCCGAGATATTGAAAGTTCTACTGGCCTATGGACTTGTGGTTAAGCCATTCTAAGAGTAATGTGGTTAAACTAACAATTTGGGAATAGCTCTCATTTTTCCTGATTTTTGTTCCAGATCATCGGATCCATCTAACTTTATCGTCGTTACTCTTTATATATACCACTGTCTGTTTCAATTTTTTTATACCGGCATGTTGTTGCTTCTTTCTTTAGTTTATAAACCGATTGCAAGAGTATTATGTTTAATCTAATAATTACTTATGAGGGGGAGGTTTATGGGAGAATTAAATGAATGACAGTGGGTATACAATGAAAGCAGGTTTGATTGATCAATCCAATGATCAAAGAGTGTCTCGTTTATACGATCGCTCGCTGCGGCAAGCCAAAATGGTTCCAAATTTGTTTAAAGCTATGGCAAATGCACCTGAGGTTCTAGAGGTTTATATGGATGCATACCAAGCTTTTTCGCAGTTCTCAGGGTTTTCAATTCAAGAACAGCAAATTATTTTTTTAGTCATTAGCTATGAAAATGGTTGTGACTATTGCCTGGCAGCACACTCTATAGCAGCAGATTTTTCTGCCAAACTTGAGCCAGCGATTACCGATGCTATAAGGGAAGATAAAAGGATTCCTGAAAAAAAGTATCAGGTATTAGCTGAATTTACACGTGAGTTACTTTGGACAAGAGGCAGGCCTTCAGAGGAAAAAGTTGATGAATTCCTTGCAGCAGGCTATATGGAAAAGCAAATATTAGATCTTGTATTGGCTATCTCACTCAAAACGTTATCGAATTATACAAATCACTTATTCAAAACGCCTATTGATAGTGTATTTAAAGTTCGTGAGTTTAAATTGGTAAAGTTTGCTGCGCGTGTCTTCCAGCATTTTAGCTCAAAAAAATAAGGCTTATTTGCTCTGCCTTGCATGTTTCGTTCTTTTTGAGTTGCAGATTAGAGAGGATTTTATTTCTCCTACTATTCGACTCAAAGTTGGACAGAACATACTAACTGGGTAAGAATACCTAAAAATATTGTAGTACTTCGTCCAGAATAATGTTATTTAACGCCTTCTATGGATAATGATCATCTGCTTGTACTTAACTCCGGTTCCTCAAGCATTAATTTTCCATATATGATCGGATTATAGCATTGCTCTTTTGGGAAATGGTGCCAATATGTGTGCGGTTAAAGAGGGAAAGTCTGTAATAGTACCATGGGTTTTACGGCATTGGCTGGGTTGCTAATGGGCTGTATAAGAAGATTAAAACGTATCTTTTAGAGTTACCTTCAAATATGCACCTCCAAAATTTTAGCTAAAATTGCATTTGCTCCATGGTTCAAAGACAAAATGGGTCGTGTCATTTTTATAAGAATTTTTTAGCTCATTAATCACTTTGCCTGCTAAAAAAGAAAACCCAAACGATGGAAACGATGAAATTGAATTGAAAACATATCCCTCAAGTATATCTAATGATGATGAGTTCGGTAATCACTCAGCTTGTTATCAGAAGTAGTCTAAAGACCTGGGGGGCGTGAATGTTACTGTAACGCTTCTACATTCAACTGCCCTCATATACGCTGTTTTTTTCATACCACGGCGATATCGCTTATGATGAGAGCCAGAAGCTAAATACCACCACGGCTCCGTAAGCCTGCATTAGAACCCATAGTTGATTTACCTTGATGTTGTTTGGCAACATCAGGAGGAACTTTTTGCCATGGATAACCTTTTAAAGCCTTAGAATAACCTATCTGATATAATTGGTTCATTCGTTGCGTATCGAACAACTCCTCTGAATTAGAATTAAACTCATTTGGGACATTTGCCAAATTAAAATCAGCGCCATTTAATAACGCACAAAGGTAAATAAAAATCACATCAGCAGCTCCTTGTGCTGCTGTAACACTTTCCACAGCACGCTTACCAATATCCAGTACTTTAGGCTTGACTATCTTATAATGGAAGTGGTTTTGGTTATTACGTATTACATAAATATTAATATTTGGCTTTTGTTTTAGTTTGAGATATTTTTTTGCCGCATGAATGTCAGAGTTAAGACGACTTAAGAAGACACCAAAGGTGGTTCCGCCATCCACATGCATCTCAGTATAAGATTTTCCCTTGGCAACCACATCGAAATAAACAGGGGGCATCACAACAGGGATACTTGCCGAAGCGAGCATAATTTTTCTAAATAGATTGAGCTTCTCAGGATTTTTGCTGGCTGCTATCTTAGTCATATCCCATACAACCAAGTCACGTGCATAAAGGTTAGAAGTACCAATATAAAGACGCCTGCCTTCATAATAGCCTTTTGCGATATCATGAAGTAGAGCTTCATTAACATGTTGGGCAATTAGGTTTTGCAAAGGTTTGGTTCCCTTAAGAGAAGAACCTCCAGTTGCTAACGTCCATAGTAATGGTTTATCACTCAAAACATCTTTGGTTGAAATGGTGGTATATACTTTCTTCAGCGTAGCATCATATTTTGGCCCAGCAAAAGCTAATGGTGCAATTAAAGCCCCCGTGCTTATCCCTGTTACAGTTGTAAATGATGGTCTAGTGCCTGACTTCGTCCAGCCATTTAAGAGGCCTGCACCAAAAGCGCCATAATCTGCTCCGCCTGAAATCACCAATAATGTAAATGCTCCTTTATGATGATACATGGTATCGGGGTAAGATTTAGCTAATTGTTTGACCCGTGCAATGGATTGCATTTTTATTTTTTGATTCGTGCCTTCATTAAAATTACTGCGTATATCCTGAAATCCTGGAATTTCAGCAACACTTGCCAAATGCTCAGGGACAGGATTTTGTTTTACCGTATGGCATGCTGTTAGCAATAAAGAGATAAAAATAGTGAAATTCCTTTTCATGGCCGGTTATCCTGTTGTCTACTCATCGGGGTTTAATGTAATAAACCCTCTCAGCTATTAATTTATTATAATTAACTGCGTAATTAAATTAATTTATTTAAAGCCAAATGGTGATTAGTTTGGGCTTTTTCTAAAATTATTTAATATTTGATATAGTTTAATCTTACATCGTTTTTTCTTAATTAAAGATGGACAAATTTAAAAAAAGGTTTAAATTTTTTGAAATCAGTTTTTTGTTAATCACAGTATTTATTAATAATACAGGTTGTGCCTCTATAGCAACAACTCATTCTCGGTTTGAAAAGGACCATTTACTTGCTCTTTTTGTAGGTGGTACTGGAGTTGAATCAAATAATTATTTTACCTATGGCGTTGAATACCATAAAGCACTTACGTTTCCTTTTGGTTATTCTATTACTCTGGAAGACACACTGAATAATAAAGTCCATCACCATGAAATTGAAGTTATTGGCTTAATGAGCTTTAGCTGTTTGAAACACATAACTTTTGGTATTGGTCCTGGTTTGAAGTTTGAAAAAGGTGAATCTGATAAATTACTAGGAAGAGTTGCTTTTAATTATATTTTTAAATTAAAACCAACCATCGAGATTACTCCTACTATAACGTATAATATTGTTCAAAGAAGTCCGAATGAGATAGTTTATGGAGCCAAATTTGGCAAGCAATTTTAAAGCCAAAAGCCCTCTTATAAATTATCTGCTGTCTTTCAATGCCAATCCCCTAATATCTGAAGGGTTTTGTCGTGAGAATTTTTTTAAACTAAGAACGGAGTTATTCTGGGCGAGCTTATGCCGCGAGCCCATAGAACTGTTCAAAAATAGTTTGACTGGCCGATTGATTATGCTGCCCTTTACTGAGCATATGATGTAATTCAATGCCAGCTAATGTAGCATCGGCGGAATGAAATGCTTTAAAGCCCTTCATTGGTTTCGTGATTTTTTTGATAAATCGATGGTCTTGTCCCACAATATTATTGAGGTATTTAATTTGTCTCACAGTGAGCTGAACGAACAGTCCACCCAACATAAACAGCAGCGTCACGTGTAAATTAATCGTGTCAGTTCCCACTTTATTAGCACCCCTTTTATCCATGGTTACTCTATCTGTTAAGCTGTTAGAGCCAATACCTTTCTCGAAAATGCCCGTGCAGCAGGCTCATCCCTTTTCTCTGAAAGCATAAAATCAACCGTTTTACCTTCTTTGTCTACCGCCCTGTATAAGTACACTCATTCGCCATGAAATCCCAATAGGTCGCTTGAGGCGCTTGTGAAATACTTCTTCCAACTGAGGAGAATAATCAATCACCCAGCGATTGATAGTGGAGTGATCTACTTTTAGACCACGTTCCAGGGCTAGCTCTGCAACATCTCGGTAACTCAATGAGTAGGCCAAATACCATCTAACCAACATCAAAATAATATCCAGCTTAAAATGGCGCCACTTAAAACTCAGCATCTCTATTCGTCCCCTTGCAAAAATACACAATCTATCCCGGGGACTACTTTTTTGCGACAAAGCCGGAGAGGAGTCCATTTCATTACACTAGGTCTAATAGGTGTTCGGCTAGGGCCGAAATACATAGACAGAACTCTCTGAAGCTCCTATAGAGTGCTCTGGAGTTCTTATAGAGTCTTCAGTGGCTCCTATTGAGTATTCAGAAGCACTTATAGGGTGCTCAGTGGCTCCTATAGGGAGTTCAGGATCTCTTATAGGGTATTCAGTGGCTCCTATAGGGAGTTTAGAATTTCTAGTTTGAGTTGGATCAAAAGTTTTTGGACGCTGTTGTTGCTGATTGTGAGCAGAGCTAATACCCTGCTGTATTTTAATATAGGAATCCAAAGATTCTGATAATGCTCGATTTTTTATATCTTCAATGAATGAATTAATCTCTTTATTTTTATAGTCTGATAGGTCAAGGGTTCCATTTTTTTTGGAGAAGAAGGTTCTAAACCATTCTGTAGTCTCGGAACCTAGGGCATTTTGTACGTATTGGGTTTTTATAATTGATAGTACAACGGAAAGTCCGGTAGCCCCTGCCGATAATATTATTCCAGGGAGTCCAAGCGATAGATAATTAGTGGCGGACCATATGCCAGCACCTAATGCTGCAAAGCCTAATTGGATATTACGCAATTTTGCGTTTTCTAAGAGACCTTGTCTTTTAGTTAAAACATATTCTTTTATCTCTGCCTCAGGATAAAGAGTTGGGTTTGTTTTATTTTGATTTAGAGCTATTGAGGCCATAATAGCAGTTCTATCTTCGATAGTAACCAAACGCTCATATAGGTTACGCTCTTTGGGTTCCAAATTGGGAATTGCACTGAGAACTTTGGACTCAAAAAATTCGTTTTTGAGATTTGTCTCTTTTTTTGCCAGATATATATCTATTCCTATTTTAATAGAAGTAAGAGCCATGGTAGTTACAGCAATAGCGCCAAGAGAAAGCCCTCCAGTAAAAATCGCACTGATTACAACTCCTGTAACTATAAGAGAGAGTACAATGTTGGTGGCCGTAGAAGCCATTTGTGCTTTTTTTATAAAAATCAGATTATTATTTATCTCTGTAGGTGTTCTTACTGTCTCTGTAAAAAATTCACTCACACCAAGCTTAGCAGAGGGGTATGGAAGTTCCCTCGCACCCAATTGGGTAGAGGGAGTTTTTTTCTTTAGCGGTTGTTCTGGTAGTCTCTTTGCTTTTAAAGCTTGAATATGCTTATTTTGTTCATATAAATTATATACAGCTAATGGAAGTGTGGCGCAAGAAAGAACAATATGGACAATGCTGTGGCTATTGAAGGTTTGATTCATATCCAGAGACGAACCAGGGGGAGTGGGGTTGGATTTATTATTAGTTTGAATAGCTGCTTGAAGAACATCACGCGCACCTTCCTTGAGCGTTTGCCGTAGATGAGGATCATTTTTTTTACCAGTAGGTGGTACATCAGGTATCATTTCTACAATCACTATAAAATATTTTATTGATTTGATTTTATCAGTACTGAACAATAATTTTCCAATTGAAAATTTTTATTAGTCATATTTAGGGTTTAGATATCTAAAAGGCTTTGTCGCAAATTGGGTTAAATTACAGATCTGAGACAAAAGCGAATTATGATAAATTTTTGATTTTAATTTATACTAACAATTCTATTAATTACAAATAAGGAAATCTTTAATTCAGGTGTCGTGCGAAATTATTTAATCTTATTTAAGTAAAATAAATTATTATTTGCACAATAGAGTTAATTTAAATACTGTAATTCGCTTTTGCCTCGGTTCTGTAATTTAACCCTAATTGGCAAATAATTGTCATTAAGAATTATCCATGTAACATCATAAGAATTAAGTTTGATTTTTTGTACTTTCAAAAATCCCTCAATGAAGAACGCGAATAGACGCTTAATCATCTATCAATGAATACTATGAATGGCGGATTCAACTCGTTAACGCAACTTCTGTATATAAATCAAGCAGTAAGTAACGGTAAAGGCATGCAATTACTTATCTCTTGATGATTTTTTCCCCACAAGGCCAATATGGAGCTACTGTCATGTTGGCAGACAGCAATAAACGAGTGGATACCAAGCTTCACAAAGCGAGAATTGTTGCACTCATTGAGGAACAGAATTAATCCATTTATATCATTCATGAAGTACTCCGTTTTTTCCAAAACTCTTAGTGAGTATTCTACCCGCTTACTTTGTTACTGTATTGTTGAATAAATTGTGATATTTCTTTTGCAAGTAGAGGCTTGCTAATATAATAACCTTGCAGTTCATCACACCCTAATTGTGACAATAAATGATATTGATCCATCGATTCAACTCCTGCGGCTATTACTTTTATATTTAAACTTCTGGCTAGAGCTATTATGGCCATCACTAATCCCTGGTGTTCAAAGTTCTCTACTATATGTTTTATGAATTGAGGATCTATTTTGATGTAATCTGCATTGAACTGGTTCAAGTAATTTAACGATGAATATCCCGTACCAAAATTATCAATAATGATTCCGATGCCATTGTCTTTAAGATGCTTGATTACTTTTATTGAATGATTAGGATTTTGCATAATCAAACTCTCATGAATTTCAACTTCCAAAAACTGCGCTGGAAATTGTTTCTGATTTAGTTTATTTAAAACACTACTGGAGAATTCAGGTTGTAAATACTGTTTTGTTGATACATTAACTGAGATTTTTATAGGTAAGTGACAACTGGTTCTTAAGTGCGATCCTTGATCAATAGCAGTATCATAAATCCAATCATCAATTTGATTTATGATGCCAATTTCTTCTGCCAAGGGGATAATTTTCGATGGAGATACCGTCTGGTATTCTTTATTCTCCCATCTTAATAAGGTTTCAAATCCAGTAATCTTTTTTTGAATATTTATTTTTGGTAGATAAGTCAGATAAAACTCATTATTTTTTAAAGCATTTTTTAGTGCATTCTTAAATAATAATTTATTTTTTATTTCCTCATTAATTTTTTTCGTGCAGAACTGATAATTATTTCGACCTTCTTCTTTTGCTTTGTATAAGGCTAAATCTGCACTGTTAATTAATGAGTGATAATCCTCTCCATCTGCTGGATAAAAGCTAATGCCAATACTGGCAGTGACTAATAACTCATGTTCTTTTATAGTTATTGGCTTTATTAATATATTTAGAATATTTTCAGCAAAAACTGCAGCTATTTCTGGACTTTTAATATCATGAAGTACCAAAATAAATTCATCACCACCTAACCTCGCTGCAATATCGGTTTTTCTTATACTATTTCTAAACCGATCGCTAATAACTTTCAATAACTCATCACCAGCATCATGTCCAAGAGAATCATTCACCTGTTTGAAATTATCAAGATCAATAAAAAAAACTGCAAATTGTTGTTGATGTCTCAGAGCAGATAAGATGGTTAAATTTAAACTATTTTCTAGCTGATTACGGTTCACAAGTCCTGTAAGTGTATCAATATAGGCCTTAATAGATAATTCTTTTTCTTTTTCCTTTTTATCATTTATATCTTGAAATTGCCCAATATAATAGAGTGGAGTTCCTTGCTCATTACGAATAATTGCTCCAATGAGTAGTATCCAAGTGATTTTCTTATCCTTACGAATATAACGCTTTTCCATTTGATAAAAAGGTATTTCTCCATCATAGAGTTGTTTCACATATTTAAGATCTAATTCAAGATCATCAGGATGGGTAATAGTTTGAAAATTCATGCGCAGCATCTCTGATTCGCTATATCCCACGATATCGCATAATGTCTTATTGACTTTTAGCCAATGCCCTTCTAGTGATACCAAAGCCACCCCAATAGGTGAATAATCAAAAGCTAATCGAAATCGTGTTTCGCTTTCTAATATTTTTTCTTCATAGGCTTTTCTTTCTGATATGTCACGCATAATACCTATAAATTTGTATTGGTTATCAACCTGCATTTCCGTGATGGCAATTTCCATAGGAAATTGCTCATTATTTTTTCGTAATGCAGGGATTACCATACTATGCTTACCGACAAATGTAGAATTATGGGTCTTTAAATATTCCTCCATCCCGGCACTGTGTTTCTCTCGTAAATCAGGAGGAATAATGATCTCTACGTTTTTTCCTACTGCTTCTTTAGTACTATAACCAAACATTTTAGTAGCGGCTGGATTAAATGACTCGATTGTCCCTTGGGTATCGATAGTAATAATTCCCTCTCCTGCATGATTAAAAATCGCTTGTAATCGCATACTGCTATCAATAGCCTCCTTTTTTACAACTACAAGTTGATTTATGATTGGTAATACTTGCCAATATAAAAATAGTATTCCTAGACCAATTGAGATGGCTAAAATTAATATGATGAGCTCTATTTGATTTTCTAAAGAATTACCAGCAATTGTAAAACCGGCTAAACAAGCAATGCCCGTAATACTAATCAAAATAAATGAACTTAATAAGATGATCTTCTTATCTTCACTGTCATGATAAAACTTGGAAAAATTATGGTTATTTACCCATGCTAACCATAAAGCAATACTGAGCAAGCTCATACCAAGCGATGTATGAATAGCCATACGAGTATATTGATACCAGCTATAGAGAAATTCTAATTTTAATAAGTATCCAAGTACAGCGGATATACCAAGAAGCATAATGGAAAAAATGATTACCTGAGTGAGTATCGCAATAAAAAGCTTATCGGTATATTGAAATAAAATGAAGCATAAGCTTACTAATATAAATCCCACACTAGTATTAAGTCCCATTCTGCCTGGATATTGATTTTGATCAAAAAGCCAAATTTTAATAAAAAATTCATCAACACCTAATGAGGTATTAAAAAGATATTCAGCAAAGGTTGCTCCAGAAATTGTCAAAATTAAAAAGCCAATAATTGTATAGATACGATTTTTCGGACTTGAGTTGTTTCTTGATAGAAACAATGCCATGCCAGATAAGGTGAAGCATAGGGCTGTATTAAATACCATGTTTATGTAATTAGGGAATACGGAAATTATATTGGGTACATGAAAATACCACCCAAAGATAACTACTAAGCCCAAAGAGCTTAATGCCAAACCCAATAAACCTATAGGTGAAGTCCATTTCATCTTATCATCTCTATTCTATGTGGTTAGTGTTGCGATAGGTCCGTTCATAAGCCAATTTAAAATGTTATCATGCTGTGGATGCAGACACTAACCCCCATTGTTTCCGTCCATTTTTTAGTCAAATATGGAGCCCACCGATTAGACAAGTCTAATTTTTCACAAGATCAGTTAAATCTACAATTTTCATCATTTGAGAAAATTAAATAACCTAGTGGGTGTGTCGCCATTCTGCTTGTTTTCAGTTTGTTTATGCCTTTATTTTAGTCGAATTTGTCTTCGTTTTAACCATTTATAGAGTGTTGATGGCGAACAGTCAATCAGCTTAGAAATAGCTCGCTTATTAAATCCTTTTTTAGATACCCGATTTTTCATCAAGATGTTTGCCGATGAAATCAATTACTTTTGCTAATTGTCGTTCATAATTCATGCTGATCTCTCTATTATTTTCCTAGTTACACAAGGAATTTTACATATCTGTAAGAAGGGTGTTTGAATATTAATTGCCCTAATTGATCAAATGATCTACTATTTATGTAGGCATCCATGCAAGGGGCTTTATCATGAAATGGATTATTTTATTAGGAAATATGATTCTGATGGCAGGATGTTGTTCCGTTAAATACACACCACCTTATACACCGGCAGTTGCATACACGTCGGCAGTTACTTATAAACCCGTGGTTACCTATAAACCAGTAGTTACCTATAAACCCATGGTTACATACAAACCAGTCGCTGTTACACCTGTTGTGACGACTGTCGTTACACCTGTTGTTCCGCCTGTAGTGGTTTATCCTTACCCTATAACCGCACCTACCGGAACTGCCATTAACTTTTAATTGATTAGAAATTGCAGCTGGGTGAAGGCAATAGCCGGCACCCAAGCGGTTCGTGTGAGGATACCTGAGAACTCACTGATTAATTGATAATGTATTAGTCAATTTAATGGGCATATTGAAAATGCTATTCCAAAGAGATCTTTGCCTAAAGGGGGGAGATGGATTAAATCAGTGATCGGTACTTAAAAAGAGTCGCCCCTATTTTCCAGCAAGGTTAAGGAACAGAAAATTATTCCCTGATTCATTTTTACCTGTTGAGGACGCATATGAAAATAGTTCCCTTTTTGGAATTACTAAAAAGGATTTTTATCTACAAACAATTCTCTCCAAATTACAGCCAGTTTTTTTCAAGGATGCAAGAAGGATAGATAAACCAAATAATAATCCACCGAAAACTGAAACAGCAGCGAAAAAAATAGGGGTATCCCTCTAAAGGAGTTTCTACAGAACAACCCAGTAACCAACAGGAAGCACTTTTAGTTAAGTATCATCACGAGAATTTCGAATTACAACACGAGTATGATAAACGATTAGGATTAATCTTGAAGTGATTTTGTGTAAAAAGTGACTTCCGCTGTGAATAACGCTGGATTTTTGGCAAGCGAGGGTAGGTCAAAAGCCAACCTGCAATTTATTGCTAAACTTAATCAATGGACAATAGGATTTAATTTTGTCTGTTGACCCATGTAAAAAGATACATGATCAATTTTTCAGTTCTCAATAGGAAGGAGATGAGTAAATGAAAAAAACTCATGCGTTACTAATCAGTACCTTGTTTTTCGGTTGGATGAACACTGTCTATGCAGATGAACAATCTTGCAATAAAAGTTACGATTATTGTATGAGTTCATGCGAAACCCAATATAACCATTGTACTACGAATAATAATGATGAATCGTACTGCAAGGAGCAATATCAGCCCTGCATTCAAGGCTGCAGCAATACCCGGGATAGTTCTTTGTCTCAGTAATCCAAAAGGGCTTCAAATGAAAACTATATACTTAGGTGTTTCATTGTTCCTTGTTATTGGGCTTAACTTTCATGTTTATTCATCTTCAGAGAGTTCGGCGGCCATTCAAAGGAACATGAAATTATATAAACTGGCGGCTAATTGCCCGCAAAATTGTGCATCTTGCTGGGAACAATGCACTAAAGACGATGATTGTGGTGTTGGTCAAAGCTGTATCGCAACGGCCTGCGGCAATCGATGTGTGAAACAAGCCGCAGATTAGCTAATATGATTAGGTGTAAAGTCCTGGTTGCAGGCAACCAGGATTGCTTGAAAAGCATGCGTCATAAATTGTTTCTCTATTTTTGACGAACCTGATGTGAGTCTTCTGCTTGATTAATGATATTTTCAGTGTCTGACTGGTAAGGCGTCAAACTTATTGATTACACATTCCATTGCAACATAATAAAGCTGTTAATATTGGTTTAGCCCCCATGACATTAATTTTATAACTGGGATCTTAAGTGAATACCGCGAAAAATGAGGCCAATAAGGGCAATCACACAAAAGACAGCCCCCATATAAAATGTAATTGATGGTTCAAAGTGTTCCCACAAAAAACCTGCGAGCATACTCGCTACGAGCATCATCAATCCACTGGCTAAATTAAAAAAACCAAAAGCTGTTCCTCGTAAATCCCCCGGAGAAACATCTGCGACCATCGTTGCTAATAAGCCTTGAGTCATTCCCATATGTATTCCCCAAAGTGAAATCCCCGCAATGAGCGTAGTCCAATGATGATTTATTGCAAGTAACATATCGGCAACAATTAAAACCAGTATGCCTGCCATTAATAGTCTGGAGTGGCTCATGTTATCAGCAAGTTTTCCAAACGGATAAGCAGAAATAGCATAAGTGAAACTCATAATAACCATTGCTATGGGGGCTATGGTGATCGACATTCCCACATCAATCGCCCGCAACACTAGAAAAGCCTCACTAAATCGCGCAAGTGTGAAAATAGCACCGATGATAACAAGCCACCAATAAGCCGTATCTAAACGAGATAAATGGTTACGACTAAGCGGATTTATTCGCTTTTCACATGGCACAGGAGTTCGAGGTTCCTTAACTCCAAAAATAAGAAGCATAACGGATAAAACACCTGGAATGGCTGCCATCCAAAATATAATTCGGAACTGATTTGCAAAAAGGAGCATTAATCCTACTGCTAACAAAGGACCAATTACCGCGCCAACAGTATCTAAAGCTTGACGAAGTCCAAAAGCACTCCCTCTTGACTCGTATGGGGCAATATCAGCAACAAGTGCATCTCGGGGTGCTCCTCTCATGCCTTTTCCTATTCTATCAAATACACGGGCAGCTAAAACCATACTGCTTGTCGGCGCTATTGCAAATAATGGTTTAGATATAGCTCCCATAGCATAACCAATCACAGCGATAATTTTTCTTTGCCCCAAATAATCACTTAGCGCCCCTGAGAATATTTTCACAATAAGTGAAGTTGATTCTCCTAAACCCTCAATTACTCCGATTACGAAAGTGCTTGTGCCTAGCGCAGTGGTTAAAAACAAGGGTAGTAAGCTATGAATAATTTCGGATGAAATATCCATCAGCATGCTGACAAACCCTAGAGTCCAAATACTTATTGGTAGTCGTGATAAAACTGACTTGGATTTATTTTTCATAACAAGTGCTTTTAATAATTTCAAAGAGGGGCATTGCATGCCTTACTAATTTAGAATATTAATTTCAGTATTAAATGAAAAAAAGCCCTATTGCAAATAGAAGATAAAACAGCCCAAAATAGGATAAGCGAGAACTGGTTAATTCGCTTCTTTTGAGTAAGAGGTACAACCCCCAGATTGATAATAGTGTAATTACAGCTCCCCATACCGAGGCCTTATCTAAAATCCATGGTGTAAAAAAGATTCCTAAAGCGCTTGGAATGGTAGCTTGAATCATCATTGCCCCACTAATATTAGCTAGAGCCAGTATTTGCTTTCCTTGGCGAACCCATATTATAGCATTCATGATTTCTGGAAGCTCTGTAGCTATTGGACTTAATAGTAAAGCAACCATTTGGGGAGACAATCCCATAGCAGGCCCGATCGTTTCTAGTTGCTGGACAAAAAAATGTGAGCTTATGAAAATAACAATTAGAGACAAAATCGTTTGCATTAAAGCCCATTTAGACGAAGGGCTATTATCATCAGGTCTTATTTTTAAGGGCTCTAGAAAATCCAGGTGCTCTGGATCATCTGTGCCCTGCATTTCCTGCTTGACATAAAATGCATAGGCGATCAGAAATCCTATCCCTAGCCATGGCTTATAACTAAAAACAGCTAAGCCAAGCAAAATTTTTACTACAAATATTTTCATAAACCATATCTGATCATGCCCGAGACGAAGCTCGGTTGTTTTAGATATCATTGGTTTTCTTTGATGCTTTTGGGTAATGAATGCCAATCCAACAATAGAATAGGCGATAGTTGATAAAACTAAAGGACCGCCGATTGCCGCACCAATACCTATTTCCTTTTGTGCCGGTGTATTACCAAATACTACCGCTACGAAAGTAACTACACTTTCAGGAAGCGCAGTCCCAAAAGCGGCTAGTATTGTACCTGTAGCATTTTTACTTATGTTAAATTTATGTCCAACCCATTCTATTGCATTAACAAAATATTCACAGGAAATATAAATTGCTACAGCTGATATGAAGAGCAAAAAAAGAGCTAAAATCATTACTCATCCTTATAGTAATCATTTAAAAAATAAATTTTTTTGTTATAAACATTAAATATTTGTGAGTATACCCTGTGCCACTATACCAAGTGAGACAATATCAGAATTTCCATACCTGCCGAATGTACCTCAGAATTACATACTGATGAATATTTTTTCTCTTTAATAAACTTTGAGGGATCAAACCTGATTGCGAGCAACCAGGCAATATTAATTTCATGTGAAAAATAAATCAACGCAACCCAATAAAATATGAATTCAAGAGGATGTTAGTCTAATCCGATTGATTTTGATGGGCAGTAATATGCATTTCCCAAGTTCGTAACATTCGTTTGTTCAGAGCTACCACTCATAAAACCACCACCACTATTAAAAGCACCACTCATGGAACCAGTGACCCCGGCACGATTGGTGACTAACTGAATGTAGTTCGCACCTAGTTTTGCTGCTTTGTTTTTAAGATCGTTCATGGCGCCCTCTTCTAAGTTACGGTTAGAAGTAAAGCTTCCAGTAAAGAAATTACCTTGATTACCAACAACTTGCCCCAGGTATTTACACCCTTTGGGTATAGGGTTCGGTGAAGCAATAATACGGGCTGCTTGTGGATTAGCTGAAATAGAAGCACAGCTGCTGATCAAAATGGAAAGGGCGGTAAGTGACAAAATTTTTTTCATTTTTACAACCTTTGTTTTTGTTATGAGCAAATTGCGCGGATTTATCTTAGTTTATCTATGATATAAATTCAATAAGCACAACCAGCCCTGACAGGCCAACTCAAAACAATTTGATTTAAAAATACACTAAAAAATGTTAATCTAACTGCTTCTATAAAAATAAGCGCTTGCAATGACTCAACCCAAACATACCGATCAACAGATATCATTTTCTTCACTACCCCTTCGCCAAGAATTAATAAAGAGTCTTGCATCTGCAAACTATGAAAATATGACGCCTATTCAAACGCAAAGCTTGCCTATAATTCTTAAAAATCAGGATATTATTGCCCAAGCCCAAACAGGTAGTGGAAAGACCGCTGCTTTTGCTTTGTCCCTATTAAATAATTTAAAAATTTCTTTTTTTGCAGTGCAAGGTCTAGTCCTTTGTCCTACCCGTGAATTGGCAGAACAAGTAAGCCAAGCCATCCGTCGCTTAGCCTGTTTGATGCCAAATGTCAAAATTATTAATTTATCCGGTGGTATCCCTATGAAGCCGCAGCTCGATTCATTGAGGCATGGGGCTCATCTCATTGTAGGAACACCAGGGAGAATCCTTAAACATTTAAAAAACGGCTCGTTGGATTTATCCCAGTTAAAAGCTTTAGTTTTAGATGAGGCAGACAGAATGTTGGATATGGGCTTTTTTGATGACATGAAAAGCATTATTTCGGTTTGTCCCAAACAACGTCAAACCTTACTTTTTTCTGCGACCTATCCTGAAGAGATCAAGCAGATTTCAAAACAATTCATGAACAATCCACAAGAAATTCGTGTTGAAAGTCCAGCTGAGGAAATTAATATTGAAGAGTATTTTTATGAAGTCACGAAACAAGCGCAGAAGTTTCCCTTATTAAAATCATTACTACTACACTATCGACCCGTTTCAACATTAATCTTCTGTAATACCAGGCAACAAACAGTGGAGGTGACAGACCTGCTCATCGAAGAGGGTTTCAGTGCCATTGCTTTAAATGGTGATATGGAACAAGTCGATCGTGATCTTGCAGTGTTACGTTTTGCCAATCATAGTTGCTCTATTCTTGTCGCCACTGATGTGGCAGCACGGGGACTTGATATAAAGGAACTTTCTACAGTGATTAATTTTGATCTTGCTTTTGATCACGAAGTTCATATTCATCGTATTGGTCGAACTGGGCGCGCAGGATGTAAAGGCATTGCCTTAAGTATTACCACACCTGCAGATGCACAAAGAATTTGTGCGATTGAAGATAACATGCCACACCCCATTAACTGGGGAAACATTAATAAATTAGAAAACCACCACACCACTCGATTAGTGCCGGAAATGGTTACACTCTGTCTTTCGTCCGGTAAAAAAGATAAAATTCGTCCTGGAGACATATTAGGGGCATTAACCAAAGATGCGGGGTTAGCAGGAAATACTGTAGGCAAAATTAACATAACAGCCTCACACTCTTATGTTGCAATCCACCACAGCCAGGCAGATAAAGCGCAACAATATTTACAAAGAGGAACATTAAAAGGACGTAAAGTTAATGTGCGTAAAATTATAACATGCTGAAATAAGGGGTTGTTGAAGTGCTCGCTAATTCAGTCAGTAATGGACTATTTAATACCAGGATATCACTCAAATGAAAATGTCAGAAGGGCTTCATGAACGACGAGCTCTTAAACTATCAATAGCTGTTACCTTTCTCTTGGCCGTAGTAGGTATTTTCTTTGGGTTATTATCAGGTTCATTGGCTATTGTATTCGATGGTATGTTTAATATGGTCGATACCGTTATGTCAGTCCTTGCCCTTTTTGTCACCCGTCTTTTAACAAGCAAGGGGAGCCGGAGGTTTCAATATGGTTACTGGCATGTAGAACCTATGGTGCTTGTTTTGAATGGTAGTATCCTGATACTGCTCTGTACCTATGCGCTCGTCAATGCAATTGGCAGTTTGATGTCGGGTGGGCATGAACTGAATTTTGATTGGGCATTTGCGTTTGCCCTGTTGGTATTTTTTTTATCGACTGGGATGTATTTTTATTTAATTAAAGAAAACCGTAACATTAAGTCAGAATTCCTGCGATTAGACATTCAAAGCTGGTTAATGTCTGCATTAATTTCATCTTCTCTACTCATCGCGTTTGGGGTTGCTGCCTTGTTGGATGGGGGCGCCTACGGATATTTTACACCCTACATTGATCCTCTCATTTTAGCGATTCTTTCTGCTTGTTTGATTTTTATCCCTATGGGGGCGGTTCGTGATGCCATGCGAGATATCTTTCGCATGGCTCCCTTAGGCCTTGATGAAAAAATAAGAGAATTTTTAGATGAGCTTACCAGACAACGTGGCTTTAAAGCCTATACAAGCTACGTTGCAAAAATTGGACGTGCGCAATTTATTGAGATACATATCGTACTACCTAAAGGCTACCCAATTACAAGCATTGACACCTTGGATGAAATTCGTAATGAAATAGCGGAAGCTATTGGAGAGGATACTCCAGAACGCTGGCTTACTATCGCGTTTACTGCAAATGAAAACTGGATTTAGGAAAAAGGAAGTCAGTTTTTATATAAACAGATCTGGACGCAGACTTATAGAAAGGAAATTTGACCAGAAGTAAAGATGGTGGTTTGCTTTCAATAAAAACAGTCAAAAATCCCTCAAGTTAAAAAGTGGCTAATGAAAGGGAGAAGCAGTATATTGAATAAACCAGACAAAATCATAACCAGGCTAGCAATGGCTCCTTCAGTATTTCCTATTTTACGTGCCTGTGCCGTCCCTGCTGAATGGGCTCCGGCTCCAAAAAGGGCTCCTCTTGCCAATGGTGAATGGCATGATAAGTATTTTAGTAGAATATCACCAATAATCGCTCCCGATATGCCGGTAATAATGACAAATAATGCAGTAAGTTCAGTGGGGGCACCAATGCTTCGTGAGGCTTCCAGTGCGAATGGTGTGCTGATAGAGTGTGGTAGTAAACTTAATCGTATTTGATCATCAAGGCCTATAAGGTTTGCTAATAACCAACTTGACAACAGTGAAGTGACACTTCCCGCAATCACACCAATCAAAAGTATCTGCCAATACTGGCGAATGAGTTGATGTTGTTCATAAATAGGGATTGCAAAGGCAACTGTAGCAGGCCCAATGAGTTGCACTAACCATCTTGTTCCGCTTAAATAATCCTGATAATTCACATCAAGTAAAAAAACAAGGCTTGCGAGAATGAGGGGTGCGAAAGTAAGTGGCATAAGCCACCAGAATGGCCATTTTTTGTATAGTTTTTTAGAGATATAATAGATGGCGATTGTTAAAGTTGACCAGAAAAGCGCCTGGATTGCCGGCTCAGAGAATATGGGGATTGGCATGGCTTTTTCTCCAACGATAGCAATAATCAACAACTAAGGCAGTGATCAACATCACGGACAGGGTGCTAAGCACAATGACAAAGAAAATCTTAAGCCCTAATAATCCAGCAAACTCTTGATGCTCCAGTACTGCAAGTACGGCTGGAATAAAAAAAAGAAGCATATCCGCCAGGAGTAATTGAGCCCCAAACCTTATACTGTCTAGCTGTAGATGTTTTGTCACCAAGAGCAGCAAAACAATACCCAAACCCAATACCCCTCCAGACACTGGGAGCTTGATAAGTTTCACAACCAGGTCGCTGGCAAACCAAAAAATTAAAACTAAAAGTACTTGAAATAAAGAGTTTTGCCGAATTGCTGCTGTCATATGCAAGATCACTTTGATTTTTTATCTTTCAATAAAGTTTACACTTTAGTAGAGTATGAATAAAATGAATTTATTGACTAATAATCATTCTAATTTGGAATAGTTATGGAATTTAAATTGCTTCGTATATTTATAGAAGTTGTGCAACAAGGCAATTTCTCCAAAGCAGCAGAAGTCCTTTTTGCTACCCAGTCCACGGTAAGTAAAGCGATCAAACAACTTGAGGATGAGCTGGGAGTTACACTCATCGAGCGTTTTAAACGGCATAATGTACCTACTGCAGCAGGTGAAATCGTTTATCGCCGAGGGATTAAACTTCTTGCGGATCGAGATGATCTTCTCAAAGAACTTGATGAAATTCGTGGTTTGAAGCAAGGTAAACTTCGTCTGGGTATTTCTCCTGTGGGAAGCTCTACCCTATTTGCCCCACTTTTTGCACGTTACAGGCAGCGTTATCCAGGTATTGAAGTGGAACTTATAGAGCATGGCAGTGATAAGCTTGCAGAATGTTTGCGCGCGGGGACTATAGATTTTGCGGGAACATTACTGCCTATTTCTGAAGAGTTTGATTGCCAGCCAGTCCGAAGTGAACCCATTGTTGCGCTTTTGGCTCGTAACCATCCTTTTGCAACTCGAGATTCGATTTCATTAAAAGAACTTCAAGATACTCCCTTCATTTTATTTGGTAGTGGTTTTGCCTTGCATCGATTAATTTTGGATGCGTGCAGTCGTGTTGGTTTCCAGCCAAAAGTAGTTGCACAGAGCAGTCAAATTGATTTTATGTTGGAACTTGTATCCTCAGGGCTTGGTGTCGCTTTTTTACCGCGAATGATTAGTGCTGAGCGATCAAATCCACAGATCCATTCTCTTTTCCTTGATGATGACATGCTTCAATGGAACATGGCTATGACATGGCGCCGGAATGCCTATCTTTCAAGTGCGGCAAAAGCATGGTTGGCGTTGATCCGCGAAGTGGTACAGATAAGTAATTAATTTTTTGATTAAATTATTAGTACAACCTGATTGCACTCCGAAAAATTGGATTTACAATGCATCTATATGTGTTATACATATCAACAATGTATTTATATAAAACAATCTAGTCAGGATGATCCGCCTATGCAATCAAAAAACGAAAATAAGAAGCGTGTTTTATTGAACTCCCCCCTAGAACAAACGGTAGATTTTACCCCTGAATTCGAACAACTTATGCGGACAGACCTGGCACAACAAAATCTCAATAAATTGGCTTCAGCAACCTATGATCGGGTGAAACAAGAGATAACCAATGCAGAAGAAGAATTAAATAAAATAAAAACAAAAAAAGGCCACGTTAAAAAGAAAGCCACCTTGAATGAAACAATTATTAAAAAGAAAAATTGGATAAGCGAGGTAGATGATGAGGAAAGTAAAAACTTCTTGCCCCTGTGGTCTGCTATGTTTCATGGTTATCTGGTGGATTTAGTGGCTAATCCCAAAGAACATATTAAAAAACAGGGTTTAGTTGTTAAAGCAGCGAGTGAGGAATTTGTAAAACTACTGTTAACAGTACTCTCACAAGATATTAAAATCGAAGGAAAAAATTATACCGCTTCTGAGTTAAAAGCCTACAAAAGCATTTTTAATCGATTTTCTGATTCAATCAAGGCAATCGTTATCGAAGATAAAAAAGAAATTACCTTAAAAAGAATTAGAAAAATCCTTAATGACCATGATCTCACAATTGAACATGACTGTAATGGTCATGCAATCTATACCCAAATATATAAAGAGAAAAATCAAATAGTTATGACGCATTGCAATCGTGGTAATGGTCAAAGATCAAATTATAATTTAGTTTATCGCGTTAATATCATAGGCTTGGATTTAAATAAGTTAAAAACAGCCATTGAAAAAATTACTGAGTTGAATGTAGTAAATGGTAATGAAGAGGGCTATAAGAAGTTTTATGATCAATATGATAATACACTAAAAGATTTAGGTTTTAGTTTTAGCTGGGGCAAACATTCAAAATCCCAAAAAATAGGTAATTGTGTTCTGGCAAATTTAAAAGGTCTTTTGAAAGAACGAGTACCAGAAGATGTTTATAAATGGTGCACAACGCAAATGAGGAACCTCAGTACTCTCCAGCATTTAATAAATCCCATGTTGGAATCAGGTAAAAATCTAACCAATAAATCGTTCCATATAGATACTGATGGCGAGTTTTTTCACCTTAGACAATTAATCAATTATATTTTTGATAAATCGGTAGAGGGAATAGTCAATTGTTATTTTGGTAATACCAGGAAATCTGAAGCACTGAAGAAAGCACTTAAAGCGCTCGGAAATTATGAGAATATTATTAATGAAAATAAAGCGTTGACTACACCCTGTAGAGTTGATATTAAAAATTACATTCATTCGAAAATAGATAGATACAAAAAAATATTATTCAACACCGAAATGCAGAAACCAGAAGTATTTTATCAGGTACTGTGGAATGAGGCAGAGAAAATTACTTCCTCATCTTCTGATGATTCAAGTAATAAAGAGTTGTTCAAACATTTAATAACAAAAGCAGCGAGTAACCCTCATTTTTTTAGCGATGTTTATGAGTATTTTAACCTGAAAAAAAAAGAAAACAGTAGTACCATACTTAAATTGGTATTTACCCAAGCGATAGAAATTATAATCCATGATACTGTTCTAAATGATCCAGAACACATTGCAGTTTATCAAGATTCGCTAAGAAAAATACTTTTAAAAGAATGTAAAAAACTTCCTTGTGAGCAAGAGCTCATTGCCTCATTAACAAATACTCATTTGACCAATATAGATCCAACGTTCTTTATCACTGCCTCCGCTATTATGAAAGATCGAAAAAACGATGAGAATAAGTATGAAACACTCAAATTATTGTTAAACGCCACTTTAAAAAACAGGGAATTTTTAGATTTCTTTGTTCGAAAAAAGAAACCTCCTGTTTCCACATTTTTCAAACAGCAGAATCAGCCTCAAGAAAGGGGCGTGCTCCCTGTTTTTTTTAAAGCGGCAGCGGACTTTATTATTGATAATACAATATTACCTTTGACAGAAGAAAAATTGCAATTAAATATAGGCAAACTTTTTCATAATACAATGGAGCGTAAAACCGACACAGATAAGGTAAAAAGATTTTTAGAGCTTTTTTGTTATCAACAGTTAATTGACACTAAAAAAATTAATGAAAAAAATCTGGCTTATTGGAAAAATCTGCATATACTTGCTCATCAATGCAAACAAATCGATTATTGTCTTCCTGATGCACTCACAGTGGCAGACAGTGTACTTGATAGTTATCATAAATTAAAAACTCTAGCTCCCAAACAAACAATTAAACCGATGGATAAGCCTTTTTTTGACTTCAATTTTGGTTGGTAAACATCAAAATCAGGCTCTAATGCTACTGGCATACTCTCGGGCTTTTGTCTCTTCAAGCACTTTGATCTTATTAATGGAGGCTTGGATATAATTTTGGGGATCGGCTATTAATTGATTAAATTCTTTCTGCACAATGAGCCTCTCTTTAGTTTTTAGGCGTGAATAGCTTCTAATATCTAAAGTAATGTCTTCGGAAGTAATAATATTATAAAAAACAACATCAAAAGCTTCCAGAGGTATATATTCAAGCACTTTATCGTGATGGTTTTTAAAAAAAGTTTCAAATTCGATATCAAAAAAAGGATACTTGGCATATTGGCGTAGCAATTTATTATTGTCAAAGAAGGCTGAAACAAACGAATTAAAATAGCAGCGGTTTTTTTCACTGGGTTTTCGATTATCAGGAAGGTGATGTTCCCGTTTTAAATAATTTTCAACCTTTTTCGTCAGGTTAACTAAATCAGCTATAGGTGTATCTTTATCAAAATAAAGGGTAAACTGCTCTTTAATATTAAAATATTCAGGAATAAGAATTTTAAAATCGAATTTCATATTATTCTGATCAGAGTTTGCTTCTTCAATTAAAAAATGGATTAATCCTAATACAAGAGGTTCAGGGAGGTTATTGGGATTATCTATAGCAACCCGTAATTTTAAAGAAGAAAGATCACGAGCGTCATATTCTGCGTGCAAACAACAAAGCTCTGCCAATTCCCCTAATTTTTGTCTGACTAGTTCAGCAAATTCAGAATTATTTTGTTTTTCAAAATATTCGGAAATTAATTGTTTTAACTCCACATAGGGGGCACTTAATTGGATTTGCTTGTTTTTATATGGTGGAGTGATAACACAAAATTCTGCCCAACACTCACAAGTAACATCCCTGTTTTGTGCTTTAATTTTATTTTCAAGTTCTTCTTTTGAAAGTTGCCTGAACATTTTCATAATATTCCTGGTCTAAGGTTAACTCGTATAACAAGCTGTTTCTGTAAGCACCCTTAATAATATAAGGGTGCCCCCGGTTGTTTTATTTTCCTACTATCTACGTAGGACATGCAGATCGCCACTAATACTTTTCGAAGGGTTTATTTTCTCAAAAAACTCGATAACCGGTTGGAAAAAACCATGCCGGTTAAGAGTGGCGGGAGTATTTCTATCTGGTGGCACTGTACTTGGATCAGGCGTTTCAGTTTTTTCTAACTTGGTATGGTTAGTAGTTGAGATTAAATTGTTCCCAGGTGAACTTTTTACTTCATCAGCTTCTGTGAACAAGGACTGGGATAGAGCTGGAAATTGATCTCTATGCGAGAGTAATAAAGAATGTATCGATTTGTCATAAGGAAAAACAAATTTTACATTCTCTAATTGTTTTGGGTATTGCTGGGATAGTATTTTAAGGACATCAACCATTTGCTCCTTACTTAAAAAAGCCATATATCTGTCAAGTCGTAAGGAGCCCGATTCCATTGTTAAATCATAGAGCAGTGAAGTCACCACGATTTCAGTTGCCTTTTCAGGGAAAGCGATTTGTTCCTTTTTTAATTTTAACCAGCTTAATTCATTCGTAAAGTAGAAACTCCTGAGAAAGCGTTCATTTTGTTCAATTGCATCATCCAATTGAGGAAATTCTTGCTCATAGATGTCATTCAATGACGTTGGGCCTGTTACTTCTATCGTCCATTGTTTTAAAAACCCTTGAGTTGGCCAAGGTCTATCTGGATCAAAGGATAAGTAGGCACCTGAAGACGGGTTTTGATATTCGACCTCTTTTAATAATTCTGCAGCAGGCACAAGATATTTAGAAGCAATTTTTTCCTGGATCTTTTGTAATATGTGGCAATGTCTAACCGCTAATATAAAATCATTGGAGCTGCCGTAATGTATTTGACAATAGGATTCTGGGCTATCACCAAAGCGCTTTGCCATTTTATACACATCGAGGGGGTGCTGATTGCTACGAGTAAAGCGGACATCGCCTTTATGAATGTATAGCCCTTGAGGCGCTTTTAATTCCTCTGGAAGCCTATGAAGAGGATCTGGATCGGCCACGACATCTACATCACTATAAATACCACCAAAGTGGTAGAGAATTGCAAGACGTAGTTGATCAGTTGCAGCAGCATAATTCCTTCGCAGTAACTCTAACTGATACATCTGTTCCGAAGGTCCAATATGACCATCTAATATACTGCTATCTATTAAATGGATTTTATTTTTTTTTGCCCAGTTAATGAGACTTTTCTGTTGTTCTGGGGTGTAAGCTGAAGAAGTAATCCAAAGTGTGGTTATATAGTCAGGATATAATTTTTTAAAAAGTGCAATCGTTTCCAGGTGGTTATTTTGGGGAGTGCATGCATCTATAGGGTTTACTATGTAGATGTAATTCATTCGTTTCGGTATGATACCTTCTTTAGGTTCTTCATAAGACTCTACAGGCACTTGAGCTAAATCATATTGTTCGATTTGCCCAGGTAAATCAGCAAGGGGTTGGGTTGGCTGAGCAACTTGTAATAATCCATAGGGATCTGGTAACAATGATGGGCTCTTAATAGTGAAAACGTCTAATCGGGTTTGCATTTTTACTCCTAAATTATTTATTTCGATTAGTCTAAATGTTGACCATTAAGATTTATTTAAGAGTTAATGAATAAGAGTATTTTAAATTATTCCAAATAAGAATTTGTGCCTGATAGAAGATAGATCTCAATGATAAGTGTATGCTTATTAAGAGTTTCCCAAACCTCATGCCATTTCATCTTGCAACGATAAAGTGAATCTCAAGAGTGTTAATACCTCTATTGGGAATACCAAGCCGACCCCTAAAATAGCTGATAAAAAACATCATTTTTGATGTTCTTCCTGGAAAGTAATCATAGGGTGTTTGCTTTGAAACTGGTCTATACTTGAATAAAATTTCATGTTCATAGAGCTCATAACATGGCAAAAACAAAGGAAGATTATTTAGCTAAAAACCGTAGTTATGATGAAATACGTCATGCCGGTGCGATAGGTGATCTAAATGAAGGAATTGAAATAATACTGCATAATGTTCCAACAAGATTAATTGCATGGCCTGGCAATGGCTTCCAAACAGAAAGTATACACGTGTCAACACTTTCTCCCGGTATGGAAACGCCAATGTATAATTACCCTATTTCAGAAGAAGCATTCTTATGTGTCCAAGGGAAAGGTGAAGTATATCTTCGGGGAAAATGGGTAAGTATTGAGCCTGGTGATATGGCCTATTTTCCAGAAAACATCACTCATGCTCTGCGTAACCCTGTCAGCAATAAGGACGATTTTATTCTGGTTAACTCCATTACACCTCCTTTAGTAAGTTTATATGAAGATGCGGGTTTTTATATTCGTGGTATGGGCTCTATTGATTTTGATGCAGCAGAGGCAGCCAAAAAAACAATAATGCGTGGAAAAATTGACCCTGTTAATTACCTTCGTTACAGGGAAAACCATTCAGAGATGCGTGCCTGGAATTTAAAGTCACCTGATATTCGTCGCCATGGCGCCTTATTTAATGTATTCAGAGGGGCTGAATTTGATGCCAATGGAAGCCCCATGCGATTTATTCTATGGCCCGGCCATGGCACGCGTCAATGTGGTTTCCATTTAACCCGCTGTGCACCTGGCGATTGCTTTGCTGCACATACGCATCCCATTTCAGACGAGTGTGTTCCTGTCTGGGCTGGTTCAGCACGTGGGCATCTGGATGGCCACTGGTTTGAAATGGGGATTCACGAATGCCTGCTGGCTCCGTGTGGTGTTCATCATGGCGGACCTCTAAATATAAAAACTAAAGTTGGTGGTGATTTTGTACAGGACAGAGATACACTTTGGGGTGGATTTGCATCTCCACCTCAAGGTGATTTGTATTTGAGGGGAGGGTATATTAACAATGAGCTTATTTCAGATCCCCCTTCTGCACGATTTACTAATATTGAACCATTAGATTGATAAAAAGTGGCTAGGTGCGGAGTAGAAATAGGTTAAAATCGCCAACAATTTAAATGCCAGCGCATTTATTAATAATCTTATTCAGAGTTATAGTAGGGCCGCGAATAATAAAGGGTTGCCAGTGGGGGCAATTATTTCAATGCCACTAACCGCAAAAATATTTTCTCGTTAAAAGAAGTTGTGAATCCATTAAGGCTTTCTTGCATTGAGCAGCGCAGTAGAGCTATTTGTCTATTTTTGGCTTTAATTACATAAGCTATTTTTGTTAGATTTCGACCCAAGCTTGCCTCATTATGTAGATTAAGCAAATCCTATCTATAATTTAATTTAAATCGAGTTTTTCCATAGCGTGAAAGGGAAATATATTTCATATCTGCTGAGCTGGAGGTAATCAATGATGTTACCCACACAATTACAGCCATATTCAGTTATTCTAATTTTATTAATTTCAATGGTTCTCTTTATATGGAACAAGTGGCCCTATGCTATTACAGCAATATTCGCATTAGCTGCTGCGGTTATTCTTGGCGCAGTCCCAGTGGATAAAACCTTTTCCGGACTCAATAACCCTGCTGTAATAACAGTTGCCAGTATCATGATTGCTACAAATATTATTGCTAAATCAAATGTTCTTAAATTTGTAATCAATAAATTTGAAATGCGCACTCAATCATTACAGGTATTTTTTTTCAGTATCTTTATTGCATTTATTTCTGCGTTTTTGAACGATACAGGTGCATTAGGTCTTGTATTACCGGTTAGTATATATACCTCCCTCAAATACAACCGCTCCCCTTCTTATGTTTTAATGCCTATTGCAATGGCTTCATTAATGGGAGGCATGGTAACGTTAATCGGTACAGCGTCCAATTTGATTATTTCAAATTTTCGTGCCCAGATTCTTGGTAAACCTTATAGTTTGTTTGATTTTAGCTATGTTGGCTTTTTTACAGCGTTAATTGGGGTCTTATTTATAAGTTTTATTGGTTGGCGCTTGTTACCTAAACAGAAAGTACAAAAAACTTCATTCAAACCAATTTATACCATTGAAATTCGTGTACCTCCAAAATCAAAGTGGATAGGCAAAACCTTTGATTGTTTTAATGAGGAAATCAAATTATTAGCTGAAATTACGGGACTTATAAGAAGAAAACGAAAAATCAATTTACAGGAAAGTACGGAAATCAAGTCAGGTGACCGTTTCATTATTCAAGCAACCCTGACCAGTTTGGAAGAACTGTCCAATTCAATCGATATAGTTATTTCCAACTTTATAAGGAAAGGGAGCAAAAACAAAGCAAATGATATTTTAATAGAAGCTATTGTTCCGACTAAATCAACTATTATCAATAAAAAAATTAAAGAAACTAATTTAAGGGCAGCTTATAAAATTTCATTTATAGCTATCTCAAAGGCAACCAGTTCTAAAATCGGAAGAATCAGAAATATAATTATTGAAGCTGGTGATATGGTGTTATTACATTGTAAGGATCCAAATGTGATGGACTCACTTCCTTCTTTTGGTCTGATTCCAATAGAGACATCAACATTGCAATTGAATATGGGATTTAAAAATTTTGTACCATTGATAATCTTCACGATTGCAATTTTATTGTCAGGATTAATGATCATGCCGGTTCAAATTGTTTTTGCTGCTGCGGCTTTGCTGATGATTTTGATTGATAATACAGCATTAACATATGTATATAAGCAGTTTGATTGGTCGGTGATTATTTTTCTAATTGCAATCATTCCACTGGGGGACGCGCTTACTCAAACAGGAGGGGCAGACCTCTTGGCGCATTTGATATTGGAAGTGTCACAGCATCTTTCTATTTTTTGGATAATTGCACTTTTAATAGGAATTTCCATGTGTATCGCTAATTTTATTCATAATGTTGCAACAGTCATTGTAATGGCCCCGATAGCTATCAGTCTTGCAAATTTTTTAAAAATATCAGTAGATCCATTTCTTATGGCAGTAGCCATCGGTTCTGCCTGTGCTGTATTAACACCCATTGGGCATCAAAATAATCTTTTAGTCATGGGGCCTGGAAGATATAAGTTTATGGATTATGTGAGGTTTGGTTTGCCACTTGAAATAATTGTGTTGGTTGTGGCAACTCCTCTGGTATATTGGCTATGGTACTTAAAATAAGATATGTATTTTAGGATTATATTTTGTAGAAATAATCGGTGCATCTGTCTGCTTAAATTGCCTATGCAACATGCTATAATTTTATAAATATAAGAGGTCATTGTATGATTTTATAGCAGGGGTGGACGAGGCAGGGCGTGGTCCTTGATCAGGTCCTTTGATTACAGCAGCTGTTATTTTGCGTCAGCCTATTGTGGGATTGGGCGATTCAAAAAAGTTAACATCCAAACAACGTGAGACATTTACCCTTCAAATTAAACAAGAAGCGCTCTACCATGCTTATGGTCGCGTTGAGGTTGAAAAAATTGATGTGTTAAATATTCATCACGCGACATTACTTGCCATAAAGAGTACGCAACTAAGGCACATAAAGATGCTTTATATAGACTTGGTTCTTGTGCAATCCATCGAAAATCATTCACCTCACATAGCCTCAATTTGTTTTCATCATCCAACTAAAGCTTTTGTTAATAGGGGCTGTTTATCTCTTTGATGAACCATTAAGTGTTGCCTTTTGCTGTATATTCATTGACTTTGGGGTTCTTTATTTAGCAGACGCTTAAATGTATTTATACATAGGGGTTTGTCTCCCCTGGTTTGAAAATAACTAAGTGGTGTAAGAAGTGCTATATTTATGTTTAAAGCCGGGCATAAAGTTACCCATTTTGCAAAACACTGTTCATCAATTTCATATCTGCCATATCCTGATTGGGCGTTGCCCAGTTTACAATAAGCAATAGAAGCCATGGCTTTTTCAAAGGTTGACGTTTCATTGACCCAAATATATTGATTATCAACTTGAAACAAAAATTGGGTACCACAATACAAAAGGGCCATCTTTAAACCAGCTTGGTATCTTGCATTTAGTTCACTTTTGTAAATATCTTCTTGGTGAATACGCTCATCCTCCTGGGATAATCGTCCTTGAGCAAAATCCTGGTAAAGCCAAATCAATCTGCGAATAGCAATGCTCGAATTTATCACTTCCCGTTCAGGAGGGATATAACCATATTTCCCTTCTAGAAAATCCCTGTTATGCCCTCTATAGGCTAATTTAAAGGCAACAAACAAGCGATCTGCTGAGAGTTGGGTCAGTCCAAAGTTTGTTTGATAATTAAATTTAATGCCTTTTTCCCTGGTTAGTTTTAATAGTTTTTTCCAACGTTGCAAGTTTGTTACAGGTTTACTTGTAGATATTGATAGGCCACTCATGTCTGTGACATTAGTGGGATCACCGCTGCTTTCCTTCAGAATCATGGCAAGAACATGAGCATATTTGAGTATCATTTTTTCTTTAAAATAATGATGTTGTGCATTGGCCATATGTTGATAAATTACAAAGTTTTGAAAAACAACCATCCTGAGATTATAGTCTATCGCATTACATTTCTTATCTTGCTCTTCTGCCATCACATCCGCAACATGCCTGGTTAGGCTTTCAACTTGCTCTTCATTCGGCAAGCCAGTGATATCAGGAAGCCAACCACTATCGACAAGTTCTTTTACCCCTAACAACTCGTAATTGCCCACAACAGGCTGGGAGGCATCTTTTCCATAGATTGGAGATGCTAAAGTTATCAATAAAGATAAATAAATACCCTGTTTTTTCAAATTCATGGCAGTACCTTCTTTATTGAGTATAGCGCATATGAATTTAGGGATAAGAAACCAACGTGGTGAAGTGTTCTTGACATCCAGAATTCAAGTTGATTTAATTCATATTAAGAAAATCGTTAGGGGTCGGTACTCTTTAAGTCATCCTGGCCAACCCTGTCCTTAGAAGATTTTCGGTGATGGCTTTTATTGTTGACACAATAGGAGCCATGATCATGCATCAAGACGGATATTCCCCATATATTTTAAGTCTAAAAGAAGGGGACTGCTTATTTAAAAGCATCATAAATTACGCATCTTATGTTAATTTAAAATCTGCAAGTATCAGTGGTATTGGGGCTTTATCCAATGTCACTATCGGTTTTTATCATCGTGATGCCAAACAACATACCAAGAAATTATTTCCCAAAACTTATGAAATTGCATCTTTGACTGGCAATGTAACCTTAGCGGAGCAGGGTTGGTTTGTGCATATTCATGCTGCTTTAGGCAGTGATGATTTTCAGCTTTTTGGTGGCCATCTCATTGATGCACAAGCGAGTGCATCAACAGAAATTTTAATTTTTCCTTTAAATTACACGGTTAAGCGAGAAAAGCATCCAGACTTAGACATAAAAGTTATCTCTCCGTTTATGAATATTGAGAATAGGGGGGAATATGGAAATGATCGCTAATTCACATGCGTTAAATGGGTATAATCTTGATGAACTACAATCTGATTTAAATACGGCAATCTGCAGTTATAACCAAAATGGCATTATTGTGCTTAAAGATTATATCAGTCAGATAGACTTAACTCGGTTATTAAGTGAAATTAAACTCATACAACATGATGCAGAAGTAGATATTGCTCAAAACTGGAATAATGAAATCGTTTGTTTTTATTCTAAAAATCCTTTGCAACAAGAATCAGAACCTAAAGAATATGTTACTGAGCCTTATTTTCAAGCATCCAGTCAAAAGGGACATGTATTTTATGAAGTGATAGATAATGTAAGGGTAATTAATAGGATTGGGCATGGCATGCACCTCGTAGAAAAATATTCGATGATGCAAAAGACTGTTTATCGAAACCCTATGCTGATGATGATTTTGAAGGGTATAGGATATAGGCGGCCAATCTGTCATCTGAGCGTATATATTCCTAAGTATTCTCATGGTTTAGGTAGTGAAGTACGGCCGCATCAGGAATCAACCTTTGCCTACACTGAGCCTGCCTCGGTAATTGTTTTATGGTTGGCTTTGGAAGATGCATGTATAGAAAATGCATGTATGTATGGAATTATTGGCAGTAATCATTGGCCTTTGAAATGGGTTTCACAAGTGAATCTTCAAAATAAAACCAGGCAATTTAAGCAGCTTAATGATGTTTCTATTCCTGACTTTAGTAAAGAAAATTATTGTTATACACCTTTAGAAGTGAAGGCTGGAGATGCATTATTATTTCATGGTCATTTTGTCCATTGTAGTCCAGTAAATTATTCAAACTGTTCGCGTAAAGCTTTATCTTTTCAATTCATTGAAACTTTGGGGGTGAATTATTCAAGGAATAATTGGTTACAGCCTCCGAATCATGCTTATTTATATTAACCCTGACGTACAAGGAGCAAATAACAATGTCCATCTATGACAGCCGTGAGCTATTCAAAACCTATTTTGCTCATGCCAGTGAAAAATCCCTTCTTATTGACTTAATGCGGGCTCGATTTTCTCCATCCTCCCATCAGCTGAATATTTTGGATTTAGGTTGCCATGATGGCACCTTAATAAAAAAAATAATTGATGCTTATACCAGAATAATGCCCTCAAAAGTCACTTTAACTGGTGTAGATCCTAGTAAAAATGCTTTATTAGAGTATTCGCAAAATAAGTTCACCATCCCCATTCAAATAAATACTTTTGCCGGTACAGCTGAAAGCTATTTTTTAAGGTATTCAGGTTATCAAGTTTTCGATTGGGTTATTGCCTCCCAATGTCTTTATTGGTCTTTGGATCTTCCCTATGTAGTGAGGAAAATAGCAGAGTGTGGGGAGTCAGGCTTAATTGTATTCAGAGGGAATCGTGGAATTTATGAAATTCAATCGCGTTTCAGGGAATATATAGGAAATAAAAAGGAGCAATTTTATACCGCGGTTGATATAGAATCGACTTTGATTCATTTGAATTTACCTTTTGAGAAGGAAATTAAAACAACTTTTATCCACTTACCTCATCAAGGGAGTAGGGAGATGAAATGGTTAATCGCCTTTTTTTTACAACAAGACGAAAAGGATATAGGCAATGATATCTGTCAGGAAGTTGAAGCCTGGATTTTAGCGAAAGACTCAGGGAAAATTGCACATGAGGTCAGTTTTTTCTGGTTAGGAAAAGCAATGCTTAAGAAGTAGATTAACAGTGTATCCGGCAATGTTATCTTTATTCCCAGAAAAAATAAATTGACTCAAAAGTAGAACAAACCCACATGCGCTTTTGATTCAAATTCTAATATAAATACTCAAACAACCCATGTGTTGATAGTTAAAATTCAACCAGCTTAATTTGGGAATCAAGGTTAAAGCGTTATCTTGCTAGCAATATCAAGTACGCATCAGTATTGCACCTCAAGTACTGCAAGCAGTAAAATATATAGACGAGTTTCATAAGATTAATGATATTTGATATTTAGGTTATAAAAGAATGTGCCTTATTTCGGGATGCGTTTTTTGAGAAGAGAATACAGTAAACTGGAGCATTTGTGTGTAAAATTAGATCAATGGTGGCGCAAGTTTGAAAAACAAATAAACGATCCTGGGGTGTCGCTTGTTCTGTCTTTCTGAGGCACGTAGACCTTGAAGGCCAATTGTCATCATACCTTACTAAAACAAGAGGAGCGGACGTATGGATTTTTCATCATCCATTGAAGAAATTGCAGGGTATATTGGTGAAAAAGTATATTTAAAAGGTTTTCCAATTTTAGAGCACGCTGATGAAGCCCAACTTTTAAACCGTGGTAAAATTATGCCTAATAGCCCAGAAAGGGTAACCCATGGTTTTGATAATGCTAATCGTTCTGCAGCATTGCTTCCTTATATAATTGATCTATTAAAGCGCAACCAGAATGAACTTCCTGGGCATTTGCAAAAGCAACTGGCTGAATTAAGCCCCGAACATATTAAAGCATTGCAAATAGTAGCCTTAATGCGAGCAAGTGGGCGACACTACCATCCTAATATTACTCCTCATTACTGGAATAATCCTGATTATGGTAGTGGTTCCCTCTATGCAAAATATGGTGAACGGGAATGCTGGGCGATGTTAAAGGAATTAAATGTCCCTGTTGCTCTAGATCACCAAAAATTGGCTTTTGCAGTACTAGGTAATGAATTTGTTACTGGTTTGTATGCAAATTCAAAAGATGAGAGCGCGAAAAATACTCACAATAAAGGTAAAGATGATTTATATTGTCTGCTAATCAATGTGTTAAATGTGTTAGAAACGACAAGAGATCGTAAAGATAAGGTGGTTCAATTGGAATGGATGCCTTTATTTAGCCAGCTAGGAAAAAATGGACAGAAAGAATTTATAAATTTGGCAAAGACACACATTGAGTCTATTAGAAACTTTCAAGAATTTTTATGGACCACTACAAAAGTAGGGGAACAAATCGTTGCGGCCCCTGATATGGTTAAAGGTAAACGTTATGATGGTAAAAAATATACTGCTCAACAAATGTTTGATCTAATGGCTGAAACCCATAGCAATGGGCCAAAAATAGAAAAAAATAAAGAAAATCGAGTAGAAAACGCAAGGGGCGTAGCCCAACATTGGAAAGGCACTTTGGATGAGGAAAGTAAAAATGATAAGGATGATTCGTCGCTGCAGAATTCAATTAGGTAATTAATTATTAAAGGAGATTTCAATGAAAAAGAAACTGCTTCCTATTTTAATCTCTGCTCCGCTTATCACTGTGATATCAGCAGGAGCGATGGCGCTTGAGCCGAAACAAAATAATCAAGTGCAACATAGTAATGCTCAATTATCTTTAGATCCATTTGATAACGATCCTTTTTTTCAATCAACTAATGATGTTCTGAAACAAATGGACAAAATGCAACAAGCTATGGATCAATTTATTAAAAGTCAATTTTCACAAATGCAAAATAACCTTGTAAATCAACCCAATCAGAATCTTTTTGGTAGTACAGGTACTATTGAAATTAAAGAAAATAAAAATGAGATTGTTTATAAAATAAAGTTACCCAAAGGTGCTGATAGTAAAGTTGATGTTTCTGTTAAAGAGGGACAACTAATAGTCAGCTCAAACGTAACGCAAAAAATTACTCATGAATATGATAACAATAAAAGTGTCAGTTATTCTCAGAGCAATTACAGTCAAGCATTTCAATTACCCAAAGGGTATGATCCAAACTCTATGACTACAAAAATGAAAGACTCAAATTTAATTGTTACTTTTTTAAAAAAATCACCTTTGCCATCCTCCACGCTTTAAAGAATTATAAATTTAAAACAAAAGTATTCTTGGTTTTATAGTAACGTCAGTTTTTATGGCGTTACTATATGATGGATACCAAGACATTTTATTTCGAAAATATCATTTTCTAGATCTTGATTTATTTTTAAGATTTATCACTTGCCAACCCATTAAATTGTCCTCCAAGTATAGAAGCCCAAATTAACGTCAATTTGATATAATTGTTTAATTGGCGAACATAGCCGAAAACGCTAATGGGTAGAAACAAAAGGTCTTAAGATATGTAAATTAATAGAATTATTCTGTATTGTCGATGATTTTTGTAAAGATTTTATGCCTGAATTTGAGTGCCATTTATTGGCTGTATCTGCAAAGATTCGAAGAACTAGGTGTAGTATGTCAATGTCATAAGTTATGGCCATAGTGATTCACTTTCACCAATCCCATTATCGTGATTTCAACGCTTATTATGAAAGTATGTTGAGTAAAGTCCTAACTCCCATTTTCCCAATATGCTAAGTTACAATCGTTTTGTCGAAGTAAAAAAATCAGCATTGTTGTCTCTAATTTATTTTATTTATTATCAATCAAAAACAAAGACGGGTATTTATTTTGTTGACTCAACAACTATTAGTGTTTGTCATGTTAAAAGAGCCAATTCAAATAAAGTATTTCAAGGGTTCGCTAAGAAGTCAAAATCAACAATGGGCTGGGACTTTGCTTTAAACTTCATATCCTTATTAACGATAAAGGCGAATGAATGGCGTTTAAACTCACCCAGTCAATCACTGATGATAGAACTGTCGTTTCTGAGTTAGCAAAAGGATTAATGGGTAAATTAATTGGAGATAAAGCTTATATATCTCCATCTTTATTTGACGACTTATTTGTTAGGGGAGTTCAGCTAATTACGAAGAAGAACATGAAAAATAAATTAATGCCCATTTTTGAGAAATATCTATTACGCAAAAGAGTGATTGTAGAGACAGTTATCGATCAACTCAAAAATATATCTCAAATCGAGCATTTTAGATATCGTTCAATAGCTAACTTCATGGTAAATATTGTCGCAGGACTTTCTGCTTATTCGTTACAACCTAAAAAGCTTTCTTTGAAGTTCATGCAACTTAATGGTTGATTCTTGTGCAGTTACATCGAATTGACGTAAATTAGATTATACCCATCTTATGGCCTAAAATTTTCTTGGGTATTTGATAAAATCTCAAAAAAAACACCCATATTTTTTCTTTCCCTCTCAAGAAAATCCATAAACCCATTATATATTTTTTCATCACCAAATTGAGGGTCGGTAACGACAAACTGTCCATGATGCTTTTTGCCTAACAATGTATGAAGTACTCCTGTATTTATCACAATAAGCATGGTTATTCCTTCAGGAAAATCGGCTTCGCTTAATTCTGTAAGCGTTAATTTTTTTCTTACAGGGACATTTTTCTTGAACAATGAATAGAGTGAGGTGATCATCATATCTCTTGAATACTTATTTCGTACCGATTTAGATAACTCTTTTATTTCAATACCAACTACATTGAGATGATGTTTTTGGAAGTAGGCGACAATCTTTTCTGGGGATGCAACTTTGCCTGGCTCTAGCCAAATTTGTTTATATATTTCTAGTTCCTTACTCGGAGTATAATTACTTTGATCAATATACCCTCTTTCAAGAAGTATCCTTAATATTGCCCTTGCAGTACAAGAATTTTTAAATTTTTGCTTATCTATCAAGGGCTCAATATCGTCAAGTTTGGCTTTTAGTTTAGGGTTACTGAGTACGAAGTTTACAATTTCGTCAGCAGTTACTGTTAATTTGAGGAAGCTTTTATTATCAAGCATATTAATAAAATCTTCTGAGGTAAGAAGCAATTTTATGGTATCTGGGGAAACGTGCCTCATTGATCCTAATGTAATAATTCCTTCAATAGGCTTATGATGAGCTCCATGAATTTTTTTAAATTTATTTACGAATTTTACCAAAGTATCTTTATTGATTGCGATATCTGCATCCTCACCAAAACTAAAATCAATACTTTGATATATATTTTGGCTGTATTCAATATCACTAAGCGTCACATCTGGAAATTGTGCTGCTGTAATATTTAAAAACATAGGAGTTAAACCTTAGCAATAGAGAGCTTTATTTACTTGATTATAGATCATTATGATTTGTCGGCCCGCAATATCAAATTTCAATAAAAACGTGCACGTATATTTGCAGTAATATTTCATTAAATTAGCAGCGGGTGAAATATCTGTTATTTATGAATGAGAAGCCCGTTTTATTAATACTTGCTTAAGGTGGTTGTATTATTATTGGTAATAATTGGCTTATTTTGCTCATGCTGAGTAAGATATTTTTTTGAATTAAATAGGAGACGTACCATGAGTTTCGAAATATATAAAGAAAATTTTAAAAAATTTTTTCTTGCTCACATAGAAACGCACTTACGATCTCCGTTAGATACAAGCCCAACTGCAAAAAAAAACCAACCTTATAACGTCATCGAACACAGTAAAAGCAAAACAGCTGGTGAGTTTTCCCGCATACTCGATGAGTTTAAAATTCCCTTGCCCACTTATGAAAATTTTAAGGAGTATGTGCAAGAACCCAATAGCATAGGTACATATATGCAATCTTTGCTCGATGCGGTTCTACCTGGGGTTTTAAATGAAGATAAAACTGCCTTAAATCAAAAATTGATTGACGCAATTAATCACCAAAATAAAGATAATTACAAAAAAATGCTGGGGAAAGCAAATAATGATCCTCAACTCATTGCAAAACTATTTATCCAGGCAATATTTATTGGTTACAGCCAACAAATGTTAGATAGTTTGGAAGAAAATGACAAATTATCGTGGTTTAATAAAGAAGCAGCAGAGTTTACGTTTATAACGAATTATGTGACGATTGATGGGCTTTGTGAATCGGTACGGAAGCCTATCACTTTAGATCAAGAACAACTAATACTCAGTATAGGCAGTTTAAAGAATATATATAATGAGAATAATACAATAACTGATGATTTAGAACGTGCTCAAATGTTTTTAGCAATTAATCCTCTAAAAGCACTTGAGGCGTATTTAAGGGCTATAGAACTTGCATTAGACGATGAGAATTTTAATAAACTATCCAATGAGCAGGTTCAATTATTGTTTAAAATACTTAATGAAGATATTTTTTTAATCAAATATGGGCAACTCTTAGAGACTCGAATCGAGTATCTCAAGTCTTATATTGAATTAGGTAAAACCAATCCCCAAAATCCCGAAGTAAATCATGCGGTCAAGAACCTTTTAACTACCGTCAAGAAGCTCAAGGAGAATGGTGACATAAGTACGAGTGATTTGCCAAGAATAACTAAATATTTAAAAGATACAACGACCTTAATTAACAATCCTGATAGCACAGATGCCTTGAAGCAGCATAATAGTAATATAAAAGATGCATTTGGAAAGAACCGACCATGGGGACCAATAGTAGGGGGCGCGTTGCTATGTATCGCGGGTATTCTGTTAGTTGCTGCCTCTATTGCAATCACGGTGCTTACCTTTGGTGTGTCCTCGCCGCTTACCCTCCCAACTGCAGCTGTTGGCGGAATCATGACTGCTGCGGGGATTGCTATGACAGCCGGAGTCGCTGTAGGTTTAGCAGCCACGGTGGGTATTGGTGTTGGTGTTGCAAGTAAAGCAGGTATTTTTGCCCATAGTGCTGCAAAAGGCCCTATCGCTAATGCAATGGAAGAAGTTAGTAGCAGTATAGAAAAAAGCATGAAACAAGTTTAAAACACTTTTGCTCCTGCCTGTATTCCCCATAATCTTGGCGTATGGGCAAGGATGCTCCCTCTCCAAAGTACGTCTATGCTGTATTATGCTCAATATCAGTAAGTAACTTCTCTAACATGTCGGCCATGCATTAGAACAAAATGCAAATGAAAAGTCTTTGCTTTATTGACTCATGCAAGTATCACCAAATTATCAAAAAATTGAAGTTAACATCTTTACTCGGCTCTCTAGGGATTACTGTAACAAGAAGCACGCTTGAATTATTACCAAATTGAATATAAAATGATCTTCTTGTTGTGAAATTAATCTTTTTGTAAGTTATGAAAATTTATTTAGTAGGCGGCGCAGTGCGTGACAAATTACTTGGTTTTGCTCCCAAAGATAACGATTGGCTTGTTGTAGGGGGAACTCGGGATGAAATGCTGAAACTTGGTTATAAACCAGTACCGAATAACCACGGAACAAGCGAATTCCCTGTATTTTTGCATCCTGAGACCAAAGAAGAATATGCACTTGCCCGTCTTGAAGAACGAACAGGCTATGGGCATGGTGGTTTTGAATTCGATACATCTTCTTCGATTACTATAGTAGACGATTTAAAAAGGCGAGACCTGACAATCAATGCTATGGCTTTCCCAGTTGAGGATGAAAAAATGGGTGAATTAATTGATCCTTACAATGGAAAGGTTGATTTGGAAAACCGTATACTCCGGCATATATCACCTGCATTCATTGACGATCCTCTACGATTAATACGTACTGCGCGCTTTGCTGCTTGTTTGGGATTTGAAGTAGCTGCAGAAACAATGGAACTCATGACCCAAATGGTTATTGAGGGCAAAGTCAGTGAACTAAGAAATGAAAGGATTTGGATGGAAATGGAGCGGGCAATTAAGGGGCCTCATCCAGAAAAATTTTTCGATGTCTTGAAAAAGTGCAGCGCAGATCGTATTTTATTTCCTTATATAAAAACACCGGGTCCTGGTATCAATGCCATGCAACGAGCTGCGGATCATAAAAATTCGGCTCCTGTTCGTTTTGCTGCGTTAATGCTTGATCTGACTCAAGAAGAAGTAACTAAATTTTGTAAACAATTTAACTTATCAAACCAATACCGCGATTTGGCATTATTAGCAATTAAAAATTTGCCACAGTTCCAACGTTTATCTGAACTGGATGCACCAGAGATCTTGATTTTATTGACAAATATGGGGGCTTTTCAAAACAAGGAGCGTTTCAACGAGTGCTTACATGTCTTTGGACGTTATACCCAGGAACCGGGCTATGTTGAAAAAATACGTAATGCTTTTCATGCAGCAACATCTATTAACACTAAAGAGCTGGCTTCGAAATATATAGGCCATGAAATCACGAGAAGAATTAAAATATTGCGTATTGAAGCAATTCAACAAGGTATGAATTTTGAGTTAGAGGGACATAACCTGGATATTTGCAACCTGGATAAATAAAAAAGTCCTGAAAATATTCTTTTTATACATCTTATTGTTTTCATTTTAATCTTTTCAGAACTAATTCACCTGGATAAAAACGAAACTATTCAGGTGTAAATTCCGGCAACTCATAAATATTTAATCCCATTTCTATCTCTGCAATTTGGGAAACAATGCCCTCAAAGCCACTTTTTCCAAAAAGCTTATGTTCTTCAGCTTCAAATTGCTCACCCATTTCTTTATATTCGCTATCCGAAACAATATTTCTAAGTGCTGGAAATAGGACTGTATCCTCTCTTGCTGCATGCGGTTCGTACATATTAATGAATTGAAATAGAATATTAACCAACTCTTTATTATGTGATTTAAATTGTCTTGGTTTAGAAAATTCCAATACAGTATCAGTTAATTTTCGTCCCACCTGATGTTGTGTTTTTAGTGTGCTTACCAGAGTAATTAATTGGCCTTCTTTTTCAAAACGAGGAAATATAAAATTTTCTTCGAGCTTTTCGTGATAGTTCTCAATGAAACTCCGAATTATAGCAGCTGATTTGTTAATGATGGCCGGATTTAACTCCTGCCCTTCATTTATCCGATGAATCGCTTGGCGATAAATAAGAATGATGCGTCGCAAAACACCATGTTCTCTCATTAAATCTTCATCTGGGGTAATATCTCCTCCTTTATTTAGGCTGGCAATTTTTTCTCCAGCACCAAATAGGGATTTTGTGAGCAAGGGTCCGGTTATTAGCACCCCTCCAAGAATTAGCCCCACTTTTTTAAGAAAATCTCTTCGACTTAATAATTCTGATGACATAATGTTCCCTCCTTGAAATTAAAATACCTTATTTTTGTAGGCATAAGATCTTATGTGAAACAAATATTCTAAAATTAATTGTTTTTAATGATTTTCAACATTAGGTTTTTTGATAATTAATTAAAAATTTTAGGGTGGGTGGATGCCAATAGCGGTTCTTATTCTCTTAATAGTTTTAGTTGCTATTGCATTGCGACATCTTGTTAAAATGCCCATCCCCATATGGGGATTCATGACTATAGGCGCCTTAGCATCCATTTTATTTCAACAAATATCACCCTTGCGGGCACTTTCTGCTATTGAGCCTGATGTGATGTTTTATTTGTTTGGAATGTTTTTGATTTGCCAGGCAGCAGAAGAAAGTGGTTATTTGGAGCGTGTAACGGATCGTATTTTTTTTCGTGCGGTAACAGGAAAACACGCTTTGTTAGTTATTGTATTTGTTCTTGGTTTCAGCGCTGCTTTATTGATGAATGATACCATTGCTATTGTGGGTACACCTATTATTTTACAATTAGGCAAATCCCAAAAACATATAACCAAACCCCTGCTCTTTGCTTTGGCATTTGCAATTACTATCGGTAGTGTTATAAGTCCAATAGGTAATCCACAAAATTTACTTATTGCGGTACAGGGGGGATTGTCATCCCCATTTCTGAAGTTTGTTAAGACGTTGATAATTCCAACCTTAATTAATCTCATTGTGACTTATTTCTTTATTTATTTTATTTATAAGCACACTTTAAACAAACCCATCGAGAAGCCAGTCCCCGGGCCAATTAAGTATTATCCAATGATAATACTTGTGAAAATAAGCCTGGTGCTTATGTTGTTCTTGGTATTTGCTAAAATAATCACGGATGTGATGCATACCTCTTTGCATATTAATTTTAGTTATATTGCTCTAATTGCAGCGGTACCGATTTTACTTTGCAAGCAAAGATGGATTTTATTAAAGCAGCTGGATTGGGGGACATTACTTTTTTTTGCAAGTACGTTTATACTAATACAAAGCGTATGGGATAGCGGTTTTTTTCAAACCACTATCAATCAATTTCACCTCACGGTAACACAAATTCCAGCGATTTTATTCATTAGTTTAATTTTTAGCCAATTTCTTTCCAATGTTCCTTTAGTCGCTTTGTATCTGCCTTTATTAATAAACCACCATGCAGCTGATTCCCAGTACCTTGCATTAGCAGCAGGAAGTACAATTGCAGGGAATCTATCGATAATAGGTGCTGCAAGTAACATTATCATTATCCAAAGTATTGAGAAACGAGGAATGAAAGGATTTGGATTTTTTGAATTTATAAAAGTTGGTGTTCCACTAACTGCAGTGAACATGTTAATTTATACTTGCTTTCTTTGAAGACGTATTATGAAAATCATTAAATTTAATGATTTTTTATCTCGGGTACTTTTACCGAGTAATTGTGACGCAATACGCCTGTAATCCTAACAAAAAACTTGAGCTATTGTTTGATTGCATTGTACTATCAATCATTTAATGTAGCTTGCTTCAAATAAAGGAATTAAACATGATAAAAAGGATGTTATTGATAGGTATCGCTTTTCTCTTACTCTACGGACAATCAAGTTGGGCAGAAAACAAGGACTCAAGTATTCGCCCTGGAAATTTTTTTAAAGTTTCTGCTTACGTAGACACATTAACCATCACTACCGTGACTCCGAATTGGACTTACCCTAAAGCTGGAATACAAATATTGACTCCAGGATATACTGTGGCACATATGAGTCCAGGTAATAATGGTTATTATCTTTTTTCTGTTAGTGATACAGTTCCTGCGAACCTTACGCTTATAGGTGCACCGGGACCAGTCAGTATCAAGCTCTGTTTAAATGGTGTGGGTTCTGGTACCAGTTGTGAGATTTTGACGGTTGCTCTTACGAAGCAAAAATACGCATATGTGGCATCGGGTTTCAATCAGGTTGTATATAAATGTCATGTAAATTCTGATGGTACATTGTACGGATGCGGGCCTGCACATCCCGTGGGGGTTCCTGGCTGGGTTCCTGAATCCATAGCTTTTGCAACGGTGAATGGTATTCAATACGCTTATGTTGCATCCTGGCCCAATGGTATTGTCTATCAGTGTACTTTAAATGCAGAAGGTTCATTTGATATCTGTAATGCGTTAACCCCGACAGGAGCTGTTTATGCATATGCAGCTGGGATAACCTTTGCAACAATTAGTGGTATTCAGTACGCGTACGTATCGGATGATTTTGCCAAAGTATATCGATGTAGTTTAAAAAGTGATGGGACTTTTAATGCCTGCGCGCCTACGACGCCGGCTACTTCAACCCTTGGCTGGATGCCTGTATCTACAACTTTTGCGACTATAGGTGGGGTTCAATTTGCTTATGTAGCAAGTGATACGGGAGATGTATATCGATGCAGTTTAAATTTCGGTGGTTCTACAAATGGCACATTTAATACCTGTACTGTTATTACACCTGCTTCTGGAGCACCTAACTGGTTGCCTAAATCAATAACTTTTGCGACCTTTGATACGAATCTGTATGCTTATGTCTCCGATGATAATGGTGATGTATTTCGATGCAGCTTAAATCTTGATGGAACATTTAATGTGTGCTCAGAAACACCAGGTCCTGGAGCATATGACTGGAGCCCAAGAACAGTAGCTTTTGAAACTTTCGGTGGAACCCAATATGCTTATGTAGCAGATTTTGGCACTGCTATTTCATTATACGGTGATGTATATCGATGTACTTTAAATGCAGAAGGTAAGTTTACCAAGTGTGCTCCTACCCCTGTTTCTGGAGTGGCTCCTGGGATTAACCTATGGTGGGTGGCGTTTAATTAACTGGAGCCTGCATTTTATGAGCTGAACATTTGTCCCGGGTTAGTGCCCGGGGTTAATTTGTTCTGTTCATGGCAATTCACTTTCGTTCAAGAAGACAAAAAAAATAGATGTAATAGGGTAACTGTTTAACCCGGTTTGATGACCTAATGTTTGTAGGATCCAGTGATGATTCTAAATCCCGACGAATATGCTACGGGACAAAGGGTGATGTTTTAGCAGTTGCTGGAAATAAACTTTCTATAAATGGAGTTCCAAATGAAAAAAGTAGTTGGTTGTATGCTCTTTTTAAGTGCGTTTTCTTCATGGGCTATCACTCGTGGTATCAATTACGATCCAGCGCACAGCAAAGTCTACACAGATGCACAGATACAAAATAATATCCAGACTATGAAAAATGAAATTACAAAAGATTTTCAGACAGCAAAGAAGAATGGATTTACCGTTGTTAAAACATTTTATTCCATAGTCTCCACTGTAAATGGGAAAAGCACCGCAACTATAGCGGACATAGCTTGTCCTATGGGTTTAAAATTGCAGTTAGGTGTTTATGAATTTGATCCCGCTCATGATAATTGTGCCGGTTGGTGTGATATCGCTAGAGCACAACAGGTTCAAGCTGCCATTGACAGTTTCAATAAATACGGCAGTAATTGCATTATCGGAATTGTTGTAGGAAATGAAGATATTTACAACTGGGATTTTACTATACCCAATGATCTGGTACAGCAGCACATTTCTGAGGATCTTGGCAAGATTAGAGACCGCGTAGCTCCTTCGGCACGGCTCTCTACAGCACAGCAGGACGGCGCACTTTTAAAGCTTGCTACAAACGATCCCTATGGAATCATTCCTAAATTAGATTTTGTAGGTGCCAATATTTATCCTTATTGGTCACCAGAACAGCCTGATTTTCCTGCTCCTTCACAAAAACAGTTCTATGACAGATATAATGCTGTTAAAGCTGCCTATGCTCAAACTGTGGTCGTTACTGAAGAGGGATGGCCTAGCCAGTATAACTTTAAGCAAAATCCTCATGCCACTTTACCCAAGGAGCGAAGCTATTACTCATGGTGGAAGAATAGAGCTACTGGTGCCGGAGGTGTGGCGAAGGATACATTTGATTCCTATTATTTCGCTTTATACGACAAACAGCCCATTGACGGAGATGCGAACAACTTTTTTGGATTATGTACTTACAATAGAGGAAATAAAGTACTCACCGCCTGTAATTAATGTTCTCAAATAAATCCAAATGGTTCCTCCCGTATTGCGTTGTGTAATACGGGTTATAAAATTTTTATTTTTTCCGATTCATATTACTTTCCTGGAGGAAATGAGCACAACGTTATAAAATGCAGTTATGACTAACCGCTTAGGTCTTTGTACAAAAATGATTTCAATGTTTGCAATACCCAATTGTGATACTGTAAAAAAAGCTCGTCTCTTCCTGGAGAGAAACAAAATAGACTATGAGTTTATCGATTTCAAAAAAGTTCCCCCCACAAAAACACAAATAAAAGCATGGAGTGATTATTCAGGCGAATTACCTGTCAATAAAAAAGGAATGACGTACCGAAAATATAAAGATCATTATGAAGCATTAAGCCTTCCCGAAAAAATAGATTTTATTATCGCAAATTCCTCACTTATCAAACGACCTGTCCTAATGGAAAATGACAAAACACTGGCAGTCGGTTTTAATGAACAACAATATAAAGAACTCTTTATGAAGATCTAAACTTGATTGGAGGGGAATATTGGCCAGGGATAGTGCTAGTGGCCTGTCCCCCACAGCTAATTATTCTAGGTTCCCCGCCAAATAATGTATTTTATTTATATGTGATGTTGTTGTAACCAATATTCCAGCAAGCCCACTTGCCACAGCTTGGAAATACCTGAGGGTGTAAAATTTTTTGTGGAATTTGTAAATAGATTTTGAATTGCTTGTGAATTAAAAATCCCTCTTTGTTTTATCTTGTCAGGGGAAAGTACGTCACGCATGAGCTCTAAAGTACTTCCTTCTAAATATTTCAATGCTGGAACAGGAAAATATCCTTTAGGGCGCTCTACAATTTGTTTCGGTAGTATTTTCTTTCCAAGCTTTTTCAAAATGTATTTACCGCCTTGAGGCAATTTAAATTGAATCGGCATAGAAGTAGCGAGTTCAAGCATTTTTTCATCCAAAAAAGGTACTCTTGCCTCAAGGCTTGCTGCCATGGTCATATTATCAACCCGGCTTAATGGTCCATTTGCCAATGCAAAGGTGCTTTCATATTTAAGGAGATTATCAATTGGATTTTTCGAGTTATTCTCTTCACACAGTTTAATCAAAAAATCAGAAGCATGAAATGTTGTCTGAAAGTCAAGGGTTACGAGCTGCTGATATTCTTTAAAAGAGCGATCAGCTACTTTGTTAAAAATAATTTGTGCTGATTGAGAAGGTAATGTTGGATGTAAATGTATATTTTGAAACCAATGATATCCCGCAAAAATCTCGTCTGCTCCTTGGCCTGAAAGGACTACCTTAACATGTTTGGCCACTTCATGAGAAAGAAGATAAAATCCAATATTGTCATGACTGAGCATAGGCTCTGACATTGCAGAAATACAATTCCCCAAGGAATAAGCTAACTGTTTATTTGAAATAAACAGTTGCTGATGTTGTGTATTAAACTTTGAAGCAACTAGGTTTGAGTACAAAAACTCATCTCCCTGTTCCTCCTTGGAGCTATCAAATCCAATAGAGAATGTTTGAATTTTTTGATGTCCAAGTTTGGATGCCATGGCAACGAGCAAGGAAGAATCCAATCCACCTGAAAGTAAAATACCAACGGGGACATCTGCCGCTAATTGGCGGTGGGTTGCTGATTTTAACGCTTCATAGGTTTCTTTTACCCAGTAGTTTTCATCATGATAATGATCAGCTTTTGTATTATCAAAAGTTAATTTCCAATAACGCTTTTCTTCGATTTGACCATCAGGATGGACAGTCATTATAGAGCCTGGAGGAAGTTTTTTTACACCGGATAAAATGGTCAATGGATCTGGAACAGCATGAAACGTGAGATAATAATGAAGCGCAACTTTATCGATCGAGGTATCAATATCACCAAATTCAATTAGGGCAGGTAGGGTGGAGGCGAATTTGAACCCATGATATGCATCTGAGCTGTAATACAGAGGTTTAATGCCCAGGCGATCCCGTGCAAGTATTAATTTGCCTGTATGTTGTTCCCAGATTGCAAAAGCAAACATACCACAAAGGCGAAGCACGCAATCTTTTCCCCAGGCATGGTACGCTTTAAGAAGCACTTCCGTATCACTATTTGAATCAAAGGAGTATCCCTTCGATTTTAAAACTTCGCGCAGTGCTACAAAATTATAGATTGCTCCATTAAATACGAGCGCCAAGCCTAAATCCGAATTAACCATGGGCTGCATACCCCGATTAGAGAGATCAAATATTTTCAGCCGTCTGTGTCCAAGGGCCATATTTTTTGTAAGATATATTTGACCATCATCAGGCCCTCGGTTGATCTGCTTCAGCAGAGCCTTTTCCAGATTAAAAAGAGGAATGTTTTTTTTATTGAATTGGAACTCTCCAGCGATACCGCACATAAACCCTCCTTTTTATAATTTTGCAGTTAATGTATTAGAGTTATCCAGCAAGCTAACATCCGTTTTCAACGGTTTAAAAAATAACAGGCGTGGTTGGTCACCAAACTTGGTAAATTCTTCTGGTTCCATCTGTTTGAGTGTCTTTTGTAAAATTCTTTTCGAACCTTCATTTGAAGGATGGACAGTAGCAGCAATTTCTTTAATGTTTTTTTCTAAAGTTTCATCGGCGCTTTCAGAGATAATGTGTTTGATAAACTTTTTTCCTAAAATTGCAATCTCAGTCCCATAACCTTTCCCCCAAAATGCTTGATCGATAATATAAGCAATTTCAGCAACATTTTGATGACCTATCCCTATAGCGGCAAAATCGTTTAATGAATGTTTTATATGGAGATAGCCGATAAATTCTTGAGTACCAGAATGGTAAATTGAAAACACAGAAAATTTATTACCCGAATTCCAACATTTGGTTTCATCTTGTATAAATTCTTTTACAGTAGATGGTTGCCAAATTTTTCCTTCACCAAACATGTTTATATTCTCAGGTTTTTTTAAAAGTTGAGTATATTTATCGATTAAAAAATGTTCGTCATCCTGGTTGAGGGAACGGGCCTCCAATCTGTTTGAGAAAATTGTATATTGATTTAACCTGCTTTCAATGACTATAGATCCCAACTTTTTTGAGGTATAGCTTATTTGTTTCATCGATGTGTTCCTCGGCTGTTTATTAGTAAGGGCTTTTAGGGGCATGCAATAATTGATTCGTGTTTGTATAGAGGTTTTTGCAGTAAGAATTCGCTGATGTTGTGCTTCACAATCTCTTTAATACATCGATTATGAGAAAATACATGCCGTTGGCGTTCGGAACTGGTACCCGTATCCATGATAACACTAAGGTTAGAGAAATATGTTTGATAGCCTAATTTCTTGATGTATGGGCTTAATTTTTCAATCCATTCATAGATATCCTCACGCATTAACTTGGTTTTTCCCTCCGTATTCATTAATAATTCAGCATCTAGGCCATAACGAATGGCTCTCCATTTGTTTTCACGAGAAAGCCAATAAGGGGGATAGGCTACTGATTCAAGCCAACTTCCATTATCAGCAAACCAATGGGCAAGAGCATGAACCAAGGCAACTAAAGCCAACGTTTCTGATAGGGTTGCAGCGCCATCACAAACACGTATTTCTAGTGTTCCAAAGCCAGGGCTTGGTCTTAAATCCCACCATAAATCTTTAAGGGAGTTAATTGAGCCGCATAACTTTAATGTTTTATACAGATTTTCAAAGTCTTGCCATGTTTTGACTTGATAAGGCTGCCCTGCGGTGGGTAGGGCCTCATAAGTGGTTGGTCTATAAGAGGCAAGCCCTGTATCTATTCCCTGCCAAAAGGGTGAGCTTGAAGAAAGTGCTAATAAATGAGGTAAAAAGTACATGAAAAAATTGTTAAAACGAATACAGTCTTCGCCGCTAGACATGCCTAGGTGGATATGTAATCCATAGACACTCATGCGTCGTGTAAGCCATTGATTCCTATCGATGAGTTCTTGATAACGTGCTGTTGGCGAAACAATCCAATCCGAGTATTTAGAAAATGGGTGAGAGCCTGTTGTGGCAAATAAAACTCCTAACCCTTTTGTTGCATGTTGCAATGAAGCAAGTGTTTTATGGAGATCTTCTTCTACTTCCTGAACAGTACTGCATTTATCTGTATTTACTTCTATAGTACTCAAATAAAACTCAGGTTTAATTTTTTCAAGGTGTGCTGTCGCATTCAGCACTTCGGTGGCTCTTGAGCATAGATTGTAATCTTCAGGATTGATGAGTTGGAGTTCGATTTCTACTCCTAACGTTAAAACTCCATTACTTTTAAAATAAATTTCTCCATGCTCAGAGGGGCATGCCAATTGTGAAATATTCTTAGTTAAATTTAAAAGGTTATTACGTTGATTATCCATTTGATAATCCTCCTGTGTTAATCATTTCGGAGGGTGCTAGTAATTGATGTATTGAAAGTTATTCTCAATACTGTTTTGAGGATATTGCAACACCTACATTGACTCGTTTGTTTCTATAAATAACACCCCATATAATTTCCATTCAAATTATTCGTATAGAAATTATTTTTTATGGTAACGGTTAAATTGCTTCTTTTCAACCGTTACGTTTGTAAAATCGTAATCATGAAGTGAGAGTCGGGATAATTTAGTCGAAAAAACAGTAAGGATACGGCGATGAGGGGCAATTTCAGGTGCCGCAAAACATTTAAAATTTGTTGGGATACTCGTATCCAAAATTATGCAGGAGTTAACAATCCCTGTTCTTTTAGATTATTTATTGCCCAATTATTTAGAAATAATAGCGCTTTTTGAGGGCTTTCCAAACCAAGAGAGTTGCTCCTTTTTAAACCCTCTCCCAAGCTTGCATTGTGAATAGAGAATATACTTTGGTTTAAATAATTTTCGGCTTTGACACAGGCATTAACTGATGCGCTGATTGCCGATTTTGCGCGACTAAAGTTCCCAGCTTGTTGCGCCCATGCAGCATAACGAAAAAAAGCTTCAGCGAGCATCATGTAAGCATAACTTCCATATTGGTTTAAGTTTGTCTTACAACGATTAATTACTTCAATTAGAATTTTTCCATATTCATCGTGAGAAAGCATGGTATCTAATTTTTGATATAAAAATTGGATGTAACGCTGGTTTGCGTGAATTGATTCAAACTTGATTGCTTGATTTAACCAGTAAAGTTCCTGCCTGGAAAACGCTTTTTCTTTTGCTTCCAATGCTTGTTGTGAAAGATGAAAATAATAGGCAGCTCGCACTAGCGTGAAATGATTGACGATTTCCTCATCATGAGCAAAAAAAGCTATAGCACGAGGTTTATTTTTAGTAATAATTAACCCCATAGCAGAGTAAAGTTCTTTCCAAAGAGCCCTGTACTCATCTTTCTCACAAAGAGTGGCAAAATGAAAAGAGAAATTAGCGATTTTGACAATAAAAGAGAGTGAATTAACCGTAATTTGAGAGAAAAACTCTTGTTCATTAAAATTGTTGCTGTTTAGAGAAGAAATAAATATTTGGTCAGCAAGATTTGGCTGAGGTTGCAGATCAGGTAGCATTATCTCAACGGAACATCGCAATGTTTAGGCTCTCAAAGAGTGGGTTAAATGTACACCTTGATTTATCAATATATTACATTGTACTTAATATTTAAAGAGGGGATTGGGATAAAAATGGTATCGATTATAATTGACGAGATATCTAAGTGATTAAAATTTAATTGATTCTCCAAATAGCTTATCGCATGATTAAAAATATTATAAATATAATGGGTTATTTGAACCCTTTATATTTTAATAAACCAAACTGGAAATATATAATAAAACGACGCTACTGCAATTTTTTTGCAATAGCGTTCTAAAGTTCAAGAAGCTTTTCAGCCATAAAGCACAATGACGTACAGACGTACGTACTTAGAATTTGTTAGACATGGTAGAGTGGATAGACCTTTCTTTTTGTATCTCTACAAGAACATTTCTATAATTGCTTGTGGAGGAGCTGCATTTGGGGTTTAAAAATTTTTCAGCTGTTTCAAGATCATTCAAAAGACCATTAAGAAAATCTTTATTATGATGGCTTAAGTTTTTAATATTTTCACGCATATCTCTTATCGAAAAACGGCAAGGTTTGTTAGTTTTAAGTTCAGAAAAATTATCAATAAGTCTCGATGCAAATAGTTTATCTGTTTCAGTAGTACGATGGAAAGCCCCCACATTTCGATTAATGACTTCCTTTTCTAACAATGCAATATGCCCATCAATTCTTTTACAAAGTAATGAATAATTTAAGCATAAAGCTTCGTTATTCTGGATTGCAACTTTATTATGTACCCCATTATTGGCCAAGTGCATGTATTGACCTAAAGTATCAGTATTTAATCGCTCTTGAATCAAGTGCATATAGCGAGGATTCCTGTTTAAAATCACAGACATTTTATCTGTTAATTCGAGCACTTTATCTTGAGGACTAACGCCAGTAATCTCTGAGTTAAAGATACAAGCTTTGATTAATGATTCTATTGTCCTAATTTCCCTTGCCATTTCAAGTTTGGCTTTCGTTGCATCTTGTTGTCTCTCTGGAATATCTGGATCTAAAACAATCTGGTCAGAATGATCAATTATATACGACAAGTGCTCATCCATAAGCATTAAACCCATTTCCAAGGCATCATTAAAAGTATAGTGCAGTAATTCAGTATCATTATTTTCGATAAACGTAGAAGGCTCTCCAGCTTTTTCATTGGGAATTTCATGGGCCAGGTGATGATCAACAAGGTATGCCCCCGTAGTCTTCCTCGCCTCATTAATTACTTTTTCTTTCACTGGTTCATCTACATCTAAAGTATAAGTAGTAATTTCATGAGATGATAATGGAATGACCCGAGAGGATAACTTTCGAGCGGTTTTAGCGTCTTCACCAGCGGAAGCAATAAAATTGCCTCCAAAAGGGGCTTTTGAGATTGGCAAATTCATTACCGATTTAAGTCCCTTTTTGAGTATTGACTCCTGTGTAGATTGTGAACCTAATAATACTTCTTGATTTTGGATATGTGTTTTTTCATCCCCAAGGATAAAACATAAATTACTAACACTCTGTTGTTCCTCATTATAACGAATGCGCTTACTACGTTTTTCCAACTGTTGGACTGGCATGTTATTTAAGATTCCACCATCAGCAATTTTATCGCCATTCTCATTGATAAATGGTTTAAACATTACAGGATGAGCACCAGAAACCTGGGCTGCTTGGGCTATAGACATATCTGGAGTATTTTCAAACGAATATTCCTCCAACTCACCTTTTGTTTTATTGGTAGCAACTATATACAGATCCTTTATAAGATAGCGTTGATCCTCAGGCAAGATACTTTTAATCGTGCGTAAATCATTAAACGTAAATGGTGTGTTATTGGCAAGCTTTAGGGTTAAAACACGAAACCCTTCTGATTCTTTATTTGTTACTTTTAATAATAAACTCTCCATTTGCTGGTTAACCATGTTATTCATAAATTCCCGAAGCTTTTCTCCAGAGTCACGACCTTTCCTAACATAATTCACAGCAGCACCTACGGTAGGACTTAAATCGACATCAATTAATTTTTTTATATCAGTGTTCTTAAGCATTTCTTCTATTTGATTGCCACTCATCCCAATTGCAACCATCATTGCAGTCATCGCTCCTGCAGAAGCTCCTGAAACACGCTTTACACCTTTTAATATATTAGTTTCTTCTAATGTTTGGATAGCGCCAGCATAAACAATACCTTTAGGGCCACCGCCACTAAATGTAACGCCTTCTATTGGGGGGGCGGGAAATGTCAATTGATAGCGTTGTTGTCCACCAATTTGTGATACTTCAATCTTGGCTTTCATAATATTCTCCTATCCAAATAGGTATTATTACCTCTATATAATCCATTCTACGTAGAGCATATTAAAGAAATGTGACATGGATATAAGAATAGGAATTGGGGTATTCTATTAAGGAATATTGTTGATTCATTTCGATGAAAATAATCAATTTGGTTGGCGCAAACTGACTCAAAACAAGCGGCATAAAAGCCGCTTTTCAATATTTTATTTACATAAGGAAGTTTGTATGAAATGCGAAAAAGATTTAACAATAGGAAAATGATTTTTTATGATCATACAAGAAAGGCTCCATGACTATGTCAGTTATTCTGAGCATGTCCTTCTCCATAATATCTCGTGCATTACGATTAATTACAAACTTAGCTAATTCTTGTGACTCTGCATCATCAATGAATGGTTTTTCATAGTGAGCAATTGACGTTATAAGAGTGGTAAAGGATTCAGAGGGTTTATAAGCCTTGGCATCTGGTAAGCCTTTCTTCAGTTGGTTTTGATAATACCCTATAATAACCTGCAGATGCTCTTTTAATCTTACGACATCTCCAAACAAACATTGATAAGGTTCCTCATTCTTCACCGCAGCAGTTAATCGAGCTAAAATATCATTTACCTCGGTGATAAATGCCTGGTTATCAAGAGGCCCCTTACCATAGTGGTGAGATTTTAAAACACTGTTATCTTTATCTACCAATTGATTAAAGTTATAAACTATGGACGAAATATTACTAAGCGCATATGTCTCTCTTAATATGTTATAAGCCTCCAGGCTTGGCAATGGTAATTTTTGAGATTTTGCATCTAAGTTAAAAAACGAATCTTTGGTGAAATTGGAATAATATTTCATTATTTCCCCTGCTTATTAATAAACCAACAAAATGGGCAAAATGATATCACATTAATGTTAAAGGAAGCTTAATAATATTAGTTTTTGTGCAAAAAAAACCATTTTGGGTTGTTTACGTCTGAAAAGGGAAGGGGTATTTTCCAATGCTCGATGAAGACAAGAGCACGGAAGCGTCCTGTCATTGACTTAATGAGTTTTCCATTGTCGCGCAAAGGCATCAACTTAAGCAACAATAGGCTATTGCTTTTGTGCATGGTGACGAGACTCGAAACATTTTCAAAAGCTCACCTTCTGCGAAATTAGCGGGCTATTGAACGCTTAACTCGGTATTACAAAATGACATACCTCTTTTCAATTATGTCTTTGAGAAATCAGATGGATTTAATTTTCATTTCTTATACTCGAATAACCAAGAGATGTAGGAGTTGAAAATGCCAGAAGAGAATATAAACAGTCCGCGTACACCCGAAGAGTTTATTGCATTGAGAGATGAATTACTAAATCAGATAACAGAAATTAATGCGGCACAACTTTATGAATTATCGAAAAATTTAATCATTGAAAAACTGTGTGGTTTAAATGTGGATGATATACGTGAGGTTGAAGATTTATATATTATTGTTGCTCTATTTACTAATACAGCATCTTATATAGCAGCACAACAAAAAGCAATTGCAAAAAATATTGCTTTTGATGAAGCATGCCATCACATTGGATTGGATGACATCAATCCAATCCTGGTAGCTGCATTCGAAGATCATCCCGGGGTTGAGCTGATATTGCACAAGATTAAAGAAATTGATGATAAATATAAGCCAGCAAAAGAGGTTTGGGCAGGATTACATGCGCGGATAGAGGCTATAGCTGACTATTTTGCAATTCATCCAGTTCCTCCTCGAGAGGATATTGTTCCCGTTGCAGAGGAAAAGGAATCTTTGGATAATCTGATGCTTTATTTATATAGGAAAAGCTTAAAAGCTTTTGAAGCAGTTGCAATCCCTCATCAAGATCAATACAACGAACTCTTTGCGAGGGCTGCAAATATATTAAAACAGGTTCAAGAAATTGCAGGGGATCATCCAGAACACTTGAGTCAGAATGATCTTAAGGATTTAAACGATGTATTAATTTGTGCTAATGCGACATTACTCGATTGCAATGAAAAACCAAAGTCAATGAAACATGCCCAGGAGTTAACAGATTTGGCACAACGGGTATCGGGAAAACCGTCTCCAGGATGGAAAGCTTTAGGTATTAGTTTGTTAACTTGTGCCTGTGCAGCTCTTGTTGTTATTGGGGTATTAGCAGCAATTCCATCTGGTGGTAGTAGTTTACTGCTGACTGCAATAGGGAGTGTCGGTTTGGCCGCAAGCATTGGTGTTGGCGCTGGTGTTGCCACAACAGGACTTTTGGGTGCCGCCTCTTTGTTTCATGGTAGCGAAAAGGGATTAGCTAGGGAAATAAGCGAATTTAAAAAGGAGTTATCAAATTTAAGACAGGATTTAGAAAAGGTAACGGAGGATGATACCCCTAGTCCTTAATCAAATTGGGGGGCAATGTCCCTTACGTTTTTTTATTTTAAAAAATCAGATGCGCAAATTGAAATGGATTTCCACTTTGCATTTCCTTTGCAAAAGTCCCAAGTAGAAAATGGATCCATAAGATTGGTTACGAAATTTGAATTATCCATTAGTCAGGGACAATATGTAATGCTACTCCTGTAAACGACTTATTGAAATTTTCAAAACGGTTATAATACTCTGCGAATGAAGGATAGATTTTGACTTCACCATGTTCAGGATCAATGACTTGAAACTTATCTTGCCATACCCGTGCAAATAAAACATGAAGTCCCTGACTACTCCAGGAGCGAGAGATAAGAAAGGTAAAACCTCCTTGGAAAAACTCGTTGTTCATTGCATGAGGATCTTCTATTTTTAATACATTATATTGATTTATTTTGTTTTTATTCTGATGAAATAAGGTATATTGATTTATAATATGCTGCGACAATTCAGGGCGATTTTTTTTAATTCTATTGCTTAAATCTAATAAGTCTTCAGTTTTTTCTATGAAATCCAAGCCGATCATTTTTATTTTATATTGGCTTAGATAGAAAATTACTTTTTCTATATCTGCTTGTTTGCCAGGTGCCAGCCAGATTTGCTTGTAAATTCGGAGCTCTTGGGTACGCGTGGGTTCATTAATCAGTTTAAGTTCTTTCAGAACCATTAAAATACTACAGGCAAAACATGAACCAGGGAATGTTTGTATCAAGGGGATAAAGTCAACATTAGCGAGGCTGTATAATGATTTTTCAATTCCATTCAATAAATTTGATAACTCACTGTCTTCTAAAACATAATCAGTTAACTCATCCGATGAAACAATTAACTCTTCAAAACCAGTATTTAAGTGTCTGCATAGCGCTCTATTTTCAACCAAAATATATTTTTTAATCTCGGGAGCAATGTGTTCGGTCTTATTGAAGCTTAAACTAATAGTCATTTTTTTTTGTTCCAGCTCAAGACATAGTTTGTTAAGACAATTTATAATTTCTTGTTGGAAAGAGACAGGAATCTCTTTATCAAAAGTGATAATAATATTCTGTTCCCAATCATCCTTGCCTAATGAATCAACTGGCTCACTCATTTTTTTCAGTAAAGTCTGCAAAGAAATTAAAAGTGCGCTACAGTTTGATTTTTTAAGATAAATTTTCATGGTCTCGATCTATTCATGTTTTGAAATTAAAACAGCAAAAATACTTAAATTAAGTATTTTTTGGTTGATTATAGAGCAAAAACAACTTTAAATAATAGATGCTTTAAACATCAAATAATCAATGGAATCATGAAATCAAACGCTCAATTAAAAATTATTCTAGCTAGTGCTTCTCCAAGACGCTTACAAATATTGCAGCACCACGGATTGACGGCAGTGGTTATGCCGGCTGATATTGAAGAAATTCGACAAGAAGACGAAGAAGCTAAAGAGTATGTAACTCGCCTTGCGCGAGAAAAAGCACAAACGATTTTGTCTCAAGGAGCAATAGAGGATGTGGATCTTATTTTGGCAGCAGACACTACAGTGGCTTATCAGGAACATATTTTGGAAAAACCGCGCGACCATGAAGATGCATCGCGAATGTTGCATCTGTTAAGCGGTAATTCTCATGAAGTGTATACGGGTTATGCGCTAATTTTTCTACCCGAACAGCAATGGTGTGTTAATTATGTGACAACCCACATTACATTTCATTCTTTAACAGAACAGCAAATAAAAAATTACATTGACTCAGGAGATCCTTTTGATAAGGCTGGAGGATATGGTATTCAACAAGTACGGGATAGTTTTGTAAAAGAAATAAAAGGTTCCTATTACAATGTAATGGGATTACCTATTGAAGAGATTTTGAAAAAAATATCGCTGCGAGAATTTAATTCATTTGAGTCCTGACAAGAGGGAGCATGATTTGATTTTAAATGATTGCTCAAAAACCCCCCGTGCCTTAACTTATTCTGGTCTCCTTGGCGCGTCTTTCAGGCTTGATGCGCAGCGAAGGTTCATTCTGTGTGAAGCATGGTTTAATAAGTATCTATTTTTTTAATTGCCATAGTGTTAATTGTGCTATGGAGTGTTGAAATGTACGCTCAGTTTCACGGATTACCAAGGGAATGTCTTCTGTTACAAGTAAATTAAATCGAGGTTTTAATAAAATTTTTAAGCCTTCCAGGGTTTTTTGATATTCTCCATTCACTCTAATTCCACCTAGCCAATTGGATTTATCAGTGTATTTCTCGAGCCAGTTATAGGGCGAGGTTAAAGCCAGAATTCCCTTGGGTTTAAGGCGATCACTGATTGATGTTAAGAAAAGGGTTGGATTGTGAAGTTTGTCTATTAAATTACCGCAAAATACGAAATGATAGCCTTTAAAAATTGGCTTTAGGTTACACGCATCGCCTTGAATAAAATGGATCCTGTCAATTAATTCATCATAACCCAAGTCAGACAATTTCAATTCTTTATAATCCACTAAATCTCCTTCGGAAGTTATTGCATATCGAATAATTCCTGCTTCTTTTAAATGTACTCCTTGCTGAATAAATCGGGTTGAAAAATCAATTGCGTCAACATGTTCAAAGTACTTGGCCAATTCAAAGCTAAAGCGACCTACAGAACAACCAATATCCAATGCTTTTAAATGAGGGCCTTTCATAAAAAATTCTTTACATCGATTAATACAGGTTACAGGGAAATTAGGTACCCCGAAATATTCATTTCCATAATGAAACTCTAAAGACTGGGAAATTAACGGATCAGTTTCATAGCCATTCATTTTTTCTGTTGACTGTAAAGGGGTATCACTTTGAACGTAACGAAAACCTGCATGTTGAAAGAAGTGGCGCCTAAATGCATAACGTGATTTTTTTGTAGCCAAATTTCCGGTTGAAATCCACGAGCCTCCCTTAATTAAATTGTGTTGTCCATCAAAAGTTGGAGTGGAAAAATCATCATACAGCTGATGCACTTTAAAACCTGGGAAGGCATCTATAGGCGTTTCAGTCCATTGCCATACGTTGCCTATAACATCATAGAAAGGGCCATTTTTAAATTTATTGATTGGGCAAGATGACGCATAGTATTCAAGATGAATATTACCCGGGGCTTGTTGCCAATCAGTAACATTCTCTTCAATTTTATTCCGTAGAATAGTCCACTCTTCTTCTGTTGGCAGACGGATGTATTTGTTTTCAACAAGTGACTTCCAATTGCAAAAAGCTTTAGCTTCATGATAATTTACTTCAACCGGCCAGTTAAGCGGTAAAGGTATTTCCTCAAGTAAGTTTCTTTGCCAAAATTGCCCATTTTCAAACCGCCAAAAGCGAGGCATTTTTGCTTTGGTATATGATAACCATTGTTTTCCTTCAGAAGTCCACCAGTTAAAGTTTTCATAGCCTCCAGCTTCAATAAAAAGTAAAAACTCTTGATTAGAGACTAAAAATTGTGAGGCATGAAAATCGTTGATTAAAACCTCTTTGTTGCCGAATTCATTATCCCATCCAAAGAGGGTATTTTCATTTCCACGACCTAATAGGAGGCGCCCACCCGTTACAGCGATTAGTTCATTTGCCGGGGCATTTCCTGCTTCTTGGCAAGATGTCCAGTTTTGGGATTTATGTAAATAGATTAATGGAACCATTCTTAAAATAACGGAAGATGTTTCAAGATGAATTCGCTCATGTTCAATACCCATTAAAATGAGCCACACTATAGAGTCCTGGTTTATTGGTGTTCCATCAGGTATTGAATCAATCAATCCTTCAATTAATATTTTTACTTGTTTACGATAATTAGTAACTTCTTTTACTGTTGGCCAATTATAATGGGCAGTATTCAAATCATCCCAGGACATTTCATCAACACCAACAGCAAACATAGATTCAAATCGTTCATTAATTCTTTTATCAATATATTGCCCAAGAATAAGTTTATTGATAAAAAAAGTCGCAGTGTGGCCATAATAGAATATCAACGGGTGTCTTAAAGGCTCGGCACGGAGATAATAGGCTTTCTCATTTGTAATACAAGAAAATAGGTTTTCATATATTTCAAAGGTTTTTTGAAAGTACTCTTTCAACTCATCTCGTTTTTGTGCGGTCAACGAACTGTCAAGTACGAGAGTTTTGCATGTATGTATGGGATGTGCTTCCATTCTCTAATACCTATTTTATGAATCAATAATAATCTTAATTTGCATGCATATTTCACGCCAAAATGGATAGGTTTAAGTTAAGGGTTATGTAAAAATAATAGCCTATCAAATTGTCCTCTTATGGATATTTGAAAAATAAATTTAATTAATCTATGCTTGTAAGCACTTGTCTTAATAAAATAGCCATCAATATGGATGTTCATGAACTATCTATTGGCTTGGAATTAGAAGCCAATGTGATTGATATACATACAGGAAAGGCGAGCCTAGACTTTAATAACAGAGCATTCCAAAAAATTTCATCCTATTTTCTTTCCCAGGGATATCCTGCGATTCAGACAGAGTTTGATGCCGCTACAATTGAACTGTCTACCCTGCCTTATCACAATTTGGATTTGGCATTTCAGAGCCTTTCCGGCTGCTTGAATGCCGCCAATGATTTTTTATCACAACAAGGATATTTGTTGCTTTTGTTGGGTTTGCATCCGGGAAGAGGTCGTGATGAATTAGTCATGACTGACAGTTCATATTGCTTGGCCTCGCTGCCGCTCATGGCGGAACAAGGCGGTCCCTTATTTTACTGCAGTTACCAAATAAATCTCGGGATTGGTGTTAACGACATCGACTATTTGATTCCATTGTGTCATTGGCTGCAAGTATATATGTGGCCATGCTCTGTAATTACGCAATCGTCACCTGTTTTTGCCAATAAAAACACGAATTATAAATCATACAGGGTTCGCCTTAACGACTCTCTAAGTGGCAGCCGTACTGGCCCATTACCTTTAGACATTCGTAACTTAAGTGAATTTAAGCACTATTGCAATCATTTACCGGATAAAGCAGATACATTACGTCAATATAATGTATGGTATGATATTCTTCCGAAAGCAATTGATCCAACACATCCATCAGCAGGCTACCGTATTGAGATCAGGGTTGCTGATACTACTGCACTTTCAAAGCTTTATGTGTTTACGCAAGCAATGCTCCTCTCCTTTATGAGTATTTTACATAAGTTAAGGACAAAAGAGTCATTACTTCTGCCAGAAAACAGGTGGTTCATTCTTAACCGCGATAGTGTCTTAAAAAAAGGCAATGAGGCGAGAATCACTCATAATGGCGAAGAGTTTTTTTCCATAAAGGATTACCTCAACATCATTTGGCGTCCAATAGTTGCAGATTACGCGGGATATTTGAACATTGATATAGATAAGCTTATTTCTGAACTGACTCAAGAGTCTCGTTCTGAGAGCATCTTAAAGCAATTTCCAGCGATAACTCCAGATCAAATTGCACTTAATTATGCTTATTCCGATTTCAATCTAAGCTAGAATGAAATTATTGATCACGCCATAAAAGTGCTGCTATTTCTCCTTGGTCCTGAAATACCTCCAACAAATTATCCAATGAGTTAATCGGGATATTATTAACAACTAGGTGAAATACCAAATTATGATTATTTTTACTATGGATATACCCTGCTAAAGCTTGCCCTTTAAGGAGCATTCCAGATTCTGTGCCGACTACATAAGAACCTGGTTTTGCATAAACATTGCCCGCTGCTCCAGCAAGTGTTGGATTTGCTTTGAAATTCTTAACAAAGTCTAATGAGCCATCGACTGCAAGGATGGGTAATGCATTAAAAAAGGCATCGAAAGACGTTTTTTGTTGAGACATTATTTCTAACCATTGGGTAACAACTCTACTTGTTGCTGTCGTATCACCTCCGCCACTGCCATCAATAAAATGATAATCTGAAGTGGTAATACCGTATTTGTCGTGGAGTTGTTTTTTCTCCATAGCTAAACTGCCAGCCATAGTACGCTCCCCATCGGTGAGGCCCAAAAGCATTAGGCTCGTATCGGCACCTATATTGTAACTCACTTTGAGAATAAATTTTGCATGCTCTTGGTATGCAAGTGATTGAAGCGATGCAGCCTGATTCTCCTCATTATAAAAATGGCTGGGTTTGAGTAGATGTGTAGGATTATCTTTTACTTTGGTAATCTTGGACACATCAACCCCTGCTTGTTGCAGCGCCTCAATGAATATTGTTCTTGCGAAATTCGCAGGTTTTGTGATTCTATAAGTTTGAATCAGGGGGTAGCTGTTGGTCAACGGAGGAGAAAAGTTGCTTGGTAAATCTCCTTTGATTAAGCCAAAACAATTGGGTTTTCCGATACACTCAGGCAGAATAGGTTTTAGTTCCAGGGTATATTTTTTATTAGGCTGTACGGTAACGAGCTCATTGACTACACTAAAAGCGTCTGATTTTGGGAGCCAGTCCACAAGCGATTTTTCTTTGACTTTACCAGGGTTAATAATGACGTCGACAACATCATCATTAACAAATATAGGAGAGACATAAAATTGATCCCTGAAGTAGAACGCATCAAAAAGTCTATCATCTATAATAACATCACCGTTTATTGAATTAATACCCGATTTTTTGATTTGTTTTGCTAAATTTTGATATCCTGCCAAAGGATTTGTTTTCGTAAGAATTGCATTACCTAAAGAATCAGCTTCATTATGATCAAATGGAGTAAAGGCGATTTTACCATTGGGAAGGGTACGACCGCCCATAGTCAAATCACCAGATGCAACCAGCACTAGATTACCCTTCAGGTTTCCATCGTCAATCACACCTTCTTTATGCACGGTGGTTACAGAGTGATGGCCTGGGCCTACTTTATTTAATAACGCACCTACACTAAATATTTTTCGAACTGAGCCTATAAAAAAATGGGTGTCTGAATTTAAATTTAATAATTCTTTCCCTGTTTCAAGATTAAGAACGCGTAATCCCCATGTTGCATTTTTATACATAGGCTTATTTATGATAGCTTCTATCTCTGCAGGGATAACCATTGTGGACGTCGCACCAGCATCAGAGCCTTGGAGAGTCGTTGTTGTATTACAAAAAATGGGCATCGATAAGGTCATTAAAAGTAGCGATAGCGGTATAGTGGTCGAGAGGTTCTTAAGCATGGGCTTTGTCCTTTTTTGCCATCAATGGGGAGCAATATGCACTGGGCATTATGCTATGTCGACCACTAGAATCTTCTATGATATGGATAATTTTTTCAAGTATTTTTGCGATAATTCAACAATTTGGCGTATTTTTTAGACTGCATCTCCTAGGAAGGCTTAAGATGGGTCATAATAAAATCCAGTAAGAGTCGAGTTCGCCTGGGTAAGGCCTGCTGATGAGGATAGATTGCATACAAATGGTAAAAACCAAAATCATATTTTGTTAGGATTGGCCGCAGTTGCCCTTGCTGTAATGCTATTTTGGCATTAAAGTCAGTAAATTTCCCTATCCCACATCCATTAACGCAAGCAATAAGCGCGCTGTCGATATCGTTGCAATTAAATTGGGGTTCAAATGTAACACTTCCATGTTTGTTATCATACGTATAATTCCATTTTTCTTGATTGATGTGGTTTAAGTTCATGCAGCTGATTATTCTATGATTTAATAACTCATCTATTAATTTAGGCTCCCCATGTTTGAGGAGATACTCAGTACTGGCATATAAACAAATCTTCTCTTTAGTTATTAGCCTCATTTGCAAGCTGCTGTCTTTTAGCATGGTTTCATTATCCATATAACCTGCGCCACGAATTACTAAATCCAGCTGCTCTTTGACGAGATCCAACTTTTGATTATCGAGTACCAAATCAATTTTGATGTCTTGAAAATCATCTAAAAATTGGCTTAAAAGAGGTGTTAAATAATGTCGCCCAAAATAAGAAGGGGCACTGATCCTTATTAATCCCTTTGGCTTTTTTGCTGATGATTGGATTAAGCTAAGTGCTTCGTTCAATTCCTGTTGGATTCGGTAAGAATGTTGCCAGAACAGCTTTCCCTCGGGGGTTAAATGTAACTGTCTTGTGGTTCGTTTGAGAAGTGTTACACCCAGTTTGGATTCCAAGTGCGCAATGCGGCGACTTACTAAACCCGATGATAATCCTAAATGTCTCGCTGCGTGGCTAAATCCACCTTGTTGCACTACAGCCACAAATAGTGCTGTATCGTCTAACATCCCCATCGATTATACGCAAATAGTAAAAGATGTTGTTCATTGTAAGTCATTGTTTACTTATAGGAAACAACTTACCCTCGTTAAGGATTATAGTTCAGAGAGATTTTATTGGAATTTCTTTTATTTTAACCCGTTACCGAGAGTGATCATGCATAACAAGCATTTCATTAACCTGCCCTTGATTGATATTTCAAAGACGAAAGACCAACAGTCTGGACTTGAAGAATATAGTAAAATGCATGAGGCATGTAAAACTTATGGCGCTTTTTTTCTTAGTGGCTTTACATCAATAACACAATTTGATTTACAAGGGCTTTTTTCTGAAGCAGAGCATTTTTTTAACTCAGATATCTCAATAAAAAAAAGTTATATCGCTTCTGCTGATAATCGCTATTTAGGTTATAGAGGAATAGGTAGTGAGTTTAGTGAATTGGCTCATCGGCAATATGAACCCTGTGAGCAGTATAAAGTGGGTTATTTAAATGATTTAAAGAATAAAACCTCGCTATTTGGGGTAGAGGCTATAAAGGCGCATGGTGCAATTTTTAAAAAATATTTGCAAACTGGTTTTTATTCTTTGGATAATATTGGCACATATGTTTTATCAACAATCGCTAAGAATCTCAATTTAGGAGAACATTATTTTGTTGATTATTGCAATCATCCTAATCATCAATTAGGACTTAATTGTTATCCGCATTCGCAAAATCCTAAGGATGGTGATCAATATGGGATGAGTGCCCATAAAGATTTATGTTTGATGACCATTATTGCCCAAAATAAACCAGGATTAATGCTAAGAGATGTCTGTGGCGAATGGAAAATTGTTCCCTACATTCCTGATACGTTATTTATTATGCTTGGTGAGTTTCTTGAAATTTGGACGGATGGCTATTATCCAGCACCGCTTCATCAAGTTCTAAAATCAACTACAGAGAGAAGACTCTCTATTGTTTATAAATTACGGCCAAATTATGACGCTATAATCCCGGTGATTAAAGGAATTAATCCTCATTCCAATTCGAGTTCAAGAACTGTCATTCATACAGGTAAAGCGTATGACGATAAATTAAAAAATATTATGTATATCAATTAAAAAAGGATAACGAATTTGCAACCCAAGATTTTACTCGTCAAAGAGTCCCGCCATAATGAAAAACGAGTGGCATTGCTCCCTAGGGATGTGGCTCAATTAATCAATTTGGGCGTGATGGTGTATGTTGAGGATTCTGCAGGTGTAGGGGCAGGTTATAGTAATGTGGATTATATATTGGCAGGAGCTAACATCCGCCATATTAACTATGATCAGGTTGACAGCTATCGTCAGGCATTTAGTGACATCGATATTATTATGCGTGTGAAACGGCCTGACCGAACGCGAGAGATAAAAGAAAACAGTGTCATAAAGCCGCATACTAAAATGGTAGGTATATTAGATATTCTTGAAAGAGATTCTGAGCATATTGCCGAATATCAAAAAGCCAAAATCGAATATTATTCATTGGATCAATTTCATTTTCCGGCTAATACACCAATGGACGCTTTGAAGGATATGAGCCGCATAGCGGGGAGATTAGCCTTAAATCATGCGATGGAATCGTTTAACGCACCGGTCCAACACGTTGCAATTATTGGTAGTGGTGAAGCGGGCACAGCTGCATCTCAAGTATGTATGAAACACAACATCCCCCACACCATAATAACGAGTGATGTATCCAAATCTGCATTTCTTAAATTACAAGGCATAAATAATATGGTTGTTGAGCGGCATTTATCATTAAAGATGAGGCAAGATAAAATTTACCAAATAATTAAGGATGTGGACATCGTTATCACGACAGCATCAACCGCATGGAGTGCTGCACCCATGTTAATTCCAGAGTCCACCTTAATAAAACTAAAAAATGGCACAATCATTGTTGATTTAGCGGTAGCTGAGGGTGGTAACGTGTTTGGTAGTAAACACGATGCGACAGTAACGCTAAAAAATAATGTAAAGATAATTAATGTAAGTGGTTACCCTAAAGAGTTACCTATTGAGTCCAGTCGGTCCTGGAGTATTGCGAGCTCTTATTTTCTGCACTTGTTATTAACCTCACAAGATACGTTACTAAAACTAAAATATTGCTAGTGTTTGTTGACAACTCAGATTCCGATGTCTCGTGGCTTGGTCACGGGACGTAGATGTTGAATATTATAAATTGCTGAATAAGCCCGATAATAAAGTCCGATTAAATTTGTTAGGCAAAAGAAACTCATTGAGTGTTTTTTAGGATGATCAATGTCTCTAATATAGCTTCTATATAGTGAAAAGTTTTTTGTGGCAACTTATAGCGGGAAAAATCGTTTTACTATGGTTTTTAGACAGGATGCAGTTATCTTGGAAGGAAGGCAAATAGTAAATTCTATTACAGTAATACCTATTCTTTCAAAGTAAAAAATATAATGAAATCAATAGATTAATTGCGGCGCTAAATACATTGTTAAAACAGTATTGCTAACCCATGCTTTAAAAGAACAAAGGCTATTCCATTAAGTCACTTTAAAGCCACCATATCTTAATTTTGCCCTAATATACTAAAAATGAAGCATTCATTATTTAAACTCTTCATGACTAATATGAGTAGTTAAGGTCATCAACAAGACAAGTTGAATTCAGGAACTCTTGTAAATAGGTAGGGAGATAGTCCATATTATCCGTCAGAATCTTTTTATTATAAGGATTTATTTTAAAAGCTGATTCCAAATAATGCATGATTATCATTTGCTCATCTTTTCTGCTGACAGAAAGGATTTGGCGAATAAAATTGGGTTTTAGCCATTTTCCGCTTTCACTCCAAAATAAGTTTTGTTTCTCATACGTATTAGAAAAGAGTAATTCATCTAAAATATATTGCCTCGCTAGAGGAGTTAATTTAAATAAAAGATTATCGCCATGGGGATGTGTCAATGTTTTCATTAGGAAACCAATGCGTTTATTTTCTGGAATTTGGAAGTATGGGCTAGGTTTTCCGCTATGTAATAGAATAGATGGGATTGCATCTTGGTAGCAGGGAGTGGTGAATAAAAATGTGAATATCTGTTGTAACACATCAGGGCTCTTTTCCTGCATTATAGATTTCATTAAAGAATCGATTTCATTAGATGAAAAATTAGACACATAACAAATGAGATTATCCATGATCGTTTGAAGTAAGTTTACTTTCTCTTTTGAATTACATTGACTTTCCGCGATCAATTCCAACAACATAGGAATGTTGTTCATATCCAGCATAGGCTTTTTAACACGCTCCATTTCATTTTTTTTGAAGTCTATTAACGCATTTTTTTCTATGTAGGAGTCAAATTTCCACTCAATAGAGCTTGTGTGACTCATTGCTTCAGCACATATCATATTCATGAGTAATGAGTGAGGCAAGGGTATTTTGATTTCTGGATGTATGCGCTTTAATTTAGAAAGCAAGTGAATAATACTTTCTGTTTTTACATCGATAATTTGGTCTATATGTTCTATGAAGTAGCTCATCATACTATTTTTTTCATAGCTGTTTGCTTCTGCCAGATAAAAATTAAAATGATCGAAAAGAGACATACTGCCAATGATTGCTTTGTTACATGCACCTTGTTCACTGACATAATAGTTAAAATTTAGAGGTATATTATCAATAAAGATTTTAAAAAGTTCATAGGTTGAAAGGGTCAGCATGGAACGAATGTAGCCTGTAATGTTGAGGGATAAATTTTTCTCTTTAAGAAGATAATTGCGAAAATCTTGGGTTTCTTTTTTCAGGGTTTCCTGATGTTTTTTGTAAAAATCAGCAAGTTTTTTCGATGATATAAATTTATCGTTGACGAGTTCAAACCAGCGATGAAGCGTTGTAAACGCGTTTTTTTGCGCCACTTCTTTTAAGGCTTCATAAAAATTCGTTTTCCATGACATGGCCTGATAAAATGGAGTTTTTGCAAAAGATAAGGCTTCTGAAATACTTTGATCACCAGTCAATAGATTAATGGGTTCTGAGACTTCCAGAAATGCTTCTATGGACTGTTGTTGTAAAGGAAATGGGTTAAACACGCGAATGATTTTGTCGGATTTATTTTGTTGGCTTTCAAATTCTTCTTTGCTTATTTCTGAATGTGTTCCTTCATCTGGATGATAAATCAGGTAGAGTGGGGAACCTGATGCTGGAGGATAATAGGCAATGAGTACCTGATTAAGACCTTGTAAGTTCTCGATAAAGTCACTCTCGCTTAATGCACGCATTGTACTTTCTTGACTGCAATTGCTGGCATCCTTCGCCTGCAATGGAATAATGATATCAATCTCTATCTGATCGGGGTTATTATGTGCCGCAAATGTGATAAAACGTGCGGGAGTTGCGCCCGTATAAGAGTTAGCTATTTTATTGAAATAACCAAAATACAGTCCTTGGCTCTGTTTTAAGTCTTTAGGTAATTTTGAGGAGTCTTCAGGATGAATGAGATCAAATAAATTTTTGTAAGAAAGGTCGCGTTCATTAAGATAAATCCCCAGATTTTTTTCGCCAACGCCTGTAGAAAGGAAAATTGATCCAACAACAGTACTAAAAAAAGTACTTCTGTTTTGGTGCTGATAGTCTAAATCGATATCGTATTCACCAAGGGCAAGAACACGTTTCTTTACTTTTCCAATGAGCATCGCCGTAGAGTAATCAAAAAAATGAGGGGTAGGGTAGAGAATGATGAGATCAGCATCAGCAATCTCAGGAATTAAAGTAGATTCATTAAATTCATCGAGCAATTGATAAGGCATATTGCTCTTAAACAACTTTTTGACAGGCTCTACATATTTAGGTTTAACATCGACAACCACTTTGATGTTAATTGGCTCACTTTGCTTGGAAAATTCACTGATAATGCAGTGCTGTAATTTGGCTGCAGAACTTGGGTCACCTAAGGTACCTTGGGGAGCGTGGGTGATAATAACAATTGTCTTCATGCTTTTCTCCGAAAAAGGGTTTAGAGTGGCCAAGTGGGTGAACCATTTTTGATAGGAGTGATTCTAAAGATGCAATATTAAGGTTTTATTAAGGATTGAGTGCTGTGTGGTTGGTTGCTTATGTGGTGTTATGAAAACAGTTCGCTATAAAAAAATTAACCTATTTTAGGGTGAATTTTATATTAGCTTATCTGGTTAAGTGCACTTAAACTTTCCCATACAATTTCTTTACCCAAGGACCAATGGTCAGTCCTTGAAATAAGATTGAGAAAATCACTACCATATAGGTCATCATCAAAATAGCATCGAAGGCAAACTTATTTGTTTTTCCAACTGTATCACATAAAGAAAGTGCTAGTGCTACTGATATTCCTCCTCGTAGGCCACCCCAAGTGAGAATTTTAATACTGTGTGGCGCGAAATCCAATTGACGTCGCATTAAAGTTAATGGAATTGCTACGGAGATCCATCGCGCCAGAATGACTATCGGAATCGCAATTAGTCCAATCAATAAATATTGATTATTGATGGTTAATACCAGTACTTCCAAGCCAATCATAACGAAGAGTACAGCATTTAGAATTTCATCGAGCAACTCCCAAAAAGTATCCAGGTGCTCCCGAGTTTTACTAGACATCGCAAATTTTCGCCCATGATTACCTATAAGTAAACCAGCGACTACCATTGCTATGGGTGCTGAGATATGAATTCGTTCTCCTAATGCATATCCTCCCATTACCAGTGCGAGTGAAATAAGAATTTCGACTTGATAATTATCAATGGATTTTAACATTTGATAGGTGATATACCCAGTTACTAGTCCGAATAAAACTCCACCAATTGCCTCAGTAACAAACAGCATTAATAAATGTGAGATACTGATTTCTTGTGTGCCAGAGGCCATTTCAACAATACCAAGAAAAAGAACGACCCCCACGCCATCATTAAAGAGCGATTCCCCGGCAATTTTCATTTCCAAATTTTTAGGTGCCCCTAAAACCTTCAAAATACTTGTTACCGCAATTGGATCAGTAGGAGAAATAAGGGCTCCAAAAAGCAGGCAGTAGATAAAAGTGATTTGAATGTTGAGTGTATGGAGGAACCAATAGGTTAACAGGCCTACAAGAATAGTGGATATAAGTGTGCCAATAAGGGCGAGTACAGTAACAACGACTTTCTGTTCAGCAAGCTGGCTAATATTGACATGAAGTGCGCCTGCAAAGAGTAAGAAGGCCAACATCCCATGAAGCAGGGCTTCATTAAAATTAACCTGCCCTAAAAAGCTTTTGGCATTTGAAATAATTTCAGGCCATATCATGCCACCTATATTTAAACTTAAGGAAAACACCAGTGCTATGGCCATCAACCCAATTGTAGGCGGGAGTTTAAACAATTTAAAATTGATATAGCTAAACATTGCCGAAAGCGTGATGAGCACGGCGATGATTTCAAAAAAAGACATAAACATTCCTTTGTTTAAACCCAATTAGCATTAAAGCCAATTTTTTGGATTGAGTTAGTATTAATACAATATTTATGTGAGCAAAAGCAAGCGGGTCAATTATTGGGATGCAGGTGAAGCTACACGATGCCCGTATTTTAAGGTCTAATATGCCCATCCCCCAAAACCACCCATTTATAACTGGTTAACGCATCTAAAGACATAGGGCCACGGGCATGCAATTTTTGCGTACTAATTCCAATTTCAGCACCCATGCCAAATTGTCCACCATCGGTAAATGCTGTTGACGCATTAACATAAACAGCAGCGGCATCAATATGGTCAAGAAAATAACTCTGTACGGTTTGCTCTTCTGCAATAATTGCTTCACTATGGCCAGAACTATATTCCATAATATGATTAACAGCCTCTTTCACTGAATCTACTGTTTTTATCGCCATTTTATAAGAGAGAAACTCATGGCCAAAGTCATCTGGTGTCGCTTTATGGAGCAATTCTTTTGGATAAAATGATTTTAGTTCATGGTAACTTAGTGGGTCTGCAAAAATTTCAACTTTTTTATTGGCAAGTGGCATTAGGATTAAGGGCAAATCAACCAATCGATCTGTATGGATTACTAATGTGTCCAAGGCGTTACAAACGCTCACTCTCCTCGTTTTGGCATTGTCAATAATTAAACGGCCTTTGTCTATATCCCCACTTTTATCAAAATAAATATGAACAACCCCAGCACCTGTTTCAATAAAAGGAATTCTTGCATGTTCACGTACAAAATTGATTAATGATTGACTTCCTCTTGGAATACACACATCGACGAACTGATTGGCTTTTAAAAGAATATGAGTCGCTTCTCGTTCTAAAGGTAATAAATAAGCGATAGATTTGCTCATGTTGTGATTAGTGAGTACTTGGTGAATCAATGAGACTAAAAATAGATTGGTGTAATGAGCTTCTTTTCCACCTTTTAAGACACAGGCATTACCTGTTTTAAAACATAATGTAAATGCATCAATCGTTACGTTAGGCCGTGATTCATAAATAATCGCCACAACTCCTAATGGAACGGAAATCTTTTGGATATTTAATCCGTTGGGAAGTTTTTTTTGTTCCAGGATTTTTGTTTGTGAGTAGGGTAAAGAGGCGACTGTTTCAATATCAGACGCTATGGTTTCAATCCGTTCTTTAGATAAGAGTAATCGATCATATTTGGGATCATCTTTACTCATTAAGGCCAGATCTTTTTTATTTTCATCAATGATTTGATTTACAGAATCTCGTACTCGTTGCGCAAGGGCCAATAATATTTGGTTTTTCTTTTCTTCATCGATAAATCTTAAGCTATAGCTGTCTTTTTTAGTTGCTTTAAGCTGGATAGTGACTTCTTCAATCATGAGTGCGCCTTAAAAAATATGTAAATGATCATAATGAATAAATTCCGGTTTTGCGGAGTGGCCTAAATATTCATTTAATTTAATTGCATCGTATTTAGCAAGCCCAATCCCTATTTTTTCATTATTGGGAGTCAGTATTTCAACTAAGTCGCCTCGCTTAAAATCGCCAGTAAATTTTTCAATCCCTACAGGTAATATACTGATAACCCGTTTATTTTCTTTTATAATTTCGACAAGGCGAGTATTTATAGTGATTGTTCCTAATTTATTTTCACCATAAGCAATCCATCTTTTTATATTTGATCTTTTTTTAGTAGGTAAAATAGTAGTACCCAAAGATTCTTCACTAAGGATGCGCATTATCACTTCGTGTTGATTGATGCTCGCTATGTGTGTGGTTACTCCCAGATTAGACATCCTGCGTGCTGTTCCAAGCTTGCTAATCATCCCGCCTCTGCCATGAAGACTTTTTACCGCAGAAACTTCAGGCCAATCATTTTTGGGATGGATCATGGAAATAAGTTCTGAGTCGGCTTCATTGGGGTGTTTTGTGTATACCCCTTCCACATTACTCAAAATTATGAGTTTATCCGCATTAATCATTGCGGCTATAAGACCCGATAATTCGTCGTTATCAGTAAACATCAATTCTGCAATAGCAACACTATCATTCTCATTGATAATGGGTACAATATTCTTATGCTCTAAAATTTCACGTAGTAACCGTGAAATATTCAAATAGTGTTGTCTTGTTTGAAAATCTTGTTTTGTAAGCAACAATTGAGAGGCAAGCATATTATATTTTTTGAACATCGAAGCATAAATATGCATCAGCTCATATTGCCCCAATGATGCTAAAACCTGTTTTTCTCCTATCGAACTCCCGTATTGGCGGTCAAAAAATTGACGTGCCACTTTTCGACCCGAAGCGACCGCACCTGAACTTACCAATATAACCTGGTGGCCTGCTTTTTGAAGCGTGACAACCTGCTCCACTAAATGGAGCATAATAGGCTCAAATGGAGTGCCATCACTTGATAAAATACTTTGGGTTCCGACTTTGATAACTATTTTCATGTTTAACTCTTTAATATAACTATTTCCAATAGATTAGCTTAATCCGCAGATCTATTGCTTTCGACGATTATAAAGGACAATTGATTAGGGAGAAACTCATCGCATTTTTAATAAGAACATTTTCGAGATTTGTAAGCATATGGGCAACAGGGTTGAGAGATTATTTTAGTTCAAAAAATGGAAACAAATATTAAAAGTAGTCTATAAAAGAAATAAGGGGCTATTAAAAAAATAATATGATGAATCTTAATAAGAAAAAAAGTATTTTTGCAGGATTATACGGGAATACTTTGGAATGGTTTGATTTTCTTCTCTATGCTAATTTTACTCCATTATTTGCCGAAATATTCTTTCCATCAAAGATATATTTTGTTTCTCTCCTTCTGACCTTTGGTGTATTTGCAGTAGGTTTTTTTATGCGTCCTTTGGGAGGGGTATTATTAGGACATTATGCGGATCATGTTGGGAGAAGAAAAACGTTAATCCTCTCAATGTCTATTATGACGTTTTCTACAGCATGTATCGCGTTGATCCCTGGTTTTAATACCTTAGGTATCGCTTCACCTGTCCTTTTTGTTTTTTTTAGGTTAATTCAAGGAATCGCTGTGGGAGGGGAACTGCCTGGATCAACCACTTTCCTTATTGAACATATGGCAGATCATCGACGTGGATTTGCAGGAAGTTTGGTATTAAGCACTGCTTTTCTGGGTATTTTTTTAGGTTCATTAACGGCTTCTTTTCTTAGTGTTTTGTTACCCGATGACCTTCTTAGAGACTGGGGATGGCGGTTGGCTTATTTGACAGGTGCCCTACTTGGGGTAATAGGAATTTATTTACGTGTGAGCAGCGTGGAGCCAAGTACTTTTTTGCATACCCAACATACAACAGAACTTCCTGCAAAAATTGTTTTTTCTAAATACCGACGCCAATTATTGTTGGCTATTATTTTTACAAGTATTATGGCTATCAGTAATTATTTACTTATTGCTTATATAACAAGCTTTCTCGTCAAATCAGAAGGCTTTATATTAAAAGATGCCCTGGTTGCTAATTTTATCGCTTTATTCATTTTGACGTTGTTAATCCCTTTGATGGGATTATTATCCGATTTCTTTGGTAGGAAACCGATTTTTTTGTGTGGTGCTTTTGGCATCTTAATTTTTATTTACCCGATCTTTATTCTTTTTTTGAGTGGTATTTGGTGGCATGTACTTGCGGGCGAAATATTGTTAGCTATATTGCTTGCACCTATGAATGCTACAGTGCCTACCATCCTTGCAGAAATGTTTCCCACTGCTGTTCGAGCGAGCGGCGTATCCATAGGGTACAATATAGGCCAGGCATTTTTTGGCGGGACAATACCTGTAGTTGCCCTGACTTTAGTTGAGTTAACGGGTAATAAATATGCCCCGGCGTTATATATATTATTCTGGGCCATTATCGCAATTATTACTACGCGCTTTGCGCAAGAGACTTATCTTAAGAAATTAGGATAAGTCCAAGAGCCAGGCCCATTTAATTTTTATATTTATTTCTTCAGGGGAGATTCACATGTCTCTAGTGGACTAACAGCCTCTAAGGGGATTCTGGAAGCATTCAGTACTCGGCAAACACAGCTGTAATGCCCGAGAATCGTAAATAATTCCATAATGAGGGCGGTACTGTAACGTTCAAGTAACCTGGTAAAAGTTTCATCTGTTAATGTTGCCAGATCCTCAAACTCATCAACTACCTGGCAAATAAAATTTTCTTCACTGGATAAAGAAACGACTTTTTGTTCCGTACATATAATGTCTAATTCTTCAGAACTAATTCCTGCTTTTTTGGCTAATGCCTTATGCTGAAGTAGCTCATAGGCCGAATTAGTTTTAAATCCATAACGACAGATGGCAATTTCACGTAATCTTGGATCAAAGTTTCCTTTATAGATACCAGCCACAAAATCCAACCATGGTTTATGGGTATTTGGGGCTAAAGCAAGCAAACGATGAATATTTAAAGGGGGAAGGTTATTTAATAAATTTACCGTTTCTTGAGGTAATTCATTATCTTGGGGTAAAGGGATGTGTTTTGACGTATTCATTTTTTATTCTCCTGAATTCAGATAAAACCGTATATAACTAGGCTGTATTTTCTTCCTGATAAAGTATGCCCGCGGCTAACTCCTCATAAAGACGAATAACACTGATTAATTGCTCCAGTTTACTGATGGTGAGTTGATATGCCTGTTGGTTAATTTCTATCCTGCTGTAGAGCAAATCATTGTGGCTAATAAGGCCTTTAGCATAGAGATCCTGTTGCAAGTGATATCTTTTCTTCAGCGCTTCTAAAGCGAGAGCGTCTTCATGGTATTTGGCCATCAGCTTTTGATTGGCAGCGATACTATTGGCAATAAGGCGTAATGCATTTTGGATGACATTATTATATTCTGCCAAACTCTTATTAAAAATGGCTTTGCTGGTGAGAATTTGTCCAAACAAAGAGGGGGATAAATTAAATGTTGCGTATATATCACCATAAGGTGCTGAATGGGTAGGACTGTTAAATGTACCATTTAAACTGGCTTTTCCCCAAAAATAATCTAACGTTAAGGCTGGAAGAAGTTGGGATTCAGCAATATTGACCCCACTACATGCGGCAAAAAGCGAGGTTAAGGCTACCATTACATCCGGTCGACGAAGTATCACTTGAGTATTAATTTTGTTCAGCGGTACTTCTTTACTGGGTACTTTAATAAATGATGGACCGGATTTTATTTTTCCGGGTGGCTCATTGATTAAATAATGCAGCGCGTTTTCGCTGGCGATGATGTTGTTTTGAGCCTGTTGTCGTAATCCCAGTACGCTTTGTAATTGGCTTGTTACGGTTAATAATTGCAGATTATTTGCTAAGCCTTGGTTTTTAGCAATTTTTAATGATACTAAAAGTTTTTTATTGTCCTGTTCGATTTGATTTAATAGTTCTAGTTGATGATTCCAGGCAAGAAGCGAGAAATAACTACTGGTCACTTCGCCAATAACAGTCAAACGTACGCCAAGATAATATGCTTTAGCACGTTTTAAGACAAATTCTGCTTTTTTTTGTTGAAAATAAAGCGCAACGAAATTTTGGTAATAGCTGGGGAGTACACCGTAAAATACACCTGGATTTCCTAAGGCAGGATCTTGGGAAAACCCCATTAAAACATTTAGACCAGGCAGCCAATTTAAGCGAATCGTTTGCAGCTCAGCCTGCGAAACACGGATCGATCGTTTGGCGATTGTCACATTATTATTGTAACGAAGTGCTTTCTCGACAAACTGATTCAGTAGAGGATCTCTAAAATCTTCCCACCACGCTTGATAAGGAAGTTGATTTAATGCATCATTGCTTGAGGCTTTTAGGTATGCAGGAATGTAAATCGACGAAGGTTGTGAGTTTTTTGCGCTTGGCATGCATGCTACTAGCGCACTTGTCATGACTAAAATAATTAGTGTTGCCAGGCTGCGCAATTAAATGGTTTCCATATAAATAACATGACTAATATTAAAAAATGGTAACACAAAAGTTTCGAAAGTTAAAACCTTATACAGTTGTACTTTCCTTGGTCTTACTTGCAGTTTTATATTACTTTTTCTCTTTTTTAATCCCCTTTACTAATAATGCTTTTGTTGTCGCCAATGTTCGCCCGGTAGCTGCGATTGTTAGTGGATATATTACGGATCTATATGTGGAAAATGAACAATATGTTCATAAGGGACAACCCTTGTTTACTGTGTTCCAGGAGCCTTACAAGCTCACTTATAATAGGCTTATTGAAGAAGTTCATACGGCGAAGGTGGATCTTCAGAGTTTACAGCATCAATTAGAAAAGGATAAACAATTACTGATACAGTATGATCAAGAATATAAGCGGATCCACTTAAATTATCTTCGAAATAAAGCAGTTTTAAAATCAGGGGCAATATCTGAAATTAACGTTAAAGATTTGCACTATGACGATCGTGGTAGTTTCGCCAAAGTAAATATGCAAAAGCAGCAAATTAGCGTGGATGAAAAAAATATTCAGAGCCTAAAACACAAGATTAAAGCATTAATCTATAAAATGCGTTATGCCAAAGTTAATTTAGAGCAAACGACAGTTTATGCTCAAAGTAATGGTCGTATTCAAAATATGTACTTATCTTTGGGAACCCCCATAGAAATTAATAAACCCATTTTTTCTTTTGTAGATACAGATAATTTCTATATTCAGGCTAATTTTACTGAAATTGATTTGCGCATGGTCAAGACAGGCGCTAAAGTCTACATTATTCCACGAATGTATTTTGCTACGAAATTATACCATGGCACGGTAGTATCACGTGCTTGGGCAGCTAACCGCCAAATGACAAACCCTAAGACGCAATTACAAACAGTAACCAATGATACTAATAATTGGATACTGTTGCCTCAGCGTTTTCCGGTGCAAATTAAGATCGATGATTATGATGCCAAACATTACCCGTTGCCCATTGGAGCAACTTGTTATGTCATTATCAAGATATAATTTTCTTAAGGATTAATTTTCTTATGGAAGTAACTTCCGAAAAAACAATAATGGCCACACGTATGGCCATCAGCATGGTTATCGCTTTAATCATTACAACATATTTTGATATTGTTGAGCCCGCTTGGGTTTATATTTCTTTATTTATTGTGTTATTTGAACAACGCACTATTGGAGCTTCGTTAATTCGCTGTTCTATGCGAACGATCGCTACGATAAGCAGTGCTTTATATAGCCTGATTATAATATTGCTTTTTCATAATGCTTATCTTATGAATATTATTGGATTTGCTATAGGGATTTTTTTATATACTTATTTATTTGTAGGAACGAAACACAGTTATATTGGAATTTTAGGTTGTGTCACTCTCGCTATCTGCCTTATCAATTATAATGATTTTACATTTGTATTTATGCGTCCAACCAATGTAATTATTGGGATATTAATTGGCTTTTTTACCTTACGGTTTTTCTTTCCAGTCCGGGCTACAAAAGTGCTCATTTTAGAAATGCAGAAATTTCTAAACGAATATGCTGCTTTATCTACTTATCTTGCAAATATAGATGATTCTAAAACAGACTTATCCAAACATTTAATTCAGTGCGAATCAAATGTCTTGGGACTCATTCTTCGTTTTCAAACATTAATTAATGAGGCACAAGTTGAAATAAACAAGGACTCTGAATATACCCAGGTCGCTGCAGATATTCTGCAATCGTTCCGGCATATTTTTCGTTATTATGCCTCGATTATTGCATTAATTCTTTATGAGGGAGTTACAATCAATGACAGGGATAAGGAATGTCTTCTGCTTTTAAGCAACACATTAAATAGGCTGGAAGAAAGTCTTTTTGCTTTAAAGCGTAAACGCAATTTAGTTGCAGTTTTTGATGGTTATCCACAAGATGAAAATTTATTATCTTTGATGCTAAATTTGCTGGTTACCGAATGCAGCTCACTGGAAATAAAGATAAATAAATTAATCCGTATGGCCAAAGTAGTTAAATTAACCTGATATCGACATAAAAGACTTATAAATAAATTATATGACCCTAGAACCAGATAGTTATTTTTTACATTTTTTGCATCATAGGACAATTTGTCATTATAAAATCTACTTTGCTTCTTAATGAAAACCATAAGCATCTTTTATTCACAAAAACAATTTATTATGCCAGGGTGTAGTATAATTAAAGTAGTATAGAAGGAAATTTATAACTCTAGTTAAGCTGTTAAAATATAGGGAGCTTAACATGACTACTCAAGTTGATATTTTGTATGTAGAAGATGATGAAGTGGATATTAAGGCAGTGGAGCGTGAATTCCTGAAAATGGATAGGCCAATTAATGTTGCTGTAGCTAAAGATGGAAAACGTGCCCTGGATATGTTGTATGGATTTAATGGGCAGCTTAAAATTAAGCCTAATGTAATATTACTTGATCTTAATTTACCACAGATGAATGGTATTGATTTTTTAAAAAAATTAAGGGAAGGCTTTACTTTTAACGATGTTAAAGTGTTCGTACTTACGGGTGCTTACACTACAGAAGAAAAGCTTGCGACAAGTGATTTAAATATCTCCGGTTGTATTATCAAACCTCTGAAGTATGAAGATGCATTAAATATTTTATGGTGTGCTTCTGCAGGCGAAGACATGTCAAAATTACTTTTTATGCAGTAAAACAGAATTTTTTCAGTACGTTTACGATTTGTGCTCGATCATATGTTTCAGGATGCATGCCGCTTTTTTAAGAGTATTGGGGTTGGCTCAAGGTGCCAACCTCCAAAAAATATGATTCAAAGACTATTGTCACTTAAGAGGGGCTTTAGATATGCCCCTAAAGATTTAATGGCATACCATTTCTGCAGGTTTTCCAGGTACGGGCACACAAGTTTTGTAATATTTACCCTTATAGAAGTAATTATAATAAATGCCATTGATAAAGTATAAGTAATACGCACCATTATAGAAATAATTGTAATAGCGTCCGTTATTGTAATAAACATAATAGTTATTATTATGGTAGTAATTATAATATCTGCCATTATGGTAATAAACGTAATAATTATTCTTATAACGGTAGTTATAATATTTACCATTATGGTAATAGTTGTAATTCTTTCCTTTATAATAATAATGCCCTGGTTTTACGCCTCCATGAACATTCACATTAACGTTTTTGTTCACATTAACATTATTTACATTAACATTGTTGTGCTTAATCACCTTATTTTGGTAATGGTGATGCTCGTAGGGACGCTCCACAGGCCCATTTCTATAGCGCTCAATATGCTCTCTATTCGCATCCGCAATAGAAGGCAAAATAAGCATCATGATGGAATAAACCAAATATGCTTGCCAATTACATTTTTTACTACTCATGATGGTACCCCTCGCAAAATAAAAACCGTTAAGAGTAGAATTTCCCAGAAGTGATGCGTAGGAGATTCTGTAACTATTAAGTAGAATTTAAGTCAACTATTATTCATTTTTAATTTTTAAGCAAGTTGAAAATACAAACTGTAACGTACCCCCCCATTTTTTTATGCCATCAAAAGCTTATTTTCTATTATGAAAATATAGAACAGGATTGTGAGTTGATTGATTTTTAATTACAATCCATGCTTTTAAATAAAGCAGATCATGTGATGAAATACAAGAAAATTAAAGCACTTATTGAGAAAGCAGGATTTTATTATGTAGGAGAGGGAAGAGGTTTTGGCCTGACAGAAGGAAAAAATGTTGCGTATTACCAAAAAGACAGTTTTGGTGTTAGAAAACAACAGCAAAGAATTTGGCTCGCAACAGACCAGGATAATGAAGAAAACATCGTACCTATTTTTTCGATTAATGTTCCTGAGAAATTACGTGATGCTGTTTACGAAATTATGAAAGAGCCCTCAGAAGAGTTTGTACCAGCCCAGAATGCATGCATTTGATAATGCATTCAGGCGGTTTTAATAAACATAAAGGCAATAGAAATCGACAAATATAGCCCGGCAAGGAGGATGATAACCCCAGCACTGTAAATGAAGAATTTTGTCAGATGGGAGGGGTTATCAAACTGATATTGCCCCAGAGTAATTACTCTAAGTGTCAATTTGCCCGTTGAATAAATAAATGGATCAATAAAAAGATCGAAAATTACATCAAGAAGAAGCCATCCTAAAAACCGAAATACTCCTTTTATAAAACCCAATATTACTTCATCAAACATTTTTGTACCCGAAAACCAACAAATTTTTGTATAACCCCTATCCTGGCTACAACCTTTTGAGTATTACCAAGACGGCATTTTACTGAAAATACGCTTATAAAAATAAGCCCCTTTTAGGGGCTGCATTTATCCCTTACAGGGACTTTATCATTAATGATTCAGTTTCAGGAAAGCTACCTTTATCTAAAAGGGAGATTATTTCTTCATTCTTTAAAATATCACCGAGCATGCCATGATCTTCTTCATCTATCCATGTTTCAAGATTTTTCATCAGACGATCCCTTTTTCCCCAGATCGCGGAAGGGCTTTTTTCTGCTGCATGGGTCGTGATTTTATCGATCACCTGCTTGACTAATTGGGCAAAATCCTTATCTTCATCATTCAGTTTACTGTTGATGGTTCTAATGTGCTCGTCACAACTCCATTTTGCCTTTAACCTTTTATAGATTAAAGGAGATATAATCACCGAATGAGAAAGAAGAAATGCTAATGATGCACCTAATGCAAAGGGTGTAACGCCTCCTTCTTCACTTTTGTTCCAGGTTAAAAAACCACCTGCAGCGGTGCATGTAATGACAAAACCTCGCTCTACTAATTCTCGGGTTGAGTAGCGGTGATTGCTAAAAAATAAGTTTCCTACCCTGTTCCAATTAATCAAATAATCTGTTTTTTGATTTAAGAAGGATCTTATATTATCCGATGACAGCATATTACTTCCTTTCTGAGTAAAAGGACTTATTATCCCTGGTTTCTTCTTGATTGCAATATTGTTTCTTAAAGCCCTGAATTTTGGTTTTAATTTGAGTTTAAAATCAAAAATTTTCATAAATTAATATTATTTTAATAATAAATTTGATAACTACCAGTTTCCATTTGTGTTTATCTATAATTATCAAATCAGATCCGAATTAGGATTAAATGTGCCGAAGACTATTTCTTTCCCTGGAAAATACGACCAAACTGAGGCTGAAAATGTAATGTACCAGGATAAACATATATCGTTTGGTTACTTTGAAATGCAAAATTTTCCCTTTCGCTCGGCCCAGGAAGATGCACTAATCTGGGAAACATTGGAACAATCCCTGGTTTCATTAAATCCAGAAGAAATTGGCAAGCGCCTATGGACAACTTATCGAATTTTGGACGAGCAAATTTTAAAGATGGAATACACTGATGGCACCACTGCTTCGACTACAGTATTCGATGGGCGAAGTCATTTCATTACGGCAACTTTAGCGGATGCTGCATCTTTTGCGGCAATTTATGATAATGAGGAGTGTCTCTTGGGGGCCATCCGCTTAAATTCAGTTACTCATAAACCTACGGATCCGGAAGAAGCCCTGAGAATTGAGCAGGCAGGGGGGGCTGTTATGTGGGACAGGGTTGATGGTGTTCTCGCTATTTCACGAGCTATTGGTGATAAGTTACTCAAGCAACATGGGGTTTATTCTGAAGCAACAATTGATATTACGAGTATTGATGAGCTTGCAAGAAAAGTTAACTCAAATCACGAGAAAATAGGAAAGATACAAATTATCGCCACTTGTGATGGGTTTACTGATGGCGCAAGTAGTGACACTAAAAGAGATCATGAGCAATTTTTATATCAATCATTACAAGAAATTCTAAAATCAAATAAAAAGCAACCGGAGGTAGAACTAGCAAAAGCATTGGCCTACAAAGCAAAAACAAATGGTTCATACGATAATATCAGTGTTGCAATACAAACGATAACACACCATACCCCTGCCTTTTTGCTGGGGGTTTATGATGGACATGGAGGCGCTGAAGCATCAATTTATGTTGCCAATCATATTGGTGATGAATTTAAGAAACAGTGTATTTTAACATCAAGTGCCTATGCAAAACAGGCATTGAGCGTTGAGAGAAATAAGCGTGCATATCAACGGGATAATTCAGAAGAGACAAGGAATGAGAGAAAAAGGCGCGAATCAATTATCAATTAGGCTGCAGGAGTCCAATGTCAGCAGCCTGGTATTTTATTAATTAACCCATTGCACAAAACGATCTGCTTGGTCGCTCCATAATTCTGGATGTAATAAAGTAAAATGACCGTACGATAATGGCGTTCCCTTTTGTAATATCCATTGCCCATGCTTTACACGCTTCATTAATGCAGCTATTTGATAAAATTCAGGTGAATCTAATGCATCATCAGTGAAGTCGAGTGCAAATACTTTGGCTTTTATGGTATGCAACAAAGGTTCTGGATTGTAATCCTCTGAAGCTGACATCACATAAATTATATTATTGGCATCTTGTTTCTCACTGTCTGACATTGCTTTATCAATGTAATTGACCGCATCTTTAGTATTGGCAATGATGTGTTGCATATGCGGTACACCATCAACCATCATTGCTACTAACGGCCATATTGACTTTATTCCATAAGGAGGTGTCTTGTAGTTACCGTTAAGCCACGATGGATCATTTTTGATACTGTTAATAACGATTTGCCGCCATAATAAATTTCGGCCATCGACTGCGTGAGGGAGGGATACAATAGGCATTACCCCATCCATAAACCCAGGATATAACTCACTCCACATCCAGGAGTGCATGCCCCCCATTGAGGTACCCACAATCATTTTTAAATGTGAAATATTTAATTGTTCAGTAACCAGTCGATGCTGCAGAGCCACCATATCATGATAATGATATTGGGGAAATGCCATACGTAAGCCATCACTGGGTTTGCTTGATTGTCCTTGGCCTATATTATCTGGGAAAATAAGAAAATATTTATTTGCATCAAAAGGCTTCCCTGGCGCTAATAGTGCTTTTTTAAAATGCTCAAACATTTCTTTCCCGCTGCCGCCAGTCCAGTGTAAAAATAGAATTGCGTTAGTAATTTCACCGTGATTATTTTTTTGGGGGGTGCCTAATGTAATGTAATGTATGCGCAAATTTTTTAGGCTTTGACCGTTGGTGAACTGATATTTCGCTATAATAAAATCATCTTCTTTGTAATTAATTATTTCTTGTTGATGGGATACAACGGGAGAGTTATTTGGCGGTTTTCCAAAGACCTGACATATCTGGAAAAATAAAATACAGCAGCATAGTAAGGGTTTCATTTTTTCCATTGCGTTCACTTCTTATGTTTATTCAGGATCTTAAAAAACAAAATACATAACCATTGTTTTTAACTAATGAGTCTAAACTATCATGTGGATGATGAGTCAGACAAGGGAAAATTTAATACCCTTGTCCGAAATGCCGGGCGTCTGAAACTCATTTTGCGAGGATGTCTCGAGCTTATTTTGAACGAGCCAGGATATCATGGAGCTCTTGCATAAATTGTAGATTTTGCTTTAGTAGGCACTTAGGGTTTGATGGGTGGCGTATTTGATCCCTGGGAATATGGTGTGGTTTTGCCCGATTTAATTATTGCATGATTTTCATGTAATACTCGCGATACCAATCAACAAAGTGCTGGACTCCTAAAGAAATCGGTGTGCTGGGTTTAAACGAAATCCATTCTTCAAGTGCCTCAATATTAGCAGCTGTAGCAAGGACATCTCCGGGTTGCATAGGTAAATAATTTTTTAATGCTTTAATACCGAGAGCATGTTCAATTGCTTGGATATAGGTAATTAAATCAATAGGATGATTATTTCCTATATTAAAAACTCGGTAGGGTATGTCAGCGTCAGCAGAGCTGTTTTTTGTTAAATTATCATCATTTGCCGTTGCAGACGATTTATCTACAATTCGTACAATTCCTTCCACTATGTCGTCAATATAGGTGAAATCACGTATCATTTCTCCATTGTTATATATATCAATGGGTTTTCCTGTGACCATTGCTTGCGTAAATTTAAAAAAAGCCATATCGGGTCGCCCCCATGGGCCATATACAGTAAAAAAACGCAATCCTGTTGTTGGTAATTGATATAAATGGCTGTATACATGAGCCATCAGTTCATTCGATTTTTTAGTTGCGGCGTAAAGACTTACCGGGTGACATGTATCATATGACTCATCAAATGGAATAAGGATATTATTGCCATAAACACTAGAGCTGCTGGCGTAGACCAAATGCTCAATAGAATGGTGCCGGCAGGCTTCTAATATATTCATAAAGCCTTGAATATTTGAATCAATGTATGCCTGAGGATTGATGAGTGAATAACGTACTCCAACCTGTGCTGCCAGGTGCACTACCAGACTTGGCTTTTCGTCCACAAACAAATTGTGTACTGATTGGCAATGTCCTATATCAAATGGATAAAATTTAAAATTAGGGCTAGAGGTAAGTTGTGCCAAGCGAGCTTTTTTTAACCGGACATCATAGTAATTATTTAAGCTATCTACTCCAATGACCTCCTCTTTACGCTCTAAAAAGCGTAAGGCGGTATGCATGCCAATAAATCCTGCGCAACCTGTAATTAAAATTCTCATCTTATCCTTCTATTCACATTCATAATTTATTGTGACTGATCTTGCTTTAATCAAATGAGGATTTCTTCCTCGAAATCTGATATGTTGCCTGGACGATAATTAAAATATTCCAATTTATTTTTAAAATCAAACCCAATGCTGGTTTCGAATTTTGATGAAACTATTTTGTATCATAAAAAAAATTGCTAGACTTAAGGTTTCCTGTGGGCTTATTTTGAAACTTCATATAGTTAAACGTTGTAAAATAATTAGGTTGTTCTATTTAAGGAAGCGAACTGGCTTTTGAAAATTGGTGTAATTTAAGGTTCAAGGTTTATAAAAATAATAACCCTCATGCGCTAATTTCATTAATGTGACTTAATCAAAAGGGAATGGTAGGTACATGAGAAGCAAAAGGAAAACGGAAATTGCCATAGTGGGTATGGCATTTCGCCTGCCTGGCGACATATCTACAATCACGCAATTATGGGATGCTTTAAAAGAAGGGAAGGATCTGATTTCTTCTATTGATGATCATCGTTGGCCAATTAAAAATTATCTGCATCCAAGAAAAACAGAACTTGGTAAAAGTTATACCTTTAGTGCAGGCGTATTATCAAAAATTGATGAGTTTGATGCCTGTTTTTTTAATATTACTCCTAGAGAAGCCCGCCAGATGGATCCGCAACAGCGGATACTTCTCGAAACAACGTGGGAGGCTCTGGAGAACGGCTGTCAAAATGTAGAACAATTAGAAGGTTCTAATTGTGCCGTGTATGTAGGTATTGGCAGCAATGAGCATATGTTCAAATATATTAATGACTGCTCCGTAACCTATTCTCATATGATGCTCGGAAGCTGTATGAGCATAGCCGCGAATCGAATTTCCTATATGTTTAATTTAAGAGGCCCCAGTGTCTCAATTGATACAGCATGTTCCTCATCAATGGTCGCTTTACATCAAGCCTGTAAGAGCATCTGGAGTGGAGAGTCATCAACGGCAATTGTTGCAGGGGTCAACTTATTGATGTCGCCAATTCCGTTTATTGGTTTTTCTAAGGCATCAATGCTTTCTCCATCAGGGCGTTGTAAAAGCTTTGATGCTGCTGCTGATGGATACGTTCGCTCCGAAGGCTGCGTCGTTTTCTTTTTAAAACCCCTGGCCGACGCAGAACGAGACGGAGATCCCATTCATGCGGTTATTCTTAATACTGGTGTGAATAGTGATGGACGAACTAGAAATATTGCGATGCCTAGCGCTGAATTACAAGCCCAATTGATCACAAAAATTCACAAGGAAGCAAAAATTGCACCAGAAGATATTGTCTATCTGGAAGCTCATGGAACTGGAACGCCAGTAGGCGATCCTATTGAAGCGCAGGCTATAGGTACTGCTTTAGGGAAAAAGCGTCAGCAAAAAAATAAAAATCCCTTATTGATCGGCTCAATTAAGAGTAATTTGGGACATCTGGAAGTGGCTTCAGGACTGGTAGGAATATTAAAAACAGTATTATCTCTTCAAAATAATGCCATACCGGCAACACTGCATTATAACGCTCCTAACCCTGATATTGATTTCACTCAATTGCACTTGCAGGTTGTCGATCAACTGACAGATTTATCGCCAGGATCTAGTCCCCATATTATGGCTGTTAATTCATTTGGCTTTGGGGGTACTAATGCCCATGTAGTATTACAGGCATATCCTAAATTTTCTCATGTCGTGCCTGCATCGTCCTATCTTTCTAAAGATCCTTCTCCTTTGTTATTTTCGGCGCATGACGAACGAGTTCTGCCTAAAATGGCAAAACAATACGCTCAATTGCTTCGGACAAAACCAGAAATTCATCACGATCTCGCCTATACTCTAGCTCACCGCCATAATTTACTCAATAAAGGCCTGGTCATCGATAGTCCAACTGTCCAAGAACTGATTGGCACACTTGAACAAATTGGCGACGGACAGGAAGTAGATTCTTTTGGTGCAACATATGGACATCATGTTGAAAAAAATGCTCGTGTAGCCCTGGTATATTCAGGAAATGGTTCTCAATGGCAGGAAATGGGATGCAAGCTATTCGCATGTAACCCATTATTTAGAGAAACGATTGAAGAAGTAGATTCCCTATTACCAAAACAAATGGGTTTTTCAATTAAAGAGGAATTATTAAATACGCAAAAAAGCGCCCGGTATTTAACCACAGAAATTGCACAACCATGCTTATTTGCGCTGCAGGTAGCCCTCACCCGTTGTCTAATGGCTAAAGGAGTCAAATTTCATGCGGTTGTAGGCCATAGTGTAGGAGAAGTTGCCGCGGCCTGGGCTTGTGGTGCGTTAACCCTGGAACAAGCGTGCCAAGTCATCTTTCAGCGTAGCTTCTGGCAAGGAAAAACCCGTGGCCAAGGCAAAATGATCGCGCTTGGGTTGAATGCCGGGGAGGCAGCCCAATTAATTAATGAATTAAAACTATCCTCTTATTTGGAAGTCTGCGCGGTAAATAGCCCCAAAGGGTGTACCGTTTCAGGAGAAAAATCGGCGATTACGCAATTACATAATTTCTGCGTCCAACACAATATCCTGCATTGGGTACTGGATCTTGATTATGCATTCCATAGTCGACAAATGGAACCTTTAAAATCGAGCTTTCTCTCAGGAGTACAGGATATCCATCCTAACACCAGCTCAATTGATTTCTTCTCTACTGTAACGGGTACTAAACTTCGTGGTAAAAAACTGGATGCAAATTATTGGTGGAATAATGTTCGCCAACCCGTACAATTTGAACAAGCAATCACTCAATTAATCAATGATGGAGTAAAAGTTTTCCTTGAGGTTGGGCCACAGCCAATTTTAAAACGCTATATCGAAGACATATTGCGTGCCAGAAAAGTTACAGGCGCAGTTTTCACTACCTTAAAGCGACAGGGTGATGAGTCTCTTGATCTCAAACAATCCATTTATAAAGTTTTACTTAGCGGATCAAATTTTGATAAATCATGTTTATTTCCGGTTACAGGAAAAGCAATTCCTTTGCCTGCGTATCCCTGGATTAAAGAGGTGCATCGGCTGCAACCAACGAGTGAAAATAGTAATCAAACCGATTTACGTATCGAGCATCCTTTATTAGGCTGGAGAATCCGACCCCAGGAATATATTTGGGAAAATCATTTAGACAATCACCTTTTAAGTTACCTTGCTGATCATATTGTTGACGGAACCCAGATCATGCCCGCTTCTGGTTTTGCTGAAATGGCGTTGGCTGCTTCTCGCCTGTGGTTTGGCAATTATCACCATGATGTGCGAGATATTGATATACTGGCTCCCATGGTTTTCGATGTAAAAAACTGCCGGATTACTCGTTTTGAGTTACAACCTCAAGAAGGGAACTTCAACATTAAAAGCCGCAATCGACATTCTGATGAAGCATGGGTCGTTCATGCTGTTGGACGCGTAATACACGAACCTGTAGTTCCCGAAACAGAGCAGATTGACATCAACTCCTTCCAGAAAGATGCTAAATCTCCTATCGAAGGGGAAGTCCTGTATACTATGGCTCGCTCAATAGGGCTGGTCTATGAACAAACCTTTCAATGTATTTCTTATATTTGGTTTCAGGAGCAACGCGCTTTGGCGCGGGCGGTTGTTCACCCAAGCATGCTTGCTGAGCTTGAGCATTATTGTCTCCCACCCTTTATTCTTGATGGTTGCTTTCAGCTGCTGATTGGTATTTTATATAGCCAGGGTTTTACTCACCAGGCGGCGCTGCCTGTGCGCATGGGACGGGTTCGGCTTTTGGCTCCCTTACCTGAGCAAATATATCTTTATGCTGAAATTTTAGCTACCACGAAACAGGGAATTCATGCCAGTTTTAAGATCATTGACAATTCCGGTACGTTAATCGCTTTAATTGAGGACTGCCGCTTTAAAAGCATATGTTTTTGGAAACAAAATAGTGCTATGAAAATGTATGTTAATAAAGCACATTTATTATCATTTGCGGCACAATCATATATAGATTTTTCGACATTAAGCATGATTAGTCAACGTGTCCAAGACATTGCTCATGAAAATAAGGAAGAACGGATACGTCACTTTGAAGAAGTAATGCCTTTGTTTGATGTGATGATTGCTCAATTTGTTTATCAGGCGATCAAAGAAATTACAGCAAATAAGCACACCTTCACTTTGAACTCTTTAATTGATGATGCTGGAATAATTCAGTCGCAACAACCGTTCTTAAAGCAATGCTTGAAAATTCTTGTTGAAGACAACCTGCTTTTAAAAAATCAAACACAAGAATACTCTTTTGTTGAACCCCAAGAACAATATGATGCATATCTTGTTTGGAATGCACTACTAAACAGCTATCCAAATTATCTTCCCGAGTTATTAATTGTCGGGCGCTGGGGGCTGTATTTAACTTCGCTTTTGCAGGGAAAAATTGCCACAGATGAGTTTTTACCTTTACTGCACAAAAGTGATACCTTCGATTATTTTCTGGATAGTGCTCCTTCTGCTGATGGTATTTATATCCTTGCCAGGGAAGCAATCCATGCTTTAGCAGGTCATTGGCCCTGTGAAAGGCGATTGCGTATTTTGGATATTGGCCAAAGTTTAAGTAGCTTAACTATTGATCTATTAAACGCTCTTCCGGCAGATAGAACGGATTATTTACTGGCGCTGGGAGATGAAACGGCTTGCTCGGAAGCAGAACATCATCTAAGTAAATATTTGTTTGCCAAGACAACAACCTTTGTCCTTGACTCAAATTTCATTACTCAGAAACCCTTTTCTGACCAAGTTTTTGATATCGTATTGGTTCGCAATTGTTTGCATGAGGTGGACAATGTGTTGCATCCTCTGACTCTGTTGCGATCTTTATTAAGCAAGAATGGTATGTTACTTCTCATTGAAAGGCATAGTGATCGTCTTTATGATATGAGTTTGGGTCTGAAACCGGGATGGTGGCGTCTTAATGAAGAAAATGAACCATTATCACGTTTTTATTCCTTGCCGACATGGGGTAAGCTCTTAAAAGATGCTGGTTTTCAATATACCGAACCTTTACTTGAACCTGGAGCAGCCGAACAAGAAGGTAGTTTTATATTTATGGCGCAGCCTGCCAGTGATGCAAAAGCAGTTATTGGCGCTGAAATAAAGGAACACCCTATAGATATTCTAGTGCTTGCACCTGAACATAAGGTGAATGAACATTTGACTCAGGCACTGGAAAAAAGAAAAGACATCGCGGATATTTATTCCTTCAGCAATGCCCGCGAAATGCTTTTCTCCTGCCTCGAGCAAACGATAGCCCCTTTTATTAAAAAATCAACCCGTTTACGTCTTGTTGTTCTTGTTGATAACTACATTGAAATAGAGGAAGCTGGAACTAAATGTAATGCGCTTATTGATTTAATAAAGATCATCGAAAATTATAGTTGGACAGTGACACCCCAACTTTTTTTGGTTACATCTAATGCCGCTCCTTGCGATATTAACCCCCCATTTTTTCATAACCCGGTACAATCCATTTTATGGGGGTTTGGGCGAGTGTTAATCAATGAACATCCAGCCCTCGATTGCAAGCTTATAGATTTACAAGGTGATATTACGCCGGAACTTGCAGACAATTTTGCAAATGAATTATTTCTTGATGACAGCGAAGATGAAATTATTCTTACTGCTACAGCACGATATGGAGTCCGCATTTGTACGCAAACGCCAAGCCGGCTGGAATGCAATTCTCAACAAGAATATAGGCTTGATTTTGAGCGCTCTGGTTCTCTTAATCATTTAAAATGGTTTCCCATTCAGGAGAGAAATCTCGAAGAAGACGAGGTGCTGGTTAAACCCCATGCTACCGGGCTAAATTTTCGCGATCTTATGTATACAATGGGTTTTGTACCCGATGAGGCGGTACAGTATGGTTTTCTGGGAGCTACTCTAGGCATGGAGTTCGCTGGAGAGATTCTTGCAACCGGGAAAATGGTTTCAAATTTTAAAGTTGGCGATCGGGTCATGGGATTTGCCCCGGCGAGTTTTAGCACCGAAACGATTACCAAAGCGCATGCCATCGCACATTTGCCATCTCAATGGGATTATGCAACGGCAGCGGGTATCCCTATCGCTTTTTTCACTGCCTATTATGCCTTGTATCATCTGGCACATTTACAACCTGGCGAACGTATTTTAATCCATGGTGCCGCAGGTGGTGTAGGGCTCGCTGCAATTCAACTTGCTCGGCATGCTGGTGCCGAAATTTATACTACGGCAGGCTCTGCATTAAAACGTGATTTCCTTCGTCTCCTTGGAGTAACAAATATTTTTGATTCTCGCTCACTTGCTTATGCGGATCAAATTATGCAAGAGACTGCAGGCGAGGGGGTTGATGTTATTTTAAACTGCCTGGCAGGGGAGGCCATTAACGCTAATCTGAGTATTTTGAAACCTTTTGGTAGATTTTTAGAATTAGGGAAACGGGATTTTTATGTCAATAGTAAAATCGGGTTAAGACCATTTAAAAACAATATCGCTTATTTTGGTATTGATGCAGATCAATTAATCATTAAAAATCCGCGCTTATGCTCCCAGCTTTTTGGAAATATTCTGGATTTATTCAAGCAAAATATTTTATCCCCGTTGCCGTATCGACAATTTGACAATAAAAATATCCATGATGCCTTTCGGTATATGCAGCAATCGAAACATATTGGCAAGATTGTCGTCAATTTTAAAGAAAAGCCCGATGATTATTTTTTCAATAGCCAATCTCTTTCTTCATTATCCTTATGTTCGCATTCTGCTTATCTGATTACAGGAGGATTGAGTGGATTTGGTTTGAAGACTGCCCAATACCTAGCGAAAAAAGGGGCGCGCCATTTAATCCTCGTGGGTAGGCAAGGAGCAGTGAAAGAAGAAGCCCAACCCGCAATTGCCAGCTTGACAGAGCAAGGCGTCAACGTTGATATCCGGGCGCTTGATGTCAGTGATCCTGTTAAAATACAACAGCTTATTGACTCACTGCAGAATAACAAGATCCTATTGAAAGGAATTATTCATGCCGCAACAGTTTATGAAGATGCATTTATTAAAAACTTGGATGCTCAAAAAATAAATAATGTATTTGCTGCTAAAGTGAAGGGGGCTTGGAATTTGCATCAGAGCACCCGGGATCTATCATTGGATTTTTTTGTGGTTTATTCATCGGTGACTACCCTTTTTGGAAATCCCGGACAAGGCAATTACGTTGCTGCGAATTGTTATTTGGAGAAACTAATTGCCATGCGCCGGGCACAGGGTTTAAGTGGTTTATTTATTGCTTGGGGGCCAATTTACGATGCTGGATATTTGGCACGAAATGAAAAGTTAAGATCGGTACTCATGACCCAATTGGGAGGCCAAATTCTTACCTCGGAAAATGCCTTGAATATGCTGGAACAATTAATTCTCAATAATGAAATTGGTGTTGCAATTGCCGATTTAAACTTGAGGAAAATGCAAAGTACATTTCCAAAGATGAATGCACCTAAATATTCCAATTTACTTGCAGTAGAACAAAATCAAAATTCAAAATATAAGGAGCAATCAGCAGATATTCATGAATTACTTGCTGGTAAATCAACGCAAGAAGCATTGGAGCTGGTGGGTAATATGTTGGCGGAGGATATTGCACGTATTCTGCGGCTACCCAAGGAAAAAATAGATAGGAAAGAATCACTGCTTAATATTGGTATGGATTCCCTTGTAGGCGCTGAATTAAGCAATGCTATTGAACAACGCTTTAATATTCCTTTACCCATGATGACATTGTCTCAAGGATTGTCATTAGAGACATTAACAGAACGGATTGTTAGCCAACTAGGTAATTCAAACGAAAACATAGCAGAAAATGAAGCTTCAATATTAAGGGTTCTTCATGAGGCGTCTCTTCATGGAGAGATTATCTCTGTTAAGGAAGCAATGGAACTGGAGAAAGAATCAAGAATGATCGAGAGTACAGTAGAATGAATAAGTTAAAGGATGGTCTTATCAAGATGGCATTAAGCAAACGCCAACTGCGTTTAAAAGACAATGCCAATAATACTAACCATGAACTGATTGAGTCTCGTTCATCAGCATATCACATTCCAGAGCGATTTTATCGTTTTGAAGATTATCCAAACTATCAAACAATTAAACAAAAACAAATTTATTTACGAAAATTAAATATATCATCCCCCTTTTTTTTGACTCATGAGGGAACTGCTTCTGCGACTTCTGTTATCCGTGGAACATCCTTTATTAATTTTTCAAGTTATAATTACCTTAATCTAAATGGAGATGCTCGTGTCAATGCCGCAGCGCAAGATGCGATAAAGCGTTATGGCACTTCTGCATCAGCCAGCCGATTGGTTTCTGGGGAACGACCCATTCATCAACAATTGGAATCCGCTCTATCTAAAATGTACGGTGTAGAGAGTGCGCTGATTTTTGTTAGCGGCCACGCGACTAATGTTACCACCATTGGTTATTTATTCGGTCCCAAGGATTTAATAATCCATGATGAACTGATTCACGACAGCTCATTACAGGGAATTAAATTATCCGGCGCTTTTAGGCTGTCCTTTCCTCATAATAACTGGCAGGCATTGGAGGATATTTTAATAACACGTCGCCATGAGTTCGAGCGAGTGCTTATTATTATTGAGGGTTTGTACAGCATGGATGGTGATTATCCCGATTTGCCAGCTTTTATTGACCTCAAGAAACGCTATAAAACTTTTTTAATGATTGATGAAGCTCATTCAATTGGAGTCCTCGGAGCAAATGGCAAAGGGATTCATGAACTTTTTGGGATAAAAGGAAATGAAGTGGATATTTGGATGGGCACGCTTAGTAAGAGTTTGGCCGGCTGTGGGGGATACATTGCTGGTAGTCAAGCATTAGTAGAGCATCTTAAATTCTCTGCGCCTGGTTTCTTATACAGCGTTGGTATGTCTCCGCCGCTCGCGGCAGCATCCCTTAAAGCTTTGGAAATTATGCTCGAAGAACCTGAGCGGGTAACCACTTTAAAGGCGCGATCAACCCAATTTTTAGAAGAGGCTAAGGCATTAAAGCTTAATACTGGATTTAGTGCCGGACAGGGTATTATTCCTATTCTTTGCGGCAGCTCCAAGAGGGCGATTCTTTTATCGAGTAAACTTTATGAAAAAAATATTAATGTACAACCTATAATATATCCTGCGGTGCCTGATAACCAGGCTCGATTACGATTTTTTATAAGCAGTGCCCATACTGAAGCTCAGATAAGTGATACAGTAAATGAAATAGCACATCATTTTTAGTTTGCCGTTATTTTTTAGATGCTCAAAATTTTTACTATTGTGGATCTGTATAAAAATTTAAAATGAAGCTGATGATTAAAGGATCACTTAAAGATGCAACAACCAAAAAAAATTTTAATAATATATGAAAATACGGGGTCTGGGCATAAAAAGGCAGCCGAAATGCTCGCTGAATATCTTAATGATCCTATGGTTACTATTGAATTGACAACAAGTTCTGAACTTATTAATCAAAAGGATAATATTTTCGTAAATGGTTGGAATTTCCTGGTTAAAAAAAACTGTTTGAAACTTGCTGACTTCTTCCTTAATTTTATATCGCGAATTTTTCTTCTTCCTTTTTTTTATATTCTGACACCCAAGGCATTACAGCGGGGAGTTGATCGTTTTAATCCGGATATTATTATTTCTACGGCTGATGTAAATCGATTAATTGGCAGTTATGCTAAGAGTAAAGGTATCCCTTTTTACATATTCATTACCTCAGGCGCCATTTTCGTCGACATGCTCCATGCGCATGCTCATCATCTGGTTTACCTAAAAGAAACGGCCAAGATAATTAAGAGTGTCCGTCTATCGGGGTATTTCTCTCGGGATGTTACCGATAAAACATCATTAGCAGCTAAAATTTTTGATGCCTGTTGTTTGTTAACCAGATATTCCCTGGGGTACCCCTTAAGTCCTTATTTTACTCGTTACCGCTCATCCCTACCCCGAAGAAATCAATTACAAGTTTCAGTGCTGGGACCTGTACGTGAAAAAAAATTTTATCAACCTGGCTGCCGCACAAGTATTGTTACTCGATATCAATTACCCTCTGATGGACAATTTATATTGATCTCAAATGGAAGATTCGGCGGAGAAATAATAAAGAAAATTATCCAGAAAATAATTGACAATCATCAACTTTTTAATGGAATGCTTCTCAATTTGATCGCTGTTTGCGGCCAAGATGCTCATTTGGTTGAATCCATACAGACAAGTGATCTTCCTCCTGGAATCCGTTTAATTACTCTATCTAATCAGGCTTCACTAGCAGAATTGTATCAACTCGCAGATTGCAGCATTGGGCGAGGAACGGCAGGAATTCTGATGGATTGTCTTCTAAGTCAGACCCCGCCTATTGTTCTAAAACAAATAACCTCTAACGATTTTGGAACACTGGATATTATTCACAAATATCGTTTAGGGGCTATTGCCGAAGATTTAAAGGCAATTCCTTTACACTTAAAAGAAATATTGACTCATAAAGATCATTATATGAACGCGATTATCCGATTAAACAAAGAGTATACAAATTTTACTCCCAATGATATTGAAGCCTCACTTAAAACGCATATATTGGAAACATGCTCATTGTAGAACACTTTGTACTCAATGCTACTATGATGCACTATCAGTGAAAAACTCCGCCGCGTCCGTCATGAGTAATACGAATGTCATCAGTTCATCGAGACTACTATCAAATGTGAGTGGATTCCTCTTGGATAATCCTCGGTATTGGTAGACTCGAATTGCATCCCCTGAGTGTAACATCCGAATTTCAGGTGTAGCCCCATGTTGCCCACCATCGATCACCCGCCATTTGTTTTAGTATTTGAAGAACATCTCTGTCATAGGTATTGGGCTCAAGCAGGGAGCCAAGAGAGTTCACTCCGTTGAGAAGGTGTTGTCGCACAACCTTTGTTGTCCTATGAAGCAGGCTTGCTTTTGTGCTGCTTGTCATATTGTTTCCTCGCATTAGATGGATAAGAATTCCACCAATGAAAATATAATGTACAGAAAAATGGTTGTGCCCATCGTAAAAGATGGGAACATTTACCAGGTTACCCCTAGTACCTGTGACTATCTATTTTATAAGCATATTCTTGGTGATTACCAAAATCTTTGCATTGAATAGTAGGACTGCCGTTTCGCATAACCTAAGATTTGATAATTGACTGTTCTTGTCATTACCGGAGTTGGGTGAGCGAAAGCATCTATTAGGAAAATTAGGTGATTCTGAAAGCAAATCCATTTCTATCGCCATTTAAATAAATATCCTTATAGTTTAGTATATTACGTTGGATAGCATATCTGAATGCTAAACATGGAATGCACGCGAAGAGTTTAAATTGGTATAGCCCGCAGGTCAAATTTTATCGAATAAATGCCTTACGCATTAGGGGCATTAGATTAAAAAATCACTCATTCAGGGACAAATAAGTGATCAAGCAACGAGAGTATTACAGAAACTTGCAATACGTGCATGGAATTGCTAAAAGAAGATTGATACAACATTGGAGGTGATATCAGGACTATGAAAACCAGGCTTTATTATCAATATCGATTGATAGGGCAGTTACTTCGATATCCGCGCTTATTTGCCTTGTTATTTCCTATAGTATCAGCCAATATTAACCGGTTTATCGCAGAACAATTGCAGCTGAATCAGGAAAATCCATTGATTCAGTTTCCCAGGAAGCTGCTGGTTGATGTATCCATTATCGCTCAAAAGGATAGCCGAACGGGTATTCAACGATGCGTCAGATCTTTATTAGTGCAACTAATACAAAATCCCCCTCAGGGGTATTGCATCAGTCCTGTTGCAGCCACAAGAAAGAAAGCTTATCGCCATGTTACTTTAAATTTAAACAATAATGGGGTTACTTGTGTTGAGACGGGCTCTCTGGTCAAAATAGGGGTGGGGGATATATTTTTAGGTCTTGATCTCGCTGCATTGCAAATAGCGAATCATTTTACGCAACTTATGCAATGGAAAACACAAGGGGCCTCTCTGCATTTCATGATTTATGATTTGTTACCCTTGCTATATCCCGGTTGGTTTAAAAAAAAGACCCAGCATAATTTTCATCGCTGGATGTATGCGATTACTTTACTTGCCGATAGCTTTCTTTGTTCAACCAATGTTGTTAGAGAAGAAATCAGGAGCTATCTCGCGCGCTGGTCGGGATTGAAGTTAAATGACATTCCAATAACGGTTATTTCGCAAGGTTCAGACATTAATTCAAGCTTGCCTAGTGTAGGTATCGAGTTCAAAATGCAAAGTTTCCTTTCCTCGCTTTACCAAAAAAAGGTGATTTTAATGGTTGGAACTGTAGAACCACGTAAGGGATATCAACAGGTATTAGACGCTTTTACTCAATTATGGCGTAATCAACAAGATATTATTTTATTGATTATTGGCAAACCGGGTTGGAAGACCCAACAACTACAGCGCCAATTGTCTTGTCATCCGGAGCGGGACAAGCATCTTTTCTGGTTGGTTAATGTGACGGATGAAATGCTTCACCATTGTTATAATTTGAGTCAAGGGGTTATTTTAGCTTCTGAGGCTGAAGGATTTGGTTTGCCTCTTATAGAAGCCTTAGCACATACAAAACCTGTTTTGGCGCGTGACATTCCCGTGTTTAGGGAAATTTCAGCGGGTAATGGACTGGTCAGTTATTTTAAAACCAGGGATCCGACGCTATTGATGGATGAAATTCTGCGTTGGCTTGAGCATATCAACAATCAATCCTTATGGGACAATAATGACAAGGCTACTCTTCCAACCTGGGAGCTGGTGGGTAGCCGACTGCTTGATGCCCTGCACCCTTATTTCCTCAATTATGAAGGGGATTGAATAAAAGTCAGGATGTCTGGGATGGATAATTACTGCTGCGTATTATTAATGCCGTACCTTTGTGTACCAATTAGGATTAGATTATGAAAAAAAAGACCCAGCACATCTTGATTACTGGCGCAACCGGGGGATTGGGTGGCGCTTTAGCGAAGATGTATGCTGCACCAGGTGTCCAACTCTCATTGTTTGGACGTAATCAAGATTTAATGGAGCAATTAATTATCGAGTGCCATAACAAAGGTGCGCAAGTTAATGTGTATTATCATGAAATGACAGATTATTTGCATTTACAGGAAACTGTTAAACAAATTGATGAGCATCAACCCGTTGATTTAATTATTGCAAATGCGGGTATTGCTGTTTATCTGGATGATCATTGCAATGCTGAGAAATGGGAAGACATTAACCACTTGTTAGACGTTAATTTAAAAGGCGCTATTTCCACTATTCTTCCTTTAATTGATAGAATGCGCCAACGTGGCCAGGGACATATTGTGTTAATGAGTTCCCTTGCTGCTTATAGGGGGATGGCAGTAAGCCCGGCTTATTGTGCCAGTAAAGCGGCATTAAAAGCTTATGGTGAGGCCTTGCATGAGCTATTGCATCATCAAGGTGTCAAGGTTTCTGTCATTTGTCCTGGCTTTATTCAATCGGAGATGAGCAATAAATTTCCAGCGAGCAAGCCGTTTATGATGACTGCCGATAAAGCGGCCAAAATTATTCATAAGCAATTGCAAAAGGGTAAATCCCATATTGCCTTTCCTTTTTTATTATATTTGGGTATGAAAATATTAACCGTTATTCCTGCCCTGTTCGTTGATTTTTTCTTATATCGATTAGGCTTTAGTGTGAAGAAAAATATGTAACAATCTAAAAGAATTTCTTTGCGCCCTAATAAACGGCGTCAAGTTTTTTCTGGATTAGTGTTTGCAAATAAAAAAATGTTACCTCCTTTAAATAGGGGGTAGCATCTTTAAGTGTTATTTGTAAATGGTCGTTTGCTTCTTTTTTTTGCAAATTTACTGCAGAATTTAAATACTCATCGACGTACGTTTCAAACCAGTTTGGTAACACCCATCCCAAGTGTTTGTCAATAATTTGCATTCCCTCCAAAGCGATCATTCGGCGCATTTTTTGGGTAATACAATTTTGGTGAAGGCGAGAAGAGGCTTGAAGATGATCAATAAAAGCTATTCTATCCTGAAAACCCTGAAAAGCTCGAACCCAATAGTCGAAATCAAAAGCTGTTTTAAGATGTTCATCCAGAGGGCCAAGCATGATATTCATAGCCCTACTAAAAAAAACAGTGGGTTGGCAGATAAAGCAACCTAAACGGAATTGTTCAATGGGGGTTTGCGGTGGTAATGTGGGATAAAGATCAATGGTTTTGCCCTGTTGATTGATATGCTGGCCTTGGCCATATACCATCAAATAATGATGGGACGAAGACAAAATTCCAACCGCTCTTTCGACAGCCCCGGGCGTATATAAATCATCTGAATTCAACCAACCTATTATCGTCCCGCGAATTTGATTTAATGCTTTATTTAAAGCATTGGCAGGTCCTTTGTCTGCTTCAGAAAACCATCGTACTCGTTTATCTGTTCCCTGAATTTCCTGAAGTATTTCCAGGGTGTTATCCGTGGAACCGCCATCCGCAACAATCAATTCCAGTTTTTGATAGGATTGGCTTAATACGGATTCGATAGATTCTCGAATAAAAATGCCCTGATTAAAGGAGGGCATTACAATTGAAACCAATGTACTCATAGTTTTGTTCTACAACTGAGTACTGCAAAGGAAAATGTATCAGCAATCCTGTTATTTGCGATAATTATTTTCATGGGCAACAAACCATTTATAAGTTTTTTCGAGTCCTTCCTCTAGGTTAATACTGGCTTGCCATCCTAGTGCCTGGATGCGGGATATATCCAGTAGTTTGCGTGGTGGGCCATCGGGCTTGCTTTTATCAAAAATCAAATTGCCTTTGAAATCTGTGATTTGGGCGATAATTTCTGCCAGATCTTTGATTGAACAATCTTTTCCAGTGCCAATATTGATATGAGATAACCTGGGTTCTGTAAACCTTTGATATTTTTCTTTTTCTAGATTCATGACAAAAATACATGCTTTTGCTACATCATCAACGTGTAAAAACTCTCGCATTGGAGAACCGCTACCCCAGATAATAACCTCTTTATCATTTCGTTTCAGTGCTTCATGAAAACGACGTAGTAAAGCAGGGATTACGTGGCTATTTTCCGGATGAAAGTTATCATTAGGGCCATAAAGATTAGTAGGCATGACGCTGCGATAATCACAGCCATATTGTCGGTTATAACTTTCACAAAGTTTGATACCTGCGATTTTAGCAATAGCGTAGGGCTCATTGGTTGGTTCAAGAATACCCGTAAGCAGTGTTTCTTCTGCCATAGGTTGAGGCGCGTACTTTGGATAGATGCAAGAGGAGCCGAGGAATAATAATTTTTTTACATGGCTTTGATATGCTGCATGAATTACATTAGCTTCGATCATCAAATTTTGATAAATGAACTCCGCGGGATATGTATTATTCGCGTGTATTCCACCTACTCTGGATGCTGCTAAATATACTTGATCGATTTTATTATCAAGAAAAAAAGATTTGACCTCAGCCTGATTAGTCAACTCTAATTGTTGGCGACTTGCAACAATGACATTGCAATCTTCTTGTTCTTGTAAGCATCTTATAATGGCAGAACCGACCATGCCGTTATGTCCTGCAACAAAAACATTTTTTTCTTTCAGAGTCGTCATCTTAAGTCCCTATGATTTTAAAACCAAACTTTTAGCTAAAACTAATGGATTGAGATTTTTGCCAATTCCACGCATCACGCATCATCTCATTCAAATTCCGAGTGGTTTGCCAATTCAAGAGCGTACGTGCTTTAGTGGGATCAGCCCAATAAGCAGCTAAATCTCCTGCTCGTCTTGGTTTAAATAGCAAGGGAATATGAATATGGTTTTCCTTTTCAAATGCTTCGACTACTTCTAATACTGAATATCCTTGCCCCGTGCCTAAATTAAATGCATCAAAACCAGAATGTGATTGTTGATATTGTAGCGTTTTTAAATGGCCATTGACCAAATCCATTACATGAATATAATCACGAACTCCAGTTCCATCTTTAGTCGGATAGTCATTTCCAAATACTCGTAGTGCTTCAAACTCCCCAACAGCGACTTTGGTAATATAGGGCATCAAATTATTGGGTATACCCTTGGGATTGTCTCCAATTTTACCACTTGGATGGGCGCCTATGGGATTGAAATAGCGTAATGCTATAGCAGACCATTTCTTATCAGACTGGCAAAGATCATACATCATTTCTTCAACAAGAGATTTTGTTTGTCCATAAGGATTAAAGGGCAGTTTACGATGCTCTTCGGTATAGGGGTTAAATACAGGCTTTCCATAGACAGTCGCGGAGGAGGAAAAAATAATTTTTTTCACTTCAGATTGATGCATCGCATGGAGTAAATTCCAACTTCCTATCATGTTGTTTTCGTAGTAATCCAGTGGTTTTTCATTGGACTCGCCAACTGCTTTAAGGCCTGCGAAATGAACAACTGCATCAAACCTATGTTGCTTAAACAGTTCTGCCAATTTATTTTTATCTTTTAAATCAGTTTCGATGAAATGAAATGGTTTTTCGCAAATATCTTCAATTGCTTTTTGGGTTTGGATTGATGAATTGGATAAGTTATCAATTGCAGTTACTTGAATTCCTTCTTCAAGTGCCATGACAATGAAATGGCTACCAATATATCCTAATCCCCCTGTAACTAAAATATGCATTTAAACTTTCTCCCTATCTAATTGCATTGCTTTGGCGCGAATTGCATGGCGAACTGCTGAGGAAACTTCCGGGTGATGCAGCGCAAATTCAATATTCGTAAGCACATATCCTACTTTATTGCCGCAATCATGACTCTTCCCCACAATATGATAGGCTTCAACCGGTTCATAATTGATAAGCTTGACAATAGCGTCTGTTAGTTGAATCTCTTCTCCCACTCCGGGCTCGATTTGTTCCAGGAGCGGCCAAATGGCAGGTGAAAATACATAGCGGCCAACAATTGAAAGGTTGGAAGGAGCGCTTTCAGGAGTTGGCTTTTCTATGAGGTTAAAAATTTCTGTTGTTTCTCCTGGTTTCAAGTGTTTGCCTTTGCTGTCAATAACACCATAGTGAGCAAGCATTTCCCTGGGGATTGGTTCCACCATGACTTGATTAATCTGGGTTTCATGAAATCGGGCAATCATTGCTGCAAGATTGTCTTGCTTTAAATTTGACAGGTACGGATTAATAATAACATCGGGGAGCAATACTGCAAAAGGCTCAGCACCAATGCATGGGCGTGCGCATAATATGGCATGCCCCAAACCTTTAGCCTCTCCCTGGCGAATATGCATTAAAGAGATATCTGATGGAATAATAGAGCATATTTCCTCTAACAAGCCACGCTTGACTCGTTTTTCTAAAGTAGCCTCTAATTCAAAACTGGTATCAAAATGATTTTCAATCGAATTTTTACTGGAATGGGTTACCAGCACAATGTCCTTGATTCCAGCTAAAACGGCTTCGGTAACAATGTATTGAATCAACGGCTTATCAACGAGAGGAAGCATTTCCTTTGGAATAGCTTTGGTTGCTGGAAGCATCCTTGTGCCAAGACCTGCAACTGGAATGACGGCTTTCATTATAAATCCCTTTAATGATTGGTACACTTAGACAGTCTAATAGATTTATTTAACTTAGTGAATTGTTTCTTAACTACATGAGACAATTATTTAATCTATTGATATTAATAAAAATGATATATTGTTATAAGATATCCTGAACCATTTAGAATGCCAATGCTCTGGAATAGATGATGAATAAACTAGATTCTTGTTATTGTGAATTGGGTGAAAGCCCTGTTTGGAATCCAATTAGAGCGCTTTATCATTGGGTCGATATTAATCAACATAAAATTTATTCTATTGATGAACAACTTGAGCATCTGGATGTTATAGACATGCCAGACAAAGTTGGGTGTATCGTGGTAAATGAAGAAGGTAATTTGCTTGCTGCTTTGTCCAGAGAAATTGTTAAGGTATTGATCGATAATAAAAAAATCGTATCTCTTCACAAGCCTGAAATTTCAGGTAATGAAATGTTTAATGATGGTAAAGTTGATGCTAAAGGTCGATTCTGGGTGGCTAGCAAGGATATTAAAGAAACAGATGCCAGCGGGAAACTTTATTGCTATGACGGAACCCATCTTTTGAGTCACGATGAAGGCTTTGTTGTGGGGAATGGAATTGGGTGGAGCTTAAATAATGAATGGATGTATTTTACAGATTCAATGAGGCAGATTATTTATCGTTACCGATTCAATTTAGAAAAAGGACAGATAAAAAGCAGACAAGTGTTTGCGAAAGTAAATCGTGGTTACCCTGATGGTTTGACTGTTGATGCCCGCGATCATGTTTGGAGCGCCAACTGGGATGGTCAATGCCTGACACATTATGATCCAGAAGGACAAATCATCGAATTCATCGAGCTTGATAATACCCGTCCAACAAGCTGCTGTTTTGGGGGAGCCAAACTCAATCAATTATTTATAACAAGTGCTTATGTGGGACTGGAAAATCCAAAAGCAAAAGATGGGTTGAGTCAGGTTATTGAAAGCTTATCGATAGGAAATAATCCTTTTTTGGCTAAGGCGTAAAGCATTTTTTACTTTTACGTGTAATGGGCAAGCATCCATTCTAATGTATTTTCAATGTTGGGGGCTTGCCATGCGCCTACAATGGTATTTAACAAGCTATTATCACCCGCTAAAAAACGAACCTCGTTTTTTCGGACATAGGCAGGGTTGATTTCTACCCTAAGACGATGTTCGCTTATTTTTTCGCATAAAGATAAAATATCTTGTAGGGAGTATGCGCGGCCAGAGCATATATTGATTGCTTTGTTTAAAGGCATTAGTTCCAACAGTTTTACATAAAGCTTAGCTACCATACGCACATCATTAAACTCTCGAGACACATCAATATTACCAAGCTCAATAAATTCTCTTTTTTGGATGAAATGAGAAACGATTTTTGGAATGACATACGAGGGATTTTGGCCTACACCCGTGTAATTAAAAGGCCTGACTATGAAAATTGGTAATTTATCTTTCCAAAGGCATGCCATTTTTTCCATAGCAAACTTACTTACTGCATAGTCATTAGCTGGATTAGGTGCTGTAGATTCATTGAGTAGGCCTTCAGTTTGATTTCCGTATACATTGGCACTACTAGCAAGCAAAATACTTTTTATGTTCGGTGCTTTTAAGCTCAGGGCTTCAAGCAGATTCCGAGTGCCTATAAGGTTTACTTCATAAAAAGCATTTATATTTTCATGTCCTACAAATGCGATTGCGGCAAGATGGATAACCCCTTCTGGCTGCATTTTCTCTATTTCTTTAATAAGCTCATCTTTGTGTGTCAAGTTGGATTTCAAGCCTATTACTTCATAGCCATTTTCTTCTAGGGCTATTTTAATATATCGGCCTGTAAATCCATGAAGGCCGGTTACCAATATTCGATTCATTAGCAGGAGATACCTTTTTGATTTCTATAAATATCAGCTTCAACCATCATGGCACATAGTTCTTCTAGTGTGGTTTTGGGCTCCCATCCCAGTTCTTCCTGGGCCTTTTGATAGGAGCCAATGAGCAAGTCTACTTCAGCAGGCCTAAAATATTTGGGGTTTACACGTATAATAGTTTTTCCTGTTGCTACATCTATCCCTCTTTCTTGCTCTTCGCGTCCTTCCCATTCAATTTGAATATCAGCAGCTTGACAAGCCATAGTTACAAAATTACGCACTGTTTCAGTGCGATTTGTTGCAAGAACATATGTATCAGGTTTAGCCGCTTGCAACATTAAATACATTCCTTCAACGTAGTCTTTCGCATAGCCCCAATCACGCTTTGCATCTATATTACCTAATTCTAAAGTATCCAGCATGCCGAGCTTTATTTGTGCAATGCTATTGGTAATTTTACGTGTAACAAATTCTTGTCCGCGTAATGGGGACTCATGGTTGAATAAAATACCGCTTGTGGCAAATATATCATATGACTCTCGATAATTAACAGTCATCCAGTGAGCGTATAATTTCGCTACCCCATACGGGCTTCTTGGATAAAAGGGTGTTGATTCGCGCTGAGGAATTTCTTGAACTTTACCAAACATTTCTGAGGTGGAGGCCTGATAGAATTTAATCCTGGGATTTATAATTCGAATAGCCTCTAATATATTTAATGTGCCAACGCCTGTAATTTGTGTTGTCGTATAAGGTTGCTCAAAGGAAACTCCCACAAAACTTTGTGCTGCAAGGTTATAAATTTCATGAGGTTGAATAAGTTCAACCAACCGAATGCAAGCTCCTAAATCAGTCAGATCATATTCGACGAGTTGTAAATTCGGATTATTTTTAATACCAAGCTCTTCAATACGCCAGAAATTGGTAGAGGCTGTGCGCCTGTAGGTCCCATATACTTGATATCCTTTTGCTAATAAAAAGGCAGCCAAATAAGCCCCATCTTGTCCAGATATACCGGTCACAATTGCTTTCATGCATTATCTCCCACAAGCTTACTTCCTCTGTAAAGTGACATTTATAGCTAATGTTACGTATCATTTTTTATGCAGGAATGAAAAAAATCTTCAAAATTTTTCTTAGTTCTACATATCATCAAAACATAAGATAAATAGACTACAACATATTCATTTATCTTGAAAGTTTATAAAATAAAAATATTTAACAAAAGCCCCCCTGATAGTTACTGAGGGATCATGCGCACCTATTTTTTAATTTTTAACAGTGTTCTTTCGCCTCAGTATTCATTCATGTTGGAAGGTTTTAAGGTCTTAGCGCTGCGCATTGTGCAATTCAATCAGAGCCGGACGTTAAAAAATACCAAAAAGCAAAAAACCGCTATTTTCAATGTAGTCAAGATTTACTATATTTTGTGTATATTTATTTCCAAAGGGTAATTTTGATTTGTTTTTAATCAATTTCTATTCAGTAAGCATCACTATATATCGTCAGGCAATAATTGATCAGGTGCTCTTCCCCTGTCTAGGCAGTGCTTGACGAAAGATTATGTTCTTTACTTTCTAGTGCTCTTAAATATGAAGCTATATGGGTGCCTACGGTGACATCCCAGTTATATTTAGTTAATACATTTTGACATTTTTTATTTATTTCCTCTTGAGGTGTAGAACGTATTAAATCTATCATCTTTAAAATATCGTGTGTAGTCGCTTCATTATTTAGCATATATTCCCAACCGTCATATATTTCACCCAAAGAACTGTTATTTAAAATAATAGGAGGGCAGAAATTTTGCATAGCCTCCATAGGCGGTATACCAAATCCTTCTAGCTTTGATAAATATAAAAATATAAAACTTTTCTGATATAACTTTATTAATGCTTCATCAGTGGGTGAGTCAATGAGAATGATATTTGCGCCTTTAAAATTTAATGCATCAATAGTATTTTTTATATTAATAGGAATTTGAGCTATCTTTCCAAATATAATAATTTCATAATTATATCCTTGTTTAATAAGTTCTTGTATCACATCAAACATCTTATCAAAACCTTTTCTGGGATCATTTTGAAAAGGTATAAGTAACGACTTTTTGCTTCCTAGTTCATAATTTTTAATCGAATCAAAAGGAGCTAAAGGAGAATAGGTCATAGATATATGACAATTTAATAGTTTGATTAAGTCAGCTCCTGTAAACCTAGAGATACATAATATTTCATCTGTACTTGCTTGAATTGAGTTTACAATATCATAGGTTATATATTTATAATTATTGTTATATACATCCTTATAGGTAATGTGAAAAACATCAAAAATAGTTAATACGTAAGATATATCGGGATCACGATTTGCAGGGAGTGGATGATAAAGTGAATGATAAATTACAGGGAGCCCATGTTTTTTAGAAAACCAAATTGCATCATCAACTCTTAATAAATCAAAATATCGAGAAAGGCATTGAAAAGAAACTATTCTTTTTTCCTTGTACTTTGATTGGACTCCTCGTGCATCTGGATTAAAAAATGGAATTAATAGCTCTATCTCATTACTTAAAAATTCTAAAATAGTAATCACATATCGAGATATACCTGAGCAAAGGTTATCTGTTAATAATCTGGATACATCAACAAGTAGTACAAATTTTTTTTTATTGTAATGATTCTCTGACCGTTTTTTATTTAAATATTTTAAAGATGAAATGAATGCGGAATTATCATAAGATTTTTCTAAAGTATTGATGATCGTGTTTGCTAAGTTATAATATCCATACTTACGCAACTGATGAGTTGAGCTTACTAGCCCATGAATATTTCTTCCGGATGAAGAGGACAGTTTAGATATATCTGTATTTTTTTTGTGGTTTAATCCCTTTTTATCAAAATATTTTATGGCTTTCTGATAAGCAAATAATAATCCATAACGAACCTTTTCATCGGTATAATATTTAAAACGTTCTTTCCCCAATAATTTAAGCTTTTCTCGGAGAGTTACGGAATCCAATAACTTCAATATGTTTTCTGCCAATTGTTTCTCATCATAAGGATCAAAATATAATCCTGACTCCTTTGCAATTTCAGGCAAACAACTACTAGCAGACAAAATAACCGGACACTCTAAAGCAAATGCTTCAATAATAGGGATGCCAAATCCTTCTACAATACTTGGAAAAACTAAAGCATCTACTGTTTTAAATAAACTTTTGTAATCCGCAAAAGGTATTCGGCCTAGCACAAAAATTCTCTTTTTTAAAGAGGGTGTTTTTTCTTTCAATTGATTTAATAGCTGGGGGTTATGAGTTTCCCCTGTAGTGAGAATAAGACCTATATTTTCAGGTAATTTTTCAAGTGCCTTAAATAACACTTCATGATTTTTGTGAGGTCTTCCTGCAGCAGGATATAAAAGAAGGCGTTCTGAGGTAATTTGGTATTTTTCTTTTATGTTAATAATATCATTGTGTAAATATTTTTCCTTAAAAAAGGGGATAGGGAAAAAAAATATTTTATCTGATGTTACATTATGGCGTTTAATAATATCGCTGCTGGAATATTCTGATAGAGTAAATATGAAATCTGCAGATTTAGTTGCGACTCTCAAAGACTCTATCGATTTTTCAGAAAATCTATCGGGTAAATGTTCGGGTATAAGATCGGCAATTGATATAATTTTCGGACATGAAAAAAACTCTTTATTTTCATTAAATGGTAAATGTATCGCATCTAAAAAGCCTATATAATTTTGAACTAACTCTTCTGTGGTTACAACAATTGAAATTCTTGATGAGAGGTATTTATATTGCACAAAGGAGTGCAAGTTTTTTTTTGTAACAAAAAGAATAAGACGACTAATTCTAAGTACTTCTGCAATACCGTATAGGTAAGCATGTAAAGCGTTAGCCAGCCCTGTCTTAAGATGGGCTAATTTTGAAGTTAAATCTATGCCAATAACCATAGGATGAGAATCAATATTATACTTTAAACTGGAATTATCCATTATTCACCTGAGAACTAATTAACAATCCTTTAATTATGAGCCAGTTTTCACCTGGCCATGATACGAAATTAGAAGAGATACTATTTATAATCATATATCTCCTTTTATAAAATCATTTAAAATAACGTTGTTAGACAAGATTTTTGCACTTTCTACCATAGAATAGTTGAAACACTGGTACCAATTATCATATCAAATACTTTTGCCAAAACGATATAGTTTACTTGAATGGTCGCTCTATATTTTTTATCAGTTAGATTATTTTTGATAAAATATTAATTTGGTTCAAGCAAAGGGCGAATACCAATTAACTATTGTTATTGAATAGTCACCGGGAAATCTATATATCATTTCGGTATAAAATTGGTCGGCGAAAATCTTCTACGGCTACAACAATAACAAAAATTTTTTTTATGGTCACATATCATATATATTAATGTCACATTATTATTATGCTTATAAAAGTCGAGCATTATTTATTAGTTTTAGATACCAAGACTTAATTAAAGCTAAATTTTTTCAAGATTTATAAAATAAATTAATCGATATGATCCACTTTGCGCTTTTTCAAAGAAAAAAAACCTCCATTATCAGCTAACCGTTTCTTTATCGTGTTAATCTGCTCTTCTTCAGATAGATTATCCAGCGTCAAACCTCCAAATGAGTCAAAAACATTAAATAGTTCTATACTTAAAACATCAAAAATTAGTTTTGATGTTCTGTTAATCATTGCATTGTAACAATGGTTAACACCATTTTCTTTGACCAGATTATGATCGAATCCAACAATAATGGTCACATTATTACTTAGCTTTGCTCTTAACTCTTTACTAATGAAAATGAGTGGAAAGCTACTATCAAAACAATAAAAGACTTCAATTTCTTTAAGAAAATTTATGTCTGATAATAATAGAACTTCCATAAGCAAGTCATTTAAATGAATTCCTTGGGCATCAATTAAAGAATTTAGTGTTTTAGTTAAAACAAACCCCACTTCTTTAGCAAGTTCAAAAATTATTTTTTCGTTTAAAATGCTTCTATTATCCCCACGATGAATTAATATATCTCTGTTATTTGCAGCCTTTTTAATTGACGAAACATATGCACAATATAAGTCTTTTTCAGACTTAAAAAAATATGGCTCCCTTCCCCAGTATCTACTCAGGATAAAAATAGCCCTTTTCTTTACATCAGCTAATTTATAGGGCAATAAATGTGATAAATTTTCCTTTAATTCAAAGCTACAGGTTCGATAAACTAAATCTAACCATTCATATTCCACAAAAAGACTGCTCGCATTAAGAAATTTTAAGTCGCTTATTTGATTATTAAAGCCAAATTCAATTAAATGAACTTTATTTGTATGTTTAACTATTTTATCAAAAAGAGAGGTATTTCTAACCATTGGAAATTCACGCTCTTTATTATTTCGCGATCCATCACTGTATAGAAAATATGTAATGTCATTTTTTTTATTTAATAAAAAAAAATTTATTAGTTGTAAGTTAAAACCATCAGAAAAAGAATGACATATTAAAGCTGTTATTTTTTTTTTCTTTAAGGTAAGTAGACTCACTATTCTTGAGATAATTTCTTCACCGCCTTGCATAAATTCTTTAACATGCAGAGAGTGGCATCGATCTCCATAATCTAAAAGAAGTCTTGATAAAGGATTGGATTGAGGGTGTATTATTAAAATATCCCCTCTTATCATATGGGAATATTTTCTTATAAATGCTGCTACATAAGGAGATAGTTGAATTTGAGGTACGAATACTATAGAAACATCCAAAGGAGAATCTAACAAGCTGGTTTTTAAAAGATTGTTTTCAATAAGTGATAAACTACTCATTTTTTTTCACTTAAATGGAAACAGTCTTTAGAAATACCTTTAATATGGTTCATGAAAAGAATCCTTCTTTATGATTTTAAATACCAATCCCTGAAAATGTATTTTATACAATATATTATCTTTGCAAATATTATACCTAAACGGTGGTATTTTGAGAAGCTTCTGTTGTAACTGAAATTTTAATAAGTGTAATTTAAGAATATAACTCAAGCATTAGCTAATCGTATTTTGAGTAATATATTGTCTTTTGATTGTCGTATCGTTATTTGAATTGTAGTGTGGCAAAAACATAATTCAGGTTTCAATTCCAATGAATGAAATTATAGTCGAAATGAGTTAATCATTCAGTCTACAATGTATTGCTCCAGATAAACTGAGCGTCTCGCCAGTAATAAATTGGGCATGTTCTGAATTTAGGAAAAAAGCTAATTTAGCTACTTCTTCGGGCCTAGCTATCCGTTCTATTGGATGGCGCATAGATAGTGTTTTAAATTTTTCTTCTTGTCCTTCAAATCCAGCTTTTAACATGCCAGTTTCTACTGCTGCAGGTTCTATTGCGTTTATACGAGCCTTAGGTCCTAAATCAACAGCCATATTTCGGGTTAATGAGCTTAAGGCACCTTTGCTTGTTGCATAGGCCACAAATTCTTTTTTGGTTAATTGAGCATGAATGCTACTAATATTAACAATGCTCCCTTTGGCTTTCTCTAATAAGGGTAATAAGGCTTGTGAAAGAAAAAATGGGGCTGATAAGTTTATATTTAACGTTTTTTGCCATTGTTCACGAGTAATTTCTTCACAGGATCCTAATATCTGTACTGCTGCATTATTGATTAATGCTTTTAACTCTTTATCGTCAACAATCTGCTGAACTATTTTAATAAAATTATCCGCATAGTCCGAATCAATAGCAAATTGATTCAAATCCATCGAGAGATAGTGAATTTCTGGTGAATCTATGACGCTGCAATTTCCAATATCGGTGGCTATGATCTTATAACCATGCTCGAGAAATTCCAGCACAAGTGCTTGTCCAATTCCGCCATTTGCTCCAGTTATAAGGACATAGGGTTTATTGTTTCGCATTTAGAAACTCAGCTATCTTTTTAATTGCTTCCATTGACGCCCGTTTAACGCCTTCTACAGTATTACTTGCATTATGTGACCCCAAAATACATTGTGGTAAAGCACGAAGAGGGGAGTTTTGAGGTAAGGGTTCTTCTTCAAAAACTTCTAATGCAGCAGAAGATATATGACCTGAATTTAATGCGTCAATTAAAGCCTGTTCATGAATTAACAATCCCCTGGAAACATTGATTATTTTTGCTCCTTCCTTGAGCAGGCTGATGGTTTTTGCATTCAATAAATGAATGTTTTGTTTTGTCAAAGCGCAGGCTAATATTAAAAAATCTAACTCGCTAAGGCCTTCTGGAAAATTTTTCCGATGAACGAAGTTATAGCCTTTATCCCCTTCAATAAACGGATCATAGACCGTAACTTTCACATCAAATCCTGCCAGGCGTTTGACGATGTTTTCACCAATGTCTCCAAATCCGATAACGCCTATGTGTTTTCCTGCCATGCTCATTCCAGCAGGTTTAGCCCAATTGTTATTTCGTACTTCTCTATCAATATAAAATAAATGTCTTGCCAAGCCTAATAAATAAGCAATAGCAACATCAGCTACTTCTCCCCCAAACATATTCGGAGTATTTGTAATAGGAATATTTAAATCGTGACATGCTTTAAAATCAACGTTATCAACACCAATGCCCCATTTGACCGCGGCTTTTAATCTTCCTTTGGTTCCTGCAGTAAAAACCTCCCGTGTAGCAGGATCATCACCTATAATCCAACCGTCGTATTGGGGAACCAGTTCAAGAAGTTCCCTCACACTTAAGACTTGTACCGTCTTGGCGGGCACGAGTTCTATCCCTGAATTCAATGCATGCTGGTAAAAATGATCAATTAAACCCAACATCGGGGGGCAAGTGACTAATACTTTCATCTTATTTAACTCTCGCTCTGTTTAATGATACTAATGCCTCCACCAAAGTCCAGTCATGGGGCTCATCAATATCCAGTGATTCTAATGGGGGTGTTTCCATCATCATGGGTTTTGTACCAATACGCGCATTTGTTTTGTGAAATGATTCTTTTGAGAATAGATAAAGACACGAATTTTCCTCAAACCAGGGTTCCAAATCCTGAGTTCGGAGCAATTGATCAGGATCGTGGTTAACCGGTGACATATCCTGCCTGTAAAAACGAGTTTGTATTTTATTAACCGTAAATAAAGAGTCATGATCCGTACTTTCTTCAAATAATCGGATTGCGTTTTTAATTGTTTGGGCTGAAATAAGAGGGTTGGTCGTGTGGGTCATTAAATAAATATCAGCGCTCTCAGCTGCAATGTCATCGGCAAGGACGGCATTCATGCTTACAAAATCTCCGCACAGTGTTTCATGTCTGTCACGAATTGTAACGCGCTCATTTTCGATCAAGCCATAATTTTCCAGCAGCGCACGTGCGTCAGTGTTAATGACCACTTTATCTATTTCTGGAAGGGATAAAAGTGCATCCAATATCCATTGAAATAAAGGTTTACCGCCCAGCTCTTTAAAGTTCTTTCCTTTAACTCGTTCACTGTTGGCTTTCATGGGTAAGAGCGCGACTATTTTTTTGTTCATCATATAATCCTTTTTCTATGTCCTTTGGGTAAAAATAATGTCTTTTTCTTGCCGCTGATAATTTTTTAACTCGCCTACTTCCTTTGTAAGTTCCCCAAAAATGATTGAAGCGAAATAAAATGATTTCAGTAAATTTTGCTAAAAATAATTTGTCATCAATTGCTGAGGAAAAATCAGATAAAACAGAAGAAATAAAATAGCGATAAAAATCAAAAAAATTAAAATGAACTTCAGGCATAATTCTTTGTAAGGCAAGTGCTTCACGTTCATATCGAATACGCACTTGATGCCAGCTTTCATCATGAATATGAAAAATTTCAGCCTTGGAAGCGTATCCAATTTTTTCTCCGGACTCAACCAATAATTTGGCTAAATACATGTCTTCGAGCCCTGTAATTTCTTCATTAAAATAAAATTTTTCCCAGCTACTGCGTAGTATTGCTGCATTGGCATTATTACAAAAAAATCCCTCTTGAGGCAATTTGGAATAATCGGGAAACCATTTGTCAAAATGTCGATATTCTGAGTATTTTGTGGTGTCTTTCCCTCTCTGGCGACCGTATACATAGTTGGCTTTTTTTTCTACCAGAGGTTTACATAACTCCTCTAACCAATGTTCATTAGCCGGAATACAATGACCGCTCACAAAAACAAGAATATCTCCATGCGCAAATTTGCAACCAACATTCAATGAGCGGCCAAAAGTAAAGTCGGCTTTGTTAATAGTGGTAATTCTCGATTGGTACTTATGGGCAATGCTTAGGGTATTGTCGGTGGACCCTGAGTCTACAATAATCACTTCGTAATTTACGGACTTTAAGTGCTGGAGACTTATTTGCATTAATAATTCATCTAAATGTCTCTGTTCGTTATAAGTTCTGATAATTATACTTGCCAGCATCATATGCAATCCCTGCTCAATAAAGCGATTTATACGTCCAAAGCTAGATTTTAGGAATCTACTTTAACCCAAAATAAGATTGATAATCAATTTTCTTAAAAATATTACATTTACCATCAACTGTGGCATCGAGGATAAGTCGTCCTTCTTCCTCATAAGCTTTCTTGGCCATGCGGTAGGATTCTTCTGATTTTTCAAGATCAGGATTATCCCATTGCTGACCATATCCAAAATAGTTATCGCTGAAATGGTTAGGGTCTGCTCCCTCTAAAACATGTGCTTCATTGGGTTTGCCCGAATAGATAAAATGGTGATCCATACCAATTATAATTACCTCGTAAAAACCTAAATAATAGGCAACCTGTAGCGCTGCATACGTTACTGTCCATCCTTCATGTAATCCTACAGAGAGATTTTTACAAAATCGGGCGGGAGGATTTTGAGTATTTACTAAATAGGTTAATGCATCTTCTTTGATTAGCTCTTGCGCGCCGTTATTGCCAAGAAACTTTACGCAATTTAGTTTTTTGATTTCCGAAATGGATTGCTGTATTACCGTTGGATTAATTGCTACATAGTATTTTGGATAAAAATTGAAGCGATTCAAACCAAGATATATTTTATTGAGTCCTATCGTAATCTGTTTATTAAGGAACGAAAGATCCATTCCGTTTAAAGATGGGCCATTTGCTATAAGGACACATCGACCTCCTTTGTGTCTATCTTTTAACCAATCTAATCTATTCATGGATGTTTCATCAGTAGTGCTCTATTTCGTGCCTCAATTATTTCAAAGTTATTTTGCAATAAGAAAGGTACTGCTAATGTTCCTTTTGCTGTCCAATTACCTTGTGTGTCTTGCCATGTATCATCAACACACACAATTCCTCCCTTTTGTAATTTGGAAATAAGTGATTGAGCGCACTCCAGATGCATTTTATGGCATTGTTGTTCATCGATCCTTCCACCTAAAAAGCGTTCATAACGTCTTTGTCTTAATTCACTATGTCCACCATGATCAAAATCATAAGCATCCAGGAAAATAAAATCGATAATGCCATCATATTCTTTTAGAAAGTCCTCTCCTTTCATATTTATAGCTTGAAAGGAGGGGTTAATCTTTTTCATTAAATCTGCGGCAGCTTTTGTATTATGAGGATCCATGTCTACCGTTATAAAATGAACATTTGCTGTATTACAAAAATTTGCTAACTTATAAGTAGAGCCTTGGCCTGGTACTTCTTCTCTGGTTGAACCGATTTCTACTAAAACCCGTTTTTTATCCTGATTGATATTGGGTGCCGAGCAGTGTTGATATAAATAGGATAATAATAAATCATGGCCATGTTCTTGTTTTTTCTTTCGGTCATGATTGAGTTCATTGTAGGTTTTAATCAACAAATTAGCTTCACTTGAGGATAAATTGCTATCTAATGAAAAAGCCTTCATAGAAAAATCAATAGACATGTCCTTTAAGCCATACTCAAGACAATATTTTGCCAACAGACTGTACTGATGCTTTGCAATTACCGGATCTTCAGAAATATTGTCTTGCGTAGCATTAAGATAATGCATCACCATAATCTTGTCGCCTGCAGAAAAAAATCTCCGTGTTAAGGTACAATAAAAATTAAATTTATCCAAATTACCTTGTAACTCGGTATTCAGGAGTTCATCTATTTTTTCATACAAATCATCGGCATTGAAACATTCATCCACAAATTTATTAATTGTTCCTATGTTGAGATTTTCGAAATTCAACTTATCCGAAGAGTCGGAATGTGACATTTGCATATGATGCAATGCCTCTCTGATTGTTTGCTGTTCTTTCTGGATTAAGTTGAGGGTCATTGTTCTTTCATAGTGACGCTTCAGGCTACTGATATTTTCAATTTCTTCATTGACTAGGCAAGTCGCTTGTGAGAGCAATCCAAGCGTTGTCATTTCTCGAACAGCCCTGGCATGGGTGACCAGGTTTGTATTATTGTTTCCATTTATATCAACGGCGGCTTTAAAGTGCTTTTTTATGCGCTCTTCGTCTTGCCTTAGTACGGCAATTCGTCCCAATGTATTGTAAACACCGGCTATCAGGACTTGGGCGACTATTTTTGGCGAACAACCCCAGTTGAGCGCCAATTTCACGAGGATCATGGCTTTTTCCTGGTTACCAAGTTGTAATAAAGCACTGGCAACTAATAGAGCTAATCGGTTCCGTTCCGGATGCATTACAATAATTTTTTCTTCTAGCCGTGCCAAGTTATGCCAATCTCCTAAAAACCATTGTGCTTTGGCTTGAGAAAATATATCAGAGGTGCCTTCTTCCAAGAAATGAACCAACTCTTGATCTGATTCTGTTTTGATATAGTTATCATTCAATTTTTTAAGTTCTGAAGTATTGTCCATATTTGCCTGTTGGTGTAGAAATGATTCTATTTTTAGAACGCTTTTTCGCGAATTAAAATATCCTTAATTAAATCAATTTGTGCTTCAGCTTTAATGATTTCTTTATCAAAGAGTTGTTCAATGAATTTATTTTCTTCAATTTTTTTATCCCGATCGATTAACTCATTTTGTTTTAATATCAGTTTTTGCTCCAGTTCATTTTTTTCTTTCTTCAGTTGCTCGTTTTGTTTTTTTAAATCTATATTATTTTTTTGGTCTTGCTCCTGTTGTTTGTTTTTTTCGTGGAGCTCTTTGAGCGTCGTTTCCATTTTGGATTGGAGTGTGCTCAGTTCTTGAGATTGTTTCTGGAACAAGATAATTTGATTTTCTTTTTCTTTAGTGAGTGTTTCGATTTGTATTTTTTTGTTTTCCAAATCAGTCAATTCAATTTTAAGCTGCTGATTTTCAATTTTTAAATCAGAATTTACTTTTTCAAATTGCTCAAGGTGCTTGTTTTTTTCATGGAGTTCTTTGAGCATGGTTTCCATTTTGGATTGGAGTGTATCCAGCTTTTGAGATTGTTGCTGCAACAAGATGGCTTGGTTCTCTTTTTCTTTGGACAGGGTATCGATTTGTATTTTTTTCTTATCCAAATCGGTCAGTTCGATTTTAATCTGCTCATTTTCAATTTTTAAATCAGAAAGAGTTTTTTCAAATTGTTCGAGTTGTTTGCTTTTTTCATCGAGCTCTTTAAGTGTTGCGTCCTCTTTGGATTTGAGTGTATCCAGCTTTTGAGATTGTTGCTGCAACAAGATGGCTTGGTTCTCTTTTTCTTTGGACAGGGTATCGATTTGTATTTTTTTCTTATCCAAATCGGTCAGTTCGATTTTAATCTGCTCATTT
>NZ_RXNW01000011.1:126756-128591 GCF_004283175.1 Legionella longbeachae
TCAATTTTTAAATCAGAAAGAGCTTTTTCAAATTGTTCGAGTTGTTTGCTTTTTTCATGAAGTTCTTTGAGTGTTGTTTCCATTTTTAATTGGAGTGTGCTCAGTTCTTGAGATTGATTCTGGAACAAGATAGTTTGGTTTTCTCTTTCTTTGGAAAAGTTTTCGGCTTGTATTTTTAAATGATTATTTTGTTGTTGCTCATAGCTCGCCTTTTCTTGCGTGTCTTGTGCGCATTTTTTCCAGTCTCGGCCATAAATTGCCATGCCAATGTTGGGCGTTAAGCTTTCTTCACAGGCAATACAGCGATAACCATGTTTGTTTAGGAGGCTATCCAATTCTTGCTTGCTGGCACCTTCTATTTCTATAGCGTTTATATCCAATAGGACACGAGCATAAATTACTTCCAACTTCGAAAAAAGATCATTTGCAGTTTGTAAAATAGTCGCAGCTGGAAAGCAGTCAATTACAAGCCAATTTATATCATTTGACTCGTTTAGTAATTCTGACAAGGTATTAGCATGAATTTGTTGCGTATTGGTGGTGCGCAGATTTTTCCATATGGAGGTAAGCTGGCTTGGATTGATGAAGCTACTTTCCCGGGAATTGCTTGCATGATAAAAAGTATGGAAACCAGAGGTAGGGGCTACCATAGTGTTGATAACTTGCCAACCAGGGTAAGGTAGGGTTTGTTTTTTTAGCTGCTCGAAATTTTCCTTGTCTGCCTCAATAAGGCGCACATTTTTAATATTCGCATCAGCATAACGTGCAATACTGTCTCCATTCCCTGCTCCAATATGCATGACGCCAGTGATTGGAAGTATTTTTTTTATGCACTCAAATAATTGAGCGGAATTATTTTCCATTAACATTCGTTGTTCTTCCTAAATTAGCGAATCACTTTTTTAACCAAGCGAAACGGATTGAGTTTATAAGTGATTTTTTTGGTTTTCAGATACCTCTTAACATCTGATTCAATATCATCCTTGTAAATCAAGAATAAGGGTTTTGCATGTTCTCGTTTTTTACTAACACGCAAAGAGCGCATACATATCGTTATCTTTCTTTCATCATCAGAATCGCTAACTTCTGATGGGGTGATTGTTTTTGGAAATTTAAATTCTAACTCCCATTGTTGTTGGGTGTCTGTTGAAGAAGTAGAAAATTCTGCATGAATTCGAGCAGGTAATTTTTTCCAATCTTGCGATATAGTACATGGTTTACCATTAATGTTTAGTTGCATCTCTCGCAAAATGTTTAGATCCAGTGTAGAGTTGACATGGAGTTCTATGACAAATGATCCTGCGCCTAGAGAGGGGATTTTAAGAGTACTTATCGATAAAGGACCTGCCCAGCGGCCCATCTTTTCAGCATAATACCAACTGGTTCCATTCACTTCATCTCGAAAATCAATCACATATTCAGCTAATCCAGAAATTCTGGGAACACTTAATTGCTTTGATTTGGTAAAGTAATGTTCTAATTCTTCTTGAATCTGGTGCAGTTGCAGTTCCAGTAATTGATTTTCCTGGGCTTGCTCTTCATTTTTTTTAATTTGTTCCTGGTATTGCTGTTGAATTTCCTCTATTTTTTTCAGGTGATTAGTTTCTTGAGCTTTTTGAGTTTCTATCTTTTGACGCTCTGATAAATAATGCTCCAGCTCTTCTTGAATCTGATGCAATTGCAGTTCGAGCAATTTATTTTCCTGAGTTTGCTCTTCATTTTTTTTAATTTGTTCCTGGTATTGCTGTTGAATTTCCTCTATTTTTTTCAGGTGATTAGTTTCTTGAGCTTTTTGAGTTTCTATCTTTTGACGCTCTGATAAATAATGCTCCAGC
>NZ_RXNW01000011.1:128691-183262 GCF_004283175.1 Legionella longbeachae
TCTTCTTGAATCTGATGCAATTGCAGTTCGAGCAATTTATTTTCCTGAGTTTGCTCTTCATTTTTTTTAATTTGTTCCTGGTATTGCTGTTGTATTTGTTCTATTTTTTGCGTGTGATTCGTGTTTTCTTCAAGCCTTTGGATTTCTGCCGTTTGGTGCGCTAATTGATGTTGTAAATCCTGATAAGCTTTATACGCAGCTGATTTGGTTTCAAATCCCATATTATCATGAATAGCAGGAATATGAGCGATACTTTCGAGCTCGTCATAAATAGCCTGAATTGGTCTTGCATGATCTTCTAACAGGAAATGAGTTAATACCGCGCCCACACTTGAAAAACGTTCTTCTTCTGGTACAAATGACAAATGTTCATGAGACAATTTGATGTTAAATTGGGTATTTAATTGATTAATTAAATCAGCTTCATTGTTTGAAATTGCTTCAGGATTTAATAAAAAACAACGCTCTTGATTTCGATAATAAAACCATAATATTTTGGAATAAGTTTGCCTGAGCTGGGCCGACGAAGTTTCCAATGCCTGTTGATTAACGGGCTGCTTACCTAAAATATTATTAATGGCTATTTCAGGAGCACAATAAACAAAAATAAACGCTGCTTCATCTTCTAATAGGATTTCATCCTTATAAACAACTTTTTCCAGTTTGATATTTTCATGATTTGCCAGTAAAGGTTTAAGCAGGTTGTAAATTTCTTTATAGCCTGTTTTTGGGTGTCCCGTTACAATAATTTTTTTCATCAGATCCTTCTTTAAAATTTGGGGAGACTCGAAAATGTCTACTTACTTTAATCATAAAAACATAAACAATCAATAGCATATAAAACGTCTATGTTATGAGTTTCAATGCCATCGACTTAAGCCTCTTAGAGTATCCTTGCGCAAGCATGGGATCTATAGATGATGGTCACCTATCACAACAGCGCAAGGTCTAAAATAGAACAAACCTTGCTGGGAAATTGACTTTGCAGCATACCTTCAAAAGCTCCTTGTTATTACCGGGGGTGATGATCTTCTATCTCTAACCCTGGCAAGAAAGTGCGGAAATGGCAAAAAGCCAATCCCAAAGTTTATTTAACTATTCGGGTGTAAGTCTGCACTGTGATTTTTGCCAGATCGTTTTTAATCGTTGCTTGTATTGTTCACCACAATAGGAAGTACTAAACTGCGTGGTGTCATATGAAGGGGAAACTGATTGATGGTGGTGTCGATTGTATACCTTACGCATTAATACTGCCGCGTGCTCCACATTAGGTTCCGCCCAGCGTTGTCCCTCGGAAAAAAAATATTCCGTAGAAGTAAGTGGCCGTATTTTAAAATCTACTAATTCGGTTTTTTCCTGGGTGCAAAAATCCATATTCCCAGAAAACCCTGTGGTGATCACTTCCATATTAAGCAACATCGCTTCAGCAATACTTCGGCCAAAACCTTCAGATCGATGCAGTGAAACAAAACAGTTACAGCACTTGTACAGGGCTAATACCTCATGTTTACGTAATGATTGTTCGACAAGGTGGATTCGCGAATCGGATAAAATTTGACGTTTGATTTTTCGCCATTGTGGATCATTTGCACGTGCATGGTGGACTTTAATGACCAAGCCGACATCAGTCATTTCTAGGGGGAATGCCTCTATAAAGGCAGCTATAAGTGCGGCAGGATTTTTGCGGGTTAATGTCGAGTTAAAATCAAAGGAAAAGATAAATAGATAAGCATCTTCAGGCAATCGAAAATCCCTTCTGGTGTGCGATGAAATTTTATCAATTTGAACCGGCAAAGGCATTGTTCTGACTTGAACGGGAGCGCGATGGTATGCTTTTGAGGTAAATTGGCTGATACCCCAAATTTCTTGGATACCGTTCCAGGCATGATGCCAACTTTCAGGCCATTCTGGTAATTCCCACGGCCATAAGCCTATATTGTAACGATGATTTAAGATAATTGATCCTTGCTCGCAAATCAAACGGGTATATTCTATGCCTGTCATACAAAAAATATTAATGGCATATTGAGGCCGTTCGCTAAGCCAGTTATCAATAGTATTATCGCATTGGCTTACATCTTTTCCAGGCTTTATATTAACGACACAAAAAGGAATTTGTGCCTCGTGCAATGCATGTGCAAGCATCCTTACATCTTCACCTATCCCCAGTTCTCCATTTGCATATCCAAACAGGTTGACCCCAAACGGATGTAGGGATGTATTGAGAACAATTGTTTGCCGGTTAAGATTAATGTGCCGTATTACTTGAGAAATTTCTGCCAGGGAGGGGGGAGGAGTTATTCGTGCAGGGAGTAATCGCATTATTTTTTTCCAAAAACCCGATAAGACGAAGGCGCTAAATTGAGTCAATAAACTAATTTTAGGTGGCTTTGGTGATAACGCATCAAATTGAATTTGGGATGGTAATCCTCTAAGTACATCTTTATTACTCTTATAAACACACTTGATAACATTTTTTTTCCTATATTTTTTTTTCTTGAGCAAATAACGGAAAAAATTTTGTGATGAACCAAATAAATGCATTAAATAAGCATATTGCCATTGGGGGATTTCGATGAGATAAGTAGTTTGTCTGCCCCCACGCCAGTACCAGGTTGCGACTCTGTTGCGGATAATTGGGCTGCTTAACATAGGCGCGAGGCTAAAACCATTACGAGCTATACCAATAAGATACATGCCTACACAAAAAGTCCCTCCCCATTGATCCATCTTGGTACGGGGGAGCTGTATTGGGGCATATAACTCTGCATCCCATTTATCCAGTTCTCGAAGAATGGCATACTCGCTGCGCCCAAACAAGACACACCAGGCAAGAAAGCGTAGGTAATCTATAGGCCTATTTTTATGAAGTGGGAATTTTTGCTGCAAATGTGGCCGCAAAAGCCAAATGATCAGCATACAGCCATATATTCTTGTCGGTAATTCGAAGGGTAGACTAATTGGCTGTTTGTAATTTTGTAAACCTGAAGTCACAAAGTGGTTTATAGGGTTGTTTAAATCCATTTAAAACGCTCCAATGCATGTGCTACGCAAAAATTTGTGTTTCGAGAAAAAATCGTTAATCACTGTCAAAAAGGTCACGCGTGAACACTTTATCGTGAACATCAGCGAGATCTTTTGTTTTTCGATTTGTAATAATTAGCTCTGCTTCGTTTTTGAAAGCGGATAAATCAGTTACAACCTTTGCTTGACAAAATTCATCTGCATCAAGTAAGGGCTCATAGATGATTACTTTGATATTTTGCTGGTTGATTTGCTCGAGGATGTCAAGAATACTCGAAGAGCGGTAATTGTCAGAATTACTTTTCATAATTAATCGATAGAGGCCGACTACAGCAGGTTTTTTCTGAAGGATTAATTTGGCAATAAAATTCTTGCGAGTGGCATTTGAAGCTATTATAGCCTCGATAAGATTTTGCGGAACATTTTCATAATCGGTGAGTAATTGTTTTGTATCTTTTGGTAAACAATAACCGCCATAACCAAAAGACGGATTCTTATACTGATCTCCGATTCGTGGGTCAAGTACTATCCCTTCTATAATGTCACGACTATTTAGACCAAAGGATAACGCATAATTATCCAGTTCATTGAAGAAAGCAACACGCATGGCCAGATAAGTATTAGAAAACAGCTTGATGGCCTCTGCCTCGTCCGAATCAACCAAAAGCACAGGAATCTCTTTTTTAAGTGCCCCTTCCCGTAATAAATTAGCAAAAAACTGGGCGCGCTCTGAACGTTCGCCTACTATAATCCTTGATGGGTAAAGATTATCGTGTAATGCATGGCCCTCGCGTAAAAACTCCGGAGAGAATATCAAGTTGTTACAATTGAGTTCTTCACGTGCTTTTCTGGTAAAACCAATCGGTACTGTCGATTTAATGATTATAATTGCTCTTGAATTTATCTCCATAATCTCTTTAATAACGGCAATGATTGATTGAGTATTAAAACAATGGGTCGCTGGATCATAATCAGTTGGGATAGAAATCAGGATATACTCTGCATCCAAATAAGCATCTTCTTTGTCAAGTGTACAACGAAAATTCAGGTTTTTATTTTTTAAATAATCTACAATCCCAGGATCCATGATAGGAGACGCTAATTGATTAAGCATTTCCACCCGTTCAGAAACAATATCAAGGGCAACTACTTCATTATTTTGAGCAAGTAGAAGAGCATTTGATAACCCCGTATAGCCGGTTCCTACAACAGCAATTTTCATACTCTCTCCCTTTACGGCGGTATATTGTAGTGTTTTTTTACACAATCAATGATATATCCATTTTTATCTATAATATTGGCAAATCTGCTACAGCTAGTAAATAACCTGAATCAATCAGGATAAATAATAATGTTTTAATATGCCAGATTCCTTTCGAAACTTACTGCAACGCAGCAAGAAAGCGCAGGCACGGAGGTAAAATCGGAGTGTACACTTTATTCTATGAGAATTCGAGCTTCAATGACAGTACTTGACTTGCCAGGTTGCTTCAATTACCCTTTGGATTGTTTAAAGAGGCTAGGTTATTGTTCTTCAATAATATGTTTTTGGATAATTGATAAATCCTCTTGCCTGTAATCTGTGGAAATTTTGACATTAAGGATTGGTGTCGATGAGTAAACGAACTGTATTTTTCTTGAGTTTTTTTCCACGTAAGACAGAAACTTTTATTCACAATGAGCTCATTGGTCTTCTTGAAAAAAATGTTGACTTTAAAGTTATCTCCCTTCTGCGTGCTTCATCTAACTGGGTTCAGAGCGCCTCTTTAAAAGAAATTGTTACTCGTCATTTTTGCTCACTTGGTTATTTAATATGGTTAAAGGGGTTATTTGTCGGGCTCAAAAAGCCACGCATGTTTTTTAGCAATGTGATTTGGATTACTCGCTTAAATCACAAAAATATAATTTATCGTTTAAGAGCTTTTTCCGCATTATTGGTTGCTTATGGGGTACAAAAGTTTGTAGTTCAGGAAAAAATGGAATACATTCATGCCCATTTTGCATCTTATCCTACAGAAATAGCCATGTGTTTGTCACGGATTACGGGTATTCCGTATGGAGCTACTTGGCATGCATTTGATATTTGGCGTGATGGAAATATTCTTGTAGAAAAAATTGCCCATGCGGAACAAATAGTGACGTGTACGCAATATAATCTAAAATATTTACAATCAATTATCCAGCCAACTGGGATTAACAAAAATAAATTAAAATGTATTTATCATGGTGTTGATTTCAGGGATCTTCCTAAATCGGCCAAGATAGCATCGAATTTTCCATTATTAGCAGTAGGGAGACTAATACCCAAGAAAGGTTTTTGTTATTTGCTTGATGCCCTCGGGTTACTTAAACAAAAGGGCATTATAGTGAAACTTAATCTGGTTGGTTTCCAGCGTCCATTTTTAGATCGGATAACCTCAGGCGAAGGTTCAGAGCTTAAACGACTTAAGCACAAAATAAAAGAACATGGATTGCAGAATCAAGTGCAATTATTAAATTATTTACCACATCCGGAAGTTTTAGGCATAATGGGAAAGTCGTATGCCCTAATCATGCCATCCATTCTTGATAAAAAAAATAATATGGATGGCATTCCAAATGTTGTACTTGAAGCCATGGCAATGCAACGCCCTGTTATAGCCAGTAGGCTATCAGGAATTCCTGAAGTGGTGCGAGATTTTAAAACCGGTTTATTAGTCGATCCCGGAAATAGTGAACAATTGGCCAGGGCGATTGAAACCTTACTTCAAGATTTGGAATTGGCAAAAGAATTAGGCCAGGAAGGTTATAAATTTGTTATGCAACATTTTAATTTGCAGAAAACGGTTATGCACTGTTTGCACTGTTTTAGCTGTTCAGAGTCACTCCAACAGGAAGATGCTTATGACGAAGTCAGTGTTGTTTAACTTGCAATTCATACAGTCTAAAAAGTGGGCCGTGTATCACGGTGGCAGTGAAAATGATTTTACCGTTTTGTTGTCTGTTTTAAAGTATATTGGAAATGATCCGGACTGGCATGTTTATGGTTATTATTTACCGGATAAGTCTTTTGTGCATGATATTCAATCCCTGCTGGCGACGTATAGTAATTTTACATTAATCACTGGAAAAGAGTTGCAGGACTTGAGTGTCAACACAGTATTTCAAGGTATTTACTCTAGCGATTTAATGGGATTGGAGTGGCTGCAAAAGTACAATTTAAAAAGTGTTCTTAGCCTTATAGTAATTCATGGGATTCGTCGATATGAGCTCCAGGTTTATCTTCATGACTTATTATTACCTAATCGCCCCAGGGACAAAGTCTTCATTATCAAAAATTATTTTGTACGCTGGTGGATGAAAAAGAATATCGAAAAACAACACCAAAAATTAATATCTCAGCGGCCTGAACACGTACATCTCGTTGCCACTTCTCAAGATACAAAAAACAAAATTCTGGTAATGTGTCCCCAGTTAAAAAATAATGATATTCATACCTTATATACATCTCAAAAAACCCCATGTCCTTCCTCTATTCCATTTCAGATAGAAGAGGAACAGCGTATTTTAAAAAAATTTAATCTTGTGCCTTATAAATATTTTTTGCTCGTCTCTTTAGGAAGATTGGAAAAAAACATCTATTTTGCTCTTAATCATCTTCATCAGACATGCATGAAGCATAATATTCCGTTTGAAACGATTGCTTGCGGAGAGACCAAGAGAAATTTTTTAGTTGATCGTTTAAAGAAAAAAGCGCATATAATAGTGACGGGTTATGTTCCTGAAAAGGAGTTACGGGTACTTTATAAATATGCCTATTTATTTATTTATCCTACTCGCTCTGAAGGATTTGGTATGCCAATTCTTGAGGCTATGGAACATGGTACGCCAGTTTTATGTACTGCTTTGTCGCCGCTGATTGAGGTTGGAGGCGAGGCTGCAGAATATTTTGGGCTAGGTAACTCACTGGAGTTTTGTTCGAAGATTATTAAATTTTATCGCGACCCTGGCTTTTATGAGGAGAAACGTAAGCTTGCCATCGCTCGTTATCAGCAATTATCTAAAATACAACTAACTCATCTGGAAGAGAAAACAAGTCTTATACTGGACAACAGCTATAACCAGGAAAGAGAAAGAATATTGGAAAGAACAATGATATGTTAAGCAAGGAATCGAGGAAAGCTTTAACGGCAAAAGCAAGGAATCTTGCTTTAAATACGGTGCAATTATCACGAGCGAAAAAATTTTGGCCATGGATTGAGCGAAGAGTCCATCATGTAAGAAAGGTTAATCCAATTCTACTATGGACTGTGGTAGTCCCGACCATCATCGCTATTGGCTATTACATATTTTGGGCTTCTGATGTTTATATCTCTGAAGCGAAATTTACGGTTCATAGCTCGAAACAACGCGCTACACCTACCGATTTAGGCTCGTTTCTCATGAATTCAGTGACCTCGAGTTCAGGTGAGGATAGTTTTGCGGTACGTGATTTTATTCTATCACGCGATGCTTTAAGGATCCTTAATAACCGTTATGCTCTTGATAAGCTTTTTAAATCAAGGCAAATCGATTTTTTCAGTCGTTTTGATTCTCTGGGGTTAGATCATAGTTTTGAAGCTTTATATGATTATTATCTGAAGCATGTTGAGATTGATGTGGACAGTGTCTCGGGAATTTCCTTATTAAAAACTCGTGCCTTTACTCCTCAAGATACCTATAAGATCAATAAGATGTTGCTTGAAATGAGCGAGGAGTTCATCAATCAACTCAATTTCAGATCCAGAGAGGATTTGATTCGGTTTGCACGAAATGAACTTATGGATGCAGAAAATAAAGCAAAAATGGCGAAATTGTCCTTATCATCTTTTCAACAAAGAAATGGCGTATTTGATATACAAAGCCAGTCCCAGATGCAATTAGAAGGAATTTCCAGGTTGCAACAAGAGCTTGTTCAAAATGAAAATCAATTATATCACGTAAAGAGTTTAACTCCGAATAACCCTCAAATAGCTTCTTTGGGAAAACGCTCAGAAACGTTAAGAAACGCCATTACCCAAGAAATGGCTAAAATTGCAAGTGAGGATAGCAACTCTTTTACCAGCCAAGCTAAAGAATATCAGCGTTTGATTCTTGATAGAGATTTTGCCGACAAGCAGCTAATCAGTGCCCTTGCTACTTTTGATCATGCCAAGAATGAAGCGTTACGCAAACAGCTTTATCTAGAGCATATCGCACAACCCAATATACCTGATACACCCCTTGAGCCGCATCGATTTAAGATTATCCTTGCTGTTTTTATCTTAGGACTTATGGCTTGGGGCATTTTAACTTTATTGATTGCTAATCTCCGAGAGCATCTTGATTAGAGAGTAACATCTTATGCAAAATGTGCATTTCCTAACAATACAAAAAAGAGTGATTAGTGCTTTGTTATTGCGTGAAATTATCATTCGTTACGGACGTAATAATATTGGTTTTTTATGGTTTGCTCTTGAGCCTATGATGTTTACCCTGGCGGTTACCAGTCTTTGGTCTTTAATGAAGGGAATGCACGCGTCAAATTTGCCAATAACCGCTTTTGCGCTAACAGGCTATGCATCAGTATTATTATGGCGCAATACATCAAGCAGATGCTCCATGGCCATTAAAGCCAATGGAGGATTACTGTACCACTGTTATGTGCAAATTATCCATATATTTTTAGGGCGGATATTAATAGAGATCGCGGGGGCTACCATTTCTTTTGTTGCCCTCTCTATTTTATTTATCAGTATAGGCTGGATGGCACCTCCGGCAGACATTTTGTTAGTAATATTAGGCTGGTTTTTTTTAGCGTGGTTTGGTACAGGGCTTGCTCTTGTAATTGGCTCAATTAGTGAGCGAAATGAGGCCATTGAACGTGTATGGCATACTATTTCCTATGTGCTTTTTCCCTTGTCTGGAGCTGCTTTTATGGTGGACTGGCTCCCACCAGCAGCCCAAAAATTGATTCTCTATTTGCCTATGGTCAATGGTTTGGAACTGCTTCGCCAAGGAGCATTTGGTACCCATGTGCACACTCATTACTCCATTTCTTATCTAATTTTTTCGTGCTCTTTTATCCTGTTAATTGGTTTGGCTATGACAAATGAAGCCAGTCATCATGTAGGTACAGAATGATACACGTTGAGAATTTAACTAAAATCTATTCCTTACGTCATGGTCCTCGCACTGTGATTGACAATATTAGTTTCACGATTCAACCGGGGAAAAAACTTGGAATTCTTGGCCGTAATGGAGCAGGAAAATCAACATTAATTCGTTTAATAAGTGGCGCTGAGCGCCCAACCAAAGGGAAAATTAAACGAGAAATGAGTGTTTCCTGGCCATTAGCCTTTGGGGGGGCTTTTCAAGGTAACCAAAGCGGGCTTGATTGTCTAAAGTTTGTTTGCAGGGTTTATGGACTCAACGCAAAAGAGAAAATTCCTTTTGTCGAAGACTTCACTGAACTCGGGAAATATTTACGGGAACCTATCAAATCTTATTCCTCTGGGATGCGTGCCCGGTTGGCTTTTGCTGTGTCTATGGCTGTAGAGTTTGATTGTTTTCTTATTGATGAAGTAGTGGCTGTAGGCGATAGCCGTTTTCATGATAAATGCCGATTTGAGTTGTTTGAAAAACGTAAAGATCGTAGCTTAATAATCGTATCACATGACTCACGATACATTAAGGACCATTGCGATTCAGCAGCAGTACTGCTTAATGGTAAACTATATGCATTTGAAAATATTGGGGAAGCTTACGAATTTTACAACAAGCAAACTTAAATAAGTTTTTACAGGAGTTAATTTTTAAAGTGATAAAGTTTTCAAAATACCGAACATGTAAAAACCAGGCTAAGGTTACAATACATCGGAAAACGCCAATTTTTTCAAGCTTATTTGCCATCATGATGACCGGTTGTTCGGTGATGCCTTCTAATGGCCCCAGTTACAGTAAAATTGAACGCCAAGGGCAATCACTCTATAACAACATCCAAATCGTAGATGTAAATGAAAATATAACCCAACAACTCTATCGCCACAATCATAAGCCATTATTTTCTGATGTTTTAAAATCCAACTCAGGTAATCGTTATAAAATTGGCGCTGGGGATTTGCTGGAATTGTATGTTTGGGAGGTTCCTCCTGCAACTTTATTTAGTAATACATCGATTGTTCCTGGGGTGCCAACCAGCCAAGTTACAGCTTTACCAGGACAAGTTGTCAATGAAAGGGGAATTATCAGTATTCCTTTTGCAGGCCAAATGCGGGTAACTGGACTTGATTTACAGCAAATCAATAAAAAAATCGAACGTCAACTAAAAGATAAAGCGCATAAACCACAAGTTCTTGCCCGCCTTGCCAATAATGCCTCGTCGAATGTGACTGTAGTAGGTGAAGTGGTTTCAAGCATGCGCATGCCGCTTACTCCCGCTAAGGAGCGGTTGCTGGATGCTCTTGCCGCTGCTCACGGTACAAAGCAGCCCATAGAAAAAACAACCATACAAATTACACGTGGCCCTAAAGTATATTCTTTGCCTTTGGATACGGTGATTCGTGATCCAAGACAAAATATTGTTTTACAATCTGGAGATGTAATAACCGCACTTTTCCAATCCTTAAGTTTCACCGTATTAGGGGCTACAGGAAAACATCAAGAGGTCCCATTTGAAGCCCAAGGTATTTCCCTGGCCCAGGCTTTAGGGCGTGTTGGAGGGCTTGATGACAATCGCGCTAATCCCAAGGGGGTATTTATCTTTCGTTTTGAACCTGTATCAGCTTTAAAAAACTGGCCAAAAAAACCATTAGTTGTTGGCCCTGATGGTAAACTACCCGTTATATATCGTATCGATTTAAAAGATCCTGGAAGTTTATTTTTGGCCCAATCCTTTCCAATCAAAGATCACGATATTTTATATGTATCGAATGCTCCAATTACAGAGGTTCAGAAGTTTTTCAATATGCTGGTTTCTATTTCATCCCCTATATTCTTTGCAACACAGGTTATAAGGGCTTAGGGGGAAATTTTTACTATCGACTATTAGGGCGTGTCACCACGCCCTAATAAAGCTTTGTTAGTAGCCGTATGTCCAGATGAATTTTGACACCAGTAATCCAGTTAAATATCCATCAACCATTTTTAAACACATCAGGATCACTAATACTCGTTACTATAACTGACTCGTTATTGGCTTAATACCCGCAAGCTTTTGGATTGCAAGGCAACGCAAACCGCTCCTGTCATGCTGCTTATTTTACAGCCATTATGGGTAAATAGTTGGATATGAATTTTTAATGATTATGTAGATGTGTGAGTACTTCCTGGGCTGTGTGGCTATGTTTCTCTGTATACCTTTCTCAATTTTCAGGCAAACGGATGAGCTTGTTTCTATCTTTGGGAATGATAAGGTTTTTATTGCTACCAGCAAGCTTGGCATCGATTCACCTGGCGCTGTTCTTTACTTCATCTACAACTTGATGCTGATATTTTATTATGGCTCATTATGGATCCCCCACTTATGAATGACGTGTACAACTTCATTCTGGCTCAACTAAGGACTTTCTTTAAGTGGGGCGCTCCATACCAGTTCGTTAAGTTAATCGCAATCGAGCTCGTTACACAGATTCTATCTGATCGTTTTTTGAGAAAATTGCGTTATAATCTATGCTCACTAATTCCTGCGCTGTTTCTCGACCATATCTATCTTCGAAGCGAATGATGTCATCCTCACCAAGGTAAGCACCAGATTGAATTTCTATAATCTCCAGAGGAATTTTTCCTGGATTTTCCAAAGCATGGACTTGGCCAATTGGGATATAAGTAGACTCATTTTCACTGACCAAATAAGTTTTATCCCCATTAGTTACTTTGGCGGTTCCACGAACAACAATCCAATGTTCGGCCCGGTGATGATGCATTTGCACCGACAGTTTCTTGCCCGGTTTTACGGTAATTCGTTTAACCTGATAGCGATGGCCGTTATCAATAGAATCGAACTGGCCCCAGGGGCGGAATACTTCACGGTGGTTTACATGTTCGGATCGGTTTTTATCTTTTAAATAGGATACCAAATGCTTGACTGATTGGACTTGTTCTTTCTTCACAACCAGTACCGCATCAGCGGTTTCAATAATGGCAATATTATCCAACCCAACAGTTGCAACCAGTCGATTTTCTGCCTTAATGAGGCAATTTGAAGAATTATGAGTTAACACATCACCCTGCACTACATTTCCATGCTCATCTTTTTCTCCAATGTCCCATACAGTTGACCAGGAACCAACATCACTCCAACCCGCATCAAGCTCAACAACAGCAGCATGGGACGTTTTTTCCATCACGGCATAGTCAATTGAATTACTTGGGCAAGTTTTAAATTTTGCTTTATCAATTCTTAAGAAATCCATATCTTGCCGCCTTTTTTCAAAAGCAGCTTTACAGGCATTAAAAATTTCGGGAGAAAACTTTTCTATTTCTTGCAGATAAACACTGGCTCGAAACATAAAAATGCCACTGTTCCAAAAATAAGTTTGTGCATTTATGAGTTTTGTGGCGGTCTCTTGATCAGGTTTTTCTATAAATTGATTCACAAGGTAGGCATGAGATGCTAATTGTTCGCCTCGATGTATATATCCATAGCCTGTCTCCGGATAGGTAGGTTTAATACCAAAGGTCAGGAGTTTATTTTTTTCGGCAAGATCTTTTGCTATATGTATTGAGTGATAAAATGCAGTAGTATCTTTAATTAGATGATCCGCTGCCAGTACTAATAAAATAGGATCGTCACCCTGTAAACTGACTTGCAAAGCAGCTAATGTCAATGCCGGGGCAGTATTTCTGCCAAATGGTTCCAAAATAATGGAACAATTACCGCTTTCAATTTGTCTGAGTTGTTCGGCAACCAAGAAACGATGCTCTTCATTACAGATAAAAAGAGGGGCGTGACAATTCAAATTATCTAATCGCAAGACCGTTTGTTGCAGCAATGAATATTGGCCATCTAAATTTAAAAACTGCTTGGGGTATAGCTCGCGAGATAATGGCCATAAACGAGTGCCATTTCCCCCTGCCATGATGACTGGTTGTAGCATTTTTTATTTCCTTATGAGAATACCACTTCCGTAAAGAGGCTAAAAATATAGTTTAAGAGTTATTTATTCTATGAAGCAACTATGTAAAAGTAAAGCCATTTTTGTTTCATATACCTATCGATTATTCATTGATGCATGTGGTCTTAGGTACCAAGCTGAAAACCCACGATTAAATCAAGCATCGGTTTGTGGCTAACAAATTCCAGGGATGCACAAAGGCTCACTTTCTTAGGAGCCGTGGGATAGCTTTAACCCAATTATAGCAATGATGATTAAGCCAATGCAGCCAATGCGTATGAAAGAAGTGGGTTCCCCAAGAAAATAAATGCCATAAATAACTGCGCCAACTGCCCCTATCCCTGTCCAAATTGCATAAGCTGTGCCAATAGGTAATGTTTTTAAGGATTGGGCAAGGAATGCAAAACTTAACACCATGGCAACAAGGGTTATCAGTGAAGGATAAAGCTTGGAAAAACCTTCAGTATCTTTTAATTTTACTGCCCATACTACTTCCAAAAGTCCCGCTAGAAATAAATAGATCCATGCCATATTGTTCCTTAACTCATGTGTATGATCTGGAAAAAACTATTCTCTTTCGAATCCTGTTTTTTTTCCAGGGTAAATAGAATGAGAGAAATGTCATTATATTTTAGGCGCGGTGCCAACAAAATATGCTTGCTTCTCTATATTAGGCTCGTTCAATGGATGGGGTTTGGGTGTTAAAAGATCATTTTTAAGCGCAATAATCGAATAAAAGCCCTATTTCACATTGGGTGACCTAACGTTAAGTAATAAGATATCACCTTGAAAGATTATTTGTAAGCCTTTAAAAAATTTTTGGAAAATTCTCTATTGGGTAAGAACTCAAATAGAGACACTATATTTCAGGATATGCGAATGACTAAATTGCATAGCAGGGTTTCCAGGAGGTGGGGGTAAATGGTCAACACGCTTAGTTTATTTCACAAAATAAATTGCATCATAGATACTTGCGAACATTAAACGTTTTTAAGCGCTTGTTTTTCGTTCTAAAATTATCTGGGGTATTTTAAAGCAGTGTAAAAAATTCAAATATTTTGATTAATAATGCAGCACTAAGTGTTATAATTTGTGAATCTTAATTAACAAACTGTATGACGTATGGCCACAATTAAAGATCTCATGGTTGCTATTGATAATTATTTATCAAATCCAAAGCTAAATAATCTTGTACTATTTGATAGTATATTGAATGAATTATCAAAAAATGAGGTTCAACGATCCGAACTAAAATTAATGATAGAACAAGAAAAATGGCTGGTCCAATTGTCGAAGGCTCAAAAAGATGGCCGCATTAAGTCTATCTTGGATATTTTTAAGAAGCATGACTTTAAAATCCCGACTGGGGCAGAGCCAACATCAAATTTATTACCCTTTTATGTTCATCCCAAAAATAGGGCAGATTTAAGACTTAAGGATTTTATCGCCCATCCACAGGTATCGACTTGGGATGAAGTATATTCCGATCATAAACCCCAACTTGTTAGTTGTACTACGGAAAAAGGTAATACACTTGACTTAGTGACTTATAATGTTGCATTAACCGGTCCCTTAATGGTTAATAATATTCGTGATAAAGATAATACGGTGCAAAGCAGTTTATGGAAGGGGGTTGTGGAAACAAAATATAATCTTAATAGCTTTAAAGAAGCAAACGAATCACAAAGTGAGGATGCCAAGGAAATAATGGTTCGAATGCATGCTGAGCGAGAACAAAGGCTCATTAGAACGTTAAAAAATCAAGCAATGTCGGGAAAGCCAATTCTTTTATTACAGGAAACTTCCGAAGATTTTGCTAATAAATTAAAAAAAGAATTAGGGGATGGTTGGGGGCTTATATTTTCGGGTAATGGTAAAAATATTGCAACTTTATGGGATATGGGCAAGCTTACTTTAGCTGATGAGCAAAATGAAGAAAATCCTAAAAATACAATAAGCTCAACAAATTTTAACTATCAAGGTGAGGCCATTACTATCTCCAATGGTCATATCCCTCATGCAACTACTGCTGAAGAGGGTGAGCCGGTTGTAATTGAAACGTTACAGGACACTACAAATCATTTTTTTTGTGGTGATTTTAATCGCCGTCTTCCACCTCTTGATGATGGATTTCATCATAATGGTACTGGAAATAACAATTTTAATTCACTTGAAGAATATGATTGTACGGATGGCGGCTTTACATTTAGAGATGGGCAAATAGTCCGATTGGGATCAAAAATCATCGATGAGCAAACAGGCCATATTGCCAACCGGCGCGACGTAACGGTTGCTGAAGCTTTGGCAAGTGATACTTTTCAAGAATGTATTTTTCCTAAAAATTATTATCTGGATGGATACCATGAAAAAATTTCCAGATTGAACATTGAGATGGATTCAATGTCACTTGAGAAAAATATTTATAATGTGTCTCGAGTAACCATTAAATCCAAAAAAAATATCATTAATGAACTTGCAAAAGAGTTTCCATACCTGGAAGAAACAAAAAATAGTAAAGGAGAATTTACTTATGTAATTTATACCAGCCCTTATGTGATGCAGGCTAAATTAATCAATGAATTGAATCAAAATCCGAATAAAAATATTGACCCTTTACTTAAGGCAACGAATCAAGCTTTAGACTCTAACTCAAGATCTTCTTTAAAGCAGCAAGCGCTTAATGATTTTAAAGCGGCCACGGGGGCAATGGTTGCTTCAAAAAATAAAAGCAGCATCGCATTTAAAATACTATCTGTCGTTGCAGCTGTTGCAACTGTAGCGCTGATTGCTTCTGCAATACTCTTCTTGCCTCCCTTAGGTATTGCTGCTGGAGTTACTGCATTAATCGCTGCTGGATTTGCTGCAAAAGGTGTATCAGATGGAAAAAAAGCAAAGCAGATCACAGCGGCAATAACTGCTGGCGAACTGCTAATCAACAGGCAAATCGAACAAGAGAGGCAGCAAAGGACGATGAAACCACTAGATGTTGATTCTCCATCTGAGCGTAAAAAAGCAGAGGAGCAAATTAAAGCTTCAAAAAATGAAAGACTATTATTAGCAACTGGGGTATCTAATCAAGCCCAAATGATACAGCAATTAATGGCCAAAGATAAGAAAATGTCTGTTTCCAAAGAAGAGAAACTTGCCCGAATTCATGAAAAAACTAAAGGTGAATTACGAAATGAGGGGGCTACCCAGGAGCAAATTGAAAATGCTCTAGCAAAATTTACTATGGATACTCCCGATCATTTGATTAATTTAGCCTACCAATCTACATTAAGTAATGTATCTAGACCAATATTTGATGCGTATGACAGTGACGCTGAAATTAATATGAGGTGGGGGGCTCTCAGTAAAGAACAATGGGACAATATGTCCATACTCGAAGAGCATTTAGATAAACGGGATTATAAGCAAGCGGCAGGAGTTTTAAAAAAACTTCCGCCCGATATACGTCAAAACATAGGGATGTATTTTAAACCGGGATCGTTAACTTTAGAAAGTTTAAAACTTGCTATGTTAGATAAAACATTTAGAGATGCAAGAGTCAGTAGGGATGTTGAATTACAGGGAACACAACAGCAAGAGAATACTTCAGAAATAAATCTAAAACGAGAGGAGCCCTCAAGCTTACCCAAAGGCTTAATTTAAACAAATACTTAGGGGCTGTTGGCAGGTGAGAACTCTTTTAATTTTTCCAACCAACAGCTTTGACTGACAGATGGCATATTTTTTAAAGTCTTTCTCATTGGTCTTGCTAAAACACTTATTGCTCAATTAAGGTTTTAATATAAAAAACAGGATGGTTTGGAAGTTAGCGCCATCCATAATCGCTGCTGCCATATTCTTCACCAACACCCACATTCTGCGTGTTAGGATTTGTTGTTTTTGCACAAGAGCAAAGAAGGAGTGTGGATCCTAAAAAATAGATAATTATAGTAATTTTTTTGTATATTTTAATCGCAGTCATTACTTTTCCCTGTTCACAAACTAAAGATATTGACAATTACCTCTCTAACCCTATGAGAGAAAATATCCTATAAAAACAATTATATTCCAAGGTTCAGGATACAACATCGCTGGATAAGCTTCAATTGCATAAATCCAAGCTCAGGGTTTGGAACAAGAATTTGGATAATTGTTTTAAAAGGATAGGAGTGTGTTGGCAATCAGTATCCTAAGGGTATGCACTTTAACACGGGGGTCAGGTGCTAATGGTCATTACCCCTTTTCGAACCCCGAGTTTTTTGCATGGAGTATACAAATAGGTTAAAGGGGGCAGATTAGTTTTTTAGAATAAGTTAGAATAATCATCTCATAGAACCAATCCTTTTAAGACACCTCTCTTTATAAACAGATTTGACTCAATGACTATGAAAAATAGACGCGATGAAAAAACAATGCTGAATCTCATTGTCCAGGCAGCAAAAAATGATAAAAGAATTAGAGCAGTGATTATGAACGGCTCAAGAGCAAGCCCGTCTGCAAAAAAAGATATTTTTCAAGATTATGATATCGTATATTTAGTCACAGATGTAGAACCCTTTGTTGATGATAAAAACTGGGTACGGCATTTTGGTGAGTTACTCATCATGCAAATGCCTGAGGAAATGGATGGGAACTGGCCTAGGTCTAAAGACAAATATGTTTATTTAATGCAATTTAAAGATTGGAATAGAATAGATCTCACGTTATTGCATATCAATCGCCTAAAAACCATGCCTCGGGACAGTCAAAGTATTTTACTACTTGATAAAGATCAGTTGATTGAGTCTTTTGATCCATCAGATAATGATTATTTACCAAAACCGCCTACAGCAAAGGATTATTTTGATTGTTGTAATGAATTTTTATGGGTAAGCACTTATGTAGCCAAGGGGCTTTGGAGAAAACAGATCACCTACACAAAACATGTTTCAGAGCAGGTATTAAAAGAAGAGCTCATTCGGATGTTAACCTGGTATATAGGAATCCAAACTGGTTTTAATAAATCGTTAGGCGTTTATGGAAAATATATTGAAAACTATCTTGAGCCCAAAGTATGGCAAACTTTTTTACAGACCTATGTTGATGCAGATTTTAAAAATATGTGGGCCTCATTATTCAAAATGTGTGAACTGTTTTATGATTTGGCAATCAAAGTATCACATTATTTTGGTTTCCCTTTTAATGGAGATGAATTTGAGAATGTGATGGCCTATTTACATGAAGTTAAAGATAACATGTATCAACATGAATGATTGCTTCATTGTAAAAAATAGAATCTATTTGGTGGATGCTGATAAATTGATTTTTAAAAGCTGTTGACAGCATTGCAAAAATGTTTTACGTCTAGTAAAACCTTAACTGAATTTTTATGTAATACACTGAAAATACACTCCTTTAATTTAGGGAAGGGGGGCTGTTGGCAATTTGATTTAGATCAAAGCGATCAATAAACCCTATAAATTCTAACTTTTTAATGAGATCAACTCACTATGTATTTTATAAGACTCATATTTTTATTGTCTGTGGTGAATATAGCTTTTGCAAGTCCATGGTTTACCGGGCCTTTGCTCGCGCCAGCAGGTAAAACAATACCCCTGGGGCATGTTAATATTGAGCCTTATGGTTTTTTTACTGGCTATCCTAAAGGCTATAGAAATATTGAGGGGGTTCCAATTATTAGTGTGGGAATTGCTAGTTTTTTAGACTTACAAACCTCTATTCCTTATGATTATAGTTGGGTTAATGGTGTACATGGGAACGGTATAGGCGACTACAGTTTGGCTTTAGGAATGCAGGTCTTGCGACAACAAGACAACTCTTGGCTTCCTGATTTGCGTTTTGTGGTACAGGAAGTTTTTCCTACGGGACGTTACGAAAATTTAGATCCTAAGAAGCTGGGTACAGATCAGACGGGCTTAGGTGCTTTTCAAACACTGTTTGGGTTTAATTTCCAAAAGTTGATGCAGTTAAAAAACGAACATTTTTTACGTACGCGATTGAGCCTGGTTGGCGTAAAGTTCAGCGATGTTATTGTCCACGGTTCAAATGTTTTCGGTGGAGGGTCTAAAACCCAAGGCAGGGTAAGACTTAAAAATGCATATTCTGTTGACTTTGCTATTGAATATACATTAAACCAAAATTGGGTACCTGTTTTTGAAGTATTGTATGCACATAGCCCAGAAAGTCAATTTGAGGGTAGCCCTGGTTTCACTCCTGGAGGTACTGCAACAGCGGGTGTAGGGGGAGGCGCTAATGATCAAGTTTCATTTGCCCCCGCCCTTGAATATAATTTTACCTCAAACTTGGGTGTTATTGGTGGAGTATGGTTTTCTGTAACCGGGCCTAATTCCTCTAAATTCGTATCTGGAGTTTTTGCAATTAACTATTTCATTTAGGGAAAAGACTTCAGATTTGTTTTGGTTGGTTCTGATAGGGTATTTAAATTAATCCTTTGGATTTCTTGGGTAATTTGGCCAAAAGAATCAACGTAGCCAATGGCAATTACAGATGATTGCGAGAGAATTTTGGGAAAGTTATAGGATTGAATAAGTTGGGACATTTCCTGTTGAAATTGTTTTGCCTGGATTGGATCGATGAAATGTTTTGCCATTAATGTAAAATGAGGGTTGTATTCAAAAAATACATTTGGACTACCATAGCGTAAAAAAGCTTTTCTTTTGTCAGGCATTGATGTTGTCCAACCTGGTGTTGGCGCCTTGAAATTACGCAACTCAGTTAATTCCATAGTTATTTGGTCACTTAATCGCTGTAATTCAGGATTGTGGCCATTGGCTTGATTTGAATTGTCAACATCCAACATCACATATCCCCCAACGACAACGAGCTGGGTTGTTTTAATTTGGATTGGATGCCAGTGCCTCGCTATTTTGGAAACCCGTTTTTGGAGTTCATTGATATGCTCTTCAGGGTAATCTGCTAAAAATAAGGTAATATGTAAGGGATGATGAGATAAAAAAGGCTCGATGTGATAACGAGTTAGAAATTTATTTTTTTTTAAATAAATATTAAATTCTTCAATAGATTTGGAGAGATTTGGGGCATCAAAAAGTAAATAGACATTCACTTTCTGGGCATATGTATAAAATGTTACCAAGAACAAGATAAAAATTTTGATTATTAATTTCATTTTTTACCCTAAGTTACGGAGTTATGGATAAGAAAGAGAATTATGCCTTCAGCTCGTTCTGGCCGAGGAATGCTCGTATTAAGGTTTCATGACGATGCTGATGCATTTCCTCAGTCCTGCTGGAGCCGGGTAGACTCTGGTTCTAATAAAATTCTTATCCATAACTGACGTTAAGTTATTATGCTATAACGGGCTCAAGAGTCTCGAAAAAATACTTTATATAAAAATTTAATTTAAACCAATATTTTCTTTTTAAGGAGTATGAATTATCAATGCACCTTATTTTATCAAAATAAAATTTTGCATTTTGTAAATTTATTTGCTTCATATGCTAAATTTAGCATAATTAGTTATTTTTCATTTTAAGAGTCTTATGGCAACAAAATTACTTACACTCAGCTTATTAGAAGATCTGGTCCGCCTTGCTGAATTAAATCAAGAAGGTAAAACCGCAGATTATATTCCTGAACTTGCAAATGTGAACCAAGAGTTGACAGCAATAGCTGTGCAACCTATAGGGAAAGAGTCTGTTTCTTATAGTAATAGCACTCTGTTCCCGATAACCTTGCAAAGTACAGCTAAAATGATCCCATTGATAGGGCTTCTTGAAGAATATGGGGAGGAATTGTTTGAATGGGTTAAGGTTGAACCATCAGGTGATGATTTCGCTTCCATTACTCGCTTGGAACAATTTGGTCCAAAACCGTCAAACCCTATGTTGAATGCCGGTGCTATCACTTTATGTTCTCACATTCCAGGCACAGGGGAGCAACAATTTCGATGGTTAGAGAATTGGGTGCGAAAATTATTTAATCAACGCCTCAGTATTAATCCTTTGGTTTTTGCCTCAGAAAAACGAACCGGTGATCGTAACCGTGCGCTTGCATATATTTTAAAGAGCAGAAATAATCTTGGGGCGGACATTCAGGAAACATTAGATTTGTATTTTACGTTATGTTCCTATGAGGCAAAATTAGAGCAAATGCTTTTCTTACCTACTTTGCTCGCAAATGGGGGCGTAGATTTTGATAGTGGCGAGCAAATTATTTCTGTTGAAACCTGTAAGATTGCCTTAGCAATTATGGCAACTTGTGGCTTATATGATGAAACCGGTACACATATGGTTAAAACTGGGATGCCTGCAAAAAGCGGGGTGTCTGGCTATACGATTGCGGTTGTTCCTGGAAAAGCGGGTATTGTGGTATTAAGCCCAAAAGTTAATGCTAAAGGAAATAGTATCCGGGGTGAAATTATGTTGGAAGGTTTATCCAGGGCATTGAATTGGCATTTTGCCTTGCCTTAACTACTTGATGTGATATTTGGAACCCCCTCTCTTTTGAGTAAGGTTCCAAAGTAGATCGGTAGAGCTACTCTCAAATTGCCATGCGATGCTCTGAATTAGTAGAGTCTAATGCATCGGAAATTAGGGCGAGAGGATACGTGACAAACATTGATGCGAGTGCAAGGCTTATGCCAAATGAAGCAATTGCAAATGTTATGGAGGTAATTGCAGGTAAAACCGGAACAACTGTTGATAAAAACAGACAAACACCGATTCCTAAAATAAGATCTTCTTCCTTGGGTTTAGAATCAATGAAAGCTCCCATAGTCAATAAATATGGATATATGGCTACTTCGCCACACTTCCAAAAAAAAGAACCATAAAAGTTAGTTAATGATCTAGTTGCAGACATGCATATTCTCCAAGGCTTTATTTTAGCGCAAGTATACTTATCAATTATTAAGAAAATATTAGGTAAGATCTCCTTTATTTTCAAATTTTTTACAGATTATCACATGATATTGTTATAAAAATTCACCAATCTTTACAAAACTTGACTTATGTACTTTAATAATTTTAAGGGAATACGTGTCCAACTTTAGTTAATAGAGGCAGGAGCCAGAATATTTATTTTGAGCTCGAAGTCCTATAAAAAAGGAATTTAATCATGCACTTACTTTTACTTGTTATATTAATTTTACTATTAATTGGTTTGCTTCCCAGATGGCCTTATAGTAGAGAATGGGGATACTACCCGAGTAGTGGAGTGGGGGTACTGATTCTGATTTTAATTATTTTGTTACTTGTATGAGCTTGGTTTCTGAGCGTATTGGAATCAGAAAGCCGAGTTGATTGATATAAATTAGTGACAAACCGATTAACAGTGCATTCCAAATTGTACTACTTGAGGAATAGTTAACTTATTTCAATCACTATCCCGTTGATGGTTTTGACTTGCAGATAAGAAATTTTTATTTCTTCCAGGGAGCTGCAATTATCTTAATTTATTTTTTCAACATCAAATGCAGTAGGTGGTGCAGGTTTCGCTGGTGGTGATGACGGGACAGTAACTAATCAATAAACCGGAAAAATGTTATGAGCATGCCTAAGGACAGGGCTAATAAAGTACCTGCCTCAGTTATCGCATTGATTTGGCTGACCAGAAGTCAAAAATAGCCCTAAACAGATACATTTTTTTAATCCTAAGGGTCAGTTTCGTTTTAGAATAATCATTTTCTCTTGCGACATGTCCTTCATTGTTGAGGGTATTCCCCCAATGCCATAACCAGATTGATTTAATCCAGCAAAAGGCATCCAATCAGTGCGAAAAGCAGTGTGATCATTAATAAGCACTGCCGAGGCACTGAGACATTCTGCCGCTCTAAGCGCTGGCGCTAAGTCCTCAGAAAATACACTGGCTTGGAAGGCAAAGGGCAATGAATTTGCGATATTGATAGCGTGTTCAAGATTTTCATATTCGTAAACACAGGTTACTGGGCCAAAAATTTCTAATTGTGATACCTTAGCGTCTGCAGGAGGATTGAATAATACTGCCGGTATCAGCGTTGTTTCAGAAAGACGGCCTCCGCCAAATAAGAGTGCCCCTTTTTCAACTGCTTCATTGATCCAAGAAAGAACACGATCTGTTTCTCGAGGGTGAATAAGCGGTCCTACATCCGTTTCCTTTAATTGTGGGTCTCCAACTCGTAGGCCCTTGATCTGTTTAACAAATTCATCCATGAACGAAGAGGCAATATCTTGGTGAACAAAAATCCTCTGCACTGAAACACACACCTGTCCCGCGTGATAATATCCACCTTTGACCAGTGATTGAATCGTTTTAGACAAGTGGGCACTGCGATCTACAATCACTGGTGCTGCCCCTCCATGCTCTAGGGCACAACGCGTCCCAGGGGCAAGTTTACTACGTAAGTACCAACCAACTTTAGCAGAACCAATAAAACTTAAAAATGAGATACGTTTGTCGATTACTAATTGCTCTGATAAATTATTGTCGTCTGTAATAAGCGTTTGACACCAGGGTTCTTCAAGGCCAGCTTGCCGTAGTAACTTAACAAATTCTAAACAGGATAAGGGCGTTGGTGCTGCAGGTTTAATGATCACCGGGCATCCTACTGCAATTGCCGGGGCTACCTGATGCACAATAAGATTTAAGGGATGATTAAAAGCCGAGATTGCCGCGACAACGCCAATGGGTTCTTTGATTGTGAAAGCCCAGCGATGCTCGCTTGCAGGTGTCAGCCCCATAGGAATTTCTTTACCGGCAAAGTGGCGTAATTCGTCAGCAGCATTATTTATGCCATCAACAGCGCGAGATACTTCAACTGCTGCATCTGTGATGGGTTTTCCCCCTTCTTGAGCAATCATTTTTGCGAATCGTTCTTGCTGAGATGCCAATAATTGAGCAGTGTGCCTCAATATCTTTATTCGCTCATGCGACTTGAGCCAGCCATCTCGATTTTTTAGCGCCGCCACGGCCGTATTAAGCTTTATTTCAAGTGCTTGAGCATCATCAGTAGGAATTTCGATGATTAATGAGCGGTCGAAAGCACGCACTATTTGCAGTGTTTTTTTCATCATTATTCCTATTTAGATGGAGGTAGTCGTTGTTGTAGTTCATCTACAAGAACACGTTTATTTTCTGAATAATCAATTGGGAAAACAATAAGGTGAACTCCTCCAGTTGAGAATGCATTTTCTAGAATGGATTGAAAACTTTCAATGTTTTCGACTCTTGTGCCACGTGCCCCATAGGATTCAGCATATTTAATTAAATCAGGATTGCTAAATGTCATACCAAAATCCGGGAAATGATCAATGGCCTGCTTCCAGCGTATCATACCAAATGCATTATCTTCTATGATGAGTACCACTAGGTTTAATTTAAGCCGTACAGCAGTTTCTAATTCTTGACTGTTCATCATAAAACCACCGTCGCCACAAACAGCCATCACTCGACGATTAGGATATAATAAGGAGGCCATAATTGCTGAAGGAAGGCCTGCTCCCATCGTTGCAAGCGCATTATCGAGTAAAATTGTATTAGCCATTTGAGTTCGATAATTTCGAGCAAACCAGATTTTGTACATACCATTATCCAGTGCAAGAATTCCATCATGAGGCATGACCTGTCGAACATCATGCACCATTCGTTGGGGGGTAAATCGATTTTCAGTAGCCCGGGCAGCAATTTTACTCAAAATACCTTCCCGTAAAGGAAGAAGTGCATTTGCATGAGGAATTTTTCCTTCTATTTTATCGGCAAGTAATTTTAATGAAGGACCCATATCACCGATAACTTCTGCTTGGGGAAAATAAACTTGTTCCACAGTAGCCGATTGATATCCTACATGGATCACTTTGAGGTTTGATTGTTCCATGATAAAAGGAGGTTTTTCGACGGTACTGTGTCCAATCGTAATAATGAGATCCGCTTTTTCTATTGCTTCATGCACATAATCTCGTGCTGAGAGTGCTGCGGTACCCATGTATAATTCTGTAGCTCCAGAAACTGTTCCCTTTCCCATTTGCGTCGTGAAATAGGGGAGTTGGGTACGCACAATAAATTCGGCAAGAGCATTAGTTGCTCTGGGTCGTGAAGCCACTGCACCAAGCATGACTAAGGGGCTCTTAGCCTGCATAATCATTTCTGCGGCACGATTTATAGCTGTCTCGCTCGCAACAGGATATTCAATGGGATGAGGTGGAATGAGGGGGATTTTTTTACTTTTTTCAGCAGCAATGTCTTCAGGAAGTTCTAGATGAACTGGGCCTGGGCTTTCTTCTTGCGCGAGGTGAAACGCTTCTCGTACCAGGGTAGGAATCATCGAAGGTGAAATAATTTGACGCGACATTTTAGTGAGGGGTTGCATTGTCGCTACAGTATTCACCATCTGAAAACGTGCTTGATGCGAGGATAAAACTCCCTTTTGTCCTGTAATCATGATCATTGGCATGCCACCAAGTAAGGCATATGCGGCTCCAGTTGTAAGGTTAAGTGCTCCAGGGCCTAGTGTGGTGATGCACACACCAGGTTTTCCCGTTAACCTTCCATAGGTTGCTGCCATAAAGGCAGCTGCTTGTTCGTGTCGAGTTAAGACAAGTTTGATTGAAGAGTTGCGAAGTGCTTCAACTACGTCAAGGTTTTCTTCACCAGGGATTCCGAAAATATGTTCTACACCCTCATTTTCCAGGGCAGCGACTAGGAGTTCAGCACCTTTGATCATCATTTTATTCCTTATGTATCCCTAAATAGTCCTTATTTAATAGTATAACTAAAACTTTCTGTCTATGCTCTTGACAGGATTTAATTAATGGTGAATTTTTTCAGATTCAGTTATTCTTTTAAAAAAATAGGGGATAAGGATCTGACTTATGAAATGTGTCATTTTTTCATTGATATTGATGCTTGCTGGTTGTGTGACAGCTCTGGCGTCACAAAAATCTGTCATATGTCACATGCAAGGTATCGCAGACCCTCTCTCTTTTACCGTCCCTGGTAAAATGGGGGATTTTCCTGAAGTTGATTTTGCTTATCCAGTTAAAGTGGCCCAATTTAGTATGAGAAATGGCAATCTACTCTTGGTGGCTATGGATCAAGATGAGCGCGATCGCCCGAGAATTTTCATTTCAGCTCAACTTAATCAACCTGATCAAACTTATATTGGGCAATTTATGACAGATATGGGCGGCAATCAATTGCAATTAGACAACGGCCCGGTTTCTTGCATATTAAAATAATATTTACCATGAGCACTTGGAGCTATTGAATGCATGCGGCAGGATGAGGTTACTTGCAAAGTATATTGCATTTTAGACCTTCCGCTTTTGCGGAAGGTGACGGTTGGGAAAGCGCCATCCTTTGCAATAGCAGGAGGGTATTGATGGTATGCGGCAGGATGAGGTTACTTGCAAGGAATATTGCATTTTAGACCTCCCGCTTTTGCGGAAGGTGACGGTTGGGAAAGCGCCATCCTTTGTAATAGCGGGAGGGTATTGACGGTATGCGGCAAAATGAAGTTTCTTGCAAGATTGTTGCATTATGGACCTCCCGCTTTTGCGGAAGGTGACGGTTGGGAAAGCGCCATCCTTTGTAATAGCGGGAGGGTATTGACGGTATGCGGCAGGATGAGGTTACTTGCAAGGAATATTGCATTTTAGACCTCCCGCTTTTGCGGAAGGTGACGGTTGGGAAAGCGCCATCTTTTGCAATAGCGGGAGTGTATTGACGGTATGCGGCAGGATGAGGTTACTTGCAAGGTATATTGCATTTTAGACCTTCCGCTTTTGCGGAAGGTGACGGTTGGGAAAGCGCCATCCTTTGCAATAGCAGCAGATTGCACTGAAAGAGCATAGATCCCCGCCAGTGTAGCTGGGCGAGGAAGTTCAACACTAGCAGATCGACTATAATGAACCTGCATACATGATTATGGTTTAAACGTCCTCTTTGATAAGACATCCAAACTGTGTAGATCTTTTGTTCGGGTTGCGGCAGCTGCTGCAAAATCAGTGCCTATGCCAAACTCCTCTCGTGACAAGATTTTTTGTTGTGTAGTATCATAAGCAGGTAATACCCAAAATGGTTCATCAAAGGCCCGGATCTTGGCTCCGAGTAATTTTGCCAATTTTTTTCCAAAAGCATCACTGACAACATCAGAACAGGTATATAACCAGATTTCAGTAGCTGGAACCCAGGCTTTTTTGAGCTTGGCAAGTAAGGTTTTAGTGGCAGATTTTTTGCTGATAGCTGTGATAAGGGCTGAATCCAGTCCGGCTGATTTTACATCATTGCCAAGTACCGCGTCCCACTTTCCATTAGTGGTTAATATTCCTTGAAATCCAACGTTTCCACTTTGTGCGTATAGAAACAGATTAAGTCTGAGCACTCTTGATGTATAGGATGTCCCAAATCCAGCCACTTTTGGTGCAAAATAATTCACTGTATTAATTAAATCTTCCAGAGAGATAATGACTTGGCCAAAGGGTTTGGTAGCTTGGTTATTGGCACTAGTAGCAGCAGGGCTGATACTGTCAAAATCCTCAGTTGATGGGAGCCATTTATTATTCACTAAGCCTTGTACTTCATCAGCTTCAGTGGCCCATGGTTTTGGAAAATTGGCATAACAGGCGAGTTCGTAACTAATGACCGCTCCACTTGTGGTGGAACCACTACTTCCGCCACCTTTATCTTGATAACTGGCAGGAATAATCGAAGCTCCTGATTGCCCTAAACTTCCCCAGTTCATTTTGGACAATACTTCATCTGCTCGACTCGTGCCATCAAAGAGATTGCGCATATTAGCGGGTACTCCCGGCATAGTTGGATCACTCATCCCGGAGTTATTATCCCCAGAACCATCTATAGTAGAACCATCATTTCCTGGACTGGAAGACGTAGAGGAGGGGGCGGTTCTTGGTGATTGCTTATCCATTTCCCTGGCAGTATTTAATAATGCGCCACCTTCAGAAATGTTTTTCGTAGAACCTGCGTTTGCTGTAGGTAACCCCATAGCTGCCAAAGCGAGCTGGGCTGCGATTTTCTTTTCTTCAATATCTTTTTGGGCTGCAACAACCAAATTAGCTGCAGCTTGTTTCCCGGCCTCAACACCTGCTGTGGTTGAATTAGAGCCTAATGCTTGCGCTAGTGCTGCAGTAGATGCAAGACCTGCCATGTCACGAAACATGCTACCGTTTTGGACAGCATTTAATATCGCTCCTACTCCTGTTGGATCAGGCAAGGCTGTGGGATTCATAATATTTAACACGGGAGCCCCTAGCTGTCCTGGGGTAACATCAACGGGTTGAGAACGAGACTCCATCTGAATCGCTGCAATTTCAGGCGGTTGTAGTGGTATAGGCGAATCTTGCCAATTCCAAAAACGAGTGGCATCAAGTAGTTCTGCGCAGTTAGATCGGCCCAGTACTGCTTCAGCAAAAACCCCGCCAGTTGGAATGGGGAGCAATTGTTCTATTGCTGTGTCTGTACCTAATATTAAACCACGATCTTTTAACCACCCACGCCAATTTTTATGCGCTTCATCATCTGTATCAGATACATTGGCTGCTACCCCCACAGCTTCAATAAAGCTTGGCATACGAAATACTAAATAATTGCTTGCAACCATGACCGGATTGGGATCGATCAAATCTCCTATGGGTTTTCCTTCGAAAGTATAGGAAGATAAAAGAAGAGCGATTTGTGACGGATCCAGGGCGCGCCAAATTGCTTGGCTATAATGCAGTCGATTTTGCTCCAGGTGCATTTCTAATTCGGTTTCGTCACTTTGGTTAACTAAAAAGCGACAGAGTTGCACCTCTACTGCATTAGGACTAATTTCAACGGGTAAACTAATAGGGAATTTAGCGCTGTTGTAACTGAGTTGTAGTGTTAACCGCCCTGTTAAATAACTTGTATTCGCTGAGGTAATCCTAATTGCCGCAAGCTCTTGAATGGGAATTGCTTCACTGGTAATCCAATTGACCGGACTAATGCTGGTTAATTTAACTATATTGCCAGATTGCAAATCTATGTTCACTGCAGTAATGGAAATGGAGGAACGATTTTGAGCCGTCAGATCCAGGGAAACTCCATAAAATTCGGTTTCACCCGGTAGTGATACATTGTTCGTGTTTGGTTTTGTTATGCTTGCTAGAGTGATACGAGAAGCTCTGATTAATTCATCATTGATCCAATAAGGTCCGCTAGCTTGTGGCGATGCAGCTGGCGTTGTTGGTTCTGCTTGAGGAAGCGTTGTATTGGCATTGCCCTCCGGGCTGTTTGTTGTGGTAGACATACGCATGGAAATGCTGCTCATTCTGTCGATTGCAGCTACATTATCAAATATGGTACGTATTGGTCTAAGGGGCAGGATAGGTTGAATCATTACCGCGCCGAACACACTACTTAATAATTCTCTTGCCCGTTGACTAATTGCTGCATTGGCAAGTACTCCTTGATAGCGTTTAATTGTTGCCTGGTTAAACTGGAGTAATTTCATGGGCACAAAAAGACAGCGCTCTACTTGTTGTAATTGCACATTTACCCGGTAAATTTCTATCACTTCATAATATTGAATTGTTAAAGCATGCATATGGTTGTAGTTGGCGATAATTCGAGTAGAGACAGATTGATGTTCCTCTTCTGAAACTTCTTTCACTACTGATGCGCGACGATCCCGTACTGAGGATGCTGCTTGTTGGGTTGCATCAGCAACACGCTGATTCATCGTGGCAGCAAGGTTACGGGTCCCTGATGAAGTTGAAAAGCTTTCAGCATTAGAGCTTGATGTAGCGGAAGATCCACTTCCACCTAAGGTTAAAGGACCCAAACTTAATCCTAAACCGCCACCCCCTGCAGAAGTAGTGGAACTACCACTGGTTTTAGAAAATCCCGTTTGAACTTCTGAGGCAACCGCATTTTGTACTTCACTGATCGCGCGATTATGGGTGGTAGTATTCGTTAAATTTTCTGCTTCAGTGATTGTTTCCTGGTCTGAAGCTTTAACTTGTCGCGACCAATCCATGACAGCAATACGAGTACTTTCGCCAGGAGCCAGTGCAACACTATGCAATAGATTACCCAGGGTTACTCCTTGTGCAAACCAGGATTGGGAGAAGGTCAGCATCGCTCCAACTGCAGGTGCTTTAAAACCAAAATCAGAAGATACCGTGGGGGCAATGTCAATTGGGCCTGCAGTATTTAAATCAGTGGTTTCCTGGGGGCTAACCTGATCAATAACTACTGAACGATAATAGTGTCGTTCTGTCGGATATTCACCTAGCCTGGGAACCAGTTCACTCCCTTTTTCTTCTCTCTCTTGGTTTAATTCTGGAATTCCTACATCTAATATCACTTGAGAGGCGCAAAAAGGAGGCCAGCGCCCTAAATCACCGACTGTATCAATTTGCAGATTATTTTTTATTTCATTGGCAATCGTATTTGTTATATCTCTAAAAACAGCAATGTCGGCTCCTACTAAAGCATCGGGGGTTTGTGGTGAATCTGGATTAATAATACTTGATGAAATGCGACCTGATCGGGCAATAATTGAATGACCTTCTCCGTTTGCTGCAGAAGCAATATCTTGGGCAATCAAGAATAGAGGGCAGGTTGCTAAATCGTAAATGGTTTTAATACCTAATTTGTTTAGGGTTTGTTCTGTTTGGTTCGATACTCCCAGTAAGGTTGAAACAGGTTGACTTAACGCTTGCAATGCATCCATTTTAGTAAATTGGAACTTTAATCCGTCACGGTATCCCATTTTACACTCCTTGTTTACTTCCATGTATTAAAATTATACAACAATTTTATCTCTATGACATTGAATAGGGGGGGGCTGTATCGGTTGTTCGGTTTTTATTTCTGAAGATGCAGGTACCTGATGCTGAAGTGGCATTCTGTCTACTTTTGTTGTAACAAGCTATGCTAAAGGGATAGAGCTTAAAAGATATTAGGTAGGAGTCTTGTATGCCAGAATACTGCATTCAAGCAGCAATGTTTCAGCTCCCTTTTCTGTTTGTTAATCGTTTTGTACATGACTTTTGGATTTTAAGAGAAGTTGAAAGTAAGAAGGTAGTGGCTCAATTGCATGGACTTGCCACTTCAAGGAAGACCGGTAACATAGTAGCTATTGGCTACAGTCGTGAGCATAGTTTAAAAGCTCATTGTATCACTTATGATGCTGATTTTGCGGACTTACATGGATTACAATTAGGCTCTTTTGCGCTACCTATCCATGCCTTTCACACTGTATATACAAATAAAGATTGCCTGGAACATTGGTTGCGAATAAAAGCTGCATTAGAAGTAATTAATAATTTGGATCTTGATTATCCTCCAGGTGGATTTAGTATTCCTTGGTCATCTACGATTAACAGTAATTCAATTTATCATACTTTTTCTCAAGTTATGGACATCCCATTACATATATTTAGGGGGGTTGTCCAGATCGGGATACAAACCTCGATTTACGAACGGATTAAAAATTTCTTGTAAAATAATAGGATACTTGAATGCCTGGTTATCTATTTTTCCGGTAATATATCAATTTTACTGATAAAACACTTAGTCTCACCGCTCCATGGGAGGGTGTAGGCATCACAATGATAGCTGATAATTACATGCTTATTATTTTCCATAGCAAAATCAGCTTGTTTTACTAAATCGGTGTTGAATTGCCCTAGCGTAAAATGAAAAGCACGGCCGCTTGCTCCAGTGGCATTTTCCAGACCACCCAGAATCATTTCTCCTTCATAGGTTCCCCAAAATTTACCTTCTTTTGCAACCTTAACAATAATTCCTGATTTTTGCCCTTTTTGTACGGTCCAGCATCCTGTTAACAAACTTAAGGCAATAAGTAGAACAGAAGAAAAGAAGATTTTTTTCATAACAGAATTCCTGAAGTTTGGTGAAATGAGCTCATATTAATTGTCATCCTATTATTGTATCGTAGCTTTAAAGTAGAATAATAATGTGAAGTTCAATTTAGTTAAAGAATTCTTTTCGGTACTTTATATGAGCAACAATTTTATCGTGCAATTGTGAACTTACAATGCATAAATGTATCCTTTTACCTATTTGGCCTTATTCTCCTTGCCATTATGTTAAGGATTCTATCTTGCAGCTCTGTGATGGGCAAGCCAGGACTTTACAAAATGGCAGTGGGTTTTAAGATCTTTCCTGATGGGGGTATTGTTTAAAAAACCGGATCATTTCAGCTAAGACATAAGGCGCAGCTTCTTTATGATCGAGATGGTCACTGACAGATTTAATAAAGACGGAACTATTGCGCTGTACAAATTGGTTATAAGCAATTTCCGCTCCATAATAAGGCACATCTTTATCTCCTTTTGTGCCGACAATTAATAAGGGTGCCGTTGGCGTAAAATCATAATGATTGAAATAGTGTTTTAGTTTCTCGGAATTTTTTTCAGTATGATTTAAGATGGCATAAAAGAATTCTGATTGAAAAATTAATGCGGGATTTTGAGGTAACGCATTAAGTATTTCATTATTGGAATGTAACCCATCAAATAATTCAGGAATCAGGGTACTATAAGGGCTGACAAATATTTGATTTAAATCAGTCCAATAATTTTTGTAGGTTTGTAGCGAATAGAAAAAATAGGCTAAATACGCGGTCGCTCTTGGCCCGGGATTGAGCATAATAAATTTCATGGTTTCATCCCAGTCATAAGGCGATGAACCTAAGGCAACGGCGGTAATTGGTTGTTTTGCCTCTCGGGTCGCGAGCAACTCAAACATGACTAGAGAAGAAAAGCCTCCTTCTGAATAACCGGCAATATAAAGCTGATCATTGGTTTCAAAATTTATTTTTTTTGCAAACTCTTTAGCCGCCACAAGCATATCCACACTACTACTGGCTAATGTCTCATATTGTACGTAAGGATGTAATACTAATTCATTATCTCCCAGGCCTAGGTAATCAGGCATAATCGTCAAATAACCGCCATGGCTCGCAAATAAAGCCGGATAAATATAATCCCCCTCATTCATTCGAGAGGGAACTTCTTCGCGATTAAAACGAGTTCCATGTTGATAGCTGACGATTCCTGTTTTAGCTCTTGTTGAGGGTACAGCAACTAAGCCAGAGGCAATGGTAATGTGGCCATCTGGTGCCGGAGTCTTATAATGGATTTTATAAAGAGACACTTCGTAATTTGCTGAAAATGCATCAAGAGGAGGCATTTTATTTAATGCTGTTTGAGCGATATCTTTGGAGAGTTTGCCTACAGGAACATAACTAACCAAGATTTGCTTCCCATTCTTCATGGGTTGACTATAGGAAAAGCTGTTTAAAAAGGAGCATAAAAGGAAGAAAATTATTTTTCTTAATGTAATCATAACATTAGGGCTTTTGTGATAGGACATAAAAGCTTATTTAATTTTTACTTAAATATCAATCAATTAATAATTTATAGGGAAAGCAATTGGAATGATAAACTTGTACATTCTCATACAAAAAAAGATAAAGATTCAGGTAGCATACGAGGAGGTTAACCACATCCATGTGGCAAAGCATCATCCATAATGCTATTAATTCCTTTTAAGACATCCACTGTCATTCCTCGTTGTTGTAATCATAACAAAACGTCCCAAATTGTCATTCCTCTATTCTCTCAAATTCGTGTAAGAAATTTCTCAAAGTAAAGATGTATAGATAGATGAAGCAAAAACAGACTTAATTTGTATTTTTCAAGAGGGTAGCTACACTAACAATTAACTACCTCAAAATATAAATAACCTACTTAACATGAAGAATTACAATTTCTATACACAGGTTATTCTCTTATTTATTTCTTTATCTTTTTGTGAAGAAATTGTTTTTGCCCAAAGATCCCCTATTTTGAATGATTTTTTGCGAATTAAAACGATCAGTGAACCCGATCTCTCGAAAAACGGAGATTGGGTGGTTTATAGTGTAGAGGAGGGCAAGAGCAAGACACAGGGGATTAAAAATATTTGGCTTGTGTCCTATGATGGTACGATAGCAAAACAACTTACATACAGTAAGAAAAACAGCAATTATCTTCCTAAATGGAGTCCTGATGGCCAGTGGATTGCTTTTTTATCTGAAAGTGGTGATGATAAAACGCCAATCTTGAAGTTATTCTCCAAACAAAGTGGAAAAGTGATTCGGTTAACCAATCCCCACTATGAAGTAAGTGACTTTGTTTGGGCTCCTGATTCTAAAAATATCGTGTTTATTGCGAGTACCGCAAAGGATGAAAGCCAATCAGAAAATGAACCTTTGGTTATTACCCGATATGTATTTAAAAAAGATGAAGAAGGCTATTTAGGTTCAGATAGAAGTCACCTTTATCGTATATCAATCCAAAAAAAGAAAGTAGAACTGTTAACTTCCGGGCCTTATGATGAATGGGCTCCTGCTTGGTCTCCCAACGGCAAGTATATCGCTTTCGTCACTAAAAGAGGGAAAGATCCAGATAGAAATTTCAATTCGGATATTTATTTAATAAGTCCAGCTTCGGGAAGTAAAGCCATACAACTCACCCATTTTCCTGGAACAGATCTGGATCAAGAATGGGATTCTGTACCTTCATGGAGTTCGGATAATTCTCAAATAGCATATATACGCAGCGCTAATTCGCAAGCAATGTATTATGACTACGCACCTACGCAACTCGCAGTGGTTGATGTTGCTACTGGCCAGGAGCGGGTTGTAGGGCCTGTAGATCAGTGGTTTACTGATCCACAATGGTCTGAAGATGGTAAAATAATTTATGTATTAATGGAAACCAGTAGAAATATTCATCTTAGTGCAGTTGATGTACATACTGGCAAGGTACAACGCTTAACTCAAGGTTCTCGAGTTGATGAGTATTTTTCAGTAGCACCTCAAAAAATAGTGCTTGTTTCTTCTGATGATCAACATCCAAGTGAATTGTTTGCACTTGAAAAAAATGGCCTAAGACAATTAACACACCATAATCAAAAACTTTTAGAAGAGGTGCATTTTGTACCCGTCGAGGACATTGAATTTGATAGTTTTGATGGTACTCGAATAGAGGGCTTATTGGTAAAACCTGCAAATTATAAGCCTGGAAACCGATATCTTGGTATTTTAAATTTACATGGTGGACCGGTAGATCAATTTACTCACGAGTTTAATTTTGAATGGCAATGGTTGGCCGCCCAGGGATACGTTGTTATAGCCCCTAATCCAAGAGGAAGTTCTGGAAGAGGCTTCAATTTTGCTAAAGCCATTTATGCCGACTGGGGTAATCTGGATGTGAAAGATGTTTTAGCTGGGGTAGATTATGTAATAAAACAAGGCATCGTTGATCCCAATAAACTGGTTGTAGCGGGCTGGAGTTATGGGGCTATGCTGACTGATTATGTTATTGCGAGCACAAGCCGTTTTAAAGCAGCGATTAGTGGTGCAGGTACAGGTAATATTTGGGGTAACTATGGGGTGGATCAATATACACTTCAATACGAATTAGAGTTAGGGAAACCTTGGTCTAATCCACAAGTTTATATGAAACTCAGTTATCCTTTAATGAAGGCAAATCGAATTAAAACACCAACATTATTTATGTGTGCCAGAATGGATTTTAATGTGCCTTGTATCGGATCCGAGCAGTTATATCAAGCCTTAAGGTCACAAAATATACCTACCGAACTCATAATTTATCCTCAACAATCTCATTCATTAGACCGTTATGATTTTGAAATGGACCGTTTGCAAAGAATTAAAGATTGGATAGGCTTTTATGTAAAATAAGCCGCAACTTATTTTATAATCGGAAGCACTATTATTGATTGTTCAGCCTGAGGAGCCCGGCTGAACAATCTAAGGTAGAGAATTTATTATGAATAGACATTATTATCTACTGATTAGTAACCATAGTTTACTGTATCTTCTTCGATAGGTGGATATAATAATTCGTCTTGAGGTGGAGCAGAAGGTAAATAAACGACGTTACCCGTAGTGTTAGCAAAAAAGTTACTATTTCCACTATAAGTTGTCGATACACTCTGTGCCTTATTCAATACAAGACTGATAACATGTTGCTGCTCTTTCAATTTCTGATCCAGTTCAACTAAAGATTTTTCAGATTTTTCTATCTTGGTATTGAGCTGTGTCATCGTGGTTACACATAATTCATTAGCCTTTTTCCAATCTTTCATGAGAAGGACATCATTTTTTTCCATGACCTGACTGTTTTGTTCCATTTGAATCTCACTGACGTATTTTTGATACTGAAATCCCAGAGCAACTACTACTGCAACAAGCGAAAGCATCGCTAGAGCTCCTGGAATGGTAAAAAATACAGGACTAATAATTAACGCACTTACTATACCAGTACTTACAAGACTACCGGCCATACTAAAAAGAGAGACATAAAGAGCACTTTTTTTATAACTTGCTGCGGTTTCACTTTTTAACCGCAAACGATCATTTTCTTCGGTCAGTTCTTTATTTTGTTTCACCAGATGAGGTTTAGAGGTAAGATGGTTCTGTAGTTGTCGTGTGCACTCCAGAAGGCTTTTATGCAATGAGCGTAAATTATTTTGCTCCTCATCTAATGAATGGATCAAAGCTTTTTCTTTTTCTGCCATTTCTGTTAGCTTTTTCATTATGCCTACAATCATCTTTAATGCGGTTTGCTCATTAAACGTTATTTGCCGAGTGTTTTCAGGGTGTTGTAATGCTAATTCCAGCTGAGTTAAATAAGTCTTATAACTCATTTCTGTTGCTTCACTCATTAATTGGGTACGTTGATTATCTAATTCACGGGCTTGGTACTCGATTTGTTGTTTCAATGCTTCAATGCTTTTAGGAGATAATTGCTGAAGATGAGGATCATAGGCATTACGGGCCCTGTTTCTGGTGAGACGCTCTTCGCTTCTTAGATGACGTTGTTGTTCATTTTCAGGAAAAACAATCTCCATTTGATGTTTTATTTCCTGATAGCGTCTTTCGGACTCTTTTTTCTCTTGAAGAAACTGAGTTAAATTTTGTTCTTCTTTGGTTCGTTCGATTTCTTTTGAAGTAAGGAGATAAGTCAGTCTTTGACGTTCTTCAATTAGTCTATTTTCCTCTTGTAAAAGTCTATCCCAAGTGTGTTGATCCGGTAATGGCTGCGTCATTGTCGTGTGAGCGTGAATAATACCCTCGGGGTATCGTATTTGACGCTCATTACGAATTCTCTCAAGATTGCTATTAATTCGGGAAATGCTTATTTTAAATTCATTATATTGTCTATTTATTTGGTTATAGATGTGCTCTTGTTGCGCACATTTTGTTTCAAGTTGCTGAAGTGCAGTTTCTAAATGATTTAACTCTCTCTCGAAATTGATTTTTAGAGCATTTTCATTTTCTTGTTCTCGTTCATCGTTGATAGTTTCTTGAGCATCATGATTTATTTGCGATTCACAGGCACGCTGAGTTAAGTAATTTATCATTGCTTGTTTATCGGAGTTACAGTGCTCGAAAAGTAAGGAGCTGATTGGATTAAGTATTCTTAAAAGGGGTTTTCTTTCTAGAAGGTATTGCCTAAGAAGGTGGTAATTGGATTCGCTAATGACTGCTTTTGTTTGAGATTGAACTATATCATTGATAACGATTTCTGATAATGCCATGACTCGTGACTCCTCAGTAATAATATTATTAACGAATTAAATACTAATTGTTGAAGCGACTACCCAGGTGAATTGGGAGCGCCTGATAGCACGGAATACTAATTTTTTAAGTGACAGATCCCCTGTTTATTTTTGAGGGCATTATGCCAGACAAATGTTAAGGAATTGTTAAGTAATCGTTAAGAAATTGTTAAGCTGATGTGAAAATACTGTAAGGCGTTGATTTCATTTTGAAAGATGTCACCACGGCTAAATAAAACACTGTTTTGGTAAAATACAAGTATGGACAATCAAAGTTGTCTTATCATCGCTATCGGTTATAATCGATAGCGATGGTTAATAAGGGGGCTGGGAATGAAAAAGAATATTGTTGTTCGTTTATTTTGTGGTATTTGTCTTTTAGTATTGCAATTGTTGCCTGAGATTACTTTCGCAGAACAACCCAATCATTACATTTCTTTATTAAAAGAAATGTTTGCCAAGGTAACTGTAGAAAAAAATGCTCATGCTATTCCGTTATATTATGACAAAGACTTTGAACTATACTCCAATGGAAAAACTATGGGATATCAAGAACTTTTGCAGTCACATCAAGCAATCTATAAAACCCCCATTCAATATAAAATTCGATATGATGAGAAAGCGTTTGTAGCGCAACAGAATAAAGTCGCAGGGAGATTATTTATTACAACTAAAAAACCTAATGAGGCAGAAGTAGAAATTGAAGTCATACTAATTGCTGAATATAAAAAGGATAAACTCTATCGAGTTTGGGAGCTTACTTATCCAGACTGGTCTAAGATGAAACGCTTTAAAAAAAGTGCTTAATATTCTAAGTAATAAAGCTTAAACCCCATCCCTGTCGGCATAAATTATACATTTTATGCCGCATACCCCCTAAGCTCCATTCCATTTTAACCCGGCCTTCGATAAAAAAATGTATAAAAAGCTAACTCTCTTCGAGTCGCGTGTTTATTTTTACCTCCATATTTAGCAAATACAAAATTAAATAGTTGCTTTTATTGCAAATGGGAATCATTATCGTTTATATTTTAATGATAATGATTCTCATTTGCGATGATTTGAGTACTGCAATGAGCCATTCATTACCTTGAACAACTACTTAAACAGAAAACAAATGGAAGGATGGTGTATCTATGATTTTATCTAATTCACATTTTAATGAGTTACGCTACCAATTGCATTCATTATTATTAGAGATAGGTCTTCCTTTGTCGTCCAGGCAAATGGGGCATTTCCTTCTTGTTTCTTATCACCAATGTTTTAATCGTTTACAAAGGGTGGCTTTTTTAGAGGGATTAATTGATAAAAAAATAACAGGGCAATCAATTACTTCTTATCTTGATTTTCTGCGGTTTTATTCTGCAAATCAGAAGAACCATGCCAAACATTGGCGCTTGTTATATGAAGAATTAAACGAAAGTATTGCCAATCAAGCCCTGGCTCTTGCCTACCAACATCAATGGGATAAAAAGATTAAGCAGCATGCAAAAAAACATACAAATTTGTGGTCTTGGTTAATCGAACACTTTAATCAGCAGCAGATACTCCATTTTTTAGAACAATGGGGGTGTATTGGGCATCCATCTCATCCTAATTTCCGTGCCAAAATAGGCTTTAATCGAAAAGAGGTGTTGCAATATTCACCTGAATTTAATTCTGAAGTGAATATTTGCTGGGCAGCAGTCCATCATTCACGTGCATTTACCTCTACAACCAAGACTGCTTTTCATTGGATATTTAGCAATCATTTTCCTAAGGAGTATGGCTTATGGAGTGATGCACTCCGATCAAAACAATTAAACCCCAAAGAATATTATCCATTTCCGATACACCCTTGGCAATGGAAAAATAAATTAAAAATGCTTGCTAAACCGTTGCTTGATACGCATCAGTTTGTGGTGAATTCTGTATATCAACCCACAAAACCCTCTATGTCATTTCGAACCATGATGCCATTAACAAAACATGGTCCTCATCTTAAATTAGCTGTTGGTGTGCATACTACATCATCCTTGTGTACTGTTTCTCCTGCTTCTGTAAGTAACTCGTCCATTCTCTCACAATGGATTAACGAATTACTTGCACAAAATCAATACTATAAAGGACAATTATTTTTAGCACGTGATTTTGCGGGGATTAATACATCAGATCCATCAATTCCGGATGATGAAAAGAAGCATTTGGCGCTTCTTATACGTGAAAATCCTTTACAATGGATTAGACTAAACCAGAAATTGATCCCTCTGGCAGCTCTCTTTAAACGTTCGCCATTAAGCAAAAAATCGTTATTGAGTGAACTTATAGAGCTTAGTCATGGTAATCCTGTGGATTATTTTTTGGATTATTGCCGTTGTGTTTTGGCAAGCCAGTTGCATTTTTCATTGTGTTATGGAATTGTTTTTGAAGCCCATCAGCAAAATACTTTGGTGATTTTTCAAGCAAATCGTCCTTCAGGTCTTGTGATCCGTGATTTAAGGGGCATTAAAATTTGCAGCCATTCACTTTATGATAAGGTGAGTAAACCAACACTTCATCCTGATTCTACAATCATTGGTCCTGAGCTTGCTGAACTAACCAATAAATTCATTGATAGCAATTTGCTCAGTAATTTAGCTTATGGGATTCATTGTTTAGCAGTAGAGCATCACCTTGCAAAGCCCTTTCTTTGGCAAAAAGCAAGACAAGTTTTAGAGCAACTTTTAGATGAGTTTAGGAGTGAATGCGAACCGCGAATTCATCATTGGCATAGACAGCAATTGTTGACACAACCCTGGCAACAAAAATGTTTACTTACTACACGACTCCATGAGAATAAATGCCAGGATTCGTTTTCTCTAATTAAAAACCCTTTAAGTAGAGGTTAACCCTGTATTAGCTTGGTTTAGGGTGCATCATTATTTTTACTTCCTTGCCAACGCTTAATACCATCGATCTCAATATCAAATAAATCGAGAACACGTCCTATGCTATGGTTTACAATATCATCGATAGTTTGTGGGTTATTGTAAAATGCAGGTGTAGGGGGGGCAATAATGGCGCCTATTTCTGTTGCTCGTTTCATATTTTCAATATGGCCAAGATGTAGTGGTGTTTCTCGAACCATTAATACAAGGCGTCTGCGTTCTTTCAAAATAACATCTGCAGCTCGAGTCAATAAATTTGAGGTTGTTCCACAAGCAATCTCTGCCAAGGTTCGCATGGAACAAGGTGCGATAATCATACCTGCAGTGAGGTAGGAGCCACTCGAAATACATGCGGAAATATCGTAAATTGGGTAATGTTTATCAGCAAGTTTGCTAAGTTCGGCTGCAGAAAGCTCGGTTTCACACGCACGGGTTTGTTGAGCCGCTTTTGAAATAATAAGGTGCGTTTCATATTCGGTCTGGGCCAACAACTCAAGGAGCCGTATCCCATAAATAATTCCTGAAGCACCAGTGATACCAATTATAATACGTTTCGTTTTCATACTTTAGCTCGATATAAAATGCGGATGGATCATATCATGTACTAGACACAAGAAAGTTTTAAATCTTCGGATAAAGTAGCAATATTTTTCTTTTTTTCATTAGAAAACAAACCTGCGCCAGTCACTAAAAATCCCAAACCTCCCGCTGTAGTCGCTCCAAATGCTAAAAGACCCACTCCCGTTAATGCAAAAGAAACTCCTGTCATTATCACTGCCATACCCAAAATCATCATTGCAAAACCTAAAGATTGCAAAAATGGATTATTATTTTTGGAAAGAAGATGAGCATTTTTTTGATATTCAAGTGCAAGTGCATGACGCCTGGGGCCTGGAGACATTGTTAATAGTTGCGTGGTTTGCAGAATATGTTTGATCAATATTTCTGATTTTTCCCCTTTTGCATAAAGGTCAAGAATTTTTTCTTTAACGGCAATGGCTTTGGCACGAAGTTCCGGCTGAGTCATTTTGGTGATGGTTTCATTAAGTTGGCCTAATTCTGAATTGAAAAAATCATTTGCCTCTTCAAGTGCTTTATAGACTTTTTGATTGTATTCAGCGATGTAGCAGTGGATTCCCAGCTTTTCTAACTCGGGATAATAATATTTGATGGCACTGATAAATTGAGCTGCGCTTTGCTTTTCGGGGTTATTAAAAGCACCACATCCGGGCATGACAAAAACAGCCGCTACAGCTTGGTTGATTCCTTGCTCTTTAAAGTATTTTGCTCGCTTAATTGCTGTTTGACATTGAACAGCGATTCCTGAAGTCAATAAGATACCTAGTGTCCCTTCTGCTTCAGGATGTTGTAATACTTTATTGGACGTAGCGCGGGCATCTAAGGGGGAGGTTTCCACTTTGCGCAAATCAGGAGCCGCATAGCCCACGAGAGTCATTGGCGTCCTTTCATTTTTTTGCAACTTTTTTACTGTTTTTTCTATAGTAGTTAATTCAGTTGTATCGGTGAACCAATGTGAAATAGAATCCCCAACAACAGGTACTTCGTAGACATTATTTTGCATATCAAAGTAGATAGGTAGCCCATTGTGTGGATTGGGATAAGATTTAAATAAATCTTTGAAGAATTCTTCTGACTCAAGATAGGCTTCTTTTTTTTCGACCCATTTGGCACAAATTGTAAGTACCATTTTTAAGTATCGCTTTTGGTAATCGACAACATCAACAGGGTGCGGAACATCCGAAAATGCATATTGATTGCTTTCAATGTTACGTTGATGGACATTGCAAAATTGTAGTGCCATTTTTAAAGCAGAATCAGTATATCGAGAAAATAATTCCTCTACAGAACCACTTGAATATTTTGCGGCTCCATCCCTGTGTGAGTTTGGTGCATTATCAGCCACCACAATGCTCCCTTTATCATGCAAATGTTGGATTAACTGAATAACATCCCCATGAAACAATTGCACCCCGGATTGAAAGGAGGATTCGTATGTATTTGTTTGAACAAGGGTCGATTCGATGACCTCAATGTCGTATTTCAGAAGATTCAAAAATTTGATTACATTGTTTGTATCATCTAAGGCAGAGATCAATTGATTGATTGTCTCAAGCAAGTTTGGTTCAGATGCAACGGAAGCAGTGAATTGGGTCATCTCCTTAATCTTTTCCGAATTGTTTTTAATTAATTGCCCCAGGAAGTAAATTTGACTGCACCAGTACTGTTTTCTTGCTAAAATTTGATGGGGTTTATAGTGAAGGGTTGATGCAAAATCAGCGAATGCATAATAACGACTTTTTTGTGCAGCATACATCTCATCCCGTGTTTTGGACGGGCCTAAGATAAGTGCTTCTGCTGTGTTAAGCCCTGCTTTAATGGCTCCAGAAAAAAATTCAAACATAGAAAGGATCCCTGCTCTCTGTAAAAGGGACGAATATATCAAAAAATAAACTAAAAGGTCAAATTTTAATATTTCTTGGGGTGTTTGATCGCATTTATAATAACCACGTTAAATGATATCGGCCTACCATAAGTAGGGTGAACCAATTTGTTTCCATATCGCTTCTTTTATATTTCCCATTAGTTGCATTACACCCTTAAGCATACTCCATTTACGGTAAATAAGTTATGAACTTATAAGCTATTTGGGCAAGAGTTTTAATATCAATATATTTCATAATAAATACTTTTTGATTTTATTCTGTCACAAAAGTATTGCGCGCACCAATTTGATCGTATAAATTACATTTTAGGTCAAATAATAACTAAAGGAATAATATTATGCCAACTTATTTCGATCCGATTATGCAAGATGATATCTTATTGGAAGAAAGCACCTGCGTTTATTTGGTGAAGCTCAGTGATAATACTTTTAGTATTAAAGCAATTTCGTCAGGATTAGAAAAACTACCTGGTGATCCAACGACTCAAGCAACTGAGTATTGGCCTGTTCCAATAAAAACGCTAATGGGGCTTTTAGAGAACCAGATTCTTTTTGAAGGCGATAAACTAACTACAAAACCTTTGTCACTAGAACAAGTTATAAAATTTTTTGATTTTGATCCTACCAAGTTAAAGCCAAATTTATTTAATGATGCCATTAAAGAAGAATTAAAAAATGAATGGGCTGAACAGACAATGCGGGATTTACTAAGACAAGAGGGTGCAATTCCCCATACTTTTTTCTACCGTCCTCTATTGCTTCGAGAAGTCCGTGCAAATAATGCACCTCAGGAAGAGCAACGTCTTGGTGAACTTATTCCTGCTCTTGCAGTATTCCATATGATACCGCAGTCAGTTGATGACGAAGGAGAGCCAACTCAAATATTGTTACAGATGTTTATCATGCATATGAATCAAGGTGAAGCTGCAGCAGAGGAACATGAAGAAGTCCCTACTCATCAGTTACATTAAATTGGGAAAAAGTATGGGGCTTTGTTAGATAAGATGAATTCTTGCCGCTGGATGCGATGTAACAAAGCTCAGGAATACGCATATTGATGAACTTTTTGCTTTTATTGTGGGGGTGTACAAAGACAGTGCAGCGACTATGTTCAAAATGACCAAAACCTACGTACTGATGGATTGGATTGCCCAAACCCTGAAAAACAATAAAGCACAGGATACTTACAGGAAAATAAGGTCATGCCCTGAGCCATAGGTGTATATAGGGCAAATTTCCTCTGCTCGAAGTGCCAGAATCAATCAAGGTTTAATTTTTGTTATAGAAATACCCCTGCATGTTTAGAATTTATTATTTTTAATCAAGGATTCCAATTCTTCAGCACTGACAGGCTGACTAAAATAATATCCCTGGAGTTTATCGCAATGTTGGTTTTTTAAAAAATCTACCTGAAGAAGGTTCTCAACTCCTTCGGCTACTACATCAAATGATAAGCTGTTTGCAAGAGAAATGATCGCTTTAACTACAAGGGCATCGCTGTTGTTTTCCTCAATATCATGTATAAATGATTGGTCAATTTTTAATTGGTCAATTGGCAGTGCACGTAAATAACTTAAACAGGAGTTTCCAGTCCCAAAATCATCTAATACAATTCTAATGCCTAAATTTTTGAGTTCTTTAATCGATTCGGTTACCGCAATATTTCTGATAAGGATATTTTCAGTGACTTCAATTTCCAGATATTCTGGTAAAAGTCCGGATTCATTTAGGACTCTTTTTACCATTTGAACAAAATCTGGTTGCATGAATTGTTTGGTTGCGACATTTACTGCTACAGAAAATGGAGGAAATCCTTTGTCTTGCCATGCCTTATTTTGAATACAAGCTGTTCTTAACACCCATTCTCCAATAGGAACAATTAAGCCAGTTTCCTCAGCTAAGGGAATAAAATCCATAGGGAGCAATATTCCCTTTTTGGGATGTTTCCAGCGGATTAAAGCTTCGACAGCAATTAGCTGTTCTGTTTTAACATCATATTGAGGTTGATATTCCAAATAAAGTTCATTGGAAAGTAATGCTTTTCGTAATGCAGATTCTTTATCTAACCTCTCGAGAGATTGCTGATTAAGCTTTGCAGAATAAAATTGGTATTGATTGCCTCCTAAGGCTTTTGCATTATACATCGCTAAATCGGCATTGCGAATTAACTCATCTACATTCGAACCATCTTGTGGATAAATACTGATACCCATACTTGCAGTAATCAAAATCTCTCTTTTGCTTATCGTAATTGCTTTTGTAATAGCAGCTAATATCTTGTCACATATTGCCATGATATCTTCAGGCTTTTTTAATGATTCAGATAATAAGATGAAAATAAATTCATCACCACTTAAGCGTGCGATCGTATCTTCTTCGCGCATAATTTTTTTTAATCGTGAAGAAATTTCCTTGAGTAATGAATCTCCAGCTGCATGACTAAAACTATCATTTATTAGTTTAAATCGATCTAAATCAATAAATATTACGGCGAATAAGCTATTTATTCGTTGTGCATGCGTAATAGCATGGTGAATTCTGTCAAAAAGCAGTATCCGATTGGGTAATTCAGTTAACGCATCATGGGTAGCCTGGAACTCCAACTTCGCTGTCAAACTGATTCTTTCACTGATGTCTTGAAAAGACCAAACTCGTCCCACTATTTTTTTATTCATTTTTTGGAGTTGTGAATAGCATTCAAAAAATCGGCCATCTTTTAATTGTAAGGTGGTTATTTCAGTGGTTTCTGGATTTAGTTGTATTTTTTGAATTTGTTCGTGAAACTTATTTGCGTCAAGTAATTTATCCTGAATATATATTTGGATCTTATCATAGTCTTTACCATCAATGAGTTCGTGAGATAATGACCACATATCGATGAAGTTTTGATTCCAATCTACAACTTTATTTTCATTGTTGACTACTACAATCCCATTGATGGAAGATTCCAACGTAGCTCGTGTTAATGAAAGTGATTTTTCTAGCATAATGGTGCGATCTTTAACTGTTTTTTCAAGGACATTTATGTTGGCTTTAATATTTTGCATTAATTCCCATTTCTTGGTGAGAGCATAAGTCAATTGTCGTACCGCTACTGAATCAAATGGTTTTTTTAGAATTAACAAACTGTCAGTCATACCTAATTTTTCTATTGTTTCTTCCCAGGAATAATCTGAATAAGCGGTACAGATTACAATTTGAATATCTTTATCCAATCCCCAGATATGTTTGATGGTTTCAATACCATCCCATCCAGGTGGCATACGGATATCGACAAACGCAAGTGCATATGGGGTGCCTCGAGCCTGCGCTTCTTGAATTCTTTTAACACCTTCCTTTCCTTGAGAGGCAATATCAATTCTGAATGCGGGGAGTTTAGTTTGTGTTTTTTTACAGTCGTCACCAAACAACATCCCATTCAACTTTTCTAATTTAGAATTAGGCGGTTCAAAGGTTAGTATTTTTTTGAAGTCTCTATGAATTGCTGAGTTATCATCAATAATTATTATTCTTAATTCACTATTAGTTTCCCCTCGCATGTAATTATCCCATAATTGCATAAAGTATATTCAATATGTAATTTTATTATGGTCCATTTTTTTGAAATTTTCATGTGAGATCCTTATTTATAGGGAATCTGCAGTAATATCATTCTTGAGGATCACTCAGGATAAATAGTTGCTTTTACTGAACAATATGAATTAGAAACAGTAGCTAATGCATTAGGTACTGTTTGACAAGTTCATGAATTTTTATACATTGTTGCAAGTTCGTTCAGTTCATTTACTTGGGTGCACTTCCCCTGACTTGCATCTAGTTTGAAGCTTGATGGATGACGTTATACTTTTACTACGATTTTTCCGATTTGCTCATTAGACTCCATGTATTGATGAGCCGCAACAATTTGATCCAAAGAAAAAATACGTGCAATACGTGGTTTAAAATCTCCTTGTGTAATATGATCGAAAATATACTTTTCTGCTTCTTTCCTTAAATTAAGGTCGGTACTGAGTTCAAATAAAGTATAACCACGTATTGTAAGGCCTTTGCTTAAAGCGGTAAAAAGTGGGTAAGGCATGGGTTCGTTGGCTAAATTACCATAAACAAAAATAATTCCCTTGTCTGCGGCTGCTTCTGCAAGCTTTTCGATATCCTTCCCTGCAACAGGATCGAAAATGATTCGTGCCCCTTGACCTTTAGTGATCTCTTTTATACGAGTTGGTAAATTTTCATCATTTGTAACAATCACATGATCTGCCCCAAGCTTGAGTAATTCTTCTTTCTTCGCCTGGGTTCTAGTTGTTGCAATACTTATTGCTCCCTGGGCTCGTGTAATCTCAATTGCAGCTATGCCAACGCTACTACTGGCTGCTGTGATTAAAACATAGTCTCCTTTTGATACCTTGCCATAGTGAACAAGCGCACCATATGCGGTCATGTATTGCATCCAAATAGAAGTTGCCTCGACGAAAGATAGTTTTTCAGGATAGGCGGCAAGCGCATAAGCAGGTAAAATAGCTACTTCACCATAAACACCATATTTCCCTAAATCAAAGCAGGGTACAGAGCTCAATTTCATGCCCAGAATTTTTTGATCAACGCCAGGTCCTACAGCCTCAACAATCCCTGATGCTTCATAACCAATTTTAGAGGGAAATTTAGGTGCTACCAGGTAGTGTCCACGGCGAAACATAACTTCTGCTCGATTTAAACCAATCGCATGTACTCGTAATCGTACTTCTCCATTGTCAGGCTCTGGTAAGGCCATTTCTTCTAATTTTAATACTTCAGGATTACCCGTTTCATGAAAACGGACTATTTTTGCAGTTGAATGTGGCATAGTATTTCCTTATATCAATAAATAAAAATTGAATAGTGGATTAATTGTTGAAAATAAGATTATATCTCAAATCAAATAGCGATGATCTTTCTTTTTTGTCCTCCTAATGAAAGATGGATTTTTTTAAAAAAAGTCGAATAATCCACACAGTCAAATCTTTTTTTGTTCAAATTGATGTTTTTTTTGCTGGTCATCTATACTGGGTGAAAGTATAAATCTACTGCAAATTTGGGTGATTTTATTTCAAGTAGTGTTAAAATTTGCAAAAAAGAGCAAATAATAGATTGGTTTTGTGAAAAAATGATGAAAATTTGTTGATTTAGATCCCATCTTATGTAAACCTTGTGCCCCTATGAGTAGGAAATTAATTTACACAATATGCGGTATTAGTTGTCTTACGATAAGTTTCGTTGGACTGTCGCTTTATAAGCATAATGGGCTTCAAGTTCAAGAGAAACCGCAGAATACTAAGAAAGTGATTATTAAAACCGGGCCTGTAAAGACAGCTGCGGTGGAAGATAATGCACTTAAGAGTGCTAAACAAATTGTTGAAAGCACTCCGTATGGGCACACCTTAAAAAAGGTTAGTGCAGAAAAGATTGATTCAAAAAAAGTTAGTGCAGAAAAAACCACCCCCCAAACAGTTGCTTCGAAGAAAGTGGTTATAAGAAGAAAAAATATAGCCCTAACAAAAGTATCTTTTGAAGAGTTACCTGGGTGGGATCAGGCAGATGTCAAAAAATCATTATTGGCATTTCAAACTTCATGCAAGGTTTTTTTAAAGCAGGAACCATCCCGCCCAATTGGTACTCGACATATCAACCTAAAAGCTCGAGATTGGTATCCAGTTTGTAAGGCAGCTTTGGCTCTTGATTCTACTTCGGAAGATTCAGCAAAAATCTTTTTCGAAAAATGGTTCCACCCTATTGAGTTAAAACAACGAAACCCTTCTCAAAGTTTATTTACTGGCTATTATATGCCACAAATAAAGGGCAACCTAAAGAAAAGTCCTAAGTACAATACACCAATTTATGGGATGCCTAAAGGTGGATTTACCACTTCATATACTCGTGCACAAATAGACAATGGTGCTCTTAAGAAGAAAGCGCCAGTGATTGCCTGGATTCATAGTCCTGCCGAGCGTCTTTTTTTAGAAATCGAAGGTGCCGGTGTTATTCAGCTGCCTAATGGCGAGAATATCTATTTGGGATATGCAGGTGAGAATGGGGCTCCTTATACTTCTATTGCCAAGGTTATGATAAACCAGGGAATTATGAGTCGAGATACAGCATCTAAAGCAGCTATTATACGCTATTTGGAGGAGCACCCTAAAAAGGCTAAAGATATTCTCCATAAAAACAAGTCCTTCGTTTTTTTTGAGGATGTAAAAAAACCTATGGCTCTTGGTGCTCAAGGTATGGCTCTTACCCCGGGTTATTCTTTAGCTGTGGATAAAAAATGGATTCCGCTTGGTGCTCCACTTTGGTTAGATACAACTCGGCCCGATAAAAATCAAGAAGATGAAAAGCAATTACAACGCCTCATGATTGCTCAAGATACAGGTGGGGCAATTCGTGGTTTCATGCGAGGCGACATTTATTGGGGTTCAGGAAAGCTTGCCACATTTTTAGGCGAACATATGAAGAATGAAGGTCAATATTGGTTATTATTGCCCAAATATATTTTCAATCGGCTCGCCAAAAAATCGGTTTAAACCTATTTTTAAGTTTGATTTTGTTTACAAACTAAAATCGAAAGAGAAAAATTGACGTATTTGTCATTTTTTATAAGAAATGACTTATTTTAATTTTCCTTTAAATTCAAATAGATGCCTTGATTATTTTTAAATTCGTAATTTTTCTGTAAAGATTTAATTTGTTAATTAATCCTTAAGCTTTATTGACTTAAACTGAAAAAAAGCCAAGAGGAGACTACAATGTCAAACAAAAAACTAACTGAACGTTTGAACAATGAGCTAGATGAGCTTGGTGTCCCTGTCTTAATGACAGAGCGAGTTCAAGTATGTTCTACACTGTTCCAAGTTCCAAAATTTAAAATCGAAGCTCTGTTAAATGGAGTTGTCGTTTTAGATTCTGAGTCTATGCAAAAAATCGCTAATGAACTTGAAGTAAGTATGGATTGGCTAATGGGTGAGGCTCAAGAAAAAACAACGCATTAACCAATATCAATGAATCTGTTCGCTGAAAACATCAATGCAAAGTAGTTCGATATAAGAAAGATTATATCGAACTATACAGATTAAAAACCATTCTTAAATACATCAATTACTGCCTAAGATTCTATGCTTTTTGAGCAGGCTCCTTAACCCAAAGCAATAAAAGAGAACCTGCTATTAAATAAATAGGCAATAGCGATAGAGCCATCTGATAGCTAGAGAGAGAAAACTGGTGCACACCATTTACGATATGGCCCTCCCATCCCATATCCAATAATTTTCCAATAAGGGGTTCTGTTAAGGCATCAAAAACCGCATCACTGGTATTGATCATGGCTATAACCGTTGCTGTCAATGCTACGGAGTTAATTTCTTTTCCCATAGCAAAAACCAACATAAATGCTCCAAGCCCAAAACCAAATATAAATAACAATACACTTAAAGTTACAGTGGATAATACTTGGCAATATAGAACTAAGATAAGCGCTGCAGTTGATGCCAGGGTACTAAAAAACATGACATAACGTCGATTACCTAAACGATCGGATAACATCCCCAAAATAGGACTTCCTAGACCTAAACCTATAAAAACCAGTGATAACAGAGAGGCTGATTGGGTTTTACTTAAGTGATACGCTTCCGCTAAGAATGGGTTTCCCCAAAGTCCGCCAAATACGGCAACAGGTGAGAAAGCAAGCCCACTGTATAAAGTGAGCAGCCAATTTTGTTTGCTCTTAAGCACCCCAACTACATCTTGAAATGAAATGGTTGTTTTGGTGGTTGTCATCCTGTTTAAAGAGCATGAACGATCGCGTACTACTATAAAAAACAAACAAGATAGGATAACCCCAGAAGCCCCTACACTGAATAGGCAGTGACGCCACCCAAAATGATCAATAAGCCAAGCCAAAGGAGCTTGACCAAAAACTGCACCAGCCATGGCCGCTGTAGCTAAAAGCCCGCTCACGAAGGCATATTGTTTTGGAGAAAACCAGTCTGCTGCGAGTTTCATATAAGCGACTGTCGCAAAGGCAACCCCAACGCCCATCAATGCACGGGCTGTAATTGCTACATATAAGGTCTCTGCGTTTGAAAATAAAAGCACTCCTAGGGCACTGCAAAAAATAGCGGCTGATGTAAAGCGACGAGTACCGTACTTATCAAGCAAAATACCGACAAATAATTGAGTAATCATATAAGAATAATAAAAAGTAGCAGCCAGGTTTCCAAGTCCTGCGCCTGTCAAATCAAATTGTTTCATTAAAGGGGCGGTGATGATACTGGGAAAAATTTGTAACACATATTTATAAAAAAGAAAGCAAGCAGCTAAACTGATAACAATAATAGGATAGACTAAAACAGGCCTTGTATTGTTTTTTTCTATAGACATTAACATAATTATCTCTCTTCAAATAGGTTAAAGTGTGCGCTGAATGGAAGACTCACTGAGCGGGCGTGGCCTTGGAGAGACCCTGTCTTAACGGGCTTATGGTCTTATTCGCTCACCGTTAAGACAGGCGAATAATGTTAATAATTTGAATAATTCTTTTAAAAGAAGAGGGGAAAATAAGAGACATCACAGCACACCAGTTGTTACTGGTACAAAATAACTTTGTAGTGCTGTTTGCATTTGTCATGAAGAACTCTATTGCAATTCCAAAAGGATATGATCTTTTAAAAATCCTAACATATGAATAAATAATTTACAACAATCGTTTTTTTTCTTCATGTAATTTTCTACCTTATCCTGTCGTCTGTGGTAAATCGATACACGTCTCTTGAGCTGATTATTGGATGGAGTGCACAGGCTACGGTATGTCGATGTCCTATCAACAGATACTTAAGAGAATTGGAAATGCTTTGTTTAGGATGGCAAAGAGAGTTAACTTGATTGTGATTTTGGTGAAAAGAGCTAAAATCTGCGGCAAACTGCTTGTTGCTGAGGAAAAGGTTGAGCTGCATTCTGCAACTCAACTATCTCCTTTCTCAAGGGCAAAATTGAATACGAGATTGATGGTACTTATGCCAAATTGAGAACTACTACTGCTGCTATTATTGTTATTGTTACTCATCATGGTTGAAACGTATCTAAAATCAAGACCCATGGTTGTAAAGTCATCCAGGTAATAATTAAAGCCTACTATTCCTTGTAGGGCAAAACCACCCTGCGAGTTATTGGAGGTGAATTGGATTGCAGGAACAATTCCAGAATACTCCGTGGATTCGATATTGCCTTGATTTCTGATGAGCGCAGCCCCAAGACCTAATCCTAAATAAGGAACAAAATTAACATCCGGATTAGAGGACGTAAAATCATAAAATGCATTGAACAATCCATAAAAACCCATGGTGTTACCGTTAAAGCCTAGCCCATTATCTTGAATGTACGCAGGACATACTCCTTCAGGCCCAACGACAGTAGGGCTAATGAGGGTACACGTACCTACTTGCAGCTCCCCATAATTGTTTATATTATAGAGGAACTCCGCTTCAAGCCTGAAGTTGTGTATTTTATAACCAATAGAGGTACCTACTCCTCCACCAACAGGCCCCAAGGTTACTTGTCCAGTATAAGGCACGTTGTTAATCGTAAAAGTAAGATCTGGATTAGGCGCATGGCTAATTTGACCCAATAAACCAAAGTAAAACCCTTGCACGGGCTCTGCACTAAAAGCACTATTGCTTAGAAAGCTTAAAATAAATCCAAATTTAATTATCTGTTTCATTCCATATCCTAAATTAATTCCAATGATGAATGGTTGTTTTTCTGTGCTCATGGAGAAACTATATTAAACCCTCCTTGGATGCAAATTTTTTTTATTTCAACTCGACATAAGGCTGAGCGTATGTTGATGAAATGATTGAAAATACCTTTGTCAGATACATTATGCCAGTTTAAAATTCATCCCCTCAATTTTGTAAGCAAGATGTTAGCGACTTTAGTAGAAATATTCTGTGATATTGATGACTTTTGCAAGTGCTGTTTCAAAGAAACATCTCCATATTTGTTTGCAAACGCCCATAAAAAAATTGACTCACATCATGATGTATTTTAACTGGCGCAAGCCATAGCCCCTGTAATCATAAAAAATGATACCGATGTCCAAAATAACTTAACTTGATGACTTTAAACTTTAAAGCTCAGATTGAGCAGCTTAAAAAGAGGTGGATGAGTTTCAGAGGATAATGAACATAACCGCATCTAGGCCTATAGTGGGAGGGGTTCAAGAAGCAGTTCAAACCAGGTCTGACAGCTATACTGAAAAATGGGTGGTATTAGACCTGGTTTGACTCGCTACTACTTAGCCTTATATTGGCTCTCTTCATTTTTCGGAATTTGATCTTCCTTAAATTTATGCAAATCACCTTTTATTGATTTTAAGGATTGTTCTGATTTTAATTTATCAACAAAACTCTGTATTCTGCGAACATATTCTGTATCTTTTTTGTGTCCTTTCCATTCCAAATAATCTTCTCCAGATTTAATTGCCTGTCTTGGGTTTGTTTTACTTAACTTTTCAAGTTGATCGGCTACTCTAAATATAGGAGCAGCAACAGTTCCTGGCTTGAAACCACCAATATCAGACAATATGGCCCACATTGGTTTGCGTGCAGACTTGGGCGCATGTGATTTTGTCATTATTTCTATTCTTTCAATAAGGGATGCTGAAAATGGATCAGCAAAGGCTGTTTGAGGATTTTTATCAAGGTATGCCTTGCCAATTTTGTAAACCTCTCTATTGTTGCTGCTTTTTTCAGCTTTCATCATCTTATAGAGAACAGCATTAGGCGATTCTATCAGTTTTGTGCCGGGCTCGTCATGCAACATCATCGCTTTGCCGCCACCAATATTTTTCCCGCGTTCCAAAGCGAGGAATTTTGAAGCCTCTTTATCCAGCAATGCGGTGTTGCTTGATTTATAAAGTGGCTGATCCCAATCACTGACCGCATCTTGCACATAACCTTTTTTTAGAACGGGAATACTGCGCGCATATACTCTGTATCGTTGCTCTTGGTCTTCTTCTATATCAAGTTTCATTCCAGGCATGAGCTCTAAATAATCAGTAAACAATTTCCTTACTTTCGCTTCAATTTCCACGTCATCGGGATTGGCAATAATAAAAGTGGCTTGATTCACCAGATCTTGTTTTTGCTCGCTTAACGGAGGGGTATTAAAGTCCATTTCTTTAAACGCTGTTCCCTGGAACGCTTTTCCTTCCTTAATCTCCTTAACAAGGTCGGTTCCTATTTCTTTCCAAAATGGATTAACGATTTTAGGTTCAACTTCCGTGCCAAAGTTGTAAAACAGTTTTGCGAAGTCTTTATCTTCCTGGTTAAAAAGTTCTTCCGCCACTGTCCAACGCCCGCTTTCAGGAAAGTGTTCAAAGCTTTGTCCATTTTTGGCCCACATGAATGCATCCACATAATCTTGTACTGTCATACTGTGAGTTGCAGCCCACT
>NZ_RXNW01000012.1 GCF_004283175.1 Legionella longbeachae
ATAAAATAGAGTTTAACTGCTTTTACACCGTTAAAGCAAAAAATATAACATTTTAGGATAAGATAATAATGCTTCACTTACAAGAAATGGTCAAACATGGCTTGCAAAATAAAACAATAGAGCTCAAGGAACGGTTACCGAATTTTATAACTGCCCCAGGTCATTTGCATGTGACTTATCAGGTTGAAGCTAAAGAGGATTTTTACCTCATTTATCTTCACGTTACAGGTGAGTTAACCATTCAATGTCAGCGGTGTCTAGACGAATTTAATTTTCCATATGATAATAAGACTGTGATTGCTGTATGCCGTAATGATGAACGTGCGGAACAGATACTCGAACATTATGAGTGCATTGTTTCTGCTAATTTACAAATAAGTTTGGAAGACATACTTATTGACGAATTACATCTTTATGCCCCACAATTTCATGCGGAAATCAGTGATTGCAGCAGTGAAATCAATCAAATTTTAATGGGAACAAAGTGAATTTTATTGAAATTTTCTTGAATTAACACTAATATTCACGCTTTATGAATGCAAATTGTTTAGGAGTAATACAATGGCTGTACAGCAAAATAAAAAATCACGCTCACGTCGTGATATGCGTCGTTCACATGATGCCTTGACAAAGCCAACGCTTTCTGTTGATGCAACTACTGGTGAAACACATCTGCGTCATCACATGACCCCAGATGGTTACTATCGTGGTAAAAAAATTATTGATACTGATACCGTATACGAACAAGAGTAATTTTCTTGAAAAATATCACCATTGCAATTGATGCGATGGGTGGGGATCATGGGTTAAGCGTAGTGATTCCTGCCTGTGTTCGCGCTGCGAAAAATAATCCTGAATTAAAGCTGATACTTGTCGGAGTTCATGATAAGGTACAGTCTTTTTTAAAAAAATATGGTGTCTCATCCTCAGATCAATTTTCTATAGTACATGCCTCAGAAGTAGTAACTATGGATGAATTGCCTTCGCATGCTTTGCGAAATAAAAAAGACTCTTCTATGAGAGTGGCAATTAACCTGGTTAAAGAAGGCATGGCGCAAGCCTGTGTTAGTGCTGGAAATACGGGTGCCTTAATGGCTACAGCACGTTTTGTTCTTAAGACACTCCCTGGTATTGATAGGCCTGCAATTGTTTCTGAATTACCAACTCAAAAGGGTAGGACCTGGGTTATTGATCTAGGCGCTAATGTGGATTCTTGTGCAGAGCATTTGTTTCAGTTCGCAGTTATGGGATCCGCATTAGTTCAAGCAGTTGCTAATAAACCCAAACCTAAAATTGCCTTGTTAAATATTGGCGTAGAGGAAATGAAAGGAAATGATCAAGTCAAGCGTACTGCACACATGCTTGCTGAATGTTCAGTAATGAATTATGTGGGCTATGTTGAGGGAGATCATTTTTATACCGGGGAAGTAGATTTAGTGGTTTGCGATGGTTTTGTGGGTAATGTTGCTCTAAAGGCCAGTGAAGGCCTTGCAAAGCTTTTTGTGAGTTTACTCATGGAATCATTCAATAAAAACTGGTATACCAAGCTTTCTGCATTAATTGCACGACCAGCATTAAGGCATCTTAAAAAACGGTTCGATCCCTCTAGATATAATGGTGCGAGTATGCTCGGTTTAAATGGTATTGTGGTTAAAAGCCATGGTGGAGCAAATGAACTTGGATTTCAACATGCCATAGAGCAAGCCATTCTGGAAGTAAAGAACAATGTGATTGATTCAGTGCGTGCTCAAATAAATGATTTTATAAATCAAGGGTTGCTGTTATGAAGAATGCTGTAATTAGTGGCACTGGAAGTTATATTCCCGAGAAACAACTCACCAATCTTGAACTGGAGTCAATGTTAGAGACCACTGATGAATGGATTGTCACCAGAACAGGTATAAGCAGTCGTAGTATTGCGCAACCTCATGAAACTACATCATATATGGCAGCTCAAGCTGCACAGCACGCATTGAATGCATCAGGTTTAGATGCCAATGACATTGATTTAATTGTGGTTGCCACATGCACTCCAGATCATTTTTTCCCCGGGGTAGCATGTTATGTACAGCATGCCTTAAAGATTAAAAAACCAATACCAGCATTTGATGTCGGTGCCGCATGTAGTGGTTTTGTCTATGTTATGGATATTGCTAAACAATACATTATGAATGGTGTAGCAAAACATATTCTTGTTATTGGAAGTGAAAGCATGTCCCGGGCAGTGGATTGGACTGACAGAGCAACTTGTGTTCTTTTCGGCGATGGTGCCGGTGCAGTAGTCTTAAGTGCAAGTGATCGTCAAGGCATTGTAGGAAGTGTCTTACATGCTTCTTATGACGCTGAAAAATTATTAAACTTGAGTAATGGAACATTTGATAACCAGCGAGCCATGATAAGTATGCGTGGCAACGAAGTTTTTAAAATCGCGGTCAAATATATGGGGGATGTTGTTGACGAGGTTTTAGAGGCGAGTCAATTAACCAAGTCAGACATCCAGTGGTTAATTCCCCATCAAGCCAATATGCGTATTATTCAAGCTATAGCGAAGAAGTTAGATCTACCTATGTCTCGAGTGATTGTTACAATAGGCTGTCAAGGTAATACCTCGGCAGCTTCCATTCCTTTGGCTCTAGATCATTCTATTAAAACCAATCAGATAAAGCGAGATGAGCTATTATTGATTGAATCGTTTGGTGGTGGAATGACTTGGGGAGCTATGGTTATTCGTTATTAATTAATTATAAATTTAAATTAAAATCTAGTTCGGAGCTATTTTTAACATGGTAAAAACGGCGTTTGTATTTCCTGGGCAAGGATCTCAATCAATAGGGATGTTGGCTGATTTTGAGTTTCAATATTCTATTATTGTCAAGACTTTTGCTGAAGCATCAGAGGCTGTAGGCTATGATTTATGGAAACTCATACAACATGGACCTGAAGAAAAACTTAATCAAACAGAACATACTCAAGTTGCAATGCTTACAGCAGATGTTGCTGTCTACAGGTTATTGATGCAACAAGGCATTGTTCAACCATGTATCATAGCTGGTCATAGCTTAGGTGAATATGCTGCATTGGTTTGTGCTGATGCTTTATCATTGTTTGATGCTGCTTGTTTGGTCAGTCGTAGAGGACAGGTAATGCAAAATGCAGTGCCCTTAGGATTAGGCGCCATGGCTGCTCTTGTTGGTTTAACTGATGAGCAAGTAAAAGATTTATGTGATCAAGCAAGTCGAGCAAATGAAGTAGTTACTCCGGCAAACTATAATGCAATCGGACAAGTTGTTGTTGCTGGTCATACTCCCGCGGTGACACGAATTTTGGGATTAGCTGAAGATGCTGGGGCGAGATTAGCTAAAATAATTCCTGTAAGTGTGCCATGTCACTGCCCTTTATTATTTGATGCAGCGGAAGTTTTTGCTGAATATTTAGCTAATATCGAATTCAAAAAACCAAAAATTGATGTTGTTAGCAATGTAGATTTGAGTATATATCATTCAGCAGAACATATACGTAAAAAATTGCAAGAGCAATTATATAGTCCTGTACGATGGGTCGAGACAATACAACTTTTTAAACAAAATGGTATAGAGATGATCCTTGAATGCGGACCTGGAAAAGTGCTTGGTGGGTTAATTAAACGAATTGACAGGAGTTTAAATACCATCAGTGTTTACGATACTATTAGTCTTGAACAAGTTGAGGAACAATTTGCATAAATGCCAAAATATTTGAAAAGTAGCAATATCTAATGCATTACTCATTGGGTTATGTTCCTCAGACAAGCATGAACATAGATAGAGCTGGGTGTTAAAATATATATTTAGAGGAAACTAAATGATCAATTTAGAGGGGAAAATTGCTTTAGTTACGGGAGCAAGCCGAGGAATAGGCCAGGCAATAGCTTTAAAGTTAGCACAACAAGGAGCTTTTGTTTTTGGCACAGCAACCACAGAGCAAGGCGCTCAATCAATCAATGCTTATTTCGAGAAGGAAAAGTTATCTGGAAATGGCTTGGTGCTTGATGTAACTAATTCAGAACAAATAGAAGAGGTGGTCGGGAAGCTGAATGATCAAAGCCAATCTCCTTCAATATTAGTGAATAATGCCGGAATCACCTCTGATAATTTATTGTTACGTATGGATGATGATGAATGGTATAAAGTCATTGAAACCAATTTGAACTCCATATACAAGATGACTAAAATTTGTATCAAGTCGATGTTTAGAGCACGATGGGGACGAATTATTTCTATTGGCTCAGTTGTTGGTTCAAGTGGCAATTCAGGCCAAGCCAATTATACTGCTGCCAAAGCAGGTATCGTTGGTTTTAGTAAATCCTTGGCGCAAGAATTAGGAAGCAGAGGAATTACTGTTAATGTTGTTGCTCCTGGATTTATTGATACTGATATGACTTCGTCATTACCTGATATGGTTAAAGAAGAAATGTTAAAAAGAATTCCTATGCGTAAGCTTGGTGAACCATCTGATATCGCTGAAGCAGTTGCTTTTCTAGCATCAGAAAGTGCTAAATATATCACAGGTGAAACAATTCATGTCAATGGTGGCATGTATATGAATTAATGCACTTGCGTTATCTGTATAAATGAATAAACTATACCACTTCCATTTAACTTTGACTTTTTTTGGTTGGATTAGATGCTAAATTTAAATAATTAACGGATCTTATAAGATAAGTTAATATTCTGGTGCTCTTGCCAAGCAGTTAAAGTTAAGTGGAAGTAGTATGATAAAATACCTATAGTTTTTATATTTCTATCAACCGAAAGAGGAAAATCAAGTTATGAGTACAGTTGAAGAGCGTGTTCGCAAAATTGTTGTTGAACAATTGGGTGTTAAAGAAGAGGAATTAAAGAATGATGCATCATTCGTTGATGATTTAGGTGCTGATTCCTTAGATACTGTGGAATTGGTTATGGCTCTTGAAGAAGAATTTGAAACAGAAATTCCTGATGAAAAGGCTGAAAAAATCACCACAATTCAAGAAGCGATTGATTATATTGAATCTAATTTAAATAAAGAAGAAGCATAATATTTGTAATCATTCAGATCCCCTATATCAATGTTTGCTTGAACGATAGGATTTGACTACAGGTTGTGAGAAAATTTTTCTAAGTAAGTGCAGTATGTAAGTTTTAATATAAAGCAGTGCTTAGGAAAATTTTCTCGCAAAATGTACCAGGTATTACTGTTCCTCTATAGGGGCTGACTACTTACTGATTTTTTTGCTTAATCTCATCTCTCCTGTTGCATGTGAAAGATAGAGATTGTTTTAAGGAGCTTTCATTGAATAAGCGGCGTGTAGTAATTACTGGCATGGGTATGATTACTCCTGTTGGACTTAATGTAAAAGATACTTGGCAAAATATATTGGCCGGTGTGAGTGGTGTTGTTTTGGCAGAAGAATTTGATCCAAATGAATACAGCACACGAATATGGGCCAAGGTTAAGAATTTTAATATTGAGGACTATGTTCCGCTAAAAGATGCCCGTAAGATGGATGTGTTTACCCAATATGGTCTTGCTGCTGCTGACGAAGCAATTCTTGATTCGGGTTTAAAAATAGATGCGAGTCTATCAACGCGTATTGGTGTTGCTGTCGGTGCAGGTATTGGCGGCATTCAAACCATCACGAATAACCAAGATAAGCTTATTGCCGGTGGAGCTCGAAAAGTTTCCCCATTTTTTATTCCGGCGGGTATCATTAATATGGTTGCCGGACAGATTTCGATTAGACATCAGCTTAAAGGTCCAAATATTTCCGTAGTTACTGCCTGTACTACAGGAACCCACAATATTGGTCTTGCTGGACGCATGATTACTTATGGTGATGCTGACGTTATGGTATGCGGTGGGGCGGAAATGACCTTAACTCCACTGTGTTTAGCTGGATTCTCTGCAGTACGTTCATTATCCAAACGTAATGAGGAACCTGAGAAAGCATCACGACCTTTCGATAGGGATAGAGATGGTTTTGTTATGGGAGAGGGTGCCGGGGTTCTGGTATTAGAAGAATATGAGCATGCAAAAGCCCGTGGCGCAAAAATTTATGCGGAGCTCGTAGGTTTTGGTATGTCTGGGGATGCTTATCATATTACCGCACCTGATGAAGATGCTGATGGTGCTGCTCGTGCAATGGAAGCAGCTCTACATGATGCGCATATTGATGTAGAACAAGTTGATTACATTAATGCGCATGGTACCTCTACCTATCTAAATGATTTAAATGAAACAAAAGCTATTAAGCGAATATTCAAACAACATGCTTATGAATTAGCGGTTAGCTCTACTAAATCGATGACTGGCCATTTGTTAGGCGCTGCTGGAGCAGTGGAGGCGATATTCAGTATTTTAGCAATAAGGGATCAAATTGTTCCACCAACCATTAATTTGGATAATCCTGATGAAGGGTGTGACCTAAACTATGTGCCTCATACTCCTCAAGAACGAAATGTTAACTATGTTCTTAGTAATTCATTAGGTTTTGGCGGAACTAATGGTAGTCTCTTATTTAAACGAATCTAAATGACATTTTTAAGACATAAAAAGTGGCTATTCTCTATTGCAATACTGTTTTTTATGTCTTGCATTTTTTTTCTTGGGCATGTCTATATCCAGATAACAAAATCCCTGGTTCCTGTTCAAGGGGTACCGGTAGTAATCACTCTTGATCGAACTACTACGGCTTCGAAATTTGTGCAAACCTTAAAAGAAAGAAATTTAATTTCTGCAGGAACGCCTCTTCTAACGGTGATTCGATACACGGGTCTTTCATCACAACTTAAAGCGGGCGTGTATGAAATAAAACCTGGGGAAACGGCACTACAACTACTGCATCGAGTTGTAGATGGAGATGTTCTAACACAAAATTTTACAATTATTGCAGGGACTACCCAACAGAAAGTAGCACAGGATTTAACAAAAGCGGCTTATCTAAACTATCAAACTAGCGATTGGAATGATATAAAAGGCATTTATCCTAATGCTGAGGGATTACTGCTCGCGGATACCTACCAATATCAAGGTGGAAGTAGTGGTAAAAGTTTATTAGAGAATGCACATCGTAATTTAATGAATTATTTGAATAAGAGCTGGGCTAATAGAGCGCCGCATTTACCTTATAAAACCCCTTATGAATTGCTTAAGGCAGCTTCGATCATCGAAAAAGAAACAGCTAATCCACAAGAACGTAAGCTCATATCTGGAGTATTGATTAACCGCTTAAATAAAAGCATGCCCTTACAGATGGATCCTACCGTAATCTACGGTTTAGGGGCTGCCTACACGGGAAAACTATCGCATGATGATATGCAAATTGATTCACCCTATAACTCATATCGTTATAGAGGTTTGCCACCAACTCCTATTGCTATGGTAGGCAAAGAGTCCTTGGATGCAGCAGCTCATCCCCAGCTGTCTAATTATTTATATTTTGTTGCTAAAGGAGATGGAACGCATCAGTTTTCAGAAACTTATCAACAGCAAAAACAAGCAATTAACCAATATAAACGAAAGGATTTTTAAAATGATCTCTTCAATGGGGAAGTTAATTGTTATCGAAGGATTGGAAGGTGCGGGAAAATCCACTGCAGTGAATACAGTAGTCGACCTTTTAGCCGAAAGACAGATTAAAACAATCACTACTCGTGAACCAGGGGGGACTGCTATAGGTGAAATTTTACGTAATCTAATAAAAAATCCTGAGTATCGTGATGTTTTGGATGATCGAAGTGAGTTATTACTTCTATATACAGCAAGAATCCAATTATTGAAACAAGTCATTGAGCCCGCGCTGCAAAAAGGTATGTGGGTTATTGCTGATCGATTTGAATTGTCAACTATGGCTTATCAAGGTGGAGGTCGAGGACTGGATCAAGAAATGATTAGGCATCTGTCTTCATTTTCATTACAAGGATTGAAACCTGATTTGACTTTGTATCTGGATATTAGTCCTGAAGAGGGAATGCGCCGTGTTAAATCAAGAGGGACACTTGATAGAATCGAGCAACAATCAATTGAATTTTTTCATCGAGTGCATGATAGTTATCTTCAATATATCAAAATGAATCCCTATGTAGTCAGGATTAATGCAGCACTTCCATTGAAGAATGTACAATTGGCTCTTCAAAAAGCAATAAATGAGTTTATCGAGCACCAAACATGATCGGTTATGATCCCAAAGAAGAAAAATATTTGGCTCAATGGAAGCAGATCCAGATTGCATGGAAAAATGGGCGCATGCCTCAAGCAATGTTATTTGTTGGTTCATTAGATTGTGCTCTGATTGATTTTATTAGGAGATTTTCTAAGTTCGTTTTTTGTAAAATGGAAACAAAACCTTGTGGTGAATGTATTGATTGCCGAATGGCTCTCTGCGCTGAACATCCCGATCTGAACTGGATTAAGCCAGAAAAAAGAGGGGGCTCAATAAAAATTGATACAATAAGAGAGCTACACGATTATTCTTATTTAACACCACAACGAGCAAATCATCGTTTGATTGTGATTGAGTCAGTCGAACGGATGAATATTTCTGCCGCAAATTCACTATTAAAAATTTTGGAAGAACCTGCTCAACATATTTTGTTTTTACTGGTGGCACAGCAGTTGAGTACCGTATTGCCAACAATTTTAAGTCGATGTCAGATAATGCATTTTGCATCATATGTTGATTTATCTAATCTTCTGCAGTTGGGAGAGCGTTATCCCCAAGAGTCAGAACAAGCGGTGATTATAAATCAAGCTGAGTTTGTCTTGGATGGTTTGATTTCAGTGATTAAAGAAAAGACACATCCGTGTATAGTGGCTGCTCAATGGAGTCAATTTGAGATGAATACTCTATTGTGGTTTTTGTACCTGGTTTATTCACAAATTCAAATAATACAAATTAATGGGATTATAAATGCTGGGCCTGCAACTCAGCAGCTGCAAAGCTTGGCAACTTTATTAAACCCCATTATTATTTTTGCTCAAATTGATAGAATAAATGCATTGCAGATGAAATTAAGCCATAATATTAATGTAAATCAAACTTTAGCATTAGAGGATCTTTTGTTGGCTATTCACAGTGAATAGTCATTATGTAAGTAGAGTGGATTGAGTTTTTGTTGATGAATAAGGAAATCAAGTATGGATAAACATCAGATCAACTGTATATTTCCTAATGAATCAGCGCTGTATGCAGCTTATATGCCCTTTGTTAAACATGGTGGAATATTTATTCGCACGAACCACAAGTTTGAGTTTGGTGCAATAGTGAGCTTATCTATAAAACTAATGGAAGAGGATGAGTCATACGAAGTCGGTGGAAAAGTGGTATGGATTACACCTCAAGGTGCTCAAGGTAATAAGATTCCTGGAATAGGGGTACAGTTTGTAGGAGAAAATAGCAGTAATTTGTGCAATAAAATAGAGACCTATTTAGCAGGCATGTTAAAATCATCCCAGACAACAGATACAATTTAGTAAGTTAGTAAAGTTATAAAGCACTGAAGAAACATAATTGATCCAAACCATTTTATGCCATTTAATGAGGTCATCCCATGTTAGTTGATTCGCATTGTCATTTGAACTTTCTTGATTTAGCTGATTTTAATCATGACATTACAAATGTTTTAGAACAAGCAAAAGCTAATGATGTGGGGCATTTTTTATGTGTTTGCGTGGAGTTAAGTGATTACCCGCAATTAGAAAATCTGGCCATGAATTATTCCAATATTAGTATTTCTGTTGGGGTTCACCCAAATACTGATATGGATATTCCTGTTACTTCTGAAATATTGTGTGATTTAGCTTTGAATCCCGCATGTATTGCTATCGGTGAAACAGGCCTTGATTATTATCGAACACATACAGATGAAGCACGAGAAGTACAACGTCATCGATTTAGAGAGCATATAAAAGCTGCCTTACAGACTGCAAAACCACTGATCATTCATACACGTCAGGCAGCGGAAGATACAATCGCGCTGATGATAGAAGAAAATGCGGCTCAGATTGGTGGGGTTATGCATTGTTTTGCGGAGAGTTTAGATATCGCTCGTAGAGCCATAGAACTGAATTTTTATATTTCATTTTCAGGTATCCTTACCTTTAAAAATGCAACAGCTCTTCAAGAGGTTGCTCGACAAATCCCTTTAAACCGAATACTCATAGAAACAGATTCACCTTATCTGGCACCAGTCCCTTATAGAGGTAAACAAAACCATCCTGCTTTAGTGAAATATGTAGCAGAAGCCCTGGCAGAACTTCGAGGTATGAACGTCGAAGAAATTGCGGCGATAACAACAGAAAATTTTTATAATTGTTTCAAACTGAGGAACCACTAATGAGTTTATATATAGGTTTAATGTCTGGAACTAGTATGGATGGTATTGATGCAGCACTTGTTGATATCTCTATAAATGAGTTACTTCTGGGTAAAACCATAAGTTATAGCGATGAGGTTAAAAATCGTATTAATATTCTGTTGGATGGCTTAAATTTAAGCCTTGCTTCTATTTGTCAATTAAATACATTAATCGGAAAAGAATTTGCTCGTGCTGTCAATCAGCTGTTATACGATGCACAATTATCCCCCAGCGATATTTGTGCTATAGGAAGTCACGGCCAAACTGTTTGTCACGATACCAATTGCGCTATTCCATATACATTGCAATTAGGATGCGCCCATACTATTTCTACATTAACCGGTATTACTGTAGTGGCTGATTTCAGAACGCGGGATATAGCACTTGGAGGCCAGGGTGCTCCTTTTGCACCAATTTATCACCAGGAACTATTTAAACATGAAAATAATCCTACAGGTGTAGTTAATGTGGGTGGTATTGCTAACATTACACTGATTTACCCCAATCAAGCTGTTAAAGGATGGGATGTTGGGCCTGGAAATTGTTTAATGGACGCATGGATTATGAAGCATAGAGGAAAATCTTACGATGCTGATGGCGATTGGGCACGACAAGGAGACGTCATTGAGCCTCTGCTTAAAATCCTAATGTCAGATCCTTTTGTCCATCTTTCATCACCAAAGAGCATAGGTAAAGAGTATTTTTCCTTAGCATGGTTGGAAGGTCATTTACGTGCTGATTATAAGCCTGAGGATGTGCAAAAAACATTGCTGGTGTTTACCGCAAAAACGATTGCTAATAGTCTTTTAACAGAAAAAAATTATGTTGAGAGTTTGTACCTATGTGGAGGCGGTACCCATAATCTTGCTTTATTGGACATACTTAACCAATTATTGCCAGCAACAGAGGTAAAGAGTATTGCAGAAATAGGCATAAACCCAGACTATTTAGAAGCAATGATGTTTGCCTGGCTTGCTGCACAAACAATAAATTATATTCCTCTGGACTTAAGAGCAATAACTGGTTCAACTCATCCCTCTATATTAGGTGCAATTTATCCAATTAGCAAAAACTAAGTTTTTCTCCTCAATAGATTCTTCTTATTGATTAAGCTGAGGTTCAACGACTGATTTTTGCTCTACAGCAAGTTTTCTAGTTTAACTGTGGCATCTTGAATCAATTCATCAGTTTCTTTTTATGTTTTAGGTGTAAGCTTCTGAATTTGCATTAATGACTGGGTACAGCAAGAATAGAATTTCTGTTTTAACTCGTCATTATCATTAGTGATTATAAAGCTCAGTACAGAGTCATGGGCTTAAAATCACAACCTTATCAGGATATTCCTCTAATTTTAATCCAAATTTATCGATTAACTCATGGAGTCGTTGTAAACCCCTTTCTAATTGTTTGTATACGAACCTTAAAGATCATAAATACGATCATTTTATGTGTGCCATATACTCTTTTCGCAATAGAACAGAAAATAATAAGTATATCCCATACTGACTTGGAAAATTGATCCTATTTGGAATTAAAGGATTTAAATTAGAACAATTCGCCTTAGGTTTAATGCAATAAATAAAGTGAAGCCTAAAAAGAAAAAATGTGAAAAAAACTGTTTCACGCTTTATAGCCCCTAGGAGCGTACCTATTACTGGAAGACTCTTCAAGGAATAAGATGGAAATTTTTATTTAGAAATTACAAATATTTAGTCAAAGTTTATATTTTCTTTATTTTATTAAAATAGTTATATTGTTTATATACTAAGATTATATTGACAAAGTAAATGTGTATAAGCTTAAATGTGGAATTTCAAACGGAGTGACCTTAAATTGAGCTCATATAATATTGATAATACACATCAAGGAGCAAATGCTCGACTTGGAACCGCTTATTTTATTTTCTTTCTGGCAGCATCATTTTATTTATATGAATTCATTTTACAAGTAGCGCCAAGTGTGATGGCCGAATCAATGATGAAGACTTTTGGGGTTACAGGCCAGGGATTTGGATTTATTTCTGCTTTTTACTTCTATGCGTATGCACCAACTCAATTGCCAGCAGGGGTATTGTACGATCGTTATGGCCCACGTAAGTTAATGACTTTTGCTATTATTTTATGTGCTTTGGGGTCAGCCTTTTTTGCGTCAACGGACAGTATGTTTACTGCCTGTATCGGTAGATTTCTTATTGGAATTGGTTCTGCGTTTTCTTTCATAGGTGTTTTGGTTCTTTTATCCCGTTGGTTTCCTCCTTACTATTTTGCAATTTTGGCGGGAGTGGCTCAGTTAATGAGTTCAGTTGGAGCTATATTTGGGGAAATGCCATTGGCCTATCTAATTCAGGGCGTTGGGTGGCGTAATGCAAGCTTTATTTTATCTTTTATTGGTTTTATATTAGCGATATTTTTTTGGCTTTTTATTCGCGATTATCCTCATCAGCAAAATCAACCTATACCTGAACAATATCTGCGTGAAGAGTGGAAGCGGCTTGTTGCAGTTTGTAAACATAGTTATACCTGGATAATAGGAGGATATGCTTTTGCGATTTGGACACCCATTGCTGTCTTTGCGGCTCTTTGGGGGGTTCCTTATTTACAGGAAAAATTTCAAATTAGTGTTGTTGCTGCTTCAGGACTCTGTAGTTTGATTTGGATTGGCATCGGAGTAGGTAGTCCTCTACTTGGCTGGCTAAGTGATCGCATTGAAAGTCGTCGAATAGCATTGATTCTTAGTGCTGTTTTAGGCTTATTGGCAACATTAGTATTATTGTATGCTCCGGGATTAACGTATGGGTGGGCTCCATTTATCTTGTTTGTACTTGGTTTGGGGGCAGGAGGGCAAACGGTAAGCTTTGCTGTTGTGAAAGAAAATAACCCTCCAGATCTTGTCGGTACTGCCTCGGGGTTTAATAATCTTTCTGTATTAATCGGTGGAGCAATATTCCAGCCTTTGGTCGGTTATATATTACAACATACTCATTCTTGGCATTTGGTTAATGGAGTGCATGTATACAGCATCGCAAGTTACCAGGTTTCTTTAATGGTTATGCCAATATGCTTTTTAGTCAGTTTACTTATCGCAGTTTTCTTGCTTAAAGAGTCACACCCTGCACATAATAAACACGCATAAACGGTGAGGCTCTCGCCATTGATATAAGAGACGCACCCATTAATTGACGTGCCGCAGCTTTATCTGCAATAACGCAGATAAAGCTTTGGATTGAAAAGTGTCATTTTCTCTTATAGTGATGGAGACAGTAAAAAATAAATATGACCAAGGCATTTAAATTGAAGCTGTGAAACAATAAATGCACGAAAAAAAAGAGAATCAGGAAAAGCAAGTTAAAGCGAAGAATTTTTAACCTGGCGGGATTTTATGCTCACCATTAGTCATGTCTTTATCAATTAAAAAAATTAATCCTATACATATAAAAAATATTAATTCTGTGGCATTGCAATAGAGTCCGAAATGAAGATTATTATGATGCTTGTAAAATAAATTTCCAGTTTCTGTTCCCATTGCCCCAATAACCATAACTCCCAAGCTGATTACAGCAGATGCAGTACCTTTGCTTACAGGAGTGACAAAAAGACAATATCTGTTTAGTGGCGCATTAATAATGCTGAGTGCAAAAAAATAAATGATGGTCCCGGGCAACAAATAATAATAAGCATTCCCAAACAGATAAGGAACGAGAGATGTTAAAATGGCACCAACAACCATAATGATACAACCCAGCAGGATGATTTGTTTGATTTGATACCTATAAGTTAGGTGATGTAAAAACCAATTACCTAATATGGTTGCCCCAAAGACTGGGATTTGCCAAAGTGCGTATTGTATTATCGTGAGTTTTGCCTCAACAATCAAAATAATAGGTGATAATGCAATCCAAGCAAGACAATGAATCCCAACTGTGCCTGCTGCCAGGGTCGCAAGACAAAATGTTTTATTAGAAAACAGGAGTTTATAGTTTTCAAAAACTTTTTTTGCAGAGAACTTTGCTTTGGGAGTTAATTCTCCATTTCGTTTAATCTGGCCTATTGGTTCAGGCATGTATCGCCACAAACCCCATAAAGCAATAAGTGCGCCTAAAGCAATAGTGACGAAAATATAGCGCCAAGAAGTATAGTGAATGACTATGGCACCCATTAGTGGTCCTAATAAAGGAGCTAGAATTGCTACATTTGCCATAATTGATATGATGCGAATAGCATCCATTTCCTCAAATATTTCTTGGATTGTGGCGTAACCAATGACCCCTATGAAGCATAGCCCCATCCCTTGAAAAAAGCGTGCAATCAAAAATTGATTCATTGAGTTGGAACAGGCAATAAATAAAGTGAAAATAAAAAACAAAAATGCACCGATCAGCATCATCGGTCTTCGACCATAGCTGTCTGATATAGGGCCTAAAATAACTTGGAGGCTTGCTCCACCAAGTATATAAACAGTCAGCGAAGTTGCTATTGTTGATTCATCCGCATTAAATGAGTGTACGACATGAATCATGCCCGGCATAATCATGTCGTTGGCTATATACGTTAGAAATTCATACATTACAAAAAAACAAGCGAAGGTTAGGGCATGTTTTTTAGTGATAGGGATAAGTGGTTCAGTCATAGTAATAACTCTGGTATTTTTTTTTCTTCAAGTTGTTCTTCCTTGTAATTTTATGTTTAAATTTTATATAATCCTCCGATATCTTTTTTGGGAAACAATCTTATGAAATGGCATTTTTTTGGCGAAAATGGTGGCAAACCCAAAATAAGTGAGCATTTAATGCTCTATATTCTAAGTCTACTTGATCCGTCCTCGCAGTTCAACGCCTCGTTAGTGAATCATAAATGGAAGGAGTTAGTTGATTTAACTCGAAAATACATGGCTTTGTTGCCAACGATCCACAAAATTCCTATGCTTTCTACGCTCGGTCTGGATGTTTTAAGATTAAAATTAATGGCCGGTGGTATGACAAACACCACATACAGAGTGCAAATTGGCCCTGATATTGCTAAATTGCTTTCAAGAATTTCTGGAGTGGATCAATCACTTATTGAGCGACATAAAGCAAATCGTTGGGTATTGCGTATACCCGGTGAAGTGTCATCATTTTCAGTATCACGTGAGCACGAAGCCAAAAATGCGCGTCAAGCCTCAGTTTTAGGACTTAATGTTCCTATAGAGTATTTCGACTCGAATGGATTGCAGTTAACAAAATTTATTGAAAAAGTTAAGGTTTTAGACAAAAAGGCATTGGAGCGTGCCGATATTCTACAAACTCTAGCAATCATGACAAAACAGTTGCATTCTTCGGAGCGTTTTGCAAATGATACTGCTGTTTTTGAGCGTAACATGGGATTGCTCGAGGCATTAAAGATAAAAAAGTTTAATTTTCCTGGTGAAATTGAGTTCATAGAAGAGAAAATGGCGGCTTTGCATGGATTATTTTCTGCTTACAAGATTGAAACATGCCCGTGCCACAATGATTCAACACCTCTAAATTATATGATGACTCAAGAAAATGATAAAAAGAACTTGTTCTATCAAATTGATTGGGAATACTCAAGTAATAATGATTTCCTTTGGGATCTCGCTTATTTTGCGATAGAGGCAAAGCTAGATAAAGAGCAAGAGTTAACGTATTTAACTGCGTATTTTGGTAAAGAAAAGCTTACTGATTCGGTATTTGCCTGGTATACCGCTTATAAGCCTGTAATTGAATGGTGGATAACCCTATGGTCATGGACTCAATTAGCCAATGAAGCAAAATCCGTCGATCCGGAGGCTTATGCTCAATTAGGTTTAGAGCGCTATCAAAAAACGCTCTTGCATTTGCACAGCAATGAGTACAGGGATGCATTAGCTGTAATTGATCAAGAGCGATTAATGCCTTCATTTTCGGGACAAAGGCTTTTTTAAATATTAGGGAGGACTGTTTATAAATTTTTTTCTTCGAACATTTGATTTAAAAATTCTTGTAAGTGTTTTTTTTCTTTCTCGGAGGCTAGATAGGCTTTAAGTACAGTTATTGAGTGCTGGTATTCTTCATGGTTGATCCCCCCTCGCATCAATTCAAATCGTAAAAAAACGCAATAGGTATTCAATACGTCGGTTTCACAATAATCACGGATGCTTTTTATCTGACCTGATAAATACTGGTCCCAAACTTTTGATCCGCTCATTCCCATCTTTCCGGGGAAACCCAGCATAGTGGAAATCTCATCTAATGGAGCAAATGCTTTATTTTGGTATCCGGCAATTACATCCATGAGGTCGAGATGACGATAATGAAATCGACTTAAATAATTGTTCCAGCGAAAGTGCTGCTGATTTTCACCAGTTTCCCAATAGGTAGGAGCCGGAATGCCGTGTAATAGGGCTCGATAATGTAAAACAGGTAAGTCAAATCCACTCCCATTCCAGCTGACTAATGTTGGAGTATGTTTATCTATTCCAGCAAAAAAACGAGTAATTATTTCTTTTTCTTTCGAGAGCTCATCACCCAAAGACCACACTTTAATTTGGGATCCATGACTCATAACCAGGGAAATAGCACAAATTTTTTGTAAATAATGGGGTAAGAAATCATGACCCACTTTTGCTCGTCGTAAAGCAAACATAGCTTGAGCTGTATCCTCATCGCTTAGTCCATGTAAATCATACAAATTTCGTCCGGATTCAATATCAGGAATGGTTTCTATATCAAATACAAAAATGGTCATTAGATGCACTTTTTTTTATATTAAATTAATTGATATATTATCATGTGATAAAGCAGGGAAATAGATCCTTGTCATACTAGATAAACACAGAAGGCGTAGATTGTAATAATCAAATTTGTTAGAATAAGTTTTTTTGTGTTTGGTTACTCATGAGCTCTTTATTATTATTTTTTAAGAAGTTAAGAATAGCCTTTCTATTTGTTGCTGTATTGCTAACATCCTGTGTTAGTCCTCCCCCAGCAGATGTCAATAATCTTTGTAATATATTTAGGCAATATCCTAAGTGGTATACTGATGCCAAGGATGTTGAGCGACGTTGGAAGGTTCCAGTTCCGGTCCAAATGGCCATTATTCATCAAGAGTCAAAATTTAATGCCCGGGCACGACCACCAAGGACGAAACTTTTATTTATAATTCCTTGGAAAAGACCTTCTTCAGCTTATGGCTATACACAAGCATTACATGATACATGGAAGCATTATAAACGCACTAATGGGGGATTTTTTGCTTCACGTGATGATTTTGGTGATGGTGTTGATTTTATTGGATGGTATGCAAATCAAGCACATATAAGGGCTGGAATTCAAAGAACAGACGCATATTCACTTTATTTAGCGTATCATGAAGGGATTGGTGGTTATCAACGTAAAACCTATTTAAGAAAATCTTGGTTGATTCCTGTCGCAAGGAAAGTTCAAGCGCGATCTCAGCTTTATGCTATGCAACTTAACTCATGCAAGAGATCTTTTGAATCCCGCTCATGGTTCTAAACTCAGAGCAGATTGTATTTAGGAACAAATTGAACAATAAGAAGATATTTAACTTAATTAGGATAGTAAAGTGAATATTCACGATGTTAAAAAATGGAATGTGGTGGTATTAATGGTGCATGCAGGCTACATTTAATTTATAAAATTTTAAACTAATAGTATAATACTACTTAAAAATGAAACGGGTATAGATATCATTAAGGAGTTTTAATGCGATTAATGCTTTTAGGTGGTCCTGGTGCAGGAAAGGGAACTCAGGCTTTGCGTTTGATTGAACGTTATAAAATTCCACAAATTTCAACGGGTGATATGCTACGTGCAGCTATCGCACAAGGGACTCAATTAGGCTTAAGTGCGAAAAAGATTATGGAAACTGGTGGTTTAGTATCCGATGATATTATCATCTCTTTAGTTAAAGAGCGTTTAAAGAAAAGTGATTGTGCTAATGGTTTTTTATTCGATGGTTTTCCTAGAACTATTATACAAGCAGATGCTTTAAAACAAGCGGGAATTTACTTAGATCACGTCATCGAAATTGCGGTAGATGATGAGGAAATTATTAAAAGAATTAGCGGTCGGCGTATTCATCAACCATCAGGTCGTGTTTATCATATCCAAAACCATCCTCCTAAACAGGAAGGTATTGATGATGTTACTGGTGATCTTTTAATACAACGTGAAGATGATAAAGAAGAGACAGTGAGAAAGCGATTAGAAGTGTATCACAACCAAACTGCTCCTTTAATCAATTATTACAAAGCCTGGGCAGAAAATGACGGCCATGGTGCTCCTGAATTCCATAGTATTTGCGGTACTGGAGATGTTGATGAAGTATTTCAAAAGATTATAAACTCTATTGAAGCTAAGGAAGAAATATGACTTCTTTAAGTATAACCAGTGCGGATTTTGAATCTTTAATCAATGATAATGAAATCGTATTTATTGATTTTTGGGCCGATTGGTGTGCTCCATGCAAACAATTTTCCAATGCATACGAACAAGTAGCGGAGCAATTTCCTAATATCAAATTTGCAAAAGTAAATATTGAAGCTGAGCAGCAATTATGTGATTTTTTTGAAATACGCTCTATTCCTCATCTTATGGTTTTTAAAAAAGGGATCATTGTTTATTCCAATGCAGGAAGTATTCCTGCATCTACATTAAAGGAGTTAGCCCAACAGGCTTTAGTGGTTGATGTTAGTGCCATACAAGAGGAGCTTCAGCAGGAGGATGATAAAGAGTAATTTTTGATAAATAGTTTGCAAGATGTTCTCTACCCTTTGTATCGATGATTAACTCCAGCTTGGTTCGTCGTTTTAATATATCATCACAATTTTGAGCCCATTCTTCTTCAATTAAATAATCGACCTCTACTTGATAAAGATAAGTACAATATTTTTTACCTAAACACTCCATATTGGAACAGGAGGCAAGAAATTTTTCCATACAGCTGCCATAAGTGTAGAGGTAGTGATTAAGTAAATTTTGATCCATCCATTTGTATTTTTCTTTAGCATACACGACATACTGATCAAAATTCATTTGTTCAAAAGAAGCTCCTGGCAAAGGAGTAGTTGCTGTCTTAGATTGACGCATGTTAGGAAATATTGGGATAAGCTGGTTAATGATTTCTTCTGCTAACTGTCGATAAGTGGTAATTTTACCACCATAAATTGTAATAATAGGTGCTGGCTTAAATGAAACCTCGTAGGAATAATTGCGGCTCAGAGATTTTGCATCTTTATTTTCATCAGCCAATAATGCCCTTACCCCACTCCAAGTGTCAATGATATCTTTTTCGGATAATCTGCTTTTGAAATACAAATTGACCAAGTTAATTAAGTAAAGAATTTCCTCATGACTTATAGTGACATGATCTGGATTGCCCTGAAGTGGAATATCAGTTGTGCCAATCATGCTAAATCCATGATAAGGGATAACGAAAATGACCCTTTTATCCTGATGTTGTAAAAAATATGCATGATGACCTTCATAGATTTGTGGCACTATAATGTGGCTTCCTTTAACTAAACTGATTTCTTGTTGATTAGGCGTTTGGGTGAGTTCTCCTACAGACTTGACCCAGGGACCAGCAGCATTTACTATGGTTCGTGCATAGACTACATAAGTTGAGCCAATTTTTGGTTGAATGGTTAATTGCCATAAATTGTTAACAACCTCAGTATGAATTACTGTTGAATGTGTACGTATGCTAGCACCGTGATTTTTTGCTTGAATTGCATTGACGATTGTTAATCGAGCATCATCCGTTATGGCGTCATAAAATAAAAATCCTTTATTGAATTCATTAACTAAGGGAGCAAAATAACCTTCTTTATTTTCTCTGTGAATCGTTTTGCATTTAGGTAAACGATTTTTGCGACTTAAATGATCATAAAAAAATAGTCCTAGACGGAGAAGCCAAGCAGGGCGCATATGCTGTTCATAAGGCAAAACCAGCGCTTGTGGATGTACAAGATGGGGTGCCAAATCTAATAATCTCTGTCGTTCAATGAGTGCTTTTTTAACCAGGTTAAATTCATAATGTTCTAAATATCTTAATCCACCATGAATAAGTTTCGTGCTGCTTGAGGATGTTTTGGAGGCCAAGTCATCTTGTTCAAAAAGCACCACAGACAATCCTCTTAGTGCCGCATCAGCAGCACAACCAGATCCATTGATGCCGCCTCCGATAATTGCAACATCAAAAACTACACTCATATTTTGGTCTCCCTAAAAAAGATATACACTAACACTATACACATAATAGTTAGGACAAGGAACAATGCAAATAATGGGATATTTACTTGCTATAGATCAGGGAACAAGCAGCACGCGCGCAATGATATATACTACTCAGGGAGAATTAATTGCAACGAGTCAGTATCCTCTTACTCAATATTATCCCAAGGCTGGTTGGGTTGAACATGACCCAGAGGAAATATGGGCTAAAACTTTAACTGCAATGAAGGATGTAGTGTCTCGAGTGCCTGTAGAACAAATTGTATCTTGCGGTATAACTAACCAACGAGAAACTACTGTTATATGGGATAGAAAAACAGGTGAATGTCTTGCTCCAGCTATTGTTTGGCAGGATCGTAGAACTGCAGACTATTGTAAAAATTTAATTGCTGATGAAAAAATGATTCAAGATAAAACTGGGTTGCTGCCTGATGCTTATTTTTCAGCCAGTAAATTGAAATGGTTGTTAGAGAATAATCCTAGAGCTAATGAGCTAGCAAAAAAAGGGGAATTAGCCTTTGGAACTATAGATAGTTTCCTGATTTGGCGACTCACGATAGAACATATGCATTTAACTGATGTCACAAATGCATCGCGAACAATGTTATTTAATATCAAAACAGAGCAATGGGATCCTGGATTACTAAAATATTTCGCAATTCCTGATTCTGTTTTACCTAAAGTTTGTGCAAGCGATAGTCATTTTGGTATTATTAGTAAACAGTGGCTTGGCTTTGAGCTACCTATTACTGGTGTAGCAGGAGATCAACAAGCCGCTTTAATTGGTCAAGGGTGCTTTAAAACTGGGATGGTAAAAGCAACCTTTGGTACAGGTGCCTTTTTATTACTTAACACGGGTACTAAGCCAGTGTTTTCACATCATAAGTTGTTAACAACTGTGGCTTATAAAATTCATGGACAGATGGTTTATGGATTAGAGGGAAGTATTTATCATGCTGGTACTACAGTAAAATGGTTACGCGATTCAATGAAATTAATTACTCATGAGGATGAAACGGAGGTATTAGCTCGATCATTAGAGAGAAATGATGGTGTGTATTTTATTTCAGCATTTACGGGTTTAGGTGCTCCGCATTGGTTATCAGTGCCCGGAGCATCTATTTTTGGTTTGAGTCTTTATAGTAATAGAGCTCATTTTGCTCGAGCAGCACTTGAAGGAGTATGTTATCAGGCTCGAGAGGTATGTTTTTGTATGAAAGAGGACAGCCAAATGGACTTGTCACTGCTACGGGTAGATGGGGGGATGGCTGTTAATCAATGGTTTTTACAGTTCTTAGCAGATCAATGTCAACTACGAATTCAAAAACCCAAAGATATTGAAACAACTGCTAGAGGTGCAGCAATTTTAGCAGCATTGGGATATGGTGTTTTTGATTCATTAGATGAGCTACACACCACATGGGGCTTAGAGCAAGAGTTTCAACCGCAAAGACCCTTAAATCAAGTAGAAGAGGATTATCTAGGCTGGAAGCATGCTTTACAAAAAGCAAAAGGATAGTCTTTGTGCTTAATTGTAGTCATACTTCTTCACCATTGAAACAGTAGGGACTCGAAAATCTGTTTTTTCTTAGCTTGTAATAAAGTTAGTAGAGAACTCTGTTAACTCTATTAACTTCTCATGTCCTTCAAAGAGCACCGAGTGTTCTGTTCCTGTCAATATACTTAGTGCTACCAAATAGTGTCCATGATTCAATATAGAAAAGTCGATTAATTCACCAAGTTCTGATGAATGAGAACTATTAAAAAATTTTTGCCCAGAGTATATTTTTTGTTCTGTTTTAATTTCATATATTTTTAATTGATGCTTTAATGTCCCTTTATAGTGCATACGTGCAATTATTTCTTGTCCTTTATAACAACCCTTATTGAAACTAATATAGTGGGTTTGGTGCAAATCAAGTCGATGCGGAAGGAATAAACCTCGAGAAGAAGGATAAATCTCAATTTGTTTTTGCGCTAATCGCAGAGTATGCCAGGTTAATGAGCCAAGTATTTGTGACTTATCCGTAAAATACTGTTTTATATCATGAGCAAAATCAGATTGAATTAATAAAATATAAAACCCATTCCCCAAATGATAAAAGCAAGAGTAATCGTTGTAGGTTTGAGCACAATGAGGATCAGGGAAAAATTTTATATTAGGAATAATATCTTGATCATTTTGCAAGTAAAATCCAAAAATACTTAACTGATCATTTGTTTTAAGAGAGATACGAGAAAGCAGCGCAGTTTTATTTAATGAATTTATAGTGGGCTCAATTAAATCGTTGGGGAGTACTAACTTAACTCCATGCCAAGAGACGATATCCATTAAAGATAAGATTCGTCCTTTTAGGTTACATTGAGCACCTTGGAGCATTTTAATGTCAGAAATAGAGTGGATATCGCAGGTTAATTGCCCTTGAAGAAAATCCAATGCCTTAGCACCATCAACGTCCAAAACAGCGAGATAGGATAAATCAAACAAATAGTTTTTTTTAAGTTGAAGTTTTAGTTCTTCGTCTATAGGTTTAAATGTAGTTAGTATCCTATCATTAATTGAATCTTCAAAAGTTGTACTCATCATCGTATAACGCATTTCGTTTATAAATACACTAGTGTATCATTTATAAGTTACTTAAATCACGAAGAGATTTGCAATGTTGGATAATCAAGAAAAAGCAAGGCTTGCATGGCATTGTCGCCGTGGTATGTTAGAATTGGATCTTATTTTACAACGGTTTCTTGAGAAACATCTGGATTTTATATCCAGGGATGAGTTGGAGGCGTTTAACAATCTATTAAGTTGCACCGATCCTGAGTTATTTGCCTGGTTAATGGGGCATGATGAGCCACAAGAGAAAGAGTTAAAAGAAATTGTCGCTATTATTCGATCTAGTAATTGAGCCAAAAGAATCAAAAACTTATTTGCGATTGGTTTTAATAATCTATTTATTCACTGTTATATTAATTTTATATTCATCAATATATTTATTTCTTAAATTCGTCTTGATTGGATACATTGCTTTTTTATTGAGATTGGATTGGATCAATCGAAAACCGAGTGTGGAAATTAAAAAGATTCAATTAATTAATAATCAATGGGTTTTAGACTTTCGTGATGGTAAAAGGGAAAACTACCTTCAGGCAACTATTCTTATCAATAACGTCCTTTTTTCATTGATTCAATTGACACATAGTCAACGAAAAAAATGTATTATTTTATTTCATGATCAACTTACAGCAACGCAATTACGTTTCTTATATTTTAAAACACAAGATTGATATATTGGTATATAATTATACATAATAGCCAGTTATAAGCCATCTGCCTAAGAGAAATATTAGAGGACGTAATGAAGAAGCAAACTTCGTGTAGCGATGAAGACTTGGTTAATTTGGCACAACAAGGGGATATGAAAGCGTATAACTTGTTGTTATCACGTTATAATAACAAGATTCAGCAAATAATTAACTTGCATATCCAAGATAGGGCAAATGTAAGTGATTTAGTGCAAGAAGTACTCATTAAGGTCTATCGCTATCTCCAGGATTTTAACGAGAAAAGCCAATTTTCTACTTGGTTGTATCGAATTACACAAAATACGATTAAAAATCATTATCGAGCAGCTAATTTACGTATGGATTTGGAAGCAGAATATGCTGACAATTATGCTCCTTCGACTCAATTATCACCTGAATATTTATTAATTAATATTGAGTTTGGTGAGCGATTGGAATTAGCTATTTCCACTTTGTCTGATGAGTTACGTATTTGTTACGGGATGCATATTATTGATGGGCGATCTTATGAGGATATTGCAAAAAAAATGGATTGTCCTATTGGTACCGTACGATCGCGAATATTTAGAGCAAGAAAATTATTAATACAATCAATGGGCTCTTATTGAGGTAGCCTAAAAAAATAAAACTTAGTTGTTTATTGGTTGCTCAATACTTCCAAAATTCTTTCTGAATAAAAATAATTCAATCTGAGGTTTTATTTAATCGGCGGAATCTATAATTTTGAGACTGGATGTATTATGCCGAGAAATGTCATTACTCAACACGAAGTTTCATATTTTGCTTAATATCTTTTTATATCGTAACTTGTCGCATCCCAATAATATGTTTATTATAATATTTTATTTGTACATTTCAAAATGATTGATGCAATACAAAACGAACTTAATAGCACATTTACTTATAATTACAAACAACCTGACGAATATCATTTTAGCCTTGATTCAATTTACCTCGCGAGATTTGTCGCAACACAATTGCAATCCCACACAGATCTTGGTTCATTACGGGTGTTAGATCTCTGTGCAGGTTGTGGGGTTATTGGGATGGAACTATCATGGCATCTTCCAGCAATCCGTCAGATTGATTTTATCGAGATCCAGGATATTTATACTGAATATTTTTATCAAAACCAGGCTAATATCAGTCGTCCAGAATTGCAATTTCGTTGGCATCTTTTGAATTATGATGCATTACATGAAAAAAAATGGGAAGGGAAATTTGATATGACTATCAGTAATCCTCCTTATTTTCAAGCAGGCCATGGAATGCTTTCACCTTCCCAATTTAAAAATCGTTGTAGATTTTATTTAGATAGTTCTTTTCATAATTATATTCGAGCACTAGAAAATTCGCTTGCAAACAAAGGCAAAGCTTACTTTTTATTACGCCCATTAAACCATCATGGTTTGGATTTATTTTCTGATATACAACAAATACTACGGGAAACATCAGTAACAATAAAAAAAATTGCGCATATACGAGGCACAGATATTATTTTACTGGAAAAAAACAATTGACGTTTTTTTGAATGCATTCATCCTCCATTCTTTTATTTTCCTGCTAAGTCTGCACTGGAGAGTTGACCTCACGGACTTACCGATTTAAGGAGAATATCATTGTAGACAGGATTGAGCTCTTAATGTCCATGAAACGACCTTTTTGTCAGAGCCCTGAATCTCTTGTTGTCTCGTTCTACCTGTAGCAAGTATTTTAAATTGTAAATTGGAAATACTATTTGTATATTTCATATCATATATGAGTTTTATTAATTGGATTTTATGTAATCATATTGATTAAATTTATCTCGTTTTCAATTTTAAAGCACATTGCGTCAATGCAATAATTCAATTTAAGGAGTGATAATGAGAGATCCAATTGTAAAAATTAAACAGTATGAAGAACAAGGCTATAGTCATTTTATTGAAGAACTGAAATTACGCTCTAAAGATGGTTATATTCCTTGTGGTATTGATAAATTACTAAACGTTCATGGAACAGCAATTTATAAAGCCTATTTATCGCATCTTGATTTAAAAAAAGAAGGTATTGCTTCCTTTTTTTCTGCCCAAAAAATAGAAGCCATTTTATTTCAAATTATCATGAAAAAACTCTATGAATCTCAACAGCCCTCTCCAGAGAAACATTCTAAAATTTTACGAAGTGCAAAAGGCAATATTCGGGATATTAATGTTCTAATTAATTCTGGTGAAAAATCTGATAACTGGCTGTCGGTATCTACAAATATTTTTGATTGTTCTCATGGGGAGTCATGGGCTTTTTTTCTGGGAGGAGGGCAATCAATGTGGACACAGCTTGGTTTTTTTCCGATTATAGAAAAAAGCATTCACAGTGAGTACGGATCAAAAATAACATCAGGTTTCGTTGCTGAGATTAAAGGATTATATGAAAAATTTAAACGCAAATTACCATCATCAATATTAGAGCTAGTTGTTATTCACGATAAAGAAAACTTTAAAAAAATTATTTGTTTTTCACAAGAACACGCACGCAATCTTCGATCTCCAACAACGTATGATGAACTTCTTAGCGCAAGTGAGCAGAAACTACAAGCTAGAGTCTTGGCTTCAAATTCCGTAGATCCAAATAAAATTAAAATATTACGATTTACGCCTGATACAGCCTATGAACGATTAAATCGTTTTAAAGAAGAAGTTTCTATACTGATTGATAAGTATAATCTTCGAAAAATTCATGGACCAGCTCAAAAGGCATCGGAACAGCAGACATCACAACAGTCTTTCTTCCAGCCAGCCAAAGCTCCTTTGATTTCTGAAGTTGAAGGAGTTGAACAATGCGTGTCATTAAGTAAACCATAAAATACTTTAGAGACCATCGCATTGGACCTAACAGGTATTTCCATGCCTTTTAGGTCCAATGAAGATTAGTTTATGATTACCCGTTCAAAATTCTCAAAGGCAACTATTCGGATAAGGAAATGAAAAATCGTTCTGAGACTTTTGACAGTGACGAACCTTATTCTGTTAAAAATGAAAAATATTGAAGGAACGTTAAACCTCCCAAAGTTCTCTCTCAGTCATTTTGAACCCAAAGTGGATATCAAATAAACCTGGAAAGCCTGGTTCTATGAGCTACAAGGATATAGATCGAGGCCATGTATATCATACTTGATAGTAGTGTTTGCAGTGGCTAAAAATTTTATATGTTACAAAATGCTCTTATTTTTAAATTGATTAGGTAAGTCTAATCGTTCTTAATTCATGGCTATATCCTGTGTAGATATATAGTTGGAGTGACTAAGAAAATAACTATCGGGGTAGTAGGCAAATACTACGGAACCATTTTTAATGGCATTAATCACTGGTTTGGCTAAACTTTCTGCAATAGCTGGACAGCCCCAGGAACATCCGGCACGTCCTTCTTTTTTTATAAAATCAGGTTCTACATACCAAGCTCCATGAACCACTACTCGTCTATTGTATGCATTAGAGTTTAGTCCTTTTTCCAATCCTTCGAGATTTAAGGAAAGTCCTTTACGTCCTATGTATGTATCTTCAGTAATATAGGTTCCAAGACTCGATTTTTTGCTTGACATGTCATTTGAAAAGGTATCAGGAACTTTTCCTGATCCCGAATTACGGCCATGAGCAACATAGGTCTCAAAGACTAAAGACTCTGTATTCATATCAAAGATCCACATGCGGGGTTCATCGGATGGGACAGAATAATCGATAATAGTTAAGACCCGTCTTTTTACGTCCCCTTCCTCATAAGCTTTGGTATAAGCCCTTAAAGCAAGCTCAATCACTCCTTTATTCAATGTTGGTGCTGATGCGCTAAGTTTTTGTATTTCTAGTTGTTGCACAGGCTGTGTAATTGTCTCTTGCTCAATGTTGGTAATAGGGGATGCGGCAGTTGGAAAAGTTGCTGCTATGGTAGATAATAAAACAAGTAACTTAATCATTGGACCTCTAATAACTATAATTGAAGAAATCTATGTATCTGAACGCGAGTAGTTAAACTATTTTTATTTTGTATTTAACTAAACATTTTACAAAAATGAACTTAACAGAAGATTATACGAACATTCATTTTGGTTATGCGTTATGCCAAAATGTAATCGCTACTCAACGACATGATATTCAGTTACCATAAATAAATTTTGATGAGTTATTAAAGAGCCCTCTTTTAATTTTATAAAACCAGCTGCGATTCAAAAAACATATGATAAAATGCCTTCATTCATCAAAATCCCTAAAATATAAATCCTATGCTGGAAAGTGATCGCATAATAAGCACCCAAAGTAATGTTTCAGATGAAGTCATTGATCGGGCTATAAGACCTTTAAGTCTTAGAGAATATATTGGACAAGAAAATGTAAGCTCACAGATGCAAATTTTTATTGATGCTGCTAAAAAGCGGAGTGATGCTTTGGATCATGTGTTGATTTTTGGTCCTCCAGGTCTTGGAAAAACAACCTTGGCTAATATCATTGCACATGAAATGGGAGTTAACTTACGCCAAACCTCTGGGCCTGTAATTGAAAGAGCTGGAGATATTGCTGCAATACTCACCAATTTGCAAGAAAATGATATTCTATTTATTGATGAAATTCATAGACTTAGTCCAGTTATTGAAGAAGTGCTCTATCCAGCGATGGAAGATTATAAATTGGATATTATGATAGGAGAGGGGCCAGCCGCTCGCTCTATTAAGCTTGAACTGCCTCCATTTACATTGATTGGAGCAACAACGCGAGCTGGTTTATTGACTTCCCCACTTAGGGATCGATTTGGTATAGTTCAACGTCTTGAATATTATTCTGTAGATTCTTTGACGAAAATTGTTGCCCGTTCTGCACAACTACTGAATGTAAAAACACAACCTGAAGGAGCACGAGAAATTGCCTTACGTTCGAGAGGTACTCCACGTATTGCCAATCGTTTGCTTCGCCGCGTTCGAGATTATGCGGAGGTAAAGGGTGGCGGCATTATCAATATTGAGGTTGCCCAAAAAGCTTTAGAAATGTTAGATGTGGATAAATACGGTTTTGATCTCATGGATAGAAAATTGCTTATGGCCGTAATCGAGCAATTTAGTGGTGGCCCAGTAGGAATTGATAGCATCGCAGCTGCAATTGGCGAGGAAAAGGGCACAATCGAAGATGTATTAGAGCCATTTTTAATACAACAAGGATTCCTTATGCGCACGCCAAGAGGTAGAATAGCTACCCGAAGGGCATACATGCATTTTGGTATAGCGATAGCGCAGGAGCATGATGAGTAAAATGGATGATACAAGCGCACATCAATATACCGTTCGCGTCTACGTTGAAGATGTAGATTATATGGGAATTGTTTATCATGCGAACTATCTTTGCTATTTTGAACGTGCTCGAACAGAGATGTTAAGACAAAATAATATGGTTCTTTCTGATTTAGTAAAGCAAGACACTTTATTTGCTATATATGATGTACATATTCGTTATAAGGCGCCGGCCCGTTTGGATGATTTATTAACGATTAAAACTCAGGTTCAGCAAATGGGTGTTTGCAGCTTTTTATTTGATCAGGCAATACAAAACCAACAGGAACAAATTATTTGTGAGGCTAAAATCCAAGTGGTATGCGTGAATAGTAATTTAAAACCAAAACGAATTCCGCAGTAAATGGGTTTTCATAAATTATATTTTAGGTTGGGCAAAGTACGAAATAACTCCAAAGTAAATTCTTGGAGTTTATTATTACCGTACTTTTGCCCAAGTGATGAGTTTTTTAGAAGCAAAAAGTAAAAAGATCTTGGTACTGGAGATGATAGATGGGTAATCAAGCAAATGTATTAATGTACTTTATGCAAGCAGGTTTAGTGGTTAAGACCGTGATGTTATTGTTGGCCGCTGCATCCATTACTTCATGGACATTAATATTTCAAAGAGCATGGTTTTTTAACCAGAAAAAACAACTTACAGACGCATTTAATCGAAGGTTCTGGGAAAGCGCTGATTTAAGTAGGCTTTATGCTGATGTTGATAGTAATTCTGATGAACGACAGGGTATGGCAGCTATTTTTCACTCTGGTTTTAGAGAGTTTATACGGGCCCGTAAGCAGGGAAACGTAGTTATTGAACCGATACAAAGAGTGATGCAAATTACTCATGCTAAAGAAGCAGAAAAACTAGAAAGGCATTTACCTTTTTTTGCTTCTGTAGGTTCTATTGCACCTTATGTGGGATTATTTGGTACAGTTTGGGGTATAATGACCTCTTTTCAGGCATTAGGCCATGCACAACAAGCAACTATTGCTATGGTGGCTCCGGGAATTTCTGAGGCACTTGTAGCTACAGCTTTAGGATTATTTACAGCAATACCTGCTGTTATTGCCTATAACCGCTATACAACACGCGCTAATGATTTATTAAATCGATTTGATTTATTTCAGGAAGAATTGATATCGCTTATAGAACAACAAAATAATGACACTGTAAGGGGGTAAAATGATCAGAGCAAAAACAAAACGTGATCGTCCCATATCAGAAATTAACGTTGTACCCTATATTGATGTAATGTTGGTTTTACTGGTTATCTTTATGATTACAGCGCCTATGTTGAGTCAAGGTGTTACAGTAGATTTACCCAAGGCAGCAAGTCAAACCCTGGCACCTACTGATAGGGAGCCTATTATTGTTTCAGTAAATCAACAAGGATCTTATTTCCTTAATATCAGTAGCACACCAGCAGAACCTATAGAAGCTCAAGCTCTAGTTGTTCGGGTTGCTGCGGAATTAGAGTTAGCAAAACAATCAAACCAAAAACTTAACGTTTTAGTTAAGGGAGATCAAGGGGTTGCATATGGTAAAGTTGTTCAAGCAATGGCGTTACTCAAGCAAGCAGGAGCAGAGCAAGTAGGCTTGTTAACTGATTCAGAGTCAGAGAAATCAGAGGGGCAAACATGATCAGCAATTCAAGTTATCGTAATGCTTTTTTTGCAGCAATTGGTTTACATCTTTTTTTAATTGTGATGCTTTTAACCGATAATTCAAGTCAACGCCCTGTTTTAACACCTGAAACTAAAAATACGCCCGGCATAGAGCAACCTATTGCGGTGACACCACAAAATGAGGTTGTTAAAGCAGTAAGCGTTGACAATAAACAAGTCATGGAGACCGTTAATCGGTTAAAGCAGGAACGTGAGCAACAAAAAAGAGCTGAAATCAATAGGCAAAATGAGCTTAAGCGTCAGGCTGAGGCTGCTCGACAGCAAAGAATCAAAGAACAACAGCAGCTGGCACGACTTAAAGAGGAAGCAAATAAAATCGCCATTGCCAGAAAAAAACAAGCAGAGGAAGAAAAAAAACGTTTAAAACAAATGGCTGAGCAAAAAGCACTAGAAGCAAAGCGTATTGAAGAGTTAAAAAAACAAAAGGATGAGTTAGTTAAACAGCAAAAGTTGGAAGCACAGAAACTTGCTGAGCTGAATAAAAAGAAATTGGCTGAAAAAGAAAAAGCAGAGAAAATCCAGGCAGAAATGGAGAAAAAGAAAGCTGCAACAGAAGCAAAAAAGCAAGCTGAAGCAGAGGCTGCTGCCAGACAAGCACAAGCAGCACAAAATGCTGAAAGACAGGCTCGTATAGCAGGTGAAGTAGATAAATATAAAGCCCTTATCGTCAATGCAATCGGCAGAAATTGGATATTACCCGAAAATGTTGACAGTACATTGTCAAGCCAATTTAGAATTCGCCTTGCTCCTGATGGCATGGTGTTAGAAGTTTCTTTAACACGCAGTAGTGGGGATCCGCTGCTTGATCGTTCAGCGCAAACAGCTATTTATAAAGCATCACCACTACCTGTACCAACAGATCCTGATACTTTCAATCTGTTTCGTGATATAAGTTTAACCGTTCGTCCTGAACAAGTTAGGGGATAAAACACGTGATTAATCGAATTATTAAATTATTTTTGCTGCTTTTTATGCAGCAAGTTTTTGCTCTTGATTTAGAGTTAACCCAAGGAGTTAATTCAGCACTACCAATTGCTATTAATTCTTTTGGAGCGAATGGTACGGCCCAGGAAATTGGGCAAGTCATTGAAAATGACTTAAATTTATCTGGCCAGTTTCGCATTGTTTCCGGACCTCAAGGTCCTAATGGACAATCATCGGTAAATACTTTACGACAATTAGGAGCTGATAGCGTTGTAACTGGACGAGTCACCCAAGTAGGTAATCGTTATGAAGTAAGCTTCACTTTAACTGATGCAGTTGCCAAAGGTGCTACCTTACTGACCAAAACCTATCAAATTAGTGCTAATCAAATTAGACCATTAGCACATCATATTAGTGATGAGGTATATCAGAAGTTAACTGGAGAACGAGGAGTATTTTCTACACGCATCGCCTACATATCAGTACAAAGAACACCAAAAATTACTCGTTATTCCCTCGAAGTTGCTGATGCAGATGGTTATAATCCTCAAAGCCTATTGGTTTCAGGAGATCCTATTATGTCTCCAGCGTGGTCCCCTGATGGTAAATCAATTTCTTATGTTTCTTTTGAGAAAAAGAAAGCTCAAATTTTTACGGTTTCAGTAGAAACGGGGCAACGACGTTTAATCACTAGTTTCCCAGGAATTAATGGCGCGCCCGCATGGTCACCTGACGGAAATCAACTGGCTGTAGTTCTATCTAAAAGCGGAACTCCAAAAATATACAGTGTTGACATACACAGCGGTACTATGAAGCAATTAACTTTTGGGGATGCTATTGATACAGAACCACGGTATGCCCCTGATGGGAAAAGTATATTGTTCACTTCAGGTAGAGGGGGTTCACCACAAATTTATCGTTTATCTTTAGCAACGGGTGAAGTCGCTCGAGTAACCTTTGAAGGAAACTATAATGCACGCGCTTCTTATACCCCTGATATGAAAAATATCGTGATGTTGCATCGCGATGATAGGCAATTTAATATAGGACTACAAAGTGCTGCCGGTGGGCCTATCCTTAGTTTGACCTCTTCTGGCCGAGATGAGTCTCCATCTGTTGCTCCAAATGGCCGGTTAGTTCTTTATGCGACGCATAATCAAGATAAAGGGGTATTGGGTATTGTTTCTCTTGACGGTAGGATAAGGATGAGGCTTCCTGCGCGTGAAGGAGATGTACAAGAGCCTGCTTGGTCTCCATATTTAGGTTAATAATGATTCGAATTATTTACATACTTATTTTTTGTTTTTGGGTATTACAAGGTTACGCCTGGAATGCGGCAGGCCACAAGGTAGTGGCTCAAATTGCTTACGATAATTTATCACCGGAAGCAAAATTGATGTGTCATAAATATCTTCGTTCGCACACTCATAAAACTCCTAACGCAAGTTTTGTAGGCTCTTCGACTTGGATGGATGAAATTAGGTTTAGAGAGGTTTATTGGTATGATGTAATGCACTATATTGATATCCCTTTTAGCACAGAAGAGATTGATTTGCCTCCAGTTGAGAGCATTAATGCTGTATGGGCAATTAAGCAGGCTATGAACGTTTTCTCTTCTAAAAAAACTAAACCCGCTGAAAAACGGCTTGCCTTACGTATGTTAATCCATGTTGTGGGAGATCTCCATCAACCATTGCATGCGGTAACTCGAGTTAGCCCCGAGTTTCCCAAGGGGGATTTAGGAGGTAATTTGTTTCCCTTAGGTGCGAATTCTGTAGGGAATAATTTGCATAAGTACTGGGACAATGGCGCAGGTTTTTTTCTAGGTCAATATAATGCAAAAAAGGTGAAAAAGACCGCATATGACTTAGAACAAAAATTATCATGTTCAGGCATTAGTACACAAATAGAGCCTAAAAAATGGGCTAAGATGTCTCACAAGCTCGCTGTAAAAAATGCGTATCAACTTAACCCCAAAGACACCCCAAGTACTAAATATCAAGAGGATGCTCAAAAGTTAGTACAAAAGCAGGTTGTATATGCAGGTTGTAGATTGGCTGTGATGCTCAACAAATTGGCAAAAGCGTAAATCAATGTCTTTTAAATCGGGAATGATGCAGTAAGTCGAGTTGATCTCTTCTGATTAAGAAACCTTCCTCTTTTCTTATTAACCTAATTTTTCTTTGGTAAATTAATGCGAGTTATCTTGATAGTGAGTTACTAAAATTATGCCAATTTTTAATCAAATAGCCTTTAATATCTAAATCTTGATTTATATGGTACTATTCGTTCATTTTATACCATAACCAATGATACGTGAGATCAAAAATGAGTAAAAACCCCAAGGAAGTAGCTCGTGTAACAGCTGGAAAAATCGTCAAAGATTTATTGGACACGCCAAGAGACGTGTCTTTAACAAAACAAGAAGTGATTACTCTCCTTAATAAACATATCGAAGATGCTTATCTTGAAGTCACACCCGCAGATATAACCTCTTTATATAAGGCGCTTTCCGTACTCTTGCATCCAGATAAGCAGTTTTCTGCAATTGACCCCAGGCTAAACAGTTATTTGGAGAAAGAGGAGTTGGATCTTACTGGCGAGCCATTTAAAATCTTAAATCGAATTAATCAGAAACATCTCTTTAAAAATGCGGCAAAAAATCCAAAGGATGGGTTTAGTAGTTTTATTGAATATTTTGAGCACTTAATGACCCCCATGGAAGAGTCTTTGAATCGGTATTATCAGCCCTTTCGTTTTTTAGCAAAGGCCTCTTATGGAGTACTTTCAATATTTATTGGTGCTGCTGCTTTTATGGGTATTATTGGCTTTTTTCTTTCGACTATTGTTTTGGAAATATCTAAAAAACTTATTAATTTCACATTAAATTTATTAACAAATAATCAATATACCATAGAATTAAACAATTATTTGGATCCTCATTTTGAAGAATATAAGGTATTATTTTTAAAAAACTATAGAATTCAGGCAATCGAGCAATGTAGAGCGCAACAAAATGAAGAAGAAGCTGAACGAATTCAGGTAATGAGTGATGAGGATTTATATACAAGGATAATCAATGCAGAAGTGGAGGCCAGGTTACAAGAACTATTCAAACAAAATATAAGTCCCTTTGCCTCTAATAAAGAAGCACTGGAGATGCAAATAAGGCAGGAACTTACCAATTCATTAATGAATGAAATAAATGATAATTATAAACAGCTCATTAAAAATAATGTTTTTATTAATGATTTTACTCGACTGAAATTAATTTCTCTTGCTTTATACCGCGCGATTACGAAACCTTTAGATGAAGTTGAGGGAAATAAATTTATTTCCGTAATTTTAAGACCCTTACAAATTGCGGCATCGCCATTAATTCTTGGAGCTACAACACTTATAGGGGTGGTAGGCGCTATTACTGTTGGTTTAGTTATTACTGAAGTGGGACTCAGTTTTATAGCTAAAGTTGCAGCTTTAGCATTGCTTAATTCTCCTCTGTATGCTTTGGATTTAGGACACTATACAGCAAAACAAATCAAGGGATGTCTATATGGTAATGAAAATTGTACGTTTATGAATGAAGGACCGAGAAACTTGTTGATGCTCGAATGGCATCAAGACAAATCGCCTACACGTACAGAAGAACCACCCATTCATATAAGGTCTTTATTTTCAAATCTAAAATCCACAGTGCCAACAAAAACTAATGATCAAGAACTACCTAGAAGACATTCAGTAAGTTGCTAAAAACTATAAAATTTGAGTAATAATGGGGATCGAGGAAGCCCCCTCTTGCTTCAAAAGATAAATAAAACTTTCTTTTAATTAACCGAATGTATGAATAAGCTATTATGAATACATCACCATAGCAGAATGAGCAGCCAACACTCTAATAACAAAAAAATAATGTGCTATATTTTAAGGGTCAATATAACTCGGATGCAGATCCTAAATAAAAGGAATAACAATATGAATAAGATATGTGTAAAAATGGGAGTATTTACTTTATTAATGAGCGCGAGCTTTTGGGGTTGGTCCGCAGGAGGTTGTAAGGCTATTGCTATCTCTTGCATGCAGAATGGATATTTCAAGGGTGGGGAAAGTTCAGGCAAAGATTTAATTAAACATTGCGTAATACCTGTAGTAGCAGGTACTAAAACATTACCAAATAAAACCTTTAGCCCAGGACAACTGCAAGAATGCAAGATGGCATTAGCTGAAAAAATGAAGGATAAAATGCAACAACAAAATCAACAAACACAAAACCAACAACCACAACAACAATAAAGAAAGCCTCCTTACATGCTGCGACTTGTAGGTCAGGGTAAGTGTTTCAAACTCTGGATTCCGCGGCTATGCCGCGGAACGGTTGGGGTCTATGTGCTGACAGTTGCTATGGGATTAAATTGATCGCACCCTGCGCAATAAAGTATGTATTTGTTTATTTTTTTTTGCATGATGTGTGAATATTTCTCCCATTGATGAGTATAGAGGTGAGTATTTACCTTCTAATCCATTTGTAAGGATTGTATGATCGAACCTAAGAAACGAGTTGCTTCACCACCCGTAACTGCCCTGTGATCAAAACTAAGTGATAAAGGAAGGATATTATGTATTTCTACCTTACCTTCGACCGCAACAACCCCTTGATAAAGCCTGCCAACAGCCAAGATTGCAACCATTGGTGGGACTATAATGGGGCTTGCGAAACGACCAGCAAATTTTCCAAAATTGGAAAGCGTAATCGTCGCTCCTTTCAATTTGTCTGCTGTAATTTCACGATTACCTACTGATTGTTTAAATTCATTAATCATACTGCGTAATTCAGTATCAGATCGTGTTCCTGCATCATGAATAACAGGAACAAACAACCCTTCCTCATTATCCATCGCCAGGCCAAGGTGTACTTCATTAAAACATTGTCGTGCACCATGTTTTGTATCAAACCATGCATTTAATGCAGGTTCACTTTTAGTGGCTTCAATTATAGCTCTAATTAAACGAACGGTAATATCAGTGCCAGATTTCCAGGCGCTAATATCTGCTTCATCAAAGATGCTAACAGGAACTACTTCGGCGTGTGACTGAACCATGCTATTGAGCATAGCACGTCTTACTCCACGAAGAGGTTCAAAACCTACCGGTATTTGGGCGTTTTTATCTGCTTGGGTTTGCACATCATCCCTGGTGATGACACCAAATTCGCCTGTACCTTTTATCGTAGATAAATCAACGCCAAGTTTTTTTGCAAGCATTTTTACAGCAGGGGTTGTCTTTATACGACCTTGAGTAGCGTGTTGTACTCCAATAGTAAAATTATCTTCAAAAACTTCACTACTTTCTTCTAAGTTGCCAACGACGGTTCCCTTATCGGCAGCTTTTGACGCGGTCGACACAAAGGCAACTAAAGGCTCTCCTGTTTTAATAATGTCGCCTGGCTTGCCATATAATTTACTTATTACTCCTGTCTGTGGACAAGGAACATCGACTACTGCCTTGGCTGTTTCCATAGAAACCAGAGGCTGATCCACGACAACAGTATCTCCTTCTTTGACAAACCACTCATGAATCTCAGCATCAGGTAAGCCTTCACCTAAATCAGGTAGATTGAAAATATTCATTATTACTCCATTATGCTCATAATACTGTTTTTAATACGTGTAACACTGGGTATGTATTGCTTTTCCAGTTGGAAATAGGGCATTACTGTATCGTATCCTGTCACCCGTTGAACAGGAGCCATTAAATCAGCCATGGAATTTTCCATAATAAGGGCAGAGATTTCAGCACCTACACCACAGGTTTTTGCTCCTTCATGTACAATAACACAACGACCCGTTTTTTCTACTGAGGCCAAAATTGTTTCTATGTCTAGGGGTTTTATTGTTGCGACGTCAATTATTTCACAAGAAATACCTTCCTCCTTTAGTTGTTTCGCTGCGAGTTGCGTTTCATGCAAACTTGCTCCCCAACTTACTAAAGTAACATCATCACCTTGTTGCAAAGTGAAACACTTACCAATGGGTAGTGCTTCTCCATTATCTTCGACAGGTTGTTTAACAAGGCGATAAATACGCTTTGGCTCTAGAAAAATTACTGGATCAGGATTACGCATTGCCGCCAAGAGCAAACCATAAGCACGTTTAGGCGAAGAGGGTATAACAACTTGCAAACCTGGGATATGGGCAAATAGTGCTTCAGTGCTTTCAGAGTGATGCTCTGGTGCCCTGATTCCTCCTCCAAAAGGGGCTCGAAAAACGAGGGGGCAGTGTAGTCGTCCCCGTGTCCTGTTACGCATACGAGCGGCATGAGAGATAATTTGATTCATGGCAGGGTATATAAAACCCATAAATTGAAATTCGGCAACTGGCTTTAGGCCTTGTACAGACATTCCAATTGCCAATCCTGCGATCATTGATTCTGCTAGAGGAGTATCAAATACTCTTTTTTCTCCGAAGCGCTCTTGCAGTCCAACTGTTGCACGAAAAACCCCGCCGTTTTTACCTACATCCTCTCCAAAAACCACCACGTTTTCATCGTGAGCTAACTCATAAGCTAAAGCCTGAGTAACTGCTTCAATTAACGTAATATCAGGCATTTGTTGCTTCCTCCATAGCTATTGCACGTTGTTCGACCAAATACTCAGGTAGTTCAGCGTAATGATAATCAAAAATGCTGGTAACTGGTTGAGTTTTCATGTTCAGATATTCACTAACGGCCTTCTCAACCTCTTCTGAGCACTGGATAACCAGGTTCTCCTCATCTTGTGCATTCCATATCTTTTGCTCCATGAGAAACTCTTTAAATCGTGCAATAGGTTCTTTCGGCTTTGCTTTTTCTACATCGGCAGAGGGTTGGTATCGAGTTGCATCATCAGCTGTTGTATGATCGGATAAACGATAAGATAATGCCTCAATTAATGTCGGCCCTTCCCCTTGGCGCGCATTTTCAATGGCATCACCAATGATCTGTCTTGTTGCCAAAATATCATTGCCATCAACTTGTATGCCAGAAAAACCTGCAGCAATTGCTTTTTGTGCAATAGTTTGTGTCCCAGTTTGCTTCTCTCTGGGAACTGAAATAGCCCATTGGTTATTATTTACCACAAAAACCACAGGTAATTTCCAGGTACCCGCTATATTTATTGCTTCATAAAAATCACCTTCAGAAGTGCCGCCTTCACCAAGACAAACTACTGCTACACGAGATTGATTTCTGTATTGGAAAGCAAAAGCAATGCCAGTTGCATGCAAACATTGAGAGGCAATGGGGACGCAAATAGGTAAGTCTTCTGAATTACAAGAAAACTGGCTACCGCGCTCATCGCCACCCCAAAAAGCAAGAATTTCAGACATTTTTACACCGCGTTGAAATTGTGCAGCGTAATCTCGATAATAGGGTACAAACACGTCCTCGGGACGCATCGCATGACCTATGGCGGTGGAAATCGCTTCTTGGCCATTAATAGGAGCATAAGTTCCCATTTTTCCAGTTCTTTGTAACGCAATTGCTTTTTTATCAAAGGTACGCGTAAGAACCATCATTTTGTAAAGTTCTTTCAATACGGTATGATCCTTGGCAAAATCAGGAAGCTGGCCTGCTAATTTCCCATGTTCATCCAAAAATTGAGTATAAGTAATGTCAAATTGAGCAACTGTTGCCATGTAGGCTCCTTGTCAATAAAGCGTGTGCATAGCATACTCACAAATGAATTTAAAAACCAGAGATAAGTAACGTGAGTTTGATTGAAAAGGGCATGGAAATGTATTTTGCTTACTCAACAAAGTATATGTCATAAGACTGCTTGCGAAGTCAGAGAGATACCGTATTAATGTGGAATTATCAATATAAAATTGAATGAGTTCAATATAACAACCGAATCAGGATGTAGAAAGCAGCTAGCCTTACAGAGAGCAATGATGTTACATTAAAATCATTGTCGTTGAACGAGACATATTCCTGGTTTAACCGTTAGGACTTGGCGGTATTGTATTAAAGTTAAGAGATTTTTTATCTCTATATCCTTGTGGTCGATTTGCTTGCAGAATCCAGAGATAATTAAGTGTCTTGCTCAACTGTATTTAGACCATTAAAGGTTAAACGAATTGAATTATTGAGGGTATATTTTGAGTAAATTTGTATTACATTCCTTAGATTATTCTCCAGCTCTACCCGAATTGTATCAAAAACTTAGCCATCTTCCCGGTTTTGTATTACTTGAAAGTAGTGATCAGGTAAGGGGTCGTTATGATATTCTTAGTGCTTATCCTTATGATTTTATTCAGCTGGATCAAAATATGCGTGATGTACCGCAATTGTTGGGGCAACTGAATCATATCTTATCCTCGCAATCTGCAGTAACCGATCTTCCTTTTCAAGGAGGAGCTATAGGCTATATTTCTTATGATTTTGGAGCAAAACTATTAGGAATCAATTCAAAGGTACAACCTGGATTGCAGAATATGCCCTTATTAGATCTTGGTTTGTATGATTGGGCTATTATTGTAGATCATTATCAAAAATCTGTGACTTTATTTGCTGCAAACCTTTATCAGGCGACGCATGAGGTAGTCAAGGAGGTTTTAGAATTATGGCACGACTCAGAAAGGCAATGCAACGATGCCACTCTTCAAAGTGATTTTGCTTCTTTAATGAGCAAGGAAGGGTATCTCAAAGCGTTTATGGAAATTTATCAATCACTTAAGGCGGGTAGAAGTTATCAAGTCAATCTCACCCAGCCTTTCCTTGCTACTTATGAAGGAGATAGTTGGGCTTTATATAAAAAAATCAGCAATCAAAATCCAGTACCTTTTTCTGCTTTTTTAAGAACGACTTTTGCAGATATATTAAGTTTTTCTCCTGAGCGTTTTTTGTATTATGAAAATGGTCTATTAGTTACATCACCTATTAAAGGGACTATTCGACGTTCTAACGATCCCCTGGAAGATGAACAATTAAAATTTGAGTTGAGCTCTTGTGAAAAAAATAGAGCCGAAAATGTTATGATTGTAGATCTTCTTCGTAATGACTTGGGTAAAATTGCCCAACCAGGTTCAGTTCAGGTAACTGGTTTATGCGAGGTTCAAAGCTATAATTCAGTTCATCATTTAGTGAGCACAATAAAAGCTCAGTGCTTATCATCTATTCGCCCATTTGATGCATTTTTATCCTGTTTCCCAGGTGGTTCGATTACAGGTGCGCCAAAAATTGAGTCAATGAAAATTATTTATGAACAAGAGTTGTATGCTCGTGGCGTTTATTGTGGTGCAATTGGTTATTTTTCGCGACATGGCCGTTTTGATACGAATATCGCTATTCGTACAATAACAGCTAAGGATAATTTTTTGCATCTGGCTGCTGGTGGAGGAGTCGTTATTGACTCAAACCATGAAGATGAATATCGTGAATGTTTTATTAAAATGGCGGCAATTATGAATGGACTCAAATGAATTAAAAAGAAGTAGTTTTACAAATTCAGCCGTAATTGTTCTTTATGAACAAGAATCTGATTCATTAATTCTCACTAAACGTAGTGATCAACTTAGGGCGCACCCAGGCGAAATATGTTTTCCTGGTGGGGTGTGGGAAGAGGGTGATGAAAATTACTATGCTACAGCACTTAGAGAGTTAAATGAAGAGCTGGGTATTAGTACTAATCGAGTAACACTAATAAAAGAATTAAAGATCGAAAAAACACTCATGGGAAGTATTATTCACCCCTGGTTGGCAAGCATCAGTTCAATACATCCTTATCATTTAAATACTCAGGAAGTGGTTAGTCTAATTTCTATTCCTATGTCCTTGGCGCAAGACCCAGGAAATTATAGAGCTTTTATGATCGAACGAAATGGACGTCAGTATAAAACCTGTGAATTTACTGCAAATAAAGCTTGGGTCTGGGGGGCAACAGCTAGAATCATGAAGCAATTGGTAAAATAAATTCGGTGTTCTATTGTTAACGATAAACGAATATTGTTCGCGTTCCCCCCCAGCTACCTAATATCTGTATTAAAGATGGGAGCTCGGTGGGTCGAGAGAACGACCACACCAACATTCAATGAATCCACAAGGTTTTGTTACACTGCAACAGCAGGTTTTTTATTAGGTAGACTCGGAGAGGAACTGTCTTGCGATTCTTTAAGTGCACGACGAAGAATTTTCCCCACATTTGTTTTAGGAAGCTCCTTATAAAACTCGACTACCTTAGGGACTTTATATGCGGTTAAATGTTCACGACAATAAGAAATAACTTCTTCAGCCGTTAGGTTTGGATCCTTTTTTACAATGCATGCTTTGACACGTTCACCAGAGTCCTTATCAAAAATTCCAACCACACCAACCTCTAAAACACCTGGGTGCATCCCTATAACTTGCTCTATTTCATTAGGATAAACATTAAACCCAGAGACCAGTAGCATGTCTTTTTTTCGATCAACTAAATAAATGAAGCCTTCTTCATCCATTTTTCCTATATCTCCGGTTTTTAAATAGCCATTCTTGGTAAAAACCAACGCAGTTTCATCGGGTCGCTTCCAATAACCTGGGGTTACCTGTGGTCCTTTGATACATATTTCTCCGCTTGTCCCAATAGGAACTTCATTCTCGTTATCATCTAGAATGACTACTTCTGTAGACGGAATAGGTACACCTATACTACCAGTGTATTGTGTAAGATTCATGGGATTAATGATGGCTGCGGGACTTGTTTCTGTTAGGCCATAAGCTTCTAATACAGGAGTCTTAGTCACTTCAAGCCACTTAAGAGCAACACTTTTTTGTAATGCCATTCCACCAGAAAGGGTTATTTTTAATCTACTGAAATCAACGTCTTTAAATTGTGCATGGTTTAATAAACCGTTAAATAAAGTGTTTACCCCGGTAATTGCTGTAAAACGAACATTTTTAATCTCTTTAATAAAATTCCCCATATCACGAGGATTTGTTATGAGTACATTTCTTGCACCTTCTTTTAAGAAGGTTAAACAATTAGCCGTAAGGGAAAAAATATGGTACAGGGGAATTGCGGTTACAATGATTTCATCATCACCTAAACCTAAAGGTTTTATCCATGCATCAGCTTGCAAAATATTAGCGATCATGTTGCCTTGTGTAAGAATAGCGCCTTTGGCTACTCCAGTTGTTCCTCCTGTATATTGTAAAAATGCAATATCATCATGAGTCAAGTCAACGTGATGTAATGGAGATTGTTTTCCTTCTAATAACGCATAATTAAAGGTTACTGCATGAGGGATGTGATAAGCGGGTACCCCTTTTTTTACGTATTTAACTATCGAATTAACGATAATTCGTTTTATCGTAGGAAATAAATCGCCCACTTCGGTGACAAAAACATGCTTTAAGGCAGGAATAGAGTTTAATCCCTTTTCAACAGTTTTGGCAAAATTAGCAAGAACAATAATAGCTTCAGCCCCGGAATCATTCATTTGATGAATGAGTTCATCAGTGGTATACAGCGGATTTGTGTTAACAACAACATAGCCTGCTCGCAAAATAGCAAATAGTGCCACCGGATATTGGAGTAAGTTAGGGAGCATAATTGCAATTCGTGCTCCTTTTTTTAAGTTAAGTTGTTGCAGGTAGGCAGCAAAATCACGACTTAAAGTATTTAGTTCTGCAAATGTAATACTGTGTCCCATATTGGTATATGATGGTTTATGAGCAAAACGAGTACATGATTCTTTAAATAAAGCTACAATTGAAGAATATTGACTTGGGTCAATTTCATGAGGAACTCCTTTTTGATATTGTTCAAACCACCGTTTATCCACCTTAATATCCTTCTGTTATTGGTTTTCACATGTTAGTATAAACAAAAATATTGATTATGGATATCATACTCATGAGTGAAAATACAACACAGATACAAGCGTTTAAATTAAAAGGGCGTCTTTATACATTTACTGTATTACATGTATTAAATACAAACATTAATTTTTTTTCAGAGCAACTCCATAATACAATAACCAGAGCACCAAAACTATTTGAACATATTCCCGTCGTTTTTGATTTATCTTCGGTTCAACATCTAGAGTTTGATTTACAAGCTTTAGTTCAGGTTGCACGGACGCATGGTATGCTGCCTGTTGCTATTCAAGGTGGAACAGCATTACATCATTCTCTAGCACAATCTCATGGTTTAGCTGTGTTACATGCTTCTTCGTCTCAAGATAAGCCCATTGTTGAAAACATCGAAAACACACACCATGAAACAGTGAAAACAACAGCTAAATTACTAACCACCCCTGTTCGATCAGGCCAGCAAGTGGTGGCAAAAGGTACTGACCTTATTATTACTTCTTCAGTGAGTCATGGCGCCGAATTACTAGCTGATGGATGCATCCATGTATATGGTGCTTTAAGGGGAAGAGCTTTAGCTGGTATTTCTGGAGATAAAGAAGCACGCATTTTCTGTCACTCGCTTGAGGCGGAATTAGTATCAATAGCAGGTTTTTATCGCTTAAGTGATGCAATAGAACCTTGTAATAAACCTTGTCAAATTTATTTATTAGATGAACATATACATATTGAGCCTTTATGATAGAAGTTGTTTTTATTTCAGATCTTCATTTGCATCCAGAGGATCAAAAGATTCAGGAGCGATTTAATCAATTTATTGAATGGGCAAAAATCTCTGTTAAAAGTATCTATATCCTAGGAGATTTTTTTCATGCATGGGCAGGGGATGATTCAATAGATGATTGGAGTAGAGGAATTGCTCTTCAATTATATGCTTTAAAAAACATGGGGATTGATATTTTTTATATGCACGGTAATCGGGATTTTTTATTGGGCAGTAATTTTGCTCAACTTGCAGGCTGGACGATTTTATCTGAACCCACTGTGATTCAGTTAGGACATGAAAAAACTTTATTGGTGCATGGAGACCGCTATTGTACTAAAGACTTAGCACATCAACGCTTTAGACGATTAACCAGAAATAGGTTATTTCCATATTTATTTTTAAAGCTACCGCTAAAATTGCGGCAACGCTTGGTAAATCAAGTACGTTATCGAAGTCAGATAAATCAAAACAAATCAATAGAAGAAATGGACGTAGTTTCTGAGGCGATTATTCAACATATGATGCATTATAAAATCACCCAATTAATTCATGGACATACTCATAAGCCAGGTATAACCAATTATGAAAATAATTCGGAAAATCTAAGACGTTATGTACTAAGTGATTGGGATGACAAACCTCATTTGTTGTGTTATGATAATACAAAAGGGCTCTGTTTTGCTTATATTTAATTTTTTGCGGAGAGTTTGGGTATGACTAGTAGTAAAGATGATGATTATGCGAAGAAAATGGCCGAGGCCAAGGAAAAATCTGCAAAGGCGGCAGAGGAGCTTCGTAGACAAGAAAATGAAAGAATAGCCCAAGACTACCAAAATGCGCAAATGCTTAAGCGGCGTATGGAATATGCTATGGCAATGGAGGAACTTAGAAATAAGCATATACTCCATAAAGGGACTCAGCAAGAAACGACTCTTTGGGATGAAGTTAATCGCCTTGCTGACGAAGCCATGAAACCAGAACAAAATTCATATCAAGATTATCGTGCTTCAATGATGTCCTTATTAAATATGTTTGGCAAACTGAATAAAGCAATGAATGTATCTGTTGATCAAACTTTCGGCGAACTTTACAACAAATATGTATATGAGAAAAATGAAGATCCAATTGGTAAAGCATGGATTAAGTTTAAGAGTAATTTGCGTGATAGTATTAAAGGGGATGCTGACATTGACCTGCCTACCCTTCACCATAATGTTACATTTACAGATGGAAAGCTAAATGTTGCGCCATTAACTCGTAAAGACGGTGCCCCTCTGGTAGTTTACGAACGAGATGAAAAGGGAGATGTTAAATATAAAATAGATGACAAAACAGGAAAACCTGAACTCGATGATAAGAACAATCCGATAAAGATAGTTAGCAATAAACCTCACCCTGCAAATGAAGCATTTAAGGCTCTTATTGATGCGTGGTTAATTGAAAATGATTACCATCTAGTGGCTGGGGAGACAAATGTATACATCAATCCAAAGAATGGTAAATATCTAGATGAAGATACGTTCAATAGCTTAAAACCAAGTCTTGCTGAATTCCTAAAAAATCCAGCAAATGCCGAGTTGACTATTGAAGAGGAACCACAGTCTCCATCTTATTCAATGCGATGAGCTTTTTATTGATACGGTATTCCACTATGAAAACGAAATACCGTATCTGTTGTTAAAATAAAACTATTTTCCAAAGATAAAAATATGTTGAGCCGGTTTTCTATATCTCCACCGTATAATTTTGCCAGCCTCAAATAATCTTCAAAATGTCGGGCTTCTGATTTAATTAAAGTACTGTAAAATTTTACTAAATCCTCGTCTTCAAGGTAAGGAATAATTGCATGGAAACGCTCACATGAGCGAGCTTCAATGATGGCGCCAATTATAAGTTGATCGCATAAACGTTGAATCATGTCTCTACTTGTAACCTGCTTATGCATTTGAGTTGCGTATCCAGAAGGCTGCAGTGGACTGAATTGAATGCCTTTTCGAATCATGATTTGTATCACTTTTTCAAAATGAAGTAGCTCTTCACGTGCCAAAGGTGACATGATTTCGACTAATTCTTTTTTTTCTGGATACTTACTGATGAAATTGATAGCAGTTGCGGCTGCTTTACGTTCACAATGAGCATGATCAATCAATAATAAAGGAACGTGTTTAACCGCGTACTCTAACCATTCCGGAGGTGTTTTTACCTGCAGAAAATCATTTACTGATTGTAATTCAGTACCTAATCGTTTTAACATCTATGAATACACTATACTTATTAAAATAAGCTGTCTTATATCACATACTTTGAAAAAATTAAATCGGATGAAAAATGAACGGGGATGAAGTTAATAATGAACTAAGCCATTGGTTTTCTACTTATGGAGCAATAACGGCTGAACGTATCTTGGGGAAATACCAGGTTAAGTTAGAATATGCAGAACTGGTTGAAGCGGTTAAAACTCCGACTAGCTTGTATCATCATTTAGTGCAAGTTCCTTTAAGGAATGTATTAAATGGTATTATTATGGATCAAGCAAATGATTATCATGTTTATGCTCAAAAACTTTTCATTGATTATTTGTTGTCTGGTGAAAGCGCTAAAGATGAAGAAGCTCAAGGAGCTGTGACTCGCGAAGCTTTAGAAAGGGAGCGTCAACAGTTAATATCCCTTGGTGATGAGTTTCATAAGATACATGGACAACATGATTATCTTATTGCTGAAAGTCAATCAGTTCTGATAAAAGTATCGCAGATGTTTAATAGTGAAATGGAAAAAGCGATTAATGCCTTGAAATCACCATTAAAAACTGCGAATTTTTCTGGGCCAAAAAGTGAAATTCGTAAAGCAATTAGACACGCTTTGATTTATTGTAACTTGATGAATAATCAAACACAGGAAAACAAGTTTCAGTTTATTGAAAAAATGAATGAAATTTTTAAGGTATCATTAAATCAGGATCTCAAAGCAAGAATGGTCCTCAATTTGGAAAAAATATTTAAAATTGAATCTGATTTTGATGAACAAATAAAAGAGTATTTTGTTAAGGCTAAAGAAATAACCGAGTTAGCAAATTCCTTTCGAGATCAATTTTACAATACAATTCTTCGTGTCATTGATCTCCTCAAGTTTTTACCTGACTATAAGATTGATCCAGCACAAGACGCTATTAATAGAGAGGCACTATATTTTGATAAGACTATAGGTGCTACCAGGTAAAGAATAACAAATCCAGTTTAAAAAATAAGCTGATCATTGACTTAACAGTGAATTTATATTAGCCATAGAGCAAGGATTTCATGTATAATGTTGCACTTTAACCTAACCCCTATGGAGTGCATAATGACAAAAGAATCAACATTGTCAATTATTAAACCAGATGCAGTAGCTAAGTCTGTAATTGGTCAAATTTATACACGTTTTGAAAATGCTGGTCTAAACATCATAGCCGCAAAAATGATGCAACTTTCTCGCGAGCAAGCAGAAAATTTTTATGATATTCATCGTGCACGCCCATTTTTTAAAGATTTAGTTGACTTTATGATTTCTGGCCCAGTAATGGTTCAAGTATTACAAGGTGAAAACGCTGTCTTGAAAAATAGAGAAATTATGGGTGCAACTAATCCTAAAGAGGCTGCCTCTGGAACCATTCGTGCTGATTTTGCTGACAGCATTGATGCAAATGCAGTACATGGTTCGGATAGTTTAGAAAATGCAACTCTTGAAATTGCCTTCTTCTTCGAACCACATGAAATTTGCGAAAGATAAAATTTTAAAGGCATTAAGTTATTGATTTAGATTGTAGCCTGGGTGGGCGAAGCGTAGCCAGGCTCTTTCTTTTGATTAAAGTTGAGAGATGTGCTCTTTTGAACCTTAGATACGTCATTCCTTAATCACATCCTTTACTTAGTGCCATTAAATCTGGAGTGAAAATTGACTGCACAAAAAGTAAATCTTCTGAATTATAATTATCAACAAATGCGTGAATTATTGAGTAGCTGGGATGAGCAGCCATACCGAGCTCAGCAGATAATACAGTGGATTCATCAAGCAGGCTTAACTGATTTTGCTAAAATGACTAATTTAGGAAAAACACTAAGAGAAAAACTATCTCAATTGTCCTGCATCAAATTGCCAGAAATAATTGCCTGTCAAAAATCAAATGATGGAACTCATAAGTGGTTATTAAAGCTCGAATGCGGAAATTGTATTGAGACGGTATTTATACCTGAAGCTAACCGAGGAACTTTATGTGTCTCTTCTCAAGTTGGGTGCGCGTTGAACTGCTCTTTTTGTTCTACAGCAAAACAAGGGTTTAATCGAAATCTAACCACAGCCGAAATCATTGGACAGGTTTGGTTGGCAGTGCGTGAACTGTCACAAAGCCAAGGGAATCATGACAAAAGAGTCACAAACGTAGTGATGATGGGAATGGGGGAACCGTTACTTAATTTTGATAATGTTGTTTCTGCAATGGATATTATGATGGATGATTTTGCCTATGGATTATCAAAACGGCGAGTTACCTTAAGTACTTCCGGGGTTTTGCCCGATCTGGAACGTTTAAGAGAGGTGAGCCCTGTTGCGTTAGCCGTTTCTCTTCATGCACCTAACGACGAATTGAGAAATGAACTTGTCCCAATTAATAAAAAATATCCATTAGCCCAATTAATGGCTTTGTGTAAAATTTATTTTAAAAATGAACCAAGAAGAAAGGTGACTTTTGAATATGTGATGCTTAAAGGAGTAAACGATCAACCTGAGCATGCAATTCAATTAATCAAGTTATTGCGCAATATCCCTGCAAAAGTAAACTTAATTCCTTTTAATCCATTCCCAATGACACAATACGAGCGTTCTTCGCAGGAAACAATCGATGCATTTAGGGAAAAATTAATGGCTCATGGAATTAACACTATTACTCGCAAGACAAGAGGCGATGATATTGATGCTGCATGTGGTCAATTAGCAGGAGAGGTAAAGGATAGAACGACTCGCTCTCAACGATGGCAAAAGTTGCATTTTATACCCAAGTCCGATCAAGAACAGCGAACAAGAGAATAAAATTTATAAATATGTAAGGGATTCAGCGTATTGGGAGTAGAATGAATCGTCAACAAACCTCTATTATTTATGACAAATCATTTTTAATTTGTCAGTAAGCGGTTATAATGCCCAATCATTTTATAATCTTAATGTGGAATATTGTGCTAAAAGGTTTTTATTCCTTGTTGATTATGGTTTGCTTGTTGATGCAAGCCTGTACCCATAATGAAGAAAGTGAAAAACAAAATTTTAAAAAGCCCAATCTAAGTAAGGCTGCATCATACAATGCCCAGCTTGGTTTAGGTTATTTAAAACAAGGTGACAGGCCTCGAGCTAAAAAGAAATTGCTTACAGCGCTTGAGCAGGAACCTGCATCACCCGATGTTAATTCAGCATTGGCTTATTATTTTGAACAAACCAAAGAATTGGAGCAAGCAGAAAAATATTATTTGAAGGCAATATCTCTAACCGGAAGCGGTGGGGCTCAACTAAATAATTATGGTGCCTTTTTATGCCGACAAGGTGATTATAAGAAAGCCGAAAAATACTTTTTAAAAGCAGCTAATGATGTACAGTATATACATACTGCCGGGGCTTATGAAAATGCAGGATTATGTGCGTTAACTGCTCCTAATGATGAAAAAGCTATGTTTTATTTCACAAAAGCACTAAATCAAGATCCCTCACGGAAGGTATCCTTATATGAGCTGCTGAAATTAGAAATTAAAATGGGAAAAGAGCAGGCTGCTTTTGCTTTAGTACAGAATCATCCTGATTTAGTTTTAAATGACAAAATGCTGTTGTCATTAGCTAAAGAAGTTTCTGAGAAAGTGGGGCAGCATCAAATTGCAGCACAATATGAGCAAAGTATAAATAATTTAAATTCCTATATCGATAACAGTGGAGTAAATAATGAACACAATAACCACTCTGGATGAAAATATACTTGAAAATGATAGGAATCCAGGAGCGCATCTTGCCTCTATACGAGAACAAAAGGGTTATACTATCGAATATGTTGCTAATAAGCTTCATTTAAGAGCCCGTATTATTGAGTTAATTGAAAATAACGAGTTTCATTTGTTGCCTGAACCTGTTTTTGTTAAGGGATATTTGCGAGCATACGCCAAGCTATTGGGTACTTCTCCCGAGCCTTACCTGGCAATATTTAATAAGCAATACCTTGTTGAGAGAAAACCAGAACGTGCATTGTGGCAACAAAGTAAACGCGAATCCCATAAAGCAGAACATATTATTCGTTGGTTTACTCTTTTATTTGCTTTGGGAGTGATTGTTGCTGTTGGTATTTGGTGGCAAAAAAATAGGGATAATCAACAGCTATTTTCAACAAATAGTCCTGCTCCTGTCGATTTATCGCTGAATCACCAAACACCAGTAAATAAAAATTTAGAAATCAAATTAACAGATATCTCTAAAATGCAATCTTTGCTCAATCCAAAGCCAGAAATGTCTCCTTTGGAGAAAAGCAGTGACTGAAAGAATCCAGGCAATTCGTGGGATGAATGATGTTCTACCTGACGCAACGCCTCTCTGGCGCACCTTAGAACAAGTGTTTATTCATGTGCTGACACGTTATGGTTACCAGGAGATACGTTTTCCACTGGTTGAAAGTACACAATTGTTTAAACGCACTATTGGCGAAGTCACTGATATTGTTGAAAAGGAAATGTACACCTTTAACGATCTAAATGGTGACAGTATTACCCTTAGACCAGAAGGAACGGCCGGTTGTGTTCGTGCTTGTCTTGAGCATGGTCTTTTACATAATCAGCAACAAAAACTGTGGTACATGGGACCTATGTTTCGTCATGAACGACCTCAGAAAGGTCGATATAGGCAGTTTAATCAACTTGGTGTCGAAGCATTTGGAATGTCAGGCGCAATGATTGAATTGGAATTGATCTCTATTTGCCGTAAGTTTTGGGAGCAGTTAGGATTTGATAATTTAGTCCAATTACAGGTGAATACTTTAGGGGAATTATCTGAACGACATCATTATAAGAAAGTTTTGGTAGAATACCTACTGGATCATGAAAATCTATTAGATGAAGACAGTAAACGAAGGTTAGATCGAAATCCATTGCGGATTTTAGACAGTAAAAATCCGGAAATGCACAGTTTATTAGCCAATGCTCCAAAATTAATTGATGTTTTAGGCGAGAAAAGCCGTGCACATTTTAAATCTTTTTGTGATGGCTTAGATACATTAAATATTTCTTATGAAGTCAATCCAGTCTTGGTACGTGGCCTTGATTATTATGGACATACAGTATTTGAATGGGTTACAGATAAATTAGGCAGCCAAGCAACTGTTTGCGCTGGAGGTCGTTACGATATACTCGTAGAACAGCTAGGTGGTAATCGAACACCGGCAGCTGGTTTTGCTTTAGGCATTGAAAGAATTTATTTGCTGATGGAAACCTTAAATCTATTAAAGCAAGAAGAGAAAAAAAATACTATATATATCATTGCCACTAATGACCAGGCTGTGATGCGTGGGCTTAAGATTGCTGAGTCCATTCGTAATGGATATCCTAAAGTCGAAGTCTTGGTGAACACTGCAGGAGGAAGTTTTAAAAGTCAATTTAAAAAAGCGGATAAAAGTGGTGCACACTTCGCTTTAATTTTGGGTGACGATGAAATGATCCAGGAACAAATTGGCATTAAAAATTTACGTAGTGGAACAGAGCAAATTACAGTAAAGCAAAATATGCTTCATCAAGTTTTAAAAGATTATTTAGAGTGAGTGTGGGAGAGTGCTATGTCAGTTTATATGACTGAAGAGGAACAATTAGAATCAATAAAAAAATGGTGGAAGCAATATGGCAATCTAATTACTATTGTATTATCGCTAATACTCTTTGGTATTGCCGGATATCGGTATTTGCATTGGCATCAAGAAAAATTAACACAACAAGCTTCTATTGCATATGAGCATATGATGGTTGCTCTTTCAAATCATAATATTAAGGCTGTAAGATCTTATGCTAATGAATTAATCCATGAACATAGTGGATCGGTGTATGCCGATGTCGCTCATATGACCCTCGCCAAAATTTATGTATCTAAAAACAATTTAAACAAGGCAACACAGGAGCTGCAAAGCGTCGCTTCTAATAGTCAAATGCTTGCTTTAAAGCAAATAGCAAAAATTCGTATAGCACGTATCTATGCAGCAGAAAAATCTTATGCTAATGCATTAAAAGAACTTGGTAGCATTGATGATAATACCTATTTACCAGTTATTAATGAATTAAAAGGTGATATTTATGGAGCAACAGGCCAATATCAAGAGGCCATTAATTCTTATAAACTAGCATTAGACGAAGTAAAAACAAATGGAATGGGTAACTTATTTTTAGAAATGAAAACGAATGAGATCACAAGCAAGTCCCATTCAATGATTTCAGGAGATAAGAAAGTACGGTCTGCATAACTAGGGTTGATAACTTTTTTTTCTGGAATTCTGTATTATTTTGTTGAAAATAATTTTAGAACGAAAGGGAGTATTTTCATCCAGATATATATTAAGTATGCTTTTTGGTGCGCTATATAAAAGATGTAGGGCATAATGAAACGATCGAAGATAATAAATTCGGGTGGTACAAATTGAGGCTTTATTTTCATGAAAATTAAATTTTTTATTTTACTTTTCCTTGTTATGGCACAGGGCTGTTCGAAGCTTGATGATTATATGTTAGGTAAGGACAACACCCCAAAACCCAAAGAGCTCAAAGAAATTCAAGATAAAATAAAAGTGTCTAACAAATGGACCGTTTCTGTAGGTAAGGTCTCTAAAAATAATGAGTACTTAAGGCTTAAACCTGTAGTTCAAAGTGGTACTATATACATTGCAGATGCTAGCGGACTTGTTCAAGCAGTGAATAAAAGTAACGGTGAAATAAAATGGACTACACCACTGAAACATGGTTTAGTAAGTGGTCCTACAATTGCAAATGGATATATTGCTTTAGGAACGAGTAACTCCTCAGTTGTTGTGTTAAATCAGAGCAATGGTAAAAAACTATGGCAAGCTAAGGTTTCTGGTGAAATTTTGTCTCCACCTACCATTACGCATCGGAAAGTCATCGTTAAAACAATTGATGGCAAGGTATATTCATTTGATGTGGTGAGCGGTAAAGAATTATGGACAGCAGAACATGGTTCACCTAGCTTGATTCTAAAGGCAAGCTCATCTCCAATAGTGATGGGAAATCTGCTGCTAATTGGTTTTTCTGATGGAAAATTAGACGCGCTTGATATAGATACAGGTCGTGTTATCTGGCAACGAAGCATCGTTTATGCTGCTGGATCAAGCGATGTGGAGCGTTTGGTAGATATAGATGCGGATCCAATAGTTGAAAGTAATGTGGTTTATTTAGCAACTTATCAAGGTTTTATTGGTGCATTATCACTTTCTGACGGACAATTTCTTTGGAAAAAGCCAGGATCTGTGTACAAGAACATGGTTTTAAGTGGAAATACGTTATATGTAACCGATAGCCATGATGTAATATGGTCACTTGATAAACACAGTGGTCGAGTAAATTGGAAGCAAACTGCTTTAAAAGCAAGGATATTAACTGAACCAGCTTTGATCAACAATGATATTGTCGTAGGTGACAAAACGGGATATCTCCATTTTCTAGACTCACAAACAGGTGAAGTACTAGCCCGTGCAAAAATTTCGGGAGGAATAAGTATCTCCCCGACTGTGATTGGAAACCAGTTATACGTATTAACGGACAATGGAATGCTTAATCAATTATCTGTGAGTTAAACATGATCCCTGTGATTGCACTTGTTGGACGTCCTAATGTAGGTAAGTCTACTTTATTTAATAAATTGACAAAAACACAAGATGCTCTTGTTGCAGATTATCCTGGCCTAACTCGCGACAGACAATATGGCCAAGCACAACATGATGACAAGCATTATATTGTTGTAGATACCGGTGGTATCGGGATTGATGATATTGCTGTCGATAGTTTAATGTCGAAGCAATCTGAAATAGCATTGCACGAAGCGGATATTGTATTGTTTTTAGTTGATGGACGCGATGGTTTAACTGGTATTGATGAAAAAATCGCAACTAACCTGCGAAAATTAAATAAAAAAGTCCATCTTGTTGTGAATAAAACTGAAGGTCTAGATGATGATATTGCGTGTGCTGATTTTCAATCCTTAGGGATTACAAGTATCCACTCCATTTCTTCCTCCCATGGTACTGGTATACGAACATTGTTGGATGATATTTTATCACCATTTGTCCCTCAATGTGAAAAGGTTGAAGAAATGCATGCGATTAAAATCGCCTTTGCCGGTCGTCCTAATGTTGGGAAATCAACGTTGATTAATCGAATTTTAGGAGAGGAACGAGTTGTTGTTTATGACATGCCTGGAACTACCAGAGATAGTATTGCCATTCCTTTTGCCAGAGATAACCAACAGTATGTTTTAATAGATACCGCAGGAGTTCGAAGAAAATCTCGAATAGATGAAAAAATTGAAAAATTTTCAGTGATTAAAACACTAAAGGCAATTGAAGAGTCAAATGTCTGTTTACAACTTTTGGATGCCAATGAAGGAATTACCGATCAAGACATGAACTTGCTTGGTTTTATTATTGAATCGGGCAAGGCTTTAGTGATTGCAGTGAACAAATGGGATGGATTGGACGAAGAGCATAAAGAAAAAATCAAAAGCGAATTATCAAGAAGATTACACTTTGCGAATTTTGCTAAAATCAGGTTTATTTCAGCCCTGCATGGTAGTGGAGTAGGAAATCTGTTTAAAGATATTAATGAAGCTTATACCTCTGCAATCCAATCTTTTTCTACACCAAAATTAACCCGTTTACTTCAAGACCTCAGTACAAAACATACTCCTCCATGTGTGAATGGACGCAGGATTAAGTTGCGTTATGCACATCTTGGTGGTCATAATCCACCTGTCATTGTTATTCACGGAAACCAATTGGCTGACTTGCCTGATAGCTATAAACGATATCTCAATAATGAATTTATTAGGCATCTTGGATTAGTTGGTACTCCTTTGAAACTTGAATTTAAAGGGGGAATGAATCCCTTTGCTGAAAAGAAAAATAAATTATCACAGCGTCAAGTTAATAAAAAAAGAAGATTAATGAGTCATATAAAAAAGAACGCCAAAAAAAAGAAATAGACTCTTTGTAAAAGAGCTATCTGTTTCAGTCCAATATTGATTGAGTTAGATGAGCTGATTAAGTAACCTTGCTCAATAACCTAAATCAGTCTAATCTTTGAATTAGATAACAAATTTATCATTTATAAAATCTATAGAGCGTAAATAGATCCGGGGATATATTTTTTTATATTGCCTCAAGTGAACTTAGTAGTCATGTCTTCAGCAGGAGAAGTATATGGATAACCCAATCTCTGAAAACCTGGAATTATTTAATTTCATGAAAAATTTGGATTTATTTAAAATGCTAAATAAAAATGCCTTATGGCCATTAGTCAACCTGGTAACACTTCGTCAATTTGAGCCGGGTGAATTAATTATCGCTGAAAATACTGATCCGACTGGCATCTTTGTTGTTTATAAAGGTACTGTTGAAGTCTTCAAAACCTTACAAGATGGGAGTGAATTGGTAATTACCCAATTAGATCCCGGACAAATCATTGGGGAAATATCTGTAATTGATAAATTAAAAACTACTGCCTCTGTGAAGGCATTAGACAAGGTGGAGTGTATCTTTATTTCAGAATGGGACTTTACCACTCAAATACATGCTTATCCAGCTATTGGTCTCCAGCTTCTTCCTGTGCTGACCCATAGAATTCGCATTATGTACGAGAAAATAAAATGAAAGAGTCAGATCTCTATCGTAAGCAGGCAGTTGAGTCATTTTATGAGCGCGAAGATTTCCAGCAAAACATTCGAATTATCACACCAAAGTCATGGATTTATTTAATCATTTTTTTTATGTTAATTATATCTGGAGTCTTATGGTTAATATTTGGTAAAATTACTACTTTAGTTGAAGGACAGGGTATAATTTTTGCAAAAAATGCAGAAATTATTAATGTGATGTCTCCTATTTCTGGTGGGTATGTAAAGCAGTTATGGGTTGATCCTGGAGTTAAAGTAAAAAAGGGACAATTACTTGCTACTTTAGTGAATCCTAATATGAATAGTGAAGCTAAAGAGTTAAGCAATTACATAGAACAACAGAAAATTAAATTGGCTGAGCTGACAAAAACTGCAAAATTCGAAATTGATATTCGCTTAAAACAAATTCAAGATTCTATTAATCACGCACAAACAATTAATGAAAGTTTACAAGAGAAAAAAAATCGTCTTGAATCCTTATTAAAAATTCAGGAAGCAGCGTTTAAAAAAGGAATTTTATCGCGTTTGGAGTTAACGGATATACAAGTAGCTTATTATGATTCGAAAGAACAAATTACTAAAAATGAAAATACGCTTATTGAATTGAATCAAGACAAAAATGACTATATTGAGTCTTGGAATACAAAAATTCGCGATTTACAGGAGAAATTGGCACAATCTCAATTTAATTTAAAAAAACTAATAGAAAACATTAAGTTAACTGAAACTGTTTTGAGCCCAGAAGATGGAATTGTTTCGAATGAATATGTAAAACCCGGGGATTTCTTAACTGAAAAACAAACACTCATTAATATCATTACTCACAATAAAGATTTAGAAGTCATTGCTTTTTTCAATGCCGATGTTGGCAAAAAAATTGTAGTTGGTATGGAATCTAAAGTTTTTCCTAAACATGTCAATGTACTTGAATATGGAGGGATAGTTGGCAAAGTCACTTTTGTGAGCGAGTTACCTATAAGTCCAGAAGGTCTTGAAAGTATTTTAGAAAATAAAAAAATGGCTGATGTATTTGAGCAAAATGGTCCCGTTTTTAAAGTAAAAATAGAGCTGGAACATTCGCTGGAGACTCCAACGGGCTATCGTTGGACTACTTCATCTGGCCCTAAAGAAAAGCTCTCAATTGGTACTGTTACGAAGGTGGAGATAGTCGTTAAAAAAGAACATCCGCTTTCTATAATCCTGCCAATTTTAAAATCGGCAAAAAACTGGGTAATGAATAAAAATGATTAAATTTGATCTTGATCCTGGTTTATTAAATGCTCCGCATAAACGAGTCAAAACTGCCACTATTCTCCAAATGGATGCCATGGAATGTGGCGCTGTTTCTCTTTCAATCATTCTTTCCTACTATGGTCTATACATCTCTGCCGAGGAAATGCGGGAGGCATGCGGAGTTACCCGTGATGGTTCAAAAGCAATAAATATCATCAAAGCAGCTAGAGCTTTAGGTATGAATGCAGAAGGTAAGCGTATCCAGGAAATAGATACTCTTCGTTATATGCAAACTCCATTCATCATTTTCTGGAAATTTGAACACTTTATGGTAATTGAAGGGATTATAAAAAATAAAGTATATATCAATGATCCTGCTACAGGGCCCAGGGTTATTACTGTTGAAGAATTTGATAAAGGTTTTACTGGTGTGGTTTTACGCATTACGCCAAGTAAGGAATTTAAAGCTGGGGGCAAAAAAGAGAAAACAGTTATTGATTTACTGCGTGACCATTTAAAGGGCGATTCAACAGAAATTATTTATATCGTTCTCGTCTCAGCGCTTCTGTCAATTCCGCAAGCATCTTTGGCTTTATTCATTGAATTTTTTGTTGATAATATTATTGTTAAACACCAGAAACAATGGATGCCCGGTTTTATTATTGGAATGACGATTACCTTAATTATGACGATAATACTTTTGTGGATTCAGCAATATTATGTAGTAAGATACAAATTAAAATTTTCAATCAAAAGAATTCCAGAGTTTTTCAATAAACTTCTGCATTTACCAATGAATTATTACCTGCAAAGAGCCACTGGCGATATTGCAAACAGGGTGCATATTTTTGATGAAATAGCATCAAAGACAACTGCTTTTTTATCTGAATCAATCATTGGAATTTTAAGTATATTAATTTATACAACGCTTATTCTATTAATTAATCAAACCATTGGATTGATTACGATTTTTATTACGATATTAAACTTTTTAGCAATTGTACTTACCAAAAGAAAAATTATAGATCTTGGTCGTCGTTACTCACAAGATCATGCAAAAATATACGGTATTGAATATAGTGGGGTACAAATGATTGAAACACTAAAATTCATGAATGGAGAAAATCGCTTTTTTTCTCGTTGGTTAAGCTATAAATCCAAGCTAATTGATTCAGAACAAAAAATAGATTTTTATACCGCACTTATTTCATTATTGCCTAGCGTTCTTTATTTCTTTAATCTGGTTTTTCTGATTATCTTAGGCCTTCATTTTATTATACAAGGGACAATGACCGTAGGAGGTTTAATTGCAATTTATACCTTGTTGCTTCTTTTTTCTGGCCCAGTAATTGAAATTGTGGATAATTTTTTGAAAATCAATGAGCTTAAAGCAGACTTAATTCGAGTTAATGATGTTTTACTGGCGCAAAAAAATGATAAGGAGATAGAGGAGGGTGATATAAAATCGAATAACTTGATCGATATAAAAGATCTTTATTTTGGTTATTCAAAACTAGAAGCACCTATCCTGTCGGAAATCAATATTCATTTGAAAAAAGGCGGTACAGTTGCGATTACAGGCCTTTCAGGTGGTGGAAAATCTTCGCTGCTCAATTTGATTTGTGGACTTTTTGAACCTTGGTCTGGTCACATTTATCTCAAAGGAAAAAGCATAAAAAATTATACTCCCAAGGAATTGTTTAAGATGGTTTCCTATGTTGACCAACATGTTTTTCTATTTGAAGGAACGATTCGCGATAACCTTACCATGTGGGATAGAAGTATTGAAGAAGAAACCATCATTGAAGCTCTCGAAGCTGCCTGTATTTATGATTTAGTTAAATTAAAAGGAGGCCTTGACTATCCTATTCAGGAAGGAGGAAGTAATATAAGTCTTGGCCAGGCTCAAAGGATTGAATTAGCACGGGCATTGTTAAAAAAACCTGAATTGATTCTTCTTGATGAAGCAACCTCTGCTCTCGATTCTCTAAGCGAGGCAAAAATTTATGAAAATTTGCGTAAAATGAATTGCAGTTTTCTCATTGTGACCCATCGATTGAGCGCTATAAAATATTGTGATGAAATTGTTGTAATTGAAGATGGGGGAATTATTGAAAGGGGAGATCATGAACAATTAATGAAGCTCAACGGACGATATAGGGGATTTATCGAAAGGGATTACTTATTATGAATGATTCAGAACTTGAAGATATTGCACCGGGATTATTAAAAATTCAACAAGTATTGGGTCATAAAGATAGTAACCCCCATTCTGTCTCAGATAATAAAACATTATTAATAGATGCTTTATTGCATTTAGCTGAGTTGATGGATGTTAGTCTTAAAATACCCAGTGGAGATCTTGGCGACGATCTTGATGATTTAATGGAAAAAATTTCAACACACTCAGGTATTCGAATACACAAAATGACACTTGAAGATAAATGGTGGAGTTATGATCTTGGTATTTTTCTCGGATTTATGGACAATTCTCCATGTGTCTTAGTACCTAAAAAAAATGGCGGTTATCAATGTTCTACGCCAACAGAGGTTATTACTTTATCTCAAGATCAATTAAGCAAAATAGAAAGTTATGGTTTTTCGTTTATTAAACCGCTTCCTAAAACAACTACTAAACTCTTCGATATTCTAAAATTTTCATTCAGTTCATTAAAAAACGAATTGCAGTCCATTTTATATTTGCAATTAGGATTAAGTCTTATTTTGATGAGCTTGCCTATTTTAATGAGTTACTTTTTTAATAATTTTAGTCAATTTATAGAATCTGGGCAGATAACACTTTTGGCAATTTTACTAATTATCAATACATTAATTTTCTTCTTTTTATCAATAAATCAAACGGTTCTCATGTTAAACCTTCGTTTTAAAATACAAAGGCGGCTAGAACCCGCGATTTGGGATAGGCTTCTAAAATTAACACCAACGTTTTTTCGTCAATTGAATGCAGGAGATATTGCTTATCGTGCGGGTGTTGTATCAACCATCCAGGAAATGCTTACTCAATCAACAATGTTGTCACTCTTTAGTGTGGTCGTCGCTTTTTTATCTTTTATTCTAATGTGTTATTACAACTTAATGCTTGCAATTATGGCTCTATTAAGTGTTTTTGTAATTAGTTCTATAATTCTTTTTATTAGTCATCGCTTACTTATTCATCAGCGTAAGGTCTACGAATATTTGACCAGGCTCTCTGGTTTTGTTTTCCAGGTAATTAGTGGAATCATGAAATTTAAAGCATCAGCAAGTGAGTATCGAGCGTTTAATATCTGGTCTGATTATTTTTCGAATCTTTTAATCGCAAGATACAAAGCAGATAAGCTCCGGATTAGTGTGCATATTATTCATGGTTCTTTACTTCTGTTTATGACCCTTATTCTCTTCTGTATCTATTTTTATTTTAATGAACAGATGCAAATTGGTACTTTTATTGCTTTTAATGCAGCATTTTCTCAATTTTTTTCATCTTTGCTTACGCTTACTACATTTATTTCGTCAATTTTGATTATTCTTCCGCTTTTTGAGCAATCATTGGTTATTTTTGAGGCAAAAGTAGAGCCACTGCAGATGGGTGGTAGCCATATAAAGTTAGAAGGAAAAATTCAAATCAAGAATTTATCCTTTCGCTACGAGGACAATCAACCATTAATTTATAAAAACGTTAATTTATTGATTAATCCCGGTGAAGTCATTGGGATCACTGGAAACTCAGGATGCGGTAAATCAACTTTGTTCCGAATATTATTAGGATTGGAAAAGCCTTTGGATGGTCAAATTTTTTATGATGATATCAATATTGATATGATTAATTTAGCAAATCTGCGCCAACAAATCGGTGTTGTTACCCAAAAATCAGTACTAACACCAGGAACGATACTTGAAAATATTATTGGTAATGACAAACATCTCACTAGAAATGATGCCTGGAATATTGTTTATCACTTAGGCCTTGAACAAATGATCTCTGCTTTGCCTATGGAGATGGATACTTTCATTAATGAGGGTATGCAATCTTTGTCAGGAGGAGAACAACAACGAATAGTTCTTGCGCGAGCTTTGATAAAAAAACCGAAAATTTTATTTCTTGATGAGGCAACTAGTGCTCTCGATAATCAAAATCAAACCAAAATTCAAGAGTATTTGGCGAAATTAAAAATCACACAGATTGTTATTGCTCATCGTCTGTCCACCTTAAAAAGTGCCTCTCGAATTTTGGTGATCCATGATGGACGGATTATACAGGAAGGGAATTTTGAGCAATTAATCCAAACTGAGGGATATTTTGCAGAGCTTGCCAAATTTCAATTTCCTGATTTTGAGAGTAAGACTAAAAAGTTTTGATGATGACATTCCTCGCATAAATAGTTATTCCTTATTAATAACATAATAAACTTGAACAAGATACCTGAGCTATGGAGAGATCTGTAGGACAAATTATCTATAGATAGCAAATCTTGAGTTGATTATTTAAAAGTATAATTTAAGTAACTGAAATAAAGGGGGCTTTTTCTAGTAAAAATGAGGGAGGACTCCCTGATTTCCACATTTTCCAAAAAATACATCTATAGTTAACAATAGCTAGTTTATTTAGGATTTAAAATTAACTATTTGATGAACAAGGAGATACATATGGAATATGTACAAGTTGATGCTTGCACTCGCGTTTTTGTACAAGATTGGGGTTCTGGTAAACCAATTGTGTTTATATCTGGTTGGCCTTTTGACCATCGCTGTTATGAATATCAATTTACACAGATACCGAAACATGGCTTTCGTTGCATTGGCATCGATATGAGGGGCTATGGAAAATCGGATAAACCTTGGGGCGAGTATAATTATGATGTTTTTGCGGATGATATTTTAAAAGTTTTACGCCATCTAAATTTATATAATGTAACACTCGTAGGTCATTCCATGGGTGGTGCGATATGTATTAACTATTGCGCACGCCATCATAACGAGCGAGTTTCCGGGATGGTACTGCTTGGAGCCGCAGCACCTATTTGGACTCAACGCTCAGATTACCCTCACGGTTTAACTATTGACCAATGTAATGAATTGCTCAAATTGTGTTATTCCGATAGGCCTCAGTTATTGGAAAATTTTGGGAAGCTCTTTTTTCATAAAGAAGATTCTGTCAGTCCTAAATTTGCGGATTGGATGCAAAATATGGGTATGGAAGCATCTCCCTACGCAACTGCGGAATGCATCATTGCTCTTAGGGATACCGATCAACGTAAAAATTTAGAAAAAGTTAAAGTACCAACCGCTATTTTTCATGCTCCTGCCGATAGAGTTTGTCCTTTTGGCTTAGGTGAAGCAATGCATAAGGGCATTAAAGGTTCCAAGCTTATCCGTTTTGAAAATAGTGGACATGGGTTATTTTATGATGAGTGGGAAAAATGCAATGACGAGCTGATGAAGTTTGTTAATGAACAGAACAAATAAGATCATAATGCTTTCCCCCGGGTTATCCGGGGGACAACATCTGGGATAGATCATTAGATGAAATCCAAAACCGTAATAGATCCTGTAGTTCAGGCTTTTTTAGACCAAGTGAATAGCCAGCCCGGCCCCAAATTTCATGAGCTTACACCCCAACAAGCCAGGGATGCTTTTAAGCATTTGCAAACAATGGCTTCTGTGAATAAAGAATTGGTAGATACTGAAACTCATGAGCTTCCAGTGGGGCCAAATGGTAAGGTGAGCATACACATCCTCCGTCCCCCAGGCATCCTCGAAATTTTACCAGTTTTAGTTTATATACATGGAGGCGGTTGGGTGCGAGGAGATTACACCATGTATGAGCGTTTGATAAGCGCTTTGACGAATGGCACCGGTGCAGCTCTTATTTTTGTGGATTTTCAACGGGCGCCAGAAGGACAATACCCAATTCCGATCGAAGAAGTTTATGCAGTGCTCCAATGGATTGCGAAACATGGAAATCAACTCAAACTCGATGTTTCACGGTTAGCCATTGCTGGAGAAAGTGCAGGGGGAAATATTGCTGCGGCAGTAACTCTTCTGGCAAAAGAGCGTAAGGGACCAAAAATTGGTTTTCAGCTTCTTCTCTATCCTGTTACAAGTGCAACATTCGACCAGTCATCATATCAGGAATTTGCAGAGGGTTACTTTCTTTCTATTGACGCAATTCAATGTCTTTGGAATTTCTATTGTCCTGATATTCATGTACGAAACCAGCCTACTGCATCACCACTCCAGGCTACTCTAGAACAACTTTCCGGGTTGCCTCCTACACTTATTATTAGCGCCGAATGCGATGTAACTCGTGATGAATGTGAGGCCTATGCACATAAACTTATTGAGGCAGGTGTTCCCGTTTTGTCGGTTCGATTTGAAGCAACCGTCCATGCCTTTCTCATGCTGGATGCTCTCGCAGAAACTCAGGCTAGTCGGGGTGCAATGGCACTTATATGTTATAAACTGCGTGATTTTTTCTGGAATTAGAAACCAATGGATACAGTACCGTTAATGGGCTTGTAGTTGAATGCTAAGGTGAACAAAGTAATTGTAATATTCTATTAACTCATGCTTGATACAAAATAAATAGACCGAGATGCGTATTATTCAAATATCTCGGTCTGGTGTAGTAGAAATAAGCCTAGATCTTTATCAATCTTTCCTTGGAAGCCATGGCTTTTGTAGATTCAGGGACCGCAGCTCTTTTTGCAAGGGCGAGTCCATTACCTCCTGATTCATTACCAACATCAGGAGTCAAACTAATGACGAGTTTTCCGGACTCGACATTTTGTAATGTTTCATCGGGTAAATTATTTAAATTTTCGGTAAATTGATTTATCAATGATTCAATAATTTGTTCGCGTTTCATCTTTTAATACCTCTAATTTCTTGCATCAGGAGTAAAACTTCAAGATGCTCACAACTTTAGTCAACTTCTAGTTATCTAATGACCATAACATGGTGTTCCGTCTGGCTTCTCATACCATAAATAAAAAAGCCATATCCTTAAAATCCTTTCTCAAATAATAAGCCACGCTGATCAAATTAGACTCATCTACAAATTAAGTTTAGTTCACCAAGTTATTTAATACAAACGTAGCGATCATTAAATAATTATTTTTTATATCGTGAATTTGTGAGAGTCAGTTATAGAATGTTGAATCATATAACATCCCATTATGAATCTATTATTTATGTTTGCAATTTTTTAATTACTTAAGGAACCAGATATGGATCACCCACATCTGGTTCAAAAATAGGAGTTCTAAGAGAATTTATTTGATTTCTCATCTTTGTTTAATGCTGGCAAGAGCAGAGCCTGCTGCTTCAGGGAGTTTTTACCCGTTTCAGCCGCTTTTAGCATTGCTGCTCTGCCTCCTGCTCTTTGCTAACAACTGGGGTTAAACTAATTACCAATTTACCTGATTCAACATCATGCAAAGTTTCATCAGATAAATTTTTTATATTTTCAGTAAATTGATTTATTAATGATTCAATAATATGTTCGCGTTTTATCTTGTAATACCTCATATTCTCTTGCATCAAAAATAAGTCAATATCCTACAAATTTTTTTCTATTTCCGACGCATTTAATGGTATTAATAACTTACCTCAGTGTTTTTACTCTTTCCGCAATAGTTGTTGATGCTATTTTGTTAGAGTTCCACTACGTAGTGCTGGATCTTCAGCTAGACCTCCACAGCCTCCAGCTTCTTTATCAACATCGGGGGTTAAACTGATTACCAATTTGCCGGATTCAACATCCTGTAACGTTTCATCGGATAAGTTATTTATGTTTTCAGCAAATTGATTTACCAACGATTCAATAATGTGTTCGCGTTTCATCTTTAAATACCTCTAATTTCTTGCATCACGAATAAAACTTCAAGATGCCAACAACTTTAGTTAATCTCTAAACAAACTCATAACCATGATCAAGAAGTTCCATCTGGCTTCTCATAATAGAAAAAAAGAGCCATATCCTTAAAATTATTTCTCAATTAAAAGCCAACTCACAATACAATATAAATACATTATGTATTAAATTTAATCCACCCCGGGTTAAGTTTAGTTCACCAAGTCAATTAATACAAACGCACCAATCTTTAAATAATTAATTTTAATGCTGTCAAGTTATGAACTCCAGTTATAAAATAAGACATCAACAAATCACACTATGTATTTTTATAATGGTGTTTGCAATTTGTCAGGTTAAAAAAAACCAGAGGTGCAAAACACACGTCTGGTTCAAAAACAGGAGTTATTAATCAATGTACTAAATTGACTTGCTTTATTTGCTTACTTCATCAGCTGTGTTGATTTTGTTGTTGTTTTTGTTGTTAATCTTGCCATACCTCCTGCTTCCTTACCAACATCGGGGGTCAAACTGATTACCAATTTGCCAGATTCGACATCCTGTAACGTTTCATCTGATAGGTTTTTTAGATTTTCAGCAAATTGCTTTACCAATGATTCAATCACTTGTTCGCGTTTCATCTTTAGATACCTCTAATCTCTTGCATCATGAATAAAACTTCAAGATGACAATAACCTTAATTGATTTCTAAACAATCATTTAACTATAACCAGGTAGTTCCATCCGGCTTCTCACAACATAAAGGGAAGAGTTATATCCTTAAAATTCTCTCTCGATTAAAACCAAGTTGATGTGCAAATAAATTACAATAAGATTTGTAACAGATCAATCTCTAAATAAGTTTAGTTCATCAAGTTAATTAACACAAACAAGCCTGTCGTTAAACGAGTCTAACCAATGGTGGTTTCAAGTTGAAAAAGATCAGCATATTAATACGCAAACAACACCATGTTCGAAATAAATAATCGCCTGATATTTCTGATCTGTTTTAAGTTACAGCCGTAAAGTGAGTACATCACATGGAGCATGATTTACGGTGGCGTGCGCTGTACTCCCTAAAAATGTGTGAAGTGTAGAAGAATGGCTACCTAAAATAATGAGTTGACAGTTTAACTCTTTTACTTTATTAAAAATATGTTCCTTAACTGAGCCTACTTCAACAAATTGTTGTTCAATTGGAATATTAAAATTTTCACCTATTAAAGCTAAAACAGTTTGTGCGTCATCTTTGGTTGGATTTACAAGTTCTGTAAACCCAAGGCCTTGAGCAAGCTGGAAGCTGGCGGGTAATTCAATGACATGCAATAAAAAGAGCTTGGCATTAAATTGTTGAGCGATAGTAATTGCTTTTGCTGTGAGATGATTATGTTCTTCAAGTAAATCCGTAGCAAATAAAATATTTTTATACATGATAACCTCACAAAGGATCTATTATTGCAAATTATAGTTGATTCTACACTATAAGTACCTATTTTATTTCATAAATGGAAAAAATTGGCATGAATGATCTTGATAGCAATGTGACATTAAGACATGGAAATATCCTTAACGTAGAGCAACAAAGATTTATCCAAACTACAACTTTATATCAGTTTGGGATTTATTTCACTTAGGGGAATTAACACAAAATCCCTAAATTGGATGTATGGGTGAGGAATAATGAGCATTTTTGATTGGATAACTCGATTTTCATAATAAAGAATATCAATATCAATAATTCTTGGACCCCAGCGTTTTTTGCGGACGCGTCCTTGCTTTTTCTCAATTTGTTGGCAGGCATTAAGTAACTGTAGAGGTGGTAAACGAGTACTTATTTCAATGACTGCATTACAGAAGTTCTGTTGGCTTTTTAATCCCCAGGCTTTACTCCAGTAAAATGATGAAATTTTCGTCACTGATGTTAGCCGTAATGTTTTAATGGATTGGATTGCTTTGTAAAGTTGACGTTCGGGATTTTTCTGATTTGATCCTAAACCTAAATAACAGGTATTCATTGACCATCACTTGTTTGGGGTTTTCGACGTCTCTTTTTACGTTTGGGGAAATCTGGTGTAATTTGTGCAACCATTTTTGCTTGTTCTTCTTCATCAGCGTCCTGAAAAGTTGTCCACCATTGTGCCAACTCCATGGATTCATCTCCAGCTAACGAGCGTAGAGCCATAAAGTCATAAGACGCTCTAAAACGTGGATGTTGCAGAAGATTAAATGCTCTACCACCTAGCCGTTTTGAAAAACGGTATTGTAATAACCAAATTTCTCGAATAATTTGACTGTATCGTTTAGGAATAGAAATGATCCGGTTTTGTTCTGAGATAACAAAAGACATCGCTTGTTCTATAGAGGGAAGCGGGTCAATGCCCGTACTTTGCAATTGTTTTGAATGTTCAACCATTGGAAACCATAAAAAAACTGCAAACAAAAATGCAGGGGTCACTGGTTTATCTTCTCGAATACGGGTATCAGTATTTTCAAGTGCAATTGCTAATAATGCATTTATTGGGTAAGCACCACCTAATAATTTTTGCGTTTGGGGAAATAAATGTCCAAATAAACCATATTGAATGAGCAATTTTTGTACTGTTTCTGCATTGCCACATTGATATAACTTAGTCATTTCATCAAACAAGCGAGAATTGGATACATGGGTAATGAGATGACTAATTTCAGGGAAGGGGGCTGCTGTTTCTGCGGCCAGCTTAAAATTTAATTTGGCACTGAATCGAATGGCACGTAACATTCGCACAGGATCTTCTTGATAACGTTTAATTGGATCACCAATCATACGAATCAACCTTTTTTCTACGTCTTTTACTCCACCCGTAAAGTCAATAATGGATGAGTCGTTAATGTTATAGTAAAGGGAATTAATGGTGAAATCTCGTCTCCAGGCATCTTCATCAAGAGAACCATAGGCATTATCGCGAACTAACATTCCGCGTTCATTTGTGACTTGATTTTCATCGAGAGCTACATGGCTTCTGAAGGTTGCCACTTCGATGATTTCACGGTGAAAGAGTATATGAACTAATTTGAAGCGGCGACCAATAATTCGACCATTCCTAAACAAGCTTTTGACTTGATTTGGTGTTGCATTGGTTGCGACATCGAAGTCTTTTGGCGCTTTATGGAGTAATAAATCCCTAACGCTACCACCCACAATGTATGCTTGAAACCCTGCCCCTATTAAACGGTTAAGCACTTTAAGCGCATTACTACTAATATCTGTTTTCGATATGTTATGTTTGTTTCTAGGTATTATATAAGCAGAATCAACAGGCGCAACATGAGCCCTATTTCTTTTTAACAGCTTTTTAATAAACTTGATGATCTCAGTATCTCACAAAGATTGACGGAACATGCCTATTATAACCAAGCAAATAAATAAAGTGAATCATTTACCTTTATAAATCTTAGGCTAAGATTATATCATAGGCTAAATTTAGATATTAGAGGATTTGATGGATTTTCTAGGTGTTATTACGAGTTTAATTGTTTTAATTATATTAGAAATTGTTTTAGGGATTGATAATTTGGTCGTTTTATCTATTTTATCAGAAAAGCTTCCTGTTCATCAGAGAAAAAAAGCAAGACGTTGGGGCTTAACGTTTTCCTGGGTTACTCGTCTCATGTTACTTGCTCTTGCTGTAAATATGATTAAATTAACTAAGCCATTATTCACAATCGATCAATTTTCTTTTTCGTTGCGTGATTTATTTCTGACGCTTGGTGGTGCATTTTTAATCTGGAAAGCAACGGATGAAATTCATAATGACTTTACAGAAGAACACTTGGAACCTAAGAAAAATATACACTCCTTTAAAGCAACATTTGGCATGGTTATCTTACAAATTGCAATAATGGATATTATATTTTCTTTAGACAGTGTACTCACTGCAGTGGGTTTAACTTCGCGTTTTTGGGTAATGGCTGTGGCAATTACATGTGCTATTCTCATTATGATTTTTGCCAGTGAAATTGTGAGTGAATTTATTCAAAAGTATCCTACACTTAAAATGCTTGCACTGAGTTATTTGATTTTAATAGGAATGATACTCGTAGCAGATGGTTTTTCTTTCCATGTGCCTCGAGGATATGTATATTTCGCGATGGGATTCTCCTTAGCAGTTGAGTCGTTGAATTTATTAAAACACTCACGTCAAAAAAATAAGAAAACATCAGGAAAGTAAGCATGCTGTATGTTAAAGCGTTTCATATTATTGCAATGGTTGCCTGGTTTGCAGGTTTGTTTTATTTACCACGGTTATTTGTATATCATGCAGACGCGCATGATGTGATTAGCCTTAATCGATTTAAAATCATGGAACGGAGGCTTTATTATGGCATTACTTGGCCAGCTGCTCTTCTAACCACCCTATTAGGTTTATGGCTTATCAGTTATAATCCAGGATATTACCTTAAAGAAGGTTGGATGCACGCCAAGTTGGGCTTGGTAGTTGTGTTATGGGCTTATCATTTATTGTGCGGCCATTACTACAAAGCATTTGCTGAAGATGAAAATAAAAAAAGTGCACGCTTTTTTCGTATTTATAATGAACTGCCGACTTTATTATTGATTGGTATTGTTGTTTTGGTTGTGGCAAAGCCACAAGCATGGTAATTCATTTTTCATTAATTATTTCGTAAACATGCTCATTTTGGGAGTAGGGTTAAAAATGGCATGCTTACGATTTTTTCTTTCTATTCTATTTCAACCATTTCAAAATCTTCCTTACCCGCACCGCAATCCGGACAGAACCAATTCTCAGGAACATCATCCCATAGCGTACCAGCTGCGATACCATCTTCTGGCCAACCATCAGCTTCATCATAAATAAAGCCACAAATAACACAAATGTATTTTTTATATTCTTGCATAATGACACTCAGTTAAAAGGGTGTAATTTATCTAGTGTAAGCTTAGATGTAAAGTCAATCTGCGTATTTTGCAATTTTTTAGAATAGCTGTACCATACACTCCAAAATATTTGGAGGTTTTTATGTCGCGTTCAATAGACTTGTTTCGCCAGGCCCAGACGCTTATACCAGGTGGGGTTAACTCACCTGTACGTGCTTTTAAAGGGGTCGGAGGTGACCCTATTTTCTTTAAGCAGGGAAAAGGGGCGTATCTTATCGATGTTGATGGCCGAGATTATATTGACTATGTAGGATCTTGGGGACCATTAATCCTCGGGCATTGCCATCAGGCAGTCATTGAGGCGGTAAATAAAGTGCTTTATAGTGGAATGAGCTTTGGAGCACCTACTGAGCTTGAAGTAGAATTGGCTGGAAAAATTATTTCTTTAATACCCGCAATTGAAAAAATACGCATGGTGAATTCGGGTACTGAGGCAACAATGACAGCTATTCGGTTAGCAAGAGGATTCACCAAAAAAAACAAATTCGTTAAATTTAATGGTTGTTATCACGGGCATAGTGATGGTTTGTTGGTAAAAGCGGGCTCAGGTTTGCTGACATTGGGTATTCCTTCAACTCCAGGAATTCCACAAAGTGTTACTGAACATACCTTGACTGCAGACTTTAATAACCTGGAACAAGTTGCCCAATTATTCGAAAATTTTCCAGATGATATTGCTGCTGTAATTCTTGAGCCAGTAGCTGGAAATATGGGATTTGTTTTGCCAGATCCCCTATTTTTAGCGGGTTTGCGTCAGTTATGCGATAAGTATGAATCTCTATTAATATTTGATGAAGTTATGACTGGATTTAGGGTAGGGCTAACTGGTGCACAAGGTATATTTAATATCACACCTGATTTAACTACTTTAGGTAAAGTAATTGGCGGGGGGATGCCAGTAGGTGCTTTAGGCGGAAAGGCTGAAATTATGTCATTTTTGGCTCCGGAGGGCCCAGTCTATCAAGCAGGTACTCTTTCTGGTAATCCACTTGCAATGGCAGCTGGTCTTGCTACGTTATCAGAAATTGAAAAGCCAGAGTTTTTTGATAAATTAAGTAAAACAACACAAGCATTAACACGGGCTTTAGCTTCTGTTGCAGATGCATTTAATATTCCATTATTTACTGCATCCCTAGGTGGTATGTTTGGTTTTTGTTTTACAGAAAAAACATCTATTGCCAATTATGCGGATGTAGCCTCGTCAAATGAGGTACTATTTAAACAGTTTTACCACGGTATGTTGGAAAAAGGGGTATACTTCGCTCCATCAATGTATGAAGCTGGATTTGTTTCAATTGTGCATGGTGAAAAGGAAATTGGTAAAACACAAATGGCGGCTGAAGAGGTGCTAAGCCAATTAAAGAAATAATAGTATATTTCAAGGTCGAGAAATAAGCAGGGTGCCCAGATAATCCCCAGTAATGGTGTTGTTTAGCATTTGCAGTAGATAGATAGTTGCCCTTAAATAAAGTAAGTCCATTAAGCCACCATCCCTTAAATTGCTTGGGATGGCGTCTTAACATAATGGCAGTGGAGATAGGAGTGATGGATCGTAAAATTTATTTTTAAAATACTAGACAGTATTTTTCTCACATGTCATATTCATAGATGTTCTTGAGCTAACAAGGAAAGTCATGACGTCAACAATGACAAATAAAAAGGAATTCCTAAAAGCAATGCCACAAGGGATTATCCCTTTATTTTTTATTCAGATAGTATCTACTTTAAGTTTTAGTGTACTTTATTCAACATTGGTTTTGTTCATGATGGGAAAGCTTGGATTACAAGCAAGCACTGCCAATAGCATCATGGGTGTTTTTATTGCTTTTAACTACGGATTACATTTGCTTGGTGGTTTTTGGGGTGGTCGCTTGTTGTCTAATCGAGCTTTATTCTGTGCAGGAATGGTGGCTCAAATGATCGGTTGTGTTTTGTTATCATTTAGTAATTTAACATTCTTATATTATGGTTTGGCTGCTTTTTTAACAGGTTCTGGTTTGAATGTTACTTGTTTGAACTGTATGCTTACTCAGCGCTTTTCTCCTGAGGATACCCGCCGTGAAACGGCATTTCTTATGAATTACGCGGGGATGAATATTGGTTTTTTTGTTGGCTTTAGTTTAAGTGGCCTATTCCAGCTGACTCAAAATTATGAACGTCTTTTTTTGCTTAGCAGTTTGGGAAATTTAGTTGCGTTAATTATTTGTTTGTATTGTTGGCAGCAATTAGCAGATAGAGAAACACTTTTTTCAAAAAAAGATAAAAATCACCAAAAAAAATCTATTTTGTTAGGTGTTTTTCTGATTTTGATACTACCTTTCTTTTTGGGACAAATGTTGCAATATGCCGACTGGGCCAAAAAATTAGTATTAATTACCGGTGTTGTGATGTTAGGGGTTATACTCTATCTTGCAAGACAACAACCTACCAAAGAAACCAGGGATAAAATGGTTGCTTTTGCTGTGCTGATGATTGTTGGTACAATTTTTTGGATGCTGTATCAAATAGCACCTATGGGGCTTACTGTTTTTATTGATCATAATGTACAGCGAGAATATGCCGGTTGGATTATTCCACCACAATGGTTTCAGAACATTAACACAGTTGCTATTGTTATTGGTGGCCCATTATTGGGTTTATTGTTACATAAAATGCGTAATAATGGCGTGCAAATTAATATTCCTACCCAGTTTGCTTTGGCATTACTCTTTATAGGGATTGCCTTTGCTATATTGCCTATAGGAATCGCCTACGCTAATTATGAGGGTTTGGTTAGCCCAAGTTGGATTGTATTTAGTTATATTTTACAAAGTATTGGCGAACTTTTAATTTCACCAATTGGTTATGCTATGATAGGCTATTTAGCTCCCACATCATTGCAAGGGGTAATGATGGGGATGTGGATGTTAAATTCAGGTGTTGGGGCTACCTTATCCAGCTACAGTTCAAATTTGATGATTGCTGGACAAAATAGTGTTTCGCCTGTACTTACAAATAGTGGTTACAGCCATGTGTTTTTAATATTAGGGTTATTTGCTATTGGTTCTTCAATCGTGCTTTTTATTTTAATTCCAAAATTACGGGAATTACTCCAAGAAAAAAAGCTCGTTGATTTACAAGAGTCTAAAGCAATGACTACAAATCGAGTAGTTGTATGTGAGTAATTTTTTTGTACCTATTAAAAAAGCAGAGCTTGATTGGTCTGGAGCTCTGCCTATTTCAATTCAATATGATGATGTCTACCATTCTTCTGATGGAGGAATAGAACAAAGCCTACATGTATTTGTTCAGGGGAACAATCTCATTCAGCGTTGGCAGTCATTTCCTAAGAATGTTCAGAGTACTTTTACCATTGGTGAAACTGGTTTTGGAATTGGTCTAAATTTTCTTTTAAGTTGGCATTTATGGGAGCAATATGCTCCATCCTCATGTCGACTTCATTTCATCTCTTGTGAAAAGCACCCACTTTCTATTGATGACTTGATAAAAAGTCTTGCTTTTTGGCCTCAATTAGCAAAACAAGCAGAGCAACTTATCGCTAATTACCCTGTTTTGACTCCGGGATATCATCATCTTTCATTTTGTGAAGGTAGGGTTACCTTGACTTTAATGCTTGGTGACGCATTTGAATGCTATGAACAATTATTGATTTGTGGTGAATCGAAACTCGAACATGAATTGAGAACTTCTTATATCGATGCATGGTATCTTGATGGCTTTGCGCCAGCGAAAAATAGAAGTATGTGGTCTGATTCATTAATAAAAGTCATTGCTATGTTATCGAAAGAGAATACTACTTTTGCAACTTATACTGCTGCAAGTTCAGTAAAAAAATGTTTAAGTCACTATGGGTTTATAATTGAAAAAAGAAAAGGATTTGGATCAAAGCGACATATGATATGTGGTGTTTTTACCCATCTTCCAGAACCAATAACTACAAAACGACATACACCTTGGCATACAGGTAAACCCGAAAAATGTATTAAGAAATCGGCAGTTATTATCGGAGCGGGTTTAGCTGGTTGCTTTACGGCCTTTTCCTTAGCAAAAAAAGGTTGGAAAGTAACAATTATTGATGAATTTGACAAAGTAGGTCATGGGGGATCAGCCAATCAGCAAGCTGTTTTATTTCCGAAGTTATCTGCTTACAGTGCCCCGCTTACTCAATTTATGTTAACAGCATTTTTATATGCGGTGCGCACATATCAGGTTATTTTAAATCAGACCCAAATTGGGGAGTTAAACGGGGCTTTATTGCTTGCATATAATGAAAAGGAAAAAGTAGCACAAGATAGTTTACGCACATGGCTTTTTCATTATCCTGAATTAGGCATGTTAATAGAAAAAGAGCAGGCATCTGAGTTGGCAGGATTGTCACTACTAAATCCTGGATTATTTATCCCTCATTCAGGATGGATAAACTCACCTGCTCTATGCCAATTCTTGGCGAATACAAAAGGTATTTCAGTGGTTACAAATACATCAGTAACAGATTTAATATTTGATCAGTGTTGGATCGTTAATAATCTGGAAACGGATGTGCTCATTTTAGCGAATGGCCATAAAATAAACTCATTTAAAGAAACGGAGTATCTGCCCATCAAACCTATTCGTGGCCAAATGACAGCAATTTCCTCGACTCAAGAAAGTGCTCAGTTAAAAGTACCTCTATGTGCTGAAGGGCATGTACTGCCTGCACTAAATAATGTGCATCAAATTGGCGCAACATATGAATTAAATTCTTCTATAGCCAAGATCAAATATGAGGACGATCACACTAATTTGACGAAGCTAAAGCAACTTTCGCTAAATAAATCATGGTCTGATACAGTAACAGGCCACTGGTCAGGTATTAGAGCATCTACACCTGATTATCTTCCTATAGTTGGAAAAATTGCTGATGCTGAAAAATTTCTTAAGCAATATGCACGATTAGAAACAAACGCGAAATGCTGGATTCCACAAGCAGGGCCTTATTATCCAGGGTTATATGCTTGCGCTGGATTTGGTTCGCGAGGGCTTACCTCTATCCCTTTGTGTGCCGAGTGGTTAGCTTCTCTAATCAATAATGAACTAAGTTTTTTGCCAAGAAGTTTGCATTATGCTTTATCTCCGGTACGTTTTTTACGTAAAAATATAATTCGAGCTAAGGCTAAAATCGATTGAGATGAGGGTCTCATTAGAGCATAATACTATGCTTTAAGGATCAAGGAGTGACAGTTGATGCCCGATTCTCAAGGCAAATATTTCAAACAAATAATCAAAGAGAACAAACCCTTGCCTGTACTAGGTACGGTGAATGCTTATTCTGCGATGCTCGCGCAATTTGCAGGCGCTCAAGCAATCTACCTTTCCGGAGCCGGAGTTGCGAATGCCTCATACGGTTTGCCCGATCTCGGTATGACTAATTTATCACAAGTTTTGGAAGACGCCCGTAGAATTACCGAAGCTTGTTCTTTACCTCTACTCGTAGATGTAGATACTGGTTGGGGGCATGCTTTTAATATTGCACGAACTGTAAAACTGATGGAAAAGACAGGGGTTGCTGCCATTCATATCGAAGATCAAGTTCTGGCAAAACGATGTGGACATAGGCCTAATAAAGCAATTGTATCCATGAAAGAAATGGGTGACAGGATCAAATCAGCGGTTGATGCACGGCAAGATCCAGATTTTGTGATTATGGCAAGAACCGATGCTTATGCTGTTGATGGAATGAATGCGGCAATTGAGAGGGCTTTATTTTGTATCGAGCTTGGTGCGGATATGATATTTCCGGAAGCGATGACTCGCTTAGAAGAGTATCAATTTTTCACACAAAGAATTCAAGTACCCGTCCTGGCTAATATTACAGAATTTGGTAAAACGCCTTTATTTAGCCGAGAAGAGCTTAAAGATGCGGGTGTCTCTTTAATTTTATATCCTTTAAGTGCATTTAGAGCCATGTCTCAAGCTGCCTTGAATACATATCGTGCGATTTTAAGCGATGGAACACAAAAATCCATACTTGATAAAATGCAGACACGAGAAGAGTTATATGAGGTACTCGGCTATTATCAATATGAACAAAAACTGGACCAGTTGATGGAGGAAGATCATGAGTGTTAAAAGTGGCGGCTTAGCCGGTGTTGTTGCTGGTCAATCAGCAATTTGTACAGTTGGGCTGGCAGGAAAAGGTCTTAATTATAGAGGTTATTCAATTGATGATTTAGCGGAATATGCTACTTTTGAAGAAGTCGCGTATTTATTACTCTATGGAAAATTGCCTACTCAAAAGGAGTTAACTGAGTATACTGCAAGATTGTTTAGTCTTAGAGCATTACCTGAAAATTTAAAAACAATTCTTAAGTTGATTCCCAAAAATGCTCATCCAATGGATGTATTAAGAACGGGGTGTTCATTTTTAGGTAATATTGAGCCAGAAGAGCAGTTCTCACAAGAACACCAAATTGCTGATCGCTTGTTAGCTTTGTTCCCAGGAATGATGTGCTATTGGTATGCGTGGCACTTTCAAAATAAAGAGATATCAGGTTTAAGTGAGGAACAAACAACAGGGGCACATTTTCTCTCATTGCTGCATAATAAAAAACCAAGCAAAATAGAAGCTCAGATGATGAATGTCTCTTTGATCTTGTATGCTGAGCATGAGTTTAATGCATCAACCTTTGCGGCACGTGTGACTGCTGCAACGCTTGCTGATTTTTATTCAGCAATTACAAGTGCTATAGGTACCTTGCGCGGACCTTTGCACGGTGGTGCTAACGAAGCAGCAATGGCGCTTATAGAGCGATTTAAGAGTCCTGACGAAGCTGAAACTGAATTAAAAAAAATGCTGCTCAACAAGGCGCTCATTATGGGATTTGGTCATAGGGTATACACAACTAGTGATCCTCGCTCTGATATTATTAAAAAATGGTCATTTCGTTTGGGCGAAGAGAAAAACGATCTTCAGTTGTATCATATTTCAGAACGAATCGAAGAGGTGATGTGGAATGAGAAGAAATTATTCCCTAACCTGGATTTCTATAGTGCCTCAGCATATCATTATTGTGGTATTCCTACTTTCTTATTCACACCAATTTTTGTAATGTCTCGTATTACAGGATGGGCTGCACATGTATTTGAACAAAGAGCAAATAATAAACTTATAAGACCAACCTCTGAGTATACCGGACCAGAACCTCAAAAGTTCATTCCAATAGATAAAAGGGGGTAATAGTTTGATCAGCCCTTATGGAATGCTGATGTGGGAAAGTGCCGGAGCAGATGTACTTCGGCATTTCCGGACAATCAGCAATTAAAGATTTATTGTACTGTGCTCCACGTTACGGAATTTAGTACTTAAGTGAATAGTGATATATAAGAGGATAATATGCACGGTTATGTTGAAGATAATATTAAGCCTGATTATGATCAGGTAATGATTGATATCGCAGATTATGTATTAAACAAAAAAATTGATAGTATTTTAGCTTACGAAACAGCACGATTATGTTTAATGGATACTCTTGGCTGCGGTATTCTTGCTTTAAATTTTTCTGAATGCACGAAGCTGTTAGGACCAGTAGTTCCTGAGGCTACACTCCCTGGTGGAGCACGTGTTCCTGGCACAGATTATGAATTAGATCCTGTTCAAGCTGCTTTTAATATCGGAACTATGATCCGTTGGCTTGATTTCAATGATACCTGGCTTGCTGCTGAATGGGGCCATCCGTCTGATAATTTAGGTGCCATACTCGCAGTTGCTGACTATATGTGCAGAGAAAATTGCTCCAAGGGTAAAGCCCCCATATTAATGCAAGATGTACTAACTGCTATGATTAAAGCACATGAAATTCAAGGTTGTTTGGCTCTTGAAAATAGTTTTAATCGTGTAGGTTTAGATCATGTATTTTTAGTGAAAATTGCTAGTGCAGCTGTTGCAGCACAACTCTTAGGCGCAGACAGAGATATGATGTTGAGAACATTGTCACAAGTATTTGTTGATGGTCAAAGCCTAAGAACTTATAGACATGCACCGAATGCGGGGTCACGAAAATCATGGGCTGCAGGAGATGCAACATCAAGAGCTGTACGATTGGCATTAATTGCTAAAGCAGGAGAAATGGGTTATCCAAGTGCATTAACTGTACCAACATGGGGATTTTATGATGTATTATTCGGCAAAAAACCGTTTAAGTTTCAACGCCCTTATGACAGCTATGTGATGGAAAATGTTTTATTTAAGCTCTCCTATCCTGCTGAGTTTCATGCTCAGACTGCTGTGGAATGTGCTGTTAAGTTACATCCAATTGTAAAACATCGATTTGATGATATAGCTAGAATTGATTTGGTGACTCATGAATCTGCAATTCGAATTATCAGTAAACAGGGGGTTTTGCATAATCCTGCTGATCGAGATCATTGCTTGCAGTACATGGTGGCTATAGGATTATTATTTGGGGACTTAAAAGCGGAACATTATGAAGACGATGTGGCTGCTGATCCTCGAATTGATGCTTTGCGTGCTAAAATGCATGTTACGGAAAATGAACGTTTTTCTCGTGAATACCATGATCCAGAAAAACGCTCAATTGCTAATAGTATTAAATTGATTTTTAGAGATGGTAGTGAAAGTGATTTGATCACTGTTGAGTATCCGATTGGTCATAAGCGTCGACGCGATGAGGGTATTCCTGTGTTATTATCAAAATTTAAAAAGAATTTAAGCACCCAATTTTCCCTCGATCATGTAGAGAAAATTATTCAGATCATGAATGATACAAATACCCTTGCAGCCATGAAAGTTGATGATTTCATGCAATTATGGGTTGTTGCAAAATGATTTTCATGGCTTAAAGCAATTTTGCCGAAGCTCAGGGTACAAAGAGACCAAGTAAAATGGTACCGAATACTAGGGTCTGTTGACATTTCACCAGCCCCTAAATAGTACATAAGATTTGGCCTATCTACTTTGTATTCTCGCGCTTCGGCTCGTAATAACGTTATTTTTTGCTCTATGCTTAATAAAAGTTTAATTGTTTCAATATATCCATAGATACATGTCTAATTAGTTATCAATCCATAGTTTGGAAAGAATCTTAGAACTATGCAAAAGGTGAATTTCTTTCACAATGGGTAAATATGCTCTTAACTTCATGAGAGTCAGAAAGAGACTTTGGGATCTATGAATTTTTTTGCCCGCCCAAGTATCTATATTGATGCTATTCAGCCATGCTTAGATAAAAAGTGGTGGTAATATTACTAACCTTATATGATTGAATATCATCAATGTAACTACGACAATTTCTATAGTTTGCTTATCCTTAATATGTGATTATAATTTGATCAATAAGGATTTATTATGGATTGTCAAGATGGACTTAAAAAAAGCTTCTTTTAATTCTATATTATATGTGGCATTGATTTTAAGTTGTTCTCTTTTGTTATTTTCTAAGTCTATAAATACAGAACCAACGAGTACTTATTCTGATCAAAATGAGAAAATAGTTTCTGTCTATTTACTTATTGATACACCGCAACAATTGCAGAAATATGTGAATGATTTAGCTAAAATTCAAAAACCTAATTTTAATCGTGTTATTTTTTCATTTGTTAGGCCAACATTGATTGATTATCAATCCGGGAACCTTGCGACCACTGGCATATTAGGCTATTACACGGATCATGATGGAAAAGGAGCACAAGCTTTTCAGGCTTTAAAAACAGCGATTAAATTATCTAAAGAAAAACATATTCAAGCTTTTCTGTCAGTAGGTGGTTCGAATTACAGTTGTAATTTTGATGTAGACAAAGAGGTATGTGGTCCTCCTTCTTCACTTGATAAAAATCATTTTTATGATTGGTTTCCTGATCCAACTGATCCCTCTCAGGCGTCTATAGCAAAAACTTGTTATGCTAATTTAATTAAACTAGCTGATGATTTAGGTGTAGACGGAATTGACTTTGACTATGAGGAATTTTGGCATGCTGATAAGTTCGCAATTAATTGGAGTCCGAGCGGAAGCGGTGAATGGTCAATAGATATTGCGAACACGATTATTAAAGAAGGGGGGCCGAGCTATAATAATTTAATGAAATATGCTACTGGATCGGGCTCTTCTTTTGTTATGCCAAGGACAGTGGAAAAGGTAGATGCCATTTTACATGCAATGATTGATGCTCCTGGCGCAAAATATCTTAAATTCGCTGCAGCAGCTCCACCAGTTGGAGCTCGTCCAATAACTGGTTTTGTATTTAATGATAGATTACCTGATATATACACAAAAGGAGGTCTTTGGTGGAAAGGTAATTTAAAAGGTTTATGGTATAATTTGGCTAGTTATGATGAACCAATTGTTTCTCGTTTTGATAGTTTAGGACTAATGACCTATGATCTGTGTGGTGATAATCAAGCTTTATGCGCCCCCTATGCAAACGGACCTTTAGATTTACCAGGACAGGTTAGTGTTTATATGAAAGATTATTTAAACTGGCTCAAATCAGATGATGTCAGTAAGCCTCTTTTGACAGTCGATAATATTGGTAAAGTCACTTTTCTACCCGCAAAATATCATATTAAATCCAAAATCCAATTTGGATTTGAAGTGAACCAACCCGGTTACCCCAAAAATGTTAATGGCCAATTACAGCTTACAAATCAATTGGTCGATCAAATACTTCAACAACAAAAAGAAAGCGATGGGGTAATCATTTGGCAGATGTATTCCAAGCAAAATACAGACGTACCAGATGCTACTACCACGAAATATACGATTAATCAAAGTTGTAAAACTTTTATAGCCAATGACAGTCGATACGATTGCAATGCAGACTTCCCTAGTTCTGTAAAATAACCCAGCTATCTAATTTATCAAAATTAGAATTTACGTTGTATTCCAGAGGCAGCAAGGATTTTGGTAGATATTTCCTCAATAGAATATTTGGTTGAATTAACATATGGAATTTTTTCCTTGTGGTACATTGCTTCAACTTCCGTTACCTCCAGTCGACATTGTTCGGGAGAAGCGTATTTACTATTTGGTCTGCGTTCAGCTCTGATTTGTTGTAAACGTCGTGGATCAATAGTTAATCCAAAGAGTTTATTCTTATACGGCCTTAGTATTTCAGGCAACTTAAAACCAATCATTTCTTCTTCGGTGAATGGATAATTTGCAGCTAAAACTCCATACTGTAAAGCCATATATAAACAGCTGGGTGTTTTTCCACAACGTGAAACCCCGATAAGAATGATATCTGCTTTATCATATCCACGAGGTTTAATACCATCATCATGAGACAATGCAAAATCAATTGCTTCAAGTCGATGTAAATAAAGTTTGTTATTGACAACTCCATGAGTTCTCCCAACGGTATAAGAAGATTTTTCATGAAGCTCCTCTTCCATAGGACCAATAAAAGTACTGAATAAATCGAATACGCAAGCATTCGCTTTTTTCAAATAAGCTCTAATTTCAGGATCAATTAAAGTCATAAATACTAATGGCTTAACTCCTTGTTCATGACAAGCTTTATCAATCTGCTGAACAACTTGTTCCGCTTTTTTTAAGGAATCAACATAGGGAATAGTGAGTCGTTCGAATTTTATATTTTCGAATTGGGTGATTAGACTATGGCCTAAGGTTTCAGCAGTGATTCCTGTGCCATCCGAAATCATAAAAACATAACGTTTCATGAGATACCCTTAATTTAAAGTAAATGAGTATAATCCATTTTAAAATGAATTAGTTAATATAACTAGTAAGTGTACTTATTTGCATCTATCTGCTATCTTACAATTAATGGGAAGTAAATGTTTTAAAGGTAAATATGGAACAGGATCGATTTAGTCATAATCAAAAGCTTTATATCTTAGGGATGATTTGCTTATTGCTTGGCCTTGGATTATTTGTTTTTAGTTTATACATTATCCCGTTTTTTATTTGGGATCTAAATTATAATGTTCCCTATTTTATTTTAGCGCTTTTGAATTTATTTCAAGAGGAATATAATTACAGTATAGAGGCTAGCAAAGTAATTGTTTGGCTCATCTTTTTTATCCCGGGTATTGTTACTGGTCTTATTTCATACGTAGTTTCAAATTACATTGATAATCAAATATACAAAGCAGAACAAAAAAGCGAGGAGAATCAAGGAAATCTCTATAATCAAGAAAAAAGAATCGTAAGACAAGAATCAATATTTTTTTCTTTAAAAATTCTAGGCTTAATGATTCTTTTTGTTTTTCTAATTTTCTTATTTCAATATCTTATTCAATCTTAATAGAAGATGGTAGGACTCATTATGGCTTATTTAAAACGTTGGCAAATCAGACGAATTGTTAAGAGAATAAAAGCAATGCAGGCTAATCGGGTGAGTAATCAACCTGGTGATGAAGTACTCAAAAAAGAAATTTCATATTATTATGAGCTCGCGTCAATTTATCGCAAGCTGATTGGCAAAAAGAAATTTCCTTTTGCTCAGGTAATGTATATGGAATGCTACAGAGCAGCAGCTGCTCTTGATGACCCGGAGGCAAATTATCAATTAGGTCAAATGATTCTTGAAGAAGCAAAATTCAGACAAAATTTGGAACATGAAGGGATTTTTAAAAGTGAATCGAATCTGAAGAAATGTAATCAGCTTTTCGAGGAAGCTCATGCTTATTTGTCAGCTGCAATTGCACTCGGGCATGTTGTTGCCAAGCGTTTACGAGGGCTCTGTTTTATTAATGGTTGGGGTTTAGATGTTGATAAAAAGACTGGATTTGAACTAGTTGTTGCAAGTATTGAGCAAGAAGGGGCATGGGATAGAGTCCCGCAAATTTTTGCATCTATAGGACTAAATAAACCAGAGTTTTTTTCGCAAATTATGCAACGGAAAAAGCAATAAGTTTAAAGTATTTTTCAGTGAGTGCAGGATGAATTATTATTTTATCTAAATATATGAGGGTGTTTTAAATGAAGATTGCGGTATGCAGCGATGAGCTTTATCCTGTAAATGATTTTGTTATTCAAGAAGTGGAGCATTTGGGTCATCAGGTTATTCTATTTGGTGCCCTTAAATCGAGACACACAGAATCATGGGTTGAAACTGCTCGAGTTGCTGCTGAAGCAATCAAAAGTGGGATGTGTGATGAAGGAATTTTTTTTTGTTGGACGGGTACGGGTATCTCTATCGTTGCGAATAAAATTCCAGGAATAAGAGCCGCCTTATGTACAGATGCACAAACAACACGAGGAGCAAGAGTTTGGAATAGCGCAAATGTGTTGGCCTTATCAAATCGGTTGTTAACTCAGGACTTAGCAAAAGAGATCCTGGATGCGTGGTTTAATACCTCGTTAAATGACAGCAATGAAAAGATCATTGAAGAAATTGGATTTATAGAGCGTAAATATCGTTGAAGAGACAAATCAGGAATTCTTTACTCGAAATCAAATCTAACTGTTCGGCGGCTTAGTACTTTCTCAGCAGTGTGTATAATCAATAAGTTTCTGTGTTACACTGTTACAGTGCAAGCTTAAAATTAGGTATCAGTGAGAGTTGTCTGCGTTTATGATGCATCATAGTTCTACTGGTTGCAAACAATCAGGCTACTTGTTTTATATATAAAAATTTACTTAAGTTGCAGCTCAAAAGTTATGCACATCAACTTAAGCCTTTATAGCCTGGGCCTAATAGTAGAATCTGGGATATTCTGCTAAATTTTCTAGCTGTAGCGTTATCGCACTACCATTAACTAAAGGGAATTGTCATCGTACTTTAATGTTTTTGCCATAAAAGGATGCCATTATGCTCAAACGTGATATTTCAGCAACTAATATTCTTATTGCTTCTGCCGGAGGAATGATTGGATCCGGATGGTTGTTTAGCCCGTTTATTAGTGCACAAATGGCAGGCAGTAATGCATTAATTTCTTGGATTATTGCCACTATCTTCATGCTATTTATCGCATTACCTCTATGTGAACTTGGAACTATGTTCCCAATTTCGGGAGGTATGTCAAATTATCCAACTTTTACCCATGGAAAAGAGGTCGGTTTTTTATTTGCATGGACATCCTGGCTTTCTTATGTTGTCATGACTCCAATAGAAATACAGGCAATTCTACAGTACTCAAGTCATTTTTTTCCCATACTAATTGCTAATGACCCATCGACATTTAAGCTGTCAAGCTACGGTTATATAGCTGCTATAGCAATTATGCTTTTTGTAGTGATGTTAAATTCATATGGTATTAAATTTCTTGCTGAATGTAATAAATACGCAAGTATTATTAAATTTATTTTGCCCACCATTGCTATTGTTTCATTGCTTCATGTATCTCCCTCATTCAGTAATGTAACAATCAATTTATCGGATAAAGAAAGTTGGGTGAATATCTTTACCGCATTATCTGCTGGTGGAATCGCATTTGCCTTTACTGGCTTCCAAAATGGGTTAATTCTTGCAGGAGAGGTTAAAAATCCTCAACGTAATATCCCTATTGCTATTTTAGGAGCGGTATTAATTGGTTTTGTTTTATATTTCATGTTGGAGCTTAGTTTCATTGCTGCGGTTCCCCAGAAATATTTAAGCCATGGCTGGCATGCACTTAGTTATCCAGGGGATAGTGGGCCATTGGTCGGGTTAACATTGCTATTAGGGCTTGGTATTGTTGCGACGTTACTTATGATCGATGCTGCATTTTCCCCTTTTGGTACAACGTTGGTTTATACCGCAGCAACATCACGCATTTTATATGGAATGGCATTAAATGCTCATTTGCCTAAAATATTTTTAAAGGTAAACCGTCATAAAATACCTTATGTTACTCTCTATGCAAATTTACTGGTAGGTATGTTTTCTTTCCTGCCATTTCCCGGTTGGCAAAAACTCGTTGCTTTTCTGTCCTCTGCGAGTATTTTATCTTACAGCATAGGGCCTATATGTCTTTTGGCAATGCGCAAATTACAACCGCAAACCCATCGACCTTTTAGACTATCTGGTGCGTTAATTTGTTCACATCTTGCTTTTTATTTTTGTAATTTAATGCTTTATTGGTGTGGGTTTTCGATCATATGGAAACTTGATATTGCCTTGTTTATTGGAATTCTTATTTATTGTGTTTATCATCGTCAAAATTCTTTGGATAATAGTTCTGCTTTTTATTGGTTTTTATTTTATATGGTGGCTATCTTTGTCGTATCTTATCTAGGTGCTTTCGGGGGTATAGGCATTTTAAAATTTCCTTTTGATTTATTCAGTCTTTTTCCCTTAAGTATTTTTATTCTTTATTCATCACAAAAATTATTAATCCCTGCAGACCATGAACATGTACCCTCCTTATCCGAGGAGTCAGTGTGTATTTTGAAAGATAAGATGATGGTATGAGTTATTTTAGGACTGATAGCAGGAAGTAATGAATCTTTGTAGCAAAAACTTTACCTAAGGGGCTTGCACTTAAGCCTTGAATCGGTAAAGCTATACTTTATGTATTTCATGAGGATTAATTGAGTGCGCTATTCTAACTGTTTATGTTTTTTAGCAGCTATTCTCTTCAACCAAGCTGCAAACTCACAAACGCTTGCAGAAAAAATAGATGAGATTATTAAACAACAGTTACCCCATGCGACTATTGGTGTGTTTGTTAAAGATGCACAGACAGGTAAAGTTATATATAGAAGAAACGCAGATAAATTATTATCCCCAGCTAGCAGTATGAAGCTGTTCACCGCTGCTGCAGCCCTTTACCAATTAAAGCCGGATTTTCGTTTTGCAACGACACTGTTTCAGAAAGATCAAAATTATTACATTAAATTCACTGGCTCGCCTTCTTTTACTCAAAAGAATTTAACTGAGCTATTGTTAAGCTTTAAAAAGAATCATATAAGTACAATCAACGGAAATATAATTATTGATAGTTCTCAATATCAAGCTCCAAATTATCCAAGTGGAACTTCATATGATGATCTTGGATGGTATTATGCTGCTCCCGATACGGCAGTAATATTAAATGAAAATAAAGTATCATTCGATTTAATCAGTGCAAAACAGCTAGGAAAACCTGCACAAATTAAAGCTAAAACAACGCCAAATGCCCTTAAACTCATCAATCAAGTGATAACAGTGAGTAAAGAGGAGGAGAAGGGACATTGCAGTTTGAATCTTGAAATTAAACCTGACAATACAATTCGTATATTTGGTTGCATGATCCAAGATAAAAATCCAAAACTTATTGAGCTTGCAATTCCCGATCCCATATTGTTAGTCAAACAAAATATTAAAAAAATACTGGGTAAAAATGGTATTGTCCTGAAGGGAGAAATAACCTCAGGTCTTTCTCCAGCGGATGCTCAAAAGGTTATGAGTTTTCATTCAAAGAGTCTAGATAAGTTAATTACTCATATGTTGCAACAATCAGATAACCTTTATGCAAATAGTCTTACTAAAAAATTGGGGTATTCGTTAACAGGGAAAGGGACTCATAAAGAAGGTGCTTTTGCAATAAAAAAAGTACTATCTGAACATACTCATCTTGATATGTCTCAGATTGAGCTCGTTGATGGTGAAGGCACTCGCTATAATTTAGTCACTCCAGAGCAAATAGTCCTGTTGCTTTCTGATCTATATGATGACAAAGGCATTCAATCTATTCTTTTACATGCATTACCTCAAGCAGGTGTTTCAGGTACGTTAAAAGAGAGAATGAAAAAAACGATATTGGATAAAAAAGTATATGCAAAAACCGGATCAATGCATGATATTTCGTCTTTATCTGGTTTTATGGTAAATCCAAATGAGAAAACATACATTTTCTCTATTATTATCAATGGAGTGAACAAACCTTTGGAAAAGGCTAAAGCGCTTGAGGAAAAGATATTGTTAGCTATTGATGAATACAGCTTAGAGGATTCGAATACCTAAAGAGCCAAGTACTTGTTATCATTAAATACTTAGCGGACTTGTTTCTTCGAGAGCTTTGCACTGCTCAGAAACGGTAAAATCAGGAGCAATTTTTACGATATTGTTGGACTGAAAATTCTTCCAATTTATTTTTTGATACAGTTGGCGATTAAAATTAAATGAATAACAAAAGGATTTAATTTTATTACCGTATAAATCTGTAGTAAGCAAATAAGAGATAATATGAATTTGGTCCTTTTTATTGTTTAAATCATAGAGATTTTTAATCACCTGAGTTACATATGGGATTGAAGCTATGGCCGCTAGTTGCGTATCATAAAAGCTTATTTCAGTATTTGTGAGATTTCTGTCAATTATTCCTTTTTTCTGTAGTTTGGAACTATTTTTCAATATTTTGTTTTGATCAATATACACAGACAGATCTGATTTCGAAAGATGATGAGTAATCCCTATATATTGGCTATAAATTGATGGTTCTTTTGCTTCAGCAGATGATAAAAATATTAGAAAAGTTAATCTAATAAATGTGCTTGGAAATCGCATTATTTTGTCCTTAGATAGTGCGTTGTGATAGTTATAATACAAATAAAGCATATTTTTTGAAAATTTCCGAGTGATTTTGGCTTGTAATAAATAATAAAATTTGGATAATCAGTGAAATATTATAGCAAGATGGAAATTATGATGCATACTGAAAAACTATTTTCATACGGAACCTTACGCTATGAAGCAGTGCAGTTAAACAATTTTGGACGAAAATTATATGGAGTAGAGGATTGCCTTCCAGGGTTTGGTCTATCTAAAATAAAGATATAAGAAGCTAGCGTTATTGCTACAAGCGGTGAAAATGAACATCCTATAATTTCTTTTACAGGAAGGCCTACAGACAGTGTAGGGGGACTGGTTTTTGATGTAAGTAAAGAGGAGCTAGAAAGAGCAGATGAGTATGAAGTAAAAGATTATAAACGAATTCAAGTAAAATTGGCTTCAGGCCTATCTGCATGGGTGTATGTTCAAGCTGAAAGTAAGTAGAAGAGATAAAACCGATAATATATTTTTAATTAAAATTAATTAGTCTATAAGCTTGAGTTTCCTAGAGTCCGATCTCAGAGTTTGAATTGGTCGAATTTTTCAGAGTTTTAGAAATTGCGGCAGCTATCTTGGTAGAGATTGTACATGCATTTGATTCACTTTGCCCTTAAAATCACTCGAGGATTTTACGGAGTTCAACTCAAAGGCAGTGTTACCTACTTTAAGACCATCATTCTTTGTTTCGGTACCTACAGAGTTAGCGAACGGTTATGGTTTTTATTTAAACTCATTAAGCCCTTTGAGACTTAATGAGTTTTGTTTTAATGGGCCGCTCGATGCTCATCTTTAACCCACCTCATCAAAAAAGCACCAATAATTTGATAGAGAGGGAGAATCGCTAAAGCAATGTGGTAACTAGATAATGAAAAGTCGTGGGTGGCACCTGAGGTGCTGCTAAAGACATCAAGTAATTTCCCTATAGCAGGCTCAGAAATCGCATCTAAAAATGCATCACTTGCATTAATCAAGGAGGTAACCGTACCGGCAAGATAGAGAGGATTTGATTCTTTTCCAATAACAAATACTATTGGAAAGGCACCTAAACTAAAACCGAAGAGAAAAAGCAATACGCTGAGTAACCAAAGAGGCATAGGATGTGCGAAAATAACAAGGCTAATGGATAGGGCAGAAACTAGAGTACTATAAAACATAAATGCGCAGCGATTTTGAATTCGATGAACAAAGAGAGCAAATAAAGGGCATGCGATTGCTAAGCCTACAAATACCAGAGAAATAAGCGAAGGGGCAAGTAGCTTATCTAACTCATATGCCTTTTGTAAAAAAGGATTTCCCCATAATCCACAGAAGATTACTACTGGAGAGAATGCTAAACCACTATAACCAGTTAATAGCCAATTTTGTTTGTTTTTTAGAATTAATAAAATATCCTGCCATAAATGTTGCTTTGTAGATGTTTGTTTGATTTCAGATTCTATGGGTTTAATGACACCAGCAGGTTGATCTTTAACAATAAATAAAAAAAGGAACGCTAGAATAACTCCTAACCAAGCGACATCAACTAAACTTGTTCTCCATCCTACTTGGCTCACAAGCCAAGCGAGCGGCATTTGTCCGCAAACTGCACCAATCATTCCTGATGCAACGAGCAATGAAGTAAGTAAGGCATAATATTTTTTGGAAAACCATACTGCAGCTAATTTAAAATATGTAATAGATGCAAAAGAAACGCCAACCCCTGTTAACGCTCGTCCCCATATAGCAGTATTTAATTCCTGTGCTTGGGAGAAGATAAAAATGCCTAGAGCACAGCAAAAAATTGCTCCTGTAGTAATCCATCGGGTACCGTATTGATCAAGAATGATCCCTACAAATAGGGGGACGATAAGATACGTCCAAAAATACACTCCTGATAAAACACCAAGCCCCAATCCTTGTAAATGAAATATTTCCATAAGTTGCTGCGGCATCACGCTTGGAAAATTCTGAAGAATGTATTTATAAAATAAAAATGCAGAACATAAACTTACAATTAGAACAGCACGACAGGTGATTTTGTTGTGTGTTTTATCTATATCATGGGGGGTTCCCATAGTGACTCTCCTCAGGGTAGTTAGCGTTCGTTTCACATGATTATTTAGCCTTCCCCTAGAGAGGCTAAATAATCAAAACACGCGACTCTAGGGCGAGGAGAGAAAGACCACGACCACCACCACGACAGTAGAAATAAAAGAATAGACTGCATGCAACAACTTAGTTGCATTATTGGAACATAATTGATGTTGCAGTCGGTGGTTCATATTAAAACAGAGTGAATAAGAAATTATTAATCTCATTATGTTAACAATTTGCGTTTGATCTTGTCAAATTATTATTAAAAATTATTCACAATAAGGGACATACATCAATATGTATTTTTATAACTTTGTCTAAATCTAATTTATTACAAAGATTTATCGATTAGTTATTCATTTGAGTGTATGATTATTCATCATTTAGAAATTAAATGGTAGCTATGAACTTTTGCTTCTTCCTTTTTGTAGTCTTATTTTATACATCACCATTAATAGGCGCGACTCGTGATCTGGTAACCCAGCTTCCAGGATTTGGCCCTGTTAAGGAGAAACAATATGCGGGATATTTTGCGATCAACAAATCATCCGCTTTATTTTACTGGTATGTAGAGAAGAAAAAGCCCACATCCGACCCAGCCATAGTATTATGGTTAAATGGGGGGCCTGGAGCATCCAGTTTATATGGGTTTTTTATGGAAAATGGCCCTTATGAAATAAATTCGGCATATCAATTACAGGAAAGAAGGTATTCATGGACTCATGTGGCTGATTATTTAATCATCGATCAACCTGTAGGCGTTGGTTATTCTTATGGTTCAACTGCAAACTATGCAGATGAATCTCAAGCTATGGATCAATTGTATCGTGCTGTCATTTATTTTTTTAAAGAGCATCCCGACTTAATTAATAAATCTCTTTACCTTACAGGGGAATCATATGCGGGAAAATATTTACCCCAATTAGCGATTCGGCTGTTAAAACACAAAGAGATAAAATTAAAAGGGCTCATGTTAGGTGATCCCTGGATTAATCCTAGACTGCAGCAAAAGGCGAATATTGATTATGCTTATTATCATGGATTAATTGATAAACAAGCTCAAATTAAATTGAAATCACTGTACAAACAATGCATCAATGAAATTGATAAACATAGCCCAACATCCTCAAAAGCGAATCAGATTTGCGAGCAAATGCAATCCTATATTAAAAAAGAAAGTGGGGGATTAAACCTTGCCAACATTTATACGGGTGAAGAGCCTGATGATACAAAAATGGTGAACTATTTAAATAATAAGCTAGTACGTAAGGCATTGCATGTTCCATCACAAGCTCCTGCGTTTACAACATTTAGTGATGCTGCAGCAAAAAAGCTTGAGGTAGGAGAGCAAGACTCGGTAGCATATTTATATCCCCGATTGTTAACATCGGGTATTCGCATCTTAATATACAATGGGCTTGAAGATGGAAAGGATTCGAATTTTCTTAGTACAGAATTATTAATTTCTGCGTTAGATTGGCCTAATAAAAATGATTTTGCGGAGGCCATCACATGTGTATGGAAAAATAATAATCAAGTTAGTGGATATGCGAAAACAGCCCATGGTTTAACCCAAGTGAAAATTCGCGGGGCAGGGCATTTGGCGCCAATTGATCAGCCTGAGCGTGTCTTACATATACTGCAAAACTTTATAAAGAATGAACCCCTATGTTAATACCTGGATAGTATTGGTGAGAACTCTAAATCTATAATTGATAGGTAATCTTAAACCCTCCGTTAACGGAGGGTTTACTCTTGCCTATGTTTCTTGATGGTAATGGTTACTTGAGTTTATAAGAAATGGTTGTCTCTAATTGTGGTTCTGTAACAACATCAGGTATTAAATTTTGGGCTCTATCTAACCAACTACGTCGTACATCTGGGGACATAATTTTACCCGGAGTGACTTCGTCAATCAGTTTATGCAGTTCGTTTTGACGTTCTAGTGGAATAACGCTTTCAAGTTCACGAGTTACCTTATAGATATCTTTTTTCCTCGGTGCTGGAGCTTTCGCAGGTACCAGACGTTTCAAGTTATTTAGCATAAAAGAATAACTGCATAGGGGAGGGGTAGGTTTTGGTTTAGGACAAAATTTAGGAGACAGGGTGTCTTTTTCTATGTTGATTTGTGCTGCATCTGGTTTAGGTGACATTCCTGAAGGCGTGTTTTCACGTGTTTGAGTTAACAATGCTTTTTGAGCTTTATTACTTGATAATGCTTGCAAGACTTGTACTTTGCTCGCTTTTACGTCTTGAATTTGTTCAATAAAATCTTTTCTAAGATTTTTATAATGTTGTTTGCGTTCTTGATGCTTTTCAACATCATGTTGCATACACTCACGATGATGAAGAGGAACCATTCGAACTTCATGTTTTAATTTATCATAGTTAAGTTGAGCTTGTAACCAATCCTCTTCGCTTAAATTATGTGGATCCATTTCTTCAGTGCATAGAGCATAACAATTCTCTCTTTTTTGGAAACGATGTTTTTGATTTGGATCAACAACAAAATGAGCTTGATTAAAGTCATTAACTTCTTCTAATTCAGCATTAAGAAGGATTTTTTCCTTTCTTAAAACTTGCAAAACATGGATAAGCCCTTGTTCTTGCAATTTCAAACCTTCCAATTCATGTGATAAATAATCTGAAGGTTGGTTTTCATGTAAATGCTGGCATTCATTTACTCGTTCACGAATATGCTCAAGGAGTCGCTCGAATACATGCTCAGCACATTGTGGTGGGTTTTTTAATTGTGAGTGATGAAATGCTAGCTGATGCTCCAACATTTTCATTTTTCGATGTCGAGCAGGATGTTCGGGTTGTGTGTCAGGGCTGTTTTCATTATTTTGTTGATTTAACTCGTTTATTTGTGTAGTTAAAGATTGTATTTGCTGATTAGTATGGGCAACATACTCTTCCATAGGTTGATCATGGAGTACAGGTAATTGGAGGTACGTATTTAATTGCTCTATATGAGCAGAAAGATGAGCATGCTTCTCATTCATAAGCAAAGCTTCATTTTCAATTATCGTTAAATGGTTATCTATTTCAGCTAATTTTTGCTCAAGCTCACCGAGTTTTTTATCTAAAGCATTAAGAGTCTCTGAATATGCTTTAATGTTTGCGTCAAGTATATCAACTAAACTTGTTTGATCAGATTTAGTTTGTTCAATCTGTTTTGTTTCCTTTAGTTTATGTTCAATTTGTTGTTGTGTAATTTCAGAGGCTTGTTTTGCAAGAGCATTATCTTTAGCCATCAATCCCATGAGCAGAAAAATTAAATGACGTTGTATAGTAAGTAATTCTTCTCGATATTGTTCTGCCTTGCGTTGATTTAATTCTTCGATTTTAATTAGTTCTTGGCTAATCAAAGCTAGCGTTGTTTTTCCCTCAGGCGACTTTAGAAACTCAATAACTTGAAGTGGATTTTGAAATCCAAAACGGTTTAAAAATTGAGTTGAAAAGTAAGCATCTGTTTTTTTACTGTATTTGTGGCTTTTTTCTATAGTTGCAAACAACTGTTCAAAGTTGTTTGGGGTTAAATGAAGCGTATTTGCAGATACAGGTGATGATTGTGTAGGCACAGGAAAAACTCCATATTAATATCTGTACAAATTATAACCTTATTTCATTGTTAAGTAAAGTATAAATTCTTGAAAGCAAAATGATAAATTAATAAGTTAATTTAGTTGGAGAGCAAATTAAACTGAAAATTTTTCAGTCTTGCAGGAATTAATTTCTAAATGAAGGCTTCGAAACTAAAGATTCAAAGAGTAATTACTGCTGCTCCTGTAAAACGTCCATGTCGAAGATCATCAAGTGCTTCATTCACTTTAGTTAATGGATAGGTATGAATTTCTGTTTTAACAGGTACTTGTGGTGCTAATTGTAAAAAGTCTTTACCATCATTTCGCGTAAGATTTGCTACAGAACACAGAGTGCGCTCTCCCCAAAGGATTTGGTAAGGGAAACTCGGGATATCACTCATATGTATACCAGCACAAACAACAGTACCGCCTTTTAGCGTATTGCGTAGTGCATGAGGAACGAGTTCCCCCACGGGAGCAAAAATAATTGCCGCATCGAGTACGTGTGGTGGATTTTGTTTTGAATCCCCAACCCAGGTAGCCCCTAATTGATAGGCGAAATTCTGAGCTTTATCATCTCCTGGAGTTGTAAAAGCATAGACTTTGCGACCTTGCTTGTTGGCTACTTGAATTAGAATATGTGCTGCCGCGCCAAAACCATACAGACCTAAATGCTTCGCATCAGCTGTTTTTAATAACGCACGATATCCAATTAATCCCGCACAAAAAAGCGGGGCAGCTTGATTATCTGAATATCCTTCGGGTATTGGAAAACAAAAGCGATGGTTAGCCACACAATATTGGGCAAATCCACCATCAATTTGATACCCAGTAAATCGAGCATGATCACAAAGATTTTCTCGTCCAGACACACAAAATGAGCAAGTTTCGCAACTGCTTCCCAACCAAGGAACACCTACTCGTTGACCAATACTAAAAGAGCTAGCTGATGAGCCTAATTGCTCAATTGTACCTACAATTTGATGACCTGGAATTAGAGGAAGCTTTGGATCTGTTAATTCCCCATCAAGGACATGCAAATCAGTGCGACAAATGCCACAGGCGTGAATTTTAATTAATAGCTCATTAGGTTTGGGTTCCGGTTTTTTTATGTTTTTAAGAACGAGTTGTTGCCCTTTCTGTTCCATAACCATGGCATACATGTTTGCATCCTTTATTTCCTTTATTCATTAAATGTAGCCTAAAAAATTAACTTTTAGGAACACTTGACAAAAGAACTTTGTAGATCAAACTTAATAGTTGTAATGTTCATGGATAATAATTTAAAGGAGCTAAATAATGAATACATTACTCAAATGGAAAAAAGGACATCCTGTTCCTATTGCACATTCCAATAATCCATTTTTAAGTCTTCAACATGAAGTTGATAGAGCATTTCGAGATTTTTATGATATATTCTCGTTCAACAGACCCGTTTTGGAACAGTTTGAAAATCTTAATCTTCTCCCATCAATGGATGTGGTTGAAGATGAGGCACATTTTTCAGTGCAAGTAGAAATGCCTGGTATGGATGAAAAAGACATTCAAGTATCCTTTGCGAATAATATCCTTACTATTACTGGCGAAAAGTCCACTTCCAAAAAGAATGAAAATAAAAAATTTCTTTCTCGTGAAATTAGCTATGGAAAATATGAGCGATCCATTTCTTTACCACCAACTGTAGATGTCGAGAAAGCTAAGGCGACTTTTAAGAAAGGCATGTTATGGATAGAATTACCTAAAAAGGCGGAAGCTAAAGGAAAAGGACGTGATATTAAAGTCGAACATGCTTAAGATTACTTTGCTAACGTTTTTATCAAGAACGTTAGCAACTGGCTTGATTGAATTTTTGTGTCGAGTTTGGCCAGCGGCTAAGGGTAGTACAATAATATAGGATAGGAGTTAAAGAATGAAACATCATTCCCCTGGATTTTTAGCATTAGTCAAGGATTCTAAAAGCCGTATTAAGGAAATAAGTCCCCAAGTGTTAAAAGATAAAATTGATCATCACGAACACATGTTAATTATTGATGTACGTGAATCCGAAGAATGGGAAACAGGTTATATTCCAACTGCAATTCATTTAAGCAAAGGGGTTATTGAGCGCGACATTGAAAAAAAAGTTCCAGATTTTAATACGAAAATTGTTGTATATTGCAGTGGAGGCTTTCGCTGTGCTTTGGTTGCAGACAGTTTACAAAAAATTGGATATACGCAGGTTTATTCTCTGGATACTGGCTTGCAAGGTTGGCTAGATGCAGGTTATTCGCTGCAAAAGTAGCCTGCATTTTTTGCCTCCTCCATCATACTTTATTGTTGATATTTCATCTAAGTTTTCGAATAAAGGTTAACTGTATAAACGTGATTCCAAAACCAACCATTATCCTGCGTGGTTGTAATCATAAAAGACTTCACAGTTTTTTCATTTAAGATGTCGCTTTTTTGATAAAGCGAAGAAAACTCTATTGTATTTTCAATGAGAGGGGAAAGAAGAAAATCCGATTTTGCCATGCTTGCTATCAAGCGATAATGCCTCATAGTTCCATTTTTTAATTGTAAAATTATTTGCAGTTGATTCGATTTGAAAAAAATTGTTGCCAGCTTTCCCCAAATAGTTGGCTGTAACTCTATTGTTGCAAAGACAGGTTTTTTTTGCTCTGGTACATTAACAAATTCCCCAAGAATGTGGTGTTCGCTACTCAGTAATAACTCTTTTTCTTGAAAAATAGCGTTTCGTTTATCTAAAAACAAAAAACCATTATGTAGCTTTGTAGGTTTATAATGAGTGAGTAAGAGAGGCCAGCTTGCCCCATCCTCCAAAGAAGGTACTCGTCCATCAATAGGTTCAATTTTAAAAATAATATGGTCTGGGCTCTGTCTTTCTAGTAAATGCTGTTTATTATCTTCGGCCAAGCTTGAGGTAAAAACAGAATAGCTTTGAAAAATTGGACGAGGCGACCAGTGATTTTGAGAGGAAATGAGGTAAGACTGATTGTATGAATAAATGTCTGTAGTGCCTTGAAGCAAAGGGAAATCTGCTTGATCACGTAAGAAGTTCATAGTGAGTGAAAAATTTTTTTCCAACCACTGGGGATCTTGGATTCTGCTTTTTAACCCATGTAAGGTTGCTGAATATGAAGATTTAAAATTATCCAAAATGGATATTTTTGTATAGTGTCCATTAATATAATTCCAGCTACCTAATGAAATAAATAGAATGAGATAAGCGGTACCTGAGTGAAATAGAAAAGGTAAAAAAAGTCCTGCTAATAAAACGGATGTTCCTGGGATGAATGCATGACCTACATGACGGGTAAATCCTGTTTTAAACGAAACAAACAAAAAAGCAGAAAAAATACAGAACAAAAATAATCTGGCTCCTCCTGTTTGTACTTGTTTATGGAATAAAATGAACACGAAAATTGAGCTTGAAGTTATTAAGTACAGTACAATTTCATGAGCATTCCCGAGAGTAGACATTGCTTCACTAAAGCCTGATGCTATAGAAATACTGCTGACAAAATAGTCCGGTAAATATATTATAGATTGGCCTGCGGCAAGCCAGAATAGAACAAGTGAAGCAACCCATGAAGCGAAACACGCTATGGCGAAATGGATTTGTTTCTTGACAAGAAAAAATACGAAACACAAGCCGGCTACTGCGAGACACACAATAAGCATTGAGCCTTTTATTAATGCCAATAATCCAAAGGAGGTAAAGAGAAACGCTATTAAAATCATCCGGGTATTGTTTGAGCTGAGTATCTCTTTGGGTCGGTACATCATTTTATAACTGATTAGCCCAACAAGTAGTGCGTAAGAAAAAAATAATGAATCTCGCGCATAGAGCATTCCAAAAAGAGGAATACAAAAAATGAACGTCCAGTACCATCTGGTGTTTTGCATTAAAAATAACAAAGCTACCCAATAGGAAATTGCTAAGTATAGACTTCCAACATTCATCATTATATTGGTAGCAGGGTGGTAAGCCTTCGTATAGATCGACGAATATGGGCCCAGAGTAAATATGATTTCTTTTCCAAAGGCTAATCCTTGCGCGACTGCTTGATTTAAGCCCAATGCCCATGAGGAATCTATGCCCGATGCGGGTAACTTAGGAGAGAAAGGGACAAAGGTACTCACGGTAACAAGCAGCAAGATGAGTTTACTAAGAGGGGTAAGTATTTGATTTAAAGTTTCGAGCACCTTGTTTTGGGGAGTACGCAATGCAAGCATACAAAACTCCAATTTTTTTCAGCATAGTGTAGCTTAACTCATGAGAGGCTGTAATAATATTTTTATCCTGTTTTAGAAGAGAAGGGTTGCTCCTAGAGAAACAGTATTAGAGATATCAGGGACGGTGCTTGAATCTTCAATCATTTTAAATGTCCCATAATCATGCTCATTTTCATATTCTACAAATATGCTTAAACCAGGCATAAGACGATAGTAAGGTCTTACGGTATATCTCATTTGATTCAAGCCGCTGCCAATTTCAGCATGACTCACGGTTTTAGTGGCTATAATACCACGAACTCCCGTTTTTATTAAAAAATTATTTGTAATTTGTGTATCGCGTGCGAGCTCGATATCAAATTTAACACTACCTCCATAAAAGTAGGTTCTTAGGTCTGTTTCAATAAAAAAGGGCATTAATCCTTCAAGGCCAATGCCTGCTTGCCAATAAGGTTTTGATGCGGGTTGATTGAAATAATTCACTCCACCCTTAAGGGCCCAAAACTGACTGATTAAATGCCAATAAAATATATCAATATCTGCATTTTTGATGGATCCTTTGTAAGTTTCTGCATCATTTGTGAATAATTCCAGTTTATTATAATCAGGCCCATAAAGACCTTTGTAGGTGAGGCGTTGCGCATTATGTATGGGATCAGCTCCTACATCCAGATAAGTTGCCATCCAAAATCCAGCATGATGCGCCATAGGATGTTTCACCAAAGATGAATTGATAGGCTTGATTGCTTCATCAACCCGTACGATAGGTCTGTTCTGATATCTGGTATCTTTATCAATGTTTTCTGGTTTTAATTTACCATTAGTAATCGCTATCAGGGATGAATATTGGAAGATCCGGGACATACCTGACATCATGTGATACAACATATGGCAATGGAAAAACCATTGGCCACTAGCATCTGTATCTACATCAGCAGTGATTGTCGCTCCTGGCGGGATATCAAGCGTATGCATCAGTGGATCAAAGTAGCTTTTTCCTGTACGTAAAATAAACCAATGACCATGGAGGTGCATAGGATGATGCATCATTGACGTATTGGTAAATACAAATCGATAACGTTTTCCTGGTTTTAGTGGAATGGGTTTTGCTTTATATCCAGGTGCGCCATTGATAAACCAAATATATTGTCCCATGTAGCCAAATAACTCTAAATTTATAATTCCTTCAACAGGTTTATTGGGGTCATTAGTTGGGACCGCGGCGACTAAATCGCGATATTTGATATCTAATGAAGTCATCAATGTAGCGCTAGCAGGTGCTATTGCGTCATTGAATTGTGTTGGTTCAGTGGGCATCTTCATAGAGTGATCCATCTTCATGGAATGTTGTTGATTTTTTGAAGACATTAAAAGATGTTTTTTTTGTTTATAACCAGGTAAGGATCCATGATACATCCCTCCCATCATGATGTTCATCATTTCTTGAGTAACAGGTATAGGTTCGGGGAAGGGTTTCACTTCATTATCAATGCGTTGCCTTGTGTTTGTTTTTAATGCACCAAACACAGTCCCCACTGTATCTTTTGATGCGGCATAAATAATATAAGGCTTATCTTTTTCTATTTTTATTAAAACGTCATAAGTTTCAGCAGGGGCAATTATCAAATTTTTAACAGAATATGGCTTTACATCATTTCCTTGTATATGCACTACTTGCATAGAAGTATTAGGTATTTTGATGCGAAAGATCGTGCTACTCCCTGCATTAATGAAGCGCAGACGAACAATATCACCTACTTCAACTGGTGCTGTCCATGGATTGGCATTAGTATGGCCATTTAGTAAAAATGCATCATAAGCTACATCGCTGATATCATAAATGCTCATGCGCATTTGTTGCATCGTTTTATAATCTTCCAGAAGTTGGGCGCGTTCTTTTTTAGTGGCTTTCTGATAATCGTGAATAAATTTTGCTAGTGAAGGTTGAAGTGGAAAGCGAGAAGCATAATAATCGCCAGATTTTTTCAGGTTAGCTTGCACCTGGTTGGGTAGGCTATTAATCCAATCTGATAATACAATGACATAATCTTTAGTGTATGTGTAATCTGGAGGCTTTAAAGGATCTACAATGAAAGCACCATATAATCCTTGTTGCTCTTGCAAACCAGCATGCGCATGGTACCAGTAAGTTCCAGATTGTTTTAATGTAAATTGATACTGGAACGTATCGCCAGGACCAATTTCAGTTTGCGATACACCTTCGACACCATCCATTTGCCATGGAACCAACAACCCATGCCAATGTATTGCTGTACCTTTATCTAAATGGTTAGAAACCTTGATGGTGACATGGTCTCCTTCCTTAAAATGGAGTGTAGGCGCAGGAACTTGGTGATTTACTGCAATTGCTTGTTTGGATTTTTTGGCAAAATATACTGTTTTATAACCTACTTCCAGATTGATTACTCGATTCGCTGCGATTGCTGAAGCGATTACAAAAACAAATAAAAAAAAAGTACTGCAAAGAACAAAAGGCAGCTTCTTAACAGATGAAGTATAAGCATTGATTCTCATCAATTATCCTTTGCAGTAACTCGTGCATCACAGCAATAGCATTTTCTTTAATGTTATCATTATATTAAGTAATTTCTAAGTGAGTAAAGGAACGGTTTAAATTGGTTACTTTATTTAATAAGTTGAATTTATTATTCATCAACGGCAACAGCTGGAGCTATCAGGTGTTAAACTTTTCAATTTATTTGTTTCTGAGTTATAAATTAATTGTTCATTGATTGCGTAAATTGAGACTTAAGTGGTATAATTGCTTCCTTTTGAAACATGCGGGGTGTGTCTTTTATGGCTTTAAATACTGATGTACTGGTAGTGGGCGCAGGACCCATAGGACTTATCAATGCTTGGGGAATGAAATATCTGAATCCTAAACTCAATATTGTTGTCCTTGAAAAATATGCGGAATATCAAAGAAGCCATACTTTAGTTATGGATGCAAAGCAGCTTGAAGCCATAATGAAAGCAACCCATAGTGAAAATCATCCTGTATTGGTTCAATTATTAAGTCAATTAAAAAAAGATCCTCACATACGCACAAATACCTTACAACAAATTTTGACTCAATTAGCCAAAAGCAGTGGTGTTGAGATTCAGACACAGCAAGAGGTTAAAGCAGATACTATCAAAGAAAAATTAGCGCAGGAATATCCTAATGTGCGTCTCATTATTGGTGCGGACGGTACACATAGTGTAGTTAGCCGCTCGCTATTTTCTGAAAATAATCAGGTAAAGCATGAGTACGATTATGTTTTGCAGCTTCGATTTGAGATCAATGGTGAAGAAAAAGCCCCCGGAATCCAAACCCAACACTTTTATCAGCAAATGGCTCGAAAGGGATTGATTGCTAATGAATATGTAGGGCATTTTGAAAATGGAAAAACGCCTGTAACAATGCAAATGATGATTTCAAAGGAAGATTTTCTTGCATTGCAAAAGGCAACTTCAAAAAATCCTATTAAACCTTTTTCAACATCAGCACCCGCGCAACTGGACACTCCGAAGTTGCCCTCTCACCTTCAGTCATTTATTACATCGTACCTTCAATATAAAGTTCAAGATACTTCAAGTATAGGGCAAAGAATTGACAACGAATCTATACGTATTAGTGTGAATGAAGCACCTGCTACGTATGCGAAACAGGTAGTAAACAACCAGGGTAAGGCTCGCGTTGTTTTAGAAGGTGACTCGGCTCTTGGCTTATCTTATTTTAAAGGTTTAAATGCAGGTTTGCAGGCAAGTGCTCGATTTTTAGCGACAATGTCTTCGTCGATCAAAAATTCATTTTGCAATACTGATAAAATGGATGAGTCACTTGATAAATACCAAACTTGGTTTTTAAAAGATTTCGCACCTAAAAAAGTTAAAGAGGTAGGTAATTACAGTTTTTGGCGAGTAAGAAGCTTCATGAACGCGATGCGTGCGGTTCGTTTGATAAAACTTGCATCTGTCGCTGATTATGATGATGATTTAGAGCCTGCAATTAAAGATTATTTTAATCATTATACTCGCGATCCACTAGCAAAAACAGTGAATAATCAATGGAGTCCCTTTCCACATCGTGAATATCCTCTAGTTAAGTTTGGCCAATTAAGTTACATACCTTTAAAACATACCGCAAAAAAAATAGGTAAAATTTTTTCTGACTATTTAAAACCTTATAAAAGCGGCCATCAAATTGGTCAAGATTTTAAACAACCGCTAGTTGGAATAGGTAGTTTTTTTGCTGGGTTGCTTAAAACTGGAATTGGTATTTTTACACTTAATCCTTGGTCGTTAATAGATGGATTATTTAATATGGTAAGAGGTGCTATAGAACTTATTACGACCCCACTCAATTGGTTTATAAAACCTATTACTCGAGGCTTTGTAACCTTGATTCATGGTGGCTATAAGAAAATCGAAGAAAATCAGGGAATGCAACATTTAGCTCAATATGGACAAGCTTATTTAGCTCAGAAAGAGGATGTTGATTTGGCATCAGACAAGACAATTTATGAGTTACTCGCAGTATGTAATGATATGCATCGAAAATTTGATAAGTCAGTTTCACGGGGTCAAATGACTGATTTAGAAATAGAAGAATACAGTCGCTACGCGGCAATTCGCTCCGACAATACTTTAAATCGACAAAAATTAGCACGATACTTTTCTCTATTTACTCTTTCAAACGAAGAAAAAAAAGAGGTAAGCACTCCAGAAACTATAAGGATAACTACTTCTTGTTCGTTTTAAGAAAGTTTGCACCAGTAACTTATGGTTCTGTGAGCTGATTTTTAGGTGTATTTTCTGTTCAAAGTAGCATACAAAAAAGTATTAATTTTTTAATAGGTATCATTTGACTTATGGTTTTTAAATAGGTAATTTATTTTTACGAATACCTATGTAGATAATTGATAGTTTATGAATTTTTCAAATAATTACAATACTTATAAACTTGCTAAACAGCTAATTACAAGAGTTGAAAAGCTAATTAAGACGACATCTGAACCCGCATTGGTTCGACGTATTTTATCTGAGCTTCATCTTAATGAGTTAGAGACAACTAATAAGGAATATACAGACTTCATTGGCAAAATTTCTACAGTGCCAATGCAGTTAACGCCATTAATTAATTATTTAAATGAAAAATTAATAGACAACACTCCTATTTGCCAGCTTTTTGCTTTTATTGAAAAAAATGAATTAATTTCTAATGAGGAGCTTGAGCAGGCAGCAAAAACCATACAATTACAGATTACTTTACTCTCTATTTTAGAGGCCATAATTGTTACCATGACTAATGGAGAGCAGTTCGCTCAAGATGTATACCAACACCTTAGCAAACGCAGTGGCTCTCCTTATCCTGGTAATCCAGTTGTTGATTTTTTCTGGGCTCCCTCTAATGCTTCTTTGTTTGAGCGTATCAAGTTATCTTCTATCAAACCTGGCATGCTTAACATCTTATTTCATCGAGCAATGAAGGATAAATTGGAATCTCAATCAGACATAGAGCAGTTTATCTCTAAAATGGGCTTGTGGTGGTGGTATGCTGATATCAGAGCGGCTGCAGATAATGAATTGACAGGTACTACTCCCGCCATGGCTCTCAATATTATGGAAGCCGCCTGGGAAGAGTCAACTGGAGATGTTAAACACATCTGCGGCAAAGATAATGCAGAGGCAGGTGCTTTACTCATTAAGCTTATGGAAGAGCATAAATATTCGACGAGTAATACTTTAAAAAGGAGTATACTCCCCGAAAATACTGTTCTCATGGATGATTCAAAATCGTATAGTATTTTACCAGGACTAACCGTCAGTAATACTCCAAAGAAAGTAATGGAGTTTAATATTGATGGACATTGGCGTGATTTATATAACAGCTGGAATTTGTTATTTGTTATTACAAATATTGATAAAATATTTATGCCAATTAAATTAATATTACCTACTGTTTTAGCCGCTGAGCCTCAAAATTACAAAGAAGTTAGAGTAATCTCTTTATTCACAATAGGTTCGATTTTTTTGCAGGAAAATACAAAAATGAACCCATTTTTTTCGGATAACTATCATTTTAAAAATGCCGAAATTATTTTAAAAAAATGGGGGGAGATAAACAAAGACTATGGAATGAAATTATTGAAGCACCAATCTAATTTGCAGGTTGATAAAAGTGAGACCTCTTATCATGAAGTTTTTGGAAACAATCCTCATTTAAATTTTCTAATTCGCATAATTGGATATTTAAGTGATCCAAGCAATTATCAATTTACTCAACCAAATACGGCGAAATTTTCATCAAGATTTTCTTTTTTTTCTCAGTCTAAGCAAACATCAACTAGCTTAAGTCAAGTAGAACATACCTCGCAAGCACATTTATTAAGCATTTGATTTAGTTAGGAATTGGACAGATTAATGCATGAGGCAAAGTTTCAATGTTAAAATAAACTGCTACTTTATTTCATGTGGTATATAAATTTATTAGAGATTACCATTAAACCCAGCTTTGAAGAGGTAACCCCATCTCTTCTATTTTATGGCAATTTACCAGACGTTTATTTCCAAATTCCAGAAAGTAAACGAATCGCTTTTTTAATAAAAATATTGGCTCATTCGCCTGTACATAAAATTCTTCTTAAACTGATCCTCTTGTAATTGAGTATATTTTAAATGTATTACTGTTCTCAAAAACCTATGAGAATAAAATTTATTTTGGGTTAGAGCCTATACTAGGCTAAAACCTAATTTTATTGGACAAGTTCTTTCTGTCTATAACAAAGAAGAACAAATCATGATTAAACATCATTTGGAGTCTACATTAAAAAGAGTCCTTATAAGAGAAAAATCATGGGAAGTAATATTGCGTCTCTTCCATTTATTTAAAAGAAGTCATAAATCCTATTGGGATTTTTGCGTTTTACCCTATAAATAAAATTGATGATTGTGAATAATGTATTCTGTATTCATCAAGTGGGCCCTGAATATTTTGCCTCAGGAGGTTGTGCTTTCATCTCCTGAAAAGCTTGTCTCATGTCGTGAGCAATTTTTTGAGGATCACACTCTGCTTTGAGAGGAAAAGAGGTTGGTTGTGCAGGTACCCATGAACTAGAGTTAGCTTGCCCATTTACTTGTGATCGTGCAATAAAACCAAACTCTCCTAATGGGGCTACGTGAGCGGCTGCTTGTGAATCTCGCTTATGGACTTGCTCGTACACTCCTGGACCAGTAGTGTTCATGACGGAGCGCATATAAGCTTGTTGCCAAAATGCAGATGACGCTGGAGATGATGAGGTATTAAGTTTAGTTTTAATAGCGCTGCGCAGTGCTATTAATGGATTTGGGTTTGTGCCTGTTGTGTTAGCCGTTTGTATCATTTGTTTCAATTGCTCTACTTCTTCTGGAGCGTCCAATGCTATTTTATGACTAATATTATTACTAATCCTTTCTAATCCATCTCCTTGGTATGCTTTTACTATTTTTCGTTGTATTGCGGTGATAAAAGCAAGCTGCTCTTCTGTTGCACTTTTAGCAACAACAATCACGTCATTACAGTATTTACCACCTCTCATAGGGATCAAAACTGAGTTAACTATCGAGCGTTCCCCTTCGGGCGAGGAGGGAAACTCCGAAAAATCTAGAGGTACATCAAAATCTGTATAATGTCCTTGAGTAAAACAGGGGCTTAATATGCGCACAATATCACTGGCAGCTGCAGCATTACCCCCTGTAGACAGATTGGCTAATTCTGCTTTGGCACATGAGTAGAGTTCTTTCTCGTAGTCTTTTAATGCTGAAATAAATTCTTCTGAATCTATATCTAGATAACTGATCTGATCTTGTAGTTCTGGAATGCTATCTTGCATCTCTTGCAATTGTCTTTTACCTTGTTTGTCTAGAATGGTGCTGCTATAGACTAAAACAAATCTTTTTCCTTCATTAAATATAGCTAATTCAAGAAATTGATCCGACATCTCTTTCTTCATAAATTGGGATGGATCTGTTGAAAACCAAATTTTTACCCAATCGTTATCACTGGCTTTAAAATTGGGTTTTATCTCTTCTGGCATTTTGAACATCTCTCAAAAACAAGTAATTATCTTATACTCTATGTTGAAGTAAGTGACATTGGCCTAATTTATTGTGTGCGAATGTCATAGACTCATAAGTATTATTATAGACTTAATAGAACCCCGGTTCGGAGTTTGTTAGTTAAATATGGATAACTTTGCAGCAAAAAAGCATTGAATCATTATTTTCACCTCAACCTATTTATTTTATTACGACTGGTAGCTAACCTTGCTTCCCTTAATAGGAGCAGGGTTGCTAAATGACGCCAGCAAAATAATTACCCATTGTCATTGAAAAATCACAGGAAAAAGTTGATTACATCTTGCACTAGCCACTCATCAAATTTATCTGTGGGAACAAAACCGTTTGTTATTGGGTGTATTAACCTGGTCTCTTGGATCTTCGGTGCGCACTGGTCGAACATAAAATCACCGTATCCAATCTAAAGTGGCGTATATTTGGCACAGGGAATAAGATTACTAAACAACAAGACAAATCTCTAATGGCAGAAACAATAACACTGCTGCAGAAGAATCCGCAATCAGCCAATTATATGATGAGAGTCATGAACCTAACATCTTTTATAACAGCCAATGCCACTCCGGTGAAAATATGGGGTTCTTTCTCAATATGCGCCATAAGAATAATGGCAAAGTCATCCAAATGTGTGACGCACTAAATCATAACATCCCAGAGGATCATGATACCATTGTGTGTAACTGTTTGTGCCATGGCTCTCACAAGTTTGATGAGTTACTGGCCTTTTACCCAGAACATTGTCTACCCATCATGAAATGACTTTCAATTCCATTTAATACGGATGCGGAATAAATCTATCTGCAGGCGTAAAGTGATTGGTGCAGGCATACGTTTTGCTCGTTCAGAGCAAACGTGCTGGAAACAGGGCGCTCGCGGCCTTTAGCCTGTCGCATTGGCAAGTGAGTTTCGAGGACTGGGATGGACACGTTTAATAAAGTTGGAATGCTGGATGGGCAAATACTGCGTCCTATTAAGGTAATTTTCAAATACAGCTTCTTATTTATTCATTTGCCAATAGGAATAACTCTATTGATTTATTCATTATTAAGAATACTATAAAAGATGATACTCATTATCAATTGTAAAGGTAAAATAATGCCGGAATCATGGAAACATACAATGCACGATATTATTATTCCACCATTTTTATATGGTACTGCCTGGAAAGAGGAGAAGACTCAAGAGCTTACATTTCAAGCATTACAAAATGGATTTACTGGAATTGATACCGCAAATCAACGCAAGCATTATTTCGAAGAGGGTGTTGGGCTGGGAATCCAACAATTTTTGAAAACTACTGGGAAAAAGCGGGAGGCTCTTTTTTTACAAACAAAATTTACCCCAGCACCAAGTCAAGATCACCGTAAACCATATGATGAAAAGGATTCCTATAAAACTCAAGTGAATCAATCGATTACAAGCTCATTAAAACACTTGCAGACTGATTATATTGATTCCTACATCCTTCACGGCCCATCTTATTATTCAGAACTAGTTCAAGATGATTTAGAAATTTGGGGGGCTATGGAAGATTTATTCTACCAAGGTAAAGTTAGGTTATTAGGTATTTCTAATGTCAATTTGACCCAACTTGAAACTCTTTATAAATATGCTGTTGTTAAACCGTCATTTGTACAAAATCGATGCTTTGCCAATACTCAATGGGATTTAGCTATTCGACTGTTTTGTAATAAGCACGGGATAATTTATCAGGCATTTTCCTTGCTTACAGCAAATCAATCCTATTTGTCCACTGTTAGATTGCAAAAACTTACTCAAAAGTATGATAAAACAATAGCTCAAATTGTTTTTCGTTTTGCTCTGCAACTAGGAATGTTGCCACTAACTGGTACAAGTTCCCAGTACCATATGCAAGAGGACTTGGATTTAGATTCATTTGAGCTTTCTCCTGATTCGATGAACGTCATTGAAAAAATTAGCAACGAAGAATAAATGAAGATTTACAGGTTGAGCTTAAATTAGCGCAACCTTAATATAGACTGGTATCTGATTATGTTTATGAAATTGAACGAATAACACCACCATCTACGCGGACGGAAGCGCCATTGGTTGCAGAAGATAAGGGACTACATAAAAATGCAACCATATTGGCGATTTCTTCAGGTGTTGTAAATCGTTTGAGTAAGGAAGAGGGTCTAACTGTTTTAAAAAACTCCTCTTCAATTTCTCTGGGGGATTTGTTTTGCTCTTTTCCCATACTCGTGACAAATTGGCTAACGCCTTCACTACTTGTCGGACCAGGAAGTACAGAATTTACTGTAACATTGGTGGCTGCTGTTATTTCTGCCATTCCACGTGCAATAGCAAGCTGTGCTGTTTTGCTCATACCATAATGCACCATTTCCGCAGGAATTTGCAGGCCAGATTCACTTGAAATAAAAATAATCCTTCCCCAATTTTGTTGAAGCATGGGGACGAGATAATGGCGGCTTAAACGTACTCCACTCATTACATTGATATCAAATATATGTAACCATTCTTCATCAGTGATATCAGCAAAAGGTTTTGTATTATAAATACCAACGTTATTAACCAGTATATCTACCTTAGGTATTTGCTGAATTAATGCTTCCACTTCTTTTTTCTGACTCAGATCAGCAGGTGATGCAATTAGTTTTGCCTCAGGGTGAGTTGTAAGAATTTTCTGAATTGCTTGTGTTACACGCTCTTTCGAACGACCATTAATAACTACAGTAGCACCTTCATGAGCTAATGTTTGAGCAATAGCCAAGCCGATACCAGCAGTAGATCCGGTTACCAATGCAGTTTTATCTTTAAGTTTTAAGTCCATATTTACCGTCCTTAGAATCGAGTTAGAATTAAGATTTGCCTGTGGAGAGTTAGAATTAAAAATAGATTAGCAAATATTTTAAAATATTTGTAATTACTTAAATAGATGTAGGCTTCGGCTATATTAATAGGCTGATATTCTGCTGAAATTTTTTCTGAACTAACGTATTTTTGGGTGCTTTGTTTTCATGAAAGCGGCGACAAATAAAGATTCTAGATATTTAGACCGAATAGTTCTTGTATTTCAATCGAACTCTAATTAGCTCCTATTGATTAAAAGGATAAAAAAAAGTAGCTTCATGCTTATTATAAAACATATTGGTAATATAGGAGTTAGGTATCAATTGGAACTGCTTTAGGGTGGAATGATTTATTTTTCCTTGTAATTTTATAGTAAAAATCATTTGTTTTGCTTTTTCAGACTCTATCCATTTCATAATGAGTGCATAAGCACGATCAGGATAACAGGCCACGTCTGACAAAACCCAATCATAATTTTGATCTAATTGCATAGGATCTATGGCAAAAGCACTTTGTTGCAAATAGTTGATATGTGGCAATTGGGCGATTTTAGGATCAAGAGGAGCTTTATCAACAGCAGTCACATGGGCTCCTAATGACTGCATGACATATGTCCATCCTCCTGGTGACGCGCCTAAGTCTAAAGCTTTATCCCCTGATTTTGGATATTTTTCTAACAAAGTGAGTGCTTCCCATAATTTTAAGTAAGCGCGGTTAGGCGGATTAATTTTATCCTCAATAAAATAACATTTTCCTTGAGGCCACTTTTTGAGTCTTTTTGTACTGTATACCAACGTATTTTTATCTAATAGGCTAAAAGCGCCTATAGATGGAATTTTTTCTTCAAGGGGAAAATGACGCTCAAGGGCAGGAGATTGACGTAATTGTTCTTCAATTAATCGTGATCGCCGTATGTGGGATACAGGATGCAAGTACCAAAATTTTCCCTTTTGTCGCAGTATTTTTGCTGCTTCTGAAATGGATTGAAATGTTGCAAGTTCGGGTTCTAACCAAATGTCTTGTGCAAAACAGACATCTGTTTTTTTCTGTGCTGAAAAAATCAGATCCTCACAAGTAAATAAAACATTATTTAATTCCTCACAAAGTATAGAAAGAAACTCAGGTTTAGTTACATAAATTGCGCCAAAATTTTTATCCATGAAAAAACCTAATTGGATTAAAAAAATTAAGCTATCATATCATTGTGACGTTTTATTAAAAGAAGATATTAATGTGTTGTAAGGAGTTTTTATAAAAAGACAAGCTATCAGGTTCAATATTTCTTAAAAAATAAATGGGCTTATGGTGTTAGAAAGGGTTTGTTTTGAACTATTTAGTGATGAAAAAGTCTTTAAGCCTTTTTCATCACTAAATATAGATTACTTAACATACACGGTGCTTGCTGCGGGACCATCATTACTTAATGCTTCTATAAAAGATACCCGAAAACCTACTTCTAGTTTATCGAAATCATAATCGACTACACTTTTGCTTGTAAAACGAAGCCTTCTGCCATCAACAGTTTCAATAAATCCATAATCGGCTATAGGAGCAATTTCACGTATACGACCTTCAGGTGGAGACTCATGATGTTTCACTTCTCCCCGTTGTTTATGAACATATTTTTTTAGTTGGCGTGTTATAGCAAGAAATGCATCTCTTATAGCAACATAGACATCCTCATGGGCATGATTTTCGGGTAGGTCACGGTTGGCTACCAATTCTGCACCTGGCACAATAAGATCGATACGAATATGAAAGATCTTTCCTTTATTATGATGATGATGTGTTTCAATACTTACTTTGCAACTCAAAATACGGTCAAAGTATTTTCCTAGTTTTTGGGCATGTTTAAACGCACTACTCTCAATGGCTGGGGAGTGCTTCAAATTATTAAATATTATTTGTATAGGAAAATGTACTGAATTGTTCATTTATATAACTCCTTATCTCGCATACAATCATCTTGTATGGGGTTGTTAACGCTAGGTTCTTTGTTTGGCTTCTTTTTGTTGTTGAAGTTTAATGACATCAAATACTTTAGCCATGTTTTCAGCTAGAATTTCAATAAAATCATCTAAAGTAATAATACCTACAAGTGCTTTATCATTATTAATAACAGGGAGGCGACGTATCTTTTTTGAATGCATTAATTCTAAGGCATCCAATAAGTTGTCATTTTCAAAGACACTGCTAAAAGGCTCTGTGACAATATCTTTAATAAGTAGAGATTCGGGGGCAATTCCTGCTGCCATGACCTCAATGACTAAATCACGATCAGTGACAATACCTATTGGAGTTTTTTGATTCTTTTGTTCTTCAATCAAAACTAAATCACCAACGTGATAATGGCGCATGAGCTCTGCAGCATTTTTTACTGATTCATTACAATTGATGACTACTACATCCCTGTTACAGTATTCTCCAACTATCATAAGATCTCCCCAAAATAATCATTGTTTTAGTTTTTTTAATACACGCATATGTTGGTCTGCGAGTTTTTCTAATTTTAAACCGCAATTGATTGCGGGGGATGGTAAAGAAATACTTTCATTACTGCCTTAAGTATAGTATATAAAACCATAATAGGCAGAATAATCCCATCAAAGCTCAAAATTTCCATGATTACTTAATAGAAATTTCCTAAAAATCAACTATATTAATAATAAATAATAATTGTTTGCAGTAAAGTTAAAGAACATCATTTAACTTTGATTAAGAAGGAAAGACAAAATGTTAACAGGAGTTTTTATTTTTTTATTAATCGCTATTGTTTCGGGATATTTAGGATATAAAGGAACTGATCCAACAGCTATACGTAATGCAAAAATGGTTTTTTATATTTCGACAACTGTTTTTTTAATATTGCTTATTATCTACCTCTTTTATCCAGCAGCACCACCACCTCCAGCCGTACCTAAAAATCCTCTTGTATAAACTTGAGGCAAAAATGGCTTGGTTCTACGGTTTTAGGCATAAAATTATGTAGCACTTAAAAGTTATGGAGAGCGCGTGTCAAAATATCCTAAGTGGATATTGAGTTGATGTTAGGTTCATTTTTGCAAAATTTAAAATGAATTAAAAGTTGATTGATTAAGAAAAATAACGCGCCTAATCCCAATGAAAAGAATAAATTTTTTTTAATTAAAAATACAATAAGAAAGATGAGTATCGCTCGTGACAACTCTATGGTAAATGTTTTTTTGCCATTGGCTATCGCCCCAAGTTCATATAGGGTGGATAAGATTAAAATTCCTGTTAACCATGAGAGCATTGCATGTGGATTAAAAATAAAAGATAAATATCCATATAAAATAATTGCAAATGAAATATTTATAAGCATGTATAATCGAGGTGATTGATTGCTTTTCTGAACAGCAATTTGTTTGGCAACAGTCGAATGTTGTTGTTTTAAACGATGAAGAATCCACTCTGGAGGCATAAAAAAGGCGCGAGCGATATCCATTTTACTTTGCAATCCCTTACCATAATATAAAACATCTTTAATGACTTTGACATTGGCATAAAAAGGATTCCATGAGTCTAAAGGCTCTGTCACGCCATATTCAGCAGGGGTATTTTCAGGCTCGAAGGTTCCAAACAACTTATCCCAAATTATCAAGCTGCCGGCATAATTTTTATCTATGTATTGTGGGTTTTTGCCATGATGTACTCGGTGATGGGAGGGGGTATTAAATATTTTTTCAAACCATCCCATTTTTTTTATAGATTGAGTATGAATCCAAAATTGATAAATAGTATTTAGGGAGGATACAGTAACAAACATATAAGTAGGAAAACCAATTAAGGCCAAAGGGAGATAAAAAACCCAAGATGTTAAGGTTTGGAAATAGCCCTGACGTAAAGCAACAGTTAAATTGTAATATTCACTTTGATGATGAACGGAATGGCCTATCCAAAAAAAATTACATCGGTGGCTTGATCGATGATACCAATAATAGCAGAAATCAACCCCCAGCCAGAGTAGGAGCCAGGCGATGAATGAATGGGAATTAATATGGAAATATGCATGGTGTTCGTATAAATAATAGTAGCTAAATATAATTAACCCTCTAACAGGTAATGATGCAATTTCTTCCAAAATGCCGCTACTTAAATTATTTATAGAGTCATTGAATTGGAATTCTTTACTCTTTCTGTAATAAGCGATGAGCAATTCAATGCCTATTAAGATTAAGAATACAGGCGCAGCAAAAACTGTTAAGTTAATATCCATATTAATCCTTTAATAGTACTCTCATTAAGCTCCATCGATTATACCGTCATCGATTTATATGTTTCTAAAAAGCTCTCATATTCAGCTTTATAGCCCATACAAATGGGTAAATGAGCAACAGAGTTAATATTGTATTTGATAGGGAGTTCTGTAGGTAAAACATTTAATGAATGATTATTGATAAAACAAAAATCAATTCCAAAATTCTTTGCTCCATGGCCATCACTTATTATTGAATCGCCAACCATTAACATTGAGTTTTTTTCAATGCAATACTGTCGCTTGCAAATAATTTCTGCTATGGCAATTTCAAAAATTTTTATATTGGGTTTCGCAACACCGATTTCACTGGAAATAACATAACTATCAAACCAATTATATAATTCAAGCTGTTGGTGCTTTTGCACTTGCGTTTCTGTAAAGCCATTTGTAATAATCCCTAAAAAATGCCCTTTTTGATGTAAAAACTCAATAGCATCTTTCACATGAGGTAGCCAATATGCATGTGCACATAGATTTTTTTCATACTCAATGGCTATTTCTTCGATAGGTGTGGAACATGAAAGTTTTTGATTTAGATGTGTAAAACGCAATAATCTCACTTCACTAGAGCTAAGAGAGTCGCCTACCTTTTGCCATAGCTGGGTATTGATTTCTTTATATAAATGTTCAAAAACAGAGTATTCAACCGATGAATAAAATTGATTGTAAATACTTATTAATCCCATTCGTTCAGAATGGGAAAAATCGATTAACGTATCATCTAAATCAAATAGAATTACTTGATAAGACATAATGACTCCCCTCAGTCATTCTACATCCAAAAATGTAAATACCAGCGCACTATATATTTTCCCCAAAATAAACATATTAATCCGCTAATACATAAAAAGGGACCAAAGGGAATCGCTGTTTCTTTTGTTTTACCTTTTGAATACAAATATAATAGACCAATAATTGTACCACTAACTGAGGAAAGAAGTAGAATTAATGGTAAGTATATCCAACCTAACCAAGCACCAAACGCAGCAAATAATTTAAAATCACCATTTCCCATACCAATTTTACCAGTAAATAAATAGAATAATTTTATAAATAGCCACATTCCAATATATGCGATTGACGCACTGAGTACTGCTTGGGGTAGAGGTGTAAACAAGTTTGCAGTATTGGCAAGCAACCCCAACCATAATAAGCTTAACGTAAGACAATCGGGTAATATTTGATGATCTAAGTCAATAAAAATTAAACAAATTAAAATCCATATGGCTATTAATACAAAAAGCAAATGTGTAGTAAATCCAAAATGCCAACTTGCATATATGGAGAGTAGCATGGTACTTAATTCAATCAATGGATAACGGACTGAAATTGGGTTATTGCATTGATAGCAACGCCCCCGCAAAAAAATGTAACTTAAAACTGGAATGTTTTGCCATGCTTTGACCATCGCTTTGCATGAAGGACAAAATGATCTTGGAAAAAATAAATTAATCTTTTCTTGTTTGTCTTCTTCAATACCCACTAACTCATTATATTGTTGCCTCCACTCCATTTCGAGCATTATAGGTAAGCGGTATATTATCACATTAAGCAAGCTACCTACAGTTAGTGAAAATAGCGCGATTATAAGATACATCAACCATGTATTATGAGTGATTAAATCATGTACCATTGAACAGACCCACCTGAAATTAAGCCTGGGTTTCCAGTGAAGAAATGCCCAGAAAAGTAATACAAAATCTAGGAATTGCTTCGCAGTACCTAGCCTATTGACAAGAAGCTCTTATATTGCAGCACCTAATTTAAAAATTGGCAAATACATTGAAACTACAAGGCCTCCCACTAGAACTCCCAAAATAGTCATAATTATAGGTTCTAGTAAACTACTGAGGGAGTCAACTGCATTATCAACATCTTCTTCATAAAAATCAGCAACTTTACTTAGCATTCTTTCCAATGCGCCTGATTCTTCGCCTATGGCAACCATTTGAATTACCATATTCGGGAATAATTGAGTGTTTTCCATGGCTTTGTTCATTTGTTGTCCAGTGGAAACTTCATCTCTGATTTTATTTGTTGCATTTGAAAAGATAATGTTCCCTGTAGCACCTGCAACTGATTTAAGTGCTTCAACCAGAGGCAAACCTGCGGCGAAGGTAATTGATAGTGTTCTTGCAAAACGGGCAATCGCAGCTTTTTCAATAATGGGTCCAATTACAGGAATTTTTAATAATGTTTTATCTACATTTTGAGCAAATTGCGAGGAGTGTTTTACTGCATAAATAAAAGCGTAAACAATTCCAATTAATGATCCAAATATAAGATACCAATAGGATTGAAAAAATTTAGAAAGTTCTACTACGGTTTTTGTCATCATGGGTAAATCTGCCCCAAAACCTTTAAATAATGCTTCAAACTGGGGCACCACAAAAATAAGTAATCCTGCAGTAACAATAAGAGCTACAACGATCACTGCCATAGGGTAGGTTAATGCTTTTTTGATTTTCTTTTTTATGGTTTCTATTTTTTCTTTATAAGTAGCGATTTTATTCAACATGATATCGAGAGAGCCTGATTTTTCACCAGCATCGACTAAATTGCAAAATAAATCATTAAAATGAGAGGGATGTTTTTTTAAGGCTTCAGAAAGTGTTAATCCTGTTTCAACATCGTGCTTAATTTGCTCAATTAACTCTTTGAGGCGTGTGTTAGTTTGCCCTTTAGCTACAATATCAAAAGATTGAACTAAAGGGATACCTGATTCAATCATTGTCGCTAATTGACGGCTAAACACCGTGATGTCTGAAGATTTAACTTTTTTGCTATTTCGTTTTAAAATAGGGGATCGTTTTTTTACAATTTTACTAATAATAATCCCTTGTCTACGTAGTTCTACTTTAGCTAAAGCAAGGCTTCTAGCTTCTATATCCCCATTGATTTTTTGCGAAGCTTTATTGACTCCTGTGTAATGAAAAGTTAATGTAGTATTTGCATTTTTTTTCATTTTATTATGTAGTTAATCAACGGTTACCCGATTGACCTCCTCTATAGTTGTAATACCATGTTTTATCTTTTCAAGCCCAGATTGGTAAATAGTCAGCATGCCTTCATCTTGTGCCGCTTTTAGAATATCAAGGGCATTACCTCCTGACATGATTAATTGACCAATGGTTTTAGTCATGGGTAATACTTCAAATAATCCTATTCTTCCTCGGTAACCAGCGGTACATTTATTACAACCTACTGCTTTGTATAACTTGATTTCTTGTACGTCTGCTTCTGTAAATCCTAATTCGAGTAAGCCTGATTTAGTGAAGTCATCTCTTAAAATTTTACAATGTTCACATAATTTACGGGCGAGACGCTGCGCAATTATGAGAGTGACGGAACTGGTGATATTAAATGTTGGAATTCCCATATTCACCAAGCGATTTAATGTTTCAGATGCACTATTCGTATGCAAGGTCGAAAGGACTAAATGCCCGGTTTGTGATGCTTTGACCGCTATTTCTGCTGTTTCCAAGTCACGTATCTCTCCCACCATAATGATGTCGGGGTCTTGGCGCAAAAAAGATCGTAGGGCATTAGAGAATGTTAATCCTGCCTTAGGATTTATGTTCACTTGATTAATACCATGCATTTTAATTTCTACAGGATCCTCCGCGGTGGAAATATTCACTTCCTTGGTATTAAGTATATTTAATGCGGTATATAAGGTTACGGTTTTGCCACTTCCAGTCGGTCCAGTAACCAAAATCATGCCTTGGGGACGTTCAATTGCATGGATAAAATGATCTTTTTGCAAAGGGCTAAAACCTAAAGCTTCAATCCCCAATTTAACAGAACCTGGATCAAGAATACGAGTTACTACTTTTTCACCAGCAATGGTAGGGCAGGTGCTAACACGAAAATCAATGGTTCTTGTTTTAGATAATTTCATTTTAAAACCACCATCTTGTGGGATACGCCTTTCAGAAATATCCAAACAAGACATTATTTTGATGCGGGCAGTAATTCTGGCTGCTAATCTTGCAGGTGGAGTTGCTATTTCATGCAAAATTCCGTCTTGGCGGTATCGTATACGATATTCTTTATCATAGGGTTCAAAGTGAATATCAGACGCTCCTTGTTTAATGGCATCTAGAAGAATTTTATTGACAAATTTGACGATTGGAGCATCTTCTGTTATCGAGGCGGGCGCATTGAGTTCATGCTCTTCCTCTTCATTAATAATGAGTCCATCCATCTCATTAGTATCACCAACAAACTCGGATAAACATTGGTTTTCTTTAGTGGTGAGCAAATGATCAATTAGGACATTGAGCTTATCTGTTTCTACTACGATCGCATAAGTATTAAGTCCAGTTTGAAATTGGATCTCTTTCAATGAAGTTTGTTTGCTTGGATCGTCAGTGGCTAAATATAAATGATTTCCTCGACAAAATAACGGAATCATTGAATGACGCCGAATTAATGCCTCATTCACTAAACTTGTAGGGAGTGATTCTATATCAATACAATCGAGATCCAGCATAGGCACACCAAAATTTTGCGATGCTGTGTGGGCAATTTGTATGGCTGATAATATGTTGTTTTTAACAAGGTATTGAACTAATGAGATTTTTTCAGCATCGGCAAGCTTATAGTACTCTATGGCCTCAGATTTTTCTAAAAGTTTCTCTAAGACAAAAAGTTGACCTATCCCATATAATTTAAAATCATTGCTTCCTAACATAAATTCCATTTAGCTTTATAATAATATTAACTATAGTTAATGCATTCAATAAAAGCACGAGTTTTAATCAAGGCGAGGTGATTCATTCTAATTGAGAACAAAAGAGCTATGAAAAAAATTCATCCTAAACTCTATCCAAAAGTCCGGGCTAATAGAGGCGTTCCTAACTCCCTATAACTCGCTCTTTTTGTACTAAACTTTGGTCATAATTTATGAAAAGTCATATTTGATGCCAATCATAGGCTCTTGCAAAGCTGGTCGTAAAATAAAATTAATTGTCTGTACCCAAAACTCGTTGTATTGTAGTTTAATTGAGGATTAACTATTTTAAAAGGCATTATTTTGTTGATTGAACGTCAAATAAGACAATATCGCGCCCTGAATAAATGGTTTCATTCACCTTTGGGACATTTTACTGCCCATGAGTTTTTGGTTAATTTAGATTCTACAATGGAGTATTCATATGGTGAGATATTACTACAATTAGGAAATTGTGGTGATAATCCCTGGTTAAAAAAATTAAATTACATGCATAAATGGATTGCTTCTCCCTTTTATTTGGCTAACAAAAAATCACAAATAGAGTGTGCTTTAAATCAACTTCCTTTAGAACGTAATAGTATAGATTGTATTATTGCTCCACTTACATTAGAGCCTTTCGGAAGCAGTCTTAGCCTTATCGATGAAATTGATCGCTTACTTAGTCCTATGGGCTTTGTTATCTTATTAGGTATTAACCCTTGGAGCTTGTGGGGTGGTGCTATGAAAATGGGACTACTCCATTGTTATGATGATACCAAAGTTAATATGCGTACCCCTTTTAACCTGAATAGAATATTTTTACAAAGAGGTTACCGACAATACTCTCTAAGCAGTTTTTGCTATATTCCCCCAGTAAGTAATCCTACACTTATTAAAAAACTCACGTTTTTAGATGAAATAGGTAAAATGCTGTGGCCGTTTCCATCTGGATTTTACTGTTACATTGCACAAAAATATCAACTCATCGAACCATCACTACAGATAAAATTAATGAGTAAACCAATAAAAAATTATGAAGCACCATTACAGCCAATTTAAGTTGGACATTTTATTTGCAATCGATCTAACTCCACCATGTGTTTAATTACTCTTTGGGTTTTAAATTCATATCAAATGGACTGGGGCTTTTTAATTCAGATAATGACGGAGCATCTATCTCCACTGATGCATTAGATTGGCTTCGTTGCGAAATTGTAGCATCAAATGTTTTTAAATCGTTCATTAATTCATTTTGATCAGCGCTGCCAAAAGATGCTTGTCTGATATCTTGCCTTAAACTTTCGCCAATTGCTTTTTGGCTTCCTGCATAAAATTTACCGTTTCCGGGAGAATATACGTAATGATCTTTAGGTGAAAAAACTATATCACTCATAAATGCGATACTGATAGGCGTTATTTTTCCACAACAAAATCGCTCATTTTTTTTGACTTCATGTTCATAAAATCTTTTTTCCTGATCTTCATTATAAAAAGAAAGAATAGGAGGTTGCTGTAAAAGAAGTTGTTCACGTTTCTTTTTAATTAATTCATTATTTTCAAAAGCAATACATTCTGATTTAAAATGATCGATGAACTGTGATTGCTGCGACCCTAGAGATAGATTTTGAAAAAAAATCATTTTACTTAAGGGAACTACTTCTGCTTGATCTTGAAGATTTTGTGTCATATACATAGCCTCACTAAATACTAAAATCTTATTCTCATCATAAGAAATTAAAATAGTTCTTGATCATTTAAAGAGTAGCAGGTATGTAATGAAAAGCGAGTTAGAGCCAATAATTACAATAGGTAAGGTATCATTTTATCCTTTATACAGCTAATTTAGTTTGAACAGAGTACCTGTGTTTTTGTATACTTTGCATTCTCATAAGATAAGGTTAGTTTTATGAATAAGAAAACAATATTCAAAATCACTTTTGCTAATCAAGAAGCAATTTATGAAATTTATGCTCGATCTATAAAGGAAAGTGATATGTTTGGGTTTCTCGAAGTTGAAGAGCTTGTGTTCGGTGAGCAAACCTCATTGGTTGTTGATCCTTCTGAAGAGCGATTAAAAATTGAATTTAATGGTGTCAAACGAACATTTATTCCCATGCATTCAATTTATCGTATCGATGAAGTAACAAAGCAAGGAACAGCCAAAGTCAAAGACAATCCAGGCTATGGCAGCAAAGTCAGTCCTTTTCCTGGAACAGGGAAAATAAAAGATTAATAAATAGATTTAGCGAGAACCAATTTTGCCTAGGGGATTTACAATGACTATTCCAGATAAAATTAAAGATGTTTATGAGAAATCAACTTGCTTGTATACGACAAATGAAGTTGAGGCTGCTCTTGATAGAATGGCGATTAATATTCACAAGGAATTACAAGCTGAAAATCCTGTGCTTGTTTGTGTTATGGTAGGAGGTCTGGTTCTTTTAGGTAATTTATTGCCACGTTTAGATTTTCCTTTAGAAGTGGACTATGTACATGCGACTCGTTATCAAGGCGGGCTAATTGGCAGTGAAATAGTTTGGAAAGTAAGGCCATCAGAGAATTTAAAAGGACGTACCGTTCTTGTTGTTGATGATATTCTTGATGGAGGCGTTACTTTGGCATCAATTATTTCTGAAATAAAGGCTTTAGGTGCAGCAAAAGTATATAGTGCTGTTTTAGTAGACAAATATCGCAAACGCGTACCAAATGGTTTATCAAAAGCTGATTTTGTCGGTTTAGAAGTAGAAGATCATTATATATTTGGTTATGGCATGGATTACAATGAGTATCTTCGCAATGCACCAGGTATTTTTGTTGTGCATCCAGATCATGAATAAAGTTTAATGCTATCAGTATTATCACAGACATTATAATAAGCAGCAAAGTTCAAATTGCTGCTTTAATTCTTGGAGCTCTTAAGAACTAAAAATAGTACCATGGCTTTATTGGGGCTGTTGCCAAAAGAAAACTCCAGCGAACTCCCTCATAAAAGTTCCATCATCCAGCTCATTTATGTTATTCAACGATATCAATTAAAATATAGACGATGCTTTAATCTTACTTTTGTTTAGTGAGTTAATTAAAAGATTACACGAATGGAAGTGGTAAACTGCGCCAATCTTTGTCAGCACGAATACAATATATAAACAGTTTTGTTTCTCTGGTTTTTTAACTGTTATTTATAAGACAATTTTGCTGAATCCATGCATGTAATTCTCTTACAGCATAAGTTGCAACTTTATCTTCAGGCATCTGATGACTCAATATTTCACAGATATCCATAAACGGTGCTTCTTGCATTATTGCATTAAGCATAGTAAGTTCAGGAGATTCTAACTTACGGTATAGTACGTCAAGTTGTCGACGCCATATAAGCATAAATTGAGGTGATTTAAGTTTCGTGGAGGTTGGAATTGATTTATTACTTCGTAAGGCTTTAATAAGGTAAAGAGTACTCCAATGCATGATGAGTATTTTACATGAGGGATGCAGATTGAATTTCATTTCTGGCCATTGATGTAATGGTAAAGATTGCAAATCGAATACCGATAATAAATTTGCATCACGAGCTCCAATGGCTTGATATTCTGACCATTCAAACTCAGCAATTTCCGCTAAATGTGGCTTTTTCTTATAGGGTAAGGTTTCTGTTAAAAATTGACTGAGATTTTCACCAACTATCGCAGCTAACGTACTATAATCGCTCATCAATGCTTCTTCTAGCCGCGCATAAAACCCATCGACATAGATAGCCACTCTGTCTGCAATAGAGCCTTTAGGAGGAGAATCAAGATAAGGATTAATGAGTGGTTCGGACGTTAGGATCGAGTCTCGAAATAAAGTATGTATTTCAGTAAGTTTCATATGCTAAATCCATTTTTTCATGCAATAAATTACTTTGTTTAATTGCTTTTGCATATCCTAATTCCTGCCATAATTCTTCAAATAATGGAATATAATCATCACGCTCAATCATCGTTGATACGTCTCCAAATCGTTTGATTGCCTGGGCGTATAGGCTCCAGACTTCTGTTATGACTGGATGATCATGTGTATCAATAATGTAATCGCCGCAATTTAGGTGTCCCGCCAAATGAAATTGTTGTATCCAATCAACTGGAATGTTTTGCAAATAAGTTTCAGGATTAAATCCATGATTATAGGTGCTTACATAAATATTATTTAAATCTAATAAAATGAAACAATCTGCCTGACTGGCTATTTCAGAGAGAAACTCCCATTCAGTCATTTCGGATTTTTTGTAAGTAATATAACTGGATACATTTTCTAGCAATATTCGCTGCTGGTAAAAATCCTGCACGTATTTAACTCGTTCAACAATATGATTAATGTTTTTTTTGTATAAGATAGAGGAAATAAATCGTGCATATTGCGCTGATGGACACCCATCCAGCATAAGTGATCAGAAATCCATTTAGGTTGAATCCTATCTGCCAACTGTTTGACTCTCTTAAGATATTCAAGGTTCAGAGGATCGGTGCTTCCAATCGATAGTGACACACCATGCATTACAATAGGATAATTTACGCGCACTTTATCCAGGTAATAAAGAGGATTTCACCCATCAACCAAATAATTTTCGGTGAGGATTTCAAACCATTCTACTTTCGGCTCGTGCTCTAAAATATAACTGTAAGGCTCTGCTCGTAAACCCAATCCCATTCCTAAAGACGAATGATTTACATAATGGGTCTGTGCGTTCTTTTCCATCTGTTTTCTCCTGGATGGGAGATCAATCAATTCACGTGACATATTATGACTTACAGCTATTTTTCCCGTTGCACTTATTTGTGCCTTTTCAGCAGTTTTTTCCTTTGTAATTGTTCTTTGCCAGATTAGTAGATGAGTTAGTATTAGCCCCATTACTATCCAGGGTGGAAGATGCATAAATACCTGAAGTGAACAACGCAGCTGCTGTAGCGGCAATAATGAAGCTTCTTTTTTTCATTTCAATCTCCATATAATGAAGCAGCCAAGGAAACAGCTTTTTAATCATAGTTGACAGTGAGTCAATTACGTAAAGGCGTGACAAAAGTCAACAATGGTATTGTTGATAAATAAACTAAAATTGGTCAAATACTTTCATGCGCTTATTTTGAGCGATAATTCTACCTGACAAAATTTTTGCCATACATTCGTGAAATTGTCCTATTAATTCCGGAGTGGTTGTTGATACTTTTTGAATAAATTCAATGTCAATTTCATAAATAATGGTCGCTTGAGAAGCAATTAAGGTGGCGCTTCGTTTTTGATCGGTATACATTGCGATTTCACCTAGAATGTTTCCTGAATCAACAGTAAGTATTAATTTATGTCCAACATAAACATTTACTTGACCCCGATGGACAAGTAATACATTCGAAGCTTTTTCCCCTTCCTCGCAAATAAGGGCACCTTCTTTATAGTAAATGGGTAGGATACTTTCTTTAATAATTTTTATCAGTTCTGAGGAAAATCCAATATCCGATAATTGAGTTTCCATGTTTGGATCTTGTAAATGAAGATGTAGGTATTTATCAATCAATTGATTTTCACACCATTGAAAAGCTTGTTCACGATCTTTTAAAAATATCAACCAATTTGTATCTTTCTCTAAATTTGAGAGATTAGTGATGCTTACCTGCATATAGTCATTCATTGAACAGAAGACAAAATTGACGTCATTTTTCAAAGCCAATTGTTTTAAATTTTTAAATAAAATGACTAGTGAAGAATCTATATTGGTGGTTAATTCAAAATCTAAAATAATGTAGTGAATATTAGATAATTTCTCTATTGTTTTAGTAATGTTGTAAACTGAACCAAAAAATAAAAATCCTTGTAATTTAAAATACTGAATCTTGTCTCTATGCTGCGCTAATATTTTATTTAAATCAGGTTTTCTTATAAAAGATGAATGAAAAACAGTGCCTGAAAATTGGTGCTTGATAGGGTTTACCATACTGTAACGAAAGGCAAAAAGAATGGTAGAAATAATAATACCTAATCCTACCGCAACAATGATATTAAAAAAAATAGAAGTAGCAACAATAAGCAATATAATAGAGTACTCAGAGAAACTCACTACTTTCCATGTCGCTATGAGCCAATCATATAAAAAGTTAATCGCAATATAAAATAAATAGGCGCCTATAATTAATTTGGGTAGAAATGCTATAGTTTGTGCACCTAAAAAAAAGACAATAATCGAGGGAGTAAGAGCAATAAATCCTGTGATTTTACTTTTTCCTTGTTCTTTGACGAAGCTTGTTGCTGCCACCGAAAGATACCCTATAATTCCTCCTAGTAATCCACTGGCCATATTAGCTTGGCCAGTAATTTTTAATTCCTGGTTCAAATCAATTGATGTTTCTGTAACAAACTCCAAGCTACTTACGTTGAGCAATAGTGCAATAAAGCTCAATAAAATGATAAGTCCTACGCAATTTAACAAATCTAATGAAAAGAAAAAATGAAATGAACTCAAATGCAGGTTTAATGATTGTGGTGTTGAACTATTATTAAATGATACCAACATGAAACCGTGGGTGTCTGCTTCCGCAATTGTAATATTCATTGTGTGTAGTACAAGATAGAATAAAACGATCAGTAGAAAAAAAATACCCGGCAAAATGTACGGGCACTTGAATTTCATTTTTAAAAAAAAGATAAGAAATGCAGCTAAAAAAGCAGGAAGCCAATAGATCAGTATTTCAGGAGTAAACCATTGAATCCAGTGATAGTAGTCTATTGGGTGGCCCACAAGTAAATTTAGATTTGCTGAGAAAATCAACCGTCCTGTTGCTGCAAAAAATCCGCAAATAACAGGGTAGGGTAAGTATCGAATGATATTACCCAGTTCGAATTTACCTACTAAATAAAAAGTTAATCCGGCAATAAAAGTAGTAATGCTTATTATTATGAGCGTCGTTGTAAAAATAACATCCGTGCTCGTTCCTACTGGCAAGCTTTGATAAATAATAATTGCTAAAGTGGCATATAGAATGGCCGCTTCATCTTGAAATTGGGCGATTGCATACTTAATTTTTGAGCGCAATAAACTATTTGCCCCAATGATAATTAATGAGAGGATAAATAACTTGATTATTATTGGAACATAATTATTCAAAGTATCTTGATAAATAATGGAGGAAAAAGCAACTATAGAAATAATATTATCAATACCTATGATCAATCCTGCCAGAGCTGCCGTGATTAGTTGGCTGCGTGTCATTCATATTATCCTGGTTGCTTATCCCTATTTTGAGAGTAAGATATTTTGTGTCTTTCAGCAAATTTATTATTTCGTTGTTCTTGTGATTGAATAAAGCTTCGTTTTTTGCATTTTCCTTACCACCGTAAGATAAGAAAAAATCTATTTTTCTGAAAAGCTATTTATGGAACCAAGGTTTATGAATTTTATATTCACCTAAAACTCAGTTCCGCTGTACCCAGGTAAATTAATAGTACATTTTAAGGATAAGAATATGTTTTTTCTTCTTCAATGGGCAAATTTATTAACGAAGAGGAACTAAAAAAAAATTGTGTTATGGGTAATGGAGGCTCAAGCTTTCCTTTCTTGTCTAACCCCTTTTTTGCCATGTTTCTCACATCAGTGGTTAGGGCATGAGCACTAAGAAACTCTAATTGATGGAGTATTAATTTTTGTCGCTTCTCATTATATTTATCCCAATTATTAAATTTCTCTGTCAAATTAGCTGCTAATGTGGGATTTATTTTTTCTAACTGCAAAATAACATCAACAATTAATTGATAACCTTCACCTGATGAAGCATGAAAGCCATAAGGATTTTTGATAAATGTACCCAATAATGCATTGACTTTATTGGGATTGGATAAGTCAAAAGCTGGATGTGACATCAATTGAGTCACATTTTTTCCTACATTTTTTGTATGCGCTGCTGCTTGAACATTAAACCAATAATTAACAGCACTTACATCATCTTGCCAATAATGATAATAGTGTTCAAGTAATAAATCTGATTTACTGCTGTTGTGCTGAAGTAACAAATTTAATGCAGACATACAGTCCGTCATGTTTTTGCCTAGTGAGTTATTAAATTGTTCAACTAATTCTTGTTCGGTTTTTTCGGGTTGCACAGAAAGCAGATATTCATGATATACATGTTTTAAGCGGCGTATACCTGCAGCGAAAATATCAAATGACTTAAATGGTGCGTTTCCTGGTATAGGTAACCCAGCTGGTTTTTTTTGCGCACGTAATAAGTCTTCTTTCAATTCGGTTGCAAGTTGATTTTGTATCAATTGACGAGCCTGTGAAATTTTTTCAAAATCTTGATTTTGTAATTCAGCAAATAAAATTTCTTCTGAAGGTATGGTTAAAAGTTCGGCAAGTAACCAATAATTTAAAGAATGAGTGCTTTCGTTGAGTAAGTTACGATATACCTGAAAAAACTGAGATTCAAGTATCATTGATTTACCCAAGCAATAATCGCTCACCAATCGCGTGATCAGTTTTTTGGCTGCCTCACATCGGTTATAGAAATTTGTATCATGTTGCATTAATAACAATAATTGTTCTGTACTGTATGTAAACTCAAGTATAATAGGTGCTGAAAAACTACGTAATAAAGATGGGGTAGGGTGAGCGTTAATATTATCAAAATGAAATTCCATCTCAGGTTCATCCACCGTAATTAGGGTATCATTTAGAATTTCTGCGCCATCATTGTTGAGTAATCCTACTACTACAGGAATGGGACGTTCTTTATTTTCCCTGGTTTCAAATTTTAATGTATATCTTTTTGTTTCTGCATTATATGCGTCAGTAACAGTTACTTGCGGAATGCCTGATTCAGTAAACCATTTCAAAAAACGATGTATGTCTTTTGCGGTGAATGTGCTTAATGAATCGAGTACATTTTCTAAGGTAACCGCTTCGCCATCATGATCTTTTAAAAATTGAGTCATGCCGGCATAAAAATCTTTTTCGCCTAAAGATAACATTATCATGCGAAAAATATCAGCGCTTTTTTCATAGGCGGCGGGAGTATAGAGGCTTCTCACATTAGTATATGTATCTTGGCGTGGGGCGCGCTCATCAAGATTTTTACCGTCTAGTATACGGATTAAATCGGAACCAAACAAATGTTCCCTAAGCATGGCAGCCCGAAATGTCGTTAATCCTTCTTTAAAGGGTAAGTTAAACCAGTCACGAATTGTGACGCGATCTCCTGACCAATAGTGAAAATATTCATGAGCCACAACTTCTAATACTCTTAAAATATCATTATCAGTACGTGTTTCTGGAGTTGCAAATAAATTTGCAGTGTTGAACAAATTTAATCCAGTTGGTTCGGACGCTCCTGAGGCATATTTATCAACACCAGCAACCATATGTTGCGGTAAATCACATTCTAAATTAAAAATGTTTTCTTCCCAACGCATTGCTTCTTTTAGAGCCTCTTTAGCAAAATCACACTTTGTAGTGGCTTGGGGAGGTACGTAAAATTCAATAGGTAACATACGCTCAGAACGAGTCTTAAAATAAGTTACCGATTTTTGCAGTTTTCCTGCAACTAAAGCAAAAAGATAACTGGGTTTAGGGACCTTATCAAACCATGTTACTGAATGGAGCTCATCGTTTAGGTCTTTTTGCTCTATCAGTGTTCCGTTAGAGAGTAGTATTGGATAATCTATCTTTTTAGCGATAATCGTTGTTTTATATGTGGCAAGATTATCTGGGCGATCGTGGCAATATAAAACTCGCCTAAGGCCTTCAGTTTCAGCTTTAACAAGAATTGTTCCTTCCGTTTCATACAAACCGAATAAATCGGTGTTTTTACCTAAACGAGTTATCGTTTCAAGTTTAAATGTTTTTCCTTGAGGAACATTTTTGATTACTAAAGAATCTTTTGTGATCTCATATTCTTCGGGAAGAAGTATTTTCCCATTAAGGGCAATTGACTCCAGGGTCATATTCTCACCATCTAATTCCAAATTAACGGAATAAGAGGATGATTTTGGATTTGGTTCAATAATCAAACAAGCTTTTGATTGTACTGGTTCTTTAGAAAGGTCAATTTCTAAATCAACATGTTTTACTAAATAATCAAGAACCTGATAGTCATCTAATCTAAATATGCCAGAATGGTTTTTCATGAAAACTCCCTAATTCATGTTAGATTCAGAAGCAACAATATAAGATCAAAATGGTTATTACAATAGTTCTTGGGACTTTCGAGTTTTAAACCAGCATCGTTTACTTTGTAGCATCTTATGGAGCCATGTGGGTATGCATGATTGCCCCTATGTAATGACCATCCGGATCAATGATAAAAGCACCATAATAGTTGGGATAATAATGAGTTCGATATTTAGGTTCGCCATTGCATGTAGCCCCTTGTTGCAAGGCTATAGTGTAAAATTGTTCTACTGCTTTTTCATTTTCTGCAACAAAAGTAATGTGGCTAAAATAGTCGCTTCTTTTTCCTTCGCCAAACCAAAATTCGGCTTTACCTTGTTTACCAAATCCCGCCCACTGATTTTGTTCTTTGATTAAAGTAATGCCTAGCGGTTCTAAAATAAGGCAATAGAACTTTTGGGAGCGTTCATAATTAGATACCGTAATTCCAACATGATCAAGAATCATTAAATAATCTCCTAATATTCAGCCTCAATTTGCTCATTATTTTATAAAATAATTTTAAATTGAATCAGTTGTTAAGTGAATTGGATATTATCGAGATTTGTAAAAATTATTGTCTATTCAAACAAGTTTATGTAAAGATAATGCAATATGAATAAAAAATATCCATTAAATTCTATTAATGATTAGAGTTAGCTGTACTGGAGAAATAAATGGGTAAAGATATTGCTATTGATTTTACAAACTTAGACCAAGATAATCAGAGTTACCTTCAAAATTATCAAGCAAAATTTATTGGAGAGCTAGAAGCGTTAGTTGATATTATTAAGGCAAATAATCCAACAAGTAAGATTTCGAAAGATAAGATTACCAATCCAGATAACTGGTCACTCAGACATGTTGTTCCTGACACAGGTCGTAGTTCGCCCAATATTACTCTAAGAGTATCTAATCGGGATGATGATATCTCTGCTCTTGGTACAAGAGAAACGATATCACCGAACGAAGTTGGAAGAGAGAATTTATTTAAATATTTAAAAGTTAGACTTAAGGAAGCAGAAAAAATTGCTACTGATAGCCATAAGAAAGAGATAAAACAGCTCAGAGGCTATGTAGATTTGTTAAATTTGCAGGCTACATCAGTTATTTCCGAAATAGGGGCGATTGACTATTTATCTAAATTTGAGCGACATCTCACGGAAATATATATTGACTCTAATGCAAATAGTGATGATCAAATATTATTTGATCAAACTATTCATTGTATTAATCAGCTAAAAGATGCTTTTAAAAAATACTCCCTTGATTTTTTGACTAATGGTACTTTAGACAAACATACTACCAAAGATGCTGGTAGACTAAGAAATCATGTTGTCGATCTTTATAAAGAAATAAAAGGAAATATTGATGAGCTTGCCCAAAATCAATGTTTAATGAACAAGTATGTGCAAAAAATAAATAGTGAAATTGATTCAGCCGTAGGATGCTTTGAACACAAAAGCAATCTTAGTTTTGCATTACCTACTGGTGGCGAAACAACAAAGCAAAAGGCACGAAAACTTACTCAATTAGGTCTCGGAATTGGTGGAATAACTAGTGGTGTACTTGCTGTTAGTGCTACAGCTATAACTCCTATATTTCCTCCAGCAGCGACTGGTGCTGTGATTTTTGGCGCTGGTGCAGTAGCTTGTGGCCTGGCAGGAACAACTATTTCTATTTGTAATAGCGCGGAAAATTATTTAAGATATAAAATTCCGCCTAAAGCTGGTGAAAAAATAATAGTTGCACTACTTGCTACATCATTACTTGCCGGTGGGGCTAATGCAGTGTTGGGTTCTTCTTTACCTATTGTAACGGCGGTAGTTTCTGGTTCTAATAATGCTGCAAAAACGACCTATGGAACTGCATTCATTGGAAAATCATTACTTGATATTCCAGATCAAAAAAAGCTAAAGAGTGAACTCAAAGCAAAACAGGAGGTTCAAACTCCTCCAAACGATATAGTACAAGACCAAACTCCTTCCAATTCAAATATATCTAATCCCTAGATAACTGTTTGCAGCCTTCGCTGTGCGCCAAGGAAGGCTGAAAGCCGAGGCGCATAGTCCGCGATAGAGTGCGATTTACGCAGACAGCCCGTAGGGATGCGGAGTAAATCTTTATGCAATCGTTAAGTCGTTGGTGTAGGCATACGCTTTGCTCGTTCAGAGCAAACGTGCCGGAAACAGGACGCTCGCGGCCTTTAACCTGTCGCGTTGGCGAGTGAATTCTGGGGACTTGGATGTCCCAGAATTTTTAACGAGGTAGCGACACGCTTGTATTCAGTAAATGATAAAGGCTGCATCCAAATAAACAAACAAATTATTGAAACTTGTGAGAAGTATTTTCAGTAGATGATGAAACATGGGAATCTGTAGTAGCTTGAAATGTGCTTAATCGATGAGATTTACTTTTATTGGTTAACAGAGAAAACTGCAGTAAGAAATCAACAGAATTTTTATCCTTAACTTCAGCACTAGCTACTATTTTTTTTGCATCTCGAACTAAATTTTTAAATCCAGGGGAAGCATCAGTTTTATTTAAGTTGTTACACGCATCAATAAAAGATCGAGCCGTTTTTAGCGTGCTGTATTTTTGTAAAATTATCCTTAATTGATCAAAGTTAATATCAATTTTATAATTTAAACCTGCAAAAATATCCATTTCTAATTGATTTAGAAATTTAATAATTGTTTTTTTGTCTCTGTCTATGACTAAAAAACTCGCAATTCTATCTAAGGCCGGAATAAAATCTGAATTCCAAATCGCAAAATCATTGCTTGATTTAATATACAAGAGGGTGAGTCCGAAAAGATACCTTGAAAACTCAGTTAATCTGACTGAGTTAGGTGCCTTATCCCCAAATTTAGAAAATGCTTTGTCAATAAGTCCTAAAAAAAACTCCATTTCAGGTTTTGCATCTACTTTGCCAATACACAAAAAAAGTGCCTTTAAAAAGTTTTCTCCACCTTTTCTTTTTTTCTGTGGGAGTTTTTCCAGTAATTGGCGCATTATCTCTAAATACCACATAATTAATCTCGTATGTTTTAAGCGGTCATTTAATAACAAAAACACATTAAGCGATTATAAGTCAATCATTATATAAGTGTATTATTTTTTGTTTTAATAGGATGAGAATAGGATCCAATCTAGGTACAAGCCACTGTACCTAGATGCAAATAGATTAATGTGTTTTACTTTGGACAAGCATTTTATTTGTTAAAGCAATTGCTAAAGCAGAAATGAGCAGGGTTAAATGAATAATGACTTGCCACATTACGGAGTAGTTGCTGAGTTTATTGGGATCAATAAAAGTTCTTAATAAATGTATCGATGAAATACCAATTAATGAAAGTGCCAATTTAATTTTCATAGCACCAGCATCAAGATGATCAAGCCATTCAGGTTGATCAGGATGTGAATCTAGTGCAAGGTGGGAGACAAAAGTTTCATATCCTCCCATGACAACCATGATAAGGAGGTTTGCGATCATGACAACATCAATAAGATCCAGCACACCGAGCATAATGAGAGTATCATCAAAACTGTTAAGATGAATTATTAAATGAAACAATTCATACATAAAACGATAAACATATACAGCCAAGATTAATATAAGGCCTAAATATAATGGAAGTTGTAACCACCTTCCCATAAAAATAAACTGACTAATTCCTCTTTTTAAATTACTCATTTAATACACCTTTTATTCATTAAAAATTTTATTATTCTACTGCATTTTATATGTTGATACTTTAAGACGAGTTGACCAGTTGTCCCAAACACCTATGTGCCCTGGCTTGTTCGCGACATCCAGGCGATCTTAATCAATAGCAGATTTCTTCATCTAGATCACGCCATTTTGGATTAAGCTCCTCAATCCTATTTAACTTCTATTGTCTGCGCCTATTTTTGCAACGTATTCACGTCGAGCAATTGCTACATAAGCTTCATGAGCCTTATAATAAACCAATATATGCACATTGTACCGGGCTGTAAATCCTGGGACCCTATTATTTTTATGTTTCCAGACTCGGTTCATTAAATCTGACCTTGAACCGGTATCTAGTGTACCACTCCGACTGCTTGCCATAATATAAACATAAAAGGATTGCATCGTTCTTCCTTGTTTGAGTCGTGTTGGACTCAAGGTGATGTGAGCACTTCAGTTGCCCTGAGGAGCTGCTTTAGCATCATGTACTTTACCTCCAGTTAATTGAAATTCAATTGGAAAGCCACACGCATCAACTGACATATGGATTTTTTTTGTAGTGCCAGCAACGAATTTCCCAATCGCTTGATGTTCATAGCTGAGTTCCGTTGATGCATCCAAACGATACTGGCATCAATAAATTCCCATTCAAGATAAAGATCATGTATCAGGTCTTTAAAAAAATCTTCATCAAGTTGTTATTTGAGGACCAATGATTGAATTGTTGCTAGAGATAATTCTAGAATCCAAATTGTATGGGTAGATCTTGCAAAGGGGACAGCCAACACGCATACGGTATAATATTGCCCCAACAATCATACGAAGATTAGGCTTGTCATAAATCTGATGTCGAAGCGTGCTTTCCTTTAGGTTTGACCACAGCTCATTATTGAGCATCAGTCTAGTCATTACAAACTCATTGTATACTTAATATGAGAATCGTTCTATTATGAGGTTGCTCTTATTTATCAATCAATTAGAGATAATCTATCGGGTTCATTTTTATTAGGACTATCTCCGAGATGCCGCGAACAAGTTACGGCACGTAGGCTGCAGGGATGAGTTGTCAAATCGCCTTAATTTATCAAGTGTGGAATTTAAAAAAATTTTTACCTTAGATTGATTTAGAACTTTTAAAATAATTATTCTAGCTAACAAGTTCAATTAAGTACGGTATTATTCTTTATAGGAGAATTGTACCCCCGCAAAGCGGGGATGGCGATGGGCATCAAAGGAGGTTTTCACAGAACATAACATTTATATTTAAAATTCCGAAGAATTAAGATTTCTTATTGTGAGTTTGTTCCTGTTGCATCTCATTTTGTTGCTCTGGTTTTGTTGTTGGTTGCTGAAATAAAGGTAATGAATGCAACGGTGCTTCAGGCTCTACTTCATTGTCATTTTTATTAGAAGAATTTTTCTCATGTTCATCGACTAATTTTTCGTACAAAATTGCATGAGAAGCAGGAACCTCTTTTTTAACAACATGGGTTTCCTCTTTAGGAGTAATGATCCAGCGAAAGAAAGGGAGTTGGCTGAGGAAGTTGGCAAAAGATAGCTGGCCAGCCCACCATGCACGAAGATTTGGAAATAAAATTCCTTCACCACGCCACGCAGCACGAATGTCTGCAAAAAATCCGACGAGAAGATTGGGATTTTTTACAATCTGTACGCTACCTGCTGCAGTAGGATCATAATGTTCTTGCAGTCGTACTTTTTGAACATCTTCAACGATTACAGAATTTTGTTTGATTTGTTTTAATTCGCTTAACCATCGTTTCAATAGTTTTGGTGTTTTGATGTTTTGAATAGGCGTGTTTTGTTCTATATCTTTCTGTTTTGGGGGTAATTGTTCTGTAAATTCACGCCAAATTTCTTGTGCTTTTAGATTATGTTGTTTCAGTTGCTCATGGATGATGTCAATATTGGGGTTTTTTTGTTCTAATTGAGCTTCAATTATTTGAAGAGTCAGGTCTTTACTGTGATTATATTTTTCTAAAAACTCGCTCCAAGCTAATGTTAAGTCATTATCTTCAGATTGAAGTGCTGCATAACGTTCTGAAAAATATGATAAATAATTGTCATAAGCACGATGAAACAGACGACGAAGCTCTTTCGTATGGGTTGCAAAAATTTGCAGTTTTCTGATAAAGTCTTCAGGATTAAGATAAAAATCAGTATTAACCTGGTTGATACCAAAATCTTTTTTAAGTTCATTGAGATTTAAAACCATTTGAGTCTCACCAATAGCACCATATCGTCCCGAACGGCCGATAATTTGACCATAACTTCTTTCTCCATGAGGAAGATAAGTCAGTAAGACTTTAAGTCCTGCTTTATGGGCTTGCTCTTTAAGTTCAATATCAACACCTCTTCCTTCCATTTCAGTGGTAATAGTGACTTGGCCTGGTTTTCCAGCTTCATTTTTAATATAACTTGCTTCAGAAATAGACTCATCATAATCGATTCCAGCATGGATGCGAGTCAGTTTGGGCAAACCCTCTTGATCTCTTTTTGATTTTAAACGCTCCTCTAATTTATCATGAAGTATTTTAGATTCATTATCGTTTTTACAAATCAAAAGAATTGGTTGATGTTTTTCTCTCGATTCCAATATATGATCGACTAAGGCATCCAATTGTTTTGTTTCATTTTGAGTAATGCGAGTAGGGCGATCAAAACGACGTAATCCTTTATGTCTTGGTACAAAGATAAATTGCGTTCCAAATTCAGATTGAGCTTCTCTTTGTTCCATTTTTGAACCTATAGTCCCCGTGACGGCATGTAAGCTACTCTGGCTATAAGCTTTAAGCAGGGTATTAGAAGAGCTGCTAAAAGTAATCTTTCTTATAGGATCAATATTAAAAACACGCTTTTTGCTTTTACATTGCTCAAGTGCCTCTTTTAGATAGGGATTTTCTATATTAGGGTTTTGTGCTTTTATGAGACGATTGAGTTCGGCATGTAAGCATTGATGTACTCCATCACCAAAATTAGAGTTTTTGCTGATACGTGAACCAATGAGACACATCGCAGCAGCTACTTTTTTATCACCAAGCGGAGTGGGAGTGGTGGCATCGGAGACAACGGTATAATCAACGTTATATTCCAGATGACGGGCTGTATAAGCTGCATCTTGCCATTTTTCCAGTTGCGAGACAGGTAATGATTTAATAATTTGAAATAATCTGGTGTTTCTTGTCTCAATAAAGGTGAGTAGTTGTTCATTGCAACGTTGTTTGTTTTCCAGATAAGTTTTTTCAGTTTCATCTTGGGCAAAAAAATCCATCAGTAGTGGAAAAAGAGCTAGCAAATCGATATTTTGCTTGGGTATTGTTGAAGAGTAGTTGTATTTTAAATTAGCAACATCAAAATATGTTACATCAGCTTCATCCAGTAATAAGGCTCGTTTTTCAGGATCTTTATTAAGTACTTGTTCCGATTTATTTTGGCTGAATGCCTTATTACGAAACAGGCAGAGATTTTCAGGATCAGAGAAATTAATTCCACCCATCTTATAGTCTTCAATTTTAGATGAAGAGGTAATGAAATTAACTTCAGCGCCTAGTGAATTAAAAAAAGGCAGTGATTCAAGGTAATCTCGTTCTGCGAGGGCCAAGTTACTGGTCAAGAAATCAACTGTTTTTCCCTTAAGGAATTGACACGCATTTAGAATCATCATGATTCGAGTTTTTCCTTCACCTGTTCCTATTTCAGCAGTTACTTTATTACCTGTCTCCAAGAGGGAAAGAATGGCTATAATTTGGGTTGTATTCAGCTCATAAGAACGGCCAGGTACTTGGCTTTTACCCACAAACTCTGGAGGACGGCCTTTACAACGATGTAATAACTCTGCTGCGAGCATAACCATTTTAATATGATTTTCAGGCGGTCTTTCCTTAAATACTTTAAGTTGGTCTAATATTTGTTGGGTAGATAAGTTTTTGGCACGTTCTTGTTCCTTTTTAATTTCATCTAGATATTTTTGAGTAAAGATTTGTTGGACTTCAGGCATCTGTTTCAGCGTTTTTTTCGCAGCATCGAGCTTGAATCCATTTTCTTTTTCCCGTCCATTATGGCTGGCTGTGGCGCAAGGGTGTTTGTCGAAATATTGATATTTTTCCTCGACTTTTCTTTCGGATGGTTCTGATCCTGAGCGAAGTGTTTTAGTCCAATCTATAAAGGTAGATAAAGGCGGAAATGGGGCATGTTGATAGTAATTGTTAAGGAGCTTCGTGATTGAATGATTTTCTTTATTTTCATGAATAAATTTTAGAAAATTGTGTACATCTGCTTTATTGCATTTCACTGAATTATTCATCTGCGTCATTACAGCATTAATAAAATCTTTTTGCAGATTTTGAGGTAATTCATTGTATTCCTTGGAGTTAAACAACTCGATTAACTCTTTTACACCGCGATCAGGAAGCCCCCCTGAATAGTGGTACATGAGACTTAAAACAAGGTTTTGATGATCAAGAGCGACTAATTTATCAATAAGCTGACATATGTCGTTATGATTTTTGCTCACATCATCTGGTGAGTTCTTAAGTGCCATACTAATAAAATGATTCGCGCGAGTGGCAATATTGCTATATTTTTGAATTAATTCTTCTTTTTTTGCATGGAGATGAAGGATTATATTTGGGAAATTGTGATTTTCTTTATTCCTGATTGCCTGAAGATCTTTATATGTACTTGAGTCTTTTTCTACCAATTCTGGGATAAGTCCAAATGACTCCAGGCTATCTAGTTCTTCCTCAGTGACATCATCAGAGCGAGCAGAGGTATTCCATAAATAGCTTAAAACATTTTGGAGCAAGTTTCTATTTTTTTGTTGAGTAGAGCGCTCCTCTACTGCCTTGAAGATTTCAGTAATGCGCGCACTGATTGCTTGACAGTCTTTAAAATATTCTTTGTCATTTACTGAAAGCATTAGAATTGCATCAAGATCTTGTTGAATTTTTTTGAGTTTATCAATTGATTTTATGCCGGAGTTAATATTGTTTATTAAATCGGAAATAGAATCGCTTAACTGGTTTAGCTCTTGTGGATAGTCTATTGCTTCAGGAACTTTTGCATGTTCATGATACTTATAGAGCGAATCAGGTGTGCTCAGGCATACCACTTCAGCTGAAAAATTAAATGCTTCCTTACGGGGAATTTTTTGTGTCATGAGTTGAGGGTAAAGAATATCCAACAAGTAAGTGCATTTTGCGAGCGAATTGGTTATATCACCTTTATTTGATCGATGTTCTTGAACAATATTCATATACTGTTCAAATTCATCAAAAGAATTATTTTTTGTAATGCTATCAATAAGTGCCTTAAATTGTGTCAGGTAACTTGGTGGACCAGGATGTTGATTGCGTGACAACAGTCCATTAGTTTTAAATGCTTCTTGGCAGAACTCAAAAAATCTGATTTTTTGAGTAGGGGTTAAAACTTTAGTGAGACTTACCAGGCTTCTTACAAGAGTTTCATGTTGATCTTTTTCTTCTTCATTGTCAAAATTACTGACCGACTGCTCAATATATAGGCAGGTGTCTTGTTGAGTACACTCAAGTTCTCTGAAAAGTGTACTAAAATTTACTGCATCTTTAAGATCAAGCAACATTGTACCATTAAAATGCTTACCATAATTTTCATGCATCCATTCCCGGATCTCTTTTTTAGTTGTTGGTTTAGAACGGCAAATCAGGCTCATTAAATCATCCTGGATTTTATTGAGTACGGTATAGTCGAGCTTATTAGGATGGTTTCTGTTTTGGATTAATTTTAATAAGGATAAGCCATAGGGTAACAGGTTTTGGATTTTTTCTTGGTACTGAGCATTGTTTGGATTTGCGAGTCTTCTTTTATAAGGCTCGATAATTTCGTGGGCTAACCGTGTTTTGTTTTCATATTCTAAATGAAAGGAAGTAAGTAGGGGTAATAATACTTCTTTTGGATTTAATTCCGCAGGATTTATTGTATTAACGCTTGAATCGGTCAATAACTCACATGCGCTAATGAATTGTTCCAGAAGAGTGATATCCTGGGGTTCAGGAAAATATTGGCCATCCTGGTTTGCTTTGACGGTTTCTGTTTTAATTAGGCGTATTGCATGCATCATGCTCTCAGGATAATCTTTATAGAGTGACGCCGCCTTATCCATTGTTTTCATCATGTCCTTTTGGACAGTTATTAACATTACTAGACTAAGTTTCGGATCGAGGAATTTGTATTCAGAAAGTTTCAATAATTTGTTTAAATAACTCATGGGTGGAGTAACAAGCATGTCCATAACAGGTTTTAATGTTTGAATACGTACGGCTGGAGTTCCTCCTTGATTTTCGATGCCTGTCGAGAATATTGCTCTTCCCATAGCACTACGATTCGCTTTCAGTCGTTCCAGAGAGTCTAGTTTTATCATTCTTGTTTGGAAGCTTTCCCATTCTTCAAGTACTGCTTTGGAGTCAAAACCAGTTTTCGAATTCGTGCTTGTTGATTTGGCTAAAATATAAAGCATACGTATCTTAGCTTCATTATTGATTTCTTGATTTGAAAACAATTCATCAATAATTTTTCTATATTGTTCTAATGGTAAGTGTTGCTCTTGGGTAGCAAGATAACGATAAAAAGCGGGTTTAACCAATTCAGGGTTGCTATTGTTATCTTGTGTTAATAACCTTTTTATCCATTCAAGTTCACCTCTTTCTCCCAAATTAGTTTCTACTTGCATTTCTGGGATAATGAAATGGTATACATTAGGATTTGGGATGGTGATGTTATTGATACACTGCCATTGTGCGGCTAGATCTTGTGGAGGACATTTATTTAAAAGATCTACGATTGCAGTGAGTGCAGAGGAAAACTCTTTTTCATCTTTAATCGTTTTTATTTCCTGGAAGCTTAACCCCATCTGTTCAATGATGTTCACTGCACTAGTAAATTGTTTAAATAAACCAGGGAAATCACTGTAGCCAGTTTTACGGCTATGATTATGGATAAGAGCCATCCACCAACTGCGATGTTCCTTGCTCAGATTTGCAATTTTGGAAAGAGTCTCTTGGAACTCTTTATTGTCAATGAAAGGCAAAAAAGATGGCATGAATTTAAACAAAGAAGCATACGTATCTAGGAATGCTGGTCCTTTGTAAGGATCCTTATTGTATTCTTCCCATGTGCTAAATAACTGACTTAATCCAGGCGCTCCATATTGCCCATAAACATCGAGAAGTGCATTGTATTGCTCTTTATCAAATTTAAGTTTCGCACTCCACATTGTAAAAGCCTGCGCCACTTCTCTGTTGTTTTTGATGAGCTCAGGTAAGGGGTGATTTTCTTTATTAAATTGAAGACCTATATCTTTCTTGAATCTTTCAGCTTCTTTTCTATTCGTTAATTCTTTCCAACAAGACAGATTTGCCCTTTGAGTTGGTAGTGACAAAATCTCAGTGAGGATCTGGGTGGCGATTGGTGAGCGATCCAGTTTAGGTAAATCATTAGTGAGTGTTAGGGTAGAAGTATTTTCAACTTCTGTTATAGATATTGGTTGAATTTCTGTACCCATCTCTTCATGTAGAGTAATTTCAATTCGAGGTATTATTTTTCCTTTAGGAAGAGTTCTGCCTTCTGGTTTATTTGACGAAGACTGTATTGCTTGTGGAAGGTTATTTTCTAAATTTTGTTTGTTCTTTTCTAAACGATAATTGGAGATAAGATTGTCCAATTCAATTTGTATTTTAGTGTTTTCCAAATGTTCTGGAAGATTAATATTCAGTGTAATTTGTGAGTGTGTTTTTAAAAAATCAAGTATTTTTTGTGCCTGAGGAGCAGTCATTTCATTACCCTGAATTATTAAATTTTTTACAGGGTTATTAATGAGGGTTGTTAATGCCTGTGTGATCTGGGTATCAATATCAGATGCAGATAGCATGGTTAAGTCGAGCAATGCGTCATCGTTTTGATATTTAAGAATTTCATGATCTTGCTTCTCAAGCATACATACTCCTAATATGATAGGCATGGTTAATACATAGTCATTATAGTTTTTATTTATTAACATAGTCTTAACATCTTGCAATTTAGCACATAAAAATTATTGCAATAGCAATACTATGAGAATTTTTAGTAAATCTTTAAGATCTGATATATCGGTATAAGTAATGCTCAATGTTGCCTTTCCTATAATGTTTCCAATGAATTATTTTTGATTTTAGGAGGCTGTATTATTAAAAAAATTGTAATAATGGCTCATGTCTATCAAGGAACATTAGGTAATTCTAATTTGGTTGCGAATCTAAAAAGAGATTCTAGCACAGCAAACTCGATAAAATGGAGACGATGGTTATTTGTAGAGGTGGATTTCTATACTAAAAGTTCGTTACAACATATAGATAAGCATATAAATTTTTATTTTGTATCATTTGATAAATAGTTTCTCGATCACACTCAACATCGTTTAAACAATATTTAATCCATTTTTCTTCAAATTTATTATGCATTTTATTTATATCGTATTGATTAATCAGGGTATATTAATCAATACGATGGAGGTAAAAGTTAATCGTTTATTTTAATATGTGATATCAAACTATTTGTTAATTGTTTTAGGGGCATTGCCATGTTGTACTCAAGCATCATCTTTTTTACCTCAAAGGTACATATCGTTCTCTTTTTTGATCAAAATTAGGAACATGTAAATGCCGAAGTTTTTTGAACACTCTTTGTTTATTTTGTTATTAACTTGAGAAATATATGATTAACATCATTGATAAATCAATCCCATACATGAGTGTCCTTAAAAAGCCCCATTGTACAGCGATTTAACTGGGGCAGGTTTAAGGCTTTTGCGTTAAGTTACCTGACTACTGAGCGTCAGTAATTGTAATTACCGAGGAAACACCCTGGGCTTTAGTATTAGGATTATACATTGCTTCTGCATAAGCTGGAGGTACAATGTATTTTCCAACGTTAACCGCTTTAATTTTATAAACAATTTCTTTGGCAGAAGAATCTATGCCACCAAAGAAATTTACTCGGTCTTCACGTATGTCTATATAATCCATAGTATTATTTTTTACTGAATCGGTTACCACTTCAAATCCCCCAGGTAAAAGATCTTCAATTGCGATATTAGGTAGATAATCACTTTCCAGAGCACGAATTTGGATATGAACTTCGATTTCACTTCCCAGGATTGTTGAGTTAATCGCATTCCCTTTTATATCCCTATATTCCCGGAAAATTTCCAGGCCCTGTTTTAAAGGTGAATCTGGCATAACCCGGTTAAAACCAGATTGCATAACCTGATAGAAAAATGTTTTTTTATCAGGATTATTAAATCGTATTTTTTGCACAGTATCATCAATTTCAGCTTTTTGGTAATTTGAATGAGTAATAGGGAGCTTAATTTCCTGATTATCCTTCATAATGTTTGTCATCGATAAAGCTGATGACGTCTCATAAGATAAGTTTTGATGGTAAGCACCTAATGCAAGACTTGTAAAACCGGACAATACTGTATTTATTTCATTATTATTGATTGTTTCTATTAATCGCATTAATAATTGATCCCCTACCTGGGGCAATAGATTAGGGAAATGTTTCGCGACAATATACAAGTATTGAGCATCTGCTATAGCGCTATTATAAAAATCAGTCACATAAGCTTGATTATTCTGAGGCTTATATAGGCCAATCAGTTGATTTGCTTCATCATGGCTTTGCAGTAATTGATAAGAAGCGGCAATATAAACTGTAGTAATATCTTTTTGCCATGCTTTTGTTTTGTCCTTTTCTAAATACAATTGCAGGTTTGACAGGTAGTTTGTGGTTACAATTTCATTTCGAGTCAAAATATAAATCGCATAAGCTTGAACTCTAGCTGCTTCCATATCTGAAACATTTTGACTTGCTAACGTTTTAAGAAAGTTAATACCATTAAAAAATAAATCATTGGGGACATTAAATCCTTGCGTTCTTGCTTCTGTCAGGAAGTGCATTGCATAAACACTTGCAAAGTCGTTGCTATGATTGTCGCCAAGACCAGGCCAATAACTAAAAGCCCCATTAGACATCTGGCGTTGGCTTAGCATTTGAACTGTAGCATTTACTTTTTCATGTACTTTTTTTGTTTCCTCACCAAATCCATTTTGGTTGTTCATGGCTAACAAGGGTAAGGCTTTACTGGTTAATTGTTCTGTGCAGCCATAAGGATAATTATCAAGATAACGCTGTAAGCCAAAAACAAGTATCATTGGGCTTGTCGAAATATTGGCATCCACTTTTCGATACTCAGGATACAATGTTTGCATGATATCTATTGTTTTTTGCTTTTCTACTGATTTGCCACTCGTTATAAAGGTACTAAGGGGCATTGCGGGTCTGATGCTCAGTGTGGCACTCATTGAGCTGGATTTATCACCCATACTCGCCTTAAAGTTGAGCTTTGTCCCACCTAATTGAGATGTTGCTTTTAGTTTAAAATGAACGGTTTGTTCATGGTTTTCAGCTATTTCTAAAGTTTGTGTTGCTGAGCCAATAACTTTAAGTTCAGGTGAGGGACTTAAATCAATACGAATCGATGCATGATCCCCCGAGTCCTTGACATTATTAGCAATAGATGCAGATACTTCGAATTCATCCCCTGGAGCGACAAATGTGGGGGCATTGGGATTAATAATAAAATCCCCTCGTATTTCGGCAGAAGTTTCTTGTGAACCGACAGAGTCAGAAGATACGGCAACAGCCATAACTCGTAATGTGCCATTAAAATAATCAGGGATTTGATAGATTAATTGATGATTACTGGGGTCTGTATCTACGATGCCTGACCAGTAGGCGACAGGTAATTCAGTCTTTCTTTTAAACGGATTAAGACGGCTTGCCATGCCTTCTTCGCCATTATCACCACCAACTGCAGAAAGTTCTCGATCTTGAATGAATTTCGGCATTATTTGATCTACTGTTTGTTGTGTCAAAACTTCAAGTGCATGTTTTTGAAAAAAGAAAGCTAATGGATCAGGTGTTTCATATCGCGCAACTTGGAGAATGCCTTCATCTACTGCAAAAACAATAATTTTACCTGGTTTATCTGTATGATAATTGATGGTAAATGGTTCACCAGGACGTGCAACTTTCTCAGTGAGTAAGTCAATTTTTATATCGTGATTATCATGATTGACAGTAAATGGAACAACACTATAACTGAGTGGACTGATAAAAATTTCAGGTGAATTCCAATCGCGGATGAAGGCAACATTAATGTAACCATCTCCTTGAAAATCAGCAGGAATATGAATGGTTTGTATTGAGTTGGTGGTATCTGTTTTAAACCATTGTGCAGCATAAACTTTATCACGTTCAATGGTTATCAAACCTGATCCTGTGTAGGGAGATGTGATTTGGATTTCGATGTCCTCATTGACCTGGTATTCTGGTTTATTTAATTTAATCGATAGTTCTGCATTCCTGGCCAAGGGTTGTTGGCTTGCACCAACAACACTAAATTTTAATTGATTAAGGACGGTGTCATCTTTACCTAAAACATTTAGGGAGAAATTGCCGATTTGTTGTGTGGGTAAAGTATAGTCAGTGCCTTGTTCTGTAATGTTAAAAGGGGAGGTACTCAATATTTTAGATTGAATAACAGATTGATATTGATAAGTTCCATCTGGTTTTTTAACTAAAGTGGTTACAGGTTGCAACGAAATAAGTTGGATTTTTAAATCCGTTACTTCTTCTTTATTCAATTGGGGGTTTACAGCAATATAATGAATCCCTCGCGTACTATTTTGTTTAATAAATGATAAGTCGCCATCCGGCTTGTATCCAACAAAATAGGGCAAGGGGCTAATTAAAGCTTTAGACTGGCTTGTTACACTACGACCACCTTCTGATTCAAAACCTTCAGCGAAGAAAGTAAGTTGATAGGTTGCCTTCTCATAACGATCTAGGTTTAAATCGAACTCTGCTTCACCTTTATCGTTTGTTGTAATGTCAGATAGTGTTTCTGTAAATACTTTTGCAGGTTTTTTAGGATCCAATAATGGATCAACAAATACGTAATCAGGGTATTGTTCAAATTCAACTTTTTGTGGTACGAGTAAAATTTTAGCGCTTATTCTTCGATGAGCAGCAGGAGCACCATATAAATTCCAAAGATTGACTTCACCTTTTAATCCTGTTGGTGAACTCCAACCTGAAGAGGGTTTTGGATACAACTGTGTAGTAATTTTCATTCTATCAGGCAAGAATTCAGAAACGCGTATGGTTGTTGAACCAAGAAGATTTTGTGGATAACCATCTTTGACTAAATATAAATTAACCATATACTGACCAGTAGGAGAGTTAGCATTGGTTGTAAAATCAAGATCCATATACCCTAAATCATTGAGGGTAATTTTTTCATCTTTTATTGTGGTTCCTCTTGAATCAACTACACTAACTTGCAAAGGTAATCCTGCAGGTTGAGGTTGTGCATATGCCTGCTTTACTATCATTCCAATGTGAACAGAGTCTCCTGGCCTATAGATACCTCTGTCAGAAAACAGATAAGCACTTAAACTATGCAGCTCTTGGTTGTAGGTATAAAGTCCTCCAATATCAAACTTAGAGAAGTTTAATTGTCGATTTGCATTATTATAGGGAATGAATGAAACATCATTATTTAACTGTGCTAAATAAACGGTTGGTTCTCTATCATCAACAAAATCTTTTAACGTTGGAAAGGTAGCTCTACCTTGAGCATCTGTTACTCGAGACAAGATAGGCAAACCATTTTTACCCAAAACAGTGACAGTTGCATTTGCAACCGGTGTTCCTTGGGTTATAGAATCAACAAAAATATCATGGCTTCCATCATTATTATCTTTTACCAACAAAGCCAGGTCTGTAATGAGTATCATGCGACTGGCTTTTACATCTAATGCAGTCTTATTAGCAATATCCCATCCTGTTGCTTGTAGTAAGAAGAGTCCTTGTGGGCCCATGGTATTTGTGCTCATGTTAAGATACTTATTAAAATCAAGAGCAGTATACTGTTGCTTTGCTAAATCAGTGGCATCAAACTCTTGAATTTCTGAAGAGATTTGGCTGATGTTTTGTTGATTAAAGGTGGGGTTAATGAAGTAAGGATTATTAAAGTCGCCCTGAGTTTGAGTAATTAATTGATTCACATTTTCAGGTAAAACCCGAGCAAAATCAAATTTTACTGCAGGTACTCCGCGAATAAGTACTGAAAGTTTTTTCTCACTACTCAAGGCTAATAATGAACCTTTATGTAGGAAACTGATTTCTTTAGGAATAGCTGGAACTGGTATGACTGCTGCGTATTCATTTCCTAAAGTAAAGTTCCCAAATCCCAGCATTCCTTTATCTATTTTTATATAAATGTACCTTGGGGTTTCGGCCTTAAATTTAAAACTATGTAGGGTTGAATAATTCTGTTCTGTGGGAAGGGCTTCTCTATTTAAAGGAGTTGCTAAAGAGAGTACTGCTTGGGTCACTTCGCCTGGATTTTGCCATTGATAATTTTCTTGAGCTTCTTCTGCGACAGTTGCAGGCTTATTTTTAGGAAGTAAGAATATATGAACTGATTTGTTAAATTGACTTTCATTGATCCCTAAAGATGTTTCAATTGTAAGAACTTGTTCAGGCCTGTCTTTGTCATTGCGAACAATTGAGGCTGATGCAGAGATAATTTTTAAAAAATCTTGGGCACTGGGTATTAAAAGATTCTGAGTGAGCTGATGTTGTAAATGAGCTGAATCGGTTGAAGATGTTACATCCTTATTTATGGTTAACCTTAAATAACGAGCTAAATTATCTATTTTTATTGTTTCGGAGTGCAGATAAGCAACTCGCTTGTTTTTATCGTAAGTTAATGTGAAAGACTGTTTTGCAGCAGTTGAGCCTGGCTGAGCCTGGTACATTAACGATGTATTTTTTTCTAAAGCTTTGGGATTTACCGGAAAATTGAACTCTATTGTAGCTACTGCATTTCTAATTTCGGCATGGACTGGATCCTGATAAAGTTTAAATTCAGTAATTGTTCCTTGGAATGGCTTTGTGCTAAAAGAGTAATCATGACGCTCCATATTCGCATTGGATGTGAAAAAATCGGATCCAAAATGAATTGTAAACTTCTGTCCCGCAGGCCAATCTTCAGAGGGCGTAAAGACTAATTGGCTGTCTGTATTCCAAGTCCATGTTCCAGGAATATTAGGGCTCATTTCTATACCATGAGAGACTGTTTTACCTATTTCACTCAGCGGAGCAACAGATTGATTAATAAATCCATTATTTTTTATTCCAAAATCAATGATTAAATTATTAGGGACTAATTGTTCTTCAGTATTTGGTGTAATATCAGGTATTGTAATTTGCGCGGTAGTATAAATGGGTTTGGGTAAGTTTTTATACCAATGCACTGTATAGCCTGCTGCAATTAAAACAAGAATGAGTACAACACTACTTCCCCAAAACATTTTAGGGGATGATTTTGATTTATTGCAAAGATAATTCATCCATGGGGGGCTTCGCCAATTTAATTTGCCAAATACAGAGGAAAATGCATTTAGAATTAAAGAGAGTGGACTTTTAGTCATAGTTTATCCCATGTGGTGAAAACTGATTGAAAATTTTTGCATCTATTTTATACTTTTTAGTGCATAATAGCGACTATGAACAAAACATTTAAATACCTAAGCATAATCTTTGTTGGGTTATTTGTCAGTGCATATTTGATAATATTTTTTTTACCAAAACCAATGTTATTGGAAGGTAGCAGTTTTTCACGTGCTGTTTATGATGATCATCATCAGTTATTAAGGTTAACATTAAGTCAAGACGAAAAATTTCGGCTTTTTACACCACTATCACAAATCTCAAAACAACTTATTGATGCGACCCTGTTGCAAGAGGATCAGTATTTCTATTGGCATTATGGGGTCAATCCTTGGGCTATGATAAAGGCAATTTGGCAAACTTATGGTGTGCAATCACGTAGAGTCGGCGCTTCAACTATAACGATGCAAGTTGCACGCATGCAATATGGTTTAAATTCAAAACAGATTACGGGTAAATTCATTCAAATTATACGTGCCATACAGATCGAAATGCATTATAGCAAAGAGCAAATATTAGAAGCATATTTAAATTTGGCTCCTTATGGAGGCAATATCGAAGGAGTGGGAGCCGCAAGTTTGATTTATTTTGGAACTTCGGTAAATAAAATTACTTTACCACAAGCTTTAACGTTGAGCATCATTCCTCAAAACCCAGGAAAAAGAACACCTAACAATAAAGAGTTGAGCAAGATCAGAGCGCATTTATTAGCGCGTTGGTTCTATAAACATCCTGAGGATGTTAATAAAAAGGGGATGTTTGACTTGCCTTTAGTCATGCAAAATATCCATACGCTACCGTTTAATGCACCTCATTTTACGAATACTCTATTACAAGATATATCACTCAAACAACAGGATATTGATACGACATTGGATTTCCGTGCGCAAAGGATTATAGAGCGAATTACACGCCATTACCTTGCGAGAAAAAAAAGTCTGGGCGTAAATAATGCGGCGATTTTACTTTTAGATACTCGAGATATGGGGATTAAAGGGATGTTGGGGTCTGCCGACTTTTTTAACCAAAGCATTAGCGGTCAAATTAATGGTACAGAAACCAAACGATCACCCGGGTCAACGCTTAAGCCATTTATTTATGGTTTGGCTTTAGATCAAGGTTTAATTCACCCAAATACTGTTTTAAAAGATGTACCTCATAGCTTTAATGGCTATAACCCAGAAAATTTTGATTATGATTTTATGGGGCCAATTAAGGCTAAAGATGCCTTGGTTCTCAGTCGAAATATTCCTGCAATTTATCTTGCAAGTCAATTGACAAATCCAACGCTGCATCAATTATTAGAGAAAGCACAAATAAGCCAGCTGCGATCGGAATCATTTTACGGCCTTTCTTTAAGCTTGGGTGGTGTTGAGTTAACCATGAAAGAATTGGTTGGATTATATGCCATGTTAGTTAATGATGGTATTTGGTATCCCCTTCGTAGCATTAGAGATGAAGAAAAGCCCAAAGGTATTCGTTTATTAAGTCCTGAATCAAGCTACCTTGTACTAGATATGCTAAAAAATACGCCACAAATGGATTATCAACCTCGGGGAGGAACACATTTACCAGTGGCTTGGAAGACAGGAACATCGTCTGGTTATCGCGATGCATGGACTGTAGGCGTATTCGGACCTTATGTTTTAGCTGTATGGATAGGAAACTTTGATAATAAAGCCAACCCTGCGTTTATTGGTAAGGATATTGCTGCTCCTTTGTTCTTTGAACTTATTGATGCATTAAGACAGGAACGGGCACCGGTCCGAGCATTAGAAAAATCTCCAGAACAAATGAATCTGAAAAAGATAGAAATCTGCAAAGCTTCCGGGATGTTACCAACTCGCTATTGCCAAGATACTGAATGGGGCTGGTTTATACCAGGGAAATCACCTATAAAGACCGATACGATTTATCGGGAGGTTGCCATTAATAGTAAAACAGGTTTGCGGACGTGTCATATTGATGCAAATACACGTTTCGAAATTTTCGAATTTTGGCCTTCTGATTTACTCAATATTTTTAAGAAAGCTGGAATTCAAAGACATTCCCCACCTTTTTTTGAACCTGATTGTGCACTATCTGGAAATTCGAGTATTAATCCACACATAACTTCCCCTCAAAATGGAATTACTTATGTGATTCGTGCTGACTCTCAGCAAAATAATACTATTCCACTTACTGCTGTGACAGATGCAGGCGTTGCTTATGTATATTGGTTTATCAATGAAACATTCATTGCAAAAACTAAAGCAGGAGAATCATATTTATGGAAAGCTAAGCCTGGTAAATTTGTTGTTAGAGCAGTTGATGACCATGGACAATCTGCAGCTCGCGATATTAATGTCCAATTAGATAGTTAAAAACATCGGTTTTTAATTACAGTGTATTTTTAATATCATGGCCTCCAGGGTTAAGCCTGGCCCAAATGCGCAGCTAATAATGTTTTGATGGTTGTTTTTAATAGCTAATTTATCCCACATTTTTTTCAAAACAAATAGTACGGTTGCAGAAGACATATTTCCATAATTTCTTAATACCTCATAAGCATGTTCATTCTTTTGAATAGGGATGTTTAATGCTGCTTCACAAGCATGCAAAATTTTAATACCGCCAGGATGAATTGCATAGTGATGAATATCATCAATTGAATAATGGGACAGTTTCAGTAGGGTTTCTGTAAACATGGAGATCCCAGATTTAATCGCCTCAGGGACATAGGAACTCAGCACAATATCAAATCCATAATCTGCTATACTCCATGCCATATCATGAGAAGTTTGTGGCACCAGATCACAATAAAATGATTGAATACAGAAATACTTATCTAGTTTTGAGTGATTTTGAATCAACACAGATGCAGCTCCATCAGCAAAAAGAGCATTTGAAACCATATTTTCCAGATTAAAATTATTTTGAAAGTGAATACTGCATAACTCAACACAAACTAACAATACATTAGCGTTTTGTTCTGCTTGGCAAAATGCGTTAGCTACCTTTAATCCATTAAACGCGCCATAACATCCCATAAAATTAATTGCTGTACGTTTTACAGCGGGATTTAAATTCAGTTTTTGAACAATTTCAATATCAATTCCAGGAGCATACATACTCGTACAACTTACAGTGATTAAATGTGTGATGTTTTTTTTGTCAAATTCAATCGAATTGAGGCAATTTTCAATAGCAGTGATCGCTAAATGAAGAGCGTGCTGTTTATATAAATGCATCCGTTTTGCTGTTGAAGGAAAAGCATCCTCAGGATTATTGGGGAAAAACTCGAATTCTCCAGGTAATTTGCAATAATCACTTAAGATGCTATATCGAGTATTGATTCCTGATGATTTATAAATTTTTTTCAATATTTTTTCTTGGCGCTTATCAAGATGAAATGCTTCAACGAGCAGTTCAGCAACTTCCAATTGTGTACGTTTAAAAGGTGGATTTGCTATGCCAATAGCGGTAATTTTTGATTGCATTTTTTCCTTTTTAAAAATAGTTCCGTGCAGAGAATCAAATTTATACCATAATTTATAGGGAGGAAGACTAATTGCAGTATTTATTTATTGCACAATAAAAAATTGCCCTATTGTTAAAATATCATGACTCAACTTACAAAACGATCAAAAGAAAAAGAATTAATTGATCTTGGGCAAGATTATTACACACCGCAAGAATACATCCATTCATTAAAACAACTTTTTAAAATCAATAAGCTAATGGGTATTTTTAAACATACGGTCCATGTGTTAAAACAATTTTCTCCTAATGCTGTATTAGTCGATGTTGGTTGTGGTGGCGGTTTGTTTTTGATAAATCTATACAAATATTATCCTGGAATGCATCTATTAGGCTTAGATGTTTCTAAAGAAGCGATACAACTGGCTCAAGATGAACTTAATAATTGGCTCCCCTCTGATGAAACCCATTTTATTGAGTTTCAAATCCAGCAGCAACCAGAGTTAGATTTGAGTTTAAATAGCGTGGATATCATTGTACTCAATTTAGTATGCCACCACTTAGATGATAATGAATTGGTTCAGTTTTTGTACAAAGCAAATAAAGCAGTTCGTCATGCGATAATCATTAATGATTTGCAGCGAAGTTTTATCGCTTATTGGTTTTATAAAATCATCAGTCCAATTTTTTTTAAAAATCGATTGATTACGCATGATGGGCTTATTTCGATTCAGAAAGGGTTTACTCGAAAAGAGTTAAAAACTATAGTGAAACAAGCAAAGATTCATAATTACCGTATAAAATGGCACTTTCCATTTTGGTGGAGTATTCTTATTTTAAAATAATAAGGTTTAAAATCAATGACATTGGATGTGCTGATTATTGGAGGAGGGCCTGCTGGTGCTACAACCGCGATTTTACTTGCTAAAGCGGGCTGGTCAGTAGGTTTAATTGAAAAGAAAGAATTTCCACGGAAAAAAGTGTGTGGCGAATTTATTTCGGCCACAAGTTTGCCACTCTTACAAATCTTAGGATTGGAAAAATTTTACTTTGAAAATGGGGGCCCCGAGGTTACCAGGGTAGGCTTGTATGCTGGTGATGTCATTTTGACAGCTAATATGCCACACATGAATTCTTCAGCAAACCCATATGGAAGGGCACTGGGACGTGAATATTTAGACACTGCTTTAATAAATGAGGCTAAGTTAAATGGTGTCACTATATGGCAACCTTGTGAAGCAATACATCTACAGAATAAAAATGGTTTATTTTTTTGTACTATTAAAAAAGAAGCTAAAATTTCTGAGACTGTTTGCTCTTTGCGTGTTGTGATGGCCTATGGTTCCTGGGGCAAAAAAATTGATTCTTCAGATGCCAAAATACACAAGGATTGCGATCTTTTAGCATTTAAAGCACATTTCAAAAACTGCAGTTTATCAAAAAATATGATGCCCTTGTTGGCTTTTCCTGGCGGATATGGAGGTCTTGTGCATAGTAGCCCACAACAAGTCGCTCTTTCATGTTGTATTCGGCGTGATACGTTGAAAAATTTGCGGCTTAAATCCCCTGATTTACCCGCAGGTGAGGCAGTATTTAAGTATATTAAAGAACATTGTCGAGGGGTTCGTGAGGTATTTGAGCTCGCACATATTGACGATAAATGGTTGGCTGCGGGTCCAATCCAACCTGGTATTCGCACCTGTTATAAAAATGGTATTTTTTTTGTGGGTAATATTGCTGGTGAGGCTCATCCTGTTGTGGCAGAGGGAATTAGCATGGCAATGCAATCGGCATGGCTTCTTTCACAAAGTTTGATTCAATTCAACATGAAACAGAATAATAATCTAAACGATGCTGGTAAATATTATACACAACAATGGCGTAAATATTTTGCTCACCGTATCTACGCTTCAATTTTTTTAGCACATTTGGCAATGTTAAAACCTTGGGGTAGGGCATTGTTACTGCCTATCATACAACAGTTTCCTGCCCTGTTATCTTTAGGTGCAAAATTCAGTGGTAAAACGCAACAAATTGTACCCGGTGACGATCGTAATATTTAAATAAAAATTCTATTGAATCTTTTAACCCTGATGGTGTGCCTAATCCCTTTTTAAGCATCAAACGGATAAAATATAAACTTAATAAAAGGCAAGATAAAATTAATACAGAAAACTCTAGGGAGCATTCTAATACCAGACCTAATACATTCGGAGATGAATTATTTAGCGATAGGCAGAGATTCACCGAAACTTTTTTTCAGCATAATATTCAAAGGATTCAAGAAGACTCTGAAAAAAATAATCCGACTAATGATATTAATGAAATGAAATAAGGCGTCTAGCCGTTGATCCCTGAAATTTCCGAGATAATTTTTGTTACTCTGATAAGGATAGGTTGATTGATATTTTGGGGATCAGTCAGGGAAACTTGAAAAGATGATGTAGCACTAACATAGCAATTATTTATAATCTACTATAAAAATAACAATATGTTTATATAAGAATCATTTAGCTATTACGCATAGCAATATTTAATATCACTTAAAATACTCGGTACCTTATCCCAGCAATGTTATAAGCAAATGCCGTTGTTGTGGAGCATAACGATGCTCATACAAATATATTCCTTGCCAATTTCCTAATGCGAGTTTCTTATTTTGTATAGGGATGCTCAGACTTGTTTGAGTTAATATGGTTCTGATATGTGCCGGCATATCATCTTTACCTTCTATTGTATGCTTAAATAACGTGTCCCCATCTGGAATAAGCTTTTTCAGAAAGTTTTCCAAATCTTCGCGTACTTGTGCATCATAGTTTTCGCATATCATTAATGATGCACTTGTATGCTGTAAAAATAAGTGACACAGTCCGTTTTGGGAGGGAAAATTTGCGCTTAATAGATTGATTTTGTCTGTAATATCAAAAGTACTGCGTCCCGTTGTATTCAGTATCAGTGTATGTTGTTCTAGGTACATTTCCCTCTACTCTTTAAAAAATTATTCCTTGAATAATTCTACTCCTCTATTTCATAATTGTGTATTTTTTTTGAATTCAATTCATTCATCATGAATCAACAGAATAGAAAAATGAAATTTGGTGCAATAAAATATGTGATAGTAAGTGTCCTATGGGGAGTTATGGTGTCCAGTATTGCTGATCAATACAAATTTTTATTAATTGCCGATCCAAAAATAGTAGCAATTCCCATCATAGATAATCATGAAAAGATGATTGATTTAAAAGGCCAACATGAAATTGCTTTTGGTCCTTCACCTGAAATTCCGAATAATACCGATTATACAAAGCTTAGAAAGACTGTTTATGAGAAATTAAAACAAGCACAAAAATTATTGCCCGAAGGATTACGTTTTTGTCTGTATGAGGGGTATCGAAGCTTACAACTGCAAGAAATGTTATTTGATGCGCGATATGCAAAAGTTAAACAACAACATCCTGCCTGGTCGCAAGCACAGCTGTTTCATGAAACTACTAAATTGGTTTCACCGGTAATTAATTTGGATTCTTCAAAAAATGTCCCACCTCATTCAACAGGTGGGGCTATCGATGTCTATTTAATTAATGGAAATGGTGAAGAAGTGGATATGGGTATTCATCCAAAGGATTGGATGGCCGATTTAAACGGTACATTATCTTTGACAAATTCTGATGTTATTTCAAAAGAGGCAAAACACTACCGGCATATTATGAGTGAGGTATTAAGTCGTGTGGGTTTTGTCAATTATCCTACGGAATATTGGCATTGGTCTTATGGTGATCGTTATTGGGCTTACTACTCCCATAAACCTCATGCAATCTATAGTAGCGATATTACAACAGAAAACAAATAGCTTAGCATTCGTTGAATGCCAACAATTGTTTAAAAAAGTGGGCGTTTTAAAAAAACACTGTTCTATTAATGATGAAAATTCTCAGTGCAGCAAGAAGCCTTAATATGAGCGAATTTAAAGTTTGGAGGGATTTCACTTCTATCAAGAGCCTCACGCTGGATCAATTTAAGTAGACTCCATTGTTCCACTTGACTTAAATTTTACCTCTGCAACTGTATATATTTTTGCCTCATCAAAGATCATAATCAAAAACAATAGGCGAATTGATACCATGAACCAAATTCGGTATTATTTTATTAGTTGCATAGTTAATATGAGCAGGGTGATTTAAATACACTTCTCTATCTTCTGCAGTACGAAACTCCATAATAAATCCAAATAAATATCCTCTATCTAAATTTTCTGGACTATTATTTTTTCCGTAACTAAAAGATTTTATTTCCGGGATTATTTCTTTTAGTGCCCCTAGTCCTTTTAATAACTGCAAGCATTCATCATCATTAAGTTCATTTTTAAAGGGCAAGAGAACGACATGCCTTATCATTTAAGTGATCCATTAATTTGTTTTCTTGAATTAATTTTAAATCAATTCCTGAGAAAAGAGTAGTGTCCGCGTTTAACTTCAATTATTAAGTCTGATTATTTCGATAATCAGACTTAATATTATAGTCGTGTGGGCGGCAAAATTATGAATTATATTTGGTCACCACACTGGGGAGCTGCACATGTGATGTCACATGGATAGTTCTTGATGACAATCTTTTGCAGATTAAACAAATTAATGAGTTGCCATTCTCATCCAGACAAACAACTATATTAAATCCTATTCTTATGGATAAAATTGATAATTTTATTTATAAATCAACAACTTGTGTTTGGTTTATCATTTATGTTTAATAGAGAGAATTAATCATAATGAATTAGCTGAGTTAAAAGACGCTATAAATTAAGAAGCTAATTAACATATTACTTATCTCTGTTTGATAATGGAGAAACTAATTGAGGCATGTATCCGTGTCAATTTAGTGGCTCCGCAACTTACTCATAATACTTTAATCAATGATCTTACAGATATTGGTTCCAATAGTATCGATGAACATTGTAAATTAGCTTTTAATAAACTTTCTGGATTAAGGTAATCTAAGTTACTTGCTCAAGAAACAGCTGAGATTATTGAGTATTGGCAAACAAAAATGGAATTATTACTACATGATACACCTTGTGATGACCAAAAAAAATCATATTAAGTTAGGTTACATAATGTGTCTGCATCGGAGCGCAAGTTCCGAAGCACTTGGTCTGGTGAGAAGTGGGTTTGGCATTTTCTCTTTTCATAACGAGACGTTATCAACCATGGATTCATGGATTGCATCTGCTAAATAATGATCGATATTACCTGGTCTCATAATGCCCTTATATATTTAGTGCCCAATTTGTAAAATTACTTAGGCCAGGTTAATAAGAGAACTCCAAATAAAATAAATAAAGAATGCATGCTTTTATCCAACCAGGATATTTTTCCTGATGGATTTTTAAGCTGATTTGGCAATGTAATCATTAGGATGATACTAATAACTCCCCGAATAATGATGCCAAACAGACAAAATAAGAAACCGAGTAAAAAAGTTTGATATTTCACATCAGGTGCATCAATGGTGATACATTGCGGCAAAATTGCCATAAAAAAAAGAAGAACTTTGGGATTCAAAAGATTAATAATTACACCTTTGCAAAATATAAAATAATCTTTACTGACTAAATAAAAATTATTTGCCGGTTTTAATGTTTCCTTTTTTAAGGCCGATGCTCCAAGATAAATTAAAAATACGGCGCATAAATATTGGCTTCCTATCAAAAAGAAAGGAATTTTAATCAGTAGAACGGTTAATCCAAGGGTAGCCGCTATAGTATGCACAAAAGTACCGCACTCAATTCCAATTAGCGATAATAGTGTCCTACGATTATTTTTTTGAATACTGTGATGCATCACGTAGAACATCGCTGGCCCAGGCATTATATTTAATAAAACAGCCATCATAAAAAAGTAAGTCATTTTGTTATCCTTAACAGTAATGGATTTCTTGAAACAAGGAAGCCAGCTTATTTGAGTCATGCGCAATTTGACTGCTTGACTCGTCCGTGCATAATGCTCTGGCGATAAGATTTGCAATGATTTTCATTTCAGATTCCTTCATGCCTCGGCGCGTCATTTCGGTTGTCGCTAATCTTAAGCCTGTGGGTAAAGTAGATGCTGCTCCAGGAATAAAAACAGGGTTTCCAATGATGTCACAGCGTTCTAATCGTCTGATAGCATCCCACCCTCCTGCATAGGCGGTCATATCAAGAAGGACTTGATGGGATTGAGTAAACCCTTTGCTTTTTGCCCAAACAGTCAGCCCATAGGCATCCAAAGATTGGGCCAATGCCTGGGCATTTTTAATGACTTGCGACATGTACGCATGACCATACTCTAAAAACTCCAGAGCAGTTAACCCTAATGCAGCAACACGATTTAACTGGTACGTACCGACAAAACCAGGAAAAATCAATGAAGAAAAACGCGCATTAAGCGTTTGATCATTCCATAACAAAAGCCCGCCTTGAGGACCACTGAATGTTTTTCTTGTGGAACCACTTACCACGTCGATTTTTTGTAAAAAAGGATTGGCAAAACAGCCCCCTGCTATTAATCCTAATTCATGCGCTGCATCGTAAAAAACCCTGGCACCGTGCTGGTGGGCGATGGTTTGAATTGTTTGCAATGGCAGTTCAAACAAAGATACCGATAATCCAAGACTAATCAGAGATGGATGGTGCTGATAAACCAATTGCTCCAGCCGTTTTAGATCAATGCTAAGGTTATCTTCCAAAAAAGGCATAGGTACTACATTGAGTTGCAATAACCCTAGCATACTTTGTTCACTATGACTGGAATCCCCACCCTGCTCCGGCATAACAGCTATGACCGTATCGCCTGGTTTCGTAAGGAGGGAATAGACCACTTGACATGCCTGCGTACCGCCAATAAGCCGAAAATCACAAAATTGGCATTGAAAAAGTGATTTGAGGCTTTCGTAAGTATAAGCTTCCATTTCATCAATCCAATGAGTTGCGGCAAAATAACGCTGCTTCGCGCCAATATGGCCTCCTGCTGTCCTTATGCATAGATCACCAGACAATAAAGATCTCGCCATTGGGCTTAATGGGCCTTCTGCTGCTACCAAATTGATACACCGATTCATTCGCCATTCTTGATTATATTGGATGGTCTTTATAAAGTGATGGCGCTTATCGGCAAAAGTAGGATAACTCGATAATTGCAGCTTTGCCCGCTGTAAAACAGCGGGATCAGCTAGGAGGACTTTATGCGACATGACGAGCCGCCGTTGCATTTGCATTATCCCACCAACGGTCATCTACCTCATGGGAGCTTTTGTTTGTATCACGGATACTGGCCCAAGTCATATTTAACATGATTCTCGTTGCATCGTAACGTAAGGGAACTGTGCGGTGCAAAGTAGTATCAGCTTTTAAGAGATACACATCACCAGGAACAAAAGAATAGGTATAAATAGGATGATCGCAAAGGTATTGATAAACATCAGGTTGTTCTTTATCCCAACTGGTATGAGGAATACATTGCAACATTCCACCGCAATCTACTGGAGGCATTTCTACAATCCAAATTAAAGCATAGCCATAGTCGCCCCAATGCCACCCATGAGTATCACCACTGAACTCTTGTTTTGTGATAACAAATTTTTCATCTTCTTTCACGTCAGTGAAAAGTGGTTCTTGGCTAAGCATCGCCAAAAATTGCAATAATGCGGGAGACTCCCTGACTTCGCTTAATAAAGTGCTATGCTCCGCAATGAGTTCGCTTCTTACTACGCTTAAATATCGTGGGGTATTGTCGGTTGTTTTTAAAATCAAATCACGGCGTTCGGCATATTTTTTTAATAATTGTTGGATTTCAATATGAACAAGGGATTTAAGTTCATTGTTAACCACATCAGGTATTTTAATCATCCCTTGTCTTAAGAAAGTCTCACTTAATTTGCGTATTTTTTTAGGTGAAAACGCCTCTTTTGTATGCTTGGAAATTTGCTCATTTAATCTATCCATTTTTGTCCTTTTGTTGTTAAAAGCAAGACTATTTTTTATTTTTTTTATTTGTAATCAATAGGTTATTTCAGTAATATATTATTTCATATTTGCAATAATCAATGTGGTATGATTTCTGAGATTCAAGTTTTTATACAAGTGGTTGATAGCAACAGTTTTTATAAAGCGGCAAATGTATTAAAGATGTCGCCTGCATCGGTCACTCGAAAAATTGCCAGATTAGAAGCATCACTGGGTGTCACTCTTTTAAACCGAAACACCAGACGATTCTCATTAACGAGTTATGGCGAGTATTGTTATCAACACTGTCAAATGATTAGCGGACTAGTGTCAGAATTGCACCAAAGTATTGCTGATAAAATTAAATCACCCAAAGGTACGCTTCATCTCAGTATTGCTGCCTATTCAGGCTACATGGAGTTAATCCCCATTATTTCGGAATTCATTAAAAAATTCCCACTGATTAAAATTAATTATTTCAAAAGCAATATTTATCCTGACTTCATTGAGGATACCTTTGATTTTTATTTTCGTTATAAAGAAATTCACACACGCACATTACAATCCCAAAAACTTATTGAGCATCAGCTGATTTGTTGTGCTTCACCTCACTATCTCCAGCATCATGGGATGCCCGAGCATCCTCATGATTTAATTGATCATAATTGTATTATTCATCAAATTAATTTATATGAGGGCGAAATCTGGGATTTTGATGATAATAATCAATTAATCTCTGTTACCGCCTCTGGAAATTTACGCGTCAACAATTCTGCTTTAGCATTGGAAGCGGTTATGGAAGGCATAGGCATTGCTCGACTCCCACAATATTTTTTTCAAAATCATTTAGATAATGGAGAGTTAGTGGAGGTTTTAGTAAACTATCGTTGCCCCCCTCTCACTGTCTGGTTAATACATCCCCGTAACCAATATATGTCTTACCACCATAAAATTTTTATGGAGTATCTTGTTGAAGCCTACCGTCGTTTAAATAGCAAAAATACTTAAACACTTATTGACAATTAAATGAAATAAAAGCATTTTTTCCTCGCTGTAAAATTAATAAGCTAAAATAAGGAATAAACTATTGAAAAATGCGACTATCGAAAGAATTTTAAATCACAAATTGATTGATTTGGATTTACCGGCACTTCCTGCAAAACATAATCATCAGGGCTGGGAGGTTTTATATCGACTTTATTTTCCCGAAATGCCAGAGGTAAATACGAATTTTTATAATGCCTTTAGTAATGCCTACGTACAGATTTTCCGTGATGGGATTAATTCATTGTCTATGTTGCAAAATCGTTCGGAAGCTGTAAGAAGCGATAAACGGCTTGTTTACCATGTGGTATCTTTTCGCGGTAGTGAACTAAAATGGGCGGTATATCCCCTTCAAAATGACAAGAAAACAGTATTGGCTGCGGTAGAAGACGATTGTAACGCGTTGGCATTTGCCTCTCCTTTGATGCAAGATGATGGTGACGTAGTATTTAAAGCTATAGCGAATAAACAGGGCTGGGCAATACAGTATGCTTCTCCACGTTTGAAAGAAAATTATGATATGCGTCAATCTGCCGTTGAAGAATATGGTTTGGCATTGGAACATATTCCTAGTCAACAAAGGGATCTTAACCTATCCCTGCGCGCTTTACGCTCAAATTTATCTGCGTCATTGTATTGTACTGAGAATATAAGAAAAACACCTGAATACCAGAAAGTACTGCAACTTAAGGATTATCAAGAACGGCATCGGGTGATTACTTTTTTCCTCTCTCAGGGGTTAACAATGAAAAATGCCCGCAAGACTATTGTTTCAGAGGAGATTAATGAGCCCATAGATTCATTAAGCTTGTAGTAAGTATATTTTATCAGCCATTGATCTAAAGAAGCGGCGTGCTAACTATCTGCGTCGCTCAAGGCACCTTTACATATAATTTTTGAATTTTATAATTAATTAGTTTTAACGTAAAATTTCACGTAATGGCGCTAACTTAATAAATTAAGAATTAAATATCAATTGGTTAATTTTGAATTAAAGAACAACGTCAATTATTTTTACAAACATTAAGAGGGATAAAATTGATTGCCAATACTTTCAATCCCAAGTAGCCATTAGTGAAAAAAGCTTTAAACGCAAAAGAAAGCTTCTATTCTCTTTGGTATATTCTATGATATTTGAGATAGTGAAACAGAGTTTAGCGATATAATGTAAATTATTGGAGCCTACAGGAAAAGTGATCCCTCCATCGAAGTGAGCATTTGCAAAACCGCTTTATAAAATCAGCCAATTAGGATTCCACGAATTTCTAGAGGATAGTTTAGCCGGTATTATATACGAGATCCTAAGTATGGATGCTGGAGAGGATATCGAGTAATTTGCACAGGGAAAAATTGATTATAATCATGTTATAAAAACTAGAGAGAACTCAAGATGTTCAGGTGGTTGCATTAATATTTAATATTGGAGAAGTTGAGGTATTAATTAACGCGTTGGCGAGTGAGTTCCTGGGACTTGAGATCCCCGGACACGCTTTTGTTGTTTGCATTTGGCAACAACAGAAAAGATATGCTCAATATCTAATCCAACTTTAGTATGCTTTGATACTCATCTGTTCTTTCTAATAGCAGATTGGCTTCTTTAATCTGCTTTACGGTTTCTTTGTAAGAGCCCGTCTTTCCGATTCCAAAACCACGATGAATATTCAGTGCATCTGAAACTTTTTTATTGTCGATAATATTGGGATTCGTCCTGACATTTATTATAGTACTGAAAGTGTAAGTATAGATCTATTTGGTCTTTATCTGTCTTCTAAATATTAGGTAGCCTAAATATAAGAATCGAGTGTTCTGCCGTGCTAAAAATGATCGCTTGAAAATCATAATGTAATCCAATGTTTCTTAGCTAAATCCATTCCAAACTATTGAGTAAGATTGAAACGCGTTAGAATTCGCCTCTTTTATTTAAGCTTTATATTTGATTCTGGGATGGTTTATTGACATCAATAGGGGTTAGATTACTAAATAGTGTTTGAGGTGGATGATCTTTTCGCTGCCAATAATTTTCTTTCCTCATCGACAATAGAAGAATCTTCGGGCGCCAGGTTTTTAACTTGTTTAAGTCCGCGATTGGGATTTGTCATTACATTCTCTAAGTATCCCAGTTGCAATAATTGCGTAGGCAGTTTAAGCGAACCTTAATTCTTTAAAAATAAAATTGATACCTTCTATTTTAGAGGGAGCTTTGGATGGAGGAGTGCAACAAGATGGCTATGCACAAATACCCCCTATCCCCTGATTAAAAAACTGGCACTACAGATTGATATTGATTATGTAAGTAATATGAATGAATTTGCACCGATAAAATCAACAAAATTACCAACCATTACCATTCATTTAAAGATTTTAAAAAAACTCTTGGAAAAGAATGATCCCTGGAAAAATTAGTTTTTCTCATAATGATATAAAAATTACAACATTGAATCTGAATGAGATGAGTTGTGAGACTTTTTTTCAGTAAGAGAAAATTTTTAAAATGAACGTAAAATTTTTACTATTTTCAAGAGGAGTCGTTAATGAAAGAATTTTTAGAAGCAATTAAAAGCAATAATTGGATGAAAATAAATGAGCTTTTATCCGAACAAAATGAAAATGCTCTTTCGATACTGGATTGCAATGAGGGGTTCCAACTTGCTGCTCAATTAGGAAATATTCAACTCGTTAAACACTTATTGAATGATTCCAGGGTGAACCCGGCTGCATATAGTAGAGAGGCAATAGAATGGGCCGTTAACCCTTCAAGAACAACAAATCAAGCGTTACAACTTGCTGTGATACATGGACATTTTGATGTTGTAGAAGTATTACTGCGAGATCCTCGAATTGATCCGGCAAATGTAAATTCTATTGTTATAGAGCATGCTGCCCGCTATAACCGTGTACCTATTCTTAAGCGGCTCCTGGAAGACGAGCGTATAGATCCAGCGGCTAATCATTTTCAAAGCTTAAAGGTTGCTATTCAACAAAAACATGATCAGATAATTTTATTTTTAGTTGATTATTATTCTTCTAGAAAAATAAATTATCAAATTCAGCTGAATAAAAAACAGATAGAATATATGTCGAATCTAACTCAAAGAGAATCTTTAAACCCAGTCTATTCTACTTATAGTATGTTTCATTCCAGCTCTTGTAATCACCAAGATACTGTTTATGAGTCTAATTTCGAATATAAAATTTAGGTATCATTACGTGTAAAATTTAATCCATTTGAGCTGTTATGGTGTAATATTGCTCAAATGGATTGATGTGAGGCAGGTATTGGAACATGTTTTTTTCGAATTTTTAGATTCTTTTGGATCTTTTTTGTTCTGTAAGTTGTGCATCGTGATCGTGTATTAACTGCTCTACGTCTTCTGATACAATTTTAACAGCTGCTTGTAAAGGCATAGCCGAGCCATTTACCTTGTCTGTTGTACACGCATTTCCCATTAGTTTCAATGCTCCTCTAAAAGCATCAGAAGGTTGAATTGGTTGAATTGTAACGGTAGAACCCGTTGCTTTTTTACTCCTTGCTTCAACATAATATTCAACTCCTGCGTAGGTTTCAGCAATAGAATGAAAATCTCCTCTAAGAAATGTTGGAATAATCAATGCACCAGCTAGAGTCCGAAGCTTATCTCTGTCTTGTGTGTCATGGGAATAATCTGGTCCTCCTTGGGAACTCAGTACTGCATCCATTGCTGCAAGAGTAAGCGGGGCTGTTCCTGATGTGTGGGCTCGAACAGGAACATTGCTTTCATCTGCAGCACCTATCCAGGATAAATTTGTACCGTCATTATATCTTTGGAATTTCCGCTCAGGTAAGGGAGTTTGCGGCAATAAATCTTCTTGGTCTGCTTCAGATGCCTCTGATACATCTACTGCATTCTGAATTATATCTTGAGCATCATAAATCGTAGCCTGTCCAACATCATCAAACCAGCGGTTCTTATATACGGCATTTATACTGTCAACCAAATGGTGTTTATCCTCAAAATCCTTTATAGCGCTTACGTAATCTCTCAGTCCTATCACTGTATGCTGCATAAGTTTTTGTTCTTCTGTACTCATCGGGTCATTTAAAGGATCAAAGGGTGCTATAGCCCAATCTGCATTTATCATTCGGTATCCTATCGCTGTGAGTACGCTTTCTATACCTGTAATAAGGCGGCTCGGTGAGATTTTTTTAGGATCTGTGTTTAGAAAATTTTTAAAATTTTGGGCATTTTTAAATCCACCACGAGCCATTGCACTTGCACCACCAAGAAGCCATTCAATTCCTTCAACACTACGCCCTGCAAACTGATATTTCAATTTTTCATGAATTCGATAGAGTTGCTCTTTAACTTCATCGTTAGGGTATCTCATGACTGCTCTAGATATAGCTTTAACTTCATTATTAATTTGCTCAAGCTCGGTATCCGCGTGCTCACCCGCATAACCTCGTTTTTTAGGCTCGTAGGGATCTGAGCTTCCGGAGGTAAAGAAACGGCGAAAAGAATCTCTAACTTTCTCCTGACTGGCTTTAAAGAGCGTACTTTGAGCTTTTATCAGTTCAAAGTCTTTTTGATCATAGATTGCTGGATCTATTTGGGGTTTTGATCTCTTAGGCATGATAATCTCCTAATTCAAATTGTAATAACAGGTAAGAGAAATTATATTGTTCATATATTAACCAATTATTAAGGTGTATTTCTCAAAATTGCATTTCCGGAACTTACAGAATCAATAGAATAGATTTTGGTATTGGAGATGTCAGAAAATAAGTTTGAATGTTTCCCATCGTGCTATTTGTCTGGATAATTAAAATGAACGTATGCAGATTTTCCCCGATTGCGATTTACTTTAGGGTATGTAATAGGTTATTTCACTTCTTTTAAGGGGGGGAGTGCTTGTTTTCTCCTTTGAATTTAAGAACTTTGTATGAATTGATTTATAGAAATGTTAGATCGCATCAATATAGGAATTATTTGGCCTATGCTATCACAATCAAGTTTTCTCTTGATATTTTCGAAATGTTTATCCACTGTTCGTTTCGATATATCCAATATATCAGCAATACGATGTACATTAAAACCATGATAATAGAGATAAACAACTTCTTTCTCTTTTAAGGTCAATTGTTTTGCCGACATAAAGTTAAAGGGCAGATTATTAAAATCGAAAACGTTATCATTTACCATTTCTTTTAGTTTTGACGAACTCCTTTGTCGCTCTAAAATCATTTTTTTTAAATTTAAAGAATTATCGGGTATACGCGATGCTGCTTTTTTTGAATTTATTTCAATTATAAAATCTTGAGGCAATATTAGGGTATTGTCTTTAGTTAATAATCGCCTGCTGCGCGTTGCAAGATCTTGACTAATAACTTTTAGGATATCAATGTTGTTAAGAATAAAATTATTGGATTTATGGGCACTGGAAATTGATGCAAAAGTATAAACTTCTGTATAATTTTCATGATTATAGGCAATGTCAAAAAAATAAGTATATTTTTGATCAACTAAAGTCTTTTTGATTGAATTTTCCAACATTTCATCATGTATAATATCTGAGGCATAAAATTCTTTCGGATTGATATCATTACTTAAAATTTGATTAATAAATAAATCATTTTTAAAGAATGCCTCTAAAAGTGGCTTATCAGACATTAACTGCAGACAACGCCCACTCAAATCATAGTAGAAGTAGCCCCAGCAAAATATAGGAGTATTTACGAAAATATGTTGATAGAGACTCCCTAAATAGGAAGTATACACTTTCATATTATTAAGGGCTTTCATGGCCAGCTTCATTAAAAACAAACTTAATATATTAATATTATAGACACTTGAGATAACTTATATGGATTTCTATATAGAGAAAAACAATACGAGCCCTTTCCAAGCTATATTATTAGATCTTCGGTGAGGTTTCTGCAAACTTGCAGAAACCTTACATTTTTGGTTTGTTATCATTACTTGCATATTATTATTTATCATGTCAGGATTTCTGCTTGTGAAATAAATAATAATTAGAACCATTTATACAGTTTCTTTTACCCACTTTCATTCCCTTGTGCAGTTTTAATTAATTATTTAATCAAGATGCATGTTTAAGTTCAACTATATAATTTAAATGTTGGCGTCTCAGCTGATCTCGTATAAGTAGCTCAATTAAAGGCTCTATAGAGTACCCAAGAGCATCAGAAATTTTTTTTGCAAATGCAATCCCAACATCTTTCCTATTATGCTCCACATCACTTAAGAATTGTTTAGAAACCCCTACTCTCTTTGCTAATTCAACTTGCGTTATTTCATCACTTATACGCAATGAATGAATCAAGCTACCAAAGGTCATCTCATTCCAAATATCTTTGGTTGCATCTAAAGCATTTAATGCGTCATTAGGTTTAGTATTCATGTGGCATTACCTCCATAACTTCTACAAATTCAATTGTTCCATTACTTTTAATTATATAAATAGCTCGCAATTGTTTATTTAATCGAATAGAGCGTTGCCCTTTGCGATTACCTAAAAGAGGTTCATCATGCCAGCCAGGACGTTTTCTTGTTTCTTCAAGCCCCGCTTTATTTACTGCAACAAGCCATGCTCGAAAATATATAATGGAGTCCTTTTTAAATCCTTCAAAGCACTCTTTGTAATTTGGACTTCTGTGATCACAATAAATCTCTTTTATTTCAAATAGCACACCTTTTTGGGTGTACTGTCAATTATAGATAACATAACGATGAATTTATTGATCAAGGAATACAGTTAAATACATTTTCTTTGTAGGTTAAAATCTTTAAGATTGCTCCATTCTCTAAGGCAGCTTTATAATCAAACTCAACCTGAACCCCTGGAGGAAAAGTTATCTTTTCTCCACTATTTAGCACATAATGTCCCAAACCTAATGCGCTCAAAGAAACTCTTAATTCCTTTTCTTTCTTATATTTATGGTCTTTAAAATAGCCCTATTCTATAGGGTTACGCGATTCTGTACTTATAATTTCAGACTTTTTGATGTATTTTATAATTCCATAATTTATATCAAATATTTGCTTAATACTCTTTCCACCTATCAAAATCTTTCCTGATTTAAAAATTTGATTTAATTGTTCTCTTAATTTTAAAAAAATAAAAACCAAGCAAACTTTTCCTTTTTTCCCATGTTTGCCATAATTTCTCCAAATAAAATCTGAATTTTCTAAGGAGAAGCAACAAGCATATGTTCTGCTACGTGCTGTATCATAATATTTTTCAGCAGTATAAGTTGGGTCATTTTCAAATATTCCATTGGCATTAACAGCACGGTCATTTGAAAGCTGCTCACCATCACTTAAATCAGCCCCTTTAAAATCTTTATAATTATCAACTCGATTAAAATATAAATACCTTCCTAACACAGAGCGTAAAAATTCTCAATCGTCATAATTTTGAACAATAATTGCTCATCTTTAGGATACTCTAAGAGATATTGATGGGGTTCTACCTTTCCTAAAATCCATTCCATAGAAAGACCGTTATCATTTGAATAATTTAATTATAGTTCTTAGGAAATAAAACGGGGGTTTATTTTACTTTTCTAATTTCACTAAAAAACTTCATATTTTTGAACTAATGATGGTAAATAAATATGGTAAATTATTCTATGTTAATTTATTATTTATTTTATCGAGATATTTAACTACAAAACCATATTATGCTAATCGGATATGCCCGAGTTTCTACTGACGATCAAAATTTAAACTTACAGCATGATGCTTTAAAAAATGCCGGATGCGAACGAATTTTTGATGATCAAATGACAGGAAGTAAAATTCAGCGCCCAGGTTTAGATGCAACTTTACAATTTGCTCGCAGTGGGGATGTAATTGTTGTTTGGCGTCTAGACCGGCTAAGTAGATCGCTGAAAGACTTAATCGAAATGGTCGCTTTACTCGATTCTAAAAAAATTGGATTGAGAAGCCTACATGAATCAATTGATACATCCTCTAGTTCAGGAAAACTAATTTTTCATATATTTGGCGCATTAGCAGAATTTGAACGAAATCTAATTCGTGAAAGAACTCATGCTGGACTACAAGCGGCAAGAGCAAGAGGTAGAAAAGGTGGTCGACCAAAAAAGCTTTCTATGGACAAAGCTAAACTAGCAATTGAAATCTATAATCAAAAAAATCACAGTATCAAACAAATATGCGATTTAATGGGGATATCAAAACCCACTTTATATAAGTACATAAAATTATCGAAACAACTTATAGGGTAATAAATATCAATGAATCAAAGAAATAATGAATATTCTGATGCTGAAAACTTTGAAATAATGGTGTCCCAAATTACCACTCTTCTTGAAGGAGATAAAGCTGAAGTCACGTGGAATGAAAAAATTGCTGATCCCGATAATCCTTCTCAGCAACGCCAAATTGATGTTTTAGTAAGAAAGGACAATCTTAAAACCCTAATTGAATGTCGTTTGCATAAAGCTCCACAGGATGTCAAATGGATAGAAGAACTTATTGGAAGACAACTAAGTCTTAGGGCTCATGCAATAATTGCTGTTTCATCGTCTGGATTTACAAAAGGGGCCATTGCCAAAGCAAAGCAATTTGGCATAAATTTAAGAAACGTTGATGAGTTATCAAGCAATGAAATTCTTACATGGTCTAGGCCTATAAAACTTTCATTATTTTACTGGAGGTTTATTAATTTTAAACTAGATTTGTTTTTCGATAGCAATGATTTAGAGAGTCTAAATAAATTAACTGTAATGGACGAACTGAAAAAACATCCATATCTTCATAATCTATTAACAACTCATTTTAACATTAAAGATAACAGCGGTTTAACTTTACGTGAAAAGCTAGGGAAAACAACTCACTATCAAGCAAATTTAGCTATTGAGAAATTTATTCTATCCGGCAAATTGGTGAAAAGAGTACATATTGACTGTCTTGTAGTCTTAGAAGAATTACCACTCCGTATTCCACAGGTTTTGATTTACAAAGATCCTAGTAACAGCGAGCAAGGAGCCTATATACAAAATTTCAACTTGGGTGAAACAAGAATAATCCATAACGACAATAATATTTGTATTAATTTAGATATTTCCAAATTAAGTCTACCACCTTCGAGTCTCTTCATGTACGCAGATATTAGTAGTCCAGAGACTGTGAACGTAGAATATTTGGAGTTGATTGGTGCCGAAAATTTGCAAGTAAAAGGAAATCAAATAAATTTCGAAATTAATCTAATTAGAGCCTAACAGAACTAGGGAGTGTAGATTGAATAACAGACTCGGTTGCAAAAACTACAACGCAAACAAAGTATTACTTTCTCGATATATCCAGTATCATGTTGCTCTTTAACATTAAAAGATGCTATAGGCGAGTCTTTACATTTATGGTTTACAAATTATTTTGGGGATAATATTCATTTCCTTAGTTGCATGGACAAAGGAAGAGATAATCCACAAAAGTTGCATGATGTGCCCTCTAACCTTTTCTTTTTTCTGTATTTTATTAAAATTAGTCTTTAGTTCTTGATAGGATAAAAAAGAACAAACTAATATACAATTCCTATATAATTGAGGGCGTTTTTGAATATTTATCAAATATTCTTTTACAAGTTTTAAATCTCCACGTCTTACTCTTGCGATACATGATTTCGAATCTTTATATTTTTTAATAAATTTTGCCTTTTTTTGATTTATAAAACCTTCGGGCGAAAAGTACATGTTTCCAAGATTCTTTATTGCTTGGCCTACCACTTCATGAAGATTTGAGGCTGAAGTACTTTCTTTGCCATATTTTGAGTGTATGAAATTAATACTAGGATTTGATGAGTTAAAACTAATGTGATCAGCCCACTCAGTTCCGAGGTCATCACAAAAGAGATAATCTTCATTTATATATATGTTCTCTACAATCGAAAAGACTGAGTTTTCGTCAAAGGATGTAGAATTTGATTTTACCTCACCTTTTTCAGTTGTGGCTTTTTGAAGGTCTTGGGTAGGACTAAAAATTTCTAATATACTATTAATTTCAGAAATACCAGATACATTTTCAAAACAAAAATTCATATAGTACATGTATTTTGGGTCATCAAAACAAATTGTAAATAAACCTTTATTAATTATATAACGCTGTAATGAGTCAAGTTTATCTTCCTTCTTGATTTTAAACCTATGCAATGGAAATGAATCAAATGAAAGTGTACCTTTATTCCTGTTGATTTTAGTTGATCTAACCCCTTTTACGACATCATTTTCGATTTCATAAACCTTACTTAATTTACGCTTTAATATGTCGTATAATCTTGGAGTGATTTTGGCGATAACTTTAGAGTCTTTGTTAATATGAAAAATTTCACTATCTTCCTCTCTCAGAGCATCAAACAATGCATCCGTTTCAATCAAAATCGCAGAAGGGTTTGAAATCTCTAATACTTGAGCAATTTCAATAGGTTTGGCGAAGGTTTTTAAAAAATTATTCGTTCTTCCTTGATCCAAAAATTTCGTTTGTTCATTAGCCCAGAAAACAATTTCATCCAAAGTTTTTCTCGTGGAATACTCAGTAACTCTACTTGAACTAGTTGTAACTGATTTTACGCTACCCTTTTCCGCTATTTTAAAATAATATGGAATCGAACTACCTGCTGAGTGGGTTGACAATACTCCTATTAGATCACTCGCTTCATAACTTCTGGATCGAAGTGCCTTATTAGATATACTCATATTACGTAAAGACAGCTTTTTAAAAGAGGATGTATTCCCAATCATATCTACCATTTTTTTATACTCGATATTTCTAAAATACCGTTCTAAAGTTGTCTTAAATGAAGAACAGCTTTTTTTAAGAATAACTAAATAATCGTTAACTTCTATCAGTACGATAAAAGCATAAATTTGATCCTTCAATTGAGAATCATCAAGAAAAAATACTTTTTTTTCTGTCAAAAACACCCGAATTGAAACTTTACAGTTTATTCCATTACATCTATGTGCAGCCCTAAATTTATCAATCAGGAAATCAGCTTCCAATTTCTTATTGCTTGAAGCAGTATCAAGAATTTCTTTAATATTAAGATCATTAAAAAATACACCTTCTCTAGGTTTATAAAATTGAGCACTTTGGGATAAAATTACAGTATCTATGTCCATGATTTTTTCACAAACTTGTTTTCAAGTCCTTTGAAAGTAGTTAAATTATAGACTTGTATACTATTCTATCAAGCTAGCTGTACCAGATAGTGTTATGGTTAAGAGATTAGGTGCTTAACTGAAGTCTAACCTTAACCTCTAAAACCTGGCTCAAAAAACATCATTTGTAACTTCTTTTGCCGAACACTAACCATTAATATATTTATAAAGTGTGGTCTTTCCTACGCCAAATATTTTATAAATACCCTTAATTGAAACGGTTTTATGGATTCATGTTTTCTATCAAAAGAGTGTACTCAATTTGTATAAAAACAGGTTTTAAAATAATTAAATTATTCATAGCCTACCTAGAATAATCTTTTATTACAAAAATGGAACAAATAGTTTTTATTCTTAGTCCATACTTAAAATTAACATTAAAGGGAATTTATTATGTATTGGATAACTACTAATGAAAATTATTTTAATCAACAAAAAGTAGAAGCACTATCTGAGAAGGAGCTAAAAGAACTGATTAAAATTCGTCGATTGATTAATTCGAACAGGTCGTTCTTATTTAATATGGATTATTTAATACAAAATTACGTTGATTTTGAATTGGAATTATATAAAGCTTCCCTTTTATATCAAACTTATCCTTATGATAGAGCAGTTATCGAAGAGAACATTAGGAAAATAAATTTAAAATTAATTAATCTATTTTCTACAAGTAAGGCTTTTATAGATAAAGGTCATTCATTAATAAAACGAATAATAAATAACGATTATTTTACCAAAAGAACTCATTTTTATTACGATAAGTTTTTTAGTTATCGCCTTATAGAAGCTTTGAGAAATTCAACCCAGCATTCAGATGATCCTCTCGATATTTTAAAATTCAATAGCGCCTCGATTTCCGGGAATTCAATAACAACAGTCATGCCTTTTGTTGACACTGAACGATTGAGGTTGAATAAAAAATTTAAAATCTCAATATTACCTCCAGATTCAATTCATATCAATTTAACATTATGTGTTAGACAATATGTAGAATGTCTATCAAAGGTTTATAATGAGTCAATTAAAGAAGTACAGCCAATTATTAAACACCAAATTGAAAATGCAAAAGAAATTCTGCTCAAAAAAAATTTAAATACAGAAACTAAAAATATTCTTATTTTTTTTAACACCGATCTAAAACATCAAATCAGTATAGATTTATTAAAGTTTAATCTACTGTCTAAGAAATATGGACAGTTAAATAAGTTATCTAAATGTAATGTAAGCTCCCAAATATCACAAAAAGATCTGGCTTTGCTCAAAGACATGGATAAAAGATATTCAAAATAAATGATGTAAATTTCTTTAGCTTGAGGGCACGTTTTTAATGGGCAATTATTCAATTTCGCGCATATGATTGTGCTTCCAACAACCTAATTGCTGACTAGCAAAGTGGTTCCCAACTGGGAAAAGACAAAAGCATTTCTTGATTAAAAGCGTGGTTATACCTTACTGTTTGTAATGTAATTTTGCGTGCCGCAATGGTGCCTTTGAAAATACAATGAAAATAAATAGTAATCAATCAGTTATAATCAATGGGTCAGACTAGATCGAATTAAAAATTTATTTAGAATAAGTTTTATATTTTCATTTTATAATCAATTGGGTATGACCCAGATCCAAACAGAAAGCTAATTAAAAGGAATTTTGACTAATGGATTTAAATATTTTCGGTGAGATTAAAAATTTTTTTTTAGCCCATTTTAATAATAAATGGATAACAACAGTAGGAATTCTCATAAGTGCAGGGTTGGGGGTTTTTAACCTTTGGCACTTGAAAAAAGCAGAACAAATTAGAACCGATGAAATGCTATTTCAAAAAGTTATCCCTCAAATGAAAGAAATAATTAAACAACTTACAGAACTGTCATTTAACAAAAATAATGATGCATCTACTTGGAGTATTCTAATCGAACAATTAGCTGCTTTTCATAATATTGCTATAAAAATAAGTAATTTTGAATTTAGACAGCTATATTGTGTGGAACTTAATGCTTTTTCATTAGGATTATATAATTTAATGAAAAATATCGACGATTATCGATTTTTTTATGGTATAGAAAATTACCAAAAATATGATGGGAAAATTTTGCACAATGAATCTCGAAAATGCTTATGCAATATCTCACCCAATGTTATTGGCTGTATTTTACAATTTCTATTCATTTTTAATGGGGTAAGGGGTGATTATTTATCAAATAAAAAAGAAATCGATAAATCTTTAGTCTCCATTCATTATGGCTGGACTGAAGATTTACCTCCTCAATCTGATGTTGAATCAATGGCATCCCCCTATAAACAAATGTATACATACGTTAATGAATGGAGCTCTTATAAAAATAAAGAGTCCGAGATGAATATTTAAATATTTCAGAAACTCTTACAGCATCTTATGAAAATAATTATTTATCAAATTGAACTCATCAATAACTAAGGCTTAAATCACTGTATGTACAATTTTAATATCTTATTATCTACTCAACGCTTCTCGTTAGAGTTCATTTACTTAATTCTTCTAAATCAAAACAAACTTTGATTTTAGGATAGAGATTTGGAACCGATTTAGAAACTAAAATATAGGAATAATGACGTTACTATATTCCGTCCACAAACCCATCATTTTATGGATGGATTATTTTGATTGGATTTATAGGTTATCCTTAATATTGCTCTTTCCTCGAATAACCGTACGGCTTTGTTTCCTAACCCAATAAATAACCAACTTTCGGGGCGACTTATTATTAATACTATTATGTTGACCATTAGAAACCACCCTATAGTGCCAAGTAAATGCCCGATAAATATGCCAAGAAAAAAGGGTGGAATGTACCCAAGCAAAAATATAAATTAAGAAATTGGTCTGAATACAATGACGCATTAATGCGTCGTGGCGATATCACCATTCGGTTGTCTGCTGATGCGGTCGCCCAGTGGTATGAACGGGAGCGAGTTTATGATGGTACAGGTACTCCAAGACGTTTCACTGATTTTGCGATTATCGCCTGTCATGAAATACGCCAGGTATATAGATTACCTTTGCGGCAACCCCAAGGATTTATAAATTCTCTATTTCGGTTAATGGGGTTTCCTCTTTCCTGCCCTAATTTCAGTTGCATAAGTAAGCGGTTAAAAGAGTTAAAAATCAAAGTACCGAAGTATAAAAAAACAGATAAGCCTCTGGATAGAGTACATGCTATAGCTATTGACTCCACTGGGTTAAAGCGCTTCGAACGTGGCGAATGGCACCAGGAAAAGTATGAGCTATCCAGCAAAGCCAGTTGGTGTAAACTTCACGTGGGTGTTAATCAAAATCATTACTTTGAAGCCTGTGAATTAACGGACCGATTCACTCACGATGACCAGCTAGTTAAACTATTGCTTGCGCAAATTAATGAACCAATTGACCATTTTTCAGGTGATGGTGCTTATGATGAAGCACCTATTTATGACGCTCTATTTGCCCACTTACCTAACGTGGATGTGCTCATTCCTCCCCGTAGTAACGCAGTTTTAAGTGATAATTCAGCGACCATGAGAAATCGAAACATTCAAGAAATCAATGACCATGGCAGAATGCAGTGGCAGAAACAGAGGGAATATGGTCGAAGAAACTACTCGGAGCTTGGCGTGCAGCGGTATCAAAAAATACTGGGGGATTCACTACATGTCAGAGAGATAACTAGTCAAAAACAAGAGGCGATAATTGGCTGTGGCGTGATCAATAAAATGACCTCATTGGGAATCCCTGAAAGCTACAGATCTGCCTAAATTTTGAATAAGTCTCCAGGGCATGGGGTTAGGAAACAACGCGCTTGGGAGGAGTATCTATAATTATTTATTGGGATAATAGATGTACTTCACTTAGCGCTTACTGTACAGCCGTAATTTTGTCCTTAAGAAACGGAGCCCATTGGCGAGTTAATAGTTGGCTTCTCTACTTTTTCTGTTTGAGTTTCCAACATCTTCTCTTTCATTTGATGAAGCATTTTTTTCATCTCGTGCAAAGTATCATGATGTTGTTGGGGAGGGATGGTCGTTGCGTGCTGTCTTTCTAACTTAATAGTAAACTCTTTAAGGGTATCACCATGTTGCTGATGCACATTTTTCTGTTCTGATGACATCTTCTCTAAATCAATACTGCTACTCTGATGTAGTTGGCTAACCGCTTCATGTAATAACGAAACTTCTTCGTGTAACTTTTGAACGCGATGTCTTTCGAATGCATCATGCATACCCGCTAAATCATGATGTTGATCTTTAAGTGCTTCGATAAAATTTGTATTGTCGGTATCTGCAGCAATTGCGGCGATCAGGGCTTCTTTTTCTGCAACTGATTGGTATTCATTTGATACTTTTATGCATTCTAATTTTTTAACATCATCAAGACTAGAAATCAGGTTAGCAAGAATTTTACTATCCAAATGAGCTAATGTGCGACCTCGTTCAGTACTATCTTTGCATGAATCTACTAACTCAACCAGCATATCTCTTGATTCTTGGATAGGGAGTGTTTCTAAAATGGTACTTAGAAGATTCGATGGAAGATCTAAAATGGACTTGCTACTGTTCTTCTGAACAAGGTCTAATAGTACATTTTTGGGGAATAATTCCAGGATAGTTTTTAGTGATGCTGGATTTGTTTTCAATGCGATTTGCAGTAGATTTTGACCAACTTTATGCTTTTGATCCGGTAGGCTTATAATGGGCTTTTGTAGCACAAAATTTATCCTATTTTCTTTAGGTACGTATTCAAGGATCTGGCTTAAAACATTCGGATGAAAAACTAGGTTATCCAATAAATGAAGATGATGTTCTTGAGCACCGCTAAATAATACATCTTCAAGTGTACCAAGTTTCCCCTCTTGACTCGGGATGATTAAACCGCGGGAGGATAACTCCTTAAGAACACTCGGGACTCGCTCTATATCATGCTCTAGTAACAGTACGAGTTGCCTATGAGCAAAATCCAGCCCTGGATTAGGTTCGGTCGTTGAACTCGAATAATAGTCCAACACCTCACCTACTATCGTTGTATATTGTTCTTCCTCTGCCAAAGCATAGAGCATATTACCAGACACCAATTGTTTCTCAGGCGAATCAATCCCAGCCCCTATCAGTAAAGGAACTACTTTTAAAAAGATCTTAGTTTGCTCTGAGTCTAATCCAACCAAAAGACTCATCATTAGCCTCTCAGGATTAGGCTCTTGAGAAAAGAAGGCCAATATTTGTTTATGTATTTTATTGCCTGGTTTCGCTAATTCGCTGACCATATCAGATGGTAATTGCAAGAAACTCTTAATAGCTTTAGCACTATTAACAGCGATATCAACTTTAAGGTCCTTCAATAATTCGGGGGTTAAAACTAGAGGCTTGCTCAAAGAGCGACTCCAGGAAAGCAAATGAGATTGGTCATCGCTGAGCATTGTTTTTTCAAGTATCGATTTCACTGAAACGTTTGGAACGATCCATTCACCTTGCTTATTATAAGCACCGCTCTTTAGCATACTTTGCTGTTCTTCTATAGCGGATTTCTGGATATATATCGATGCCAACTTAACTCTTAGAAACTCCTCTGGTTGTCCTTTCAAACTTTTCTCAGGCTCCTTTGTAAAGGTCGCCTTGCCCTCCAATACTCTATTCAATGCTTGTTCCAGCTGTAAATTTTCCTCTGTTAAAGAAGCGATACGCACCTGACGTAGCTCATCAACGGTATCAAGCTTTACTCCAGGCATTAAATAATCAAATGGTGTTTTACGTGGTTGACTCGGCTTTAAATGCTGGTTCTCGTGGACAGCTAAAGATTCGGCTAATGCAATACAGAGCTTAGTTTCTTCACTATCAGGAGTATTATTGTAACTTAATACCGTGTTCTTAGTGAGTTGCCAATTATCCGTGAGAAATTTACTTAATTGTTCGTAGTACTCTACGCTATTGCTTATAGTATCTAGGCGTTCTAACTCTTGTTTCAGCTGCGCTCTATAGGCAAGTACTACTTGGTCTTTAATTGGGGCTTTATCGTTATTTTTTGTTCCCCAATGTTGATATAGCTTTTCTATTTCTACTGGAATCATTATATTATCTCCCTGTCCCATTATTAATCAGAATAGACTAAACAATGAGCGGATGCATAATGACTATAGTGTTTTAAATTTTAAATGACGGATTTATAGAGAGCCTATCCGAAAAATCGGTGGCATAGCCCGAACCGAGCCGAAACCGGTTAAAAATTGACGGCTCAATACTTTCTCAATTTGGCGTTGTTTCCTATAAGTCATGCCCTACTTCTCTTTGGAAAAAATTGATGGATTTCGCTAAGTCATTCTTTTTAGCTTGCTCCGTTTTTTCAGGCGACCCTTTCACATGGACTGAATAATAATAAGACAGTCACGCCGATAAAGAATTGGTATCAAAATGAACATCTAAAGGATGGAAAATCTTATCTATCACAAACTTTCGATTTTTCGGATTTTGGTGATCCAGTAAACTCATGATGTCCCTTTTTTGTTTTTTCCCCATTATAACCAATTTGAGATAGATAAGGTACCGGCCTGTTGTAAAAGATGAGGAAACTTTACACACTCTGATAAAAAGGATCTAATCCATCAATTTTAATTGAATAACAAGAAGTTAAATGCAAGGAAGAATTCTCGACAAATCCCA
>NZ_RXNW01000013.1 GCF_004283175.1 Legionella longbeachae
CAGTTAAACTCTATTTTATAAATATAAATTTATTAAAATTATATTTTTTCACTTTTTAATATTAAGCGGTATCTCAATTTTATGAAAGCTAAAGTTATTATTGGAATGTCGGGAGGAGTTGATTCCTCAGTTGCAGCATGGTTATTGCAAGAAACAGGCTATCAAGTCGAGGGCTTGTTTATGAAAAATTGGGAGCAGGATGACAAAGATGGATTTTGTCCTGCAGCACAAGATCTTGCTGATGCTCAAGCAGTATGTAATCAATTGCGAATCCCTCTACACACTACCAATTTTTCTAAAGAATATTGGCAAAATGTATTTACCTATTTTTTGAGTGAATATGAAAAAGGAAGAACTCCAAACCCTGATGTACTCTGTAATAAAGAAATAAAATTCAAAGCTTTTTTAGACCATGCGTTAACCCTTGGTGCAGATTATATTGCTACTGGTCATTATGCAAAAAATGTAATCGATGGAGATACCGGTTTTTTATTTAAAGCAAAAGATAGAGATAAAGATCAAACTTACTTTCTACACGCAGTAGATCCTAAAGCTTTGGGAAAAACCTTATTTCCCATTGGAGATTACACAAAAACTGAAATCAGGGAATTTGCCCAAAAATTAGGATTAGTCACCCACGCCAAGAAAGATTCGACGGGTATTTGTTTTATTGGTGAAAAACGCTTTAAGTCTTTCTTACAAGAGTTCATTTTGGCTCGACCAGGAGAAATCAAAAATACCGAAGGAAAGGTATTAGGGAAACATGACGGATTAATGTTTTATACTATAGGACAAAGACAAGGGCTAGGTATTGGTGGCCTACAAAACACGTCGGACGACCCATGGTATGTTGTCGATAAAGATATAAGCACTAATACTTTGTATGTGGCTCAAGGCAGCCAACATCCGATGCTTTATGCACATGGTCTTGTATGCGGCCCAATTCATTGGTTAGCCGATTGTAAGGATAGGTTACCACTTACTTGTTATGCAAAAACAAGATATAGACAAGCAGAACAAGGCTGCATGATTTCTCCTGAGGATGGAAATCAACATTATGTAATGTTTTCAAATCCGCAACGCGCAGTTACCCCAGGACAATATATTGTTTTTTATGATAAAAACCAGTGCCTGGGTGGCGCTACTATTGAACACATTATTAGATAGTCTTAAATTCAGAATTGCATTTAGGACAGTTAGATTATAATTATATGAATACAACGGGAGTTAAAATGGCTGCTATAGATATATCCCCTACCACCAGTGATATCCGATTTTCTGTTAGTGCAGCAGATAAGGTGGCTGAGCTGATTAAAGAAGAAAATAATTTCAACTTGAATCTTCGTATTTCTATTACAGGCGGTGGCTGCTCAGGATTTCAATATGGGTTTAGTTTCGATGAAGAGATTAATGAAGATGATACCGTAATAGTTCAACAATGCTCAGATGGAGTATCCTCTGTTAAACTTCTCATTGACTCAATGAGTTATCAATATTTGCATGATGCTGAAATTGACTATACTCAAGGGATTCAAGGCGAACAATTTGTTATCCGCAATCCGAATGCTAAAACTACTTGCGGGTGTGGTTCCTCATTTAGCATTGATGATGAAGAATAAAAGAAAACTTGCCTAAGGCGTGTTAACATCTTTAGAAAACAGAAAATTAAATTCTGTTTTCTAAAACAAGATTCCGATCAATAAGGATAAACAATTACCTTGGTTCCTATTTTAATAAAATTATGACTTAGCCACTTAGCATCACTGGGGATCAAACGTATACATCCGTGACTGGCGTTGTAATGAGGTACCTCATAGGAGCCATGTATGGCATAATTCTTAGAAAAATACATGCAATAAGGCATAGGAGCCCCACCCTTACCTACGGGATATCGACTGGAAACACATCCTGGGCCACCTTTACTCCAAACAGAGAAAACACCAGAAGGAGTTTTACAGCTTCTATGTATATCTGGACAGTATTTCCTGCCTCCCGAAGCTCTTCCAGTGCGAACTACCTTTCCTTGTGAGTTAATAGCTTTCCACGAAAGCGTATTTGGATTGAAAACAAAAGTATTCGCGTAAGCTGGAGACAAACAAAACAAATACAATAGCGGAAGGAATAAGATATAAGCTAGCGACGATAAAATAGGATTTTGTTTTTCCATAATTATTCCCTAATTATTATTCATCTTCACTTTATATTTTAGATTAATTTTTAATCATTACAATATTTTTTTGTACAATCAATCAATAATTGTTCTACTATAATAATTGAGTACCCTTTAAAAGGATTGAATCATGAGTAGACTGATACCTGCAGTAACAGCAATTTTTATGAGTTGCACTTTATTACCCTACGCGGCACAAGCTGATAGTCCTAGCACTGCCAGCACTACAAGCACTGACACTACAGGCACAAGTTCATCAAGTACTTCTCCAAGTATTACAAAAGATGAATGGTTCAAATCAATTACTCCTTTACTTCCTGATCTTATTTGCAAAGGATTTGAAAATGATGCTCAGTTGAAAAAACGACTTGATGATATCAAAATGACTCACGAACAATGCCTGAGTGCAATTCCTGAAAGTGTCAGTAAATGTCAACAAGAACTCTATGCAAAGATTCCCGATAAACTCACAGATGAGACAGCAGCTAACTGGGGAAAAGCGCTTGGAGAATGCATTGGCAAAGATTTTGCGATTAAATACTTGATTCCAAAAAGTTAACAAAATGATAAATCAAAAGAACAAAGTATGAAAAGTATCTGGGAATATCTCCATTACGTCAAAGTGAGCTCGGGATATGAATAATTATTATTTCCTGAGCCCATTATTCACAATGCATAGCATTGTTGATTTACATAAACTATTAATTCATCAAATTGACTTACTGTTTACCTTTAACCGCTTACTAATTCTGAAATCAGGAAAGACATTCAGATTTGGTAACACATACACCGAAGAAATGATATCTGCTTACAGTATGTTATATCTATTACCTAAGATCCTAATTTTAATTAAAAAATTTGAAAATATTCCAATTAAATTTATACATTATTTGTAAAAATTATATGACATATTAAAACAATTAATTGGTATTATATGTCTCATTTTGATTAAATTTTAACAATCAAGTAACGGCATCTTATTGAGCTATGAAAATGAAAAATTTTAATCAAAACAAATTAGATATAAATGATTATCCCGATAAAATTGAAGAGTTCCATAACTCGATCACTATTGATGCCGTTAATGACGATGCTACGACGCTATTTCACTTTCTATTGGGTCATAATATAGTCCAATTTAAAGAGAGCATCGAAGATAAGCAGATGGCTTATCAAAAATTTATTTCATTAAATGAATATAACTCTGCTCTTGTCACTCTGATAGATAAATATAACTCGAAGATAAAGAATGCACGTTCTGATATTGCGCGTTATAAACAAACAATTAATGAACTACCTAATCTCAAATTAAAAGAATTAAATAACCAAAGCCCGCAACGTCACTATTTAGATCTAGTTACTTATCAAGAATTGATACTAATGCTGGAGCAAAAAATTCAAAATTTACATGATTTAATAGATCATTGCTCTGAAGAGTTAAAAATGAACAAAAATCAAATAGATGATTTTTTACTTGGCGTTCAAATGAATGATCAAATACCCGTTGTTCACTTGAGAGAGCATCATTGTTTAACTAATACGAGCAATTACTGTACTCTCAAACTGTTAGACCTACTTAACAATAACAATATAAAAATACTTACTCAAAATGATGAGACAAATCAAATTTCCAATAATAAAAAAATTAAGAGTCATTCGGAACAACAAAAAATATCCAATCCTCAACCAGAGATATCTAGTTCACAACCAGAGATACCTAGTTCACAACCCGAGATACCTAATCCACAAGAAAAGATATCCAGTCAGCATCAACAAAAATATGAACATAAAGTGCCTAGTAATAAGGCTAATAAAGAACTACCGTCACATCATCAACAACAAAAAATTATTGGGTTATTTGCAGCGGCAGGTTTGTTGCTTGGAGCTGGTATTGGAGCGGGTCTATGTGCTACTGGAGTACTTGCTCCTTTTGGTGTTGGCATATTGGGTATAGTCGCTTTTGCTGCCACAACAGGGGCAGGCTTGGCATTAATGAGCGGAGCTTTCGGATTCGCTACGACAAAATTTACTTCACAATCCGAGGTAATTAATGATACGGTACTCCCACATGAAAGTTACAGAGGAATATCTCACTCTTTAAACACAAGTTCAAAAATCGTTAAACGCCCAGAACAAACAACCGATCAAAAATATTGCGAAGTAAAGACAGAAGAAGACCGCTCTTTAAATCCAAGTTCATCAACAAACTTATTAGAAGTAAATTTAGAAGAAAAAACGCAGCAAGCTCAAGTAGATGAACACGTACATTGTATTATTTAATAATTTTAAATCAGAGAGTGCAACAGAAAACAGCGCAGGAATTCCTGGTGCATTCTTCGCAAATTGTATTCTGGGAATAGAATAAAAATATCAGTTCTCTTCCCAGTAATTCACTCCAGATTTTTTATGCAAAAAATCAATAAATAATTGATGTGATTCTAGCTCTTCGGCGCTTGCTGGCAAAACCACAGAATTTTCCAAGTGAAGTGCAACAGTTTCTTGGCTTTTAGAATTAACATGAAGGGAGGTTTCTTCTACTTCTGCAAATAAGCTAGTTTGCCCACCCGTCATTGCTAAATAGACAAATGCCAGAATCTCGGCATCTAGTAAAGCCCCATGTAACTCTCGATTAAAATGGTCAATTCCATACCGCTTACATAAGGCATCCAAGCTATTACGTTGTCCTGGATATTTTTCTCTTGCTAAAACCAAGGTATCGGTAATTTTACAATAAACCTCAAGCTTCTTATTCCAGTTAATAAGTTGTAATTCTGAATTTAAAAAACCTACATCAAAAGGTGCATTGTGAATAATTAATTCTGCACCACTAATAAACCGCCAAAATTTCTCAGCTACATCTGCAAATAAAGGTTTATCCTGTAAGAATTCATTACTAATTCCGTGAACACGGAATGCTCCTTCATCAACAAGACGCTGTGGATTGAGATAAACATGAAAATGATTTCCGGTTAATTTTCTATCAATTAATTCCACACAACCAATTTCTATGACACGATGTCCGTGCTCATGCCCAATACCTGTAGTTTCTGTATCTAAAACAACTTGTCGCATGCGTTACTCTCTTAATTCTTCAATTGCTTGGTTAGCCAAAGCATCAACGAGCTCATTTTCCAAATGACCTGAATGGCCTTTAACCCAGTGCCAATTTATTTGGTGGCGAGAAGCCAATTCATCAAGCATCATCCAAAGATCGGCATTTTTTACAGGCTCTTTTTTAGAGTTTCGCCATCCTTTCATTTTCCAATTGGGTAACCAGTCGAGCATTCCTTGTCTTAGATATTGGGAATCAGTATATAGATCTACAATACAAGAACGTTTTAGAGCCTCCAAACCTTTAATTGCGGCCATAAGCTCCATTCGATTATTTGTAGTATGTGCTTCTCCACCGTGTAAAGTCTTTTCCTGTCCTTTGCAACGGAGTAACACACCCCATCCTCCAGGTCCCGGGTTCCCTTTACATGCCCCATCAGTATAAATTTCAACAATCACATCGGATCCTACTTAATATCCCACAGGTGAAAATAAGGAGTGGTGAACTCTCCTGCCAGAATTTTTTCTTTAACGAGATCAATATCGGGCGCAAAGAAACGATCACTATCATAGGGTTGTACGTAGGATCGTAGACGTTGGTGCACTTCTTCCAATAGTTGCGATGATTTTAGCGGTTTATGAAATTCTACTCCCTGGCTTGCTGCTAATAATTCGATTGCCAAAATAGTTGCAGTATTATCATTCATGGCATGTAATCTTCTTGCTGCACTTGTTGCCATGGAAACATGGTCTTCTTGATTTGCTGAGGTAGGTAAACTATCCACAGAATGCGGATGAGCGAGGGCTTTGTTTTCGCTCGCACACGCAGCAGCAGTCACATGGGCAATCATAAAGCCTGAATTTAAACCACTTTCTTTAATTAGAAAAGCCGGTAAATTACTAAAATTTTTATCAATAAGTAATGCAATTCGGCGTTCTGCATTAGAGCCAATTTCAGCTATTGCTAAAGCAAGATTATCAGCTGCCATAGCAACAATTTCACCATGAAAATTACCTCCCGAAATAATTTGTTCTTGCTCACTAAAAACGAGTGGATTATCCGAAATAGCATTCACTTCCACCTGCAAGGTTTCCTTTACAAATTGAATTTGATGAAGTACCGCTCCCATAATCTGAGGTTGGCATCGTAACGAATAGGGATCTTGTACACGAGCACAATCAAGATGTGACTCTCTGATCTGACTTCCTGCCAATAACTCTCTATAACATGCGGCCACACTTCGCTGAGCTTCATGGCCTCGAACTTTTTGGATTCGATCATCAAAAGGAACATCACTACCATTTGCTGCATCGACGGATAAGGCGCCTGTAATCAATGCTGTTTCAAACAGATTTTCTGTAGCAAACAAAGCGGTTAAGGCAATTGCTGTTGAAACTTGCAATCCATTTAGAAGGGCCAGCCCCTCTTTAGCCTCTAATTCAATTGGTTTTAGACCAGCGACTTTTAAACCTTCTAGAGCACTTATTTTTTTTCCTTGATAATGCACATCCCCTACACCAAGTAAAGGTAATGACATATGAGCTAAAGGCGCTAAATCACCCGAGGCACCAACAGAACCTTTAGAAGGAATACAAGGGTAAATCCTATGATTGTATAAAGAAATTAGAGTTTCAATAAGTTCCAAACGAACCCCGGAATAACCTTGTGCCAAGTTATTTATTTTAAGCAATAATATCAAAGCAACGATTTCATCGGAGAGTAGTTCACCCGTACCACAAGCATGAGAGAGCACAATGTTTTTTTGTAATTGTTTTAAATTATCTGAAGATATGGTTTGATTCGCTAAGGATCCAAATCCTGTATTGATGCCATATACTGTTTTTTTATCAAGAATTACTTTTTTAACAGTTTGATGTGATGCATTAATTTGCGTCAATGCATCTTCTGCCAGGCTACACTTTAGCTGTTGATTTAAAACGTGCTTAATTGACTGTAAAGTCAATGCCCCAGGTTGAAGAATAAAATATTCAGCCATTCAATTAACTCCTTGCTATTTTAAAACATATAGCCTGGGTGCAGCGAAGCGAAACCCGGGAAATCGTGCTATAAACATTGGGGTTCGTTTCGCTGCCCCCTGAGTCACCTACCTGTCCACTAGAATCCATGCTCACAAATCTAACATTTTCACTTGGAGCTGGGAACAATCTTGGACTCAGACAATATTTCTACACTTCCATAGGTAGCCAAAGTGAATTTTCTTCAGCGCATTTTTTTGCAATCTCATAACCTGCATCGGCATGACGCATTACCCCAGTAGCAGGATCATTACGCAGAACTCGCGATATTCTCAGCGCGGCTTTTTCTGTTCCGTCAGCCACAATAACAACTCCAGCATGTTGTGAAAATCCCATACCAACCCCCCCGCCATGGTGAATGCTGACCCAAGTTGCACCGCTGGCACAATTGAGTAACGCATTGAGTAAGGGCCAATCAGAAACTGCATCGCTACCATCCATCATGCTTTCTGTTTCGCGATTTGGGCTTGCCACAGAGCCTGAATCCAAATGATCACGCCCAATCACAATAGGCGCTTTAAGTTCTCCACTGCGAACCATGGAATTAAATGTTAATGCTAAGCGTGCACGGTCTTTTAAGCCAACCCAACAAATTCGGGCTGGTAACCCTTGAAATGATATTTTCTCTTTTGCCATATCCAACCATTGATGCAGATGAGGATTATTCGGAATAAGTTTTTTTACCATTGCATCAGTAGCATAAATATCCTCAGGATCTCCTGATAAAGCCACCCACCTAAAAGGTCCTATCCCCTCACAAAATAGGGGTCGAATATAAGCCGGAACAAAACCTTCAAATGCGAAGGCATTTTTTTCCCCCGCTTCAAAAGCCATTTGCCTTATGTTATTGCCATAATCGAAAACAGGGATACCTCTTTTTTGAAATTGCAACATTGCATGAACTTGAACTGCCATCGATTTTTTAGCTGCCGCCACAACTTCTTCAGGAGCAGTTTTTCGTAATTCAGCTGCATGTTCTAAAGTCCAACCCGCGGGAAGATAGCCATTTAATGGATCATGGGCACTTGTTTGATCTGTAACTAAAGCGGGGGAAACTCCTCGTTCAACAAGCTTAGGAAAGATTTCTGCGGCATTACCTAAAACAGCGACGGATAATGGAGTTTTGTTCTCACAAGATTCATTTATCCAATACAAAGCTTCATCTAAGTTTTTAGTATAACGATCTAAGTATTTAGTTTTAAGGCGCTTTTCAATTCTTGATAAATCACATTCAACAGCCAAAACACTGGCTCCTGCCATTGTGCCAGCGAGAGTTTGTGCTCCACCCATACCTCCTAAACCACCCGTTAAAATCCAGCGCCCTTTTAAATCCCCTTCATAATGTTTGCGAGCCGCGGCAACAAAAGTTTCATAAGTTCCTTGTACAATTCCTTGAGAACCAATGTAGATCCAACTGCCTGCGGTCATTTGTCCATACATCATCAACCCTTTTTTATCGAGCTCATTAAAGTGTTCCCAAGTAGCCCAATGAGGAACTAAATTAGAGTTGGCAATAAGCACTCGCGGTGCATCTTCATGGGTAGTAAATACACCGACTGGTTTCCCTGATTGGATTAATAAAGTTTGTTGTTCCTCTAAGGATTTAAGAACTTCTACAATCTTGTCAAAGCAATTCCAATTGCGTGCCGCTTTTCCCAAGCCTCCATAAACAATTAAAGAATCAGGATCTTCTGCTACATCTGGATCAAGATTATTGCAGAGCATACGAAGTGCTGCCTCTGTCAACCAGGTTTTAGCTTGTTTTTCAGTCCCACGATTAGCTCTAATTATTCGATTTTGAGTGTGTCCGTTCATACAAATCCTCCCCTGTAGAGAATCAAATAGAAGCATCATACACCAGACAAATTTCAGAGCATAGATATCTATATGTTATAAGGTAATAAATTTCAATTTTAAAAACATAAGAGGACTTTAATCGGGATGGAGGAGACTATGTCTTAATGTGACCCGCTATTTTATTTTAAAATGTCAAATAATTGTATTATCTAAACTACAAGATGTAATATAAAATATCACTTTGTATATAACATAAAAAATGATATGTTATATAATTAAATTATCCAATCAAGTGTATTATTAAAGTGCAAAACGAAAAACATCCAAAATCACTACGCATCTTTTTCGCAACTGAAATGTGGGAGCGTTACGGCTTTTATGTAGTTCAATCACTACTAGCACTTTATTTAGCATTGTATTTTAAATGGCCGGATAAACAAGTTTATGCCTTAGTTGGCTCGTTTACTGCTTTAACCTATCTTTCACCAGTAGTTGGTGGTTGGATAGCCGACAAATTAATTGGTCAAAAAAGAGCGGTTTTACTTGGAGCTGTTGTTTTATTTGTAAGTTATTGCCTACTATCTCTGGTAGATGACCCTTCAGTCCTTACTGCATCACTGGCGGCTATTGCAGTAGGAACTGGTTTGTTAAAACCCAACATTTCCTCCCTTTTAGGTAATGAATATCTTTCGGGTTGCGCACGTCGGGAAAGCGGCTTTACCATCTTTTATATGGGAATAACCACTGGCATTATCTTAGGTACTACTTTACCCAGTATCTTACATGACCATTTTGGCTGGATGGCTTCTTTTACAAGTGCAGCAATTGGAATGATCATTGCTTTTATTGTCTTTTTATATGGGATCAGAAAATATAGAATAAAGGACTACAACCCTTTTGTTTTTCAATATAAAAAAATCATAACAGCAATTGCTCTCATGATATTTCTTTGGTCGTTATCATTTTATATTTTAAATTCGCCCAAATTAGCTAACCTTATATTTGGACTTGTTGTTTTATTTTCTGCAGCGTACATCTTATATTCAGTCAGTAAAGAAAACGCCAATCAATCACGACAAACATTAGTTATTGGATTATTATGCATCATTTCGGTAGTTTTTTGGGCATTCTATTTTCAAATGTTTATGTCGCTGACCCTGTTTATTTCACGAGTTGTGGAACCCACATTTTGCGGCATTTTATTTCCTCCACCCTATTACGTTACCATCCAAAGCTTGGGCATGCTCGTTATTGGCTTTGTCCTGTCACGAAGGAATCTCAAACTTAATTTAATTGAGCGTGGTTTAAGCATTGGGAAAAAATTCTTGCTTGCAATTTTTATTACTACCTTAGCTTATGGCGTCATCGCTCTGGTCAGTAATTTTACCGATAAAAACTCTTTACTCACTCCACTCTTAATTATTCCTGCATATTTAATGTTTTCATTAGCAGAGCTATTATTATCACCTGTGGGTTTAGCTGCAATCACCCTTTTAGCCGATAAAAATAAAGTCAGTACCATGATGGGAATCTTTTTTGTTTCCCTGGGAATTGGAGGATTTTTATCAGGCAAACTCGCAGCATTAACTGCAATTCCTTCTGGGGAAACTAATATTGCTGTATTAAAGACACTTTATGCTGCCGCATTTACACAACAATTAGGCATTCTTTTTCTTGCCTCTTTATGTTGCCTGGTTTTATTTGCAGTCATTAAATTTTTATTAACGCATGTCCATTTGACTGAATAATTGAGATTAAGAAGTTTTTTATATTACTAGTCTAGCGAGTTTATTCTCATAACTCTTTTTATATAGAGAAAATACTGCTATCATTCAGCGCTTTTTTATAATAAATACCTAAAAATATGTCAGAACAAAACCCAATGTTAGACAAATTATTGCATCTCCTTGATGACAATCAAGCCATTGATGTTAAAGTAATCGACGTTCGCAAACAAACAACTATTACCGACTATATGATTATTGCTTCAGGTCGTTCATCGCGCCATGTTAAAGCAATCTCACAGAAGATAATGGAGGAAATGAAATCCTCCGGGATGCCTGCAATGAATTGTACAGGCTTAGAAACTGGCGATTGGGTGTTGATTGACTTTAGTGATGTTATTGTCCATGTTATGCAACCTGAATACAGACAATACTATAATCTTGAGGGTCTTTGGGGCGAGCTGCATTAAAAAATATTATGCTAAAAGTTACCATCATCACTTTAGGCAACAAAATGCCCGCTTGGGTCGTCCAAGGTTGTCAAGAATATGCAAAACGCCTTAATGACGGCATTCAACTTAAAATCATCGAAATTCCTTTAATTCGTCGGACTAAGTCTTCTGATTTAATCAAAATACTCGAAAAGGAATCGGCGCTGATTCAAGATGCATTGCCGCATAATTCACGAATTATCGCTTTAGAAATTGATGGAAAATCATTTAGCAGTGAGGAGTTGGTCGTTAAAATTTCACAATTACAACATACAGATAGCCACCTCTGTTTTTTAATAGGCGGACCAGAGGGTCTTTCCCAAGAAACCCTCAAGCGTTGTGATGAACGATGGTCATTATCAAAACTCACTCTTCCCCATCCATTAGTACGAATTATTTTACTAGAAACATTGTATAGAGCTTGGTCTATTATTAACAATCATCCATATCATAAGTAAGTAAATCTATAGTAAACAGCCCCATTTTAAGTTACCATGCGATTTTTTGTATCCATCTTAATTGACTGTAGGTTATGAGTCGAAATCAATCATTTAAAAATTATCGAATCGAATCTCGGCATCAACTTTTCAGAATTAACTTGCTGGTTGCTTTCCTGATCATTTTATCTTTAATCCTGGTTTTAAGGCTTGCGTTTCTACAAATTTCTGAATTTAAAAAATACCAAACGCTTTCACTAAAAAATCAAATGAGTATTATTCCAATTGCGCCACCAAGAGGAGTTATTCTTGACAGAAATGGAGTATTACTTGCAGAAAATATACCTGTATATGTGTTAGAAATCATTCCTGAGCATGTTAAAAATATGGATCAAACGTTAGCTGAATTACAAAAGCTAATTCCTTCAATTTCTGACGAAGATATCGAAAATTTCAAGCGCACTCGCAAACAAAATCGTTCATTTGTTCCCATACCCATCAAATTAAAGTTAACTCAGGAAGAAGTCGCCATTTTTGCTATTAATCAATATCATTTTCCAGGTGTGAGCATCAAAGCTCGTCTGATGCGTCACTACCCTTTAGGTGAAATAACAGCACATGTTCTTGGTTATGTAGGTAGAATCAATATCCAGGAATTAAAATCAGTAGATCCTACCAATTATCGCGCTACAAACTTTATTGGTAAAGCTGGTATTGAAAAATACTATGAAGACATTCTCCACGGCAAAGTCGGATATCAAATGGTAGAAACAGATGTTAGTGGTCGTACTCTAAGAACTATTGATAAAATCAACCCCCATTCCGGATCAAAACTTTACTTGAGCCTCGATGTCAGACTGCAACAAGCAGCTTATGAGGCATTAAAAGATAAGCGCGGAGCAGCTGTAGCTATAAACACTAAAAATGGTGAGGTTCTAGCTATGGTAAGCTCCCCTAGTTTTGATCCCAATATTTTTGTAGCTGGAGTAAGCTCTAAAGAATATAAAAAACTGTCTAATACCTTACAAAGGCCGCTGTTTAATCGTGCTGTTCGGGGTGTATATCCCCCAGCATCAACAATTAAACCTTTTGTTGGTTTGGCTGGTTTGGAAAAAGGCTTTATAACTACAGCGACAACAATATATGATCCTGGAAAATATAAACTACCTAACTCGAGCCATATCTATAGAGATTGGAAAAAAACCGGACATGGAATGATCAATTTTAAAAGAGCAATTACCGTTTCCTGTGATACCTATTTTTACCAGTTAGGCAATAAAATGGGTATCTCCAATATTGAAGATATGCTTGTCAAATTTGGTTTAGGCCATTTAAGCCAAATCGATCTCCATGAAGAAGCTTCTGGTATCGTTCCAAGTCTTCGTTGGAAAAAACAAACTAAAGGTGTGCCCTGGTATCCTGGTGATACCTTAATTACGTCCATAGGACAAGGATTTATGTTAGCTACACCATTACAGATGGCGAACGCAACAGCATCTTTAAGTCAACATGGCCGTCGATTCAGACCTCATTTATTAACAAAAACCGTAAATAGTGACAGTGGTGAGGTAAAACGATATAAACCCATAGAAGAATACCCTATTTATTTGAAAGATGAAGCAAACTGGGACATAGTTGCGGATGCTATGCATAATGTTTTAATCAGTAATGAAGGTACAGGTTATCGTTTTGGTCGCAATCCACCCTATCCAGTTGCAGGAAAAACCGGAACAGCCCAAGTCTTTAGTGGGAGACAATATGAAAAAACTAAATATGAAGATATCCCTGAAGCGTTACGTGATAACTCTTTATTTATTGCTTTTACTCCAGTTGAAAAACCAGAAATCGCAATTGCTGTGGTTGTAGAAAATGATGTTGCGGCCTCAATGGTTGCTCGCAAGATTCTTGATACTTATTATAAACTTTATCCAATGAAAAAGAAAAATGAACAGACTCAATAGTAAACCCGTTTATCGCTTTACTGCGAAATCATTACACCTGGACTTCCCTTTATTAGGTTTATTACTTGTACTGATTAGTTTTGGTCTTTTGATTTTGTATAGTGCCTCTAACGCAAACACGGGAATGGTCTTACGCCAATCAATGAGACTTATTTTTGCATCGTTCATCATGCTTGTTCTTGGTTTTATTCCACCACATAAATACAAAATATGGACCCCATGGATATATAGTGTAGGATTAACTTTATTGATTGCAGTAATGCTCATGGGTAAAATCGGTAAAGGAGCTCAACGCTGGCTCGAATTAGGTTTATTCCGATTTCAACCGTCGGAAATCATGAAATTAGCCGTACCCATGATGGCTGCCTGGTATTTTGACCGTCAAGCTCGCCCGAGTAGTTTTAAAGCGATTGCTGTCGCAGGACTGATAATCTGTGTCCCCGCATTATTAATTGCCAAACAGCCCGATTTGGGTACTGCAATTATGGTATCAGCTGCGGGATTATGTGTTGTGTTTTTAGCAGGAATTCGCTTTAAAGTAATCCTATTACTTATACTTATGGTAGGTTCTGCTATTCCCGTCATTTGGCATGTGATGCACGATTATCAAAAACAACGAGTTTATACCCTGCTTGATCCGGAACAAGATCCTCTTGGTGCAGGCTACCATATAATTCAATCAAAAATTGCTATTGGTTCAGGTGGGCTTGCAGGAAAAGGCTGGTTAGAGGGAAGCCAATCCCATCTTAATTTTTTACCAGAACATGCCACTGATTTTATTTTTGCTGTGAGTAGTGAAGAGTTTGGCTTTGCTGGTGGATTTGCTATTATTGCTCTTATTGTCATGATTGCTTTGCGTAGTCTCCATATTGCATCTAACGCCCAAACTACATTTACCCGCTTATTAGCAGCAAGTCTTGCAATGTCGTTCTTCATGTCCGGGTTTGTTAATATCGGCATGGTCATGGGAATCATACCTGTTGTCGGTATTCCATTACCGTTAGTGAGTTATGGAGGAACAGCAATGGTTACTTTTTTAGCAAGCTTTGGTATCTTGATGTCTATTAGTTCGCATAAGATTTTATTTAACAGTTTAAATTAAATTAAACTCCCAATTAGCGCAAAACTTTTTCGATGAATTTGACTTGGTCCAAGTCGTTTTAATGCTTCTCGGTGTGCAACTGTCGGATATCCTTTATGTCCAGCAAAACCATATCCCGGATAAATTGCATCAAGTGCTTCCATTTCTGCATCACGAAACACTTTAGCAAGAATAGAGGCAGCACTAATTTCGGGAATCAAATCATCACCTTGAACGATTGCCTTACATGGAATATTTAACTTAGGAATATGTATGCCATCTACTAATACCTGATCAGGCTTAACCGGTAAAGCCTCTACGGCTCGTTGCATCGCCAATAAAGTAGCATGATGAATATTAAGCGCATCGATTTCATCTACTTCCGCTCGACCATAAGCATAGGCTAGAGCTTGTTCTTTAATAAGTAATGAGAGTAATTCACGTTTTTTTGCGCTTAATTTTTTTGAATCCGCAAGCCCCTCTATGGGGCTTTTTAAAATTACAGCAGCAGTTACAACAGCTCCAGCCAAAGGTCCTCGTCCTACTTCATCTACACCAGCTATAAGCATTATTTTATCCATGATTCTTTTTATTAAAGGCTAATAATATCCTTTTAAAATTGATTTATCATCAAAGAAATGCGATCATGCGCACAAATAATTAACAGATAGACAGAATGAGTAAAATTCGTTGTGCAGTAATTGGTGTCGGATATTTAGGTAGATTTCACGCTCAAAAATATCAACTTTTTTCTAATGCAGAATTAGTTGCTGTGTGCGACCTGGATCAAAAAACATTAGAAACGGTATCGAGCGAATTACAAGTTCCTGGTTATACTAATTATCATGATTTATTTGACAAGGTTGATGCGGTAAGTATTTCAGCAACAACTAATAAGCATTATGAAATTGCGAAATCCTTTTTAGAACGAGGAATACACACCCTAATTGAAAAGCCTATTACTGAAACAATATCACAGGCCGCAGAATTAATACAACTTGCAAAAAAGCACCATGCTAAACTGCAAGTTGGGCATTTAGAACGTTTCAATTCAGCACGACTAGCCTTGGATGAGTACCTGGAAAATCCCCTATTTATAGACTCACAACGTTTAGCGCCTTACAACCCGCGTGGCGCTGATGTCAATGTGATACTTGATGTAATGATTCATGATATTGATTTAATTCAAAACATGGTGAATAGCCCTATTATTTCAATTTCTGCTCAAGGAGCTCCTGTACTTACAAACTCAATCGATATTGCTAATGCCCGCATTACTTTTGCCAACCATTGTGTTGCCAATCTTACAGCAAGCCGTATTAGTTTTAAAACAGAACGCACGACACGGATTTTTCAACAAAATACTTATCTTTCAATAGACTATCAGAATAAAAAATTTGCAGTCTTTAAAAAAGGCAATGGTGAATTATTCCCGGGAATTCCTGATATCACCCACGAACAAAAAGAATTTGCCAAAGGAGATGCCTTGTTTGAAGAAATCAAAGCTTTTATCAAATGCATTGAGGAAGATAGTATCCCGCTGGTTACCGGAGAAGACGGTCTGCGGGCACTAGAAACAGCAGAAAAAATTACCTCACTAATCAATGCTAACTTGATAGAACGCCATGCAAGAATCTAAACAGATTGTCATTGTTGCGGGTGAAGAATCAGGGGATGTTCATGCATCAGTTTTGATTCGCCAGTTAAAAAACGCCTACCCCAATATAAAAATTAGTGGAATAGGTGGTCAGCATATGCAAGAAGCAGGTGCAGAATTAATTTCCGATCTCGCACGCTTTGGTGTAACAGGCCTCACAGCAGTCATTAGTCACCTGAAAGTAATTCGTGAGGCATTTATTTCTGTAAAGAAACATTTATCTCAACAAAAACCAGATCTACTCATTCTGGTTGACTACCCTGGATTTAATTTAAGATTAGCAAAATATGCAAAGCGAAAACTGGGCATTAAAATCCTTTACTATATAAGTCCCCAAATTTGGGCATGGAAAGCTAAGCGTATTCATCTTATAAAGCAATGCGTTGACCAAATGGCAGTTATTTTACCATTTGAAAAACCTTTATATGAAAAAGTAAAGGTTCCGGTAAATTTTGTTGGCCATCCCTTGGTAGAAAAAATATCTTTCGCCGCCAGCGATACTAAAATTCAGCGTGAAAGACTTAAGCTGCCCACGGACAGTCGAGTTATTGCACTTCTTCCAGGAAGCCGTAATAATGAGATTGAGCATCATATGCCAATTTTACGCGATACAGCACTGCTTCTTCAAAAACGCCATCCTAACCTATATTTTGTGATTCCTATTGCGAATACAATTAATCCCGAAAAAATTAAACATTATTTTTCCGACACTCATTTACCAATAAGTTTTATAGAGGGACAAGCATTAAATTGCATGGCCGCAGCAGATTTTGTGATTGTGTCCTCAGGGACTGCATCTCTTGAATGTGCCTTATTAGAAAAACCTATGTGTATTATTTATAAATCATCTTTGCTCAATTATGTTTTAGCAATGAAGTTTATCAAAGTAAAATTTTTAGGCTTATGCAATCTTTTAGCAAACAGAATGATTGTTCCTGAGTTCTTGCAATATGATTGCAATGCTTATGAATTGACTCGCTATATTGATCGTTTTTATAACGATCCTGAACAGCCTCATCAAATGCTCACCCAATTAACTAAGGTGAAGCAGTCATTGTCCGCGGAAAAATCTGATCGCTCATTGTTTGATCTTGTGGTGAATGAATTGTACAAAAAAAATGCATAGTTTTATCTTAAAAATATAGAATATCAATTGTCCTTCATGTACAATTAATTTTGCTTTCATTTTGAATGTAAGCAACTGGAATGTATGATTTAATTATTAATAAGGAAGTTAAGATGACTGTCATTGAAACACCTGAAACAACCCAAAGTATCATTAAACAAGACCAAGGTCTACAAGATCTAGTCTATAATTTAGTCTCTCGTTTTCTTGCCGAAAATAAAAATAAAAGCATTGATGATCTATATGACATGATATTATCTGAGGTTGAACCTCCGTTGCTGCAAGCAGTAATGGAAAAACGACGTGGCAATCAACTACAAGCTGCCAAAATGCTTGGCATTAGTCGCGGCACAATTAGGAAGAAACTTCAAAGATATTTTGGAACAAAATATTTTCGCTTAACTGATGAATAGTTTTAATTTGGAATGATTTCCGATTAGAATAAAAAGGCTCGATGAATCGAGCCTTTTTTTTACAGTATGTTTTAAGGATTTATTAGATGAAAAAATTTATGTATCTAGCCCCCCTAATCGGTCTTCTTGCAACATCGTGTGTCACTGACAAACCTGATGTTATTGCTGATGATGCAGGTCAATTGCATTACACCACACCCTACCAAGATGATACACGAGGTCAAAATGTATTCCCTGCAACCTGGAATGTAAAAGGTAAAAAACTTTTTGTTTTTGATCCTAATGCTGATGCATGGGCGGCCTATGATGCTCAAGGTAATCGAGTGATGACCGGCAGTGCTTCTGGAGGAAGAGACAAGTGCCCGGATTCTGACCAATCGTGTCGAACTGTGGTTGGAACTTTCGCTGTGTTTAATAAAAAAGGGGCTGATTGCAAATCAAATGAATATCCTCTTGCCCGTGATGGCCATGTAGCCGGTGGTGCCAAAATGCCTTATTGCATGCATTTTCATGATGGCTATGCAATCCACGCGGCCTATGAGGTTCCTAAATACAATACCAGCCATGGTTGTATTCGTGTCCTCCCAGGTGCCGCAAAATGGCTCAATGAAAACTTTATTGATGTAGGGACAACCGTACTAGTTCTTCCTTATGCATAATCCTTTCTTAGTAATCACTCCTGAAAAAAGTAAGAGATCTTTTTTCAGGATCTTTTTAAATTTAATGTTTAATGGTTGACTCTTTAGTATCCTTCTATAAAATGGGCAAAAAATTTGCATGGAGGAACTCAGTATGTCATTATCAACCCTTGATATTAATAACTTACTGGAACAAATAACAGACAGGTACATAGCTCATTCGGATTATTCCACTTTACGTAATTCATGTGTTCAATTATCACCTATATCTGCTGTAACAGCTGAAATTCAAAAACAACTTAGCGAGTTTCTCGCTATAGATAAACTAAATGCTGCCACTCAATTAACATTAGATGCATGCAAAAAACAAATCCAACAAGATTTAAAAGAAAAAGAAGTAGATCATCAACAAAGCCAAAGAGATTTGGAATTAGTCGCTCAATTGGAAAATGAATTGCTCAAGACCCAAATACAAAAACGATTGATTGGTAATGAGATTCATGAAATTGAAGCAGATATATTTCAACATGAGTCATACATCAAAGAGATCTCAAGACAAATTGCACTAGCCTCTCAACCAGAATCAACCCAACATACGCATACCCATCCGGAATCAACCCAACATACGCATACTCATCCGGAATCAACTCAACATACACATACCCATCCGGAGTCAACCCAAAATACGCATACCCATCCGGAATCAAACCAACATACGCATACGCACTCAACAGCCCATCATCTTAATGCAAATCACAACCAAACAGACACTGTACATCACCATGTACACGAGAGCGAATCTTTAGAGTTTCAGAAAAATACTCTTTCTCAGCAATTGAAACAACTGGAAGGAACATTAAGAAACAAACGTATTCTTGCTCAGGAACAACAAAAACGCATAGAAGAAATAACAAGCAGATTAACTTTAGAACTACCTGAAAAACAAAGACAAAGAAATGATCGTGCCAAAGCACGCACAACACGAGAACAAGCTCGTATATACGATGAAGCTACCGAAAACCAATTGTCCCCCCCAAATTTTCGTTCTTTGCAACAATCTATTGTTGATTCCCATGAAAAACTTCAAAAAATGGAGCATCAATTAGTACAAAAAGCCACAGAAATGAGCTATCAAACATTTTTAACCCGTCTTCCTCCACTATTACAATCACTAACCTTAAACTATCAGGAAAAAGAAGCGTTAAAACAAATTATTAGTAATATGGAAAATTATCTTTTAACTCAAACTGAAAAATATAAACAAATTTCAATCCGTCATTCAGTTTATCTTGAAAAAGAGACACTTCAACAGGATTTACACCAAAAAGAAAGCAGGGTAGATCAATTAAAAAAAGCAAATCCCCAACTTCATGCTCAAAATAAAACTCTTGAAGTAGAAAATCACCAGCTAGAACATACCATAAAAGAAAGAGGCATTTACAGAGATTATCTATTAAAAGTTGGATTATATAGTCTCCTGGGATCAGGAATCGCTATTGGAGGAGGATTTATAGGTATGTATATGATGCCTATGGCTTTAGTCTCCCTATGCTTTGCCCCGGCGGCAGTAATAAGTTTGATTACTGCTGGTATTTTTCTTGCCACTTTGGCATATACTCTTAAAAACAATAGTGATCACAATGAGCTGGAAAATAACAAAAAAATAATTAAGCAAAATATAACTGCCATTTCGAAACAATCTGGAGAAATCATCACTCTTGAACAAGAAATACTTCCTTCACTAAAAGAAAAAATCAGTGAAGCAGAAAAGAATTACAATGTACTTCATAGGAAAATTAATAATTTGCAGCAACAAGAAGAGTCTCTACTTCATCAGGCAAAACAAGTTGTAGTAACCCATGCAATGAATATAACCTTCTTTGACGGTGAAACGATAATTCAATCAACAGTTAAGCCAACAGCACCAGAATTAGAACAAATTCAAAGAAACATCCTTTCTTGTTAGCAAATGGAGGGATGTTCCAACTTCCTGATTTAAAACCGTTCGGCCTGAGAAGGGACAACATGCCCTTCTCGAAGGCTTCCAAACTGCGCATTATTCTCCTCTCAACCTGAAAACCAACCTCACGGAAATTTCTTGGTTCGCAAAGTGAGGTCCCCTCCTAAACGCTACTGTCCGCACAAGTGAAGATCTATAAAGCCATAAATCATGTGAGGCACTTCGCTATGCAGCATAACCTTTAAACCCTATGGTCAATGTTTTTTTATGCTGAGGCTTACTGAGTTTTCGGCAAGCGTGAGTGACTAAAGACAAGTCTGTTATTTAGCCTATAGTCTCAATGATTTTAGGAGGTGATTTAATGATAAATGGTACAAGGTCAAACAAGCCTTTAGACGCTGGTGAGCCACACGCGAACAAAGCGGGAGCAAATTTCTGACAAGTTATGCGAGTAACTCAAGGGATTATTGGGTGATGATACTCCTTGGAAAATCGGCAGTCATTTAGGGATTAGTCCAATCCAAATCAGGAAAAAATTATTCCCTGTCCAGAAAACTGGTTTGCATTTTGTTGAGGTAAAAGGAAAACCTACGAGGCTTGATTCAGAGTTTCTATCGAATAGCGATGTGCTTTGTAGTGTCTCTGTGGCAGCATACAGAAAATCAATGCGGTACCGATGAATAAGGTATCAAAGCAAATGCCAGCTTTTCTGGGGTAATCATGCTTCAAATTACCCCACAACATCGGTTGTTATTGGCAGTGCAACCAACTATGCAAAGAGGTTGGTTCCTGCTAACTCACAGGTATAAATAATACTCGTGAGTACACCTCCTACTATTGCCCCTTATTCGGTTTTATAAAACAACTAGGTGTTACGTCCGCGGATAGGAATTTTCCTTTGGGTTCTTTGGGCGCAAGGCGCTCTTCATGTGATTGGCTAGGCGCAAGTTCTTCTGCGGCAGTGTTATTTTGTTCTACCTTTAGAAATTTGTCTTGTTGTTTAGTAGTCTTGCCATAGAGAAGCCGCTTTAAATTCGATACAATTATTTTATGCTCGATCAGTGCCCTCAGGTAAGTTTGATGAGGGCACCAATGCAACGATCTGATAAACTTCTTCCTGTCATTTTTCAATGACAATGGGTAATTCTTTTGCTGGAGTCATTAGCAACATTGCTCCTCTTAAGAGCAGCAAGATTAGCTAGAAGTCGTAATGAAATCAATAGGTTGTGCTAAAAATAATGAATCAATTTTTTTTGCAAAGTCACGGCTTATCATAGATCAGATAAAAAAATCATTTTGAATATAATTACGATGATTAAGTTTTTTTTGAAACAATTGATTGGTAATTACGTCCAAAAAAATGCAAATGTTTTTATTGGTTTAATTTGATCTCCATGGTCTATACTTCTACAGAAGGTTAATTTTTTTCCTTCTAAAGAAGATTGAGGTGTAAGATGAATCGCGAAAAAGTTATTAAACAAATAATCGAACAGTTCGAAAAAAATATTAAGCATGCTTCGGATGATACATTAAAAGATATTCAAGATGGAAAATTAACAATTAGCTTATCCCCGGCTTTAGAAAAAGAATCTGGTGGATTGAAGTACTCTGGCTCTGGTCGTACTTATATTGGCAGCTCAATATAGATTGTGGATGATTGAGTCTTTTTGATCCCACCATTCCCCGGAAAGTGGAAGAAGGGATCAAAAAAAGCATCGTTAAACGCATTTTCTGAGCCTTTAGCTGATGTCCTTTACACCATAACTTTGTTCTAATACCAAGCAATGGCATCAAGTTTATTTTTTTGGGGTATTTATTTCTCAGCGTCATTACTTTCCCCAGTTAACTGCATTATCTCTTAACTGGAGTGAACAGATCTATTTGACCATATATGGCCCCTGCCGGGCACGGCAAGAAGTAATTTAAATTTTTAACAAATTTAGGTTGAGATGCAGTCATATATTCGGTTTTTAATGAGTTATATAAATTCACACGACCCCTGATAGCATCTGCGCTTTTTCACCTCATTACATCAACGATCTTGGTCTAATACAGGTTTGGTCTAACCTATTTTGCTCTCAATTTAAGAAGATTATACGCTTTCGCAGCTGATGACTCAATTTTCCTAAATTTCAAAATCTAATACAACACTTCGTCTCAAGTAAAAGCAGTGAAGCATGATGAAAATTTTGTTAGGAAGTAGATGCCCAAATCGTAAAGCGGTTCCTTTTAACTTGGACTCATAAAAAAAGATAAACACGGCAAAATTTTGTTATTGGAAAACAGTATTTTGCCGTGTATTGTCCGGACTAGACTTAAACCGTAGATGATGCCAATAGCTTATTAACTCTACTTACAAAATCCGCAGGATTATCTAATTGACCGCCTTCTGCTAAAACGGCCTGCTCAAATAACATGGTGACCCATAACTCAAACAAATTATCATCTTGAATATCATGCAGACGTTTAATTAAAACATGTTCAGGATTAATTTCAAATACAGGTTTTGTCATCGGAACTTGTTGACCCGCTGCCTGTAAAATTCGTTGCATTTCCAAACCCATATCTTGTTCATCAGCAACAATGCATGCAGGGGAATCAGTTAAACGATTAGTAATAACAACATCCTTAACTTTGCTTTCTAAAACAGTCTTAATATGATTGAGGATTGGTTCCAGTGTTTTTTCTTGTTCTTTTATTTGATCTGTAGATTCATCATCAAATTCAACTTTTCCTTTAGAAATCGACTGCAATTTCTTACCAGCATATTCACTTAAATAACCTACCAGCCACTCATCAACTTTGTCACTTAGTAATAATACTTCAATTCCCTTTTTCTTAAAAATTTCTAAATGAGGGCTATTCTTAGCCGCATTATAGCTGGATGCTGTAATATAGTAGATCTTATCCTGCCCTTCTTTCATACGACTTATATAGTCATCCAAAGTCGCTTCTTGCTTCTCTGATTCAGTAGCCGTAGTAGCAAATCGCAGTAATTTAGCAATCGCTTCTTTATTAGCAAAATCTTCAATAGGACCTTCTTTTAATACTAAACCAAATTCATTCCAAAACTTTTGATAAGTTTCTTTATCTTGGTTACTGATTTTCTCCAGCATGGATAAAACACGTTTTGTACATGCAGCACGGATGCTCTCTACTTGTTTGTTATCTTGTAAAATCTCTCGCGATACATTTAATGGCAAATCACTTGCATCAACAATACCTTTCACAAATCGTAAATAACGCGGTAAAAACTGAGTTGCATCATCCATAATAAATACGCGCTTTACATACAGTTTTAAACCATGTTTTGTTTCTTGCTGCCATAAATCAAAAGGAGCATGTGACGGAATATAAAGCAAGGAAATATAATCATGTTTCCCTTCTACATGATTATGCGACCATGTAAGCGGATCTTGATAATCATGAGAGATATGCTTATAAAGCAATTTATAATCTTCATCGGTAATGTCTGATTTTTGCATCGTCCACAGAGCGGTTGCTTTATTTACCGTTTCATATTCATTGGTTTCTTTATCCTCAGTTGATGTTTTTTTCATCACTATAGGCCAGCAAATATGATCAGAATATTTACTTATGATGCTTCTAAGACGCCAACTACTCAAAAACTCATCATTATCATCTCGAATATGCAGGATAACTTCTGTACCTCGGGATGCCTTTTTTTCATAGTCTATAGTAAACTCACCTTCTCCATTCGACTCCCAAACAATTCCTTCTTCAGGTTTTAAACCAGCACGACGGCTTTTAACGGTGACCTTGTCTGCAACAATAAAAGCTGAATAAAAACCAACGCCAAATTGACCAATTAACTGTGAGTCTTTTGCACTTTCACCAGTCAATTGACTCATAAATTCTTTAGTACCCGATTTAGCAATGGTACCTAAATTCTCAACGGCCTCATCCCAACTTAAACCGATCCCATTATCACTGATGGTGATCGTTTTTAATTTTTCATTAAAATCAATACTGATTTTCAAATCCGAATCATTTTCATAAAGTGCACTATTTGATAAAGCTAAAAATCTTAATTTATCTAAAGCATCCGAGGCGTTAGAAATTAACTCACGTAAAAATATCTCCTTATTGCTATAAAGCGAATGCACTACTAAATGCAACATTTGTTTTACTTCTGTTTGAAAGCCCATAGTTTGTTGCTTGCTTGACATTTTTATCTAGTCTCCTGTTTACGCAATTTCTAATGATTTAATGGATATAGGGATCAGTTGCGAAATTTCAAGGGCTGTACGATGAAAAATTAGAAGAATTATCACTCTTAGTATAGCCAATGAATACTAAACCAGCGTTATCAATATTAATAATAAGATAATGCCATAAAACTTCATTATCTTCTTTTTGGTTACAAATAATTCCATACGATCAACCGAGTCGATTACTGTAAACCTTAATGTAATTGATTGGAAATATTATGTTATTTACATATTTAATATAACATATAAATTTAATCAATTTGATTATATTTAATCCATGTCGATAATATTTAAATCACAAGTAGTGAACTTCTATTTATACACTTACGTTTTGATTCGATACAAGTTATTAGTTGGAGAAAATTATGAAATTTTTTGGGCATTCTTTGTTTAAGCACACTAAAAAAACTGATGCAGAGAATAAGCACGAAAATAAACACCAGATACACATTGAAGATAAGGCTGTGAATAAAAAGACTCGACATCCAGATGATTTTCAGCCTACCAATAAAAAAACTGCGGGACAGACAGGAAGCTATCAAGCGCAAGATACAAACCATAATCACTTACACCAAATGAAACGCTCTATTTCTAATGCAAGTGTAAAACGACGTCTTAAAGCGGCTGGCCTTGATCGAGAAAATTTTGGGGAGGTCATTGCAGCACAAATTGGTCGTAAGCTATTAGAAGAGTCTTTAGTTCCAGATGTATTTCCGGTCTATGGTTCAAGTAGAGATGGTGTTTATGTGGCCTCCAAATACTTGGGAGATAAAAAGAATCCAGCCATTACTTTAGATAAATTTGCTAAGAATTTTGGTGTAACCCTTTCAGGTGCTCATGTCCGTGTTATTTCTAAGAAAGAGGCAATATTTAAAAAGGGTGAAATTAGTTTGGATAGCGAACTAAAGAAAGATCTTTGTACCGCAATAGTGTTATCTGCAGTTATAGGTGATCATGATATTAACCCCGGAAACATGATGGTTTTTAAACATGAGGGAAAACAACGTATTGCACGAATAGACTTTGGTCATGCATTCAATGATTTATTAAAATGCTCTCAAGTGAATGGAGGTAGAGTTCGAGACACCAAGTATCCAATTTTAGATTTTTTTAATCGATCAGAAGTTGGAGGCATTCTGGGGGCTCCATCTAAATTATGGCGAGATTATCCTGATTTAATCTTATGCAGCGAAATGGTGTCGGCGTTGCAAGCAATGAGTAAGGATTTTGATACAAAAGTGCAACAAGGAATTGAGACCTCAAAGAAATATTTTCTAGAACTTATAGAAGATATGGGTAATAACAATGATATAAAGGGTTTAGATCATGTTAGAGCATCTCTGGATGCAATTTGTCCGGAAGTAATTACAGAAAACACCAGAGCACTTCAAAAAAGCACAAGCACATCTACTAAAACTCTAGGAGGATCTGCTGAAAGCATAAGAACATCTACTGAAAGTTTAGGAGCATCTGACAATCAATTATATCTTGATCCAATATTCAATAAAATTGCACATTTCGTGAAAGAACAAGGGAAAGATTTAATGAAAATTGCTGCATTGATGGAGCTACAAATTGCAATAGACGATGCATTAAAAAATGGAAATTATTTCAACAAAATATGGGCTATTTATAATAAAAATAATAATCAATTACCTAAAACGTGTGAGAAAATTCATTGGATCAAATCAGGTATCTATAATGAACCAAAATTATGTACTATAGAGAAGTTTATAATTCAAAGATCTAAGGAATTGATAAAAGAAAACCCAGATAAGAAAGATGAAATAAGGAATAACTCAGCCCATATTTGTGCAATGCAGCCGCAGACGCTGAGCAATTCCACATCAAATATTAAAGAACGTCTTAATATTCAAAAAATCGGTGGAGAATGTAGTAGGACAGAATTCGCATCCCAGCGTTAATACATAAAGTATCAAAAAGTTTACTAAAATAGAAAACGGGGATATAAGAGTTGTTATCTCCGTTACTTAAATATAATCAAATGCGGGCATACTCAAGGTTCCTCCGGAATGAATAATCAATACATTTCCTTTTAATCGTTTTATTTGGATACGTTTTCTTGACTCATAAAATAATTTAGCCGCATAAATAGGATCCGCCAAAATCCCCTCCTCTTTTGCTAAACGCAGTACTTCATTCTTGATCGTTTGATTCACAGATCCAAATGCTTTGGCCGTTGTTGGATAAAAACAATTGAAATTTTTAGGAATTAATCCAATCCATTGATTTAATTTGCTGTAAAATAGTTCTTCATCATCAGCCAATAAAAGTACATGAATTTGCGCCTGATGGTTTAATTCAGCGAGCCTGCTAATGAGGGCGGACGCAGAAAATCCCGTTCCAGCATCTATAAAAATATGCTGAAATATTAATTTTAAGGTGCGTTCATTGAAAATAATATCTTCCGCTAAAGTAGCCGCACCCGGCATTGCTTCAGAAACGCTGGCCCCTTCGAATAATACAAAACCTGGTTCATTAAGCGTCTTTAGATAATTAATAGCGAGTTCATTTACTTGAGTCCAACTATCACGACTAACCCATACAATATCTTCTTCTTCAAGAAAAAGGCGGCTTAATTTATAATTTCCTTGTAACTCTAATTTCCAAGGCTGAATCAAAAAAGCGGTCACTTTGAATTGAAACTCTCGTGCGAGCTGTAATACGGAAAGTAAATTATTAGATTGAGGGCCGGCAATAATAATTAAATGACGTATTTTCTGCTCTATCAAAAAAGGAAACAAACTGGCGTATTTGCGTAATTTTGAACCGCTAATACCGCAACTTAACTCATCATCCCTTTTGACATAACAAACTACGCCGTCTTCAGGAAAGTGATTTAAAAGATGTACTCTGCTGGATAAATTCCACATGATATTCGATTGGATTTTTAAGTTCTTACCTACCAGGTTAGGTGTAATAATTCACGCCGGAGAGCTTCTAACAAAATCTAAATGTCGTTCTGAAGATGTGGGTTCATTAAACTTATACCCAAGATCACTAAATTCTTTGAGTTGTGACAAATCATCAAATTGATTTTGCATGAGAAACCTTGCCATGGCTCCACGAGCTTTTTTAGCATGAATTCCAATCATTTTTAGTTGCCCATTCTTTTTTTCATAGAAATTAATAGTAATAATTGGATAGTTTAATTTTTTTTCATCAATTACCTTAAAATATTCAACAGAAGCAAGATTAATTAATACAGGGTTTTCTTGGGCTGCCAACTGTTGGTTAAGTGCATGAGTTATTGTATCCTGCCAAAAATCATATAAATTCTTACCGGCAGAATTTTCTAAGCGAACACCCATTTCGAGTCTATATGGTTGTATGGCATCTAGAGGATTCAATAATCCATATAGTCCCGACAAGATTCTTAGATGCTCTTGAGAATACAGTACCTCTTGTTGAGTCCAGTTTTTTGCTTGTAAGCCTTGATAGACATCACCTTGAAATAAAAATAAAGCTGGGTATGAATGAAGTAAGGTTTTATCATCCATATGAAATATTTGGTAACGATGATAATTTAATTCAGCCAGATCTTTCGACAAATCCATGAGCGCTGCAATTTCCTCTACAGATTTAGTTTGCATCAACTTAACAAGAATGCGAGTTTTATCCATAAATGCAGGCTTAGATGTGTTCGCTTCGTATGGCTTAGAAATCTCTAATAATTTTTTAGCTGGTGATAATATAGTAAGCATGTATCATTTCCATATATCTTTAATGTGGTTTAGTACCAGGAACCATTCCCACTCTTGGTCTGAAAACATAAATCGTTATGGGATCGCTACTATCAATCACATTGCCATCCTCATCCATAACTTGAACAGCTAAAGTATGAGATCCCCGATACATTCCATTTATTTCAAAGACAGGATTTTTTTGTGGCGCCCCAAGGACAGCATTATCGTAAAGCAATTGCAATTTGTCGCCTGGAAAAAGATCCGGTTCTGTTTGTGCTGTTACTGTCACAAAACCTTGATTATTCCGAATTGTCGCTCCACTTTCAGGCTGAACAATCTCAATTTTAGTATAAGAATGTTTTAATTTTACAGTACTTTGATCTTGTGATTCATTTGGTTCGGTATATATTTTAGAGGATGTAGAAGATGGTGACGAAGAGTTATTTTCATCAGGAAGAGTAATGATTTGAGCTCCTGCATGAGGTGTATCACTAAAATGAACACCTCCCTGACTGTCAACCCATTTATAAATTTGCGCATTAGATGCGCAAAAATTCATCATTAATAATAGAAAGACAAAAACTTTCATCACCCTAGTCCTAAAGGCTGTAATATAACTCAAACTCATAAGGATGAGTCAGACTTCTAATTCTACTTGTTTCTTCTTCTTTCATGTTGATGTAATTCATAATAAAGTCTTTACTAAATACATCACCTTGTAATAAGAATTCATGATCCATCTTCAGATGTTCCATTGATTGTTCTAATGAAGAACATACTGTAGGTATATCAACAAGTTCCTCTGGTGGTAAATCATAAAGATCTTTATCCATTGCCTGCCCTGGATGAATTTTTCTTTGAATACCATCTAAACCGGCCATCATCATTGCTGAAAACGCAAGGTAAGGATTTGCTGTAGGATCAGGGAATCGTATTTCAATACGACGTGCTTTGGGGTTATTTACATGAGGAATACGAATAGCCGCTGATCGATTTCTTGCAGAATAAGCTAATAGAACGGGAGCTTCAAAGCCTGGAACTAAACGCTTATAACTATTTGTTGCTGGATTCGTAAATGCATTTAAAGCACGAGCATGTTTTATAATGCCTCCGATGTAATACAATGCAGTTTCTGAAAGTCCCGCATACTGATCCCCAGAAAACAGATTAACACCATCTTTAGATAAGGATTGGTGGCAATGCATCCCACTTCCATTGTCTCCCACTAATGGCTTAGGCATAAAAGTAGCTGTTTTGCCGTAATTATGTGCAACATTATGTACCACGTATTTTAAGATTTGTAACTCATCTGCTTTTTTGGTCAAGGTATTAAAACGAGTTGCAATTTCACACTGATTTGCTGTAGCGACCTCATGATGATGCGCCTCGACGATTGTTCCTAATGATTCTAAAGTCAAACACATTGCTGACCGTATATCATGCGAAGAATCTACTGGAGGTACCGGAAAATAACCACCTTTTATTCCTGGACGATGGCCAATATTTCCTCCCTCCAGCTCCTTTCCTGAGTACCATTGAGCCTCTTCCGAATCAATTTTATAAAAAGCGCCACCAATATTAGTTTCCCATTGGACGCTATCAAAAATGAAAAATTCGGGTTCAGGACCAAAAAACGCAGTATCAGCTATTCCTGTGGATTGTAAATAAGCTTCGGCTCGTAAAGCAAGAGATCGAGGGCAGCGCTCATATCCCATCATGGTTTTAGGATCAACAACGTTGCAACGGATAAATAAGGTATTGTCTTGAAAAAAAGGGTCAAGCTTGATTGTTTCTAAATCAGGTATCAAAGCCAAATCTGACTGGTGAATTTTTTGCCATCCTTTAAAAGAAGATCCATCGATCATTTTCCCATTTTCAACAAAATCATTATCTACAGCAGAAACTGGAATAGTAATATGTTGTTCCTTCCCGCGTATATCAGTAAATCGTAAGTCAATTAATTTTGCCTCGTGCTCTTTAATTGCCTCAAGTATGGTATTTTTGCTCATTATAGGTCTCCAGGATAATCTGGTTGTATAGTGTACCTTAAGTGACTTCTTAAACCTAATAGATTAAACTGTATGTTTTACTTCATAACAATAATAAAACTATGGGTGCGTATCAATATCAGGCACTACAAAAAAATGGCAATACGACTAAAGGAGTGCTCGAAGCGGACTCCGAACGCCATGCGCGCCAACTTTTACGTGATCGAGGACTGATCCCCACACAGATTCGCATTCTAACACAACAACGCTCAGGCAATCACGCCAAAAGTAAAATTTATGCAGCAGATCTGGCTTTATTCACTCGCCAATTAGCCACATTATTGGCGGCTGGGATTCCTGTAGAAGAATCATTACGCGGTGTTAGTGAACAAACAGAAAAAGACAAAGTTAGAGAGTTAATTATCGGTGTTCGCTCAAAAGTGCTTGAGGGCTATGGTTTGGCGCAAGCTATGGCTCAATACCCTCATGCATTTCCTGAATTATATCGGGCAACGGTCGGGTCAGGTGAACAAACTGGTCGTTTGGATGTCGTTTTAGAAAAATTGGCAGATTACACCGAAAATCAACAACAAACAAAACAAAAAGTTCAGCAGGCTTTGATCTATCCAATCATTATGATCATCGTATCAATTGGCATTATATCCTTTTTATTGAGCTTCGTGGTCCCCAAAATCATCGAAGTATTCACAAGCAGCGGACAAACTCTGCCTGAAATGACTGTGCTTCTAATCAGTTTGAGCAATTTCATTAAAAATTATGGCCTCTATACCTTACTTGGACTTCTTCTCCTGTTGATTGCGTTTAAAAAAAGCTTAGCTAACATTAAAATTAAAACCTTCTGGCATCGCCTTCTGCTAAAACTTCCTATAGTGTCTTATCTGGTAAAAACGATTAATGTCTCACGTTATATTCATACTTTTGGTATACTTTTCGCTGCAGGTGTAAACGTTCTTGAAACAATGCGCGTTGCAGCAAGTTTGGTGACCAATGTTATCATGCGTCAGTCTTTTGATACGACGGCAATAAAAGTAAGGGAAGGATGTGGAATTAATGAAGCCCTAAAGGAAACAGGCTATATCAGCCCTATGGCAATCCATTTAATTGCCAGTGGCGAAAAAAGCGGTCAATTAGCAAATATGATGGAACGTGCCGCATTGCATCTCGATAATGAGGTAAAACGTTTAATTGATACATCACTTACCTTATTAGAACCTTTGGTCATTTTGTTGATGGGAGCAATCGTTTTATTTATTGTTTTAGCTACCTTGCTTCCAATTTTCTCAATGGAACAATTAATTACTTGATATGGTACAATAGCACAATAAATAAAACCCCAAATGGGGTATAATATGGATTTCCTGGGGTTTGCTTTATGGCAGGTGCCTCCATTACCTGGGTTATATTTAGACGGAGTAAAGATGAATAGACAAAAAGGTTTCTCATTAATTGAAATCATGGTTGTGGTCGTTATATTGGGTATTCTTGCCTCTATAGTGGTTCCTAAAATTATGGGTCGCCCCGACGAGGCACGAAAAGTCAAAGCAAAACAAGATGTACTTGCAATCCAAAATGCCCTTGACTTATATAAACTTGATAACGGTATTTATCCGACTACGGATCAAGGATTAGCGGCACTTGTCGAGAAACCTACTTCCAACCCAACTCCTAACAATTGGAAACAATATTTAAAATCATTACCAACTGATCCATGGGGAAGAGACTATCTTTATTTAAATCCTGGACAACATGGTGATGTGGATGTGTTTACCTATGGGGCGGAAGGGCAACCTGGAGGTACAGGGATTAATGCCGAGATCGGTAATTGGGATGAGAAAAGATAATCTAGGTTTTACTTTAATTGAAATTTTAATCGTTTTAGTGATTATAGGCATAACTTTTGGTTTTGCCTTAATTAGCTTTGGTGATTTTGGGGAAAGTCGACGTATCCTGTTTGCCGCCGAGCAACTACTAAATACACTCCAGTTAGCACAACAGCAAGCTATTTTAGAGACCAGTACACTTGGTCTGCGCATTAATAACGATAGCTATCAAATTCTTCAGCTGCATAATAATTCGCAATGGAAGCCCATTTCTAATAAAGGAGTGTTCAAAATCACCTATTTTCCCCAAGACACCTATATCAGCCTAAAAACCAACCACCGTACTCTGTCTGGAGGGCCTTCTATCATTTTGACCTCATCTGGAGATATGACCCCATTTTCTTTGTATTTCGGCACAGAACAAGAGCACAATATGGCCTTAATTGTAGGCAAATCAAATGGAAGTTTGAAATTTAATGTGGTTAATAATGATAAAACAAGATAAAAAAGCAGGATTTACACTAATTGAAGTATTATTAGCCCTTTCTGTTATTGCTATTGCACTAACGGCTTTACTCAAAGCAATTTCACAAAATGTTGAAACCGCACGGCGTATTAAAGAAAAAACAGTAAGCCACTGGGTTGCTATGCAAGGGGTAGCCATGATTCAGCTTAACTTACTGCAGGTGAGCTCAAGCCAAGAAACAACCCAGGATACAACGATGCTTAATGAACATTGGTATTGGCGAGCAAAAATTAGCTCAACTTCGCACAAAAGTATTCAAAAAATAATTATTTTGGTAAGCACCGAAAAAGCAGGTCCTTTTAGGGAAGAGCTGCAGGCATTCAGGTATGTGCCATGAAAAAAACCTTAAAAAAACAAAATAAAATTAGGGGCTTTACTCTAATTGAAATTTTAATCGCGCTGGCCGTATTTGCCATTCTTGCTACAATCACCACATCCGTTTTATATAATGCCTTTACAACGCGCTCTCGAGTTAATGAACAAAGCACCCGTTTAAATGAATTGCAACTCGCAATAAGTCTAATTCAACAAGATACGAGCCAAGTAATAGAACGAGCTATAAGAGGCAATGAAATGCGGCTATTTTCAGCTTTTATAGGACAGACAAATTATCTGGAATTTACTCGTGATGGAGTGGTAAATCCAGGTAGTATTGAGAAACGAAGCACACTAAAACGAGTAGCTTATATTTGTCAAGAAGGAACTTTAATTCGTCGTTCATGGAATACCCTTGATAGCTTAAATCGAAATGCTTATGATGATAAACCTTTATTGTCACAACTTACTGACTGCCATTTTGGTTACTTAAATCAAAACTTACAAATACTCCCTGAATGGAGAGAACAGGCAGTGGGCTTAAATCAACACAAAGAGCCATTTCCCAAAGCCATACAAGTGAATCTGACCTTGCATGATCAAGGAGAGATCAATTTATTATTCACCCTACCAGGCGCCCTTTATGCCCAAAGCTAAGACGATTAAGCCTGCATTCCATAAGAGATTAAATAAAGGTAGCGCGCTGCTTACTGCTCTTTTTATCATGACCCTGGTTGCAATAGTAGCTACAGCAATGAGCTCTAAAATCCAGTTAGATATTTACCGTACAAAATTGATTGTCTCTCATGATAAACTTTATCTTGCTGCCCAAGCAGAAACTTATTGGGCAATGGGAGAATTAAGTAATCCGAAAAATAAATTTATTAAAGCCAGCGCTCAGGGAATAGTAGGTCAATATCCTCCCAACATGGAACACATTGAGAAAACAGTTGTATTAAGTGGCGCAATATATGATTTACAATCTCGATATAACCTAAATAATTTGACAAATAAAAAAGCAATGATGGGGTTTGTCAATCTAATTGGCGCGACTATACCACAAATCACTGAAGCAGAAAAAACGCAATTAACTCTTGCAGTTAGTGATTGGCTCACATCCTATGATCTTGCTCGGGGCAAAGATAACTACCTCTCTTATTATACAAGCCAAAAACCCCCTTATTACCCAAGTCATCAACTCATGAGTAGCCAATCAGAATTACGATTGGTTAAAGATGTAAGTGCCCCTGTTTATTTATCTTTAGAGCCCTTCGTATGTGCATTACCTGAGACCACGCCTATTAATATCAATACCGCACCAAAACAAGTACTAAAGTCACTCAGCAGCACGATAAAAGAGACCCAACTTAATGAGCTTTTGAATCAGAGAAAAGAAAATGGAATTAAAGACTTAAAAAAAATCGCTGAATTACTCCAAAAACTTGATATTGCTAGTGACCAGATCACTCTTGAAAGTAGTTACTTTCTCAATGTAGCCTCTGCTACCAGTGATAATATAAACTTGACCGTATACTCTTTATTTAAAAGAAATCGTGATAAAAATGGAAAAATAACGGTTACGCTTCTTAGAGAGAGTTTGAATATTTTCTAATTATCTTGTGATTCTTGTTTCATATTCTGTGCTATTTCTTTAGTCAGCTCTTCAGCTTCTTTTATCTCATCCGCAGATAATTTTTTTTGGAGTATTTTTAGCTCCTTTGCTGCTTCCTGATTTTTATTTTTCGCTGCGATTTTAAATAAAGCATACGCTTTAATCCAATCTTTATCGACTCCTAATCCTGCAAGATACATATAACCTAATTTAGCCTGTCCCAAAGTGTTTCCCTGTGCTGCCGCTTTGGTAAACCAATAGAAAGATTGTGCATAATCTTTATCTACCCCTGTTCCTGTGAGAAGCAATTGACCTATTTCAACCTGGGCTTCGGATTGTCCATTTTGGGCAGCGACCTGATACCAATATGCTGCTTTTTGGGGATCCGCCTCAACTCCATAACCTTTTAGATAGTAATAAGCTAAATAAGTTTGTGCCCTGGGATGACCTTGATTTGCTGCTTGTGAAAACCAGTAAAAAGCAGCTTGATCATCTTGACCAACACCAGGCTGCTGCCCAGTATATAATAGCCCTAAACTGTATTCTGCCTTTGCATCACCTTGTTCTGCTGCCTTTTGATACCAGTAGAAGGCCTTATTCACATCTTTTTTGGTTCCCTCCCCCATAATATAATCATAAGCGAGATTCACCTGTGCTTTACTGTACCCTTGTTTTGCTGATTTTTCGAACCAATCAAATGCCATTTTTTTATTGGCTTGGACACCATCCCCGGTACTATACATCAAAGCAATATTTCTTTGCGCGATAGCATTTCCTTGTTGTGCCGACTTCATATACCATTTAAACGCCTCAGGAAAATTTTGTTTTACCCCTTCACCCAGATCATACATAAAACCTAGGCTTAATTGTGCTAAAGGATAATTTTTTTCTGCAGATTTTTGATACCACTTGAGCGCTTCTTCATGATTTTTTGATACACCTTGTCCATATTGGAACATACGACCCAGTAAATACATGGCCTCAATATTGCCATCTCTGGCTGCTTGCATCAAATAAGGATAAGCAGTTGTATAATCTCCATTTTCAAATGCTGCAAAACCGACAACCTCTCCATCAGCAAAAGCAGTATTGACAACCAGCAATGCTGCTAAAATAAAGCTGCGCATGCTGTCTCCAATTGAATCCTCTTATCTAAAGCGTAGAATATAGAATCAACAAAGCAAGTAATTGTCTCTATTTAAAGAAGAATTATATCTATTTCAGGTGACCACCTGGAGATCTTAGGCCTTCCGCTTAGGTAACAGATGGACTGGATTTTATTTGTAAGCAAGTTTTTTCTCAATTTAATACGATGAGTAGATTCATCACATTGCCTTAATTCATGTGGTTTAGCCGATGTAAAGGTCGCATAAAAGTGCCTTTACATCGAACTTACCTTAAATTACTTTCCTGCCACCATCATCTTGTTAATGAGCATAGAACCACATCGTGTAGCAATATTAGGATTGATATCACTTCCCACCGCAAGAATCCCTTTAAATATATCTTTTAAATTGCCTGCAATGGTCACTTCATCAACAGGATACTGAATCATTCCATTTTCGACCCAATAACCACTAGCTCCTCGTGAGTAATCTCCTGTAACCCCATTTATTCCTTGGCCCATTAATTCAGTAACTAACAGTCCCTTACCCATTATTTTTAATAAATCAGCCAGATCCCCTGCTGTTGGGTCAATTGTTAAATTATGTACTCCATCACTATTTGCCGTCGTCTTTAACCCAAGCTTACGAGCGGAATAACTTCCTAATACATATTGCATCACACGTCCTTTTTCTACTATGAGATTAGGCCGGGTTGGAACGCCCTCACTATCAAATGGCGAACTCCCTAAAGCGCCCAACAAATGAGGTTGCTCATAAATACGAATAAATTCAGGAAACACTTGTTGTCCTATGGAATCCAGTAAAAATGTATTTTTTCTATAAAGATTCGAACCACTAATTGCATTAATAAAGCTTGAAAATAGGCTACTAGAAATTCGCGACGAAAAAATAATAGGGATTGTTTGTGTAGCAATCTGTTGTGCTCCCAACCGGCTGACAGCTCGCTCTACTGCATTTTTTGCAACTAAATGACTATCCACCAAATCCTTCGCATGACGAACGGTGGTATAATCGTAATCACGTTGCATATCTTCACCTTCTTTCGCAATCAACGAACAGCTTAAACTATGGCGTGTACTATGAATGAAGCCACAGCCCCCATGTGTATTCGCAAATCCATGGTGGGATTCATGTGTAGACACATTGACCCCATCTGAATTTGTAATTCGTTTATCCAGTGACAAGGCATAATTTTCACATTTTAAAGCTAAATCAATTGCTTGCTGAGGATTTATATCCCATGGATGATATAAATCAAGATCAGGATAATTGGTCGTCATTAACTCCTTATCTGCTAATCCAAAACAAGGATCTTCAGCACTTACCCTTGCTATATCGCAGGCGGCTTTAACCATTGTTTCCAGTGCGGCAGGGGAAGTATCCGTACTGCTTGCCCCCCCTTTTCGTTTGCCGATATAAACAGTCAATCCAATACCTTTATCTTCACTAAAAGCAACAGTTTCCACCTCTCTCATACGTACATCGACTGAAAAACCCTTGTCATTAGTCACAGCGACCATAGCGTCTGTTGCACCCTCTTTGCGGGCAAGTTCGAGTACCTCATTCATCAATCGAGTTAAATCTGTAGTTGACTTATGTACTTCACTATTGTTATGTTGCGGTTTAATTTGCATAAGAGATTCCGTGGTGTTGAATGATGTACATAAGGATACAATAACATGTCTTCGCAAACCAATGTTTATCATGCAAACAAATTATATTTGTTCCTTTTCTTGTTTTTTATAATTATTTTTTTTGTTCCATTTCAATCTCACGCTGAAGGAAATTGGCAGAAATTAAGCCCTGGGATTGAGTATCAAGATCTAGCTGGAGGTATACTTGCTCCTTGGTCGCATGTCTATGTTTTCCGAGTCGATCTCAAAAAAAACAAGTTAGGTTTAGTCAATGCAAAAAATTTGTCCTTAAAATATGCATCTGTTAATCAATTTGCAGAGCACAGCAAAGCACTTTTAAGCATCAATGGCGGTTTTTTTGATCATAAATTTAACCCTCTAGGACTAAGAATCACAAATGGAAAATTAGAAAATCCTTTAAAGAGAATTAGTTGGTGGGGGGTGTTCTTTATCAAAAATAACAAGGCTTATATTTCAAGTCTTCGTCAGTTTCAATATGATAATGATATTGATTTTGCCATTCAAAGTGGTCCCCGATTATTAGTTAATCGGAAAATACCATCACTAAAACCCGGCATTGCGGAGCGTTCTGCTTTAGGAATCACTGCTGACGGTAAAATTATTCTCTTAGTCACCACCAATGCCGCAATGACTACCAATAAACTCGCTCATTTGCTTCGCTCACCGCCTTTATCCTGCATGGATGCTATCAACCTCGATGGTGGCAGCTCAAGCCAATTGTATGCCCATATTGGTTCTTTTTTGCTCAATGTCCATGGATTTTCTAATGTTAGTGATGCAATTATCGTGAAAAAAATAAGACCCTAATTTCAGAGAAAGAAAATAACGTGCCCATAATCTCCACAGTATGTCATTCCTCAATAAAAATAATTGTGGAATGAATCACAACTTATCCACAAAATACCCCCATATTATTCTCTTGACAAAAACACTTTGTTCTTTAAAAAACACATTATATTGTTACTTTAATTAAAAAATTACACAATATATTGATTTTTTATTACTATACTGTAACTATATCTATCTCAAATAAAAATAAAAACCGAGTGGAGGAAAAATGTCTGCAACTCTTGATCCGGTAAATGATGTGCCGCAAATCAGTCAATTGGAATTGACCGCTAATGCCCCTGGTTTATTAAAAACCATTAAGCGCAATGGTAAAGTAGTAAATTACGATGATACAAAAATTAAAATAGCAATTACCAAAGCCTTTATTGCTGACGAAGGAGGCACAGCGTCTACATCGGATCGCATCCATCAGCAAATTGAAGAACTTACTCGTCAAATCACGCAAGTCTTTAAACGCCGTTTACCCAGTGGTGGTGCAGTTCATATAGAAGACATCCAGGATCAAGTCGAGCTAGCGCTTATGCGTAGCGGCCACTATAAAGTAGCCAGAGCCTATGTGTTATACCGCGAAGAGCATCGTAAAGCACGCGAAAATGAATTGAAAAAGCAAGCGAGCGACCAGAAGCTTCTGTTGATTACTATGCCTGATGGAGAATTAAAACCATTAGACACAGAACGTATGGATACAATTGTTCATGAAGCATGTCGCAATCTAGAACATGTTGATGCGGAACCGGTGATTAAAGATGCTCTGCGTAACCTTTACAATGAAGCAAAATTCGCCGATGTACATAAAGCATTAATTATGGCGGCACGTACTTTAGTTGAAAAAGAACCCAACTATACTTATGTCAGCGCACGCTTGCTTTTAGACTGTTTACGAATAGAAGCACTGCACAAACTAGGTATTGAAGCAGACGCAACCTTTGATGAAATGAGTCAACTCTACCCTGCCTACTTTAAAATCTATGTTGCCCATGGTATCAAACAAGGAATGCTTGATGAAAAGATGGCTGATTTTGATTTAGAAAAATTGGGTAAAGCGCTATTACCTGAGCGTGACATGAAATTTACCTATCTAAGCTTGCAGACTTTATATGATCGTTATTTTATTCATGACCAAGGAATACGTTACGAATTACCCCAGGCTTTTTTCATGCGCGTTGCTATGGGCCTGGCAATACGTGAGAAAGATAAAAATGAAAAAGCAATTGAGTTTTATCAATTATTGTCTTCTTTTGATTACATGTCCTCTACACCAACCCTATTTAATTCTGGGACGATTAGACCACAGCTCTCCAGCTGCTATTTGACTACAGTCCCTGATCATTTAGATGGTATATACAGTGCCATCAAAGATAATGCCTTGCTTTCTAAATATGCAGGGGGTTTAGGTAATGACTGGACACCCGTACGTGCAATGGGATCCCACATCAAAGGAACTAATGGAAAATCGCAAGGAGTAGTTCCTTTTCTAAATGTTGCTGATGCCACAGCAGTTGCCGTAAACCAAGGAGGAAAACGTAAAGGTGCGGTTTGTGCTTATTTGGAGTGTTGGCATAAAGACGTGGAAGAATTTTTAGAATTAAGAAAAAATACTGGAGATGATCGACGACGTACCCATGACATGAATACTGCGTTATGGATCCCTGATTTATTTATGATGCGTGTACGCGAAGATGCTGATTGGACTTTATTTTCGCCTGATGAAGTTCCTGAGTTACATGATCAATTCGGTAAGGCCTTTGAAGCTTTATATAATAAATATGAGGAAAAAGCCCACCAAGGTCTTATGAAAAATGTAAAAACGGTGTCTGCAGTCAAACTGTGGCGTAAAATGTTATCCATGCTTTTTGAAACTGGCCATCCATGGATGACGTTTAAAGATCCGTGTAACTTACGCTCACCACAACAACATTGTGGCGTAGTTCACAGCTCTAACTTATGTACTGAAATTACGCTCAATACTTCAGAAGAAGAAATTGCTGTATGTAATTTAGGCAGTATCAATCTTCCTGCACACATCAAAAATGGTAAACTCGATATTGAGAAACTAAAACAAACTATTAAGACAGCTGTTCGTATGCTGGATAACGTGATTGATATTAATTATTATTCTGTACCTCAAGCACGTAATTCCAATTTAAAACACAGACCTGTTGGGCTTGGTTTAATGGGCTTCCAGGATGCATTGTATGAGTTAAAAATTGATTATGCTTCTGAAGAAGCTGTCGAATTTGCTGATTCATCTATGGAGTTAATTAGCTATTATGCAATCGAAGCTTCTTGTGATTTAGCTAAAGAAAGAGGCAGCTACTCCAGTTACGAAGGTTCCTTATGGAGTAAAGGTATATTGCCAATTGACTCTATTAATTTATTACAACAAGCACGCAATAAATACTTGGAACAAGATCGTTCACAACGTCTGGATTGGGAAAGCTTACGCATCAAAGTACGCACCCAAGGAATGCGTAACTCAAACGTGATGGCTATTGCACCAACAGCTACTATCTCTAATATTTGCGGTGTAGCACAATCCATTGAGCCTACTTATCAAAACTTATATGTCAAATCCAATTTGTCAGGCGAGTTCACAGTGATCAATCCCTATCTGGTTGCAGATTTGAAAGCCCTGGAGCTTTGGGATGAAGTGATGGTAAATGACTTGAAATATTTTAATGGCAGCGTACAACCAATCAGTCGTATTCCAGCTGACTTGAAAAAACGTTATGCGACTTCCTTTGAAATTGATCCGATTTGGCTAGTGGATGCAGCTTCTCGTCGCCAAAAATGGATTGATCAAGCCCAATCACTCAACATTTATATGGCTGAACCTTCTGGAAAAAAGCTGGATCAACTTTACATGCATGCATGGATACGAGGGTTAAAAACAACATATTACTTGCGTAGCATGGGTGCATCAAATGCGGAGAAATCTACAGTGACTGATAGCGCACTTAATGCAGTTAAAATAATGACCGAAGCACCAAAAGCATGTTCCATACTCGACCCAGACTGTGAAGCGTGCCAATAATTAGGGAGAACTTAAATGTCAGAAAATATCATACAACAACAAGACATCATTCTTACAGGTGCTACAGGCTATGAATCTCTTGAAATGGGAGCTGCACGCATTCATGTGGATGATAAGCGCATCATCAATTGCCGCGCCGATTTAAACCAACTCGTTCCCTTTAAATATAAATGGGCTTGGGATAAATATTTAACCGCTTGTGCAAATCATTGGATGCCCAATGAAATCAGTATGAGTGCTGACGTAGCACTCTGGAAAGATCCTAATGGCCTTACAGAAGCGGAACGTTTAATCATTAAACGCAACTTAGGATTTTTCTCAACAGCTGATTCTTTAGTTGCCAATAATCTGGTTCTGGCTGTTTATAGACATATAACCAATCCAGAATGCAGGCAATATCTATTGCGACAAGCCTTTGAAGAAGCCCTGCATACTCATGCTTATCAGTATGTGATTGAAAGTTTGGGGCTTGATGAAGCAGAAGTATTCAATATGTATCGCGAAATCCCATCAGTAGCTACTAAAGCAGCTTGGGCATTACCTTACACTCAAAGTTTGGCCGATGAAACATTCCATACCGGTACTGTAGAAAATGACCAACGATTATTACGCGATTTGATTGCTTTTTATGTCGTATTTGAAGGAATATTCTTCTATGTTGGCTTTACGCAAATTCTATCCATGGGGCGTAGAAATAAAATGGTAGGAACCTCAGAACAATTCCAATACATTTTGCGCGATGAATCCATGCATATGAATTTTGGTATTGATGTGATTAATCAGATTAAAATTGAAAATCCACATTTATGGACCTCTGAATTTAAAGAGGAAATAATCCAGCTCATTCGCCAAGGAGTAGATTTGGAATATCAATATGCCAAAGATACCATGCCACAAGGAATCCTTGGAATGAATGCAGAAATGTTTGAAGAGTACTTACACTTCATTGCAAATCGCCGCCTCACTCAAATTGGTTTGGCGGAACAATACCCAGGGGCTGTAAATCCCTTCCCCTGGATGAGTGAAATGATGGATTTGAAAAAAGAGAAAAATTTCTTTGAAACTCGCGTCATTGAATATCAAGCAGGCGGTACTTTAAGCTGGGATGACGAGTAAAAATTAAAATCAGCCAATGCCCTCGCCTTAATACGGGGCATTGGTTTATGCACGTTGTAAAATGGTTAAAAACCGAAAAAATAATTTCATACCCTTAAAACTGCGTATAAATATTTTTTTTTACTACTAAAAAATGGCATAATACAGATCCACAGTTTTTGCAAAATCATCTGATGGTTTTGAATTTCGTTTTTGTAATAAAACATAAAGCTGTCAAATCCAAATAAACTTAAATAAAACAGGATGTTTCATATGAAAAAATTTTTTTGTTCTATTGGCTTAAGTTTTTGTCTTGTATCCAGTGTATTCGCAAGTGACAATGCGCTTGATCTTTTAAATTCAGAAATTACAAATATTCTGGCGCCATTTCAAAATCAAGACACTGTTGCGAAACTAAAATTTGATGCTGTAGAACTCAATAGTGAACGTGCCGAAAAAATCGCATTAAACGGGCTTTATAAAAAAACAGGCTCAAAAAATAGTTTTGCAGTAAAAGTTGATAATCTGAGCTATGACTATGGCGATGGTAAATATCCAACCACTGTTTTTAAAGGTTCTCTGGGACTTGATCTCACAAAGTTTTTAACACGTGAAGAAAGTAATAAAATCATCCCTGATGCAATTGAAGTCTTGCAAGAAACAGTTAGAGAGTATACTGAAGAATATGGCGATGCCATTTTTATCAAAGGAGTACTCACATCAACAACCAAAGATGATGATAACAATTATACGGGGTTAACTGCATTACTTTCCGCAAAAATTGATCTCGATAAACTTCCAGAAGATCTTTCTCGTTCTGAAGTGATAGCTACTGATGTCTTTATCTCAATCACTTTGAATCTAAAAACAGGGTTTTCTATAGATGGCTTTGTAGTAAGCAATCCAGAATACTCCGGATTTCAAAAAGACGAAATGGGATTAAAAGAAGTACTAGAACATTTCCTTGCCCGAGATAAAGAGACACAAGATTTTATTGAAGGAATATTCACGTTTTTAGACTATGCAGCTTCTGATATCGTTGAAATGGACAATTCATCATTCTGGAAACTCATCTCACAAAAATACTCTTTAAAACTCAAATAAAAATTGGTGTGCATCATGTTGAATATGTCAATATCTCTTTAATTTTAGCAATCCTCCGCAAAAGCGGAGGATCTATATATCAGATTATTCAGTGATGTACCTCTCTATTATGAATAACACGTAAAAAATATAACGTATTTACGAGATCATAATGATTTAATCAAGATATTTGTTGTACCTGTGCCTGCACTTTCGCTTTCTTGAGAGTGACATTCATAAAGATGTAGCCACGGTAAAAATTAACTTTTACTGATAATTATTAATCGAGCAGAAACATAAAGGAGTAACCAATGAAAACACAACAGACAAAACAGGAAAACAAAACTAATTACAATTTTATGCTTAAATGTATGGTTGCCTTCACTGCAGCTGCCGTAACTACCGCAGGAATATGTGCAGCGGTTAGTCTCAAGTCCGCTGCAGCAACCACGACCACAATAGCTGCTCAAATGGCATTTGCATCAGCTTTTACCCCGGTATTTCCAATTGCGCTTATCCTGATTGGCCTTGTTTGTGTATTACCTTTTTTATTTAGCCGCAACACTACTTATACACCAAGCCGCACCGTTACTACAGGTTATGATAATTTTGGTTTTTACTCGCCCAGTTATTCTACTGCATCAGTCTATACGGACTCTCACCATCATGGACATCAGGATACAGGATCTGTTTACACTAGCGCCCACGTACATGGACATGATAGCCACGTACATGGACACGATAGTCATACACATGGGCGCAGCGATGGTGGACATGTACACGGTCACCGTTAAAACTCAATCTTCTCCCTCAACAGGGAGAAGATTAAAAAATACTTATAATGATATAAAATTAACTATCCCTGCTTATTAAACCCAAAGATCACCTCATTCACTTAATGATCAAACAGTGCTATATTTAATCATAGCATCCCTAATTAAGGATACTGGTAATTTTAGAATATATTCGCAGGGAGGATGCAAATGAAAAAAATGTTACTTATCGCATTACAATTTGTAATTGCTACAGCTGTTTTTGCTGATACCACTATAATCACAGAAACCAAAACATGGAAAAGCGTTCCTATTACAGTTGATCCAGAAACCCAAACTTATACTACAGTTGAAGGTCCTATACCGCAAGGCGATTATTATTATACGTACTCGGGATATCGATGCCTCAAGGAAAAAGTAGAAGTTGTTGGTGGCAATGTAATTATATATCATTCGAGCGCCACTGGTGGAGGTGATATATATTGCTATCCCGAAGAATAAATTAGAGTGACTTACAATTATATTTGTTTAGAGTGAAGCAGAATTTCTCCTGTTCTGCTTCACATGACTTAATTTTCCTATTAATTTTATAAAACCATGCCATTTACTTGACTATCCCAAAGTTTTTTAAAATAACTATTTTGATTATTGACCAGTTCATCAAAAGAACCCTCTTCGATGATCTTGCCATCCTCCATCACAACAATTCTATCCATATGACGAATAGTTGACAAACGATGAGCAATTGCGATAACTGTTGCTTTGTTTTGATCCAGCATATCATTAATTGACTGTTGAATTTCCTGCTCCGAAATACTGTCGAGGCTTGAAGTTGCCTCATCCAGAATAACAATGGATGCATTTTTTAAAAAAGCTCTTGCAATTGCAATTCTTTGGCGTTGGCCACCAGAAAGCTTCACTCCCCGCTCACCAACAAGAGTATTATATTTTTCCGGCAAAGACTCAATAAAATCATCCATATTCGCCATGGCAGCCGCCTTTTTTATATCTTGAAGTGTGGCATTATCTTTTGCATAACCTATATTCTCACCAATTGTGCGATGAAAAAGCATTATATCTTGAGGGATGAGCGCAATTTGTTGCCGTAAGGAATCGGATGTAATGCTTGAAATCGGCTTATCATCAATTAAAATTTGACCTGAAGTAGGCTTGAAATTTTTCAATAACAACGAAATCAAAGTAGATTTTCCGGCTCCAGAATGACCCACTAAACCAATTTTCTCTCCAGGTTTGATGCGTAAATTAAGGTTTGCAAATACAGGTTTTCCCTCATTATAGACAAAAGATAATTGATGAAAATCAATTTTTCCTGCACTTATTTGGAAATCTTGTGCATGAGCCTCATCAACAGATTCATGAGGCATAGATAAGATGTTAAAAGAAGATTTAAAATCACCAATTTCTTTTAAAAAAGTACAAAGGCTACTCATAAGTGTCCATAAATCAAAAGAGATTGTAATCGCTGTCAGCATAACAAACAGGAAGTCACCTGTTGAAATCTCCCCATGTGTACGTAAATATATCATGAATAAATAAACAGTAATTAACATGAACCAATAAAGCACTGATCCGATCATATTAAACTTAAAATCATATCGATAAAGTGCAATTTGGCTTGGTACAAAATCATCAGACATCAGCTGCCTCACGCGCTGATGTTCAAATCGACGTTTTGCAAAATAAAATAAAGAAAATATATTGGTAATATTATCCGAAAGAGCCCCTATGACTTGATGCTTACTTTCCGCAGTCTTATTAGATAGTTGATTTAATTTAAACGCCATGGGCAACATGATTGCCATAACTAAAACACACCAAGCAAGCATGAAGCAAAATACACTTAAATTAACCACTAAAAGCACAAAAACTGAAACAATAACGACAAAAAAATGTTTACCTACAATATGATGAATATTCGCAAAAACATTGTCATAGCCATCCAAAAGCCCTTTTAGCTTACTGATTACAGTTCCACTGGGTGTATTTTGAAAGTAACTATAAGAATGATATTGCACATAATTATAGGCAGAAGCTAACAACCTTTGTCTTGCATAAGGCTCGGCCTTCCATTCCGCAAAATCACTGATTCTCCAGACTATATCCAAAGTGATTTGCGCTATAATAAACAACAAAATAGGAAATAGTAGTTGATGATATGAGATAATTGTTTCATTGGAGAAAGCGTCAACAATGAGCTTAAAGGAATAATTATTTGCAAAAATGTAAAAAGCAGTGAGCACCGGAGCTTGGAGCATCAGAACATACCACCACCGATAAGGCTTAATTACCTGCCATACAAAATGCCAGGCTGAATGGAATGGGGATTTTAGATCGGATGTATCCATTTAAGCTACTCGACATGAAAAATCCTCACAGTATATCATAGCAAGTCCATCATACGCCCATTAATATCAATTTTTAATCAACCAAATGCGATTTCATTTTCAGCATTTTTCTAAAAATTGAAATGGAAGTTGTCATTTATCAGTGATAAAGGTAGACTTACAATTTCTTAAGTCCCGGTGGCACAGCTGGATAGCGCAGCCCCCTCCTAAGGGGCAGGTCGGAGGTTCAAATCCTCTCCGGGACGCCAATTAAATCAATTAGTTACCAGATTTTAACAAGATTACTTGAATGATTGGCTCATCCCATTGCATCTCATCGTATCCGCCTCACTCCGTTCATCATGGACACCGCAAAATATATACTTTGACTTTTTCTGCAAAAAGCAAAATCTTTCGTTTAAAAATGGGCAATTTTTATTCGCAAAATGAGCTCCTTAAAAAAAGACGCTATAAGAAGCCACTGACCGAGAATAGCTGCCGTTTAGTCGATTTTAAATGCGACACTCTCTATTAGTAACTGAATCCTGATCTACACCTGGCTCAATGAGTTTTAAAGTTCCAATGGAAAATAGTCCTGCTCCTATCAACGCAGAGGCAATCCCCACGTCAGCAACTATACCCACTGTTACTCCACTTAAAACAATGAGTGCTGTTGCTATTGCAGCCACACCAAGTACAGCGATAAAGCCTCCCAAAATTTGCATACTTAGGTTTATTGGTAAAAAGGAGTCATGACCCGCAGAACTATTTAAATTTATTGGATCACTGTTGATAGATTCACCTAGCTCTACAGGTAGAGAATTATTGCTGTTGCCACTTATCAAACTCCTCTGTATTTCAGGATAATGAAACAATTGCCGGGAATAATTTAAATTTTCATCATGAAATCTATGTCGATAGTTCCAGTATAATTCGCGGCCAGTAACGCTTGTACCACTGGGATTTTTAAAACTATCAAAATTCTTAATACTAGTAGTTAAAATTTCTAGTTCCCGAGAATAATTTTGGCTAAGGTATTCACGGAGTATTCTGGAATCATCATGAACCCAATATCCTCCATTTAAGAGGTAAGAAACACACAAGCATTCAAAATTTCCAAATCGGTGTAACAATTCATCGTAACCATTTTCAAAAGCTAAGGTATGGCTGTCAAATGCTTGCTTGGTAAACTCTAAAAAACTTTGTGGGTAATTATCTATAACCCGATAACCTGGTATTTCATTTGGTTTCTTGATATGCATTGGCTCTTTTTCAGCAAAGGGGAACCAGGTGTCAGTGTATTTAGAATTTCTTCCGGTAGAACGATAAAAACTATACTTTTTTTCGACATCATGTTCTGCCACTAGAGAAATAACAGTATAAATTCTTAATCCTTCTAAACCATCATTAAGTATGAATTCATGTTTGGCTTGCATAAGTAAGATAACTCCCGGCTTCATTTTATTGATGAGTGAGTTTAATTTTTATGGTTCTCATTAACTAAATAGATGCCTTTATCCTCAAATAACTGTTTGTCTCTTCACTCATGAATCGATTGTCTTGAATGGCACGTTCAAAATAGTGATAACAGGATGCATAATCATCCAGCGATACTTTACGTTTTTTATTAGCCATATTCTATTCACTCCATTAAGTATGGATGGCAGTTTATTGATAAGCCTTTAATTTATCAATAGCTGATACATTAAGTATTTTAAATTAAAGTGGCACCCTTCATTATATTTACCATCTAGTGATACATTTAGGCTTTGTTGCTTAGTCAGGGCGTTTTCATGATTAAAAATAAAACAACAATTAAGTGAAAAAAAAAGGCCATGGTCAATCAGAAAAAGCTGATGATTTGCGTTGAAATCAAAAAACTAAAAAATAATGGTCTATCTGAAGCAGTTTAGCTAAATAGACCATCCCCTGCGTATAATTAGAAGGCCTGTAACATTCATCTGATTGTAGGTTTCAAGCTGATAACAGTGATACCAGATATTCCGTATCCCATCCTACTTGCTTAAGCCTGGAACGTACACTTCTCTTTTTTCCTGGAGGTAGTTTTGTTTTGACGAGACTTAATAGCATTCTCTTGATGCTGGAAAAATTGATAGCAGTAGTGTCATCACGCTTTTTATCTGCATCATCATTCAAATGAACATCTAAATGCCAGTGCAGCTCATTTTCTATAGACCAATGATTTCTGACATAGAGATGCAAATCAGACTTCTCCGTCTCATGACTTGTGACATAATAACGCCACTCAGCAGAAATAGCTGTTTCATTAGTTTTTGACGAAATGGTTTCGGTGGCGATGATGCTTTTTATTCCTACAAGGGAGCCTGTATTTATTGTTTTTGGCAGACGGTATGCAAAATAACGACGACGCACACAACGTCCATGAGATTCATCCCATTACTCATATCGATATAATTTGATAGCCATTTTTTTCGACTATCTGCAAAAAGTACAATATCATCCCAACCCTCGGCACCACAGAATATCGCGCATAGTGAAATAAATATTAGACTACTTAGCGGGTATTCAATTTTTTCTTGATCACGAGGGTCTTCTATCGTAGATAAATATTCGATTACAGCTAACATCCTATTTCAACATCTCTTCTTTAAAAAGAGCAATTATACAAATTTATTGCTCAAATAAAAGTCATGAAAACGCCCTGGGGTGAGCGTAGTTAAGTATAGGAAATCAGGAACAGGGGGAACAACGCTATCTTTGCCGAACAGCTGATTGCAGGAAGACATTTCAATTAATGCATCGTTACAAGGCCTGTGATCAAAGAGTTAAAGAGCGAATAGTAGATATAGCTCTAAATGGCTCAGGAATTCGTGATACAGCCAGGGTATTATCAGTAGCAATCGGCACTGAGATTACGACACTTAAAAAAAGCATGCAATTTGCTCAAGGTAAATTGGAAAAAGTTATTATCCTCAAAAGCTGAGTTAGAGCAACAACCTATTTTACACTTACCTATTACCTATTACCTATTACCTATTACCTATTACCTATTACCTATTACCTATTGCCTATTGCCTATTGCCTATTGCCCTAGAACTTGATAAGCAATGGTCTTTCGTACGAGGTAAGTCAAATCAACGGTGATTGTGGCTTGCTTTGAATCATTACACTAGCGAAATACTTGCTTATACATTTGGAGATCGAACAGATAAGACCTGCAAGCAATTACAACACCAACTGGAACTATTCAACATAACTCAATATTTTACTGATGGACTAGGTGCCTATCAACAATTATTACCTTTTAAGCAACACTAAGAGGGAAAACGTAATACTAAAAAATAGAGCGTAAAATTTTAACTTCCCGTACTCGTATCAAAAGATGAGCTAGAAAAACAATTTGCTTTTCTAAATCTGAATTCATGCGTGATACCGTTATTGGTTTATTTATCAATCGATTTGAGTTTGGCAGAAATGTATGATCAACAATTTTGACGCACTACCCTTTTTTCAATGGCATATAATTTTTGAAAATAGGCCATGGCCTGATGAGATTTGCCTGTTGTTTTAGCAAGTTTGGCCAATTCAGCAAAAGGACGTCTGGCATGAGCCATACAGCCCAGATGAATAATATCGGGATTACCAATAAGGACATCAGGTTTATTCCGAAGGCATCAGGGACACATTCCAGTTACAAACCCGTCTGTCATTTTTTATACTACTTTATAATGCTTCTTATAGTGTTTTAATCTTTTTTTGACTTCAAAATCAAAGGCTTAATCTAGACTAACTTAATTATAATTTCTCCTTATTTGGGTTAGATTTCCGCCTTATTATTCCAAACTGGAATAATAGCATTCACATGTTCATACATATATCATATTGCAGTAATTACCGCTTGTTAAACTGAATAATATACAGTTTAAGGAGCAAAGAATGAGTACATCTAAAATTGAACTCCTCATAGACAAAACTATGCGGAAATGCTTTTATTACCAATACAGTGATGAGCAACAAACGTACTCAACCATCCCATCAGGAGGTGAGATTGATAGTGATAAACTTCGACAAAAAGATCCAAAATTTTGGGTATCTCGAAGTTTAAATGAAAAATCTATACCTAAGAATCTAATTATTAATGATATTTTCTTGAGTTATCGCTCCAAAAATGAAGTAGAACAACTGAAAAACATACTAAGCGAACTTATAAACCAAAAATTTCCTATATTCTTATGGCAAAAAGGAAGCCTTGTCCCACTGAATCAAGATAATCTATCGCAATTGGATAATAATGAAATTATAGAATCAATCACTCAAGCCTATCCAGACAGTATTATCAAACTTGCAGTTCAAAATCATCGTCTTACTAAAAATTCGATATTGCTACTGGATGATTATTGGGTCTCCCAACTTCTAGAGAATAATAAGAAACCTCAAGAACGAGCTATATATGCCAGTATATGGAAAAAACTAGATGATTCATCGAAGATAGAAGCCTTAGAAATACTTACGAAATCCTCCCCCAAATTAACACAGTTTATTGATGACATTTTCCCTGAGGATGGTGAGGTTATACCACCAGTTCAGATGGATCTAAAACGTGTGAAGCGATATAAAATCATTACGATCCAAGCTGGGGAAAATAACTTAGAAACCATTAGCAATGACATGCTTGCAAAAAAAATAGACGTGAATTTCGCGAGGCGATGTAATGAGTTTTTATCACCTATACTAAGTTTTTCAGATCAAGTAAGATCTCTTAATTTCACTGGAAGTCTTATAACCGGAACACAATTAAGTCAATTACTTTCCAAAACACCCCATGTTGAAACTCTTGTTATAAAGAACTGTAACAAGCTTGGAGAAGCTGATGATTTTTCATCACTTTTACCAAAATCTTTAATAAATATTAGGTCTATTGATTTAAGTGGAACTTCTATCACCGCAGCACAACTTAGCCAATTATTACTTGCAGCGCCAAATATTGAGACCATTAATTTATCTAAGTGTCGAATTATTGGTGCTAAAACGCAACTTTCTCTCCCCCCCCAATGCTTGGCTAAACTTAAATCTCTGAATTTAGAGGAAAGTTATGTCACCGCAAAACAAGAGCTACTATTCGCAGCTCCAAATCTTGAAACACTTAATTTATCCTGGTCAGGTAAATTACAACTGACTGGTTCATTGTCATCCCAACCAGAGTGTTTGGGTAAGCTTAAGTCACTTATTTTAAGATACAGTTTTATAAGCAAAGAAGAACTTCACGAACTAGTGCGTGCAGCACCAAATCTTGAAAAACTTGATTTATTCATGTTTGAAAAATTAGATCTGACCAATCTATTATCAATTCAATCAGGATTGACTAATCTTAAATCTTTTTCTGTAGATGATCGCTTTACAGAAGAGCACTTTGAACAACTAGTAAGAATTGCTCCAAATATTGAACTTGAAGATGTAAAAATTTTGTATCTAGAGGCTGATCCTAACGGCAGCGAAAAGTTTCTTTCGGACTGTTCAGACAATTCAGATAGGGCAACCTCTCCAGAAGACTCTCATTTTAATGTCAAAGAATTCTTAACATTCATACCTAAAAAATCAGAAGAATTCTCCTTCCCTACTTCTTTTTCAGGCAATCACCAAGGAATGATTGTTGCAAAATTCTCGCAGTATTTAATGAATAAAGCTCCTAACCAACATAAGACTTTAGTCCAGGCTATTCAAGACGGAATGTGCGTTGCTTTATCTACGTATTTTATTCAAAATCTCTCGGATTTTAATGGCTTCTTTGAGCGAATTGTAAAGTGGGATCCTATAAACACCCCCAATCCACCCAAAGAACTTGAGAATGATTTTAATCAGCTCATAGACTACGTCAATAGGGTTCAACTTAAGCAGCATCGAACATCCATATATCTTGGGAAGAAATGGGTAGAATCACTGATTGAACAAGTGAAACAACCCATAGTACTTCATAATCCCTGGCATGCGATTGCACTAGAACCTCCCACCCCTCCTTTAAAAACCACCTGGACGGTCTATGACCCTAATTATATTAATGGACCTAAAAATGTGTCTGATAAAGACCTGAAAAAGACAATTAAACTTGCTTTAGGATCTGCTAATCTAACGGTTGAATCACATGTGATGAAACCTAATAGTCCACTGTCTCTATCTAAGCATTTTCTCAGTACAGGAGGACTATTGACTCTATGTGAGGTACAGAACAGGGATAATATATTATCTCAGTGCAAAAATGTTCAATTCTCTGCCGACGAATTATCCGATGGCCTCTTCTTACGTGATACAAATGGAATCCCTGCATGGTTTTGGGGAATCAATCATCATTCTCCAGAGTTAAGGATTTTTACGAAACAGCTTTTAAAAGAATACAAACAATCTTATTGCAATGGAGATAACTTAAGCTTTGAAGAATCCCTGAAGAAAAGCATTGAACATCTGAGCCCGGAACAAATGCATAAGATAAAGAGGAGTCCGAGTGCCACTAATTGGATTGCTCAGTTGGTTTCTGATTCAACACCTGACAAAGCGACAGAAGATAATCGTTCAAAGCACATTAAGACACAGACCCAAAGCCAAAAACAATTGGAACAATGGTGCGTCGATTATCTACAATCTCAAAGTACTCCGACCCAAGAGTACGAAGACTTAACTCAGTATTGTAAGGAGGTATTATCTGCAAAAAATAATACTTTAATTTCTTGCAATACGGATACAAAAACACAGATGTTGCAACTTGAGGTCTTTCAAAAAGCAAAAGTCAGCGGACATCCTGTCTATCTTATCGACTCACCAGAAGATCTTCTTTGCAGTGTGGATTACATCGATGAGAATGGAAAACTACAAAAAGGACCTGGTGGCCCTTTGTATCACTTTCTTAAGGAAAATAAAGACAGAAATCCAACCTTACTTATTAATTATGATCGATTTAAAGATAGTGATTTTGTACGGTTTAATAGCTTATTAGACCCAGATCCCACCATAGATGGTGTCGTTTTTCGCCACCTCTTTAAGGATTCCGTCCCTAATACTTTGGAGCAAGGTAAAACTCAATTTCGAGTCATAGGCTTTAGAAACAGTGCCAATCCAGATTGTTATAATGAATCGGATTTTACTTCACGCATGCAGAATAAACTCTCTGCGTTCAAAGACATTCCTCCTGTACCCCAATTAGAACACAACCTTGACCATGATGTGGGTAACAAGGCCGTCATAAATCTGTTTCATTCCCCTTATTGGAAAACAGAGCTTCTGGGACAATGGGTTCCTGATGGAGATGGTTTTCGTTTTAAAGAGGGACTTTTAGAAAAAGTGTTAAAATCCACCCCCATACCGCAAACGTTGGTAATAAACAATGGATTAGAATCTAATGCTGAATACCAAGCCTTTTGGCAAAAAGCCTTAGTGTTAGGATCTATCCAACACCAAGGAAAAAACATTGTTTTGCCTGGCAACCTGAAGCTGCTCCACCAAACAGGTTATAACTGGAATAAACTGAGTGAAACTTCCTTGACATGCTATAGCGGTCAAGGATCCGGTGAAGTGATAAATCCATCCCGATTTAATAATCTTTTTAAGCGCTATATTTGCGATAACGAACAATTAATTGAACAGAAAGGTTTGATTGAAGAGGCGGCTCAACGTCCGGGAAAAGAATTAACGCTAAACATCAGCAGAGCACTTAGCGAGGATCAATGGGCAAAATTACTAACACAAGCTGATGAAGCCAAACTGAAACTCACGGTCTATTTGGCGGAGGGTGTGAGGCTTCCCGAGAAACTCTTAATCCCTATTCACAACATAGAAGAAACGCCTGTAGTTGATGCTCGAGATAGGTTTTATCCTGTATCACACTCTAAAGAAGAAACACAAAAGCAGATCAAGCAGATCAAGCAGTTCAATAATCCGCTCGTCATTGACGTCTCTGAAGCGCAGGCTTCTGATTTAATCAAACGCTTGACTTTGAAAGACACTAAAACAGGTTCTCTAGTGTTTCAAGAGGAAGAAGGGGCTTTAATCAAGGCATTGAAAGAAAAGCAAGTCGTTATTCTAAAAGGTCAAATACCAGCTCCATTAATGGATGAATTACACGCTTTACTCCATGAGCGACGAAACGAGCCTAATGCAACAGGTAACCTTATTGTGATGCCAACTACTTTAAATCCAAAATCTGACTTAAGTGATTTTCACACCTTAAGCAACAGTCCCCCCAAGCAAATTAGTGCACAAACATTCATGCAAGACCGAATTGATGCTTGTAATTCGGTCTTAAAAAACAACCCCTATGTTTTTTTAAGTGGACTGTCTGGAGTAGGTAAAACCTCGTTTATAGAATCAGAATTTTGCGGTAGAGACAAACATAAACTTCATTTCACACTAGAAGAATGGTTGAAAGCCAATGACTCCAGTTCAAACGAACACTACCAGATTCTCTTTATTGATGAGGCGAACATAGGTCAACGTGATTTTAGTGAGTTCCAGGACTTATTTAATACACCACCCTCATTATTGTACAAGGGAAATGTACATGTTCTAAGCCCACAGCATAAAGTCGTATTTGCTGGAAACCCTTTAAGTTATGGGGAAGGACGCACTCTCCCCTCTCTTTTTCAAGAACATGGTAATGCTGTTGTATTTACCCCTTTACCTAACTCGGTGATTAAAGAGCGTATCTTAAATCCAATTTTTGAGGGCTCTTCTTTAGAAAAAGAAGTAATTGAGTCCATTCAACAACACCTCCTTGAGGTATACAATACCTTATGTCGTTATTCTGATACCAAAATTCTCATTTCACCCAGAGAATTACAGATGATGGCTTTGCTGACCCGAAGTTATTGTGAACATCAAGAAAAAACTGATCAAAATGCAAACCCTAAAGAAGCAGTAAAGCATTTTGCCTATAAATTGGCACTGCCGTTAGTACCTCAAGAGCATCAACAGGATTTTAAACAGAACTTTAAACCACTTACAACTCTAAAGCAGCTGATTAAACCGAGTGAGCCTTCTAGCCACTCCTCCTTTTGCATCACCGCGTCCAGGTTACCTATTGAACAATCAATAAACCAGCTGTTTTTATTACGTCAACAACGCCGCAAAGAAGTCCTTTCAGCAAATCCTGCGCAGCTTTATGGCGGTTTAGGAGGGCTTGTACTTGAAGGCAATCCGGGCGTGGGAAAAAGCGAATTCCTCATACATCTACTCAGATCATGGGGATTAAAAGAATGCTCTCTGAGTCATAAAGAATCGCTGGACACACAGGATGAACCCAGCAACCATTTCTATCGTATTCCAGCTGAGTACTCCATCAAACAGAAGAAAGATCTCCTAAGGAAGGCCTTTCATGAGGGTGCTGTGGTAATTATGGATGAAATCAATAGCTCACCGATGATGGAACAGTTTTTAAATCACCTTCTAATGGGTAAAGATGATGCGGGAGAGCACCCTAGGCAACCAGGATTTATACTTCTAGGCACTCAAAATCCAGCAACTCTATCCGGGCGTCGCCAAGCCAGTGAAGCGCTTAATCGACGCTTACAAACCATTCACATGCCAGAATATCCTGTTTCTGAATTAGCGCAAATTCTTCAAACCAAAAACATCACAAAGGAAGAAGCCGAAATCCTAGGTCAACAATGGAACAAAAAATACCAAAATGCTTTAGCTATACATCAAAAACCACCCACCTTCCGTGATTTAATCAACATGGCGGGATATTGGAGAGAAATATCCGAGAGGAACAACAAACTAGTAGATAAACATAAAATCTGTGAAGATGTCACAGAAAAGGCCAAAGTAGTTGGCGTTGAGGATAAAGCTTACCAATTGAGTCTGTCTATTAAAAACCCCAGTAATTTAGAGAGCCTCAAAACTCAGAGAAACTCTATTGCATCCCCTCATTATGGGAAAATTTGGAATGATTATCTCATTAAAGAAGGGAATACTGCTCCCCTAAAGTCGAGTCAAAGCATCAACCATTTCAAAGACCGGTATGTCAGTATAAAGAATATCGAGAACAAGGAAGAAGTTGAAAAAGAGACTCTATTATTTAATAAGTAAAATTCTAACAGTCAAGACTTAAACCAAGGATAGCAAGAGAAACTTACGATGCATCAAAGAGCCCTAATTCAAAAAATGAGATAGCTGGATGCCCAACTTTGGAACTTAAAATCCAGCTAAATCAGGGAATAACACTACCTATTCCAAAAGTTACTGACCCAATCTTTTATTTCATATTTAGCTAATCTTCCCCTCATTATTTTTTGCTACTGTTTAAACAAACAACTTCTAAAGGCTAAGTGAATTATGGTATATAAACTTAACAAACATTGCAGGCCCTCTTTCGATCAAACGAAAGATAACAAATACAAACAAGCTGTTCTGGAAATTACAGGCTCCCCAGAAAACAAGAATCGAACTTCATTTTTCTATAAAAGAACTTCCCCAACCAAAACACTTACTTCTCTTGAGGAGAAATTAAGAGCCTTTTATCTGAATTGTAAACCAATAAATCATGCAACGGTAAACACGCTTTCAGATTTGTTGAAAACAAATTTTGTTGTAGGTGAATTTCATGAAGATCGCGCACCTAAAAATTTTTTAATTCAAAATATGAAAAGACTAAAGGAAGCTGGATATACCACCATGTTTCTAGAGCATTTATATTATGATGATCAACAAGAAATGGACGAATATGATCCTAATGTTGCAACTGCCTCAAATCAAAAAATTGAAACTTGTCTGGAAACTTTAGATCGAGGATTTCTTATTTCGCCAGAACAGATTGTAAATCATGATAAACACTGTGAGTGCCAAGAATGTAATTATCGGGCAGGAAATAATTTTTTAGAATTAGTAAAAGCAGCCAAACTATATGGTATACGTATCGTTGGAATCGATACGGAATATACCTATTCGGAACAATATGAAAAGGATCATATGATATATGCTTATGGATTGGTTACAGGAATAACCAGGGACTCTTTCCGTATTCAAAGTATGAATTACACAGCCACTAAAATCATAGAGAAAGAAATGAATGAACATCCGGGAAAGTGGTTTGCCTTGATGGGGTGTTTTCATTGTTATTCATCGAAAGAATTTTTAGGTGTTCCTGATTTAACAGGGGCAAATACCGTACTTGTTAAAACCGAAGAAAAACTGGATAAAATAGAAGTTGAATTCAATGGATTCAGGCCGACTCAGGAAAGGAAAGACTTTGAAAATAGAAAAAAAGAAACTGTAAATATTTCTTATACGATAAGGATAGAAAATCCTAAAGATCGGCCAATACCGGTAATTGAAGCAGCAGCGGAGACTCATCATCAAAATATCCAACTGAAGGAGGATACATCAAAAGAAAATGATAATGCTTATCAAAATATTCCAGTTTTAGAAAATAACTTCCAACTGCAAGAAAATCAATTATCTCAAGTAAATCAAAGTGAGAAAACATCCACAGCAAACTTGAATTTTTTTGGATTAATGGCTCCAAAGCCTGCCTCCATAACAACAACTACATCGGCAATTTCCAAGATTGCAGAAGAGGAATTGGAAAATGACCCACAAAAACTTGAGTCATTTTTTTCTTTAAAATAATAGTAAAAAGGTCCCATACCGGATTTATTAGAAAATTAGTGTGAAACTGATTTGTCAGAAAAATGCAGTAATTGTTCATTACATTGCAAGAAGATAATTTTATTTAAAATTTAGTTGATTTATATGGTTGCGAACCAGAAGTTTTGAGGTTCGCATCCTTAAAGAGAGCACTTTAAGTCTGCTTTTTAATTTTCACACACAATACAATTGACCGGTTTGGTTACCTTCTACGCTTTTGGAATATGCCATTGCTGCACGAGCAGCAGATACCGGCATAAACCCATGAAAATAGTCAGCGTAATCAGTCATCGATTCTTCTAAAACGGTTGGACTAACTACGTTAATACGCAAGCCTCTCGACATTTCAATTGCAGCACCTTTAACAAAACCATCCAAGGCGCCATTGACCATGGCTGCTGATGAACCATAGCGAATAGGATCTCGGTTTAATATACCGCTAGTTAGTGTAAATGAGCCACCATTATTTACATAAGGCAGTCCAAGCAATACCGTATTAACTTGTCCCATAAGCTTATTATTTAAACCGATGCAATATTGTGATTCTGTCATTTCATCCAAAGCACCAAAATGAACAGTTCCGGTCGTTAAAATAACTGAATCGAGTCGCCCCAGAGTTTTATACATGTTTTCTATCGAATGTAGCTTTGTTATATCGACAAAGACATCACCATCTTGCCTGGCTGCAATTACGACTTCATGTCGTGATGATAATTCCTTGACCACCGCCTGACCTAAAGTTCCTGTTCCACCGATAACTAGGATGCGCATAACCACTCCAAAATTCATGAATAAGAATAAGAATAAGTATAATTATTTACAAAATAGCAAACAATAAATAAAAATTGATAACATTATTTACTATTTGGAAGTAATCATGAACCTTGTAAATTAGAGCTCCCCCGCAGTGAATAGGTTTGGAGCTACTACCATTCATTTATGGAGTTTCAACGCGTTTGAATAAAAAATTATAATTCCTTGCACAGTTAGCGCTGATTTGATAGTTTTCAATCAAAGCTGTTGCATGAGATGGATCTATGAAAGTGGGACATGAAAATGGTAATGTTATTTTAGAAATGCAAGAAATCCCAAGCGGGACTCATTCAGAAAAAGGACAGGAATGGAGTATCCCCCATCTACCCAATTACCATACTTTTGAACCGTGTCATCCAGCAAATACAGCCATGTTTGATATTGCTCCTGCTACCCTCTCTACCTGGCTGACTCGATACCTACCATCACCATCCTCACTGACACGCTATTTGCCTTCCTGGTCGACTTTGGCTTATGGCACTGCTGCCTTTGCAACCACACTCCCCTTTTTACCCTATGTATTGACAAAGACGCCTGCATCGCTGGGAACCGATTGGTGGAAATGAATATGTAACTTTTCTAACCACCACAGGTACTGGATCCTGGTTAAGCGCAGCATTTTTTATTTTTTGCAGCCAGGCGGGCTATGATGGATTTAAATTGATCTGTCAACTCTTGTTAGATAATTGCCCTATGGATGAGCTTCATTATGTGGCTAAATTAACCATTGCCATTACTCCCGGGATCACTGCGGCTATAGTGGCTTTTATGTCAGGATATGAATTTCCTGACCATATTGTTGGACATGTTTTTACCCACGTCAAACAAAAACCCGTTGATCTACTCAAAACACTGTTGATCACAGGCTGTTGCGCGCTCACTGCTTTGGCGCTTAAAAATGCCGCTGCAAGTCTTGCCGCACACCCTAATTTATTTAACTTGGCTCCCAATAGTACTGATCCCTGGGAGTACCTTTATTATGCGCTCTATGTGTATGGAAATTATGGGGTCGGGATGGTATTGGATTTAACAGCTTGCACTAAACTCTTAGGATTAACCCAAAATATCCATCCGACTTCAGCAGACAACATGATTTCTTGGTTAGAACAAAATCCACTGACTTCTGAAACGATGATTGCATTAAAACAGAACGGATTTTTCAATCATAGAGGTGACAAGCCAACTTTTCCACGCAATGAACTGGGCATCGAACCAACAATACCCTAGGATTAAGTTAACCTAATCACGCAAATATGACTTTATAAAATTAATATAAAATGCGCTGATAAACCACTTTGATCTACACCATGAAATAAATTTGTATTATAAAATGTATTTGCAATTTATAATAAATAACCCAGCTTTCAGCCTGCATGATGATTCAAATATGATAGACATTAATAATTATCATTTAACATGTGAGCGTTGTAGTTTCTCTCCTTTTTGTATTATAGAAGGGAAAAATTCACGATGGTTGCATCAAATTAACCGCGCAGTAAAGCAACACCATTATTTAAAAAAGCATGAAGCATTATATCTTTCTCGAAATATGTTTCGAAACATCTACGCTATTCAATATGGGAATTTAAAAACTTATCAAGTTGATGCGGCTGGAAATGAATTAATTCAAGGATTTTATTTTAGTGGTGAAGTCCTTGGTTTTGAGGCAATTTACACAGGACATTACCTTTTTTCAGCAAGGGCATTATCTGATAGTGTTATTTGTGAAATTCCTTATGATAATTTCCTGGAATTACTGGAATTACACCCCGAGCTACAAAAACATATTTTATATATAATGAGCCAACAGTTAAATATGGGAAATTATTTGTTTTCAATTACAGCAGAACAACGCCTTGCTGCTTTTCTTATTGACTTATCATTCCGATTGCATCCATCAGACATCCAAACAAACTTTATTCTACCAATGTCTCGTCAAGATATGGGGAATTATTTAAAACTCACGGCAGAAACTATCAGCCGTCTTTTATCTCAATTTAAAGAAAATAAAATTATTGCAATCGATCATAAAAACATTCAATTTCTGCAACCAGAGAAATTAAAACGCATTGCGGGCACGAATGACACTTATGACAAAAAATTTAGATCAAGACTTTCTAATTTCCCTACCAGTCCTTAAGCCACAACTAAAGTGTTATTTAAGTTTTTACCTCATTTTACGTTTCCATGATCTAGATCAATGTCTTTCATAAGAAACTCATTAAAATAACTAATAAATGAAATTATAGGTTGCATTATTTCATTAACAATAATCGTATTTTCAGGTAACTATTGAATTATAAATTCCAATAACTTTCGCCAGCTGTATTAGAGGTAACGTCTTATGAAATCCACCAAATCAGATAAATTATGGAAACACATAAAGGAAATTAAGTCATCTGTAGCTCGTTCAAGCATTCCCAATGAGTGTTATAAGCAATCACACAGGAAGACTTTATTCTGGTATTTTTTTGATCTTATGTTGTTTTTGTTAGGAATTTCCCTGGTTGTTTTAAATTTTAATGTGGAATTACAGCTACTAGGCGGTTTAATTGCTGGATTAGCTACAGCCATGATGTTTGTTTGGGCACATGATGCAGCACATGGGGCTCTTTTCAAAGACAACAAAATTTCCGAGATGCTCGGAACCATAGCCATGCTCCCCTCATTAAATATTTATCGTATGTGGTCCTTTGGCCATAATAAGGTTCATCATGGATTTGTCTCTTTTTCTCCAATAGATTGGATTTGGCGGCCACTTACTTGTTCTGAGTACCAATCACTTTCTAAGTTCCAGCGCTCACTCTATCGAATAGAACGATGTTTTTTCACTTGTGCTTTCCATTATTTACGCAGAGTTTGGTGGGAACAAATGGTATGTTTTAATCCAGGTACAGATAAAAAACAATGCCAATATTATCGACATGGTAAACTTGTAGTTCTGTTTTATGCGCTCATGATGTCAATTTTTGGATATGTTTTTGCAGGAGGTATTATCGGTATTTTTGCTGCGGTCATTTTACCTTTTATCGTTTTTAATTATTTCATCGCGATAATTGTATATCTACATCACACACATCCCGACATCCCTTTTTTTGATTTGAAAAGCGAATGGTCCCATTCTGTGGGGGCTTTGTATTGCAGCACAATTATCCACTGCTCAAAAATCTCAAGGGTATTATTACACAATATAATGATACATATCCCTCACCATTTAGATCCAAGAATTCCTTTTTATAACTTACCGCAAGCGCATAGAGCATTAAAAGCCAAATATGGAGAATATTTTCATGAGTATCATTTTAAGTTGCGATACGTACTGGGTATTTTTAAGAAATGCAAGCTATATGATTTTGAGAACAAATTGTGGATGACTTTTAAGGAAGCCAGGTAATGCATTTTAGAGGATTCCAGGATGTGGGTATGAATAAGGCCATGGCAAATCAAGGAATCTGTTGATGCTTATGACTAACTCTTCCCAAAGCATTATATCGTTTGCATTTCTAAGTTCACTTTGTTTTTGATCTTCAAACTTGAATCAGATGTGCGGCAAGCGCTTAAAAGAGGCTTTGCCTCTTTGGTTACCACATAATAACAAACATCATGAGCCATCACATTAGATGAACTATCGGCTCAACTGCTAGCAATGAGCGTTACAACCATTGATGGTATACTTTAAATCTCGTTGATGTTATCGATTTCATTGTTTAAGCATTGATTTATGAAGGACGTATTACATTAATGGGTTGGCCCTTTAGAAAATGAATGATATTTTCGCATACCGTATTTAGCAAACGTTTTCGTGCTGCAACTGAGGCCCAAGCAATATGAGGCGTGATGATGCAGTTTGTTAAACCAATTAAACGGTTATTAATACGCGGAGGTTCTTCACTTAGAACATCAAGGTAGGCTGCGGTGATTTGCTTTGCCTTTAACGCATTAGCCAAATCGGATTCATTAATTAAACCACCACGTCCAGTGTTAATAAGAACAGCTGTCGGTTTCATTTGTTTCAGCGTCTCGTTGTTAATCATACTTTTTGTATACTCATTCAATGGACAATGCAAACTTAATACATCACTTTGTTTAAGAAGATCAGAAAAACTTACCCACGAAACCAGCTCATCAGTAAACATTGTTGGTTTGTGAGCAATAATTTTCATTCCCAAAGCACCAGCCAACCGAGCAACTTTTTGTGCAACCCGACCATACCCCATTAACCCTAAAGTCATTCCAGCTAATTCAATGACAGGTTTTGACCAATACGAAAAATAAGGTTGGGTTTGCCACTCTCCACGTTGGATAGATTGGTTATGAGCTTCAACATGATTGGTATGAGTAAGTAATAAAGCAAGTACATGCTGTGCAACACTGTCAGTACTATAATCAGGAACATTAGTTACAATAATACGATGTTTTGCTGCTGCACGGATATCGATATTATCAACACCTGTGGCCGTTTCGCCAATATAACGAAGGCGAGGAAGTTTGTTAAAATGTTGTTCGGTTAATTTTACTTTATTAGTAATAATAATTTCAGCCTCACTGGCGCGATCTATAACCAGATCATCAGGTGTTCTATCATAGAGAGTTACTTCTCCTAACTTATTAAGACTATCGAGGCATAGACCATCACTCATTAATGGTTTTGAATCCAAAACGACAATATTATTTTTTTTCATGATAAGTATTACCCTCTGGCTAAATAGATTGTAAGAAATTTTAAACATTGCTTCTATTTAATGATGCTGGTCAGGATAGCAAGATATGCTACGCTTTAGCACCTTCTATTTAAAGTTGAAGTTACATTCTTCAAGAATCATTGTTTTCTTGTTCCGGTAAAAATCCACCAGCTTGCATCTGCCACATATGGGCATAATGACCTTTGGCCTGTATAAGCTCTTCATGGGTACCATCTTCAATAATATATCCCGCATTAAAAACTAAAATACGATCCATTTGCGATAGAGTTGACAACCTATGTGCAATAACGATAGTTGTTTTATCTTGCATCAAAGTATGTAGTCCATCTTGTATGTACTTTTCAGTAACAGAGTCTAATGCTGAGGTTGCTTCATCTAAAATAAGAATAGGTGCATTTTTTAACATTGCACGAGCAACAGCAATGCGTTGACGCTGACCACCAGACAATTTAATACCCCGCTCTCCAACCAATGATTCATACCCCTCTTTTAATTGACTCACAAATTCATGACAATGTGCCATTTTAGATGCCGTGATGACTGCTTCATCAGATGCTGTCACACAACCGTAACGAATGTTTTCCAGTAAACTACGATGAAATAAAGTAGTATCCTGAGGAATCATGGTAATCTGTTCACGCAAAGAGTTTTGGGTTACTGCGGCAATATCTTGTCCATCAATGCGAATTTGACCAGACTCCACATCAAAGAGGCGCAAGATAAGATTCACAAAAGTACTTTTGCCACTACCAGAGAATCCCACTAAACCTACTTTTTGTCGTGCAGGAATTATAATGTTTTTATTCTTAAAAAGATGGACTCCTTCATGATAATGAAAGGTCACATCATGAAACTCAATTTGCCCCTCTTTGACTAATAATGGTTTTGCCTCTTTTTTATCTACGATTTCATGAGGCATCTCCATGATACTTAAAGCTTGTTTGCATTTTCCAGCTTCCTCGGCAAATGTTACAAATTGACTCGCCAAATACCAAAGGTTGTAAAAAATACTGATGGAAAGAGAAATAATAAAACTAAAGTCTCCAATGGAAACCTGGTTATTTTGGTACATATTAACCAGAAGCAGAATATTCACACTAATAAGTACAATGATGCTGATATCCCAGAATATTCGCATCTTGATAATCATCCACTCCATAGCCCTGTCTTGGCTGACTGCTTCAGCTACCGAGTCTCTGATACGTTGACTTTCATAAGTATTCCTTGAAAATAATCGAATATTAGCAATATTACTAATACTGTCCACCCATTGACCAAATACTTTGGTGCGTGTAGTAGAAAAAATGTGTGATAGATTTTGTATAGGACGAAAAAAATAATAGGAAATACATAAAAAGGAAACAGCCCAACCCAATAAAATAACAGCAAATAAAGGATGCACAAGCAACATCATCCCGATGGCAACTATTAACCCCAAAAATTGAGCAAAAGCATCATCAAGGGTTGTTAATATAGTAATAACACCAGAATGCATGTCACCAATTTTATTAGATAAACTACCAGCAAAATTGTTTTGAAAATAACGGTAGGAATGCCCTGTTAAATAATCAAACATTTTATTCATCAGATCTTGACGTATGCTGGGAAATAAACGTAATTTAACCCAATCCAATAGACGCATATCGAATGCAATTCCTATCCATAATGCGATATAAAACAAGACATAAGGTCGCACCGCATCCCATACTTCCGGCCTACTTCCCTCATGAGCCACTACAGTATCAATGATAATTTTCAGTATGTAAGGTGCTAGAGCATTATTGATTGCCCAATAAAGCGCAATAAAAACAAACATAAAAACATAATGCTTGTAAGGCCTCAGTGCCTGTAAAATAAAATGGTTTAATGATAAAGCTGTTTTCAATTTATCTCCTCGAATAATAACCCCACCCGCCTACTCCTTGATGAATTAGGTAAATCGTATTGATTTCGCAAAAAAAGTATTGTTTGTATAGAGAGAAAAGACTGAATTCAATACGCCCAACAGGTTGGTACATAAAGTTACGTTCTTAAGTAAATGCAGGGTATATATATTGGCAAGTCAGGGCATAACTTAAGCCGCGATTCTCAATGGATTTAAAACTTTAAATCTGAAGTAATTGTTAAAGTGCTGAAGTAGACCATAATTAATTTGAAATCAATCACCTACGGCACATTTTAGATGATTGATCTACGGCATGTTGGAAATTCAAACTCATATGCTTTATTGCTTTGAGCCTAATCACATTCCCCTGCGTTTTAATGCTTCATTGTATTCACGCATGCTGATCAAACCAGCATCAAATTTTTTCTGAGCCTCATGAACACTCATATAACGTTTGCTAGGTTTCTCCTCAGCAACGCCAACTATGTCATCAAGCACTACAGTCAACCATTGAATTATCTTTTTCATCTAACACCTTCCTTGTGATAAAAATTAAATCCGTCTAAGCATTATAATCATATTTCAAATTTTATTGTCAATAATATATCCAGATAGATAGTCATGATGCCCCTTCATTATGGCATCATCCGATTGACTTCCCACATTGGCCACAAAACTTAGCGCCCCCCTCTATTAATGCGCCACAAGAACATGTTGAATTTTGTATTACTTGTCCACATTGACCGCAAAAACGAGAATCCGGAGCATTATAGGTTTGACATTTGGAACAGCGAACTCCCTGGTACTCATTGCTTAACGAAAAATCATTATAATAATTCTTTTTACCATGGTGCGATTTAGAGTAACCCCCATGATGGGAGTTACGATATCCGGATTGATGGCTATTGATATAACTACCAAAAATACGCTTTATAAAGCTCATGTTAATTCCCCATTTCTTCTGTAAAATGTTTCAGCATGTCTTCCAAAATACAACGAACATGCGTATCAAAAATACTGTAATAAATATGCTTCCCTTCACGTCTAGCAACCAGAAGACGCGCAGAACGCAAAAGACTTAAATGATGACTGGTTAAGGGGAGTGAAAGTTGTAAATGCTCCGCTAATTCAGAAACTGACTTTGGACCTTGAAGGCAAGTGATAAGAAGTTTTAGACGATTAGCTTCCCCCATTAAATGCAGCGTGTCACTTAAAGTAATAATTTGGTCATGAGTAAGCATAGTTAGTTTAACAGTTAAATAAGTATTTAATTAAACAATAGACCATGCTCAAATTTTGTCAAATCAAGAGATGCTTTTATATTGCTCTGGGTGACAAAAAGCTCCATTGTGGCTTTATTTATACATCTAAGTATTTACCAAAAGCTAAAAATTTGAATAAAGTATCAATCCTGAGTACATCACTGTAATCATTTTCATGATGTTAGAGATCTAAACTTACCGAAGGAAAATATAAATGCCAATACCCACCGATTTATCATTATTTGCAAGGACTGAAGAGATTGATAGTCCTAAAGGATGTAGGCTCATGACTAATCAGGAAAAAGAGAAATTTATAAAATATCATTACTCCCCTTCCAGTGAATTAAAAAATGACAAACTTCATGGTAAGTATTTTTCAATGTTTGCACTCAGGATCTATGTATGGGGTATCACTAAATATGCAGAGGGAACACACGATTTTGATATTATGGGTATTAAAAAACAAGCTGGCTCTCGAAAAAGCAAAGGCGAAACACCAACTTCCAGGATGATAAGAGGCCAATTTTTTAAAAATAAGAATTCTACCCGATCGAAGTTTTCTCCAAATACCGCCGAACAAATCATACGAAATGAGCTTAGTAGCGGATCCAATTTAGCGAATAGCCTGGATATTTATGCGCATGCCAATAATATGAATGATGAATATTTTTTGAATATCATAGAACCTTTAGCTAAGGCTTATGGGTCTAATGAAAAAAATCATTTTACATCAGCAATTATGGATGCGACAGCAAGTTTCTCTCGCTACCAGCCTCTAACCAGGTTAGGAGCTGGTTACATGCAACTAAAAAGAGCCTGCGAAATAAATGAAGAAATAGAAACTGATTGGCAAGTGACTCAACTTATGGGCGCATTGCAGCAAGCCGCTTTTGATATCGTAAGCTACAATATAGGAGCATCCCTATATTATGCCCAGGCCAAGTATTTATCTATTGAAAATATACCGGTACATATTTCTGAAATTTTTAGCCCTGAAATCGATTCGAATTTTGAATTGTCAAAACATGATGTACTTGAAGCATTATCTAAAATAGAACAAAAATTTGGGAAAGATTGTTTAGGGGACTTTTTAAAAAATTTAAAAGATGAAATGAATTTAACCTCCAGTGACGACTTTAAACAAATATTACATACTGTATTAATGAAATATCAAGATAAAGAGGCATATAAACCTGTAACGGAGATGGATGGTCATTACCATCGCTATACTCAGGTGGCTCCTGCTTACAAAATGCCTACAGTTCCAGGCTACCAAGCCTAAACCAAGATCCAGTAGCTGCAATAGGTTTTAAAGACATTCCACTATAAAAAAACTGAATCCCTTCAATGCAACAATTCGTTTCGTGAAATGCTTACATGTAAAACATGTGCATTTCACGAGGCCAAAGTGTAAGAGGATATATTTTTTTTCGTAAAGCAGATCCATTTTATTCTTGACTTATATGCACAACATAATCAATATAAAGTCATCATGGGTAAAATAAAACTACTCGGGGTTATCAGATAGTGGTTATAGAATAAAACATGATTCGGCGCTTTTTTTATATTAGCAATCAATTTTCAATTATCTGAATAGGTTCATTAATATGCGCGATAAAATGGCAGAAAAAACTCCGCATTTTTTTTATCATAATGCTAATCCTGGTTCCTCTCAAACGATAAACAACGAGCCATCAATCATTAAAGATAGCAAATTACCAGATCTATTAAATGCCCCATTTGATACAGAAGCCAAATATAATCTTCTCAAGTCGTTCATTCAACGTTGTGATTCCCAATATTTAAATCAACAAATTATAGTTAAGAATCATGCTACTATTGAAAAAGAGGGACATACGCCCCCCCATTGGAGTACTATCGCAACAAAGAGGATTTATGGCTGCTCTGAGTCTATAGCTCAAGAAAACCAAATGAGAACAACTTTGGCAAATATTATTGCGACCAATGAATTAAATTTCTCTTCCACACAAATGGCTTCTTTGCTTCGAGAATTAATGGTAAAGCGAGTTAATTTTGCAACTATTGATCAATCCCCTTTTCTGAATTTGATCCACCCCAAAAGTGGCAATAACCCACTCAAAAGCTTAATTGTCTCGAGCCTGGATGATCCTGCCCTTATTGAATTATTATATGATTTTATTGGCTATATTGAGACGAACATGACTCATGAAGAGCGATTATCCATTATTGATAATGTAGATAATTTTATCTATGAAGCGATGCTTCCCGCTGAATTTTTGTTACGTTTAGGTCATGAGGATTTGGCTTTGCGTCTTTATCATTTGGGAGCAAAACCTACCCCATATGCATTCCGACTTGCCTGTGCAAGTTATGGTACAACTATTTATTATAATGAAGCAATGCAATGCATTGATTTCTTAATGGACTCTCTCCATTTGGATGAAACCGACTTGCGGGAAGGAAAAGCCTCCCTAAAAAAAGCAAGCCCTACGCAATATAACAATATGCTTTCCAGAATAGTACGCACACTACGTGAAGATTCTAAGCTTCGGAGCGGACATTCCACCCTTTTCGAAACAATAAAAAACGAGTACTTAGAACACTATCAAGATAAAATGTCTCTTTCGTTTGGCGATTTTTGTCAAAATAAGGTGAGCATTGATCATCCACTGATTCAAAAACATGCTCTTTTACGTATCAAGCAAGAAAACATAGGTAATGGTTTATTCTCAATTTATTATCGCACTGAACCCAACTTAGCTGAGAAAAAGTGGACACTGCTCAATCACAATCCAAAAGCAAATGAAATACTTCTTGAGCTTTTTGATTTGCTCGACACACCATCAAAAGCAATTCGCTTCCCTCCCTCACAGTAAAGGATAATTTTATACTCAGAACTGATTCCCTACTTAGGTGGGGGCGTAAAACTTATTGATTAAACATCGCGTTGAAATTCAAATTTGTTTATCAATAGTCCAATTACGCTATCATGCATCAATTCTGATTTTGAAAAACAAATTGTTTTTCTAGTCAATCGCTTGGTACAAGTCATCAAGGTAAGAAACTTTCCTTCTATTTTCTGCGTATTGGTCTTACCTTCTTCATGTTGCTCTGTTGTAAATAAGCGCTTAAGCTCCAAGCCCATCACTAAAGTATTTCGTGATTCAGATTGCAGGCTTTTTTTAAGTGTTGTGAGCACTGTCCCAACAGCGACGAATAAAACACGTGCTGTATCTCAAACCCCAGAGCCATATCCACAAAGAGGAGGTTACCCTCATTAAACCAGAATTAACGTCAACTTCAAAGAATGTTTTTAATCAAACCTTGCTACTCATTGACATACCCCTTTCACATTCATATTCACTATTTTGAACCTTTTCTTTATTTCCTAATCTAAAATCCTGTAATATATTTCTCATATTCGATGTTTTATTCATCGTTTTTTCTTCTGCCATCATCATCGCCTTACAACTTTCGTCCTTAATAAAGTCTTTAGGTTTATTCATGCTCGCTAATTTACAGCCTTTTGAGTGAAGATCTTTAAACTGTCCCTCGTTAAGAATACCATCATCAATAATTTTCGAGATTGTATTGGATTTAGTCCCTACACAACCTGGTGTGTTAAATGCAGCAGCCTCCTGGATCTTCTGTGAAGCATTAAGCATCGCGGCAAGTTGGCAAAATGCATTTCGACGATCGCCTTTCTCATCATAGCGCAAGAGAGCATCAGATTCTGAATGGAGCATGGTAAATAAAGTAAGAGCATGTTGATAGAGTTCACTTTGTCCCGTTCTATCTTTTCCACTTTTACAATTATTACTGACAGCCCCTCCCATTGCTTCAACTAACAGCTTTTTTAAAGCAATAATATATTCTGCCTTATTGCGTGATAATTTTGGGTCTTCCCCAGTGTCATGATGAAACTCATCCAAAACTCGAATTATCAAGATAATACTTCCCTTTTGTTCCTGTGTTAGATGCGGATTCGATTCTAACTTTCCTATGAATTTATCGAGACGCCGCTGTTGTTCATCTGGGTTCCGTTTATCTATGCAAAATAAAAAATCTTTCTCATCTTTAAGGGCAGATTCAATATGCTCAGATTTTTCAATTTTATCATCAAGCTTTGCAAAAACTGCTGTAAGAAAATTGTCAGCAACATTCACTAATTGCTCAAATTCGGGATCGCCACGCATGCTGATCTTATTCCCGCGTGAAAAAGCATTAGTCCCATCATTGTGATACATGAGGAGAAATCCTTCTGCCTCCAAATCTTTCATAGCCTTTAGTTGGCCTTGAATTAATTGGTTATCAGCTTTTGCTACTTCAACCCCCATCTTTTCTACTTTTTCGCTCAATAACGATTGGATCAAAATTGGTATTTGAGGTTTATCGTCACCAAAGAAATTTCCCCATAAATTTTCATAATTGATGGAGGCCAAATGTTGGGTAATGTTTACTAGTTGTTGGGCATTATCTTTCGAGTGTTTTTCCTGTTCCTCAGAGGGCATTTCATAACTCACCGGTGTAGCAGATTTCACACTGGCATTAACAATTTCAAGCTCTTCATCCCGTTTTAACATTAAATAGTTGATGCGCGCATTTGGAAATCCAGGAGCATGCGGCATAGCCGATGATTTAAAAAGAAGCTGGAAATTATTCCATTTATCTTCTTTTATCCCTTCAGGATCGTTAGGACTTGGTATTTTTTCCAAATACCAAGCTCGTTGGGCCGCACTCAACGCTTGAAACCATTGAGGTTGCTTGTCTTCGTCATTATGAATACCCAAGTATTCTTGTTTTTGTTCCGGTGTAAGTTGGTGATTGAGCCCAATATCTATTTGCAGAATTGTTTCATTTTCACTAGGGGTTTCTACAATTAAAATCTGATCTTTATTATGTTCGGCGACAAAATAGCGTTCTGCTTCACGAATATCACGTATTATGTTAGTAGGTACTGGATTTGTTATTGATTTAAGCGAAGAAGCTAAACTTCCCACAAAACGATCCAGCTCTTCTTTGGGATCAGGAGTCACTGGGTTGTTTCTGGAAGCAATGATTTCATTACTCAGCCTGGCCAGTTCATTTCTTATCGCTTGTTTTTGTTCAGGGTTGGATGTTAAATAATGAGGTGAGTCAAGAAGAGTTAATACCCCTCCTATGATACTTAATTTTCTTGTAATAATAGAATACTTAGTTTTGGTATCTAACTCTTGAGCAGTTATTGAAGTGGTTGGATCATGTTTAATTTTTATAATTGCCTTCTCTCCAGGATGTTCAGGTTCAACTCTGGTATACACCCAAGTAGGATTAGGGTGTTTTAGGCGTTCAGTAATTCTTAAATTTTGTTCTAAAATACGTAGCATTTCTTGACTGCTTTGTGACGAAATGGATACAAAATTACTCGCTGGGTTTGGTGCATAATTTGTATTAATCACTTTAATAATTTGCTGATTAGCCGCCTCGGAAACAAAAGAAAAACCAGGAGAAGAGCCTTTTTTTGATGCCTCTTGTTTTTCGACAGCTTTTTCTTGATCTTCTAAATTGATGTTCAATATCGGCCTTATTACTGACTGTCGAAATATGGCTCGATCTGCGCGTTGCAACCGCGGTCTTCTTAACTCTGGAACAGGTTGTGACGACGATGAAGCTATAGGCGAACTACTGGACTGAATTTCAGGGTTATTACTCTTTAAATAGTCTCCCATTTCACTTTTTGGAGGTGTCTTTTTCCAATCTTCATCATCTTGTACTTTGGCAGACGATGATAATTCCTTTAATTCCGGAGATGGCGAAGAAGCTAAAGAGGAGAAATCATCAAACTCAAACACTTCCTGTTTTTTACTTTTTAAAGGAGCTTTAGCCTTAGGTCTTCGAGTAGGTCTTTTCCAGTCATCATCATCGTAAATTTTAGCCGAAAATGATAATTTTTGTTCCTCCTCTAAGGCTTTTAAATCTGGAGATGGTCTTGAAGAGGGTAAAGATGAAGATATAGGTAAAGCATTTTCAATAATTTCTTCACTCTGAGGTTCTATCCAATTTTCCTGTTGCACTTCTGGGGTTGACGCTGAATCTTGCAACAATTTACTTTTTATAGTGTCAATACTATTCACAATATCATCGTACACTCCTGAAGAATCAGCCATTAAAAGTCGAGCAAATCGATTATCTCGATTACGCTGGGAGGTAATGGCTAGTTTTTCTATTTTTGCAACTACGCGATTAAGCTCCTCCATATTATCTTGATCTTCTGGGCTTAAACTTTTAAATTCATTAATCACATTAAGAATCCTAGAAGCAGAAGAAGCTGGTCCTTTGAGGGTGGGATGACTTTTTATTTCCTCCTTAATAAGAATTTCTACGGAAACAATTAAGTTTTGCAACATTTCTTTTTTTAACTCTTCCATTCTCTACCTCTAAAATCAAAAAGCTCATACCTTTTATTTAAATATAAAAAAATTAGGACAGGATTAATGGAGTTATTCGAATTATGTTGGCGGTATACACTTTTTAGATTTTATAAAAACATAAGGGAACATAAGGGAAAAAAGGGTTTTATGATTTATTTAAGAAAACTCTATATCCTTAAGCATGGGTTAAGGAGTGGTATATTATACTTCCGGCCTAATGCATTATTGGAGCAAGTTATGGCGAAAAAACTTTATCAGATTTTAGGCATCGATGATCAGGCAGATGAGGTGAAAATTCGTAAAGCTTATAGAAAATTAGCATTACAATATCATCCAGATAGAAACCCTAATAATCCTGATGCTGTAGAAAAATTTAAAGAAATGGCCGCAGCTTATGAAATTTTAGGTGACGCAGAAAAGCGTAAAAAATATGATCAAGGTTTGATAAATGACCAAGGTAAGGAAGTTCAACCAGAGTTCAAGCCTCAGCATCGACATGAACTACACGCTGATGCGCAAAATTTCCGTCACCAGCCAAAATCGAAAACTCATGAGCCCGATGAATCAAACTCATTTAGGTCAATGCCCCAGCCAAAACCTCAATACAGCAAAAACTTCTTTTTTAAACCCCAACCTGCATTTTATTATTTTTTTAACACTTATGAAGATGCCGTCCGATTTGAACAGCCCAATTTTTATAGAAATCCCCCCGTATTTTTTTATGTCACGCCCTCTCCATTGGAAATTTTATTAGCAAAAATTAATGCTGAAAATTTAAAAACTAAATCTTTTGGGGCACAACATCACACACACTTTACCAGGGAAAAAAATCAACAACCGTCTCATGTATTTGTACACAGCAATTATGGCCCCCACATGGAACGAATTATTGATAATTTAATTGCTAATATGATGATGCTTGAGATGATCGAAAGACTAGTCGAGCGTAGAGCAGATCATCAGCGAGTATTTTCTATCTAAATAAACATTAAAAAATTTCATTGTTTTTTTTGAAAATCTAATATGAAGAAATCTGCCATTGATTCAGAGCGCTTGGATGCCGCGAACAAGTCGCGACATGAAAGTGGTAGGATGAATGGTCAACACGCCTTAATGAAAGAAATTATATAAATTAAGCTTCTTTGCTAGATAACGCTTATTTTATCGATAAAAAAATAAGCATTATTTCCAGAAATAGCGTCTAATAAGTATCCCAGTCTCACATGATACTTCTCTCATAAACCATACCCAAAATCACATCTACAATAAGTAATGAAGGGGGCTTCGTGGTTATTAAGTTAAGATTATGCAAAAAACACCTACTCCCCCTCTATAAACTTACCCCCCGATGATAAACTCTGCTCAAATCAACTATACAATGGGACAATATGAATAAGTTAAAACCAATATGGGTGATCAGCCTCCTTGCAACTTACATCTGTTCTGCTCAAGCCAAGGGAGTACAAGTCAGATGTAGCATGCCAGCCAACACAACAAATAACATCGAATGTGTCTTTTTTGGATCCGGTAACAATCTAAGTGAGCAACTTGAAAAAACTCTTGATAAATATCAGAATAATTTGTCGTTACTTGTCCAACCAGGAGAGTATCTTTTAAAACCAATTACGATAAAAAAACATAACAACATCTCTCTACATCTGGAGTCTGGTGTCACCCTTATTGCTGTAGACCGCAAAGATAAAAGCTGGGAAAAAGAACGAGGTTTAATCAATCTTATTCATGTGAACCACTTTACTTTAAGTGGTGATAATCCTGATACCAGCGTGATTGACGGTAATGGAGAAGGCTGGTGGAAATACAAAACCTCCCAAAACAGGCCATTTCTGCTTCACCTTAACCATGTTGAAAATCTAACTATCGATCATTTACAACTAAAAAATTCACCACGTTTTCACATCATGCTCCGAGGTGGTAAAAACGTTGCAGTTCATGATTTGCGTATTGATGCTCCGCAAGATTCTCCTAATACTGACGGCATTAACGTAGGCTCAATCACTAAGATGCAGATAAATAATATTATTATAAAAAATGGTGATGACGGTATTGCAATTAATGCTATCAATGAACCCTCCAAAAATATTAAGATCAGTAATGTCGATTTATTTTATGGACACGGAGTTTCTATCGGCAGTGGTGTCAAAAACACCGTATCAGATATCATGGTTAACAATCTCAGTTTTCATAACGCTTCCAATGGCCTGCGTATAAAAACACGATGTGATAAAAAAGACTGCTCGGACACTAAAAAAGGAGCAGTAACAGACATTACCTACAGTGATATCACCATGGAGAATGTAAAATACCCAATTTTATATGACATGGAATACAGTGAAACAGGCAGTAAATCCTATGTAACTATCAAAGATATAACCTATCAGAATATTTACAGTATCAATTCCAGTAAAGAAGCACGAATTTTCTGCGGCAAGTATAACAAATGCAGTACCATAATTTTTAAAAATGTAAACATTGATTCCGGAATGCAATGTCAGGGAGGGTCCTGGAGCAAAGAAGGTAAAATTGTTGACTGTTTAAAAAATTAAATTCAGGAATGCCTTTGCCGGCAGGATATTCATATAATTCTACTGACTTGAGATTTGTTTCCCATCTTCTGGTTTAGAATTTTGCGTCTTTGGGTGGACCGTCATTGATTCAATAAAGCTCACTGGTGTTGAATAAGTCATAGGTATTTTTTCTTTATCAAGAGCTTTTTTGATACTGGTAAGGACTTCATCAAGAGAATATCGCAGGTGGCTTGGTTCAGGTTTTGTCCACCAATAAATTGCAAAATCAATACCATTAGAGGAAAAAGATACAACATAAATTTGAGTGTACTTTTCTTTCGAAACACTCTCGCATTGTTTGACGGCATTTTTAATGGTTGTGCGTGCCTTTTCCAAGTCAGTACCAAAATCAACACTACAAATGATTTTTTTCCGCCTTAGTTTTGAATCAGTCAGAACCTCTACAGTGCTCGTAAACATTTTTGTGTTAGGAATAAAGGCACGTGTTCCATCTGTTTTACGTAGATGAGTGTTTTGTATTGAGATACGATGAACATAGCCTCGTTGGGAATCCACCTCAATAAAGTCGCCAATACTAAATGGTTCTCTAAGCAAAAGTAAAATGCCTGTAAAAAAATTTTCAAAAATATTTTTGAATGCGAGACCAACTGCAACTGACGTTAATCCCAAAGTAGTTAAAATATTCGCCGTTGTCACGGATGGAAAAACTATAGCTGAAATAATTAACACACCAATAAACCAAACTAATATAATAGTTAATTTATGTGAAATTGTTACTAAATTTGCACGAATTGCCATTTTAGGTAAAAATGAGCTTACAATTTTTCCTATTATTTTTGCGATAAAAAAAGTTAGTACAGCAAAAAAAACTCCAATAATTATATTGGGAATAAGTGCTACAAAATTTTGTGCAAACTTATCTAATGATTTTAAAATAATGTTTACATAGTTCATACGATTTCCCTATCTCTTACAACTCATTTAAAAATTTTTATGCGCATGTTATGAAAATTCTAGTTATTGTTTAATGATATGTCCAAATTTTGAAAATAAATTGTGCTCCTTACCTGTTGTAACAATTCATTCCGGCATTACAAATAAAAAGCACACCTTGTCAAAAATAATATTTAATATCATTGACTTAATAGTATGATTGGCATTTCAAATAAAATTCATATAGGATGAATATTATTGTTTATACTAGGATTATTATATGCCCATCATACGCCAAGATCCTAAATCAAAAGCATCTAGAAGAGTTTCTATTGCAAGTTTTATTGGTACAGCAATTGAATGGTATGATTTTTATTTATTTGGCACTGCCTCTGCTTTATTTTTCAATGTTCTTTTTTTCCCTAAATTTAGTCCCGTAGCGGGAATCATGGCCGCATACGCAACTTACGCTGTTGGTTTCTTTGCCAGACCGCTGGGTGGTATTATTTTTGGCCATTACGGGGATAGATTAGGTCGTAAGAAGATGTTGATTATGACCCTGTCTTTAATGGGCGGCTCTACATTTTTGATTGGCTTACTTCCTACTTATAACACAATTGGTATCTTCGCACCTCTTTGTCTCGTCCTTTTACGATTTATTCAGGGGATAGCAGTCGGAGGTGAATGGGCCGGGGCAGTTGTGATGGCTGCTGAAGTAAGCAGGGAAAAAGAAAGAGGGTTTTATGCAAGTTGGCCAAATTCTGGAGCTCCATTTGGCTTAGTACTTTCAATTATAATATTACTAATTTTTTCTACTCTCCCCAAAGAACAATTTTTATCTTGGGGCTGGCGCATACCTTTTTTATTGAGTTGTTTTGTGGTGTTTATTGGTTTTTATCTTCGCTTGAAAGTTATGGACAGCCAGGTTTTTGCTAAAGCAGCAAAACAAAAACGTCCACCCAAGGTTCCAGCCTTGGAAATGCTTCGTTCTCATCTTAGAAACTTTATTTTGGCAATAGGTGCACGCTTTATAGAAAGTTCTTCTTTTTATGTACTGACAGTTTTTATATTAAGTTATGGAACACTCCAACTGCAATTGTCAAAAACCCTTTTACTCTATGCAGTAATGACGGGCGCTATTTTAGAAACATTTTGCATTCCTTTTTTTGGGAGGCTGTCTGATCGGATTGGGCGTCGCCCGGTGTATATTTCAGGTGCTGTATTGATGGGATTGTTTGCTTTTCCTTTTTTCTGGTTATTGCAAACTAAAAGCCCTACATTAATTTTTATTGCTGTAATATTTGGCATGTGCTTTGCCCACGCAGCAATGCATGGGGCTCAAGGTGCATTTTATTCTGAGCTTTTTAAAACACGTATTCGCTATAGCGGAACAGCAATTGCCTATCATTTATCCGCAGCGCTCTCAGGTGGTTTAACTCCATTGATTGCTACTGAAATAGTCCATTCAACTAATGGAAAAACCTGGCCCGTTTCCGTTTATCTCATCGTGATGGCTCTAATAACCATTGTTTGTGTCTATTTAGCTGCGGAAAAGGCTCAAAAGGATATTTCCTCATAATCAGAATAACATCGATTTTAAGATGCGCCTTTTTCATTTAAATCGTTCAAGAGTGAGAAAAAATGGAAGATATTTGGAATGCAAAAATATACAGTCAATTTTTAGAATTAAGAACACGCCCAGCTCGGGATTTACTCAATGCAGTTCCCGCTTCGTTCCAACCCAAGATAGTCTATGATTTAGGTTGCGGCCCAGGAAATAGCAGTAACATAGTAAAACAACGCTGGCCTTCTGCAAGGATAGTAGGGTTAGACTCTTCTGCGGATATGCTGAATGAAGCTCAATCGACTTACGCTGACATTACTTTCATACAGGATGATATCGCACACTTTTCTCCTCCAGAAAAAATCGATTGCATTTTTGCAAATGCGTCATTGCAATGGTTATCCGATCATCATTCTTTACTTCCCAAATTATTAGGATTACTCAATTCTGGTGGTATGTTAGCGATACAAATGCCAAATAACTTTCATTTAGCTACCCATCAAATCATTATCAAGTTGTTACAAACGCATCCTGAATGGAGACTCTATTTAAAGCAATTGATTCATGGAGAATTAAGCAAACCTCTTTATCATTCGTCATACTATTACGATTTACTTAACACACCATCATCTTACCCATTGCACTTATGGGAAACAATTTATTACCAAGAAATGGAACATTATCAAGCAATATTTGATTGGATCAAAGGCACAGGCTTAAGACCCATATTGGCAAGCATGAATGACAAGGATGTCCAATTATTTAGCACACAATATATTCAGGAAATTTCAAGAGAATATCGTTTGCAAAAAAACAATAAAGTTTTACTGCCATTCCAAAGGATATTTATGATTGGTACCAAGAAATAATGACTCTTTTTTTACTGCTCACTAACTCTCTGATGTGGCACACTTATAATATCTTAGCCCGGATTAAACGTAGTCCTAATGAGTAGGAATGTGGTAAAAAATTCCAGGATTACGACTGGGTTTAATCCGGGCTATGGGAACCACTGCGTGAACACTTATTAATTTATAACCCAATTTGAAATGTGACATCAATCGCTGAGTGATCGGAAGGGTTTCCTTGTGTTTGTTTATAAAGGGATGCATTTTTCAATGTCGCTTGGCAAAAATATATAAAATCAATTACAGCATTTCCAAAAGTTGGGCCTATATAAGTTCCATTAGACTTCACAGCAGCCAAACCATAATTAACAAAAGTTGACTCCATGATTTGTGCTTGATTTAAATTATCTTGCAGATTATTAAAATCACCTGTAACAAACGTTGGAATTTTTGAGTGTACCGAATACGCTTCAATAAACTCGCCGATTGTTCGTGCATCATTATTATGAGCAGTTACTTGTCCTCCAACACAATCAGCATGCCCGCCCCAGGCAACGCAAAGATGGGTAGTCCCAAGAGCAACAATCTCACCGCTTTTTAAATTTTTGAATTGAGAAAATACTGCGACTCTCTTACCTCCTCCATCAGGAGTCATTGGTATCGTTTTTTGGCTATTTTCTACCATAGCCCAACGAGAGCTGTCATAAAAAATAGAAGCATCTTCTCTTATTCCCGCTATTTTGTATTTTTGATCAAGCTTATAAAGACGGTCTGTCAATAAGTAATCATTTTCTTGAGTAGCAATAAAATCGAAATTATGTTCGTTAATGTAAGATGTCATCCTGATAATTGGTGGAGGATTCTTATTTTTATCCATAGTAGACCAGGAAAATAAGTTTGCCTGCAGAATACGAACTAACGTTGAATTAGCTTTTGCCACAATCAATATACTTGATAACACAATAGAAATAACAATTTTCCAAAAGTATTTATTGATATGATTCATAAAAAAATAGCCAACAAAATAGATAAATCAATATATCATAAATACAACATAGAGTTCTTTTTTTATTTTTCATTTACAAATAATTAACAAATCCATTGCAAGCTTATCTAATAACTGCGTTGCTGAGGAATGATGCATTCTGAGCTTACAGTAGGCACGAATGATTGGTTGTTTTTACAATCTTTTGCATAAAAAATTTGTTGATACACTCGTAGATTCATAAACTTGCCTTCTTCATTTTGATCAGAATAAACCCATAGAGTGGTTCTCAGAGGGTCCAGTGCAATTGAATCTGCATTTGGAAGTTTATTAGGAAAATATTTAAGTAGCGGTGTAAAATCTTTAAATGGAATTTTTGACTCCGGCGGCCTCAGCCAACCCATCAATTTTTTATAGTCCTCTTCTGTAGGGTTTAGACCTTGCTTATCCCAGGCTATAACTACAGAGTATTGAGCTGAATTCCCACTATAATCAAACAATTTTTTCTTGGCATCAGCAGTCCATTGATAGCTACTCCAATATTGACTATCACCATTATCAGTAATAATTGGAAGACCTAAACTTTGACTCAGATTCTCTACGGTACTATAGGGGTTGGGGCTTGGATTAGGATTAGGATTTCGTGGAGAAACATCCCCTCCCTTATTACTAATACTTATAATTTTACCAATAGGACAGACACAAGCCTGACTTTTGTCTTTACCTACGCTATGAGTATCACCCCATACATAATTTTTAAATAACATAACATACAGCTCAGCATGCTTTTTTCCTTCTGCGGTTAGCGCATGCTCTCCCGAGGGCGTATCCTCAGCATGGCGAATAACAAATACCACAGGCATACACCCATTGGTATTTCGAAAAGCACCTTGAGGACTACAGGCGGTATCAGATGACCAAACACTAACGTTGATTAGCGACAAAAAAAGAACAACAATGAATTTCATACTTGCATTCCAGTGAACCCGTATTAATTAGTTTAGCTCAGGAAAAGTAATACGGGGTGATTTCGTCTGTTATTAATGCTTTTGTGTTATTCTGACATTGCCGCAACATAACCAGGGAGAATGAGTTTTTCCGCTAATTTTAATCTTTTAGCTAACTCAAAGGCATTATGAGCTATTTCAAATTGCCCATTTTTTTCAGCTACGTCAATGAAACAAGTAAAGGTTAATTCATCAGCTAAATGCAAAACTATTGCCTGTTTAAAGGCATTTTGTGCTGATCCAAATTGACTATTTTTACCCGCTACATCAATAAAGCTATTAAAAGTGTAACAATCACACAAGTTCCATTTTTTGGCTAACTCGAAAGCATTTTGCGCAGCCCAAAACTCCCCATTTTTTCCTGCCGCATCAATAAAACTGGCAAAAGTAATTTTATTAGCAAGTCCCCATTTTTTGGCCAATTCGAAAGCATTTTGCGCCAATTCAAACTGCTTATTCTTCCCTGCTATGCTTATGAAACTGTTAAAAGTAACTTCGTTGACCAATTTCCACTTTTTGGCTAACTCAAATGCATCTTGCGCTGCTTTAAATTTTCCATTCTTTCCCGCTAAATCTATAAAGATGGCGAATGTGATCTTGTCTACTAATCTGCTTTCCTTAGCGACTTCAAATGCAGCTTGTGCTGCTTCAAATTGACCATTTTTCCCTGCTGCATTAATAAAGCTATTAAAAGTAATCTGATTTGCTAATTGCAAAAATTTGGCTAATTCAAAGGCCTTTTGAGCTTCATCAAACTTTTCGTTTTTTCCTGCTGCATCAATAAAGCTCGCAAAGGTAACTTCATTGGCGAAGTTCCCATTTCTAGCTAATTCAAATGCATACTGAGCCGTTTCAAAATGTCCATTTTTTCCCGCAACATCAATAAAACTGGCAAAGGTTACCTCATTAACCAATCCACAATTTTTAGCTAATTCAAATGCATTTTGTGCTGCTTTAAAGTGCCCGTTTTTACCTGCTACATCAATAAAACTGGCGAAAGTAATTGCACTCGCTAATTTTAATTCCTTGGATAATTCAAAAGCATTTTGAGCCGCTTCAAATTGCCCATTTTTTCCTGCGGCAACAATGAAACTATTAAAAGTAATCTCATTGGCTAAATTCATTTTTCTAGCTAAATCAAAGGCATTTTTTGCTGCACCAAACTGCCTATTTTTTCCGGCCATTGTAATGAAGCTATTAAAGCTAGCTTCATTGATTATTTCTTTTGTAATTAATAAACTATGGACAGCACATGCGAAAGCCCAATTTTTTTTGAACTTATTCATTAATTGATTGCAAACAACTACATCAATACTGTTGTCTGGTGCTTTATTTAAAACATCCAAAATAAGTGATAATTTTTTTTGGTGGCTAATTTGCTTGCTTAACTCTATTGCTTCCTTAATGTTTTTTTTTGCAGTTACTCTATCTCTTAAAATTTTTATTATTTCTTCAAACATTATAAGTCCCTACTCTAGTGATTTTTGTTAACTCTTAGCCAGAATAAAATTGCGGTCATTGACTAAGCACATTTAAAACATCATGATGATATTTAATCCAATTGACCAAAATAATTCCAATTGATTATGTTTATATGTGATATATGTTTGTTAAATATGTTATTAATTTCAATTAGTTATAAATGATAAAGTAACTTTTAAGATAAAAAATTCTTTCTTGTTCCCTACATGCTAAATTAAATAGAATTTGTAAGTGTTATGCGATTTTTTTGAGTAGTGGTTTTAAGTTCATATGCAGGGCCCATAAAACCAGGGGCAAGGAGCTAGTAAAGCGAAGTGGGGGCGGGCTTAATTTTTTAAATGGCTGTGTTATTACAATTGATGATGAAGCTTAATAATCAACTTTTGCTGCAGATGTCGCGTATAAAATGCGATACTTAATCAAAGAGAGACAATCACCCACAGTAAAGTTTATATTAAAAATATTTCTAAGTATGATTCATCATTCAAATTTATTTCCTGTGCATTAACCATTTGCGTTCACAATTAAGAACTACTCGCACTGGCTCTGGATGAAGACACCACCAGGAGTGCTTTTGTTTATTATCGACAAATTCCTAAACATAAGATATTGAATTTAAACTAATAGTTAATATTTTAATATAATATATAAAAATTATAAATTGGTCAAATATTACAAATAATGGTTTAATTTAATCAACCTGTAAGGCATTTTAAAGAGAAAACCATCATGCCCCCATTAACATTTACTTCAATGATATCTGTTTGGATGAATTAAAAACTGCCAATTATCAGTAACCCAAGGACCACGAACCACCAGGACAAAATTTTTTTGGAGAAAGAAATGAAGATTAGCGAAGAAAGAGATTATTATAAAAATATGATAGCATTTACTAATGAATTATTGGATATGTTGTTTAAGCTTTGGAATGAACCCGCCTCAAACTCGCAAAACTCCGATCAATTGGAACAAAATAGTAACACGGCGCAAAATAATCATCTAAAGCAACAAAACACTAATGCTCCTCAACAAACACAACTCGATTCAGACGGCCCAAAACTCGGCCAGCTTGCATCAAGTCAGGCTAATGCGACTCCGCACGATTTAAATAAAGCATGCGAAGCACATGATGATCTCATAAACGCAAATACAAGCGAGAATGACAATACAAACGCAAACGATAATACAAATACTAATGAAAGTAGCAATTCATTTAGCTTCCAGTGATTACAAAGAATAACCGCAGGGCTAATTACCATACGATGATATCGTTATACAATATCAGTGATCAGTGACAGGAAAATGACTTAATCCTCACTTGATAATATTAAGTGAGGACTTTGATTTTAGCTCTCAAAAACAGAGTTATTCATATTTTCACAAAGCACCATATCCCACATTAAAAAGAAGGATAAGTTTGAACTACTACACCTTATTTGACAGTCACTTTAATTGTTTGATCTTGAAGGTTAAGTTCCGTTTCGTCGACCTCTTCTTTTAAGTCACCCAATTCTAATTTGAATTGATTAACAAATGGCTGCATCCCTTTAACGGTGGCAAGTTCTTTTTCAGTAATATCAGGTACATCAAATAAATCATCTTCTACTTTAGTTTCCACTAATTGTTCAAGTCGTTCAAATCCCAACTTTTTAAGATAGGTTTGTACTGCTACACCAAACTCTCCGTTTTCAATGCAACGTTTATGAATTGCTAAATTATTGCATTGTTCTTCAGTAATTGTTTTACCTTCTTTAATACTTTGTAAAATATCAATTAAAACCTCGGAAGCAATTTTTTTAGCCTGTTTACTCCAACTCCAGAAGTTATACATCGCGATTTCAGGTTTTTCATTTCTCTTCTGGTAATAATTTTGTACGGCTTCTATAAAGTCAGTAATATTATCTTTTATAGGTTCAAGCTCAAAGGGTTTATCTTCGATGTTGGTGACCATATAGTCTTCAAGAACCTGTACGTCTAGAATTTCTTCTATTGCTATTGGACATTCCTGTATAAATGTCCCAATTTTTTGAATCAATGTTTCATATTCGTCAAGATCACTTGACTTTAATGTATCAAGATCTATCCAGCTTTGCTCGATGTTCTCTTGTAAAATCAAACTGTCTTCAAGGGACATATCATTTTTTATTTCATGTTCATTTGATAAGAATCCGGAGCTTACTGTTTTAAGAGTTTCCTCAAGCTTTTTCATATGAATTGACAAATGCTCCAAGTATTCTGAAACATTTTCCTTTTTACTATTAGATTCAGAAGAAAGCAGTTTGCGGATAAGTTTCGCTTTTGTCTCTAGGTTATTTATTGCAAGAACGAGTTCATTACAACGTTGTTGAATAATTAAATCTTCATGTGTCTTTTTCAATTTGGGATCAATCGTTCTTTGTAATTCAAATAAATCACCAATTCGTGAAATCGCTTCAATATATTCTTTAGGGGTGTTGGCCACTTCCGAAATTTGTTTCAATGTTTTCAAAAACTCTTGATACGCTTCAACCGTATAGCCTTTACTTAATATTTCAATATTCAATGATAATTTGGATTGTAGTTTTATTTGAGTTTCAACAAGAATATCCAGCACGGATGGATCAACCTCTTCCAATAGAAGCAGAATATTTTTTAAATATGCTTTAAAATCAAGCGCAATATAACTTTCTATTTCCAAGTCTTTTTTGACTGCTGTAGACGGTGGTGTCATTATTTGCTCTAAAACAAACTCATCACCCCTATCAAAATTTGAGTTTAAAGTCTCTAAATATTCTTTAATTTTTGGCCAATTGTCATCACTTAAGGAAACTTGCATCGCGCCATATTTATCAGGAGTCACATTGCCGGTTTCGGTAAGTAATTTTGCTTGATATACAGGATCACTAAAATATAATGATCCTGCTGCGGTGAATGTATCTGAAGCACCTATTAGAGAATGCCCCTGACCGAATTGATCAGTATCAGATTGTATATTCTCATCCTCTTTAGGATGTCCCCAAATAGCCTCTAAAATTGAAGAAGAAGGAGCACTTTGCTCTAAGCCTAACATCATTAACTGATCTGGGGCATAGTGATGGAAATACATATGCCCGCTAAAGCCATTTTTATTGATAACTTTACCAACCAGATTCTGTTCACCCTCTCCACCCATAGCGATGTTTACACCAAAATCATAGGGGGTTTTAATGAGGGTCGGTATCTGTCCGATAACACCGAGCATAAATCCTTTCAGTTCCGTAACCTTTTCTCCTTTACGAATAACCCCATGAGTTGCAGATCGTGAGACGACTCCTTTACTGCCTGCTTCGGGAAAAAACGCTAAAAACTCTTTCAAATTTTCTGTTGATAAATTTTTATAATCGACGATAACTCGACTAGCATGTGATAAATAATCAATTGATGTAAGTACATCACTGGGATTAGTAAGTTCTTTATTTTTAACTAATGAAGAACGTGTTTTAAACTCTCCTTGAGCAACACATGCCAAAAGTAATTTAGATATATTAGTCGCCGTATCATCTGAACCATTATGTTTAAATGTTTTTAACCATTGCTGAGCAACCGCTAATTGATCTTGTTTAATACTATTTTTAAGAATGGTGGTTTTTGCTTTAAGTATTTCTGGTGAATCTTTTGACATCGTATTCTCTTTCGTAATTTGCTAAAACTAAATTTTGGCTAATTATATCTCATGTTAATTAACAAAATATTAATAACTGATGTCGCTGGACATGATTAATTGACGTAAACTCACTATATAGAGTAATAAATTTGCCCTAATAATAAAGTACTCTCTGAAATTAATACTTATTTAGTATCTTTACTGGCCAAATTTCCAGTTATTATCCCCTCTTGCATTTGAGCGGCAATATCTTTAAAACCTGATGGAGAATGAGGTAATAAAATAGTATTGGATTTATCATGAGCACCGATTTCTCTTAACGTATCAAAATATTGCGTCACTAATACTAAATTCATAATATCCGTTGCGGTGATATCAGAAATTGTTTTTTGAAACCCCTCCACAGATTGGCATAAACCATCTACTATAGCCTTTCGCTGATTCGCAGTACCCTCTCCCTGTAATTTTTTACTTTCTGCCTCGGCCTCAGCTCTTTTAACCATTAAAATTTTCTCTGCTTCCCCTTTGGCTTGGGCCGCTACCTGTAAGCGTTGTTGTTCGTTAATTTCATTCATTGCATTTTTAACTTTCTCTTCTAATTCTATATTGGTCACTAGTGCCTTTACAATTTCAAAACCAAATTCCTGCATGGTTTGAGTCAGCTCTTTACCCACAGCAATTGCGATACTGTCTTTCTTTTCAAATACATCATCAAGGATCATGCTTGGGGTTTCAGAACGCACTAAATCCAATACATAGGCAGTAATTTGCTGCGCGGGATTTTCAAGTTTATAAAATGCTTCATAAATTGCATCCGATTTAATGCGAAACTGTACTGAAACCTGAATTTGAACAATAACATTGTCTTTTGTCTTGGTGTCAATTTTCACATTCAACTGCTGCACTCTCAAGGATACTTTCCCAGAAATCCATTCAAGAAGCGGAATTTTAAAGTTCAGTCCAGCATGGGCGACCCTATTGAATTTCCCTAGTCGCTCTATAATCGCAGCCTCTTGTTGGTTTACTATGTAAAGGCCTGAAACTACAATGTAGCCAACAAATATCAAAAAAATTATCAAAAAAATCATTATATTCCCTCACACCAGTTATGGGTATTTTCCCAATATTTTTCGATAGAACATAGCATCCATGCAACAGAACATGCCTTTTTTAATATTAGTTCATATAATCAACAGGTGATGGAAAGCTAATATAATTTTTAGTTAATTGCTTCTCATTTTGTTGATTGGGATTTGCATTTTGGCACCAGTCATCTGATTTAGGATGCTTTACTCCCTTGCCATTGGTTACGATACAGGATTGTTTATTGACGATTTCTGCCTTATTAGTCGGACATTGCGCAGGATCCCCTGAGCATGGGGCAAATTTTTCATTGACGATAAACGCATATTTATTACCATTTAAATCTGTAAAACGAACCTTTATCGGATAATCAGCTACTGTACCTACCCTAAACCCGGCTATCTGGCTATTTGTCGGCATAATAACATCCTGCTTATCTTGCTGACAATTTGGATCCCCCGCGTCTTGATTCAACACACATACACCATACTTCTTGATCAAAGGGGTATTTACTTTATCAACCATAGAAGAAGGTACTCCTATTGCCACAGAAAAACCATCGGCATAATTAAATTGCTGTTGATTTTCAAGTCCTTGAGTTCCACCTACTGTAAAAATCAACCCATCACCTAGCTCACTCATGAAACCTACTGCATCATCAACCGAGAATCCATAAGCATCCATAGAAAGATAATTTTTATCATGAATCAATTGCACATAAGGGTTGAATAATAGTTCTGGAGAAATATTAGTTTCTTTATAATTATATTGTAAGTTATGAATATACATGGACTGAATTTTTGCATGATCCCATCCTGGAATTTTAGTATCAGCCAATGGATTAGCTGCGGCACCACACCCTTCGTTAAAAGGTACCCAGCCATAAATATGATTAACCGCTTCCCAGTAATTAAACGGCACTGGTTTGGAACCAGGATTAAGTTTACATTTTCCATTAGCATACATTTGTAAATATTGTTGATGGTTTTTTCTGAAAAACTGTTGCACTGCCTGGAGATTTGTTTTTAATTCTTGTGGGCAATCGATTTTTTGCGTCACGTATTTACTAATGTTCTCATCCCAGTTAACACAAGAACCCCATAGATTCTGCATCCGTTGAACCGCTTCACCAAAGTGAAGTGACTTTTTTTGTTCCTCGGTACATTATCCTTGAATACAAGCCACTACTGTTAATACAGGTGGAAAACCATTTTTTGGTCTTACTGGAACATTATCTTCAGGAGGTAAGGTGCCTGAACGTTGTGCAAAAATATTATATCCACCCGGTAATTTTAATTCACTCAAATTATAAACAGGCCACCCTTGTCCAATAGTTGTCTTCAGAAATGAATCAAGATGTCCTCGAAAAGCACTCAAAGACTGACCTGATCCACTATATCCAATATAGGGATTATTTTTAGGTCCTATAGCAATGGGCATGTAAACATGATCTACATATGAAATGTTGTACCCCACATTCTCCGGCTTTAATAAGCGTAGGGATTGTTTCGGTGGAACAATAGAATCGCCAAAAGTATACTCTGATAACTGCGCATAGATATCTTCTGGAAACTGGACGTCACTTGAATAAGTGCTCAGTTTACATTCAGTATTATGTCCCTGACAATTCACACTAGAAGGAGTTGACAATTCCTCATCTTTTTCATTACGAAGCCTATCATTTTTATCGGCCAAAACCACACGGCCACCATTCCACCAGGTAATGTAGCGCCCTTTCGATAACTCACTATATAATGGAAGAGTAATCGTTACCGATGATCCTGGTGCAATTCCTGTATTTTCATTTACATATAATTTATAAACATAGTTTGTTGGATAGGGCTCAACAGTACGAAAACATCCTTGAAGCCACTCATTTACAGCATTTTTACTGGTTGCCAGGATGGGATAAATGGTTGTCTCAGAATCATTATAAATCGTTATTGTCTTTGGTTTGATAGTGATTGGATTATTGTTATAATCTTTACATTTAATGTTCTCAGCGGCATAAATCTTAGTAAAAAACGACAAGAGAACAAACCCATAAAGAGTAACCATCTTTTTCGACATCGCAAGATTCCTTATATTTAGGCATGTATTATTTACAAACATAGCACAATCAATTTTCTAATAAATTCATAAAAGTACAATTAACACTTCTTTAACAAAAAGATTAGCTAGTTTGTACTTAATTGTGCAGAACTACTTGATTTAGTGAACAACTTCATTTAGTTATTATGTATGTCATTATTAGATTAAAGGCCAAGTAATGGATAACTTTCCCCACACTAAAAGTCAAATTTACTTAAATCATGCCGCAGTTAGCCCTTTTTCTCTCAGTGTAAAAGAAGCGATTATACGTTATGTTGAAGAAAGGCATATAAAAAATATTGAAAATTATTTTTCATTTCAACCCATCATAGAAAATGTTTACAAAAAAATTGCTGCGCTATTACATACTGATCCTCTACGTATTTGTCTTACGCCAAATACAAGTACTGGTTTAAATATATTGGCAAATGGCTATCCTTGGAAAAAAGGAGATAGGATTCTTCTCAATAAACAAGAATTTCCTGCAAACATTTACCCATTCTTAAACTGTCAACGGCATGGTGTTGAAATTGATTATATCGATAATAAAGAACCCATAATTGAAAGTTCAGATATTGAAAATGCAATTAAACCTAATACCAGGCTGTTGTCAATTAGCATGGTACAATTCCTTAATGGACATGCAATTGATCTCGCCAAAATAGGCAAAATATGTAAACAGAATGGCACATTATTTTGTGTAGACGCGATACAAGGGCTAGGAGCCACTGATTTAGAAGTGGAACAAATAGGCATTGACTTTTTATCCTGCGGTAGTCATAAATGGCTAATGGCTCCTGAAGGGCTGGGTTTTATTTATGTGACCAATGAGCTACAAGAAAAACTTACACCAAGCTATGTAGGTTGGTTGGGTGTTGAAAACCCATGGGAGCTCTTAAATTACGACTTAAGGTTCCAAGAAAGTGCAAAGCGTTATCTAACAGGAACTATGAATCATATTGCTATTGCGGGGTTAAATGCTTCTTTAGAACATTTAACATCAATAGGATATACTCGTATTAAAGAAAAGATAACAACAAACACTCAATTTTTTTTAGATAACTTTCCGCAATTACAGTGGATCACTCCACAAAAGATGCGGCTAGGTATAGTTACATTTAAGCACCCTGAAGCTGAAAGAATTCATCAAGAATTAAATGCTCTAAATATTACAGTTTCAGTTAGAGAAGGACAATATCTTAGAATCTCACCCCACTACTATCACCAAAAAGAAGAGCTGGAAAAAGCTGCCATGTATCTGGAGCACATAGTGAATAAGATTAAATAGCGAACGGTTCTTAAGACAATTTAAGAGTAGGGCCATAACCCCTCTATATGACATATAAAAATCGAACAATATCAGAGTCACATTGAATCCCACTATTCATTAATTCAAGATATGAAAAGTTTTCATAATTCTTATGAAAAACCTTGATTGGCGCTTTGTTGATCATTAGTGATAAATTAAACTCAAACAGGCACTATTAAAGTCATTTTGACCAACATAAAGAGTATATCATGATTAATCCAGAATTAGAAAAAGCTCAGAATGAAATCATCACATCTTTTAATTCTGATCCTAAAAAAGGTATTCAACTAATAAAAAACATATGCAGTACCCATGGTATTGATTCAGCTGAACAAATTGCCGATTTCTTCCATAGACAAAAGCATAAATTGGATTTAGATGCAGTGAGTGATTATTTGAGTAAACCCGATGAGGAAAGCAAGAAAGTCTTACAAAATTTTACGAGCCAGATTAATTTTAGAGAACAAAGCTTTACAGAAGGTTTTAGAGTTTTTTTAAATACAATTAAATTACCTTCAGAAGCACAAAAAATTGATAGATTAGTTCAGAGTTTTGGCGAAACCTATTATCAGCAGAATTATGAGAATCATATTGCCAACAAAGATGCAGCCTATACTTTAGCCTATGCAGTTCTGATACTTAATACCAGTTTACATAATCCAAATTCGCGACAAAAAGATAAATTGACCCTAAGTGCTCTAAAAATATGTCTAAAAGGACTCAATGATGGCCAAGATTTTGAAGATGCTTTTTTAAAAAAAATATATGAAGAAATTAAATGTAAGCCTTTTGAATTTAATTTAGCTAAAACCACCCCTGGATATCTACTCACCTCCAGTACTCTCGATGATGATCTTATGTTTAAAAAATTGGATTTATTGCTTCAGTCATCCATTAGCACTACTGAAGAAATTTTTCCAGAAATCGCTGATAATATTACCGTGACTTTTGATAAACCCAAAGCCTGGTTAAAAGCTTTCATTGGATATGAAGGTACAATAAAATTCACTACTGAATCAGGAAGGGAGTTAGCAAATATACAAATTTATAAACCAAGTCTCGTTTCGAAATGGTTATTTGGGGCACAACCTAAAGTAATAATTCAACCCATTGATCAAGATGAGAATCCTAAAGAAGCAATTGAATTAGCAGCAAAAATAGCAGTTCTTTTTGAATCACCTGTAAATAGTTTTAAAGCTACATATGATTATGAGTTAAGCGAATTAATTAGCGCTTATGATCAGCAACATAAAGAACTAGTCCGAAAACCATTTATTCCTCAATTCGAGAAGCTTAGATTCTTTCAAAGACCTTGTTCAGAAGACAATAAAGAAGAATTGATGAAATCTAATGGGTTGAAATAGTTTCGACTTAATCTGAAACAACCACTTGAAAGAGTGAGCGTTTCAGGTTTTGAAAGTAATATTTACCCAGAGATACTTTTTATCGCTATAAGTCGACACACTTAGTTTTTAAATGTTTGAGAATCGAAAAAAATCCAGGTCTGTTTACAATTTGCCCAGCTATTTCACTTAAAAAGACATCGTGATGTGACCTCATATTAGAGCTTTAGCTCATTTTATAGGAAGGCATGGGCGACCTTTACCTATAACGTTACCTCTCTTTGAGCGACATACTCTATATATGTGGTCCGTATCTATTTGGGATAAGACGTGTTTTCTAAATGCTACTGAATAACTTATCGCTTAAATAAGAAAATCATAAATGTAACAGATTTTTTTGGACTAGTTAAATTTTAAACGACTAGATCAATCCCAATCTAAAAAAAACAATAAGCAATGAATTTGACTTATTATCATCCATAATTAAAGTACAACAGTACTGGTATCAGTGGTGTACAATATGCCCCCACATAAAACAATTACACAGGCTCTAGCAGAGCACATACAACAGCTAAAAAATTTACGAACACAGAAAGAGAAGGAATATAGAAAATTAGTATATGAGTATAATAGAAAACAAATAAATCTAAATGTTCTCGCAGATCCGCACTCTGATTTATATAAAAAGCTCAAGGTTGAAGCTGAAATTTTTTTTTGAAAATGGATAAAAGAATTCAACACAACACCGAAGAATGCCAAGAAATAACTAAAAAACCAGTAGCAAAATTTAGGGTTTAACTGATCTTTACCCCGCCAGATATTTTCAAGAAAAATTTAGAATAAATCCCTTCCTGCTGTATGTGAGGATAATGCATAGGATTTTTTATTAAATAAGCGACAGAAATCGGTAAAAAATTGTTTCGCTAGCACCATTGACCTAGGTAAATAGTTCTTACTATTTAAATGGATGCCTTGAATATCTTCTGGTTGTAAATGGCGGCGCAGATGCTCTAAATAGTCTGGATGTTCTAACCACCGCCGCATCAAATGAGCATCAACTTCCAAATGAAATTGAAGACCTATACTATTGCGATAACTAAATGCTTGCACGCATTGTGTATTTTTTAAAACGACATCGACACCTGAAGTAATCTGGTTTGCAAATTGATGCCATTGAAAAACATGGATTGGCTTATCAAACAACTCAAATAATTCATGCTCACCGCATTTATCTACTTGTATCCATCCAAACTCAGGTTTATCTAAAGCATAACAGAAACCACCCAAAGCGATATTCAACAATTGAGAGCCTAAACAAATACCGAGTATTGGAACTTCTTTAGCAAGTGCGACTTGCAACAATTCAATTTCATGAATTAGGTGAGGATACAAATCCAGCTCATTAGGATGCATGGCGCCTCCCAATACAACAATGCCATGATAACGACTCATATTCACTCGTTGATGTGGATCTCTTGCAAAGTTGACATAACGGATACGCAACTTCATCCTCTTTAAGGTATGAATAATAATACCCAAAGGTTCGTAGGGAGAATGTTGTATAACCAGAATTCGTGCCATCATTAATTAACCCAATTAGTTGTTTTAAGTATAGCTTGATGACATTGGCATTTAAATTCCATCATAGTATTCAAGTGATTAAATGTATGAAACAGACCTAATATGAAATACTTGTCCACTCCATTTACAAATTATTAGATACCCTATTCCAATCAGTAATGAGATTCTAATCTTTACTTAATTTTCACTTGTTATAATCTATAACTTACCTCTTTGTTCAAAATATGGAAAATCAATATGATTGAAGTAGCTAGAAAAGCCCTTTTAGAGAACAATAAAGAAAGTTTTAAAAAAGCAATCGGACTATGTAGCTTAAAACAAATTAATGAAGTTGATGAACAAGGCAATACTCTATTACATATTGCAGTACAGAAAGGTTCATTAGGTTTCGTAAAATACCTGCTTGCTAAGGGAGTAGATATTTCTCTACTCAATAAGAACGGCGACAGTGCCTTACACCAGGCAGTACGACAAGGTTATTTTAATATTGTGCATGAAATGCTTGGAATATCACCAGCAGCAAAAGATAGAAAAAGAAAAGCTACATGGACTGATAAAGATCGCAGTGATAAATTAACTCTACTTAAAAATTCTCAGAGTAAAGCGTTGGCCCTGCTCAACACCCCTAATAACGAGGGTGAAATCCCCCTTATTATTGCAGCAAGACTAAACGATGATTTAATCTATAAGAAGCTCTTACTTCTTAAGTCTGCACCTGGTTATTCAAAAAATCAAATCGATAAAGCTTTAAGTCTGCGACAAAAACATATAGAAAACTTGAAAAATAAAAGTTTCTGGTCAGCAATTTTGGAAACTTTTTGTCCTTCAGCATCTGTAGCCGAGTTAACTGAGTCGTTTGCATATACTGGATTATTGGCAGGAGCAAGCGCAGCGGTGGGCTTAGGATTGAATATTGCCTTTGCCGTTATTTCCATCATAGGATTTAGCGCCATCATGTATGCAAACTATAAAAAAAATCAATCTGAAAAAAATGCTGCTGGAGAACTCGAAGAACTACAAGCAGAACAAGCTTTTTTACAAAGTATTAGAAAAAGGGTCGCATATCTTTCTTCACAACAATCGTTAACTGCTGATGACAAGAAAGAGCTAAAATTGATGCAAGAAGAATTAACGAATTCTATTCAAAAACCAATACTTGTAAAAGGCGATGAAAAAAGTGCTGCTGATTATGTAACCAGAAAAGATAAAACACTGGCTGCATTAAGTTCCGTAGGCAGCTTTTTATGCACATACTCCGGCTTATTAGGCATCACAGGCTTGGGCTTGGGTATCGCAGCTACAATCATGGGTACAAGTTTATCTGCTCTTATTGTTGCTACAGGCCCTATAGGAATAAGTGCCGCTCTGGGAGTGGGATTAATATTGGCTGGAGCTCTTGCCTTTTATCATTATCAAAGCAGAAAGCAAAGCTATTTGGTATTTGGAGAACAGCGAGAGCTTATCTACGAGCTCCAGTACGCGAATTATAAAGAACAACAAGACCTTATTCATGGTTCCGATAAAGTGCTTACCCACATTGATGAGTTACTGCAAGAATCTTCCCCAAAACCTATAAAATCCAGGAATGAAAACCCTGTCACGGAGAAAAATACGCCTGTACTTGATAAATACAATCATGGACATAAACCAGGTGAGATTTGTTCTATAGAAATAAAACAACTCACGAGTAATGGTTTTATGAAGCAAACTCAAAACGTAATGAATACAATAACGGTTAAAACTCTTAATACTGTGGATGAGCATATAGAAGCACCTAAAACAGCAAACATCGCATAAATAATATGTAAAAAGATACGCCGTATGGCGTATCATAAAAATCATTTAGTTAATAAGCTATAGCCATTGGATTGGTGCTCACCGATAGGTGATTTACTTACTTTAAATAGACCATGATTGATTAACGGTGCGCCAATCTCACAATCATCACCACTTGCAGATTTCGTTATGGTTTGATGCTTATCATTTAAACGATCTCTTAAATAATCAACAAGCCCCGCTTGCTTACTTCCAATTGCTTTATTCAGAGCTATGCGTACTGCATTTTTATCTGGAACATTTATGTCACATAAATATCGAACAATTTCCGGTTCCTGAAATTTAACCGCTAATATAAGTGCGTTGTTAATAGTGGATTGATCAAGTGCATCCATTTCATTCACACATAGATATTCAACAATCTCTTTTCTTCCCTTTTTTGCAGCAAGAAGCAACGATTCCTTTAGAGTTGATTTCCTTGGCGGGCTCATTGGATTACCACATAAAAATATAAACACTTCAGTATGATCATGATTAATCGCCTGATATAAAGCCTGAGTAATTGCATGCCGACTTGGTTTATTAGAAGAGGTCATCGAACAAAAATACTCAATTAAATGAAGATTTCCTGATTTTGCTGCACTTATAACCCCTTGCTCAATCACTGATTGTGTCGGCGGGTTAGTTAATGAGTTACAGAAGTAGATGACTAAATCCATATGCCCATTAATGATGGCTTGTTCAAATGCATTTTGGAACGTAGATTGAGATATTATTTTTTCAGGGGAATCATAAAAGTATTGAACTGCTGCCAAAAGGCCTAACTGACACGCTTTTATAAAAGTTCGCCCTATAACCCCAGGACGTGGAGTATTAGACGATAAATGGCAAAGTGTTTGTATAATTTTTAATTTTTGATGAAGGGTTGCTTGTTCAAATGCTTTTTCAACAGCAGATAACGTAGGTTTATTTTCTTCAGCTTCAGCAATAAATGAGATAACGTCAATAGCTTCTGCTTCTATTGCCAAATTAAATAAGTTATTGATCACTGATTGCTTAGGCAAAGCAAAAGAAGATTGATAAAAATAGGTAACAACATTCAAGTGGTTATTGATTATAGCCTGCTCCAAAATCGTAGCTATTTCATTAGTAGATGGCGCATAATCATAATTGTCATAAAAAAATTGGATAATATTTACTTGTCCTTGCTGAGCAGCAAAACGCACAACCGCCTCTATTTCATTTTCGGTTAAAAAGGTTGTATCGAGTTGTAAAAGATAATCCACTGTACTCCATTGATTTTCTTGTGCAGCATATAGGACCGCTTTATTAAAGAACTCTGGCTCAAGCTCATCTTCAAAAAGCTTAATTAAACCGAGATTACCGTATATTGCCGCTTTGTGAAAAACAGTTTTACCTTCATATTCTTTTTTCATCCAATCGAACCGCCCTACTGGATCAGTTTCTAATTTTTCAATAATCTGCTTTCTCAGTAATTCATTATCTATGGTCGCAAGCATTTCAATTAGTATTCGTTCGTACTCACTAACTGCATCTGAAGTTACAGGAGGCAACGACAGAGCCTCAATAAAAGCATCTAAATCAAACTTTTCTCCATGATGAAGAAATGCGATTTGAGCAACTTTTGCTTGAAAAGCATATTTATTTCCAAGAGTAAATTTTGTTTGTGGCTTGATAAGTCCCAGTACATTAAATTTTCGCGTCGCATCAAACCAGCTATCCTCAATGATCTGGTAATTGCGACTGTTAAATGAAGACTCCGCTGTTTGTTCAAGAATGCAATCATTAAATTGCCTTGCAATTGCTTCATAACGTTGAAACAGTAAAGGTCCGCTATCCGGGAATTTTTTTAACTGCCTTAGTAACTCTTCATCTTCAAGCAGATGTGGGTATCGCATCAGCTTATCAATAAGAACTTGAAATACTAATGATGTTTCGGGATGTTTTTTTCTCAAAAAGGCCATGAATAAGGCTGTTAATTGGTAAACAATTCCTGAATCATCAGGATGTTTTTTAGAAAATTGTTGAATAAGCTCCGCACTATTTTTTTCGTTAATTGCATCAAACAATTTAGGCTTATAGGGTATTAAATATAACACTGTTCCTTCATTATTAGACAATAGTTCTTGTACTGTACTATCATCAATCAAATCCGCCAAATTTTTTAAGACCGATGGAGAGTATTCAGACGCAAATAAATGAATAACTCCTGAAAGCTCTTCAATAACGAATTGCGGTTTATTCAGCGCATCTTTTAATGCTTCCTGCCATTTTGAATCAGTATATTCATTTGAGTTAATTATTGCTTCAATTAAAAATGGAAGTCCAAATATTTTATTTAAGCTTAAAAAATTCTCTGATATTTGTGAGAATTGGGATGGATTATGGAGGGGGGAAATTGTTAAAAGTTCATATTTTTGAAATACACCATCAAGTGAATATTGCTGTAGACCACGCTCATCACTAGCTGTTTTTTTCACTGTTTCTAAAAGGGTTTTCGTTTGGGGGAAACACCCAAGCAAAGTATATAATCGAACAACTTCATTATCCTTATCATGTAAGGTAAAGAAATGATATTTAAGAAAATCATGAAGCAAGTAGGTTTGTAATATTTTTTTAGCGCCAACTCCGCGGTGTAATAACCAGAGTATTAAGGCGGCAAACTGTTCTGTATCATCTATATAATTTTTGAATAATCCTACGAGTCCCAAGGGATTTTTTTGATGCGATAAAAACGTGTTTAATTTCAATAAATTTCTTTTAACTTTTTGAACATCTTCATCAATTTTTTTCTGGTGTAATGTTAGATCCACTTTTTCTTGTATTTCATCATAATCTTTAAATAATTCTTTATTTTCATTATAAAATTTAAGCGTACTTTCTTGATCCTCCTGAAGTACAACCAAAAACAATTGATACACTTTATTTGATAATTGAATTTGTGGTTGTTCTTTTTGAGCTTGCGACAACAAGTATTTTAATGTTATGAACAATAATGACTTTTCTGAAGAATGTTGACTACAGAATTTAAGGTACTTTACATATAAATCATTTTTTTCTAATTCATTAATTTTCTCAGTTACAGCACCCTTACTGTACCTCGCGATACGCACCTCTCTAAGTAGAGTTTGAGACGATTTTTCTGCTTGGCTTAGCTGCAAATCAAGAAGTTCGCGGGACAAAACCATATCGGAATAATGAAGTGCCGCTTCATCACCTTGAAGCCAGTTAAACAGTTCTTTGATGTCCATATTTTGACTCGATAGAAAAACATAAGAATAAGATGTACTACAAATGAACCCAAGTCAATCTAATATTTAATTAAAATCAATATTAAGGCGTGTTGATAATTCATCCCCAATACCTACATGCCGCGACATGTTCGTGGCATCCAGGCGATCTGAATCAATGGTAGATTTCTTCATCCAGATCTCGCCATTCTTGATTAAGATCCTCAATCCTATTTAACTTCCATTGTCTCCAATAATTTTTGAAACGTTTTTCACGTCGAGCAGCTTCTACATACGCTTCATGAACCTCATAACAAGGATTGGTGTATAACCATTCATTTTGACGACAACGGCAAATCCTTCTGCCTCACAAGGTCCTACAGCAACATGGATCATTTCAACATTCGATAAAACTATCAGATCCTATATAACTCGCAATTTAAAGTTTAATGAGTATAATTAAAAATTTTCGCCAAAGTGCAAGTTCTCATGCGATGAATTAAAAGAGTTCACGCGCCAGTTTTTCAAAAGAACTAATCAATAAGGATATAACTCATGAAAATATCTATCGTATTTGTAAACAACAAAAAATTAAATCCGAATGATTTAATATCTACCTCCCTGGATAGGATGAAGAGTTATATTGATAAAGAATTTCAGAGTCAGTATCAACTCCAAGAGTTAGAACACACTATTACGAAACAAAATCTAATGCTTAATTTTTCTTGTCGTTCTATGAGTAAGGAAATAGAAAATAATAACCACTTCGAAGAAATGAAAAACCTTCTTTCCAATAAAAATCACCTAAAAAAAATCCTTCACGCAGAAAATACATTTGATATTAAGGAAATAATTATCATTCCGACCAAAAAAGTAGAAGCAATAAAAAAAATAAATGCCAATACAACAAAAATAGATCCTTATTTTGCAGATTACTGCGCAAGACATCTTTCTTATTGCAAGGACATATTAAAACGAGATGTTCAGAATATCTGTATAGAATATGAACAGAAAGGAAATAACGACGAACATTGCACAGGAAAGCTCGAAGAAAGATACATTAAAAGCTCTCTAAATAATACTCGTGCAGCGAATTCAAATAATATTTATCACTGTTTTGCAACTGCTATATTAAAAAACGAAGCCTTCAAAAACAAACTATTATCCTCTGGAATCAGAGCCGTTCTAATGAAAAATAACGACAGGGACATTACCCTGGAGGTAGAAGTTTCTGATGAAGCACATTACTCTTACTCCATCAAAAAATCCAATTCGTTATTGACCCCCTATTCTGAGTCATCCCCACTCTTGGCAATGGGCATGTATGCAGTCAAAATAAATGGCGAAGATCCAGATCCTTTCGAACAAAACACACGCCTATTAAGTAGCAGCAATTACTTTTAGTAGCGTATTGCGATTTTCACAAAAAAATAATTGTATTTTTACAACCCGTATTAACCTAACTCCATACGGGTTAAATTTGTTCATCTCTATTAAGCTTTTTTAGTACTTTTTTAAGTTGAGACTTTATGATTTGTTGATGAAAAATACGAACCATTTTAAAGTAGCACTTTCCCCATATATTTTTAAATTGGATAAGCGTGGTAATTGTAATGGCCTGATCACCCTTTTTTAAAATCATGCGAACATCCAAATGCTTGTCATCCTCACCAAAAAGGAGTTCGCTTTCTGTTCGATTATAAAGTCTAAAAAGACCTATTTTTTGACCAATAACAAGATTAAAGGCAATCTCATTATCTCTACCAATTGATTGCGTTTTAAGTCCCATCCATCCTACCAAGGCATTCCTGATGATTAAAAGCTTGCGCGCCCATGCGGGTGAAGAACTAAAAAATAATTGAGCCACTCTTTCAATCGTAATATTTGAACTATCTATATGCTCCCCTAAAAACGCATCAGAATAATCAATTCTTGGAAGTGCATTATGAATCAGATCATTATTCAATACTGTGATTTTTCTTATCACAATTAACGGTCGTGAAGAACATGTCACATTCAATTTATATATACCCTATTGAATCAATAGGGTATATATTGAAGGCATTTAGGGTGAAAATCAAATGATACTGCCCCAATGTTTGACGTTCTTATTCCCGAGTCCACATTATTTATTTTGGAATTGGGCGAATAATTGCAATGTCTTTTCTTTGGATATCTGTCCAACTGAACTTAAATCAGTAAGCTGTTGGCCTTGCTTATCATAAAAAAGCATAGTCGGAATGCCATAAATATGAAACGCTTGACGAATTTTGGCGACTTCATCTGTCTTTTCACTGATATCAACACGAAGATTTACAAAACCTTGCATTGCATTAATAACTGCGGCTTGATTAAAAACATACTTATCCATAGCCTGACAGTCGCTGCACCATCCAGCATAAAACTCAATAAAAACACGCTCATTATTTGCCTTGGCCTCAGCTAATTTAGCATTTACTTCTTCAAGTGTATGAACCTCGGTAAATGGAGAACGCGAAACCGATTGAATCACAGACGCAGGTATAAATGTTTGATACATTAACGCCCCTGCCCCCATTATAGATAATAGGGCGATACCTTGCATCAACCGTCCAACCATTCCTTGCTCCAGACGAAAAGCACCCAAAACCCAAGCATTCAAGAGCAAAACAACAATCCACAACAAATTAATCCAAAACTGGGGTACGACACGGCTTAATAACCAAACAGCCATAGAAAACATCATGATGGCAAATACTTGTTTGATACGTACCATCCAAGGACCTGAACCCGGCAAAATACGACCGTATCCAGCACCTACAATCAACAAAGGTAGTCCCATTCCCAAAGCCAAAACAAATAACAGTAAACCACCTTGGAAAACATGATTGCCCTGGGCAATATAGGTTAAGATCCCAATTAAAGGAGCTGTGACACAGGGTGATACAACCAATGTGGATAGAACTCCCATTAAAGTTGCGGAGAGCATTCCATGTTGTCGTGAACGACGAGGAATAAACCGCACAATTGCCGGTAGTCGAAACTCAAAAACACCCAGCAACCATAATGCCATCAATATAAATAACAAACTGAAACTTCCGATAATGATTGGCTGTTGCATTAGAGTTTGTACCGTCGAACCTAGCCATGCTGCCAACATTCCTGCTATTGCATAGGTAACGGCCATCCCGAGCACATACCCTAGGGACAATTTAAAAGCTTGGGAGCCAGTATTAGCACCTTGGCCAGTGATGATGCTGGATAAAATGGGCACCATAGGTAAAACACAAGGAGTAAACGCCAGTAAGATCCCCAAACCAAAGAAAATTGCCAGATAAAAAATCGGGCTATGATTTTGTATAAACATCATCGTATCTGCAGGGTTAATACCAATACCCGAAGCAAAAGTAGAATAGGAGAAAAATGTCATCAATAGAGACAAAATTAGTTTTTTCATTTTGATTCCTTAAAATTATTTTTTAAATTTAAAAATAAAATAGGATCAAATAGGAGGGCGATAAATTTCATCCAATGGAGTATTGTATTTTGAAAAAACAAGTAAAAAACTCAACAGTCCAATAAGGCATTGAAGTATTAATTTGGAAGTCAAATAAGACTCGTCTTGCAGCCAATAAGACGTAGAGAAACAGCTACTGCTCACAACTTGTTGTGGGGAACAAGGTGTTACCGCAAAAGAAAGAAAACCAGGGGAAGCTATACTTTGTTTCGGACATGTTGGCAACTTGAGTGGTGCAATAAAGAGAGCACTCATAAGTAACAACATGACAAGCGAGCGATATTTGTCCATTTGTTTACCTTAGCATACAGCATACAAAAAAATCAATGTTCTCCTATTTTGAACCTTATTTAATATAGAACGATAGACACTCAATCAAGTTCATTTACAATGAGGGTTGCATAAGGCTTATATTTAAAAAGGCATATAAAATGTTTGGTAAAATACTAAAAAGTATCTCTATGCTAACTGCTGGTTATACAACTTATACGTTAATCTATGAAACACAAAGGGAACATGAAATCAAAACTAATGTGGAAATAACTCATTGTGAAGATCTCGTAAAAGAATCATCCGAATTTGAAGAAATAGGCAAGCCAACTCATGGAACGCTTTCATCAGCTTACGTGAAACATAAAAATACTGGGATGATATATGTCAAAAAAGGAGCCCATTCTCGTGAGGATATAGTAAAAGAATTAATGATTTCCAATGCACTTCATGAAATTCGCAAAGAACAACCTGAGTGCCTAATTTTACAAACAAAAAAAAGAAATGGCTTCCAATACCATACTTTATCTCGTAAATTTGATAATACCCAAGATGTTGAGGAGTTTGTACGTGAAGGAAAAACAGGGGAATTAAAAAATAAAAAGGTAGTAGGACTCGAGGAGACACTCATAACAGATCACATTCTTGGCAAACAATCAGATACCAAACTTGCAAATATGATTGTCCGCAATGACGGAGAACGATTGGTTTTTACTACAATTGATCATGAAAGAGCTGTTACCCCAACTAGCCTAGGCTTTTTTCATTCCAGTTCTCCTACGTACCCTACCAATAAATGGACTCTTATTCGATCCATACATGATCTAAATGAAAAAAATGAGGATAATCACGCAGGACTGGCTAGCGATGCCAGAGCAAATGAATTTGGTAAACTGGCGTTAAGTATTATGGATGACAAGATAATTAATGACTATTATGAGAAATTAGCCATAGCGAATTTGGATCCAGTTTTAGATCAATGCAATAAACTCGCGAAAGCAAGTAAAAACAGCCTAGTGAAACTACGTGATTGTGTTGGTTATCAACTCTTTTTTAAAGAAATGCAAAAAAAGGCCCGTGAACAAACAGAAAGTTTTGAGCACGAAAACAATAATTCGGTTATTCGCTAAATAGATAAAACTAACATTGGCCTTCTGGAATGCATTTCTATTTACAGCCCTATTTATGTAGAACAAACTGCTTGTAACTCATCCGTTCCTAAATTGATAAGGTTGATTTGTGTACCTGATTCAGCACTCACCGATAAAGTACTGTTGCTGTTAACTTGAATTAAAGTACCTTGACCAGTAGAGAGTTTTTTCCCATTAATAATGCCGCTATTTTTTAGTATATTGATTTTAATTTTACTGTTCTTTGGATGTATGCTTTGCACAACGCACGTAGCATTTAATGTCCAAAGAGTGTTATTTGCGAGTAACTTGGTTTCGTTAGGGCTGAGTTTAATTATTTTTTGCGCGTTTGCTTGAAAACAGAATAATTCAAAAATAATAAAAAGAGACAAAGTTAGAGTTTTATTCACGCTGCATCCTTAATGATCTAGGCATCAAACCAGGTCAATTACTGTATTTTAAGGCCATATTTTAACCACAAATCATTAAGGCATTATTAACATATGCTAACAGCTAGCTCGAATTAGCCCAAAATAACTATCTGTGGACACTTTTGATTTATCAAAAAGTTTCTTCTTCCAATCGAACTTTGTTCTCTTTAATTTGACAACAATTATGCGTCTTTGCTACAGCGATTTTTTAGTATCCTAGGGAAAAAAGGCCCTAAATTACGAATAAAATCAAAAGTCATAACAAATGCCCCCAGAGCAAAAACTACATCTCCAGGTAATCGTAACCATTGCCACAAAAGGGTTGTGTCATAAAATTCGATGCTTCTTGAATGGGCAAAACCATGCTCATAAACATCCATTAATTGAGACCATCCTATAGGGAAAAAATTGAGTACGATCCATAATAAAAGGCCGATGTTATAGAGCCAAAATGCCCATGTGCCCAAGCGATCACTCCACGATATACGATCACCAGCGGCATAACGCAAGCAAAAATAAATTAGGCCAAGACCAAGTAGACCAAAAGCTCCGAACAATGCTGTATGAGCATGGTTAAGCGTTAAAAAAGTTCCATGTTCATAATAATTAACCAACGGGGCATTCAGTGTCCCACCACCAAATACTCCGGCGCCAACAAAATTCCAAAAAGAAGCTCCCAAGATATAAAGGTAGGCCAAATTATAGGTAAAATCACCTTGGCGTTTAATCAATTGTCGATGCTCAATTGCATCAATAATGAGTAGAACTAAAGGCAAAACCTCAATAAAGGAAAACATTGAACCAAGGGGTACCCAGATATCAGGGGTACCTGTCCAGTACCAATGGTGTCCTGTGCCAATAACCCCTCCTAAAAAAATAAGGATAGTTTCAAAGTACATGGTTCGCTCCGCAAGTACTCTTGAGACCAAACCTGTTCCCATCAAAAGATAAGCAGTTGCACACGCTGCAAAAAACTCAAACGATTGCTCAACCCAAAGATGAACAACCCACCAACGCCAAAAATCAGTAATGGTAAACGACTTTTCAATGCCTGTTAATGGAATCATTCCAAAACAATACAAGACAGCGACATTAGCCGTACTGGCCCAAAAAAGATGCTCCAACCGAATACGCCCAGTCCAAAATTGTATGGTTGCTTCTTTAATCTCTTTATAACCAGGCCACATGCCACGAAAAACGATAACACTCCAAAGAAATAACCCCAGGCAAAATCCAATTTGCCATAAGCGTCCAAGCTGCAAATAAGAAAGTCCTTGATTACCAAGCCAAAACCAGTACTGATCGATATATCCCATAATCCCTAAGTAATCACCAATAATAGCCCCACCAACTATAAAAAGAGTAACCCAAAATAAAGCACTGACTAAAAAACCCTGGCCCTTCGCCTCTTTCTTGCTAATAATTGGCGTCATAAATACTGCAGCGCTGATCCAAGAAAGAGCAATCCAGACAATAGGCGTTTGTATATGAACGTCGCGTAAAAAATTAAAGGGTAAATAATCATTAATCTGAATACCGTAAAAACCTGTACGTTCAGAATAATAATGCGCCATAATAGCTCCTACACCAATCTGAAGGAGCAATACAAGCGCAACTATCATAAAATACTGCCCCACTTTGCGTTGACTTGATGTCAACGGTTTAAAAGTCATAAAAAGCGGTGTCTTAGGAGCATTATCAGGAGCAGCAAGATAGCGATGATAAATATATAAAACAGCACCAAAACCCAAAAAGACGAAACAGAATGAGACCCAGGTCCAGTAAAAAGTAGATGGCGTTGGGGTATTTCCCATAGTAGGCTCATAAGGCCAGTTATTAGTGTAGGAGCTGTTTTGTCCAGGTCGATGAGCAATAGTAGTCAATGAAGAGTAAATAAGGAAATCTGCTGTTTGCAAAGCACTTTGATTATTCAGGCTATACGCTTTAGTCCACCCTTTCTTTGCATCATGATTCATTAAAGTAAATGCAATTTCCTGTTTGAGTTGTAGAACTGAATCTGCAACAGGCTGAGAAAAAATACTAATGGGTTTATTTAATTGGATATTTTGTAACTCGTGCTGCATGTTCCTTCTTACTAAGTATTTTTTTTCCTCAGGCAAATCAATAAAAGATCTACCATAATTCAGTTGGGATGTTTTTTCTTCAATAAGGCGACCTAACCGTAGTAAATATTTTGCAGTATAATCTTCTCCAAAATAAGATCCCATACCATAAAGACTTCCATAATCCATCAAATCTGCACGTTGAAATCCAGCTTTGCCTGCAACAATATCCTCTTCAGTCATGATGACCTGGCCTGATTGGGTTTGAAATTGTTGAGGTAAAGGTGGAGCAAGTTGGTAGGTTTTATAAGTGCCCCATATCAATACAACAAAACATACAAGAGCAGTGAACAATAAAATCCATTTTAAAACTAAAGCGACTGGATCATTACCTGATTGTGAATATTCTGATATTGCCCTTTTATTTTGAATCATTGTTTCACTCCATGAAACATCGTTTAATTGCTTTAAAATGATGTCCATAAAATACATCACTTACGATGGACTGAAAAGCCCCATCAGCAAGAAAAATTATTTTTAAATTTATTTGGGTGTGTTGTTCAATACACCCTGGTTGTTCCTTTGGAACCACAAACATGGACTCATAATTCTTGAAGATTATTTAAATGGATTAATGCTCGTTCTCTACTTACGTTTCAGGATAAACCCCTTGCTAATTAAGTACGCAAGGAGCATAAACTAAAGGTGATACGAGAAGCGGGTAATCGCTACACCGAATTTAAAACGCTTCTTAAAAAAAATCTTATTGCTTTTATAGGTTAGAGTTTTTGCGCGAACAAAAAACCAAACAAACCAGATATTGGCCTTCCCTGTTCATCTTGCTTATGCAGATGGCCTACTGTTTCTTTATATTCAAGTATAGACCACCCCCAGTCTTGATACAGATGATAAAGTTCCTCTTTTTTCGGTAAAAAAGTGAAGGAACCCGGGAGTGAATAAAGATCTGATTGAATAGGAAAAACTAAAAAATGATAACCATTTTTATTGGTCATCTCTTGAAGCTCCCCTAACAATACAGGAACGCGTTGCGCTTCTAAAAATTGCAAAGTGACTGTTGCAATCATGAAATCAAAGCAATCTGGTTTAAGCTTTAAGGGGTGATTTAAATCATGCAATATACAATCGACCCCAGACAGGACTTCTTTTTGCACTATATCTTGAATTGTCTGCAATGCCGATTGGTTGTAATCAATCCCAGTAACCTTATGGCCCATTTTTGTTAAATACAACAAATTTCTACCTGAACCACAGCCTACATCAAGAATCGTTAAGCCTTGTAAATGACGCAAATAAGTCTGATAAACATATACCAAATCACTGTGCGCAGCACCCAATCCATATTTTTTATTAAAATAACGTTGGGGCATACAATAAAACTCAAGGTTTGCATGAAATGGCTCACTAACAGGAATAATTTTATGCCATGCTGCAGGGGGAATCAGTATTTGAGGATGCTGTTTATCGATTCGGGTACGTGACAACTCTTGCCCCTGGCCATTTAGGAATACAAAATCAATGGCTCCCTCTATTAGAGAAAGCCAGCCCCAAGTTCCTTCTTTGGTACTGTGCTTTTCCAGAAAAAACTTTAATTTTCCATTGCTGTCAATTTCGATCTGTTTATAGCACATTAACTCACTGTATTCGGATTTCATGATGCGCCTTTTATTTTTTGTTATTGATAATTTTTAATTCACTATTTGTTTTATCAGGAGCTAGTTCTAATTCAAGGTTGATTAAAAGGGTGCGCTCGTTTGCCAGTTTGTCGGCCAATTGATGGTTTACATCCCTATGATCCTCCTCATCCTTACGTACTGCTAATAGGACGTCTCGTAATTGTGCATTGGAAGACAATCCCCAATAACTTTTAGCAATTTCAGGTGCTGGACAATTTTCAATATGCCCTTCATCCAATTCTTGTAAATAATGGGTATAGCTGATAACAGCTTCTTCTTCAAGATAACCAACAAAGCGATGGGCTGTTTTTGAAGAAATAACATACATTAAAAAATATAAAATTACGAAAATAGCTTGTGCTATAAAAATAATAAATCGTTCAAACCAATTAGGCTTGGCAATATACATAAAAGTAATCAAATGCATTCGTTCATTTTCCGCTTCATCCAATAAAGTTTTAATCCAACCCTCATCATTTTTGATTTTTCTTAAGCAGCGTAAATGCAATAAAGCAGCTCCAACCATGCCAGGAACCGCAGCTACTGTTTCTAGCACTATAGCGCGATTTCCATAACGTCTCTGAAAAAATGTGTCCGCAAAAAATCGAAAAAACTTCACAAGACCATAGGCAAATCTATCACTGAAGGTTTTTGCAGGCTTATGGATTGCTGACATGATACGCTCCTTTCCGGTAGTTATATCAGGTATTATAATAAAGATGTATTTAAAATACAACTTTAAAAAGAATGCTCACATATCTATTTTATCGATGAAAACCTACTAATTTGATACCCATTTCATGCTCACAATACTGTTTTTAAACCCTTATTCCAATTTTGCATGAGGTATACTTTTTGTGAGACAAAAGAATAAAAATCAGCTCATCTATTGTCGATAAACTAGCTACATTAAACTTATGCTCAGAGAATGTATCCCAAATTTTTTTAAAAAATACCTATTATCTCTCTTGAAAAAGAGCCTGGTTTAATTTACATCCAGTAAATTGGGATTATGAACAATTTTATCTTTATCTATACGCGATAATTTTTTAATGTAACGCTCAACGTTCATTGCTTTTAATTTACCTTCTTTAATTTCCCAAAACTGAGCAATTTTTAGTGGTTTAAAACTACGCGTGTACTTACATCCACCGGTTCCGTCAACATGAGATTGGTAGCGTTTTCCAAGATTATTAGTATAACCTGTATAATAAGAATTGTTTTCACAAAGCAACATATACACCCAATAAGATGCATCGCTCATCTCTAATACTCCTTATGCAAATGGTTCCTGTACAATAAATACCAGCGTAAAAAATATCAAACAGACTTCCGTTAATCAGTCAATTTACTTAATAAAAATAGTCGAATCAGCAAGCTGCTCTAAGATTGCTGAAAATAGATGTCCATTTTGGCTTTTTCCTCTTCCATCTCTTGAATCCCTAATTGAATCATTGTTTTTAAAATAACTTCTGGATAATAATAACAGGGTGATGATGGAGAACGCCTTGCCCCCTCATTGTGAGCTAATTCCATTTTCTCAAGAACTTTTTCATAAAAACTCATATCATCTTCATCTGTAGTAGCAATAACCCCATCAAGATAAAAACAGCTCCCACAAGAAGCTATATGGTTTCTATCGTTATCAAGTAGCACAAAATGCGTATCTCGAAGTTCTGGAACTGGGCGAAAAAGGCCATGTAATCGATAAGGCTTTAAAAGTGTGGCTATATTTTTTTGTTGTATCCCCAGTTTTTCACTGTCATGCTGAGGATTGAGAAATAAGGATTGGTTAAACCGATAACTTGCTCTCTCTGATAAATTGCATAATTGGGAAATAATAGAAAGTACTGGCCTTAGCCATAATCCTGAAGTAAATATAACGATATCATCGCCTGCATCATAAATACTTTCAATCATCGTTTTGAGCTTATCAGGATTTATAACAAAAAAATAATAACCACTATTTACAATATAATTTGAAAGCGTATGGCGAGAATGGATCCGCTTTAGCATCTTTATACTCTCATAAGTATTCCCATGCTTCTTAAATTCAAGCTCGTCCAGTGCAATAAATGTTGTTTCATCAAGATCGAGTAATAATGTTGACTTGTACGATTTCTTCGGGGGCATTGGTCACCTAAAATCAATTTACTTAATTTATATTAAAGCAACTAATTATTTTGAGAAACGCTCATTTTCAGTACTCTTAATGCTGACGATAGCTGAGTCAACGATTGGTCAATAAAAATAAAATACACATTTTTATTATTTTAATGTATGTTACTCGCTAAAATGTTTATTACTCGGTTGCAAACAATGACCATCTATTTTTTATTTGGTAAAACTGGATCAGGAAAAAGTTACATAGGAAGGCTACTCGAACAGCTAAACATCCTCCATATCGATGGCGATAAACACATTACACCAAGGATGCTAGACTGTTTAATTGAAGATGAGCAAATGACTTCAGAAATGATTGATGAATTTGTCAATGTCTTGATTGATATTATCAAGACACAAAAGGAAAAAACTCCGACACAGAGTTTTGTTATTTCGCAAGCCATGTATCTCGATAAAAACCGACTTAAATTATTAAATGCTATACCCGAGCTTAAATTTGTAATGATTGATGCCCCACCAAGACTACGAGAAAATTTTATCAACAGTCGATTTCAAAATAAAGAAAGTAAAGTAAGCCCACAATATGCCAAGGAGATGGATAAATTTTTTGAGAAACCTTCCCATGAAATAATATTATTTGAAAACAATGAAAAAACAGATGAAGCGCTGATCGAACAAATCCATGAACAAATGCCCGCTCTCTTTAACAGCGCAGTAAAAGAAGAATTAAACTCATCTAAGCAACTACAATTTAATTAAACCCTAAAATGATGCCCGCGAAATTCCATTAAATTGAAGTCCCAGTAGATAATTCGGATCAATCGTTAGTAGTTGCCTACAGATTAATCCAAACCTTAGCCTTTTGCGTTATAATCAATACCCAATTACAAAACGATTGATATGGCTAATTTGCATATTTGCCCGTCCAAAACTAGGGGGAGGAAAACCAGGTATACTTGGGTCATACACACCTATCCCTTCGCCACCTGCAGCAAGATTAACGTTCAAATAATAACCATTGTTAAACCCATTTGTTAAAGAGTCGAACATAACTTCCGCCTCTGTCAAAGGCATAGGTACATTTAAAGCTAGATTGCATCTGTTTGACTCCACGGTACAACATCTTGGGCTAGAGCTTGTACACCATATTAGTTGCTGCTCTCCATTAACTTCTCTTTCTGCACTAAAAATCATGTTACCTGTTGTCTCGCTTTTCTTACGAGTTATAGTTAGAGACGTGTATTTGATGCCATCATAGTACCAACTGAGAATATAACTAGTAACTGAGGTCCCTTCTTTTCTCTCCCACGTGAACCCATAGTTATGCCAGTTAGATGAATCTGCGACTGGATATAGAGGCACTATTTGTCTGTCATAATCACCTATATTATTAATATAATTCCATGAGGTTGCTGTTTCATTTGCTAAATAACCATAATGTATTGATCCAATAATAGGGGTGGTTGCAGTCCATCCGCCGTTGATTAGTTCCAAAATATCAATTTCCATAGCAGATGGCCAAAGATTTTTTGGTATAAATGGTTCTGAATTAAAGCGAAATGTATCATCTATATAAGGTGACATCATCCATACGGCAGGCCATGCTCCTTTTTGATAAAGCTGGTCCATTGTTAGATTAGGATCATCTTTATCAATTCTTAGTCTAATCTCTATACCACCATGATGAATAGTTTTTCCTTGAGAGTCCTTATTAACATAAAAACCTTTACGATATGAATAAAAAGCTCCTGATGTGTATGTGCATGTTCCTGTAGATACTATAGCCCGATTGTTTGGATCTACATAACCTCTTCCTATGCATGGAAAATCAGCGGAAGGGATCGCTGATAATTTAATGTAAGCTGGAGATTCCATGTTTTTTGGAATAAAAGCAACATTTTGGGGCAAGTATTCTTGATATTCTTGTGTCCCAACATGATAACCATTGACGATAGTAAAGTAATTATCAAAAGTTGATTTCTCTCCACTAAATACTGAAAGTTTCTCTGTACATAAATTCGTATCACATAATGACTGGATGTTTTTTATATTAAGAGAGTTTTCCGCACTTGGTTGATAACATTGATGGGAATTATTTCGTTGACATACTTGTGGTCCGCTCACAATATTACCTTTCAACTTCATTCCATCAACATACAAACCTAAAATGCAAGATTGCTTATAGCCTAGTGTAAAAACATTGGCACAATATCCAGTGCTTGTTATTTGACTTATGCCTGGTATGGGAGTCATTATCAAAGTATGAGTTCTTTTTGAGTGGTTGGTGACTGTATATTTTACTATTTGTTTACTGTTTCCAATGATGGTTAAATTAGTGTCAGTTATGGGCTCAAATGTCCATAAAGGACTTGCAGTAGCAGCCATCGCTATGGATATAGAGAGAAAAGCCCATAACACAAAGAATATCTTATTCATGAAGTAGCATTTTTTCATATTGTGTCCCTACATTAAAAGTGAGTATGGATTACAAAACTCGCGAGTAAGCTATTGAAGTCACATCCCGTCAGGAAAATCGTGCCACATTGACTGAACCAATTACCACGAACTTTATTGCAGATATTATCTTACTTATGGAGAGGAACAGTCAATTAGCCAGGGCCTAACTTGACAATAAAAGAAGATAACCCTAGTAATTTATCAAATTTGCGAAAGATAATACTTGATCTCGTTATGAAAAATGCATTGGCATTAAGCGGAAATCTTCCGTTGAAAACCTATAATCGAGTCAAAATTTTTCAACTTAATAGGTACAGTGATTAAACATGCTATAAATAGGACATTGAGTAGGATGAAACTCCTGGAGAAGACTAATCTAGTTTATTTCGCATTCTTCTAAGCAAATGGGTTATCGAAATATATTTTGAATTTGTTTACCTACAGTTTATCTATATAATCCTAAATTTAACAGTCGAACCTATTAAGAAATACAACAACCAGGTTTAGGATAATTGAGCACAATAGCTAAAGTTGTTATTACAAGGAATATGCAATGATAAAAAAAATAAGTCTCATCGTATTAGGCTTTATTTTAGTTGCTTGTACTCGGAGCAAGGAACCGCAGTATTATCTATTAAATCCTATCTCTTTGCCAAATAAACAGATAACTCACTATAATAACTTATATTTGGGCATTGATGACATTACCATTCCCGCATACCTTGAAAAACCTCAAGTCATGATCTCCTATTCGCCCAACCGGGTCGAGTTAGAAGAGTACCATCAATGGGCTGGAACCCTTGATAAAAACATAAAAAGCGTCATTTCAACCAATTTAGCCAGCTTATTACCCGGCGCCATTGTCGAAACCTCACCCTGGAATGCTAAATTCAAACCAAACTATCAATTACAAATTGACATTGAGCAATTTTCTATCGATATGCAAGGTAATAGCATATTGCGCGCTGAATTCATCCTTTATCACGAAAATAATATTGTTAAGAAAAAAGACATTTATTATCGATTAAAAGTTTCCAACATCACAATAGAAAATCTTATTTCCAGTATGAACAATAACCTGACACATTTGACACAAGATATTGCTAAAACTGTGCGATCTTTTCATGATAAGTCATGATATTTCCTCATAATGAGGTAACAAATCATACTGCCATAATTGCTATTTAATTTTTCACGATTTACCCCGTATTAAAGATTCGGGGTGACGCGATAAATAATCAGTTAAATTTTCAAATGAATTCGCTGCTTTTGAAAATTGTGATAAAGCTTGAGTAAAATAAGCAATAACCGGTACCGTATTTTGATCAAGATTATTGGCTAACTTTTCAATACTCTCGGCCATAGCTCTGGTATGCTTAAGTATTTGCGCAACTTCTTTAGATTGTAGCAAATTATTAATAGTATTTAGCGTTATTTTAACTGAAGTTAATGCATCAGAAAAAGACGTTGATTTTTTATTTTCTATCGTTGGAAAAATTGGATATTGATTATAAAAACCTTTTTTAGCAGGAAATGTTTCTGTAGATTTTGTAGATGGAATTAGGGCAATCTCGGCATCTCCAGTCAAAAAGTTAGTCTGGGTTACTGTAGCTGCGTACCCTTTTTTTATTAAAATATCAACGGGATGATATTTAGCTTCAAAGGTTCTTGCAACATAAAAATCAACGTAAACTGGTATTTCAACTTCCGTTTTATCTTTATTTTCTGCAATTTCAATACGCTTTACTTCCCCAATTTTAACCCCACGGTAAGTCACTTTTGAAGTAACTTTTAAACCTGTTAATGAACCTTGAAAAAACATGACATAAGTATCATGACGCGCTAATAAGTATTCCTTGTATAAAAATCTGGCGGCAAAAAACATCAAGCACAGTGCACCTACAACAAAAATTCCCACGAATGTATAATATCGTTCTTGATGCATAACCATCCTATTCCAAATAATTCAAACAAAGCCCTGTAAGAGTAAGCCATAAAAAGCCTCTCGTCATCATCCGTGATACAGTTAATCTTAATGAAAGGTTTCGAACAGCCATGTCATAATAGTAATACCCTATTGTCAAGCTAACAATGGTACAATAAAGGGTGGTTTTTAAAATTGAGTAGACCACGTCATAAAGCGTTATTGCAGTGAGTATACGTATCATAGGAACATAGAGATTCGTGTACAAAAAATATTGGTACGTAACATAAATACTTATAAAAAATGCAGCAATAGCATAAGCATACAACAGCCCGCCGGCTATATTAATACCAATGAGTACTGGCAATATATGGTTAACAACAACTTGTTGAGGTACATTAAGATCCTCTTCATTTACTTTCACATTAATGAAGTTTAATGCACATTGTATGCATAACAATACTCCAATGATAAAAGGCACTAAATCATGGGTTAAAATATTCTGCGCGATGAGCCGCCCATCACGTTGCAAATTATAGGGAGTAAGGATGCTATTAACTTTCATCACCATTGAAATACCTAAGAAAGTACTGATGAACATAAAAGGAATTACAAGCTTGACACCTGCATAATATATTGTCCTCACAATATTAAGCAACGAGAGGCGTAATCGCCCCATCAGCATATTAATAAGACTGCAATATAAATGCCCCATAAAGCGTAAAAATAAAATAAAAGAATAAACAAGTCCTACAAAGTAAACACCCAATTTGTTTAAAACATACATCATATTATCCTTAATTAATTATGATGATCATGAAAACTTTATCAAAATAATAATCTTATAGATATGAGCTAACCCTTTAAAAACTAATTTTTCAGGATTAGATGATTAAGATAGCTGTTAATTTAACAAAGTGATATTTTCTTAATTAAAATCTATTTTTCGACTACACTTTAATTAAACATTCAATAAGCATAATAGAAAATGATCGCATTTTTATTAAATACAAAATTGCCCCATATTTTTTAATAATGAAAGAAAAAATCGGTTTTAAAAAAATAATTCAATATAATCTGGTTGTCATTTTTTTCTATATTTTAAGCGGCTTTTTAGGGCTCATGCTTGCCGTACCTCCAGGTTATGCAACCACAATTTGGGCATCATCAGGAATTGCACTTGGTTCTGTACTTGTTTGGAATTTACGAACTTTACCTGGAATTTTTATTGCTTCATTTATCCTTAATTGTTACATAACACTTAATAATGTTAGTGATTTAATGGATTTTTCAAAATTATTTCCTGGGTTAATAACAGGAGCTGGAGCTTTACTTCAGGCTTTATTTGGCTGGTGGCTTGTCAAACGTTTTGTCCGATTAAATAACCCCCTACATCTTCCCAACGATATTCTTATTTTTGCACTTCTTACAGGACCAGTCTCTTGTATCGTTGCAGCAACCATAAGTAACATAGGTTTGTATTTCTTAGGTGTAATATCTTCTGAAAACCTCTCTCTGAGCTGGATTACCTGGTGGATAGGAGACAGTATTGGTTCGCTCATTTTTACTCCAGTTTTCCTGATTTTATTTGCTAAACCCCGAAAATTATGGAGAAGTCGAATAATACCCATCCTAGTCCCTTTATGTTTGACGTTTATTATCGTGGTTATTGCTCATGTATTTTATAGATACTCAGAATTTAAACATGTACAATCAAAATTCGCTGGCATAATTCAATATAAATTTAACCTGCTCACTGAAAAATTTAAATTAACAAAAGCAACTGCCCAGACAATTTCATTTTTTCTTGCCACAACCCCCATGGTCAATAAAGAAGAATTCCAACATCTAGGAACTTTGCTGTTACAAGAAAATTCAATCATTCAATCCATACAATGGGCACCTAAAGTAAGCAATAAAGAGGACTTTGAAAAGAAATACCATCTTGAAATTTTGGAAAAAAACTCTAAAAATTATTCCTCTTCAAAGAAAAAATCGGTGTATTACCCTATTCTTTTTACCGTTTCAAAAATTCATGATGTTTTTCCTGATGGTTTTGATTTATTATCAAATCCCAATATTTTTAATAGGCTAAGCGACACACCTGTAATATTAGAGAAGGATGGAAAAGTTGATAAGATGTTCATTATTTCTGCGGTTTATCGATCTAATCAGGTTGTAGGATTTACTATTTTTCAGATTAATTTTATTAAGTTATTCAATCAGTTTTTTAATAATTTTTTTAATTACCCAAACCTCAGGATTAAATTAAATTCACCTGATTTAAACACCCCCATTTTTGAGATTTATAATAAAACCATGCCATACAATCCTGATGAATTATTTAATATTTCTTACACAAAACATTTTGCAGATTCAGCATGGAATATCACTGCTACTTTATCTCCATATTTTCCGTTAAACCGATTTCCCTGGCAGTTATGGTTTGCCTTAACAACAACTCTATTTTTTTGTGTGTTGATGAATATCATTTTATTTATACTCTACGGCCAACGCTATTTAATCCAATATCTGGCTTATGCAAAAACGATGCAGCTCAAAACGGAAAAGGCAAAAAACCTATTACTGTTAAATGCTGCGAGTGAAGGTATATTTCGGATAGATGTCAATTATAAAATCACCTTTATTAATCCAGCTGCTAAAAAATTACTAGGCTACTCAAGTAACGAATTAAAAAATGAATCCATAATTAAAATTTTGTGTGAGAAAATAACCTCTCTCAAACAAATTGAGGGCACATTGATTTATAAAGCCATCCAGGAGCAAACGATAACCAGTGTAAAAGAGGCTGTATTCTGGAAAAAAGATCATAGTTGCCTTTCAGTAGAATATACTTGTATCCCTGTCATAATAAATCAAAAAGTTATAGGAGCAGCTATCATTTTTAGTGATATTACTGAACGACTAAACAATGAGAAGAAGCTAATAAAAATGGCTCATTATGATACTTTAACCAATTTACCCAATCGACAGAGTTTTTTTGACAACTTGGAACATGCCTTAGCCCGAGCTAACAGGAACAAAACCCAATTGGGTTTATGTTTTATTGATGTGGATAATTTTAAAGTGATAAACGATACTTTTGGCCATGTCTATGGCGATAAACTATTAATGGCCTTGCCTGAAATTATAACTCCATATTTACGGAAAATTGATTATTTTGCAAGAATAGGAGGAGACGAGTTTGGCCTGATTTTTGAACAAGTCCATCAAGAAAATGATTTAATTAAAATCTTCGAGCGCATTTTATCCGCTTTCAATAATCCGATTAAAATAGATGAACTACTCATTAAGACCTCCATCAGTATTGGAGTCGCATTATACCCTAAAGATGGTTCGGATATGCAAAGCCTTTTTGCGAATGCTGATATTGCCATGTATCAAGCTAAAGCAAAAGGCAAAGCGACTTACTCTTTTTTTAGGACACAGGCTCATTAAACCCAGCAATTTCTTTTTCACTGATTTTAAATAATCATTATTTAGTGCAGCCAGTCTATATCGTTTTTTGTTAGATATCCCTGTTACCAAAAGCTAACCCACCCTATTCAATAATAAGTTTATTAAGTAACTTACATAAGTCACTAATATCTACTGGCTTGGCTAAATGTTCATTAAAGCCGCTTGCTTTTGATTTAACGCGATCTGTCTCCTGGTTCCATCCAGTTAAAGCAACTAACTTTATAGAAGCATATTGTAAGTTTTGTCGAATTTTTTCTGCAACATTGCAACCATCGATATCAGGGATACCCATGTCTAATAATACAATATGCGGATAAAATTCATCTAAAGCAGTCAACGCTGATGTACCATTATTGAAAGCTTGTACCTTAACATCCCAACACCTAAGCAGCATGGATAAACTATCTATAATATCAGGATTGTCATCCACAATTAATATTCGAAGTTCTGCGAAAGAGGTGTTTTTAGAGAGTACTATATTTTCTTCTGTACTATTCCTGTTTTTCCTATCAAACTGTAAGGACACAATAAACTCACTGCCTTGGTTGTAGCCAGCGCTAAACGCTTTAACACTACCTCCATGCCCTCCATTAAACTGCGCACCATGACTAAGCCGATACCTAGTCCCCTATTACTGTGGATCACCAAATCGCTTTTCCTGGGCAAACACTTCAAATACTTTTGGTAACATCTCGATAGAAATACCAATACCATTATACTTAACTAATATAATAGTTCTGATATTTTCAGGAGAGATATTCACAGCAATAACTCCTTTCTCATGAGTATATTTTGCATTATTATTCAGTAAGTTGGCAAAACAATGAGTGGCTCAGGAGGTAAAGAAAAAACAAGTTGATGTTGCCTGCTATCTAATAATGGTTTACTAACTTCTGTTGCATTGTTAATTATATTGACCAGATTAAGCGCCTCTTTATGCAATTCTATTTTGTCTGTTGTGATCCGTGAGATCTCCAGTAAATCGTCAACTAAACGTACCATATGATTTACCTGTCGCTCCATCATTTGGAGCAATTGTTGATTGTTAGTATTTTTAATCTGCTGCAATAAATAGATATCATTTTTGACGGGAAAAAGTGGATTTCGTAGTTCATGTGCCAGCTCAACCCAAAATTCATCTTTACGGCGTTCGGACTCTTTAAGCGCATCCTGAAAACGCTGACGCTCGAGCACATCGGCCATTTGACGAGCTAGAACATCAAAAAGTACAAGATTATATTCACTTGGTTCATAGCGTTCGCGCTAATGTGACGCTATGGGTAAATAGGAGAATAATGGCTTGGTTGTAGAAATGAATGGTCAACCCACCTCATTACGGAACATTGACTGTATTTATCATTAAGCGGATAGACTCGGATAAGATCATAATTCTAATCGATTAAATTGCTTTACATAAAAGTCACAAAATTCTCGCAGAGAGCATTCTACAGAAAACCCCAGGTAGGTTGCCAGATTAACAAAGGGCTTATCACAATGTTTTATTAATAAATTTTCTAGACAACCACTAAAAAACTCACTGTTAGATTTCCAAATTTCCAGAGAAAGACTGAAATTCGCCTCAGCGGGACAATGATATCTTAGAGAGGGTAACACAAATGGGTAAATATAAGGAACTCTAGCTATCTTCTTATTGGGGAGCAAGGCAACAAGCCCCCCATAATACGACCCCACAATAAAATCTCGTAAATCAATGATTTCTGCTATTTCATTTTTTGCCTGCCCTGTAGTTGAAACATAAATCTCTTCGACAATATGCTCCTTATGTAATATTTTTTTTATAAATTCGATTGTTTTCCCGGTAAAACAATCATCATCAACGAGACAATATGATTGCTTGGGTAAAGATAGGAGTTGCTGAGTTAAAGACTGCTCTTCAGGACGAGCGGAGAAGCCTAGTTTAATTTCGGGAAGCCCGAAACGAAAATATCGAGAGACCCCTAAGTTAAACTCCGCGACGTAGCAAGGATCTACACTTAAGATCGTTTTGTCCGGGAATAGTTTTTTAATCTCTAAAGCTTGGTGACTGGATGATTTTATTTGAATCGAAAACTCATTCGCCTCTCGAGAATAAGCTGTCTTTAGCGTATGAGCAAATTGCTCCAAAAACTGATTCTTTTTCCTTATTAAATCTCCTGGCGATTTTTTTTTCAACCATAATTGATAGAAAAGATCATCCTCTCTGAGATGAATTGTTTTACATCCATTTTTTTCAGAAAAAGTATTTTTCTTGCGAATCGCTGCACTTGCAAAGGCTAAAGATCCTTCATTTAAAAAATAGATATTATTTTTGCCGAGAAAAAGGGGATCTTTCCTGACCTGATCAAATATTTTCTCGGCACCAGGCCTAGAAAGACAAATACCTGTGCCACGCTCAAGAAATGCGTAGCTAAAGGTGGCGTTATCGCCACCAAATACATAAGCAACCTTGACTGGAAGTGTCGTTTTTAAATGTTTTGCCAGTTCAAATTCGAGTCGAATAATGACATCAGTAAAATTTATTGGTTCTTTATTTTCAAGATATTCCCATAACCAAATATCTAACCATGGGTGATTTGCAACTGATTGAGCAAGCAAATCTATATGTTCTCTCTGAGTATAATTCTTCGCATAAAACTTGCTTCTGATATAATTTTGATGAGAGGGAGAGAAAAAACCACCTATTACTTTTTTTCCTTCCAATTCCAACGCTTTTTTTGCTTTGGACATCATAAAAAAATGGCCTTGATGAATGGGGTAAAACCCACCCGTACTCAGTAAAACGATTAACTCTTTTTTTTCGGTTTGCACATCGTGAAGTTCTTTGCCTATTTTTAATAAAGGTAATATTGACCATTGAGTCTGTTTTTTTTCATCGTGGGATACACTAGCATTTTCAATATATCCAGCAGCCCGTAATCGTTCTTGAGACAAGGTCTGTAAATAGTATGCCAAGTAAAATTTATCCTCGAGGATCGTCTTTTGGGGTGTCCTATTATTCTCTTGGGTTGAGCAATAACATGGTCCAAGGCGTTCATAAATAATGTCTGCTCTGATTACCGCTCGTTTTTTAGTCGCAAGGTTCTTTGTTACGCCATGTTTTATACGATGAGGAAATACTAGCGCATGCCCTTCAATTGGTAAAACAGTATGTAAAATATCATGAACAGGAATATCTTCATCATCTTGAAATGAACGTTCAGAAAGCGGCATATTTCTTTCTTTGTCTAATAAAATTACCGTCTCTCCTCCTTTTTGAATGGGTTGAGTCGTTAAATAAAATACAACACTAAACAGTGTTTTTTCTCGGCCATCTTCATATCCCTCATCATAGTGACCAATTAACTCCCCTCCGGGCTCATGCATTATAAAACGAAAGAAAGGACTAAATCCCTTCAAGCGCCAAATTGTATTCTTTCCACCATCTATTGGCTGATAACCATCATCATAAAGATAATACTCAAAAAAACTGATTAAACGTTCAGACAATAATGTCGCCAGACCGGGACTATAAGTAGTTGCTCTTAATTGTTTACCATCAACAGAAGGATAACCATCATTACCCGCATAGGAAGTTTTTTGTTGATTAAATATCCTCAAAAACCCTTCTGTCTCTGACATAGACAAGGCATCCTTTATTTTAAAAACATAGGGGCAAATTGTATGCGACTGCGGAGAAACGGTTGATTTGTTCCAATATTTTTTGAAAAATGATTCATCAAAAACAAAGAGATTTTGGAATAATGACAAGTTTACCGGTTTTTTTTCATCCACATCATCCAGCCACCCCCCTGTTACTGATTTTCTATATACATCAAAATGCAATCCCTGCGGTTTTACAAAGTATTTATGCTTGTTACGATTATGGCGTTCTATAAGTAATTTTTCATATGCGGAAAATCTAACATAACTATGTTGATCTAATCCTTCTATCAATAACTCTTTTTTATATTCAGTTAAATTAAGATAATAAGTATATAACTCCAGAAAGTCGTAATTAAAGCCAAAACTTAATTCATCAGTATTACCATCATAAGTGTTTCCTGTTGGCTGAGCATCAATAAGATCTTGTGGTATATTCAAAAATGATGCTAGTTTTTTGACTTCACTCTTATGTAGATCTGAAATCAATTGGATATCTACCATCGCATCAGACGCTTTACCAAAAAAACCTGCATAACTTCCTTCATCTCTGTTAATCGTACCAAAAACAGCACATGGCTCCCCCCCCTCACTGAGATGATTGGCAATTTGATACAATACAGGGGTTCTAAGATTGGAAACAAGTTGCCCCTGACTCCACGCTGTTTTTTTGAAATTAAAACCCTTTGCAATTTGTTCATACAAAAAACCATGTGAGTGACTCAAATCAAGGGTTGTTGATTCCAGGTTAAGAAATTTTATAATTTGTTCCGCTGCACTCACTGCGTTGATTTGTCCTGTTGCTCCCTGACAATTAAAAAAAGGTAGGCAAACAGGAACTAACTTTTTCAAAAAAGATCGCTTTTTCTTGTAAAATTCATTAAGAATTGCAAGAGTAACTGCTGAATCAATGCCACCACTCACGCCGAGAACAGCTGCACGTAATTTCGTTTTTTCAAAATAGCGGGATAGTAAATTAATTTTAGCTTCTATATAAAAAGCCGGATTAAATGCCCTTTTTGACCGATAACAATCAAGTAATTTTTCTAAGGCTGGAGTCAATGGGAAACACTCTGTTTTTTTTATCATAAAAAATTAATTTCTGTTGATTAAATTTTTTAATAGAACAAATCCATTTTTCCTTTCCAAAACGACCATTCCCTCTTTCTGCAAATAAACCACCACATTTTCAAAAAAGTGACTCACATATTCATGCCAATTAGATAATTCAAGCGCTTGTTCAGTGAGTCCCTTATAATGCCTGATAAGTAAATAGCCATTCCTGGCAACTGTTTTACTAAATACTGTTGAAATATTCATAAGCAATCGTGTCTTATCAAACCCCAAAATAATGTCTTCCGTAGTTTTAATAAAAGAGATTTCATCTTCATAGAGTTCTTTTGCAGAGGTTTGATGTGAGTTGCAATACGCATCGATAATTAAGTCATCAAACAAATGATTTGCGGCAACTAATTGATAACAGTGATGTGACTTATCGAAAATATCCTCGCAAAGAAGATGCGTTTCAAAAGAAATCCCCATCATCTCAAGAAATTGCTTTAATCCATGCAGTGCTATTTCTGATTTGTCTAATAAGGTTAATGAACCCGTATAATTAGCTCTTTTTAAGGCCAAAGCGAGCTTTGGTGAAAATCCTGGTCCAATATCCAAGATAGAGGTAATATCCTTGAGAGGAATATTTTGCAGAAAATCGAACCAATCCATCGCATGACGATAATACCCCTGAATGTATGAAAAAAACTCATAAGTTCTTTTTTGCGTATCAAAGCGGTTACGATGAAGTAATTCTGTATTGTTATATTCTCCTGAATTAATAAAACTCAGGATCAACTTAAGATCTCTTGCAATATTTTCTTTTTCAACCAACGACAAATGACCTATTTTTTTTGAAATTTGATCTAAAATTGTGTGAATTGATTCCTTATGCATTTTTTTTGGTCTCTGGAAAAAGCAAGTCAACAATTGGATCTATGATATTTTGAGCCTTACCTCGACTAGGCAAATGATGTAATGAAAAACCGGGATCACAATTAAACTCACAAAAAGCATAATTCATCGAGGTACAGGGTTGACTAATATCCTCAATTAATAAATCCAATGCGGTAAATTTGTTTCCAGGTAGAAGGCCATGTATTTTCTGTGCAAGCTGTAAATAACTCGCATGAATAGTATGATTCTCTATTGTTTCGCAATCTGAGCCCCAACTTACATTCGCATTATACCTAAGCTTAATCCTTACCCCTTTGTCTACTATCGAATCCGGTGTAAGATTTTGATGGCGTAACGTTCTTAAACTATCGGGATCATCATAATATAGCTTACAAAGACAATTCGTACGTAAGGTCATACGACGATGGTTTTCTTGATCTACCAATTCTTTAATACTATGTATGCCATCACCTGTAATTTCAGGTAAAGAACGGTAAACAACAAAAGGCTCGTTAACACCATCAATCACAACAAAACGATAATCCTTACCATTAAAATGTTTTTCCACCAACATGTTGAATTGGTTGGTATAATTTGAAAAATCTTCAAACGCTTGAACCAATTCTTTTTCATCCTGTAAGTTTGGGTAAACAAAATTCCCTTCAGATCCATTGGTAGGCTTAAGAACAACCGGATAACCAATTTGGGTTGCGAAATCCAATACCCCTTGTATATTTTGTTTATCAAACACCCTTCCTTCTACAACTGAAATACCACAAAAACGCATCAGCGATTTACTGTAAAGTTTGTCACTTAACAAAATATAATAATTAGCTGGAGTTAACTTTGAAATATAATTAACAAGGTATTCAGTATGGGTACCGAGTGTTGCAGCCACTGCATCTGTATCCCCCAAGACTTTTAATTCAATTCCACGTTTAGCAATGAATTTGAGTAACAATCCAAAATTAAACGGGAAATGCTCATAATGAACCATAAATACCTCAAAATATACTTCAGAACCCCACTTTTCCATCGACGCCCCGCGGCTTGTACGCGGGGTTAAGTGATGGGGTTTCGTTCATAAATCCCGAGCACAAAGCGGGACTAGCAATAAGAATAGATTCCTTAACCTAATAACAATCATTTAATTTAACCACCACGCCTTGGAGTTGATTCTGGTATAGAATATCGCTCCTCTCTCGGCGGTTGAAACATCGCTCCCCGGTAAAGGCTGGTTGGCGCTGATGTTCTTTGAGTCGTATTAGTAAATTGTTGCGGTATAGAACCACTTCCCGTTTCCGCTACTCTCCGAGTTGAAAATCTTGGCGATATCTGTCTTAACCTAATGCCTTCGACGAGCTCATACAAATTTTGACCTCTATCTGGGATAATAAGTCCTGGCGTATAATTACGAGTATATTGTCTGTCTTCATTATTAAAGGGTATTCCAAAAGCATCAGGACCCGCAAAAATATCCTTAATTTTCTTAATCTTTGCTTGTTCCTCTTGATTGGCATAAAGCAGGAACTGATTAGTTCCCTCATCAAAGTCCAATCGCCTAAATTGAATTCCCAATAAAATTAAAGCTGCTTCAAGCTTATCCTTTCGTGAAGTATAGCGGGCCAAGACATTACTCGCCTGCAACTGGCTGATTTGATTGTGTAATATTTGTTCTAAATTAGCTGAAACCACAAATCGGTTCGCATGGAACTCAGTAATTTCTTCAATAATACGCCATTGACCTGGATCAATATTATCAATGATGAAACCAGAACCTCCTTTCTTGGGAAGGCCATTATTAGCATTTTCATCAGATTTATATTCAAGGGTATTTTTTGTATTGTTATATCGAATATTTTCTTCTGGGATATTAATGCCTAATAATTGTAAAGCATATATTAATTTATAAGGGGTTGGGTCACCTGGAAAATTATTACTTAAAGTTTGCATTATTTTATATGAATCCGATTCAGAACCATAAGCATCCAAGACTGCCTTGTAAATACTTGCAGACATGATCATCGCTAAATGTCCTGACCGTCTATAGCGAGTGATGATCTCTTGTAATTTTTCGACAGTTTGCTGAGGAGCTTCAATGAGTAAATTACCGTTAACGGCTGTTGAAACCTCAAAATCGATTATATTCTGATAACCTTCACTTTCCGGATTATTATTTCTCCCTAAAACAGCCAAGTCGTTCAATATCATTTTTACTTCATCAGCACTACCATATTTTAATACACGCTCAATAGGCAACTCTCTTCTATCTTGAACGGCCACATAAAGACTGCGGGCCATATCAGGAGTTAAAAGTAATTGTTGTTTGCGTTGGACTACTATTTCGTTAAATAAATCAGAAACTTGTGATGAGGTAATATTAGCACGTAACCGATTAAATAAGGCTTTTGCAGCAGAATTTGCACTGTATTGTTTAAAAAAGTCAGGACCTAATTTTTGAAATACATATTCATTATCCACTTTTAAAAGCAACATCTTTGCTTTGTCAAAATTATTTTCAGAAATGGATCGCTCAATTAATCGCCGCAGATCTTTTTGTTCAAAGGTAACAAAACCAATACTACTATTATCTCGCGTAGGCAGCATGGCAGGCATCCCAGAGGTTTCTCTCATGGCCTTAGAAAAGCCAGTATTACTAATTGCATTTAAACGAGTCTGTTCATACCATTTGGTAAAATCACAACATATAGACCCTTGGTGATAGTAAAATCGAGCATTTGCTTGTTTCTCAGTATCAAGGACCAAAAATTCATCCATATGCGGTGAATCTTTTATAGAACGAAAATGAACATTCGCCTTTTCCTTAATCTGGGCTTGTTCTTGAATTGTTAATTCTCGAGTTAATTTGAATTGAGACCGATTTTGGTTAATAAATTTAAATAGCGCCTGTTCTACCTCACCACCATTTTCTACTGCCTCTTTTACATTTCGTGCTAATTGATCTGCAAAATTAACGTTTGAGTCAAGTGGCTGTGCAAAATTATACTTTTCGGATAACAATCGATGGCTTTGAGCATATATATTGATTTCAGCAAGAAAAAACTGGGTAAGGATGCTTAACTTCTCAATTTTTTGCTCCAATGATGCTTCATTTCTAATTGTAGAAAATGCGCTTGATTCAGAGGGCTCATAATTTCCAAAAGAAGATAACAAATTATCAAGTAACTCAAACAGTTCCCGATCAGATTTTATTTCATCCTCATCAGAATAGGATAGATTATCTAATGCCTGGGAGAAATGTGCATCATTACAAAATGAAGTGCGCACATTAATCTCCGGGATACATTCCCCAAACGCGCCTGCAAGATATCGCTTGAATACTCCAATAGTTACTGGACAAGACTTGTTGCATTTATTATAAATTTTTTGTTTCACCAAATTGATGAATCCATCTCTGGCTGATGAAATCTTGCTAAAATCAATGAGTTGTCTAAATCGATTTATTAAAGCATTATAAAAAACACTAGGTGGTTGATCTGATCTTCGCACATGAAACAATGGATTGTGTGCTCGTAACATCAAATCCTCAGTTCGAGGCTTTAAACGCATTGCGTACACATTAGAATCTGTTTGTGCGATTAAGTTCTGAAAGGCTTGAGGGTATTCAGGAAAAACATAATTCAATCCGTTTAATAGCCCCACGTGGTTATTGACCACATCACCTAATGCGCTAATATAAAATTCAACTTGGCTCAGTCTGGATCTGATAGCATCCGTGGATTTGCCACATTCAGTTAATAACTGAATATCATGTTCTAATTGAGCTTTATAATCTTGAAGATGGTGTAAACAAGAACTTCTTTTTCGTTCCGAATCATGACTTCGGCCAAAAAAATCCTTTAAAGCTATAACAGATTGGCAGGTATTATCCAATCCAATTCCAACTTGATCTGCAGAAATAATAGGGATCATAACATGAACTACATTTTCTGGAGACACATAGATATAACGGGGATTAGCATTTTCAGATAATGAAATTTTGAAACTAGACATCATACACCTTTTGTTATTGATTAATATGGACGGTATATTTGTCTATAGGTGTCTTAATGACTTAATTTTTCAGCATTCCTTGTGATTACAGACGTACTAAATTTAGCCAGATGGCACTAAGCAAATCAAATTAATTATATTTATATGTCATATCAAATTATTTGATATGACATATATTTTCAAGCAGTTACTCACCAAATTATCCTGTATGGTTCTATTTGCTCCTGATGCTTATCCTGTTGAAAGAAAACTGTACTCTTATGGGCTTAAATTATAGATGCAAACCAGTACTGTTAGGATCTAGGTAGGTTGGTGATTTTATTAGAACTACGACTCTACTACCTGTCATTTTTCAATAGTGCCTATAACATAACTTTAAGAAGTGAAAAATTTTGCTGAGAATTGTTGTTGTGTGCTTTCCTGTATTGTTTGTAGTTGTAATTGTTGTTTTAACAGCATAGTAAGCATTGACAATTGCTCTTTTACTTCTGTTAATTCATTCTGAACACTTTTTAATTCTTCCTTGTTAGCAGCTAATTCTTTGGTAACAAAACTAAGCTCTTTTTGCATATCTTTGCTTGTTCCGTTGAAATTTCTTTCTAAAATACCTAACAATTGTCTATCACATTGAGTAATTGTGAAAACTTCAGAAGGATGAGCAAGAAGATTTCCTATTTTTTTGTTTGAAACCCCTTGTTTATTAAAAATATCTAGAGGCGTAGACCCTTTTATTAGTCCGGCTTTATTTGTTTGATCAAATAAAGAGGGCTCAGCAGATGCAAGTAAATGCAAGATAGTATATGTTCTTGCGTCATTGTCTTCTAGGGCAGTGTTACTTAATCTATTCACAGCTACATGAACTAAGTTATCCCCACTAATGGGATTTTGTATATTTTTTAATGCCAATGCTCCTGATTGACCATAGTATCTATTTATCAGTGGATTAACAAAAAACGTAAAAAAGTACATATTGTCATGAGTAATGGCACAATGCAAAGGTGTTTCCCCTTTGTGGTTGGCTGAATAAATATTTGCCATGAATTTATGTTGAAATTCACTTAACAACTTTATCCCGCGTTTGTCCCCTCCTTTTGCATAGAGATGCAAAGGTGTATCTCCTTCATTATTAGTGGAGTTCATATCAATTTTTACACCGGAACGTAATATTGATAATGCTGCTTCATCATTCAGTTTTAGAATTGCAAAATGAAGAGCACCATTTCCATTTTTATCCTTGACATTAAGATTAATTTTTTCTTTTAACAGTAAATTTAATGCAGTTGTGTTTTCAAAAAGAATTGCATAATGAAAAAGTGTATAGGAGTTGTCTTTTTCATTTTGAAAATCAATACCATCGCTACGAGCCTTATCGATAAGTTTTTTTATATCTGCTTCAGGTAGTTTCGGTCGCTGCTGTTTTATGCCTTCTATTAGAGCAACTTGATCTGGTGTAAGCATATTATCTCCTTTAAAAATATATGATATTGATTTAAAACAATATATTGGCCAAGTAGCACCAACTGTTACAATTGTTGGGGGATTAAGTGTAGAAATTGAATATTAAGAATAAATTAAGTTTAAAAGAAAAAATTTCATATCATATTTCTGAATATAATCCATTTGAGCGCGTAATTAAAAATGCATCTCTATCATTAATCGTTCTCTCAGGCTGACAACTGGTTTGGATCGAAGACCAATATGAAATCACCTACTCGTACCATCAAAACACAGTGTAACCATATTTATGCTTCTATTATTACTTACTGTACGCAGGAATTGCCACAACGCTTCTTTGAGTATAAAACAGCGCGCCATGATTCTTATCAAAATTATCATTTTGAATCTTGTCCAACACCAAAATATTAGCAAAATAGCATTTTATCAGGTTTTTCAATCTTGGATCCTTATACAGCGGATGATAAGTCCACCGTTTCTTTGGTAAATTTTCCTGTTAAGAGAGTCAACCACTAGGAACAAGTCTGAAACAGGAAAACCTATCGGTTTAGGCAGCAGCCGGAAATCGAATAAAATCGCTATTGCGGGCCCATGAAATTTAATAAATCTTTAATAGCTGAGATAAATCGGCATTTTCTATTACCTTTTTTAAACGATAGAAAAGAGTAATTGCACCTAACATCATTCCAAATGCTAAACCATACCAGATGCCTTGTACATTCTGATGCAATACAATTCCAATTATATAGGCTAATAAAACTCCTAAAATTGAAAAACAAAATATGTTTGTGTACATCGTAAATTTCGTATCTTTTAATCCACGTAATGCACCAGCCTCTAAAACACGAATCGAATCAAAAACCTGATATATTCCAAGAGTATAAAACAGCTGTGTAATAATCTGAACGATATTTTGGTGTTTATGAGTGTCGAAATCAATACTGAGCATAAGTTCAGGAAATAATACCAGGACTAAAAAAATTATTAATGAAATAAGAAACCCCAGCACAATTCCAACATAGCTTGCATAAATTACTCCTGTTTTATCTATGCGTCCTACATTGATTCCCACTCGAACTGTAATTGCTTGAGCTATAGAATGAGGAATATTAAAAATAACCCCCTCAAATTGCAAAATAATTTGATGAGCAGCAAGCGCTGTAGTATTAAATCGAGAAACAAAATAAGTGATAACGGTGAATCCAACTAATTCGATAAAATAGGTAAAACCGATAGGTAAGCCAATTCTTAACATTTCTTTACAAGAAGCCCAATTGAATGTGCCGATATATTTAAAAATCCGGAAGGGTTTTGCAAACTTTGCACAAGATAAATAAATAAAAATTACTATAGTGGTTAATGTGAAAGAAAATGCTAGTCCATAACCTACTCCTGCTATACCAAAAGCAGGAACACCACACTTCCCAAAAATAAAAACATAAATAGATATAATTTCAAGCGGTATTTCAATTAAGCTGATACATAAACTCATTTTAGTTCTGCCAATTCCAACTAAAAAATGGCCTATAACTGCAACTGTAATTACCCCAGGAACAGCAAATAAAAGTGAATGGGAATATTCCGTTGCATACTGTAATATATCTTGATTTGATGCGCTCCAATGCACTAAAAAGGGTATTACCCAAAGTAGCCCCATCATCGGAAACCACGAAAAGAAATTTAATGATAAAGCCTGCCCCATAATTTTACTGATCGCTTCATTATTATTAGCACCAATTTGCTGTGGGACCAAGATACTCACTGCGTGAAAAAGACCAAACCAGAAAGTAATACCAGCCATCCAGATTGTTGTTACCAAGACGCTACCTGCCAAGGCATCTTTTCCTAAATGCGCAATCATAGCAGTACCTGCAAAAGGTCCAAGTGAATGAATAATCGAGGCGGCCATTAAGGGTAAACTAAGTAACAGATTTGCTTTGAGCTCTGTTAGTATAGAATGGTGCATAAATTGTTTAACCATAAACTAACCCCAATACTAACTTTTACTTCCTTCAATTAAATATATCACATCGTTGTGGCCTCCCGCTCTTTTTTTTACCCTCGAAAAAATTACTTTTCTCTTTTTAAAGGTATTGGAAAATTAGATTTACATAAAAAAAGATATACGGAAGGAAAAATAATCTCAGATAATTGGAAATTATGGTTTTCAAAAACCCATAAATAGACTAATATTCAAACATATTGCCCTTTATTAATTACAAAACGGTTTGATAATAGATATGTTTACCGAAGAATTCAATGACGTATTTTTAAATAAATATGCCCAACAATTACAAACTTATAAAGGTACAACCAAAACTGATGGGAGTATTCCTTTATATATACAAGGCATCACCACTAGCTTAAGTGGATTTATTGACAAACAATCAAAAGATCGTGATGGAAATACTTTTAAAAAAATAGCCGAAGCCTCATCAAATGGTGGCGAGCTGTTTATTGAATTAGAACAAAAATCTGGAAAAAAACGAACCTGGACCATTGTTTTCTCAATTGGAGCTTTAGCCGCTTTTCGTAAAGAAAAAATGGAGTCGAACAGTCCGGAACGAGAGCATCTTGATCAAATAATTGACGGATTAAATCAGGGTTGGGTAGAAGGATTTGGTGGTTTGTCCCTGAGTGGTATATCAATAAATCAGGAAGTGATTAATAAATTATTAGGTGGCATAGAAGGATGGATTAAAAACCTGGAGCCCAATAAGCCTGACGTTCACAAATTTTCAGAAACTGTTATTGCAGCGATTACCTTAATCAGCATATTAGAAACGAAACTCATTGAAAATAAATCAAGAGTCGAAGGTAAAATTCCCAATGCCTTTACAATTCTAGCCGAAACGAAAAAAACACTGATGCTTAAAGCGCCTCAATTAGCTCTGAGCCATTATTCACAAGATAATGGATTATTATCGGAACTACTTGAAAAGCAACCTGCGATTGCCCTGAGCTTTTTTAAAGAAAATCCTTCTCTTGTTGGTTCTTTATCTCCTGCTACGCGTGTAACAGAAACTTTTGCTGCATTTTTAGGAAATAATCCAGAATTTGCTTTAGAGCTGCTTAGGAACCCGAGTCTAAAAGAGCAACAAAACTTTATCATATCTTCCTTACTTAAAAGTAAACCCGAATATATTGAACCCTTATTAAGCAGTGCCCCAGATTCAGTAAAACAAATATTACACGAAAATAGAAATCTTGTTCGAGCCATACAAAACTGGCTTGAGTCGGAGGAAGCACACTCAAAAGATCTGAACACTGTCAAAGCATTTATGGTGCCTTATCAAGTTAAAACTACAACAGATGCCTTAGCAAAGTTACAAGAATCAAAAGGTGCGGCTCCTAGCCTGTGTTTGGCTCTAGAAAAGATACAGCAAAAATATGATGAATCCAGAAAGCCATTTCATGAAAAGCAAAAACGTATGGCCATATTTTCTAAATTTATGAAGCAAATTCCATTAAATATGGACCGATTTTGGATAAATTATCCTAATGAAAAAAAAATGAACCAGTTGTGTGATGATCTCGGATTAGAGCCTGATTCAATACAACGAGAACAATTATTAACACATGTCAGAAGTTCGTTAGGTAGCTATTTAAATAAAAAATTTAACCCATGGGGCCCCCCTACGCTGCCAGACATATTGCACAGTAAGGAAATAGAAGCAGCAAATAGTAAGGTTCAATCTGATCTTGAACAATCGCTCACCCCTTTTACAAATCAGAAAAAGCAAATTGAAGAATTAGAGAAAGAGTTAAAACAACTTGACAGTACATTACCAGAAATCTCCATAGATGAATGGATTGGAAGCCAACAACAATTTCAACAATCTATTAACTCTAGCGATAGTGATATGCCAATGCAGGAGATTCAAAAACATGCTCAAGCCTTAATCCATGTATTAACGAGTTATAAGACTGAAATGGAAAAAATAAGGACAATTGCCTTATCTATACAAACACTTGCAACTCTAGGGATAAATATAACAGAAATATCTCAATCCTTAGAACAATATGTTGAAGCAATATATCAACAAGGCATAAAGCTATATGAAAACAAACCTGAGAATTACAGTAAATTAAATATAATCCAAAAAATTGATTATTTAGAGAATAAAATAAATGAACAGATCAAGACAACAAATGAAATTAAACGTAAATTTGGTAATTTGCATAAAGAAGCAATAATTTCCAATAAAAAATCTATGACAGATAAGCGTACGATTGCACACGCTAGAGAGGTAATAAACACGTCCAGCGGTTTCACACATTGGATTTTAAATATATTTAGCTCAAGTTATAGAAAAACATTTTCAGCTCTTAGGGAGACGATAGAGAGCTATGACAAACTCGCAACTGAAGCTGAGAGAAATAATTGCGTACCAGAATATGCTGCAAAAATACGAAATATATTATTAATCACGGAAAGTAATAGCAATAAGTTCTGTACCATGAAACAAGAAATACATAAAATTCAACAAGAATTGGAACTCCCTCCTGTTTCCTTACAAGAACAAGATACTCCAGGAACCAACGTTACAAGTGTCTAATCATCAAGAAAAAATATAGCTGATTTTTAGTGGCTCTACTTGTAGTTAGCATTTGCCTCAATTAAAGTGCCTATTAAAATGGTAAATAAAATATTCGTTTTTATAAAATCTTAACTTTATATGGCTACAGAATGTCTCTTAAAAAATTTAGTGTCTACAGTGAAAGATGCCCCTCCCATAATGTGCTTGAAGGGATTAGTGATAAATGGTCAATTTTAATAATTAATTTATTGTTAAAACAAACTTACCGTTTTGGTGAATTAAAACGTGAAGTTAGCGGAATTTCTTCGAAAATGTTAGCTCAAACGCTCAATAAATTGGAACGTTTTGGATTTATAAACAGGGAATCTTTTCCAGTATTACCTATGAAAGTCGAATATTCATTAACAACATTAGGCAATGAATTGGGTAATATCCTTAATTTACTCACAACATGGACCGAAAAAAATATGGATGCAATAATGGCAGCTGAGAAAAATTTTGAAGATGCAGAAGCATCCTCATAAGCACCAATCTATTCTTGTTTATTCCCTAAAAATTTTCACTTCAACGAACCATCCTCAATTGCAATGGAGTCATGGAACCATTTTATCAATGTATCTTCTCCTAAATTGTCATAGATGTAGGATAAATATAAAGTTAACTCTTCTTCATCATTTTTATCAAACACCTTCCTATCTGGATTTATTAATGGGTCATGATGAAAAAAAACTCCATCAAGATAAAGATCACAAAAATCATGATAATCTCTTGTAAACAAAAGGAAGGTATGCCACATATTATCTATGTCACGCATGTCCGAATGTATGACGCATGAAAAAGCAAGTGAGTTACCCTTAGTACAATTCTTTTTTTCCACCCTATGTTTGTGACAAAGCCAAACAAATTTCATGAATTCCTTGAGAGCATCTTCTGCATTCATTTTAGAGTTAGGATAGTCCTTGCGATATCGAGAAATGATTTTATCATTTTCATAACTTATCAATTTGTTTAAATCAGGTAGATTCATAATTTAATTTATATTCAAAGCCATAATATTTGATTCACACAGCATACCCGTAAATATGCTGTGATTCCGTGGAATTAACCAATACTAGTACAGGGCCTGCACCAACCTTTTTCTTTCTTTAAGATTTTTTGCTGGACAATTTTTTTTATAATTTTTTCTTTCATACAAACACTCCTTATATTAATAATTAAGTTCATTTAAAGAATATAAATTCATTATTAATCAGTCAATTAGTTACTTTTTAGTAACTATATCATCCAGTGTCTTAAATTAGATTTGAAACAAATATTTTGCATATTTTGGAGGCAAGCTCTTCATGAAGATTCTTTTACTTAATATCAACTAAAGCTCTGATGTATTTTTTATGATTCGCTTAGGGATAATCTATGTCTAACAAGCTATGTTCACGAAGAAACAAGGAGTCTACTTGATCAGTCTTGAATGTTTATTTAAAAACAATCAAATATTTTTAAATTTTAATTTCTGAATTCTATATAAAATATGTTGTGAAAGTCTGTGATCCAAAGGTAAATTAGGATGAGCAAAATCACCATTCAAATCACGTATCATTCCAATCTTCTCCATCACACGAAAGGAACGAAAATTAGCCGGTACAGTAAATGAAACCATTTCTTTGAGATCACATTGATTAAAACCATAGTTCAAACGGGTGTGACCTCGCATTAATGTTTAAATATCTCTGAGCCCCCTCATTTGCTCCAATTAAAGTCATACAGCCGTTTATATTTACAATCGATTCAAGTATAATTTTTTCAAAATTGACTTAAATGAATAGAAATAAGACGAAAAGTATGCAAAACAAATTTGAGATGTTTGATGAATTACCAGTAGAACTCGAACTCGAAACCGCACAAAATTTATCAAACCGTGATTTAGTGAACTTGGCTCAGACATCAAAATATCATTTGTCTTTGTTTAAACCCATGGTTGATGTTCGTAAGCTACTGCACCACGTCGTGCGTGGTCAGCATGATGCTGTTCAATTGATATTAACAGATGATATAAGTTTAATGTTTAAAAGGGGCAAGGTAACGGATTGTTCTGAGCGAGAATTTGAGAACATAAGTAGCTTTGAATATGCACTTTGGGCTCTGGATAAACACATGTGGGCAAAAATGATTACGTGCGTCCCTCAGAATGAAGAAAGTAAGCGGATACTCGAAATATTGATTGCTCAATACAACAAAGTTAACACCGAAGGAGTCACTTATAGGTTTAATGGAAAAACAATCACTGAAACGCATTTTGATTTCGAAAATACCATCATCAAAGAGCTGCAAACACAAGTAGATTCGTTAAACGCGCTAGGGGAAAAAAATTGGAGAGCCATTGATAAGCAGTGGAAAGAAGGTGTTGGTGGTGCACAAAAACGACTACCTATGCATATTGTTGATGAATACTGCTCTAATGAGCCATTTTATCCTGTGCCTAAGTTTGCCTCACAGCCAAAATCATCGAAACAATTTAATAATTGGGCTACTGAAAAGGATGAAAATTGGTTTAGTGTTGATTCTAAGTTGTCGTTTGATTTTGCAATATATAAAGGGCAACTGCCCGACCTGGGCTTGTTCGGTGACGTGCGCCGCGTGCGCGGCGCGCCCGCCGTGGCCTTCCGGTTTATGCGTTATTGTCCTAGCTTCGATTTGGATGCCATGGAGGCATTATGTATAGTAAGAACAAACGATTTTATCGATCTCAAATCGCAACTTGAAGAGCAGATGATGCTAGATAATCATCACCAAGTGTCTCAGATTTGACCGAGTTGACCGCATGTCGATGAAGAAGCCTGGCGGCGTATGCCGCCACACGCTCATCCCAAGCATGAGTCCAAAAACCATAAAAGCAAGTCCTGGTATAACCAGTATGCTGCTGTTCTCCTCCACCACATACACCATTGATGCAAGTAACTGATGATGCGCCGGGGAGAACCCCCATCTTTGACCCTCCATTTAACTTGCTCGTGCGCTTTGCGCCATGTTCTTGCATGAGGAACAATGTGTGTTTGC
>NZ_RXNW01000014.1 GCF_004283175.1 Legionella longbeachae
ATTCCAGGAGTGCATCAGGACTATCACCTTCTAAAAGACGAAATACCACCAATGCTGCTTCCCCCTCCTCGAGTTGGTCGATGTAGGATTTTAGAAGTGGTCTTGTTTCTTCATCCATTACCCCACCCAGGTATTCTATCGGTTTAATTTGTGTGTCGTATTTAGTCTGCATAATCATAAACTCAAAAATTGAACTATGTGTAGCCATTATAACCAACAAATGTTAATTAAATATTAAGTGCTCTTTATTAATTCTATATGGATAAAAATTTTTGAAAAATGAATGGATATGCAAAATGAACAAGTTAAATTACGTATTTATAACATCAGGCCAAAATGCTTGAGTATGCAGCGGTTTACTGCTTAGGCTCAATAGAGCGAATTGCCAGCGGGAGCTCGTTTCCGAGCCTTTAATCTCGGAAACGAGGCATATAGTTAGGACATATTATATTCCTAATCAGGATGGCGTTATTTTTAGCGACATAGACCAGCAAATGGTTCTGTAGCGGCAAACCCCAGCGATTGGTCTTGCTTGGGATCTGTTGGCGAATCACTAAATTGAGAGAAAAAACTGTGTACGCGAGCCTTTGGTTCTTTTAATTTTTCAGATTCAAGCTCAATGGTTATGTCTCTACTCAATTTTAATCGTTTTACATTTATGGGAAGGCTCTCTAGGAATTCGGTTTTTTTCATATCTGTTTTTGTCTCAAAACCATGACCGCTTAAATCAAGGCAAGTAACTGTTTCAGGTATATTTTTTAATACTGATGACAATTCAAACAGACTTAACTTATCAAGGCCATTATAACTTAAATCCAGAGTAGTTAATGTTGTTGGTAACGCCTTGAAAATTTCTGATAATTCATCTGTTGTTTTGTCGCCTAATTTATTCCAGGACAATTGCATTGAAGTAAGTGGGGATTTTAACGCTTTAAGTGCATTAATAAGTTCGAGGGTTGCACATAGGCCCAGGTCATTATGGCTTAAGTTCAAGGCTGACAAGTGTGCATGTAATGAATGGAGCACTTGTACCAAGCCTCCATTTTTATGAAGTTTAAGCTTATTCATATGCAAATGAAGTTCATCTACTGTTTCTGGAATGCTTTGAAGTACTTTAGTTAGCGATTTGTAGTGTTGATGTCCAAAATCATTGTTGCTTAAATCAAGTGATATGATGCCGTCGGGTATTTTCGAGATTGCCAAAGAAAGATCTTTTGGTGATGCTAAATTGAGTTCATTTCCACCTAAATCAAGAAAACGCTCATTTCTTGGGATGGATGTTATGGCGGTAAGCATTTCACTTAATGACAAAATTGATATATTTAGTCGCATAAAATTTCCTTAAACTAAACTATGAAATTACAATTCAAAGCGTATTTTTGATTCACGCTTTGCGTTGTTAAGCTACAGAGTTGTATATTTTATGATCATTTTGTGGTTTTTGCAAATATATATTCGTTATTTAATTTCTTTTGTGCGTTACTCTGTAGGCAAGAGAGTCATTTTTATTTATTCATTGGGTCAACCATAATACATCAAGTTCGATGGATGAAGTGGCCTTATGTTAGTTTTGATAAGCGTTTGTAGATAGAAACAATATACGGGTAATTACAATCGCTGTGGAATTAAATTTGAAATCGTTAATGATCCTTAATCAAGGAGTTCCAGAACTTTTTCAGGGGGGCGGCCTATTACTGCTTTGTTTTTAAAGGTGATAATGGGTCGTTGCATTAAAATGGGTTCTTTCAACATTGCTTGTAGCACACCCTTTTCGTTATCCAATGAGAGTCCCAATTCTTTAAAAATGGATTCATTGACGCGTACAAAGTCTTTAAGGGCAAAGTGGGCTCGTAACACTTTCAATTGTTCCATGTCTAATGGTGTTTTAAGATATTCAATAATGACAGGTGAAATTCCCTTATTTTGAAGTAATTCCAACGCTTTTCTTGATTTAGAGCAACGAGGATTATGATAAATTGTAATTTTTTGCATGTTTTCTTTTATATCGATTCACTCATATTAACTATAACATTAAAATCTAAAGTAAATAAACCCGCATTAGTTTCAATTAATGCGGGTTTATTTATAGGAAAAAACGTTTTGAATCAGAAAGGCGTATTGGGGGTTCTATGATTTACTTTTTCTTGATCGCCTAACGAAGAGTTTATGGTTTCTTTATATTTTTCACAAATGCTTGCATATTCAGGAAAGATGCATGCATATAAACTTAAATCTTCAATTGATTGATTAATAACATCTTTTTTATAATTTTGAACATACTCGATATCTTCAAATATGCTGGTTTGATGCCCCAGTTTCGATAAAATATTCTGTATGCCCCGGTAATATTTTTCAATTAAGCCAGGAACATGATCATTATTGTGAAATAGGCTAAAACCTAATGAAATAGTGCGAATGGTGTTATCTAATACAACAATATGCTTATTCCAATATTCATTGTAGCTCTCTTCTAATACTGAGTTTTTGAATTTCATTTAGGCATCTCCACGGTAAGATTTTTGGGTAATATAAAGACATATTATTAAGAAAACCTTAAGTATGGTTAAAATAATTTCAATGAAGATCTTCTAATCACTGGATGTTGTTCTGCTATTTGCTTGAAAATCTGGTTACAGCCTGTTTAAATAGAATCTTTGCTAAGATAATGTAAAATATGAGCTTAACTCAACCAAGGAGAAAGGGCTGCTGTATATTATGTAACGTAATCAAGTAATTATAGCGGTTATGAATTCCTAGGTTTTATAAGCTCAATGATCTTTTAGGAGCGACGAGAAGTATGGAAGGTGCCTTATTTTGCTTAATTCTACTTTTTTTAACAGTATTATCTGGGGTCATTACACGTATTGTTCCTAAGTTGCCACTACCATTACTTCAAATAGTGTTGGGGAGTGTTATAGCCTTTTTATTGCCCAATATCCATGTGAAATTGAATCCCGAACTATTTATGCTGTTGTTTATTCCTCCTTTACTATTTAATGACAGCTGGCATTTTCCTAAACGCGAGTTTTTGCTTTATACGAGACCCATCGTAACCTTGTCTATTGGATTAGTTTTTTTTACGGTCGCGGGAGTTGGCTACTTAGTACATTGGTTAGTTCCTGTTATACCATTGCCTGCTGCTTTTGCATTGGCTGCGGCACTTTCTCCAACAGATGCTGTGGCACTTAGATCAATGACTAAAGGTGTGCGTATCCCTGAACGAATTATGCATATACTCCAGGGCGAAGCCCTCTTGAATGATGCTTCTGGTTTGGTCTCATTTAAATTAGCTGTTGCTGCGATGTTAACTGGTGTTTTTTCATTCAAAAGCGCCATATTTAGCCTTATATTAGTTGGTTTAGGTGGTATGGCTGTTGGGGCAGTCCTTACCTATGCGTTTATTTCAATACTTGGAAAATTAACTCATAACAGCGGGCATGAAACGACAACTGAAAATTTATTATTGTTACTACTCCCTTTTACTGTCTATCTTGCTGCTGAAAAACTAGGATTTTCAGGAATATTAGCTGCTGTTTCCGCAGGTTTTACTATTGATAGGGCTGGTTTTTTGGACAGGACATTAGCCACAATGCGTATTGAAGGGCATTTTGTCTGGGGTGTTTTGGACATCACCCTAAATGGGATTATTTTTATCCTTTTGGGATTGTATTTACCTAAGTCCATCAAATTACTTGCAGACACAGGCTACAGTCTATCAGAGTGCATTATAATTGCAGTGATTATCACGATGACATTAATATTGTTGCGTACCCTATGGATTTATTTAACCTTGCCTTTTGAGGCTTTAATTTCCAAGCGTAATCAAACTTCCTGGCATTTTCCGAGTTTAAAAATAATCAGTACAATCTCCTTAGGAGGGGTGCGAGGTGCTATCGCCCTGGCTGCAATTTTATCAGTACCCCATTATCTGCATGATGGGAGTGCTTTTCCAGCGCGGCACTTACTCATTATTCTTGTTATAGGCGTTGTTCTTTGTTCCCTATTAATAAGTAGCATTATTTTGCCTTTAATTACCCCTAGTTTGAAAAAACTCATCCATAAACCAAGTCAAGACGAGGAAAAGGAAGCCGTTATTGCATTAACCCTTGCGGCAATGGAAGCGATTAAAGCCAAAATGAAAGTATTATCCGATGAGGTCAGCGAAAAAGAAAAGGAACTTTGCCACCAGGTGGCACATAAGCTCATGGATACTTTTAATCAATTTATCATATCGAATCATGGAACAGAAAGTGAAAAGTTGGAAAGCATTTCTGCTTTAACTTTTGAGCGGCAATTACGGTTTGCGGCTTTAGAGGGAGCCCATCAAGAATTACGTACTCTAAGAAAACAAAGAAAAATTAATAATACAACCATGATGAAAATAATCGCCAGGTTAGACTTACGACACATCGCTATGCTCCATGAACATCAGACAATGCTTGAAAAGTAAACCTTGAGGAAGAGCTTGAAGGGCTTGCCTGTTAGAAAGTTAAGTATCCACTTGGAGTTGATTTATTGCAGGGATTCTTTCAAAACCCCTGCATCTTTGATCATTTGCTCATAAATTAAGACCAATACTGCTCCTTGATGTGCTTCTAAAATAACTTCTGACAATCGTGTGCGATTAAAACATGAGGTTGTACCTGGAAATGAAAGGTGTGTGTCTTGAAGTTCCCATTGCAAACCATGGGAAGAAAGAATGGCTGTTGGCATCCCTATTAACGAAATTTTTGTGTGCACAGGTAATAAAAAATTTTGTGAGGACTGTTCTTTGAGCACAAAGCCCCTGATCGGTGGTGAATACAAAAGGCAATCTGTTGCCATAAAGATATTAATGTTATTTAGTATATGATCCAAAAAGCCACCGTTTACTCCAACAATAATGGCGGGTAGTAAGTTATTATCGCTTAAGTACTGCATGGCTTTTTGATAATCACTACTTGCTTGATCAGGCAAATGCAGGTAAGGATAGCTTTCTAAAATAGGAGTGTGGATGGAATCTAAATCTCCAATAATTAATTGGGGATGAACATTTAACTCCAATAAACGGTTTGCTGCTCCGTCAGCAGCAATGATGGGCAAATTCCTCGCGATAAAAAAATCGGGCTTAGGCAAATCACCGTTAAGGCATAAAATGGAGCGATACCCTTTCAAGTTAATTACATCGGGCATCATAATGTCGTTTTAGTAGAATGAGCAGCAAACTGATAAGCAAGCCAACTACGTTTGAACTGATTACAAAAAAGGAATTCGTACTGCTTCCATAAATAATCCATGCCAAAGAACAGACCAGGTAATTAATCAACATCATCATAGAAAGGTCTTGAGTTGATTGAGTTTTTAAAGATTTTACAATTTGTGGCAATAAACCAATAAAAGAAGTAATAAAAGCAACAACACCTGAAAGCATAACAATAGACACATTTTCCTCCGCTCAGACTAATGAGATCAGGTTCAAAGGGTTGGTGGATCCTCTCAGCCAAAATAGTGAAACAGGCACCCCTAATGTACAATTATTATTCTACCATGAAAGGACTCAACAGCAAATGGGGTATGAGTGAATGAGTGGATTAAATAGCAAAAATATTACTGTTGCGCACATTCATCATTCTTGTTTGCTGGACATAATGCCGCATCAAATACCTCGCTGACATTTTTTGCAAAGATAAATTTCATTTCTTTATGGACTTTATCAGGTAAATCCTCCAAGTCTTTATCATTACGTTTAGGAAGAATTACTGTTTTTAATCCAGCTCGATGAGCAGCAAGAACTTTTTCTTTAATACCGCCAACAGGGAGTACTCGTCCTCTTAACGTGATTTCTCCTGTCATTCCAACATCGCTTTTGATTAAACGATTGGTCATCAAGGAAGCCAGTGCTGTTGCCATCGTAACACCTGCACTAGGGCCATCCTTGGGGATCGCCCCTTCTGGTATATGAAGATGGATATCGCATTTTTCAAAAACCTTATCCTTTATTCCCAGTTGATGTGCTTTGGCTCGAACATAAGAAAGGGCAGCTTGAGCAGATTCTTTCATCATGGTACCCAATTGGCCAGTCACTGTAAAAACTTTGGCGCCTGGCATTTTGGTTGCTTCAATAAATAAAATATCGCCGCCGCCTACTGTTACTGCAAGACCGATTGCAACACCTGGAATCGTGGTGCGTTCCGCAATTTCAGAATAATACTTGGGTTTACCAAGTAACTCTATCACCTTATCTTGTGTGATGGTGGTCGATTTGACTTTCTTCTCTGCAATAAGTGTTGCCACTTTGCGACAAATGGCTCCAATTTCCCGTTCCAGATTGCGGACACCTGCCTCACGTGTATAATCATGAGACATTAAAAGGATCGCATTATGTTCAAATTGAATCTCTTCTGGTATTAAACCATTTTCCTTAATCTGGCGAGGGATAAGATAATTTATTGCGATATGTAACTTTTCATCATCGGTATAACCAGGAAGAGTAATAATTTCCATACGGTCACGTAGCGCTGGCTGAATGGGATCAATTTGATTCGCTGTACAAATGAAAATGACCTGGGACAAATCAAAATCCACATCGAGATAATGATCAGAAAAAGTTTTATTTTGTGCCGGATCCAGAACTTCAAGTAAGGCCGATGAAGGGTCGCCACGAAAATCAGCTCCAACTTTATCTATTTCATCAAGGATCATTACGGGATTACATGATTCGACCCGCTTAATGGACTGAATAATCCTGCCAGGTAAAGCCCCAATATAAGTACGTCGATGTCCGCGAATTTCTCCTTCATCATGTACTCCGCCTAATGAGAATCTGATAAACTTCCGACCAAGTGCTCGTGCAATAGATTGTCCCAGAGAAGTTTTACCTACGCCGGGGGGGCCAATAAAGCAAAGAATAGAGCCGGCATATGATTTATCGTTACGCTCAAGGCGAAGTTTATGCACCGCCAGAAATTCGAGTATTCGCTCTTTCACTTTTTTCAAATCATAATGATCTTCATCCAGTATTCTTCTTGCACTGTCGATATCAAGATTATCTTCAGTGGCTTTATTCCAGGGTAATTCCACGAACCAATCCAAATAGGTTTTAATTACTTGATATTCGGCAGCAGAGGTTGGCATAGTCTTCATTCGATTGAGTTCATGTATTGCTACTTTTTCGGCTTCCTCCGACATTTGTGCCTGGGTAATTTTATTTTCATATTCCCTGATTTCAAGAACCTGTTCGTCTTCTTCACCCAGTTCTTTTTTTATCTGTTTGAGTTGCTCCCTAAGCATGAAATAGCGTTCTGTTTTATCGAGTTCATTTTGTGCTTGGGATTGGATTTTTTTTCCTAACTCAATAATTTCTACCTCTCTGGTTAAAAACATATTGAGTTTTATAAGCTTATCCTCGACCTTGTCCAACTCCAATAATTCCTGAGCGTCTTTTAATTCCAATCTAAAACTCGCCGCAGCAAGATATACAAGTTGGCGAGGATCATTTGTATTAAGTGCGAGGGTTAACAAATCTTCGGATAAATGCGGTGTTAATGAAATTAAATGACGCAATAATTCAATAGTATTTCGCATCAAGGCCTCAATTTGTTTGTTTTTTGTATATTGTTCACTTACAAGTTCAATACGGGCTTTAAAATAAGGTTCAACGGAAGTAAATTCTTTAATACAAATTTTTTCTATTCCTCGTACGATCAATTGCACGGAGTTGTCTGATAAGTGGATGAGTCGGTGTATTACTGAGGCAGTGCCAATCGTATAGATATCGACAGGGCTTGGTTCATCGAATGTATTATTTTTAACAGCCACAATTCCTATGAACCGAGAAGTACTAATTGTTACGTCGTGGGCGAGTTTAATGGAGCGCCACTGCCCTACATTAAGTGGCATAACTGTCATAGGATAGATAACGGCGCCACGCAATGCTAAAATAGGTAATTCGGAGGGGATGCTAAGTTCCTTCGGATGTTGTTCTGTTCCTTTGTTTGCTTGAATCTCCATAGAGACCCCTTATTTATTCTCCTCTATTATTGGATTTTAGGATAATTATTGGACAAATTTTAGCTAATATTATTTTATTTTATATTTTAAATTAACTAAAAAAGTTCTTGATGAGCGACCAGGGTATTTATTATGAATCGATTGAGCTAATTGAGGCATCCTGTTTTTTAGATTTAGGGAGAATTACATATAAATAACCCTCTTTATAATTTACTGTAATGTAATCTAAGCCATATAATCCTTTTATGAATATTTGTATCTGGAAATTACCATAGGGAATCTCAAGACAATGATAATTTAATTTGGCTCCAGTATCTAATCTTGTCCCTTGGATTGTTAAAATCTGATCCACAAATTAAATATTAAAATCATCAAGTTTTACCCCGGTGATTTCAGTTTTTACAATTACAGCCCCATCCGTTTCATAGACATCTGTTGGTGGGCGCCATAGGTTAGAGAAAGAATAATGTTGTGAAAAGTTCGTGATATCGAGGATTCGAGATATTTGCTGTCTGAATTCTTCAACGTCTGGATTTGACTCTTCGCTGGAGGTACGATGCGCCATAAAAGCCACTCCTGAAAAAAATAAAGAAGGAACAAATCTAATTTGAATATACTTTCTTGACAGTATAGTATTTCATTCAAATTTGTTCTCAAAATAATAAACGTAAATGGTTTTAACCTAAGATATATGAAAAACAAGGAGCTATTACTTTCGTCTTATTAAATAATTTATTGATTGGTAAGCTCATGGGTTAAAAATACAGAAAAATGCTTCTTCTACTTCCTTCGTTGAAAGGGGAGATTATGTCTTATGAAATTTGATACTGTTGTACTTGGCGGTGGAATTATTGGCATATCGATTGCAATTCATTTGCAAATGAGAGGTCGTGAGGTAGCATTGGTGGATTTGACCTCACCAGGAAGTGAAACGTCATTTGGTAATGCGGGATTAATTCAACGTGAAGGAGTATATCCCTATGCATTTCCAAGGGATATCACTTCCCTAATGAAATATGCTTTGAATTGTTCGCCGGAGGTAAGGTATCACTTTGCATCGATATTAAGACTTACTCCTTTTTTGTGGAAATATTGGTTTCATTCGCATTCATCACGACACGCAGAAATAGCTCGTTCTTATGCAACTTTGATTCAACAGAGTGTCAAGGAGCATCATTTTCTCGCTGAAGCAGCTGGAGTCAGGCATTTATTGCGTTCAGGGGGGTGGCTTAAGGTATTTAGGACAGTGAAAAAGCAAGAAGCAGAAATAAGTTTTGCTGAAAAATGCCGGGCTGAATTTGGTATCCAATTTAAAGTGATGGATACTGCTTTATTACACCATGCTGAACCGGATCTTGATCCTTCTTTGTTGGGAGCTCTTCATTATACGGAGTCTGAAGCAGTCAATGATCCAGGTGCCTTGGTTACTGCGTATGCTCGTTATTTTGAGCGCCTTGGCGGTCATTTTTTCTTTGGGGATGCGCTTACCTTATCGGGGCAATGGACAATTAAAACGGAGCGGGGACAAATTAATAGTAATTCTGTGGTAATCGCTTTAGGACCTTGGTCAGACGTTCTATGTTCTCGCTTTGGATATCATTTTCCATTAGCAGTTAAGCGTGGCTATCATATGCATTATGGCGTGAAAGAGAATGCAAGACTTATTCATCCAGTACTTGATTTTGAAAGGGGTTATCTTATCGCACCCATGGTGCGTGGCGTTCGCTTAACTACAGGGGTTGAATTTGCACGACGAGATTCGCAAAAAACTCCAGTACAACTAAATCAAGTAGAGCCTGTTGCACGAACACTTTTCCCCATCACCGAACGACTTGATAAATTTCCTTGGATGGGATGCAGGCCATGTACCCCAGACATGCTTCCAATTATCGGTCAAGCGCCACGTCATAATGGTCTTTGGTTTGCCTTCGGACATGGACATCATGGTTTAACGTTGGGGCCTGTTACTGGGCGTTTGCTTGCTGAGATGATGACTGGCGAAGATTTAATAGTAGATCCATTACCTTTTAGCGCCACCCGGTTTCGTTGATTTATCTTTATGTGCCAAGGTCCTTGCTGACAATAAAAAATTACGTTATTTGTTAGGCCGAACTTATTGTATCTATTAAAAAACCTCGTTCGTTTGAACGAGGTTTTTTGAAATTCGCCCCCAGGGATGTATATAAGTTATTTCTAGCCACTAGTATAAACAGTACCAGTAGGACCGGCAGTTTCACCTCCACTTGAGCCGAACATGGTTGTTCCGGTGATTCCTAAAATAGAAGGCAGGAACAATAAAGCAGCGGAGATAAAAACTAAAGCAATTGGTGTTCCAATTGGAATTTGGGTCGGGTTATCTTTGTGCTGTTTAAATTTCATAATCGCACCAATAGAAAACGCTAAACCAGCTAGATAAGATCCAGCAGTTATTAGTTTAGTCAGGTTTGTAAATGATGAGGTAATTTGTGATGCCATGGCACCTACACTCATATCACCTGCAGCTGCATTTTGACTGACTAAAGCCAAGACCCCCAAACAAACAATACTGGATAACCATTGTTTATAATTTGATTTACTAATGACTTTATTTTTCACTTTTCTCTCCTCAATTTAATTTACCACTATATTCTTCAATCCATTGATATGTTGTGTCGTTAACAGATGGTTTCAATTTAAATGGCACCATGACCAACATCCCCTCCCAAAACTATTTAAGAAATTGACTGCTCAATTACTTGGATTTCTTGGATACCTTGTATTTGGATTGCTGCTCCGCAAGATTTTTTGCTACGTAAGTCACTAGATTGATTCGGTTCATTCACGTGTTTTACAGACATAATTTATTCTCAGTGTTTGTTCATATTTAAATCATAGCATCTAAAAATAAAGTTATTATGATATTTTAATTCCAGTTTAGCATAGGGTATTCATTTAAATCATGGTTCCTTAAGTTAATATTTAGTAAAAAAGGTTAGTAGTGATAAACTTCGAAGAGAAAGTTTAATAATTGACGCTATAATTTAAAATAAATGGTTATAAAAATATGGATATAGTTGAAATAAAGTCATTTCTTGCGGTCATTGAATTCCGCTCCTTCACGCTTGCGGCTAAGAGAGTTCATATTACTCAATCAGCAATGAGTAAGCGTATTCAAAAAATGGAAAATGAGTTGGGCGTACGTTTATTTATTGTTGAGGGCTCAAAAATTACATTGACAGAAGCGGCAAGTCATTTTGTTCCCTATGCAAGACAAATGTTAGCGGCATATAACAGCGCAATAAAATCGTTTAAAGACGATGCTCAAATGTTGCAACACCATATAGTTGTTGGGGCTACAGTGTTTGTTTCCCATTATATCTTGCCGAGTTTCCTTAGTTATCTGAATACAATAGATTCTTCGCTCATAATTCACATAAGAACAATGGCAGAACACGATATAGAAGATTATTTGAATAGAGGGACAGTTGATCTTGTCATTAGCCCTGAACGTGATCTTCCTTCAAAAATTATTGCAACTCAACTATGGCAAGAAAAATATTATTATGTGGCAAACAAAAAACATGAATTATCTCAAATCAATAGGGTATTATCGCTTGCAGATTTTGTAAACTATCCGTCTATTTTTACTCAAAAAAGCGGGGTAATTCGAGATAAGGTAGAAAATGCTTTTAATGAGAAAGAATTAAACTTAAATGTGAGTTTAGAGATAAGTACGCTAGATGCGATTAAAAGTCTGGTAGAATTTAATTTAGGTTGGAGTGTCTTACCAAGTAAATTGATTTCTAATCAATTAAAAATCCTAAATGTTGATACAAAAGAGATAATTCTTAATTTTAATGTCTTTTACCTTAAAAAAAGAATGGAAGAGCGTGCAATCACTAACTTTTTACATGTTTTTGATAAATGGCAAGATCAAAATTCTATGGATGAAAAATAGCTTCTTAATGGATAAATTATGAATTACCCTGATTATTTTTATTTAGTTAAGGGCGTATGAGTAATGATTCATTATGCAATACCCCTAAAGTAGTTACGCCTTGTTCTCTTAGCCAAAAGTTTACCTGTTCGGGATCAGAATAAATTGTTAAATCAGTGCTCATGGCTAATTGGCGTATATCCTTTATTATTTCTGGGGGTAGAAAATACCTGGAATACGTTTTCTTTAGATAACCCTTCAAGTGTTTTCCTTTAGATGTTCGCCAAAATCCTCCACCGATGGAGGCAGAAATACATGCTTTCTCGATATCACCAAAACGTGAAAAACTAACTAACTTGTGTATAGAATGTTTATGCACATAATGATAAATATTGGAACCAAAAAAACGGGTTTGATTATAACGTTCTTCAGCTAATGATTTTGGTTTAATAAGCCAACCCCGTGCATGATGGTCAGTTTTTGTTTCTAAAATTCCTCCAAAAAAGAACCAGGTTCCTTCATAACCAGAATTTTTACCGGTAGATTGATACCAAGGATAATTATTAATCACAGTAATGCGACGATAGGAGCTTCTATTAGGAAAGTTAAATACAATCATTGTATTATTAGAGAGTGAATTTTTATCTGATTTTGTAGAAGCCATAGTACATAAAATATCTTAAATAAGTATCGGTTCACAATAAATCGATCCCAGATGGGTTGCAATGAGATATGATTTATTTGCAGAGTTTATTTTATCCATTCTATTAAGGCGTGTTGACCATTCATTCCCTCCGTCTACGTGCCGACTTGTTCGCGGCATCCCGGAGATAGTCCTATTAAAAAATGAACCCAATAGATTACACTAATCGATTGATTAATAAGAGCAGCCTCATAATATAACGATTGTCATATCAACTATAAAATGGGTTTTCAATGGCGATACGGAGGCTCAGTGAGGAGCTGTGGTCAAACCTAAATAAGTTCATGCTACAACATCAGAATTATGACAAACCTAATCTGCGTATGATTGTTGGGGCAATGCGATAGCGTATGCGTGTTGGCTGTCCCTGTCGAGCTCTACCCATAGAATTGGGATTCTGGAGTTCTATCTGGCAACAATTCAATCGTTGGCTCTCAAAAAACAAGTTGATGAAGATTTTTAAAGTTCTCATACATGCTCCTTAACTTGAATGGGAATTTATTGAAGGCCGTATCGTTGGGGCGCATCAACAGAGCTCAGGTGCTGTTGGAGATGAACATCAAGCGATTGAGAAATCCGTTGCTGGCAACACAACAAAAATCCATATGGCAGTTGATGCGCGTGTGGCGTTCCAGTTGAATTTCAATGGACTGGAGGTGAAGTACATGCTGCTAAAGCAGCCCCTGATCTCATTGAAAAATTCCCTGAATCTCATTACACCATTGCAGACAAAGGTTATGATAGTGAGGAAATTCGAGAGCAACCGAAGTGATAGGATCACCTTGAGTCCAAACAAGGAAGCAAGATACAGTCGTTTTAATTTTTATAATTTAATGGCGCAAATATGGTATTATTTGCTTTTCAACGAAAGCTTGTATCCCTATATGAAAAGAAAAAGCTTCTTATGCTTCTTATTTGTGAGTATGCAGGTGATTGCTGCACCTCATTTTGTTCCCGCTGAACCATTACCTGCACGTCATTATGAAATTAATGGCCCTGCCTTGTGTGCAACAGCCAAAGAAACCCTGGCTTATTTAAATAAAGGCAGCAATTATGATCCCCATGTCATTCATGAGGGAAAAGTGTTTCCAATATCCCTTGCACAAGTTAAAGCAACTTTAATATTTATTTGCCAACATCAAAATGAACTGAATGATCCGGCATTTATCAAAAAGCATTTTGATTTTGTACGTTGGTATCCGGATATGGAGCAGGCTAAATTATTTAAGTCGAGTAAATCGCTGGTGGCACATTTACCCAGGGATGAGATTTTAATGACAAAATATTACGTTCATCGTGCTCGAGTTTCAAGCAAACCAACCCCCGGACATCCCTTTGCACTTTATGCGTTGCCACAAGATGAAGAGTCTTTGACTCTGGAAGAAGCAGATTCAAAACCTGGATTGATTCGTTTTCAATATGGAAAACAGGCAATATTGAAGGGGGCGCTCACTCAGAAAAAAGTCCCCAATTTAGCTTATTTGAGTCGAGATGACTTAGAAGCAGCTTTAATGCAGGGTACTGTAGTCGCAGATTTTGATGATTCTTCGCATCAGGAAAAAACATTTAATGTCCATCGTTGCAACAATATTCCCTACAATAAAGCACAAAACCCATATCAGCAAGAACGCTATTGGTATTTTAAGCAAGTGGACGGCATCAAAGGCTATGGAAAGGACGCGGATCATAAAATTACGGTTAATCCGGAAGTTACTTTTGCGGCTGATCTTGAACAATTTGGTTTGGGTAAGCTGCTTATGGTGCAATATCCTAATCAGCAGGGAAAAATAGTGACACGCGCAGGTATTTTCGCCGATACTGGAGGGGCATTTGCCAATAATCTTTATCAAGTTGATTTTTTGGCAGGAACCTATGCGGGCAAAGATGCATTTTATCGTGCGACACGCCATTTACCCAATTATGTGACTGCCTATTTTATGGTATTAAAAAAATAAAATGAAATTACTTTTATTCTGTTTATTTCTTATCAGCACCCAGGTGCACGCGTTTTCCTGTTATACGCCACAGAAAATTCATCAAGCACCGATCCAATTTAATGAGGAGCGCATTGCCTTAACGCGCCAATATCAATTAATCCATTATGGGATCGACTCAAAATCAATTGAAATTGAACCGAAAATGATAGTATTGCATTGGACTTGTATCCCTACATTTAAAGCAACTTTCCGTGTTTTTAATCCCCCTACTTTTCCAAAAAATTCCCCTCGCATTAAAGAATTGCCCGGGAGTTTAAATGTCTCGAGCCATTTTTTAGTTGACCGTGATGGAAGTATATATCAACTCATGCCAGAAAAATGGATGGCGAGACATGTTATAGGCTTAAACCATTATGCAATTGGCATTGAAAACGTGGGTGGTATTAATGGTAAGGATGATTTAACAGAAGCCCAGGCCAGAGCAAATGCATTTTTAGTGTGTTATTTAAAAAGAAAATATCCGCAGATAAAATATGTTATTGGGCATAATGATTACTTACAGTTTAAAAATACGCCTTTGTGGCTTGAAAAGGATCCAAATTATCAAACGGATAAAGAAGATCCAGGCCCATTTTTTCTGCAAAAAGTAATGAACTTGATCGATGATAATAAAAAAGGAAATAACAACGATAGTTAAATATTGAGATCACAGTGTAGATCTTAAAATCTTAATGAACATGGAGTGAATATGTCTGATCAGTTATTCGATGTGCTTATAGTGGGTGCTGGACCGGTTGGTTTATTTTGTGCTAATGAATTAACTCGTCAAGGATTAAGTTGTCGAATAATTGATAAAAAGGCACAACTTAGTGATAAGTCCAAGGCATTGGCTCTTCATATTCGAACGCTCGATCTTCTTGATGATTGTGGCTTTCTTGATGAAATTATCGATAAAGGACTCAAAGTTGATGGCGTTTTATTTAAATCTAAAGGGAAAAACTTAATTGATGCAACTTTTGCCAATCTTGATGCTGATCATAATTTTCTTATCGATCTTCCCCAAGATAAAACAGAGCGAGTTTTTTATAAAGGATTAATTGATAAAGGACTTAATGTAGAGTGGCAGACAGAGCTTACTGCAGTTGAGGAAACATCTAACCATGTAGTGTCTACTTTAAAACTTGCAAACGGGCAAAACGAAACTATTCAGTCAAGCTGGGTCATCGCTTGCGATGGTTCACACAGCACATTAAGAAAGCTTGTTCATGCTGAATTCATAGGTGCTTCTATTCAACAAACATGGTGGCTTGCTGATTTAATGATTGATTGGGAATTACCAGAAAATAAATTGATTCTTTATGTCAGTGATAAAGGTCCTCTGGCTTGTTTCCCAATGGGTGAAAAACGCTATCGCGTTGTTATGACTGCACCAGAGAGAATAATGCATGAAGCACCCTCAATGGAGGATATAGAGCGAGCCTTTAAACTACGATGCTCTGATAAAGCAACTTTATCAGATCCACTTTGGATAAGTCCATTTGGAATTGATCACAAACAAATCCAAAAATATCGTTATGGGAGGGTGTTTTTTGCGGGAGATGCTGCTCATATCCATAGCCCCATGGGTGGACAAGGACTAAATACAGGGTTGCAGGATATCTATAATTTGTCTTGGAAATTGGCTCTAGTCCATAAAGGGTTTGCCAAAGATATCTTGTTGGATAGTTATCATAGCGAACGCCATCCTATTGCTGCTGCCGTATTAAAAAAGACGGGATTAATGACTTATATGATCATGATAAAAAATCCGATGTTTATCTATTTACGTAATTTTATCATGCATATGGCTACTTCCTTTGATTTTGTTAAAAAGGCGATTCTTTATGATCTTGCTGAATTATCAGTAAGTTATTCCAAAAGTTCTATAGTAAAAACCTTAGGTAGAAAAACAAATTTTAAAATAGGTGAGTTTCTTAACAATTTCCCTTTAATTGACGTTCAGACTCAAGAAAAGAAAGAACTGCATCAAATTACTCAAGGAACAATGCATCATTTACTGTTGTTTACTGGAACTACTGGCAATCAACCCACCATTCTGATCGAAATCGCCAAAGTAATAGAACAACGATTTAATGGATTGCTCAAAGCACATATTGTACTTTCACAATCTGAAACACTACTTTCTTTTGATAATATATCAGTGTTTATTGATGAAAATAAAAAAATGCACCAACATTTTTCAATTAGTCAGAGTATTGCCGTGTTGATACGCCCGGATAAATATTTGGGCTTAACCCAAGACCCTGTAGATAAGGATGAATTATTGCACTATATGGAACATAGTTATTTCAAATAATATTAAAAAATAATAATGAATAATGGATTAATATTTTATGAAGATAAAATTTTTAACGCAATTTGTAGATGCTTCGAAGATAAAAAGTAGATTGCAGTGGATTTTCTTAGGTTTAATCTTTTCGTTTGATTGTTTTGCAGCTCATAATAATGATATTGAGCTTTCAAGAAGAATTAGTGCTATTGAAAAAAACTCACGTACGGTAATGGGAATCACTGCGATTCACATTGAGAAAAATAAAATAATCTCTCACAACAGTAATCAACGCTTCTTTATGGCTAGTACTGTTAAGTTACCTATCGCATTAGCTTTTTTGCACCGGGTTGATGAAAATAAAGAGTCTTTGGATCGTGTTATTAAAATGGATACAAAAAATTCTGTACCGGGTTCTGGATCTTTGCATCATATATTTGAAAAGAAAAAACTGAACATGTCATTGAAACAAGTACTCATTCACATGATGAGAAACAGTGATAACAGTGCAAGTGATACTATATTGAAAGTAACTAATGGACCTAAATATGTTGCAAGTCGTATGAGCGCATTAGGCTTTAAAAATATTTTTGTAAATCGCTCTATCCTGGAAATGTTTTTGGACACTAATCATGTGAATCATTCCTATTTGAAAAAACCACAACCTGTATTTTCATGGCAAAAATTATTTGATCATGTTCCCCTGGAAGAAAAAAAATTGGCTTGGCAGCGTTTCCAAAATGATACACGTGATACGACTACGTCTGAGGACATGGCAAAATTGCTTGTAAAACTATACAAAAAGCAAGCTCTTTCAGAATCAAATACTAAGTTACTTATTGATATCATGGAAAAATGTCGAACCGGAAGAAGTAGAATTAAAGGATTACTGCCTGCTCATGTGAAAGTTGCACATAAAACAGGAACTTGGTCTATTTATGAACAAGATTATTTAAGGTATCCAGGCTCTAAGAATCTTTATCGATTTGTGAGTGATGTTGGGATTATTACATTACCCAATAATAAAGGACATATCGCGCTTGCAGTTTATGTTAAATCTCAATCAGCCAGTGATTATCCACGAAGTCGGGCAATAGCATTGGCGAGCCGTGCTATTTATGATCACTTTATGAATATGAAATCGTCGAATGCATAAATCTGATTAAAAAGGACGATTACTATTTTATGATTTAGCGCAGGATCATCTTTATATTGACTTTATGGGATTTACAAGACCTCAAAAAATAGTACAGTCTGTGGATTGATCTACTGCCAAGTATAGCGCCTGATGCACTTTATCGGGCCTTGCAGGAATCCGAATAAACTTACACTGTTTAAGCTCGGGAAACAGGACGCGGGATGAATTGTCCACAAACCCTGGAAATGCATATTTATTTCGTATACCCTTTCAAAAATATCTTTAATGACAAGGAGAGTTTTAATGCAACGCTGTTGGGCTGTAATTTTAGGCGGGTTTCTCTGTCTTATGAGTTTTGGTATGTATGCTCAGTTACCATGTAATTATCAGGACTTATCTTCTGAAGAGAAAAGAGAATTATTATGGGATGAAATTGTCAAAAGTCATGAAGAAGATCCATTACCGCAATTTACAGGGACTAGTTTCGGTGAAGTACTTGCAAAACTTAAAGGCCTATTTAATTTAAAGCCTACTTTTGATTATACGAGCGATGAGTTGCCTGAGGGACGAATAAAGATCATTCATGCCAATGGTTCAGTCGGAAAAATTGCTTTTGTTCCCGCAACGGGGCACCCATTCACTGGAATTTATCAAACTGGGGGAATTGGTGTTGCACGTCTTTCTCTGGCTACTCCTCCTTCTGATGATAACTACATTCCTGGCATGGCGATTAAAATCTTGGTTTCGAATCATCCTTCGCTCAATTTACATGTGATGAATTTGCTTGAAGGACAAAAAGAGAACTGGAATTATTTTGCCAAGGAGTTTTCGAATCACATCCCACATCCAACAAGTTGGACATTGTCGGCTATTGAGAAAATATTTGAATGGACTCGTGATCCTGCGAATAATCTTCCTTTATGGCATCTGGCTGCCTGGACAAGTGAGGGGCGAATAAATAGTATTCCAGTCTTCCCTGAACGCATTTATTTCAGACCTACCAGCATGGTCAAGGATCTGATTCCTGAAAATTCACGCGAGGATTTCAGGACTTCTCTTTTACAAGTGCCTATGGGACCAATTTATGAAGTATTTGGAGAATACCAGGGAACAGAATACCATGTAGGGACATTAATGCTTGAAAGCCAGTTATTCGCTTCAACTTATGGTGATGAGCACCTATTTTTTCAGCACCAACGATAAATATTTTTACTGGAGTTAAGGAATTAATTTTAAAATTAATTCCTTAACATGTATCTAAAAATAAAATTTTACCTTGATTTTAATCAGCTATTTTAGTAGTAAAGCGTCATTCATATAGTGCATGAGGCACTGCTTTTGAATAACTTTATATATGATAACCAAGAAGACATATAAAAATATTTTATCTATAAGCACTGCAAAATTCGTAATTTCATTATTATATGACATATAATAAATCATTATGATTTACATTAGATAAATATGAAATTTTAAAGGACGTTTGGATGAGCGATCTAATAAAAGCGTTACCAAAAATTGAGCTTCATATTCATATAGAAGGTACACTTGAGCCGGAGTTAATGTTTCAATTAGCAGAGCGTAATAAAATTGCGATTCCTTATAAAAATCCTGAGGAGTTGCAGAAAGCATATCAATTTACTGACTTGCAATCATTTTTGAATCTGTATTATGCAGGTACTCATGTTTTACATACCGAAGAGGATTTTTATGATTTAACCTGGGCCTACATGAAAAAAATACACCAACAAAATGTACGCCATACAGAGTTATTTTTTGATCCACAAAGCCATACATCTCGTGGGGTTGACATGGGCGTGGTGATTCATGGTATTGCTCAGGCACTCGAAGATGCAGAAAGGCAATTGGATATCAGTTCAGAAATGATCTTATGTTTTTTAAGGGATTTGCCTGTAGATGATGCATTACAAACATTAGAAAAGGCATTGAACTATAAAGAGCATTTTATTGCAGTTGGTTTGGATTCTGCTGAACGAAATCATCCCCCCCGTGACTTTATATCAGTATTTACTAAAGCAAGAGAGCAGGGCTTATTAACTGTTGCTCACGCAGGTGAAGAAGGGCCTGCAGCGTATATCACTGAGGCGCTGGATCTTCTCAAAGTATCTCGTATCGATCACGGAGTACGTTGTTTAGAGGATAAGGATCTAATAGCTCGATTACAAAAACATCAAATACCATTAACGGTTTGTCCATTATCTAACCTCAAACTTTGTGTTTTTGATGACATGCGAAAACATCCCCTTAAAAAAATGTTAGATATGGGGTTGGCTGTGACAATAAACTCGGATGATCCTGCTTATTTTTCGGGTTATATTGAAGAGAATTATTATGCTGTTGCTGAGAGTTTACAATTAACGGATCGAGAATTATTTCAATTGGCTAAGAACAGCATTGATGCGAGTTTTTGTACAAAGCAGCGCAAACAACAATTATTATCAGAGCTTGATGTGGTTGTTAGGAAGTTTAGTTCTTAAATAAAGTTACGGTTACCGAATAACATCATTTTATTGGATAAAACAAAATTGTAACCCGAGTTCCGGATTACAATTTTGCTTCATTCAGATTTTAAAGAAATAAAGTTAAGTACGTGAATTAAAAGTACGTCCTGTTTCTTGTTGCGTTGAAGTTATTGTTGGTGTTATTACAACTTGAGATGTCTTTGCATTACGTATGCTTTCTTTTAAAGTACTTTCAAACTCTGTGAGTTTGGATTGTACGTTCTGAGGTAAGCTTTCTCTATCTTTAGTTTTTTCTAATCGAGTAGAAAATTCTTCAAGTTGAGTTACGAGTCTTTTAATTGCGTTTTGATCACCGCTATTAATTAGAGCCATAACATTACTCACTTCAAGAAGTAGAAAACTGTGTTTCGATGGTTCGATTGCTTCAAGATCAGTCGACCATGCCTTGATATTATTTTCGGTAAATAGTTGCGGACGAATTTTACTCGTTAAGCCACTGAGTTCTTCAGCAAACTCCTCTGTAATGTGCTCACTTATTTTTAATTGATCAAGAAGTGCCTGATTTTTCTCTTTAAAGCGATTAGGAATGTCTTGTGATAAAAGAGTATCTTTATTCACAGTACTGAAATCGAGGTAAGTTAAATTGATATAATCAGCTACTTTAAGCACCTCATGTAAAGACAATTCATTGAAAAAGTTAAGCGCTGTATCACTATGACAATAAGTAGGTAAATGAGTTACTATTTCTCTTACTTCTTGGTTATTGATTTTAGCAAGTTGCTTACGCATTTCATTTTGAATTTCTTCATGTACATCGGACTTAAATATAAGATCGGACTGACACAGAGCCTGAAGCTGTTTACGGAAAGCATGAACTTCCTGTTGTAGGCTGCTTTTAAAAAGATTCCATTCGCCAGATATTTCTCTATCAATGCGATCGAGTGTTTTTGCTGATTTCATCAATTCTTTAAGCATTTCTTCTTTAGAGAGATCTGATTTTTCAAGAAGACCATTAATCTCTCGAGCAATATTTTTTAAGTCCTCACACTGCTGATGGCGGGCTTTATTTTTTGATCCCTTCCAAAACATTGAGCCTCTTTTAGTAGTGTACTTATCGACAGTCTCCTGTAATCCTTGGGCAATTTTATCTAATTCAATTTCTACAAGTGGTTTTTTCGAGTGTGTTTCCCAGGAAATAACAGCAGCATTTTCTCTATTCACGTTTGCTGGAGAAAGTAAATTGCATAAATCCTTTTTTGCACTTGCCATATTTTGTAAGCCATCCATTTTGCGTTCAATTATTGACCATTTATCGCTAAATGCAATTTGATTTTGCATTTCTAAAGAAAGCATTGAATAGTTAGGAACACCGGAGGGTGTTTTGGCAACTAGAAAATCTACCAATTCTTCAGGCTTGCTCTTAAGCAATTTCATTGCGTCTAATCTAAAGGCCTTTACTTTATCATGTCCTTGACGGACAAGATCGTTTTTATGATGCAAACGAGAGATTGAAACTCCTTCTTGCAGTGCATTTGCATGAGTCTCCAATTCTTTAGGTACAAGTTCTCTATCATACTTTGCTAAGAAATCTAAAAGGTGGCAACTAATTCTATTATTAAATGAATAAATATTTCCTTTTCTATTGGGATCCATCAAAAAGAACTCATCATAATGGTCCGAACCATTAATAAGCTTGTACTGATTATTAAATCGTTCCGTTATTTCTAGTTGTTGTATTTCAGATAGTGGATTACTTAAGCCAAAATCAGATTGATGAGCATTGATGTAATTCAAAATAGCAGGTTCTATATCATCTCCTTTACCTAATGCCTCCATGACCAGATTGGCTATGTCAGTAGCATGCGGTTCAGAGTCTACTACAGTACCAAAATTAATATCAGATAGGTTATTTGTTTTGCAGTAAAAGTTTGTTAAACCTAATAAAAATTCAACTTTAATCATGGTTGCTATTATTTGTTCTTCTTTTGCTTCCTTTTGCTGTGATTCATCTCCAGTGATTTTTTCTACGTCATAAAAAACACTGCTTGTTAGTTTTTTCCAAAAAAGATCATCGACTCCAGAAGCCAACACGGCATTGATCCACTCTTTTAGCGTTGACTCTTCACTGCCAAAGCATACAATGTCCATTATATAAGAGCCGTCAAAGCGCATTGGCTCCTTATCCCTCGACATTTCTAGTGACATTGATGGATCAACTTTAACTGTTTCTTTTGCTAATTTTCTTATTAATTGGTTAATATTTTCTTTTATGGCCTCTTCATCAACCTCATCCGCATCATCTTTATTAACCTTTGCCTTATTAACCCAGATTTTAGTATCTTCCCCTACTATTTTGAGCATTTTTTCGACATACTCTTCTTGTGGGTTTTTCTTGTGGATTAATTCGCCTGTTTCAAATTTTTTCTCAAAGGCCGCTTGCAGTCGTACACCTAATCCTTCTCTAATTCGAGAGTAGTGAGAGCTATGTCTTTTTAGACTAAATAGTGGGTTATCAAACCGCAGAAAATTATCTACATATTTAGGGGCAAGTCGGATTGCAAAAGCATTTTGCGATTCCTTAATGATTTCCGCCAAAGGTTTCGGAACTTCAGGGAAGTTTTCCCATGCAATACTTTTGATTTCTTCCTCACTGGCTAGTTTATCAATTATTTGAATGTATTGATTAATTTGTTCAAGACGTTCACTTTTATCCTTAAGAAGATCTTGGTACGCTAACGAAGAAATCTCTCTTTGAGCTTTTATAGCACTTATGTCTTGTTCGAGTGCTTCTTTATACTTTTTCAATTGTTCTGAAGCAGACGGCATCGCTGGCTGGTTTTTTACTTTCGGGCGTCCAAAGAAAAAAGCTTTTAGTTCATAAACTGTCTTACATGTATTATCTGTCGCGATTTCTCCTCCTGCCACTGCTGGCAGTAATATATGTACTTTATTTTTATCATCGATATACAAATAATCACAACTGTCTGGTTCATTAAAAGTTAAGTCTTTAGGCATTTTAGTGACTCTCATTCTCTATATTCAAGTTTCAAAATATTTATACTCGAAGTCATAAATACTTCCTCTGTGTACAAATTATAGACTTCAATTATTAAAGAAACATTAAGAAGTGTGCGATAAAAATTGGACATTTAAATTAAAACAATTGCATTGAGTTTATTTTAAGGGTAAGTTCTTTATAAATTGCCATTTTATGAGGTCATTTTACTCACATAAATTATTTTTTTTAAAAAATAATAAATGTATTTTCATATTGAATAATAATTGAGCTTATTGTAATATATTGAAGTTATGCTTAAATATAAGGATGCCCATCGTGCCTGTAACTCTTGACCCCGAAGTATTAAAAGTAGCTGAATACGTTTATGAAAACCTTTTATCACAACCTTACACAGAAGTAGGTCCAGAATGGGAATTCAACTATAAGAATCCCACAGCAACTAACGCACTTGGAGACGGACACAATTTACAGCGCTCCATTCAAGTAGAGGGCAAGACACTCCATCGCCCCATTCATGGTCTTGCTCATACGATGCGTACACTGATGTACAGTCAGTTAATGTATGAATCTACACAAAGACAGTCAGGGCCACATATATGCCGTGATGGGCGTAGTATAGCGGATCTCACTCCTTTAGATCTTAAGAAGCTCAATATTGCGCAATTGTTTTTTGTAGCAGGTCGTGCAAGTGAAGCCTCATATGGAGATGCTTATCATCGTTATCATCTTTATGGCGCGAAACATTTTGAATCATATGCTCGTCAACATCTGACTCATTTATTCTCCGAGAAGGAAATTGAATTGTATGCCCGTTGCATTGAAGATCGAGAGGGAGATTATTTTGACTCCACGGCTGAGGGCTATCTTATCCACCTTTCTCATATGATCGATTTAATGCGCTGCAAAAGTCCTGTAGAGGTATTTATAGGCCACTCACAAGGTAGTAGAGGAATTGTGCCCACATTGATTGATTTGTTTGGACACGACGATGGTTTGGATATTCTTCACTTTGCCAGGGGCCTGTTTGCTGCAACAGGAGAAGGAGTTCCTTATATCGACTCTACAGAATGGCCTCATCTGGGTATTGAGAAAGGTCGGGTTGAAAGAGCGCAAATGCTAGTTGGTTTTCTTCAAGTAGATGGTCAGGAGGCTGATGCCAAGAAAACGGCACAGGCTGGCTTTTCAGTAGAAGGTTGTTACGAGGCTTTAAAAACTGTGGATACGCCCAGTTGGTATCACCAGAAAGCAATAAAGGATGATAAAGCCCAAGAGCCTGTTGATGTAAAAGAGATGAAAGATGAAGTTGTTATTAATTTTCCGCAGCAACAGCAAACTCGAGTTGAAAAAGAGCAGGAAATTACGATAACAAGAGAAGAGTCATCTAAAGATAATGATGGTTGTTTGGCACGATTTTTGAAACAATTGTTTTGGTCTGCTCCAAATCCCAAAACAGATATTGAGAAGCAAGTTGTTTCTGAATATACCAATACTCTTTAGAGGGGCTGAAGCGGAGGACTTCTTTATCTTCTAGATCATTAAGGATGTGTTATGTTTGAGTTTTTTAAAAAATTATTCAGTGATTATTTTCAAGTTCCTGTCCTACAGGTTGAAGAGTCACGCGTTGCGAAGAATGAAAAAGTTGACTTTATAGATGGTTTTGAAAAGCAGGAGCAACCCGTTCCTGTAAAACAAGAACAAGTAATAGTTGAAACTGAAAAAACTACAAAACAAGAGCAGTACCTGCGCAGGGAGATATTGGAGAAGCCCGTACCCCCAAAACCCCACAAGAACCTATTCAAATCACCGGATAATACTGTAAGAAAATTTCGATTTGCGAGTTTGGGGGAAATCGATACTCATGATAAGTTTTTACTGCCCGCAACCAAGTTTATAAGTGGGCGCTCAATTCCTCTCAAAGAAATACCTTTTGAAACAACAAGGAATGAATTAATCCAAATATATCTACTATCCCTGAATAAATGTATTAAGGAAAACAAATTAAGAGAAATTCCTCCCCAAGTACTTGCTGGACATTACCTTTTAATTAAATCTTTAGCTGCCGTTGCACAAGGTCCAACAGAAAAAAGTCAATTACTTGTTTTAGAGAAGTCTTTTGGTAATTATCTTAAGAGTAAAGAATTAAGTATCTGGTCTATTGTTAATGATTATACTCGAGACAGCGAATTTCCCATTGTACAGTGGTTAAAAAATCAATCGTCGAATACCAACTTTTTGGTTTCATTTATTATTGATAATAATAAGGGAACATTAACGCGCAATCAAAATGCTTTTATCCAACAATTCAAAGATTCGCCTGCTTTTCTCTTCCCTAATCCGATTTATATGTCATGGGTTGCACATGGTTATGAAAAAGATTCCAATATAAATCCCATGTATAATATCAGCAAAAAAACACACTATTATCATGCGACTATTACTGATAATCTACTGATGCGAACTCAACCTAAGCAAGTAACTTTTGCACCCAAACATTACTATGAAAATGGTAAAGGGATTGTTGACACTGATTTTCGTTATACGATGCATCAAAATAATTTATTACGGATCCAAGGTAGAACGTTGCTTTTTAGTGATGAGTCAGGAGAGTTGATTGCAGTAAAAGTACAAAAAAAGGGTGAGCCTAAAAATAACCTCACCGAAGAATTTCAAATGGCGGATTACTTACAAAAACACCAGAACCGACTTGATTTACAAAGCCAGCTACCAACGCCACTTGGACAATATTCTGTTAAAAGAACAGAGATTTTAGAGAAATGTATCGAATCACCTTATTATAAACAGTTCTTGGATCTCATCGGTGAAACCGCAGATCTTGAGGTTTATGTCTATAAAGCACCGGCCACATATTTTACTTACTTACATGATGAGCATCAATCTTTTAGAGACTTTACCGCATCAGTAAAGAGAAATGTTAATGATCTTTTTGTACTGCTTAGGGAGGGGATTGTATTTTCTCAATTAGCAGATATATTTCATACTCATTCTGAGGAGGAAGGGCGCCTGGATAAAGGAAGATATCAGGCATTAGTGCAGCTCCTAAGCGTATTTCAATCGCAACTAGGTCGACTTGATAAATGGCAAAAAGCAGTGGAGTTTGTCAATCTGCGCGCGAGTGGAATTGCTGATCTTGGTGATAGCCTTCCCATAACGAGTTTACTCACCAGTTCCGAGTTTACCAGGAAATACTTTTCAGAGTTATTGACTGGTGGATATCATCAAACTTTTTTTGATTCGTCTAATGGTACGGCAAGCTCCCTTTATACGGGCAAGCGAAAGCTCTTTGGTAATTACTTATACCTTAACACCATTGCTGAGTATTTATTAGTGATACAGTTAGTACTTGGCGCTTATGGAGATAAGGTGACCCGAAAAATCGAAGATCTGTACACGAAACAATATATGTGGCGGCAATTAACGGAATTGATGTTTGATAGTTGTGCTGAGGCGGTTACTTTAATGACAGGGATTCCTCATTCCAGGGCACGTGCATTATTGAATCAGCGTGCAAAAATAGACAATCATTTACAACAAACTCAATTTTGGATGACTCCAGATTATGCGGATTTGGGTGAGTCAGAGATGAGAATGCAACAGTATGTACTTTACCCTGGTGAAGCAGGTTATGAAATAAATGGTGAAATAATTCCTGGTATCGGACTATCAGTTGATGGGGTGAATCAAGATTTAGGTGGATACAATCAAGAACTTCCTTTAAGAGAATTAGAAAAACTCTTGTATGCTACTGTAACGCTTATTGAAGGAACGATGCAGCTTGATAATGAATTTTTCAAGCAGATAGAACAAACTGAGAAATTAATTGCGAGTGGTTGTAGTGCTGAAGATAGCTATCAAGCTGCAGCAAAATTACTGGATATGGCTAGACCTGGATGCCATTTCCAAAAGAGGCTCGCACTTTCATATTATGATGAAATTAAACTTAAATATCCTTCTTCATCACAAACAGATATTGATAAGCGCTTTGAAAAAGTCGAAAAGCATTTCGCGGTACAAACCATACAAAGCTTTTGGCGAAATTATTTAGCGCATAAAAAATCAGTGACAGAAGAACCTGCATCTTCCAAGGATGAATCTATGGTACAAAAGAGGCCATTAAGATTGTGTTGACAATTTTTATATTTGAACCCTTGGCCTCTCCCATAGAGGCGAAAGTAAACAGTAAAAAGTAATAATTTTTTGCAGATATGTGAATCCCCTAAAGTAACAACACAATCAAGCGCAGTATTCCTGCGGATAAACTGCAGGAATGCTACACTGACCTTATTTTTATAAGATATTGCACGATGATTGAAATTACCTCAAATTCTGAAGGTATTATTTTGCTCTTCTGGAATAAATTTAGCGGATTCAGAAGCTGAAGTCAGTTTGCTGAAATTAATTAAAGCTTCATCAATCTTTTGCAAACAACGTTCGATTTGTTCCATAGATGTGTTTTTCTCAGATAAATTTGTTAACAGAGCATGTAATTTTTCTGCATCTTCTTTAGGTAATCCTATTAACTCTTCCAACTCAGATGGGCTTTTCTCAACTAATTTACTGATAAGCTGTTTTACATCAGGCACATCATTATTTAACTCATTTTTAAATTGATTTAATTCCTCTCTTTTTTTAGCAATTGGAGCGCGCTGATCCTGAGTGTAGCCAAAATAATCGGTTAATCCCTGGATCATCCAGCGATTGGCGGTGATTTCCTGAGTTTTTGTACTTATTTCTTTATTTAACTTATCAAAATGGGCTCCACATAGTTCACGTAATTGTATAATTAATGCTTCGCTTCTAAATTGTAATTGCAGCATCGAAGGATAGGCTTCCTGTTTCTCTATTAGTTTTTGTGTTACTTGAAGAATCTGTTCTTTTTGTTTTTGTGCTGCTGAAGAGTTATCCAATGTTTTGGCGAGCTCATCTATTTGTTGCAAGTTTTGTTGTATTTCATTTTCTTGTTTATGAAAGTTTTGTACTTTCATTTGTGCTATTAAAACTCGAGTTTTATTTAACATTGCGTGTACTAAATATTGATTTAAAGTCTGTAATCGATCTTTTAATGCTTCAATATCTGATATATCCAGTGGGTCTTTTGAGGCGCCATGTTTTTTTAATTTTGTCTGGTGTAACCGATCTACTTCAGCGAGTTGATCGTGTAAACCTGAAATCATTTTTGAGATATCAGGCAGCTTTTTAGAGCGTTCTGTTTCAAGTACTGCAATTTGTTTGATTATTTCTGCTCTGTAGGCATTATGTAACGTGTTAGTTAACAGTTCGAGCTGGTCCTCTAGTTTTTCAATGTCTGCAAAATCGATTTTGTCTGTTCCTTCATGCATTCTTGCTTTTTCATTACGCAGTAATTTTATTTCTTCCTGAAGATTATCAATGTTGGTGATGGCATGCTTAATGCTGTTTGCATCAGGATGTTTTGCGTTTTCAAGAGCAGTAATCTTTTGAGTTACACTATTTATCAATGAGTCATAGCGCTCTCTCACTTTTTCAGGATTTGTAATTATTGGAGTCACTACTGCTCGTTGAAGTAGTTCTAGATTTCCAGTTAATGCTTGCTTTACGTTATGGATTCGTTCACGTAACTCTTTGTTAATTGATGTGACACTACTGATTTCCTTGTCAGAGGGAATGCTGTTAAGTGCTAGTAATGTACCGGCGATATTTTTTTTTGCTAAAGCATTTTCGCATTGTATTAAAGAGAGGAGCGTTTGTTTTTCAAGCACTGATTTTTTGATGGCATCCATCTGGATTTTTGCTTGTCTTCCTTCTTCAAAGTTAAATTCACTCCATTGTTTTTCTTCGGGGATTGCTTTTAAAGCATTATTTAGATCGTCATCTTTACCTTCCAAGAGTGCATGCAGGCATTGTTCCAATGCTGGGGCAATATTCTGTAGCATAAAATTTTTATATTTTTCAGATAGGTGTGAATGTTGTACTATTCCCACTTGCTCCTGGAAATGAAATATATTGGATATATCAGGTTCATTACTAACGAGTTCAACTTCATTTTTGACGGCTGTTAACTCTGTAGCATACATCCTGAGAAGAGGTTCAACCGCAAAGCCAGGTTCATTGCGTGGCAAAAAATCGGGGCTTTTTATGGCGACAAAGGTAATGATGTGTCTATCCTGGTGAACAATTTTATCATCTACCATCACGCTTGCTTGGCCATCTGCGGTTACCTTCATGGGAATTAATGCCACATCTTCGGGGAGATAAAATGAAAATTCATCTTCGGATCCTTCTTGGTGTCTTCCTACTTGTTTTGATTGCAGTAGTCCATCGGGATCTTGTATTTCAAAAATGGTATTAGCGCCAAACATTCTTGGAACTTCAATATTAGTAGAATTACTTGCATTTGTTTTGGACGAAATTTTACTGTAATCATTTAATTTAATTTGCATAAAGATTTCTGGCGAGCGATCTGTAAAAAGATCCATTATTGTATTTGCGATTATGGTATTGGCTTGACTGATAAGCTTATTTTTAAAGTCTTCTGGAAAACCTAACCCTCGATACAATGTTTTTGGAGAAGAGGCTTTGCCATGCGTATCTACTAGTGCTTTTCTTGTCAGCGGAGTCATTAATGAAGTAATCAATACTTCTTTAAATGTTGACCCTTTGTCCCTATTTTGGGCAATCGCATTAACACGGCTGTAGTACCAAGCATCATTTTGCATGAGATAAACTAAATCATGCTTGATCTGGTTTGGATCACTACTGTGGTGCCTAATTGTTTTTTCCCATGTGTCTCCAAGTTTGACTAGAGGTGCTTTGGGATCAGTTGAGTGAAAGTCAGTATTTTTTTCATGCTCCATTAAACGGTCAATATTATTCATATCTGTATCATTTAACAGAGATCCGACAATAGCCATGTCGCATTTGGCTAACAAGTCACGAAAGAATGGTTCTTCGAGACGTTGGCCATTTAAAAGAACATGATCATCCTGAATTAGATTAGGGTTTGCCATAATTTGTTGAATAATACATGCAGCGGCAACATCATCTAAATTCGCTGATCTCCTTTCTTTATTTGAAGCAGATTGAAAAGGCTCCTGTATTGCCTGCATTTTGATTCTTGAACGGGTTTCTTGAATGAAACCCAGACAAGAAAGCGGTTGCTGTTCGCATCTTCTTGCAACATTTGTTGGCATCATGTAGGGCGATGGTTCTAAAAAGGTCTTAAAACCGGGAAAGGCGTGTTGTACTTCAGGAATGGCATAATATTCTTTGATGGTTACGAACCTTTCGTTGTCTTTTAATTGATATTCACGATCTACACGTTGCATATCTTTCTTAAAATTAGGCACTTCACCTTCTTTTATAACGTATTTTGCACCATTGTAAGGATTTTCATAAGTTCCTCCTCTGCTGGGATCATTTATTGCTTCGGGGTTAGATTGGGGAAGCACGGCACCAGTGGCTAGGAAAAACTCTCGATGGGTTTTGAGAACAGCTTCAGCTCCTCGTGCACCAACGACGTTTTTCAGTGTCCCGTACACAGACTCCAATACTACTTCTTGAGGCGCTTTGACTCTCATTAAGTCCACCATATGACCTTGATGGATTAAGATATGCGCTGGGGTGCCATCCCAATTATGGGGCTTGTCCCGTATAATCGCAGCATAGAAATCTACTTCTTTTGGATTTTGGAATATTTTGCCTATAAGCTTATTATCTTCAACATACTTTCTGAAAGCCGCCTCACTCTTTTCATGATATTCTTCATAGAAATTTCTTGTACGATCTTCATTAAATCCTGAGCGTTCATCATCTCTTCCTACTACAAAAAATGCTTGTGCAATGAGTATCTTTTTCAGCTCTTCAGGGGTAACTTCAGCTAGAGATTGGCCATTTTTTGCTGTTCCTAGTTTTTCTCCCCTGAATTGTGCTTTACGTGCCTCTTCGATCATTACTTCAACACAAGCCATGGTACGCACCGTATGAGCTAGGCCATGAGTTCCTCGATCAGGGCCTTCGTTTGGAGGAATTCGGCCCTCAGTAGGATCGCTTGGATTTTTTAATGGTCCAGGGTAGGGGTGTCTTAAATATTCTCTGTGAACATAATCTACAACACCACGGACATCCTCATCATTCTCCAATAAAACGCTGTCTAGGGATGATTTAGGTAGTGTTAGTGATGCCGTAGGATTAGTTAGGATTTCTTTAGGGGCGGTAGTGCCCACTACAATAGGTGCGGGTATGTGTATGTTCAAATCTTTTTCTGTAGCGAGTCTTAAAGCAGTTGCATCATTTTGTATGTCCCCTACTGGAAACTCATGAGTAACCGCCCGTAGCCAACCGGTAATTTCTCCATAGCCATTCCCGGCGAGTTCATGCCGCATTTCTTGTGTGATGGCTTGACCTATATTTTCTAGAGTTGGAGGATTGTCTCCTGTTAATGTTCTGTGTGCTCTTACTCCTGCAGAAGCAACCCAATAACCACATAAACCTCTGTTTAAGCCAGCTTCATTTGGAATTACAGATATTGCTGCGCCTGGAGGGAGTTTTCTGGCGAGGATATTTTGATAACTTTTTCCAGAACCTTCTCCTAGTGGATCAAAGAGGAAGTATTGATTATCTTGGCCTTTAATTAACATGATCCAGTGGCCAGATTCTTGTGTTGGACTCACTCCAGTTAATATAGGCATGAATCCTTGTTGATTTAGTACATCTATCCGTATGTCAGGATTTCCATTGTAAATAATACCACTGGTAACATCTTGTCCCATGCGTTCAAAAATAGCACGCATGCCATCTTGTGTTAATTCCACCCCTTGCACAAACTCGGGCATTTTATTCTCCTCAAATAATGCTGGCGATTAGCCCTCATATTGAATTAAAGTAGATCATTATGTATTTAAATTATAATGCCGGATGGTTAAGGAAAAGTTAAATCGTAAAAAAACATATAGAATTTATTTTTTGGATGCCGCGGTTCGGATTAAAAACATCTATTTAGTTGAGAAAAAGAATGGATGGTCTACTAAGATAGGTCGGTGCGATTTATGCGTGATAGTATGCTAAAAAGTGATTTTGATGAATCATTAAATTATTTGAACATCAAAAAAGTATTTAAAAAATCACCACTTGATATGAGTATTTTTGAAGGCATAAAAATTGTCTATTTAAAATTGAAATTGATCTATAACTGCATTCCTGTATTTGCTTTTAAACAAGTGCAGCACACAGCCATAGATAGGAACAAAGGCCATGAGGCTAATTGTAATCTTAAAGCAGACATCAACAAGGGCTATTTCAGGCCAATGTTGGCTCAAAAAGGGATGGGTGCTGTGATAAAACGCAATAGTAAAAAACAAAAGGGTATCTATTATATTTCCTATTGTAGTTGAAAGCGCTGGCGCCACCCACCAGGATGAACTTGTTCGAATGCGCTGAAAAATAAAGATATCCATAAACTGGCCAATTACATAGGCAACGAAGCATCCTAATGCAATACGTAAAGGCAAGTAGTGTATTGCAAAAAAACTATTCCAGCTTAATGCTCCAAGAATTTCAATAGAGCTTGCTATGAAATAGGAGATGAGTAATCCGGGAAGCATACTAAGCAATACGATGCGTCGCGCAGTCCTGGCGTTAGAAAGTCTAGTAGTTAGATCGGTCAGAATAAAAATGAAGGGATAAGTAAAAGCGCCCCAAGTAGTGTGAAAACCAAAGATCTCAAAAGGATATTGTACTAATATATTGCTGATAGTTATAAAAAAAATATGTGCAACTGCAAGAAGTTTCAGCGCTGAAATTTTATTTTGAATCAAAAAAGTAATCTCTAGTTTAAAAATCTGGGGAGATGTACCCTATATGAGCGTGGTTATTTAATTCGAAGCTGCGCCAATAGGGTCTACAGGTGTTATGATGTTAAAATAAAAGACAATAGAATTCAATTGTTGGTCATTATATACCCCAATAAATATCCAGAAAAGCAGTGGATAAAATAAATCTATCCTCTATGGATTCACGCTGCATTTTTCCCTTCCTCATCAGCGCTATTAAGGAAAAGAAGCGCTTTATAGGCAAAGGGTCATTTGAGACAATGCAGCCCTTAATAATTATCCTTCATCTTAATATTTTATTAATATTCACAAGTCATAATGGCAGCACTTTAAATAATCAAACTGACCAAATACATGAATAGTTCCAGTCTTCTAAAGCTAGTCAATGAAGTAGATAGTTCGTATGAGCTATTAGAAAAACTTAAAGAGGCAAATTTTGCAGTTACTGATAGAAGCGATGAAGGTGATTCTGTTTTACACATTTTGGTTAACTCAAAGCATATACAAACGCGATATTTTTTTGATTACCTGCAAAAATTAGTAAATGCTGGGGCGGATGCAATTGCAATCGATAATCAGCATCATGTTTTCTTGAATTACTATTTAAAACAGGAGGTGCGATACGATGAAAATGAAACCTTCAAGCTCTTTCTTAAATATGAAGACTTTGACATCAATGAAATAATTACAAGCGATAAAACATTTTTCGAGTTTATTTATGATTCTCATGATTGGAACGCTCGTGACTCCATGGAGATGTTTATAAGGCACAAAAAATTCAATCCTAATCTTAAAACCTCTAAATATAATTCCATATTGCTGCATATGATTTCTGAGAATGTGTTTGCCCATAAAGAGTACTTGCAGGAGGTTGCAAACCATCCAAAAACGAATCCAAACATTAAAAATAATCATGGACAGAGTGCATTAGATTTAATTTTAAGTGATACAGCATATAAGAATATGGAATTGGTTTCTGCTTTAATCAACCACGAGCAATGTGACATTGATCTCTTGGATAAAGAAGGCAATAACTATCTGCAACTGGCAATTATTTCTTGCAAATTTCAGGCAGAAGAGATAGCACAACTCCTTATTAATAAGGCTATTGATGTTGATCATAAAAATAATCAAGGTCAATCCGTATTTGATTTAATTGTTGAGAACAGGGCGGGTAGATCCGACTATGCAAGTAATGCATTATTAATACAGATCCTGAAACTTCATCCAGCATCGCTTCTTGAAAAATATAAGGATGGTAAGTCTATATTAAGTGAACTCCTCAAAAGCGAAGACTATACGCTTCAATCCAAACTCTCTACACTTCTTAGCCTATGTAAAGATCAAAGTGAAGGTGGGGAAATTGTTAAAAAGACAGTAGCAGAATTTTTTAATGATTTTCGTCAGGGGTTGGTCTCTGAGGAAGCAATAATAGCTTTAACCTCGGCGCTTATTGATGCCCAGGTTGATATTGATGTCGAATATTGCTTTGCTCAGTGCGCGATTCATAACGCTTCTGGATATACAAACACCGTTCTTAACAGCAATTTCAAAATGCTCAAACCTCAGCTTGATTTAAAAGCAGTTATTCATCATTTAAAAAATTTGACCCCGGATAACAGTGAGGAACGTTTACGTGCCCTAACTTATTTAAACGAATTTGGTTTTTCGCTAGATAATTTAGATGAAGGCACGCTTGCATTAGAGGATGAATGCCACGCTAAATCAAGACAAGATATTGAGAAAGCAAGTAAAATGTTCGGTCATTTATTTTCATTAAGTGGTTCGATCCCTAAAAAGGACCGTCTTATCAAACTCACCGGAAGTTCTCCACAGGATACAGCCCCTTTTATGATATATTTAATGAATGCATATATTGCTCATTGCCAAACAAATAATAAAAATAAAGAATATCTGGATACTATTCGCGAAGTAAGAAATATGGCAGTAAAAGCCATGCGCTTTTATTCTATATCCCATTCGTATTATCAATCTAAAAATACCGCTAATGAAAAAATGCTGCTTTCTATGATAGAAGACAGTAAAAATTCGGGTGTCGAAATTATCACGGGTTGGCCTGAGCATACGATAGATCTTGTGATTAAACAAAATGATCTGTACCGTAATAATGGTGGTGGATGCAGTACTGATGCCACGATAGAACATTACAAAATATCCAAGCCCGAAAATATTACCAAAGATATGTTTTCTACACTCTGTAACGATGAGTGGGAATCAAATAAAGCATTTATTCAACGAGATTTGCACAGCCTCCTCGGTTTGGTATTTATTGACAGTATTCCGGGTGATTTTCAAACTGTAGGTAATTGCAGTCTTTACAGCCTGCTCATCGCTTTAAAAACTAAATATCAATTGTTTTTTCCTGCAAATATAGCTGAACAATTACTTGCTGATACTGTAAAATTTTTTGAGCAGTTTTATTTGGAAGAATATCTTGCTCTTCATGCAAATAATCCAACTGCACCACACCTGCTCATGCGATTAATTATTCAAAAACTAATGCCAGAAGGACAACTTGAGTTAATAAAACGATTGTTAACGGAGCATTTTAATACGGAAGCAAATCAGGAAATAGTGCAAACTGCATTGATGCTAAAACGGTGGAGGCTAATCGCTTCTGGAAAATCTACAGAACAATTTGACAGACAACTGCAAACTTTAGGTGTGCGTCTTGAACCCACAAATGAGCGCCTGAAACTTTTGCAACGCTTCCTAAATGATGAGGTGACTACTCATGATTTAGATGAACTAAAATTCTCGCCATTATCGAAAGAAGCCTTGCAAGGCTATCATCTATTACATTTTGCGGTGATGAATAACAATCTAGCTCTTGCTTCATCACTTGTACAGATGTTTCCTAATGCTGTGAATCAAACTAATTGGTATGGTGAGGAACCATTATGTTTGGTGAGCTCTGTTGAAATGATTGACGTGTTAATCAACGCCGGTGCCAACGCTACTAGGACAGATAGTGATCATGCATTAGATTATGCTATCCGTGCGAATAGAGTAGATTTGGTAAGATCTTTACTTAAACATGGAGCCAAACCCAGTGAGTACAGTGCCTATTATGCTGCCTCTAAAGATTCCAAGATTTTACAGTCCTTAATGGAGCATTATCCAGAAACAGTGACAAAAACGACTCACGACTACAGTACTAGTATTCATGCTGCAGCCCGAGCAGGAAACGATGAAAATATTCGTACATTAATCTACTATGGTGGCGCTAATCCAGATAGCAGTAATGTAAATGGTATTACGCCTTTACAATTAGCACTCAAAAATGGACATAAAAATACGGCTAAACTATTGATTGAATATCCAGGTACCTTATTTACAGGTCCCCATCGTGGAGAGTCCATAATTAAGATGATTCAAGATGAGGAGATTCAAAAAGCGATTGAACTTAAAGGGCAAGAAAGAAAAGAAGATCTTGAGTATTTTCAAACGACGTTTAAAAACAGCAACCCAGGTATCATCAATGAAAATATAGATTATCTCATTGTTGCTATCCGAATTAATGACGTGCGCGCTATTCGTGGATGTTTACTGGCTTATCCTAATATTAAAGTAGTTGATACCAGTGATCACTATTGTACAACTCCTATAGGAGAGGCGATACACAGATTGGCAGGGACAAAAGGGGAAGAGTATAAACAAGCATTTAAAATAATAGAAATGCTTCTGAAAACTCCCGCAATTGATATCAATGCGATACAAGCAAGTTCAGAACCTATCCTCTTCTGGGCTACATCGATTGGTGATGTTGCTGTTCTTGATTTATTTCTTGCCGATCACAAGCTTGATCCTAATCAACAGGATAACGTGGGATATACTGCTTTACATGATGCAGTGGAACGGGGTCATTTAAACTGCGTTAAACGATTACTTGCAGATAAACGTGTTGATAGCACTATTGTCAATCACAAAAATCAAACCGCAGCAGAGCTCGATAGTTTTAGATACAATTCAATAGAATGCATCGACGAAGTCGTAAAACATCAGCAACATTTAAAAGAAAATAATAGGAACCTGGTCAGGCTTTATGGCTGAACTAATTCAGCTGAATACATCGGAGTTAGAGGATGATGTAAATTAGTGATTCACTCTAAGAAGTGTTGTAGGTGAGCTTAGGTTAGGACATTTCGTACTTTTCGGTAATGAATCCAGAAATGTCCTCTAAATATTTTGCGGGTCGACCCGCAGTATATTTAGAGGAGTAGTTTTCACGGATATAAAAAATAAATTGAATTACAACTCCAGAGTTTTTTGAAGTTCTTCTTTAACAACATTTTGTATGGCAGCCTTATTAAGCTCCACGAATACCTCATCGCTTAATTTTGCACGTTCCTCTATTTTAGCAACAAACGTTGTACTATGGCTTAGATTCTTTAAGAGCGCATGGAGTTTCACCGCGCCTTCAGAAGAGATCCCAGTCGCTTCTTCTAATTGATCAGGACTTCTCTTGGCCAGGATATTAATAAGTTCTTGTATATCATACTTATCATTATTTAAATCTTTTTTGAACTTATCTAATAACGTTCCTTTCTTAGCCAGGGTAATCCGTTCATCTTTAGTTAATCCTACAAGATCCGTAAGTCCTTGGAGCATCCAACGATTTTTAGTGAGCTCTTCAGTCCTTGTTTTTCTTGATTTTGCCGAATTAATCTGGTGAATTTCACATAACTCACGCAATTGTATAATTAAGGCTTCGCTCTTGAATTGCAATTGCACCATCGCAGGATAAGCTTTTTGTTTCTCCACAAAAAACTCGTTTAATTTTACGATCTCCGCTTTGTGTTTTTTCGCGGTATCAGAATCATCTAATGTTGTTGCGAGCTTGTCCAGGAGCTGTAAATTGAGTTGTGCCTCTTTAGCTTGCGCTTCAAATGTTTTTACTTCCATTTGATTGAGGGAAACTCTTATATTGCTTATCAACACCTTAGTTAAGAATTGATTTACCTTTTGTAATCGCTCCTTTAGTGCATCCACATCGGATAGGTTCAGCGGATCTGTTGATGCCCCGTGTATTTTTGTCTTTTCTTGACGTAACTGTTCTACTTCAGCAAGTCGTTCATTAAAACTGGAAATCATTTTTTTTACAGCAGTCAGATTCTTAGGTTTGTCCTCTTCAAGTATGTTAATCTCCTCTGCTACTTCGACTACATATGCATCGTATAACTTAGTATGGATGGTTCGTAATTGCTCCTCCAGTTTTTCGGCATCAGTAAAATCAACTGATTGGGCTTGTGAATCTAGACGGGCTTTTTCATTGCGCAGTACTTTTACTTCTTCTTGTAGGGCATTGAAATTAACTAACTCTTTCTTAATGCTGGTCACATCATCAAGGTTGGCTGTGCCCAAGGATGTAATCCGCTGGGTTATGCTCGTTTTAAGAGATTCATAACGTTTCCTTACTTGCTCGATATTAATCAGCACGGGAGTGATGGCGGCATGTTGAAGCGGTGTTAAGTTTTCAACTACATCTCGCTTGGTGCTTTGAATTTGTTCTCTTAACGTGCTGCTTATCGATGGAATGTTGCTCATCTCATTATCGGAAGGTATATTTTCTAGTGCTGTCAAGGCTTCAGTGACTTGTTGTTTTTCCAGAGCATCCTGGCACTTCATTAATGGTGTAAGTTGACGTTGCAGTGCTATTTTCTTTTCAATTAGCGGTCTTAGGTTATCCATTTCCATTTTAGCGGCTTTTGCTGCATCTGATTTAAATTTAGACCATTCTTTATCTGAGGGAAAAGTGGCTAAGGCTCGTTGCAACATATCCATATTGTTTAACCTAAGAGCATTATGACATTCCCTTAATTTAGGAATCACTTTTTCATTAAGAAAAATTTTTCGTTCCAGTGATATCTTTTTATCGTCTTTTCCCGAAAAGTAGTGGAGTACTTTATCTAAAAATCCCCCTCTAATAGGCAAATGAAATTGCTCTACCATTTTAAGCTGTAATGCAAATAGTTTTTCCTCTAAGTCTACAGGAACTTCTGCTTTTACTGCGTTTATTGTTTCCAATACTTTTGCATTCTGGATGTTAATAAAAGGGGTAACGGCAAAACCGCTTTCATGTCTGTGAATAAAATCAGGACTTTTAATCGTCATAAATGTGAAAATATATCGATCGGCTCCAGTAGAAGTTTTACCATCAAGAGTCACTTTGGTTGGAACTAAAGCGACATCATCGGGTAAATAAAATGAAAATTCATCTTCCGAGTCTTGTACATGAGTGCCTACCTGTTTTGCTTGCAGTAATCCTTCAGGATCATTAATTTCAAAGATGGTATTCGAATCAAAGATTGTTCTTGGAACTTCAATGTTTACAGAATTACTTGCATTCGTTTTGGCGGATATCTTACTTAAGTCATTTAACTTGATTTGCATAAAATCTTGCGCCGAGAGATCAGTAAAGAGATGCTTTGCCGAATTTGCAATTATAGTATTGGCTTGATTAATGAGTTTATTTTGAAAGTCTTCTGAAAAACTTAATCCTCGATAGAGTAATTTCGGTGAAGAAGCTCTCCCATGTGTATCCACAAGTGCTTTACTGGTCAGAGGGGTAAGTAATGCAGTAAACATTACTTCTTTAAATGTTGATCCTTTGTCTCTATTTTGGGCAATTGCGTTGACGCGGCTAAAGTACCAGGCATCATTTTGCATAAGGAAAATTAAATCATGCTTAATCTTATCCCTATATTCACCACCCTTTTTTCTAATTTCTTCATCCCAGGTTTCCCCAATTTTAACCGGGACTGCTTTAGGATCAGTCGAATGGAATTCCGTATCTTTTTCATGTTGCATTAACCTATCGATATTATTAATATCGGCTTCATTTAATAGTGACCCTACAACGGCCATATCGCATTTAGCCAACAAGTCACGGAAAAATTGTTCTTCCAGTTTTTTGCCATTTAAAAGGACATGATCGTTTTGAATCACTTCCGGATTAGACATGATTTGATGGATAATCCGAGCAGCGGCAATTTCATCTATATTCGGTTGTTTTCTTTTTTTATCTGTAGACGCTTGTAAAACTTCTTTAATTGCGCCTATATTTATTTGCTGGCGGGCTTCTTTAATGGCACCTAGACATACTAATGGTTGCAGTTCACAAGTTCTTGAAAAATCAGTTGCGGGACTTTCTGCTAACTGAGTATTATAACCAGGAAATTTATTTTGTATTTCGGGAAGGCTGTAATATTCTTTTATAGTTATGAGCCGCTCATCTTCTGTAATAGGGCTCTTAGAATTGATAACCCGAATATCATTTATAGATTTTAGCTCCTTGCCTTTTTTTATAGCATATTTTTCACCGCTATAAGGATTTTCATAAGCTCCCCCTTCCTTAAATAATTTTTTAGCTTCCTCAGAATGAATATTATTTTCCTCTATAGTAGAATGTTCTCTTATCGTTACAAAACGCTCGTTATCCTTTAGGCGATAATCGGAAGGGACTCGTTGTGCCTCCCCTATCGAATTAATCGTTTTACCTTTTTCTATAACGTATTTTTGAGAAACCATATTCTCGTAAGGTTCTTCTGCTCTGAGATTCTCTTTTGCTTGAGGATTAAATGAAGGGACTGCAGATCCAGTGGCCAGGAAAAATTCTCGATGAGTTCTGAGAACAACCTCGGCTCCTAGAGGGCCTACCGAACTTGTAAGCGTATTATAGGCGCGTTCTACCACTACTTCGGAAGGGGATTTGACTCTCATCAAATCGACCATATGCCCTTGATTTATCAGGATATGTGCAGGAGTTTGATCCCAACTATGTCTTTCGTCCAAAACAATCGCAGCATAATGGTCGACTTCTTTTTGATCCTTGAAGATTTTACCAATGAGCTTATTATCTTCAACATATTTCCTAAATGCCTGTTCGCTTTTCTTATGATATTCCTCATAAAAATCTCGGTCATATGTTTCATCATATCCTGAGCGTTCATCATCTCTTCCTACCACAAAAAACGCTTGGGCGATGAGGATTTTTTTCAGTTCTTCAGGGGTAACATCGGCCAATGTTCGTCCATCTTGTGCTGTTCCCAGTTTTTCTCCCCTGAATTTTGCTTTACGCGCTTCTTCCACCATAACTTCAGCACACGCCATAGTTCGTACTGTATGCGCAAGTCCATGGGTAGTTCTATCAGGTCCTTCGTTAGGAGGTAGCCTTCCTTCAGTGGGATCTTTGGGATTTTTTAATGGTCCGGGATAAGGGTGTCTTAAATATTCTTTATGGATATAATCTACAACAGCTTGAACATCAACGTCATTTTCCAAAATGTTGCTGTTTAGAATAGTGGATGGTGCTGTTTGGGGGGCCGTTGGTTGAGTGGGTACTTCTTTAAATGTGGTCGTTTTTCCAGTAAAAGTAAGAGTTGGAGTTTCTATATGTAAGTCTTTTTCAGTAGCACGCCTTAACGCAGTTGCATCGGTTTGAGCATCACCTGCTGGAAATTCATTGGCAACTGCCTGTAACCATCCAGCAATTTCATTATAACCATTGCCATCGAGTTCCTGTTGCATTTCCTGGGTGATGGTTTGACCTAAATTTTCTAAAGTTGGGGGATTATCACCTGTTAAAGCTGTATGCGCTCTTACTCCTGCAGAAGCAACCCAGTAGCCGCATAAGCCCATGTTGTATCCAGAGCCATTGGGGATTACAGATAGAGTCGCGTCTTGAGGGAGTTTTCGAGACAGGATGTTTTTATATCCGTTTCCGGAACCTTCACCCAAAGGGTCAAAAAGGTAGTAGTTATTGCCTTGGCCTTTAATTAACATGATCCAGTGGCCAGATTCCTGTGTTGGACTTACCCCGGTTAATATAGGCATAAATCCTTGCTGATTCAGCACATCTACTCGTATGTCAGGATTTCCATTGTAAATAATACCGCTGGTAATATCTTTTCCCATACGTTCAAAAATGGCGCGCATGCCATCTTGGGTTAATTCTACCCCTTTTATGTATTTTGGCATTTTGATTCTCCTCACAGGATACGAGTAATTAACTTATGCTGTGCCGTAAAAATCGGCGTTGTGTGTAATTATAACTCAAGTTAATTAAGTTAACGTTAAGTTGAGTCATTGTCTTTAAAAATTGAAGTTTGTTAGTAGTTTATGCACGGTGTTTTTAGATATAAATCATTGTCCTATACAGTAGCGGTTTAATGTTGGGGTTATACTACCTGGCCTGCAGCCCAGCCTGATGACCATGCCCATTGAAAATTATATCCTCCTAACCAACCCGTTACATCAAGGGCCTCGCCAATGAAATAAAGGCCAGATACATCATGAGACTCCATGGTTTTTGATGAAATGGAATTACAATCTATCCCCCCAATCGTTACTTCTGCAGTTCTATATCCTTCTGTGCCATTGGGTTTTACGATCCATGAATTAAGTTGTTTTGCAACAGATTCCAAGTCCCGGTTTGAAAGTTCAGCTAATTTTTTTTCTGCAAGATCTGGTTTAATAAAGACGTCGATGACGCGCTTGGGTAAGAGTGTGGATAGTATCGAATTTAATTGTTTTTGTGGTTTATTGACGCGAGCGGCTTTTAAATGTTCTAAAAGATTAATCTCAGGTAATAAATTGATACAGATTGTTTGACCAACGTTCCAATAGGAAGATAACTGTAAGATTGCAGGTCCACTCAGACCTCGGTGGGTAAATAAGGTATGCTCACGAAATTCAATACAAGCATTTTTAACCAAACTATCAACTCCAATTCCTGAAAGCAATGCGATTTTCTCTTTTTCAGCTACATCCAGGGTTAAAGGAACAAGTCCCGCCCTTGTTGGCCATACTTTAATCCCAAATTGTTCGGCAATCTTATAGGCAAAAGGACTCGCTCCCATGGTAGGTATGGATAATCCACCACTGGCAATAACTGCGGATTGACAATGAAAATTACCCTTGGTGGTTTGGATTTTAAAACTCAGTGTTTTATGAATTTTTTCAATGGTTGTGTTTAACCGTATTGTAACTCCTGCATTGTCACATTCCTTAAGCAGCATAGTAACAATATCTATTGATTTATTATCACAAAAGAGTTGTCCCAGAGTTTTCTCATGGAAAGGAATCCTATGCTTTTTTACCAGTTCGATAAAATCCCATTGGGTATATCGGGTTAAAGCCGATTTAAAAAAATGAGGATTATTGGATTTGTATTTTTCGGGTTCTATATAGTAATTGGTGAAATTACAACGTCCTCCACCAGACATCAAAATTTTTTTTCCTGCTTTATTGGCATGATCAAGCACTAAAACTTTACGGCCGCGTTTGCTTGCTTCAATGGCACACATTAGTCCGGCGGCACCTGCGCCAATAATAATAACATCAACTTCTTCCATAATAGGAGCAACATGTTTTAAATAAAATCAAATATAGGGTATCATGTGTAATCCCTAATTCAAAATAAAAACAGGGTTGCCACTTCTTAATTTACTCTTGACCATTAATCCCCCAACTACTTTAAGCACTGCACTGCCAGGCTTTGCAAAAAAATTAGTTCAAATAAATTCAAATATCAAGAGCAGTAAGCTGCCAAAAAGCTAGTTTGATAATGAAAATTACGATATTTTTTAAATAAACTCAGATGCAGCATATTTTTATGTATGTTTTAGAACGCCTTTTAGCTATTTTCTTAGGCATCGTTGTGTTGCCATTGCGTGTGTTCGTATATCATGTATTGTGCGCCATAGTTGCACTCTTAGTTGGAATTGTTGTCGGTATTGGCTTGCCGTTATCACTTGCATTGACCCTGAATCATGAAGGTATTTCTAAAGCCGCTAATATATTCCTGACACTTTTTTTGGTTTTTCCAGTAATCGCATTGATAACAACAGTGGCCCTTGTTCTTTTAACGGTATTTATATTGGGCAATGCTCTGGTTGATATGGTTGGGGTATTAGGACTTGGTTTTATAAATAGTTTTCTTTATGGGATGGATGGTTTTTGGAATACCCTAAGCGCGCAACAACTCTTTAGTCGGTCTATCTGGAGTCCAATTAAAGCTTTTGTAGGGCTTGTCCTTACGAATCAATTAAATAGTGATGGTGAAGATCAACGAATTATTGATGGATTGCAAAATTTTGAAATTGTGCATGAAGATTTAGATATCCCCGATTTGCAAAATAAAGACCCATTAGAGCCGCCAATTTTATTTGAAAAAACTGAATTAAAAAAAATTGAAGAACTCATTGTTCACTTAACACACTTGGAAGCGTATTTAACGCAACAAATAAGAGAACAATTGACCACTTTAAAAATTTTATATATTCAATATAAAGATCTTTTTTCCAAATTGTCAGAAGTACATTTGGCATTGTTGAGTAATAAAAAAAGTCAAATTAAGGATGAGCTTATTGCCTACAATAAAGTAAGAATACCTATTTTATTAGTGAAACAATATAAAAAGGGGGGGCACTGGCATCATGTCCCTGCTGCAAGTTATGTTACGGATAGAGAAAGCTTCCTGCATTTATTGAAAAAAAGTTCCAAGCATCCTTTAAATAGAGATCTCTTTAAAAAACCGAAGCCTTACAAACAAATGGAAACAAGATATCTTTGGTATGAACTTACCGAAAATTACTGCTCTTCCCAGGAATTGAGTGATGCTGTTGTCGAAATCCGTGTTTTAATGAATGCATTGTTGTCTCAATTAAATGTAATACAAAGAATGAATTTCAGCATAGAGCCTTTTTCTCCGGCATTTTTTGGATCAGGAACTAAAAATAATGAACCTTCTCAGGTAGTGCAAATGGAGCAGAAAAACAGGCTACAGCTTTGAAAGTATCGATCATTTGAGACCTTAACTTTATTTTTCCATAGGATAATTTAAGCTTATACTATAAATAAGCTTCAACCGGAAAGAGTCATAATAATGATGCCATTGGTTTATCTGAAAGATACGTTATTAAATCATTTTAAGGACAGCCATCATGAATGAAATTGATATTTTAGGTTTATTTTATGATGTAATGAAAGCTCAGGGTGTCACTCGAGATCAAGTATTTTTGAATATGGAAGATGAATCTGCCGCAATGCTTTCTCAAAAATTAAAAGAGCAGGTTTCGTTGCAGCAATTGCAAAAGTTAACTGATGTCTGCATTGCTAATGAATGGTTGGAACGAACAACTGCAGATCCAAATTATAAATATTTATCGTTAACTGAAGCAGGACTTCAAGTTGTTTTAGCGAATCTATACACATAATTGCACGTTAAGGGTATAAACTTTAATCAAAACTCGGTAAAATATGTCACTTTATCTTTTTTTGTTGTTACCATGCCAAAACGAACCGATATTAAATCCATTCTAATCCTTGGGGCTGGTCCTATAGTCATAGGACAAGCTTGTGAGTTTGACTATTCTGGCACCCAGGCAGTACGAGCTCTAAAGGAAGAAGGATATAGAGTTATCCTCGTGAACTCTAATCCTGCCACTATAATGACTGATCCAGAGCTTGCAGATGCGACCTATATTGAGCCTGTTTCCTGGAAAGAAGTGGCACGAATTATTGAAATAGAACGTCCCGATGCTCTTTTGCCCACCATGGGAGGGCAGACCGCGTTGAATTGTGCATTAGATCTGGTGCGTGAAGGGATTTTGGCAAAATATCATGTTGAAATGATAGGCGCTACACGAGAAGCAATTGATCGTGCTGAAGATAGGGAGAAATTTAGGCAGCTGATGCTTAAAATTGGTTTGGACATGCCCAGATCAGCCATTGCGCACAGCATGGAAGAAGCGATACAGGTGCAAGCACGCCTGGGTTATCCTGCGATCATCCGACCTTCATTTACTATGGGGGGCAGCGGTGGTGGAATTGCCTATAATCGTGAAGAGTTTGAAGAAATTTGTATGCGCGGTTTGGAGCTGTCACCAACCCATGAATTATTAATCGATGAATCAGTACTGGGATGGAAAGAATTTGAAATGGAAGTAGTGCGCGACAAAAATGATAACTGTATTATTGTCTGTACTATTGAAAACTTTGATCCTATGGGAGTACATACAGGCGATTCAATTACGGTTGCCCCAGCACAAACCCTCACTGATAAAGAATACCAACGTATGCGTGATGCTGCAATCAAGGTGCTAAGGGCTGTTGGCGTTGATACTGGAGGTTCCAATGTACAATTCGCCATTAATCCTGAAGATGGGCGCATGCTTGTTGTAGAAATGAACCCCAGGGTTTCTCGAAGTTCCGCATTAGCATCCAAGGCAACAGGTTTTCCAATTGCAAAAATCGCAGCGAAACTTGCTGTAGGATATACTCTTGATGAATTAAAAAATGAAATTACTGGAGGTAAAACTCCTGCTGCATTTGAACCAAGCATTGATTATGTAGTCACTAAAATACCTAGATTTAACTTCGATAAATTTCCTCAAACTTCGGATACTTTAACGACCCAAATGAAATCTGTTGGTGAGGTTATGGCTATAGGCTCAAATTTCCAGGAGTCCTTACAAAAAGCGATTCGTGGGTTAGAGATAGGCCGTTGTGGCTTGCATCCTTTGTTTTTAAAAGATGATTTTGCTCGTTTAAGGGGGAATTTGCGTGAGCCCACTCCAGATAGACTCTGGTATATTGCCGATGCTTTCCGGAAAAATATGTCCCTTGAGGAAATTCACCAGGAAAGCCGGGTTGATCCATGGTTTTTAGCACAAATTGAAGAATTGATAACCTTAGAGCGTTCTGTTACTGGTAGGGCATTAAGCAATATTGATGCAACAATGTTGCGCTTATTGAAAAAGCGTGGTTTTGCAGATGCTTATTTAGCCAAGCTTTGGTCTTGTACTGAAGAAGAGGTTCGCAAAAGACGCAAGGAGTTAGGTGTCTTTCCTGTCTATAAGCGCATTGATTCTTGTGCGGGTGAATTTCCCAGCGCCACAGCATATATGTATTCGTGTTATGAAAGTAGTTGTGAGGCTAATCCTGATTTAGACAAGAAAAAGATTATGATCCTTGGCGGAGGCCCCAATCGAATTGGTCAAGGAATTGAATTTGATTATTGCTGTGTACATGCGGCTATGGCACTTAGGGACGCAGGTTGTCAGACGATTATGGTTAATTGTAACCCGGAGACAGTCTCTACTGATTTTGATACATCAGATCGCCTGTATTTTGAACCTGTGACGTTAGAGGATGTATTAGCTATTGTCGAAGTAGAAAAACCTGATGGAGTGATTGTTCATTATGGTGGCCAAACTCCTTTAAAATTAGCTCGCGCTTTAGAAGCTAATGGCGTGAAAATTATAGGAACATCCCCGGATGCAATTGATAGGGCAGAAGATAGGGATCGTTTCCAAAAGTTAGTTACTGAGTTGAAATTACACCAACCTGACAATGGTACAGTACGGAGTGAAGAAGAGGCGATTGCTTTGGCAAACAAGATTGGATATCCCCTGGTTGTTAGGCCATCTTATGTGCTTGGCGGGCGCGCAATGGAAGTTGTTTATCAGGAAGAGGATTTACGCCATTATTTATCCCATGCCGTCGCTGTTTCAAATGATTCGCCAGTATTGTTAGATAAGTTTTTAAATGATGCAATTGAAGTGGATATTGATGCAGTTTGTGATGGCAAGGAAGTGTTAATTGGTGCTGTAATGGAGCATATAGAACAGGCGGGTATTCATTCAGGGGATTCTGCTTGCACTTTACCTCCTTTTAGTCTTAGTGTTGTTGTGCAACAGGACTTAATGGAGCAAATGCGCCAAATGGCATTAAAATTGGGTGTGGTGGGTTTGATCAATGCCCAATTTGCAATTCAGGCCGATGATATTTATGTTTTAGAAGTTAATCCAAGAGCATCACGGACGGTCCCTTTTGTATCTAAAGCTACAGGGTTCCCTTTAGCCAAAATTGCAGCTCTTTGCAAATTAGGTGTTAGTCTTAAAGAGCAAGGGTTGAGTCAGAATCATCATATGCCATCGTTTTATTCAATTAAGTTGCCGGTTTTTCCGTTTATTAAGTTTTCTGGAGTAGATTCTATTCTTGGCCCAGAAATGAAATCTACTGGCGAGGTAATGGGTATTGCCAGACGGTTTGGACAGGCTTATGCTAAAGCACAATTGGGCGCGGGCAGTAATATTGCTAAACGTCGTCGCGCTTTTGTTTCTGTTCGCGATGCGGATAAAACGCGAGTAGGAGAAATTTCTAAACGCTTGATTGAGTTAGGGTTTGAAATCATAGCGACGCGAGGTACGGCCTTGGCTTTGCAAGCAGCAGGAGTTGACTGTCGAAGAGTGTTTAAGGTCAATGAAGGAAGACCACATGTTTTAGACTTTATAAAGAATAATGAAATCGATTTCATTGTTAATACAACTGAAGGTAAACAAGCTATTGCAGATTCCTTTGCAATTAGGCGCAATGCATTGCAACATAAGGTGAGCTACACTACCACCTTGTCAGGTGCTGAGGCTGCTTGTCTTGCAATGAAATATGAAGACAGAGAAACTGTAACACGATTACAGGACTTACATTAAGAAAGGAATTATATAGAGGTAGATATGAGCAAATATCCTATGACAGTACATGGTGCAGAAGCATTAAAAGAAGAATTACACCGATTAAAATTTGTTGATAGACCTCGCATCGTGGATGCGATTGCCACGGCCCGAGCACACGGTGATCTAAAAGAAAATGCGGAATACCATGCCGCTCGTGAACAGCAGAGTTTTAATGAAGGCCGTATTCAGGAGTTAGAGGCAAAATTATCTCATGCTCAAATTATTGATATCAGCAAATTGCCCAACAATGGCAAAGTAGTATTTGGCTGTACCGTTACTATTTGTAATGTAGCTAACGAGACCCAATTAACTTATCAAATTGTTGGTGAAGACGAAGCAGATATAAAACAAAATAAAATTTCTTACAGTTCACCTATTGGGCGTGGATTAATTGGCAAGGAATTAGATGATTCTGTAACAGTAAATACCCCCGGAGGGTTGGTAGAATACGAAATTATCGATGTTCAATATATCTAAATAACGTGAGTTCGAGAGAGCAGCACTTCTGTGCTGCCATTATGTCGCTGAACGGACGTTATCCCATAAAATGCGTTGCATTTTATGGGGTCAAGTTCAAAAAAATCAGTTCAATATAAAAAATGACATTTATTTTTTATATCGAAGTCTTATTAAATAAAAAATACCTTTCTAACGAATCCTACCATAGGTGAAGAGCCAACGGATTGAAGCTTAGTTTCGGTTTCCTACTACGCAGCTCCACGAAGACTCTGGGGCAGAAAATTTCTTGACCTTTGATGCCTGTTCGAGGTATGAGTCCAAAATTTAAGGTTACGAAAAATATTTTTTTGCTCAAGATAGTCTTATATGGAGTAAGCGATTCCCATTTTTCTTAAATTTGGAAAAACAGATATATAACCTGTTGATATGACATATTCATAAAATCAATTGGATTGATTTTGATCCCTATGGTTAAATATTTTGTATTGGGTTTGTAGTTGACAATACTGAGATAATAATGACCAATGCAAAGCAAATTAATAGTTTACTTGCCATAATTCGTGATGAAAAAAACTCTATCAAAGAGCGTAGTTTTGCGCTCAAAAAATTGGAAAGTGAAATTAATACCCCGGCTTTAGAAGACGAGGTAGATTTTGAAGCCAGTTTTTCTGCGTTTGAACAACAGTGGTCGCAATTTGAAGAAACGATGTCTGTTTTTACAAATGGTTTTGAAGATGTCGATGATGAAGTGAATCAACTAATACAGCACGAGGGAGAGACGATACGTCGGGAAAAAAAGGATAACACAAGCTCTTCGTCAGAAAAAATCGATACTGAAATTAAAGATCTGGAACGTAGACTCCAAGATTTACATGACTTTTCCATGGATGATCTTGAAAGAAGGCTTCACAGTTTACATCAATTTAAAGTTGAAAGTCATGAAAGAAAGCCGAACGTTTTGAATGTGCCTATTAAAACACTGGAAAAAAAGCTAAGCTTATTTGAGGCTCCAGATGAGAAAAGTCATCAAGTGGAACCGTCTGACCCTTTAAATGTCAGTGGTTTGGATAAAGACGATACGCCGTATGTACCTCGAAACAGCATTAATTTACCAACGGCTCCCGTTCAAATAACAGTTATCCCAAAAGTTGATAAAATGAATATCTTTGCTGTTTTTATTAATCAGTTCAAAGCACTCATACAATCAGCGGGATATTTTATAAAAAAATTAGGTAATAAGAGTATTTCTTTGCCAGAAGCCACTGAAAAACTTAATATCACTCAAGCGCAATTAGGTTTCTCAATGGGAAAATTAAACGATGCGACAAATTATTTCAGAAATATAAGGGATGAACTTGCTACGCAGCATAAAATTCTTTCAAGGGAGTTTGCTAAATACAGTCAAATGGGTAAAAACATTCCTAAAATAAAGGTATTGCTGAAACAAATAAAATCAAGTAACGACGTTGATAAGGACAAAAAAATCAAAGATCTTGAAGGCCGCCTCTTAAGTTATGAGAGCTTGGGAAGTGATATAAGGAAAATGACCCATCAGTTAAACAAAGTTAACCAAAATGCGAGTGCTGTTTACAAAAATTTGCAAAATACTGCGCTCATGCATGAAATGGCAACAAAAAGAGTCACTACCGCAATGAAGGAGCTGGAGCAAGTGCTAGACCGAGAAGAGTTAATAAAAAACCAACATCGAATAAAAGATGTGCTATCTGACTATCGCAAAGAATCTGAAAAAGTTAAAAAACTAATGGATTCAGTAGAAGAAATATCGATACCATCTTATCCCAAGCGTTAATAACTATCCTAAATTGGTTCTATCTTATATAATTTAATAAAGTATCTGAGGGGATGCTTCCAATAAATTAAACTCCAGCGATTGCGATTACAGGAAGTAATAATGAGCATAGTTTCTGAATGGTTCCAAACGACTCCAGTTCCAGTTGATGCCTTAAACGGCCGTTATGATGTGAAGTTAGTCGCTTTGTCTTATGTCATTGCTGTTTTTGCTTCTTACGTTGCGTTAAATCTTGTAGGGCGCCTTCGTTCTGAAAGAAGTAGCCATATTTGGATTTATTGGCTTACTGGTGGTGCTTTTGCTATGGGTTCAGGAATTTGGGCTATGCATTTTGTTGGTATGCTGGCTTTTATCATGCCTATGCCTATGGAGTATGATGTAAGTTGGACAGCAGCTTCATTAATTGTTGCCGTGCTTGCCTCTGCATTAGCTTTGTATATGTTACAGAAAAAAGATTACTCCATGCCGCATTTTGCGTTAGGGGGATTAATTGTGGGTCTTGCCATTTCCAGCATGCATTATATGGGCATGGAGGGAATGAAGATTCATGTGAACATTCACTATTTACCCGGCTTGTTTTTTCTTTCCATTGCTATCGGAGTTGCTGCCGCAGAAACTGCGTTTTGGTTGGCTTTGCAAAGCAATTATGGCTCAAGGGAAAAACAATTTAATTTAAAAATCATAAGCTCTCTTCTTATGGGATTGGCTATTTGTGGCATGCATTATACAGGGATGGCCGCCGCTGTATTTACACCCAATTTATTACATGTCATGGCACCTGAAAATGCGACAATAGAACCACGTTACATGGCTTATTTTATAACGGGGATCAGTCTCTTTATTTTTATAATTGCACTGACAGCATCTGGTTATTATAAGAAAATGGTTCTTGCCATAGAAAATGAGAAAGAATTTCTTAATGCAATGCTTGATAATTTGGAAGATGGAATTATCGCGTGTAATGCAGCAGGTCGAATCACAGTATTAAACCATACGATTCAAAAGTATATTAACTCAAACAAGAGTGATAAAAATATCGATAACATATTGGGTTATTTAAATCTTTTTACTATGAATAATACACCAATTAGTCCAGATGAGTTCCCTCTAAAGCGGGCTTTAAATGGCGAGCTTATCCGTGGTATTGAATTAATGATGCATACTAAAAATAATGGGGTGCGCCATGTAGTGATTGATGGTCAAAAAATCATTAACTCACAAGCGAACAATTTAGGCGCTGTCATTGTTATTCATGACATAACCGAGCTCAAACAAACTGAGAAATTAAAAGATGAATTTGTTTCAACAGTAAGTCACGAGTTACGTACGCCCCTTACTTCCATACGTGGTTCTTTGGGATTGTTAGTGAGTGGGATTATGGGAGCGTTTCCTGAAAAAGTAAAAAAATTGCTTGATATAGCTAATACCAATTGTGATCGTTTACTTTTATTAATTAATGATATCTTGGATATTGAAAAAATTGAAGCAGGGAAAATGGATTTTGAATTAAAAGTAGTTGAATTAAATCAGGTAGTTAAAGAATCAATCGATATCAATAAAATGTACGCGGAAAAGTTTGGCGTAAACATTGATTTAGCCCCAAATGATGAAGAGTATTTAGTTTCAGTAGATTCTGGCCGGCTGATGCAAGTTTTAGCAAATTTACTCTCTAATGCATGTAAATTTTCTCATGAAAATGAGAATGTTACTGTTAGTGTGAAGCAGATAGGTTCATCAGTTCGAGTATCCATTACCAATAGGGGGGTTGGGATATCACCCGAGTTTCAATCTCGTATTTTCCAAAAATTTTCTCAAGGCGACTCTTCAACCACCCGTGGAAAAGGTGGGACAGGATTAGGGTTGAATATTAGTAAGACAATTATTGAAAAACTGGGTGGGGCATTACATTTTGAGAGCAAACCTAATGATTTGACGACTTTCTATTTTGACTTGCCGCTAGTACGGCAACCACATGTTTCCCAGGAGGAATATAAATCATTAACTTCAAATACAAACAAAAGATTGCTGATTTGTGAAGATGATAGCGATCAGGCCAATTATCTAAAATTGCTTTTAGAGTCCGCTGATTTTATTGTTGATGTTGCTATAACTGCTGCAGATGCACGAAAATTATTAGAAGACCATGAGTATCATGCGCTATTGTTGGATTTAATATTGCCCGATCAAGATGGTATTTCATTCATCAGGGAGCTGCGTATAAATCAAAAGACAATGTATTTGCCGATTATAGTTCTTTCAGTTTTTGCTCAGGCAGGAAAGGAGTTATCTAATGGAGATGCTGTTTCAATAGTAGATTGGTTAGAAAAACCAATTGATTTTAATAAGTTACTGACGGCAATAAATAAAATACAGAAAAATAATTCTAAAGGATTACCCCATATATTACATATTGAAGATAATAAGGATACTCAGGAAATTGTAGAAGTGCTACTTGAAAAACACGCGAAGGTAACTACAGCAAATAATTTAAAAGAAGCTAAAGAAATGCTGAAAAAAGATAAATATAATTTGATTATCTTAGACTTATTGTTACCAGATGGAAATGGAATAGAAATTTTGCCGATGATATCGAAATACCATGCACCTGTTCTTGTATTTTCTGATACCAATTTAAATAAAGATTATTCCAAGTTTGTGAGTCAAGCGTTGCTCAAATCTAGTTCTTCGAATGAAAATTTACTTAATACAATAAAAAAACTTCTTTAACTTCTCATTAAAGGAATAGAAAATGCCTAAAGAACTTAAAAAGATTTTATATGCTGAAGACGAAGAGGACATAAGAGCTATTGCTCAAATCGCTTTGGAAGATATCGGCGATTTTACGGTAAGGTATTGTTCTAATGGTAAAGAGGTTATAGATGCAGCAAAGGAGTTTATTCCCGATTTACTTTTATTAGATGTAATGATGCCTGAACAGGATGGACCAACCACTTTATGTGAATTAAGGAAGAATCCTGAGTTTATGGAAATACCTGCTATATTTATGACTGCTAAAATACAAAGTGATGAAATAGCAGAATATAAGTCTATAGGAGCAATTGATGTAATTAAAAAGCCTTTTGATCCTTTGACTCTTGCGATGTCAATAAACAATGCCTGGTTAAAATATAATGGATGAGAAGATACGGAAAAAATTACATAATCTCTTTATACGCTACAGTAAGCAGCTTCCTGAGCGAATTTATAGTTTAGAGCTGCAATGGCAAGCCCAACTCAAACAATGGGATTTAGCCGGTTTTCAAGAGTTTCATCGCAATATACATAGCTTATGTGGTTCTGCTGGAACCTATGGATACTTGGAGTTGGGCAAGACAGCTCGGCAGATGGAAATATTATTAAAAAATATACTTGCCAGGGGGAAATTGGCAGAGGAAGATCGAGAAAAAATTAATTCATATTTTAATCAATTAAAAGGCGTGTTGGCTCATGAAGACTCTCCAAAATCACTAGAGTTTATCGCTGAAAAAAGATCTGCTGACAATAAATTAGTCTATATTCTGGAACAGGAATTACCATTGGTTCATGAACTAAGAGCTAGTTTGCAACAGGCTGGGTATGATGCAAAGCATATTAAAGATATGACATCATTACAGGACTTAATTCAGAAACAGCAACCGATCGCTCTAATTATTGATACTGATTATTTAGATAAATCCTTTCTTGAATATCTGGTTTCTTTGGAAAAAAAACAGAAGGGGCTCATTCAATTATTTTGTATTGTTCCTAATGCTGATTTATTACCTCGACTCACAGCGATTCGTGCCGGTTGTGTGGCTTTTTTTCAAAAGCCGCTTGATGTTTCTTACATGATTCAGGAAATAAATCTAAATTGTACTTCGCCTGTTAATGAAACATATCGAATTTTAATTTTGGATGATTCACAATCATTAGCGGAGTTTTATTCATTAATTTTAAGACAAGCGAATATGATTACTCGAGCCATCACAAAACCCTTGGACTTATTAAAAGAACTTGAAACCTTCCAGCCTGATTTAATTTTGATGGATATATATATGCCAGAATGTTCTGGTTTGGAACTTGCAACTTTACTACGAAAAGATAGGCGATACACGAAAATTCCTATTATTTTTCTGTCTACAGAGGATGATAAGAACAAGAAATTAGCTGCTATTAGCTTAGGTGGGGATGACTTTCTTACCAAACCTGTTTCACCACAAGATTTAGTTTCTGCTGTAAGATCACGGTCAAATCGTGCGAGTATTTTAAATTATTATATGACTACGGATAGTTTGACTGGTTTATTAAATCATTCGAGTGTTTTAAATCGTTTAAATATTGAAATTACCCGAGCAAAGCAACAGGACTCGCCGCTTTCTTTTGTAATGATCGACATTGATAATTTTAAATTAATTAATGACACTTATGGCCATCCTTTTGGGGATGTGGTGATTAAAAAACTTGCTTCTATGCTGATGATGAGTTTACGTAATCAAGATATTATTGGGCGATATGGTGGGGAGGAATTTGTACTAATATTGCCAGGTGCTAATCTTGAAAACAGCCAAAAAATTTGTAATAACTTGCGCCTTCAATTTTCTAATCATACTTTTACAGTAAATGATCACCAAGTACATGTAACGATTAGTATTGGAATTTCGAGTTTGACTCATAGTTATGATTTTAATGATATTGTAAATTATGCAGATCAAGCATTATATAAAGCAAAGCAAAATGGGAAAAATCAGGTCGTTGTCTATTCTGAACGTTTAATATGGAATTAAATTTTTTTTATGAGTATTCCCCTCTACGTGTAATCTATTGACAAATCATCAGAATAATCAAATTTAAACGCATTACAGTATGAGTTCTTGCAGGTAAGTGGAAATAGATTTGATTTTTCACACAGTAGATAAAAAATGAATTATAAATGAGCATCATGATATTATTTATCCTTTTGTTAACAAGAGGGTATCATGGGTCAAGAGAAAAGAGCGCAAAAGACTCTTTGGGATGCTTATGCTTTTGGCATAGGGTATACAATTTTTACAACATGTATAGGCCATCCGGCAGAAAGATTAAAAGTTGCAATTCAAACAAATCTTGCTCAAAGTTCTTATTCGGTTATAAAACAATTTGCCGGCTTGAACTTAAAGCATTTTTCTACAGGATTTTTATCATGCGTCATTCGTCAGCTTGGTAAAGTAGCATATAGGCCGTTATTGATTTCCCATATGCCAAAAGAAATAGATAAGCTACAGCTTCCTATGTTATCTGGTGGTGCGCTAAAAGGAGCTATCGCAAGTGTTTTTGATACTGTAGTTGTTAGCCCAATTGAAAACATCAAAACAGTGCAAATGAGGACTATTACAAGTCATACTAAACCTATAACACCTTTCCAGGCAATGAATGCTATTTATCAACAAAGAGGTCTGACTGGTTTTTTTTCAGGAAGTGTTCCTACAATAGGAAAAGCTTTTCCTAGCTGGTTTTATTTATTTATGACGTACAATGCAATTAAAACCAAACGCGAAAAACAAACATTTTTATCAACCATTTTGTGGGCAACCTTTGCCTCTGCCCCTGTTGCTTTTGCAACTACCCCTCTTGATGTATTGAAAAGTCAGCAACAAGCAGGTAATAAAGTACAACAATCATTAGGGCAGCTTGCTTCTCAAATTTATAAAAATCATGGTACCAATGCTTTTTTTAGAGGATTTCATTGTCGGTTAGTACATAAATCATTATCTACGGCTGGCGCTTATATGATTCTAGATATGGCGCAGAAGATGTGATGTGCCACGGGGGTATTTTTGGGGCAATCTTTACCATTATTGATAACAGCACATAATCTGAAATAGATTTAAAGCGTTTTTTTTATATTAGCTGTGATATTTATCGAGAGTAGGGGCTGTCAACAGTCCCTAATAAAATTAATGTTTATTTTGGTATTGGTTGACTCATAATTATTATTACATAAATAAATATCCTATAAATTTATTACTGCTCACTAAGGGGCAAGCATGAGCTTTTTTGACAAAAATAAATCGATCAAAAAAAATTGAGCCTTCAATAAATGATGAGGAAAAAGCAGCGACGCTTATCAATTACTATTTTTGAGGTTTAGAAGTGGTTAAAAAAGAAGAAAAAATGGAGATGCAATTAGCTCTTCCAGGAAATTAGGGCTATTATACAACTGATAAGAAGCTTGTGCAGCAATAGTCTTTTATGGATAGCCTCTAATGATACAATGTAAAAAAATATTATTGATAACCATTTTTATACTTTTAAATGCTTTTTTTCCTGAACAAAAAGCTAATGCGGTTACGAAGGTTCAATGTAATCCGTCACTAACTACAATACTTAGCATTGATGGCGGAGGAGTAAGAGGAATTATTCCCGCGACTTTTCTTGATAAGCTTGAAATAAAAACTCAATTAAGTATTGAAAAGTTATTTGATTTTATGAGTGGGGTATCAACAGGATCTATATTGGTCTCAATGCTGGCCATACCAAATTCAGATGGACTTCCCAAGTACACTGCTAAACAAGTAATCATGGCCTATAAAGTGAGCGCTCAAGAAGTTTTTTTAATTAATCCGCTACATCAAATACTATCTATGAATGGATTAATTGCTCCTAAATTTGAATCAACTGGTATTCGCAAAGTAGGAGATAAGTATTATGGAGATATGCCTCTTTTTAAGCTATTATCACATATTATACTTTTTGGATATAATACAAAATCTAAAGAAATAGCCACCTTTTGTAATTGGCAGGAATGTGGTTATAGCACCCGTTATAAAGTAAAAGATATTATCGAAGGAACTACTGCGATGGCATCTATTTTACCTGTTAAAGTCCTCAATAGTCTTGAGAATGAAAATTTTGAAATTATTGATGCGGGTATTGCACTCAATAACCCAACCGTTATGACCTATATCTATGCTCAAAAGGAATGCTCAAACGCCAATCACTATTTAGTTTTGTCTCTGGGAACGGGGAAATATTCTGCAGTAACCACTCAACCTAAAAATTGGGGTTTTTTTCAGTGGCTTCCCGATCTGCCTAAAATAGCAATTGAAGGAGAAACGACTACTGCTAACCAAATAATGGCTGAATTTGCAGCCTTAATGAATAGTAAAGATACTGGAGATAAACTTTCAAAAGTAATATTTATCAGAATTAATCCCCACCTCTCGGATAATCAACTAGACCCTATTGATCCCTCCTTAACGCACTTATCGATATTAGAAGGTGTTGCGGAGCATTACTATAATAAAAATCAGCGCTTGATGAATTGTTTAGCAACGCTTCTAAAAGAGCGATCTCCAGAAAATATTGAGGCTGAATGTATTCGTCTATTAAATCAAGAAACCAGAAGGTCACTCTTATCTTTATAATTTATTTAAGCAGACCTCATTAAATATCTATAACAAACAAAGGGGTTAGTGTACTTATAGATTGGTTTTGAAAAATGATAAGGATATATCTCAACGAAGAAGCAAAAATAGATTTAATTCGATTAAGGCGAAGTCAAAAATCCAATATAGGGTAACGAGCCTATTACGTATTATTATGCGGAGAAGGACACTCGGTATCGGAAATGGCTAAGATTACTGTTCGCACTGAACATACCATCAGATTATGGCTCAAGCGCTATATAATATATGGTATTACAGGACTTAAGAGTCGCAGTCAACCGGTCGCCCGGCCAGGAAAGCACCTATTATTGGTCTCAACTTAGTGATTTACTCGGTAAATCACCTCAGGAATATGGCTATCAGGAAGCAGGATGATACAGGCAATAGCCAGCAATTCAACATGTTCTTGCATCAACTTCATAAAGCAAATCCCAATAAAAAGCTCATGATTATTCTCGACAATGACCTTATACATAAGAGTAAGGAAGTTCAGAAATTGGTTAGAAAAAATGATTGGGTGAAATTATTTTTTCTTCCTGCCTATTCACCTGAATACAACCCAATTGAACGATTTTGGCAATGGCTAAAGCAGAGAGTATATGGCTGTAAGTCATTTTCCACTATGATGGAGCTTTTACAATAAATACGAAAGTTAGTCTGGCACTTTCGTGAAGGAAGAACCGTTTCAAAAATCAATTTTAATTATGAGGCTTATGCTGATTTGTTATAGAGTTTTAATGAGGTCTGCTTAGAACGGAGCCATTCGTTGAGGTCCATGATTTTAGGGAGTTTCAGACAGCATTAGAAATAGCAACAAAAATAATTGCCATCCATAACGTAGATCCAATAACATGGGAAATTAACAATGACGTAACCGAATCAATACTACAAGGCGTTGATAATCGCTACCTGAACGATATCATTCTTGTTTATGCTTCTGGAGTTAGATCACTCGATGATTTGAAACGGATAAGAAAGATCACGCAATTTAGAGCGGTGCTTATTGGCACCGCCTTTATGCAAAATCTAGAATTGGTACATCGTTTCAATAACGAGTTAGCAGCAGATAGCTAAAATAACGAATTGGGTCGAGGTGCAGATCAACTCCTTGTTTCTCAATCAATGGTCAATGGATAACTATTCTGTCATAAATTTTAAATATTAAATCAATCAATGCCCTGCATCTTTAAATCGGATGATCAAAAAGCAAACAAATATACTATTTGTAATTTTCATATGTGTTATAAAAATAATCAATTGGATTGAATTTGAGTTTTCTGGTTAAATAATGACCTTTGAGTTTGTTTCAATGAGAATGTCAGAGAGATAACGATAACTAAGGTTAATGGGATTTTCTAAGGAGAATATCCATTCTTCTGAAGCTTGTAGAAATAATGAATTTGAAGATGGTGACGAGCCGAGTAATTGGGTGAGTTATAAATTTATTTATGAGTAACTAATATGAACGCAGATGACATAAGACTATTTTTTCAAACCTTTTATACTAATCACTTTAATAATGCCATGTTATTTGAATCTAGGAATCAAGAAAGGGGGGATGCGTTGCAAATTGTTTCATCTGCTTTAAGTAAAAATGATGCGGAACAGGTGGCTCAGCATATTAAAATGTTTCTCCCATTCGCTGCGATCGATGTGGTTGCATCCAGGAATATGATAAACCAATTTCGTGCCATCATTTTTAATCCTATAAAAGTTTTTGAAGCATATCTTAAAAATGAAGATAAGATAAGAATATTTTTCCAAACTTTATATAATAAAAACACGAATAGCCAGTTGCAACTTGAATGTCGAACCCTATTAAATCATATTGGAAATAAAGAACTTCGAATTGTATCACCTGCCTTGAGTGAACATGATGCGCAACAGATTGTGACTCATCTTAAAAAACTCTTACCTGCGTCAGCTATAGTAAGGATAGTGAACTCCTTAAAAGCCCCAGGGCAATGTCGTGCTGTAATTATTAATAGTGAAGAGGTTTTTGGGGTATATGTTAAGCAAATGGTGGATATGCTTAATTTGTTTCATCCAATTCCAAGTGATCCACAACGTTTTGGTATGACACACTTTTGGAATAATCCTTGCAGCACAGTCATTGGGTATAAAACCAATATAGCCTCACTGTATCAGAGTGATAAGTTGGATCCTAAAATACGGTTACAAGCCTTGGATGTAATTCAAAAATTTAATACCTATCTAGAAAAACTTTACCCTGGATTCGAAATTAGAATGGAACATCATAAACATGGGGATGCTTATTTGATTGAGAATTTTTCTTATGAAAATTATGTATCATTGCAAAAACAATTAAAATTAAAGGATTTAGGGATTTTATTTTTTTCTAAAAATCAAGATAAGTATAAGAAAACTAAAGCAGAGTTAACAGAAGATCTTCAAGAAGACATTGAGTTTATGGATAAGTCACGTAAAGTGTATTACTAATGCCTAGGCAAAGTAAGTGTCTTTGATTCTAAAATGGGGATCACTAGAAATCCCCATATTTTTAGATCACTCCAACTATTAAGGTTGAAATACTTCTTGTTGAACTCCTCCTACAAGCCATTGAGGACTGTTCGGAAACTGGCGAAAATGCCAAATCTCATCGAGTTGGCTTGGTTGTTCATCATTTTCTTTAATAGATCCGGTAAAGCGGACACTTGCAATAAATGAATTAGATTGTTTTGAAATATCCAGTAATTCGGCGTCCAAACTAATCACTTCTGTTTTGTTGGGTGCATCGCCTCGTTCATCGAGTTGCATTTTAATTTCTGCAAATACTTCGGGTGCGGTAAACTCACTTAAGTCCTGAAGGTTTTTTTGATCGTAAGCGGCTTGTAATCGATTAAAGGTTACTTTAGCTTCACGCAAAAAAGTTTCAGGGACAAAACCAATGGGGTATTCGGAAGTATTACTGTTACCCCCCATGGAACTATTACTAAATGATTGAGTAAAATTATTTAAAGGATTTTGATTAAAAGGGCTGGATTGTCCTGTTTGATAACCTGGTTGCATTTTCCTGCGAAAGAATCCAACGACAAAGAAAAGAACTGCACCTAAAATTAACCAAGACAAAATACCACTGGTAACGCCATGTCCCATAAATAAACTGGTTAAAAGACCACCGATTAATAATCCACTTAATAAACCACCCCATCTACTCGGGTTTTTAGTGCTTTGCCCCATAACGCTGGATTTTTGTGTTTTATTGGTTGAAAATAGACTGCTTTGTGAGCGTTGGACACCAAAGCTTCTACCTCCGCCAAAGCGTTTTGCAGATGCTTCGTGCACTAGTAGCCCGAAACTTAATAATGCAATAAGTAAATATGAAATAAACGTACGCATAGAACTAACCTTTTTTATTTAAGAACTCTTAGTATATATGAATCAGAGGGAATCTGTCTCTTTGTGTTTTAAATATATACTACTTTTTAGAAAATTATTCGTTTTTTAATTTTGGGATGTATAAACATAATCAGGAGGTCGAGGTACAGCGGACCTTATCTTATTTGCTGAACCTTGCCGATTAAACAATATATTCTTCCAGGTTAAAGCCATTTAAAATACCGGGAGTGAAGGGATTCACCTGATTATTTGTTTTTAATAAATAGCGCCCAGAATTGCTGTTCACTTCGAAAAGAATTTGTAAATTGGAGCTATCTTGTTCATCAATAAGAACATTTACCTTTTCTAGAAGTTTGAATAAAGCCCATACTCCTTGTTCAGCGAGTTCGTAATGGTTCCCTTCAATAGAGTCAAGAGCAAGTTTGGCATTTGCTTGGGGCCAGGTAAAGTGAGTCATCGAGTCACTTCCTTGATTATCTGTTAATTTAGTTTGGCCGATTTGTAGTTCCAAGTTTGCAACTATCGGATCAAGGCTGATTTTTTGCAAACTGAAGTTAATTTTGCTTTCTTCACCGCGATCGGGGAAAAACATATTTGTAATGATATTGGCTCGTATCAATGCATCTAATGTTTCCGAGGTGATTGGTATCACGGTATCGTTAATCGCTTTTGGCTTCCATTCTGCACTTGAAATATCCAGGAAAGGTTTTACGTAGTTTTCAGTAAACGTGTTTAACGTTCCATGAGTGGAGAAGAATCGATTAAAATCATGAATCGATATTTCTTCCTTTTGAGACGAGTCAAACGGATAACGTTGGGCGATGGTGGTTTGAAAATCTCGAAAGACAGTTTGTTGCCATTGTTGGTTAATATATTGGCGACTGTCTTTGATTAAAATACTCCAGGCATCACTTGCTAATTGTTTGGACCAAATACTTAAAGGTGCAGGTAAAAGTTTTGCCTGATTATAGAGTAGGCTTACCGGATCTGATGCATTGTCACTAGCGAACCGTGTTCTCGTGATATTAAATGCAGTTTTTCCATTATCATTTATCATGGATAAAGTAGAAATAAAGCGTTCCAAATCAACGATTTTTAAGCTGAGTTCTTGGGTACTGGAATGGCTCATCAAATTCAAGTCAGTAAATTGGCTGGCAATAAACTGATTAAAAGGCGAAGAGTTATTGGTCAAATCTGCCTTAGTTTCTTGTTGAATTAGTCCTATGATTTTACTTAATGCGTGCGATTGTTCTAAAGTCTTAACGACTTGGCGTCCAGCTTGATAATCTTGATAATGAAACGGTTGTGATTTACGCATAAATGTTTGCCACCAGGTGACATAATCAAAGCAATAGGCTTGAATAAGCATATCTTGTAATTGCCCTAAATCATTACGTGCAAGGACCCAGTTTTCTTTTTGCAATGTATGGTTTATTTCTGGAATTATTTTTATTACATCATCAAAACCTGCTCGAGTAAAATAAACAGGCAATTCATTTGTAGCTAAAACAAATCCATTAATTGATATTTGTTGTTTCGTTGCAGGAAAAGACTCTTTGGCAATAGAGTAAAATAGATAACTTGTAGGCAAAGCATTAAGATAATTGCGTGCATCAGTAATGACTTGCTGTTTGATTGTTATATTTTTTGGTGGTTTATTTAAGACCCTTTTTAACAGGGTCAAATGTTTTTTTAAGGTGATTTCTGGTTGATCTTTCCAATTCGAAGCAAACCAATCATGGACTTGTATTGTAGAAAAATGTTCTGGCTGGCTAAGCATTAGGTAAATTTTCAATGCATTATACCGAATAATTGGTGTATTACTCGGATTATTAATCACTTCTTCGAGCTCATTCGTTAGCGAGTATAAAAAATCACCGTAGAGTCGGTTATCGCTAGTGTTTTGCAAATTATTTTTTAGCTGGTGCACAGTTGGCAGGGATAAAGAGTTACTTGGAATATGGCTCATTGTCTGTGCAGCATTCGATAAATGATAAAGAGCCTGATTTTGTTTATCTTGTTGATTAATAAGTACATCATAGGCAAGTAATTCTTTGCTCGCTTCATCCAGTAAGTGCGCTGTTTTATAATAATTGTAACTTAATATAAGCAGGGCAATTCCAACAATACTCGCTGTTGATGAGATAATGGTTTTTTGCGAAAACTTACGTAGTTGTGGAATTTGGCTGCAATGTTCCTGGATTGTTTTTAAGGCTCCCTCAACAAAATAGGCTCTGAAATTGGTTGCTTGAGGAAAAGTATCTTGAACGACTAATGCATATTCGTGCTGAATTTTTTTATTGAGGCGATCAATACTGATACCGCCTTGTTCCGCGCTCGTAAAATAAATGGAATGCAAATGAAACAGTTTTGTTGAAATTCCATGTATTAATGCATGAATCGGGGTACCCAGGCTAGCCACCTGCAATGGAAACTCACGAATTAAACTACGTCTCATCGTGGAGCGTGCAGGGTGCATCTTATGAATGACTTGTTGATTTAGTTGTTCAATCAGTTGATTAAATTGTAAGGCGTAAGCTTCCTTCTTTTTCTTGGGATCATTCATGCAATCCAGAGAAAATCCAAGAGGTTTCGCTAAATCGGTCGCATGCTCTGATTGATAAAACTCAGTAAAGCCGGCTAAAGTATCCATTTTAGTAAATATCAGAGCAAACTCAACGGGATAACCTAAATTAATACCAAATCGTTCTATCAACTGCAGGTGTGCTTTCTTTTGTTCAGCAAATTGTGCGGGATCGGCAATCAGTAAGTCGTTTACATCAATACATAACACTATGCCAGTAATTTTTAGATATGAGTTACAACGATTTAACTGTTTTAGGGTATTGAATAAGAGGCTTTTGCTGTTCGTTAACCAATTTTCACCTAACTCAATCATGATTCCTTGCTGATTAAAATAGACTTTTGCATGTTGTTCGCTAAAGACAGGTATTTCCTCCATGTTGCTTTGTTTTAACAAGGCAGATTTCCCTTGTGCATTTTTTCCCGTAATCACTATAAAAGAGAGTGGATGGTTTTGGGGTTTTAATTGGGAAAGTATTTTTTTTATAGCATCACACAATGCGCGTAAAGAGTTGTCCATTAGCTCTCCAAAAGAGCGAGTTGTGAGTGACCAAATAAAACTGATTTTGCTTTATTTTCCAATAAATATTGGCTGGTAAAAAAAGCAAAGACTACTAAGGTAACCGCAGTAACCATGGTGATTATTACTGTCTTATAACTTTTTTTAGTAGTTTTAGGCAACGGGTTTTCATTAAATAAACGCCGTGGTTGATGAAAGCGGTTTTGCTGAATTATCTGATAGAGGTCATCAATGTAGTTGTCTAAAGCTTGTCGTCCATCGGGTTTAAGGTGATAGTGACCCTCAAAACCTACGATTAGAAAAAAATAAACCAATTCAATGAGATCGAGATATTGGTTGGGGCGCTCTTTAATGTAATTTAGAATTTCAAAAAAACGATATTGAGGTTGAGTATCCCCATTGGTTAGTGGTGTAAAAGCCTTAAATTCGGCATTTATTTGATAGACACGCATGTAATTTTTACCAATGAGTTCATCTATGGTCGCGGTCATTAAGTAGTGGGCAATGATAATGAAATCCATAGGGTACTTGGACGCATCCATCTTACTTTGAAATGCAAGCAGTTCGTGCTCAATGTTATCTCTAATATTTTCAATAGGAGGCAGTGAAGGGCTTAAACAAAGCCTTTCCAATAACGATAAAAGAGGGCCAGCTGCTGCAACCAGGGCGTTAGTAGAAAAAGGGGCAATAAATAATTTAGAACGATAGTACCCCTGCGGGATAAGTGAAGTTCCCGAGTCGAGGCGATTGTTGACCAGCGAGACCGGATAATGCTCGGCTGTCATGGTCTTGCTCCTAATGAATCTTTGTTCCATGAAGTCAAAGTGCTAATTTTCTTAAGCCAATAAAGACGATAATACGTTATGTACTACCTATAGTTCAAGTAGGCTAAGATTTATAATCTGGCCAAAATGAAGCTTGGCTTACTTTTGAAACCACAAATGATTTGATATCTATCCATTCTGTTTATTTTAGTGAATGAATGCGAGCGGGGGCACACCCAGGGACTTAGACACTTGTAGCTGTCTTTTGGCATCCCCAGTTGTTCTTAAGATTACATCATATGCAAGGGGGATCCATGTTGCTTGTGTAGAAATGAAATCCCACTGTCGCGAAAATGACCGTCCTTTCAGTTAATGTCAGGGAGGTAATCGAAACGGGTCCGTTGAGAGATGAAAATTGGAATCTTTCAATTATTTTATTTGCATCATTCCTTAACAATAAGGTACTATTCATGTTCGTTAGATATAGAACCGATTTAGTACTATATTTATAGTATGTGGTAAATTAATAAGTCTGGATTTTATCTGTAATTAATGTGAGTTCCGCCTAATAAATAAAGTGATTTTTTATATTGGCCTGATTTTATTGGAGTTTGGACCTGTGTAAAAGCTGTTCATTCCCGCTTTAGCTCTGGACAAGCTTTATGGGGTAACATTTGTTTGGCGACTAAAAGGTATATATATGGCTAAATATATAGGGTACACGTTAATTAAGACTTAATTAGTACTAGATTATTCGATTTTGAGGTGTTATGCTGCGCATCAGCAAATTGGCCGATTATGGAACAGTAGTGATGGTGTATCTTGCCAGGCACGCGCAAGAATTATGTAATGCTCGTGATATTGCTTTGCATACTCATTTGACTGTACCTACGGTAAGTAAAATTTTAAAACGTTTGACCAGTGCAGGCTTGTTAACCTCAGTGCGCGGAGTAACTGGAGGATATCAATTGCGACGTCCTGCTACTGAAATTTCTGTGTCGCAAATAATTTTTGCATTGGAAGAACATCGTGGATTCACAGAGTGCAGTGCGCACCCTAATGGCTGTTCATTACAAGATGTTTGTACTATTCAGGGTAATTGGCGATTAATTAGTCAAGCAATTGAAACAGCTTTGGATAGTGTGAGTTTAGCTACATTAGCTAAACCCACTTTGCGTGCACGTGATGTGGAGCGGGTTCGACAATTAGCAAGTGGAGTTAATCGTGGCTAAAAGCAGTGAGCAAATTAATTCTCTGCTCGATAGAGAATATCAACATGGTTTTACGACCGACATTGAGGTAGATACTTTTGCACCAGGACTGGACGAAGAGGTTATTCGGCGATTATCAGCAGTTAAAGGTGAGCCAGAATTTTTACTGGAGTGGCGTTTAAAAGCCTACCAACATTGGTTAACTATGTCCCCCCCCCAATGGTCTAGTGTGCATTATCCACCAGTGGATTTTCAGAGTATTTCTTATTATTCAGCGCCAAAAATGAAGAAAGACGCTCCTAAAAGTCTTGATGAGGTTGATCCTGAATTACTAAGAACTTATGAAAAACTTGGTATTCCTTTGAGAGAACAAGAAATGCTTGCTGGTGTTGCTGTAGATGCTGTTTTTGATAGTGTTTCTGTAGCGACCACCTTTAAAGCAAAATTAGCTGAAAAAGGCGTAATTTTTTGCCCAATCTCTGAAGCAGTGCATCAATACCCTGAATTGCTCATGCAATATTTAGGGTCAGTTGTTTCTTATCGAGATAATTTTTATGCTGCTTTAAATTCGGCTGTTTTCAGTGACGGCTCCTTTGTTTATATTCCAAAAGGAGTACGTTGTCCTATGGAATTATCCACCTATTTTCGCATTAATGCGGCCTCTACGGGACAGTTTGAGCGCACATTAATTGTTGCAGATGTCGATAGTTATGTGTCTTACCTAGAGGGATGTACTGCACCCATGCGTGACGAAAATCAATTGCATGCGGCTGTGGTTGAATTGGTCGCTTTAGATGGTGCTCAAATTAAATATTCAACCGTACAAAATTGGTACCCTGGGGATAAAGAAGGTAAAGGTGGTATTTATAATTTTGTGACTAAAAGAGGGGCGTGTCGTGGTAAACGTTCTAAAATTTCTTGGACGCAAATAGAAACTGGCTCAGCAATTACCTGGAAATATCCAAGTGTGATTTTGCAAGGTGATGATTCCGTTGGTGAGTTTTATTCAGTTGCTTTGACAAATAATTATCAACAAGCAGATACCGGTACTAAAATGATTCATATCGGTAAAAACACGCGGTCAACGATTATTTCCAAAGGAATTAGTGCGGGCAAAGCACATAATGCTTATCGTGGCCTGGTACGTATTGCGCCCACGGCAATTAATGCACGTAATTATACTCAATGTGATTCAATGCTTATGGGATCTGAATGTTCCGCGCACACGTTCCCTTATATAGAAGTTAAAAATCCGACGGCGCAAGTAGAACATGAGGCCACAACTTCAAAAATCAGTGAAGAACAATTGTTTTATTGTCAACAACGCGGGATTGATACAGAGGATGCCGTGTCAATGATTGTTAATGGCTTTTGTAAGCAGGTGTTAAAAGAATTGCCTATGGAGTTTGCGGTGGAAGCAACTAAATTATTGGGCTTAAGTTTAGAAGGGGCAGTAGGTTAGTATGTTAAAAATTAAAGACTTAAATGTTTCGGTGAATGGACAAGCCATTTTAAAGGGTATTGATCTTCAAGTGAATGCTGGTGAAGTTCATGCAATTATGGGCCCGAATGGTTCTGGTAAAAGTACCTTATCTAAAGTTTTAGCTGGTCATCCTTCTTATCAAGTCACTGATGGTGAGATTTCCTATTTGGAACAAGACCTGAATCCTTTGTCTCCAGAAGAAAGAGCGCGTGCCGGAGTTTTTCTATCTTTTCAATATCCGGTAGAAATACCTGGAGTGACCAACATTAATTTTCTTAAAGCTTCTGTGAATGCGGTGCGTAAAGGCCAAGGGAAAAATACACTTGATGCTATTGAATTTTTAACGTTCATTCGTGAAAAATGCCAGTTGCTCGAAATGGATGAGAGTTTTTTATACCGTAGTATCAATGAAGGATTCTCAGGAGGAGAAAAAAAGCGTAATGAAATTTTACAGATGGCAGCCCTAGAGCCTAAGCTTGCAATTCTCGATGAAACAGATTCAGGTTTAGATATTGATGCATTGCGTATTATTTCTCATGGTGTTAATGCGATGCGATCTCCTGAGCGCTCCATTATTTTAGTGACCCATTATCAACGCTTACTTGATTACATTGAACCGGACTTTATTCATGTGTTGGTTAATGGGCGTATTATTCTTTCAGGCGATAAATCCCTTGCTCTTGAATTAGAGAAAAAAGGGTACAGCTGGCTTGAGGAAACGGTGCAGTGATGAGCGAGATTTTGGATTTTTACCAACAACAAGCAAAAACAAGTTTATCCTCTTTGCCTTGGCTTGCACATTTGCAAACTAAAGCATTGAGGGATTTACATCGTCGTGGTTTTCCGACCCGCCATGATGAGGATTGGAAATACACCAGTGTTGATGGTTTATTAAACCAATCTTTTTTGCCTGTAAGCAATTTGGAATCAGTAGCGAAGCCTTCGCATTATGACCTGGAGTTTGATTTGCCAATCACGCAAAAAATATTGCTCCAAAATGGGTCTTATTTCAGTGACGATAGGCTTACAAGCGTTTTACCCAAGGGAGTCATCGTTCTTCCATTATCAGCTGCAATCATTCAGCATCCTGAATTACTTGAGCCTTACCTGGGAAATATTTTAAAACAAGAGCATGGCTTTCATTATTTGAATACTGCAATGATTCATTGTGGCGTGATGATTTATATCCCCAAGGGAGTAGTTCTTGAAGAGCCTATTGCATTAACTCATGTACAAACACGCATGAATCAAGCGGTTTATTTGCGCCATGTTATTATTGCTGAGGCAAACAGCCGAGCTACTGTAATCGAAGATTATCAAGGCTTACCTGATGGAAGTTATTTAACGAATACAGTTACTGAAATTTTAGTTGGCGCTAATGCTCAATTAACCCACTATAAGATACAACGCGAAAGTAAATCTGCGTATCACGTGGGGCATGTGGCAGTAAAACAATTAGCAGGCAGTGAATTTGCTAATCATTCATTAAGCTTAGGCGGGCAATGGGTTCGTTCAGATGTCAGTCTGGATTTACAGGAAGAAAAGACATACTCCTTGATGAATGGCATTTATGCGCCTACAGAAGGACAACATGTAGATCACCACACTACAGTACAACATTTAGTGCCTAATTGCAGAAGTGAACAAGATTATAAGGGTATTTTAACGGGACGCTCACGTGCTGTATTTAATGGTAAGGTATTCGTTGCCAAAGATGCCCAACATACTGATGCCATACAACAAAATAAAAACCTGTTACTTTCCGTAAATGCAGAGGTGGATACCAAGCCACAGTTGGAAATTTTTGCTGATGATGTATTATGTTCCCATGGCGCTACAGTTGGACAACTTGATGAAGAAGCATTGTTTTATTTAGCAACCCGTGGCATTGATCGACTTGAAGCATCACATTATTTAATCCATGCCTTTGCTAGTGATAATTTACGGCTTGTTCCGCACCGTGAGTTGGCGGCCTATATGGGGCATTTATTAACGAAACAGTTGGGGTAAGGCTAATGGACGCTTTGGATATTGAGGCAATTCGTAGAGATTTCCCTATACTTAATCAAAAAGTGAATGATTTTGATTTAATTTATTTTGATAATGCAGCAACAACACAAAAGCCTAAGGTTGTAATCGAGGCCATGTCTCGTTATTACGAACAGGATAATGCCAACGTACATCGTGGTGTTCATGCTTTAAGTGTCAGAGCTACTGAACTTTATGAAGCTGTTCGTTCAAAAGTGAAGCGTTTTATTAATGCTTATTCACCACGAGAGTGTATTTTTGTCCGTGGGACAACAGAGGCAATTAACCTTGTTGCCCAAAGTTTGGTTGCACCACGTATTTTGCCTGATGAGGAAATATTAATCACACATATGGAGCATCATTCAAATATTGTACCTTGGCAAATGGTATGCAAAAAAACGGGTGCAAAATTACAGGTAGCACCTATTTCGCTTGAGGGTGAAATCTTATTGGATGAGTTTGCTAAAAAATTAAATAAGAATACTAAGCTTGTGGCAATCAATTATGCTTCCAATGCATTAGGCACGATTAACCCAGTGAAAAAAATGATTGAGATGGCTCATGAGTATGGTGCAAAGGTTTTATTAGATGGTGCCCAAGCCACGGCTCATTTACCTGTTGATGTGCAAGATTTGGGTTGTGATTTTTATGCCTTTTCAGGCCATAAAATGTATGGTCCAACAGGCATAGGCATATTGTGGGGTAAAGAAGAAATTCTGGATGCAATGTCACCCTATCAAGGGGGAGGGGAGATGATTAATTATGTCACTTTCGAGGCAACAGAATATGCGCCACTCCCGCAGAAGTTTGAGGCAGGCACCCCTAATATAGCTGGCGTAATAGGCTTGGGTGCTGCTATTGATTATTTAGGATCGTTAGATTTAGATGCAATTGCTGCTTATGAAGCACAGTTATTGAACTACGCAACTGCTGCTGTTGAGTCAGTAAGTGGATTTAATATCATTGGTACAGCGCAACATAAGGTGCCCATTATTTCTTTTGTGCATGGAACAATTCATGCCCATGATATTGGTACTATTTTAGATAGTGAAGGGATTGCTTTACGCAGTGGCCATCATTGCGCTATGCCATTGATGGACTTTTACAATGTTGCTGCTACCTCACGTATTTCTTTATCATTTTATAATACAATCAATGAAATTGATTCATGTGTACAGGCATTGCATCGCGTTAAAGAGGTATTTGCATGAGTGCTGAATTGCGAGAGTTATATCAGGAAATTATTATCGATCATAATCGTAATCCTCGCCATCACTATACAATGCAGGATGCAACGCATCAAGCCAATGGCTTTAATCCTTTGTGTGGCGATAAATTAACCGTTTATGTCAAGATTGAAAATGATTCGATTGCTGAATTGAGCTTTTTAGGATGTGGTTGTGCGATATCACAAGCCTCCGCTTCTTTGATGACTGATTCTTTGAAGGGAAAAACAGTGACAGAAGCCCATGAAATGTTTCATCGCTTTCACCATATGCTGACTCAAAATGAAGAAAGCCAGTTACAGTATATGGATAAATTGACGGTGCTTGCTGGAGTTAAAGCTTATCCGGCACGCGTAAAGTGCGCTACTTTGGCTTGGCATACGTTGGAAGCCGCATTAAATAAAGAAAGCAATGTGGTAAAAACAGAATAGAAATAGTGAATGGCGTTATTTAGGATACTGGTTACGAATTAGCCTTCATCCAGGCTACAAAAATAGGTACGTTTATGTTTGGTTTTAAGAAAAAACAGGATTCTGAGTTATTGAAAGAGGCCATTATCAATGCCCTTCGAGGTGTTTATGATCCAGAAATCCCTGTTAATATATATGATTTGGGCCTAATTTATGATGTATCTATAGACGATAATGCCCATGTCTTAATTCAAATGACGTTAACTACTCCTGGATGTCCGGTTGCGCAAACTTTTCCAGGAACTGTAGAGCAAGCAGTCAATCAAGTGGAAGGGGTTAGCGATTGTACGGTTGAATTAGTTTGGGAGCCACCTTGGTCCCAAGAACGGATGACTGAAGCAGCGCGTCTTGAATTGGGAATTTTTTACTAATGTGGAAACCCTCTGCATCCATTGAATTGTTACGTCAACGTGCTGAATTATTAAAAAAAATACGTTATTTTTTCACGGAGCGTGGTTATTGGGAGGTAGAGACTCCTATAATGGCGCGTTACGGTACAACAGATGTTTACTTAAGTAATATCGAAGCGCTATTTCGAGGTGAAACCTATTACTTACAAACCTCTCCTGAATACCATATGAAACGTCTTCTTGCAGCGGGTAGCGGTCCCATTTTTCAAATTGCACGCGTATTTCGCGATGATGAATTAGGTCGTTGGCATAATCCAGAGTTTACTTTATTAGAGTGGTATCAATTGGGAATTGATCACCATACTTTGATTGGAGAAATGGATTTATTCTTACAAATGATCTTGGAATCTAGGCCTATGCTTAAGAAAACCTATCAGCACGCTTTTCTTGAGGCGTGTCATATTGATCCTTTTTGTGCAACAGTGGATGAACTTCGCCAAGTATTAGTCTATTTTAATTTAGACAAAGTGCTGCCTGCGAATGAAGAAGATAAAGATCAGTATTTATTTTTACTGATGAGCCATGTAGTCGAGCCTTTTTTAGCTAAGGAGAGTGTTCCTGTTGCTTTATATGATTTTCCGAGCTCACAAGCTGCTTTAGCCAAAATTAATAATGGCGTTGCTGAACGTTTTGAAGTGTATTATCAAGGGGTGGAATTAGCGAATGGGTTTCATGAGTTAACCGATGCTGCTGCTCAGAAAAAGCGTTTTGTCCTGGATCAGCACCTGCGCAATCAAAAAGGGCTTCGCGCCGCTGAAGCGGATCAATACCTTTTAAACGCTTTGGAGCATGGGTTACCTTCGTGCAGTGGTGTGGCTTTAGGAGTCGATAGGCTCTTGGCTTTGGCTCTAAAAAAATCTGAAATAGCACAAGTTATTTCGTTTGATTTTTTAAGAGCATAGGGCAATTAGACTGAAACCAGACTTTTCCCCAAGTTTTTTAACTTGTGCCTGAGAGACAGTCTTTTATAAGGGTATATTGTGTGACAGTTCAATATCGCATTCCTTTCGATATTGGATGTATTCCCATTTTGCCTTTCTATCCATGGATTGAAATTCATTTATTTTGGCAGTAATTCTCTGGGTAAGAATTTTTTTATATTCAGCATAATCTGCACTTGATTTTACAAAGTCTTGCGGGGTGTTCAAACAGTAGCTTATATAATTAAGTTGTTCTTGAGTTGCATGAGGAAGATCTGGTTTTGAAGGGGATGTAAAAAAACAGTTTCGTAATCCCTTCAAGAACGACCAGCTGATCATATCTTGTAATTCTTCAGTAATGAATTTAAATTCAGCGGGTTGTTCTACAGGAATACGCTCTAGTTCACCGTTAATCATTTCAACGTAATCTGCGATTAATTTTGTGGAAAAAGGCATTGTGGTCAACTCATTGGTTCTATTAATTGCCCGAAGTATAAAATTTTTGATCATGAAATAGCAAGAGTGGGTTATTCAAAATTGCTGTTTCATTCTATCTATCTTTTTCAGTTATAAAGAGCTAATTGCTCATGACAAATCCATTTAGCTTCCGCAATGATGGAATAAACTTCATTATCTCCAATAATGATATGATCCAACAATCGCACATCAACTAACTCTAACGCTTCACGCATGCGCTCCGTTACTGCTATATCTTGGGGGCTGGGATCAGATACACCTGATGGGTGATTGTGCGCAAGTATTAATGCCGCAGCATTAAGTCTAAGAACTCGCTCTATGATTGGCCTTGGGTGAATCGTTGCGGTATTAATGGTTCCGGAGAAAAGTTCATCATAAGCAATAATGCGGTGTTGATTATCTAGAAACAATGCAACAAATGTTTCATTTTTATAATCACGTAAACGTTTTTTTAAATAGACATATGTTTGTTTGCTATTAGTAATTTGGTTTTCCTTTTGGATTTGAATAAAATCACTACGTCGGCATATTTCTTTTACCGCTTGTAACTGGACATACTGAGCTTCTCCTAATCCTTTTACCTGTTTGAAACTTTGTGTGTCTGCATTAAGGATGGCACGTAAATCACCTAAATGAGCGAGAAGGTCGCATGCTAACTGCATGCAGGAGTTTTTTTTATTGTCTGCATTGATAAAAATAGCAAGTAACTCTATATCTGAAAGGCTCTGCGAGCCATGAGTAAGTAATTTTTCACGTAGATCGAACTACCCTGTTTGGACGACTGTCATTTTCTATTCCTTTATTGCGAAGTTTATGCTTTGATCGGTGCTATTCTTATCAAAAAAGGTTCGTTATGCAAGATTTTATTGGTAGAAAAATTCTTCTCGGGGTTTGTGGCGGTGTCGGTGCATATAAATCGGCGTTTCTCGTGAGAGAGCTAACTCGAGTGGGTGCCGATGTTAAAGTCGTGATGACTCGCTCGGCACATGAATTTGTGAGTCCTTTATTGATGCAGGCATTATCGGGTAATGAAGTGCGCACTGATTTATTTGATGCTCAGGCTGAGCGTGCCATGGGGCATATTGAATTAGCGCGTTGGGCTGAATGTCTGGTTATAGCTCCTGCTTCTGCAAATTGCCTGGCTAAATTAACACAAGGAATCGCAGATGATTTGCTTTCTACTTTGTATCTTGTTGCAGAAACCCCTATTATCGTTTGTCCTGCTATGAATCGGAGCATGTGGGCTCATCCGGCGACTCAGGCAAACTGTAAGATCTTGCAAGACAGAGGGGTTATTTTTGTTGGGCCCGAAGAAGGTTCCCAGGCTTGTGGTGAGTATGGTATGGGGCGTGTCAGTGAGGCAGAACAAATTATCAATGCCATACGTTTACATGAAGTGCATCGATTACTCTCCGGTAAAAAAGTAGTAATTACTGCAGGACCTACACGTGAATCTATAGATCCAGTACGTTATATAAGTAATTATAGTTCGGGTAAAATGGGATATGCCATGGCAGAAGCTGCAGCAATGGCTGGAGCTCAAGTTACTTTAATTAGTGGGCCAAGTACATTAAATGTCTCGACTAACATTCAAAAGATTTCTGTTGAATCTGCTCAAGAAATGTTGAATGCAGTAATGCAAGAAATGCCGCAGGGGGGAATATTTATAGGAACAGCAGCTGTTGCTGATTACAGGGTTGAGTCACCAGCACTTGAAAAAATTAAGAAAAAAAATCAGGATGAGTTAATGCTTAAGTTAATGAAAAACCCTGATATTTTAAGTCAAGTTGCTGAATCGGCTAAAGCATCTTTCGTTGTGGGATTTGCAGCAGAGACTACAAATGTTATACCCTATGCTTTAGAAAAATTGCAACGTAAGAAACTGGATATGATAGTAGCAAATTCAGTCGGAAAAGGAATTGGATTTGATAGTGAAGTGAATCAAGTAACTGTCATTACAAAAAGCAAACAAATCGAATTATCGTTAACCCATAAAACACGGTTAGCAGGTCAAATTATTGCAATCCTTGCCGCAACTCTGCAAAATGAGGCGCATCAAAATTAATGGGAAAAATGATGACACAAGCGATTCAATTAAAGATTCTTGATTCAAGAATAGGTGATACTATTCCTTTACCTGCGTATGCAACCCAGGGTTCGGCAGGTTTGGATTTGCGGGTTTGCATTAACGAACCTATCCAAATTGCTCCTCAAGAAACAGTATTACTGCCTACAGGCATTTCGATTTATATTGCTGATCCTAAACTTGCGGCGGTTATTTTACCTCGTTCGGGTTTAGGCCATAAAAATGGCATTGTTTTAGGAAATTTGGTGGGATTAATTGATTCAGACTACCAAGGTGAACTTAAGATCTCCTGTTGGAATAGAGGTGTCGAACATTTTACAATAAATCCTGGGGAGCGTATTGCGCAATTAGTTTTTATACCTGTTGTGCAAGCTTCTTTTGAAATAGTGGATGATTTTACGGAAAGTGATAGAGGTGAAGGTGGATTTGGAAGCTCAGGGAGGCATTAAGATGAACTATCAGCAAAAGCCAATTTCTCGGTCGGTGTTTCGTGCTTATGATATTAGAGGCATTATCGGAGAGGAATTGGATGAACATTCTTTTTATAGTATTGGATTGGCAATAGCCTGTTATTTACATGATTTAAAAAAACAACAAATTTTCCTGGCACGTGATGGACGCCTTACCAGTTTAGCAATGGCTTCGGCCTTGAAACAAGGGTTACTGGATAGTGGCATTGACGTATTTGATTTGGGCGAAGTTGCTACTCCGGTGATGTATTTTGCCGTATCTACTCAAGAAATTGATTGTGGGTTGATGGTGACGGGCAGCCATAATCCAGCCAATTATAATGGCATTAAAATGGTTTTATCTGGAAAAACCTTAATGCAGGAAGACATCGATATTTTGTATCGTTTAGTGGCGAAGGGTGAACGCGTTTTGGGGCATGGTCACGAGAGTGCGTTTGATATTCTACCTGCCTATAAACAACGAATAATGAGTGATATAAAAATTAACCGCCCATTAAAAGTTGTGGTTGATTGTGGGAATGGGGTTGCGGGTCCCGTAATTCCGCAAGTACTTCGAGAATTAGGATGTGATGTTATTGCTTTATACTGTGATGTGGATGGTCGTTTCCCTAATCATCACCCTGATCCCACCATTGAGGCAAATTTAGAGGATTTAAAAGCTGCAGTGGCAAGTCATCAGGCTGATGTAGGTTTAGCATTTGACGGTGATGCCGATCGATTGGGTTTAGTGACCAATAAAGGGGAAATGATCTGGCCTGATCGTCTCATGATGCTTTATTCACGTGAATTGTTAGATAGACTTCCAGGTGCTACGATAGTTTTTGATGTTAAATGCTCCAGCCATTTAGAATCAGTAATCAAGGAAGCAGGCGGTATACCTAAAATGTGCCCTACGGGTCATTCTATAGTTAAACATGTAATGAAGAAGGAACAAGCTGTTCTAGCGGGTGAGATGAGTGGTCATTTGTTCTTTAAAGATCGCTGGTATGGATTTGATGACGCGTTGTATAGTGCTTGTCGTTTGTTAGAGATTATAAGTGCATCAGATATGAGCGTGAGCGATCAGTTTGCATCAATTCCTAATAGTATAAATACTCCGGAATTAAAGATTGCTATTGCTGATGAAGAGAAGTTTCAGTTTATGGAACGATTTAGTGGAATGGCAGATTTCTCAACAGCACGCATTATTTCAATCGATGGCTTACGCGTTGAATTTGAAAATGGATGGGGATTGTTACGAGCATCGAATACTACTCCTTGTCTTGTTGCCCGTTTTGAAGCAGATGATGAAAATTATTTGGAGCAAATAAAACGGTTATTTAGGGCACAAATGAAACGGTTGGATGCTACATTGGAGTTACCATTTTAATGATGCTGTAGTCCTTTTGCCAAGGATGTTTGATTAATGACGCCAACTTAAGTACGTTTAGCCCGAACAGGGAGCAGTTTTACTTAAGTTGACGCCATTACATCCAAATTTTAGTCTTTTCTCGTCAATGAACGTAGTAAACTTCTTAGGAGTCATAATACGCTTCAATATATCTTTGGATTTGCAAGAGTATCAATCAGTTTTTGATTCCTCTATTCCATATCGATCTAATACATGTTGGCTAATACTTTGAGCTAATTCCACTTCACTGAAAAAAAATGTTCCTTTAATGTCTTGATTTAAAAGGTTTTTTTCTTCTTCATTTTGTGCCCTAATGACTAGTTCAATTGCTGGATTTAATTGTTGGGCTTCCTTTAATGTCTTCCTGATATCAAAAACATCAAAGGTTGTCACAATGAGCATTCCTGCTTGTGCAATATGTGCTTGAATCAGTACAGAAGGATCGGTGCTATTTCCAAATACTGCAGCTATTTTATACTCTCTCAATTGTTCTATTAGCTCACGATTTTGATCAATGACTACATAGTGTATCTCTTGATTGGTTAATAAAGTTCCAATAAGCTTTCCAAGCTGATTATATCCAACCAGAACTACATGGCCTGATAGATATTTTTCATCTTCAGTGCTCGATAGCTCCATTAAAGGATCTTCAACAAGTTCAAAACTACGAGCCCCGGGGGACTTGGCGCATATCCAGGATTGCAATGGTTTGATAGCTTTAAATAAGAAAGGATTTAGAGCAATAGAAATTAAAGCGCCGGCAAGAATTAGATCTTGTCCCTCTATGGATAGTAAGTTTAATTGTACAGCGTAGGCAGAGAGAATAAATGAAAACTCCCCGATTTGGGCCAAGCTTGCTGCAACCGTTAGGGCAGTATTTAATGGATAACGAAAAACAAGTACCAATAACATTGCGGAAAGAGATTTTCCAACAATAATAATGCTGACAATAATAAGCACTCGCACCGGATGTTCAATAAAAATGTATGGATTAAATAACATTCCTACCGACACAAAAAATAAAACGGCAAAAGCATCCCGCAATGGGAGGGATTCTTCTGCAGCCCTGCGGCTAAATTTTGATTCTTGGATAATCATTCCCGAGAAAAATGCACCCAGAGATAAGGAGAGCCCAAATAATTTTGATGCTCCAAAAGCAATACTAACTGCAGCCGCAATGACACACAAAGTAAAGAGTTCTCTTGAGCCCGTACGTGCAATTTGCCAAAGTAATTTAGGGAGTATCCAACGGCCAATAAGGAGCATGACAACAATAAAAGATGAGAATTTAAATAGTACACCTCCCAAGATAAACCATAAATTGTTACTTTCATTTCCTGCAACTGTGTTATCTAACCAATACGCCATAAGGGGCAAAAGTAAAAGTGCAATTATCATTGCAATGTCTTCAACAATTAACCATCCAACTGCAATTTGCCCATTAATAGAATGTAACATTTTTTGATCTTCCAACGCTCTTATTAATACCACAGTACTGGCAACAGATAAGGCAAGACCAAAAACGATGGAACTTATTAGATTCCAGCCCCAGCAGGTAGCAACACCTACCCCAAGAAAGGTTGTAACAATAATCTGGAGTAATGCACCAGGCAAAGCAATTTTTCGGGTTTCAAGCAAGTTATCTAAAGAAAAGTGAAGACCAACACCAAACATTAATAAGATTATGCCTATTTCAGCAAGTTCTGCGGCGATGTGTGGATTTGCTACAAATCCTGGAGTAAATGGACCAATTATTATACCCGCTAATAAATATCCTACTAATGCTGGAAGCTTAAGTTTTATAGCAATGAGTCCCATCACCAAAGCTAAACCCAGAGCCGTTGCCAGAGTTGTAACTAAAGGTAGACTATGGTTCATCTATCAAGTATCCCTTTTAAGTGATAGTTATAATTTGTTCCACATTGTTGAATTATAGGCACATCTTTTATATTAATGTTTATAATTTTTGCAAATTAGTAAGAAAGTCTATTGAAACAACGTAATAAAAAGGGGCATTCCCAAGTATCCATTTATTAATGGGAAGTGAGTTTGATTCTATAGAAAATGAACTTTTTACGCGATTTGAATCCAAATCCTTTTGGTTCATGCTCGATTTGGGATTAGTGAGATGTTATGTGTTACAACTGGTTGCGAATAAGAGGTATCTGTAATGCAGCTGCAATTAATTCTGCTCGATTATGGCAATGAAGTTTATTCTTGGCGGCATTAAGATGATCTTCAACTGTTCTTGGCGATAAATTCAATTTTTGACCAATTTGTTTTATGGTTAACCCTTTTACCAAATGATAGAGGCAATCAATTTGTTTCGCAGTAAGTTGATTGTTTAAGTTTCGAATTGGTAATGGTACATTTTCAATAGTGCTTGGTGTCATAAATGGAATGGTCTCTTGTAAAGCAGTAAGCAATGAAATATCACTATCAATTTGAAAGGAGATTCCTACAATGCCTATGAGCTTTCCATCTCGCGAGCGTAACGGTGCTTTACGACTTAGGTAGTAGAGTGGGCCTGTATCGAGTTGGACTGGCTCTATGAATGTTTTCACTTTGTTTTGTTCGATAATCTGTGCATCATTTCTCATAAGTAAGGGACCTTGTTCCCTCCACATCAAGTCGGTGTCTATTTTACCTTTGACATCATCTATTTGCATCTTAATAGCAGAGGACATGTTATGGTTGCAGTCCAAATAGAGTCCTTTTTTATCTTTTACATATACATTTGCTAATGTAGTATCCAGAATGTCATCAACTTTAGTGGTTACAGCATCATCTGTACACAAAAATCGGGCAAGATTGCGAGTTATCATACTACCTCGACAATAAAGAGTAGCTTTTTATTATAAAGCAATGATTAAATTGTGTACATAAACTTGCTGCTATTAAAGCAAACTTACTCGCGATTTCTCAAAATTATTGACGATCATGGACAATGTACTTCCTAAGCTCCACATACAGCTAAGGCAGATAAATGAAAATGCTATTTGAGTGATGGACATATTACCGAAATAAAATATCTGCACGAACACTGAAAAACAGGTTAATACCACGCCAAATAAAGAGATGTGCAAAAGCCCTAGGCGCTCAATTGGTTTGCCTACAAAAAAAGCTAATAAAATAACGTATATTGGAATAGCCACTAAAATGGCATCAGATTTATGCGTGATAAGGGCCAAATTTACCGTGACGAAGTCTAGGCAACGCCCTAGAAACAATAAGAAAATTCCCATAAAAACATACCATTTAATTTGATATTCATTCATGTGGCCAGTTTTTAAATTTGTTACAGCATTTTTATTATTTTGCAATTAATTCATAATTATTGATACCGTATTAATCACGGTGTGTGTCTGTTTTGCAACTAGAAGTCTTTGGAAGAGATGGTTAGCTGGCGAATTGTTCAATTGAGCCAAGTAGCATTTTTTAATACGTACAGCATGACTTCAAGAGGTTGATTATTTTGTTTTCGTGCTGGAATTTTTTCCTGTTTTAGTAAATGAAAGTTATTTTGCTTAGCTAACTGAGCTATATAATCAGGATGATGGCTAAAACGAGCGCTTGTTTCGAGGTGCCAATGAGTAGAAGTGCTTATTTCTGCAGTAAAAATAAAATAACCTTGGCGTTTTAGGTGTAAATGAATGGAATGAAATAAGGCCTCAAGTTCTCCGAAATAGGGAAGGACGTCAGCAGCCACAATCAAATCATAAAAATTTTTGTTTTGCAAAAGAAATTGATTTATTTCTGACTCGAATAAATTATCATAAATTTCTTTTTCCTTAGCCTGAGCCAACATTTTTGCTGCAATATCGACCCCTACTAAATATTTGCTCACTTCGCGGAGCACAATGCCAGTTAACCCCGTTCCGCATCCGAGGTCCAGGGTATGAATATTGATTGGTAATTCCAGCTGGTGGATTGTACGTGCAATATGTTGAGGCACCGAGTAATGAAGGGCGCCTTTCATATGTTGATCGTAATACAGTGCGTAATTATTAAATAAGTTATGAGCATATTCAGGGGTAGTTTGTGCATGTCTATCCCCTTTTATGGCATGGAGCATATGAGCGCTGATTGTATCTTTAGGATTAATCTCTAAAGCGCGTTCCAAATATTCTTGTGCCTTTTCTTTCTGGTCCATTTTAATATAAATTGCGGCCAAATTATTTAATGTGGAAGTATGCTTGCTTTCTAACCGCGTAATATGCTCAAAATGAAGAATTGCTTCATTCAAATGTCCTAATGCCATTTGAGCCACACCTGAATTGTATAAATATTCAAGGTTATCAGGATCTTTTTGTAGTAAAACATCATAATGCATGAGAGCATTTTCAAAACGGTCGTGATGCATGAATGTTGCAGCCAGATTATTACGCGCTTCGGTATTGTCGTTGTCTAGAGCCAATGCTCTCGTGAAAAAATCAACTGCTAATTGATTTTGATGCCTTTTTAATGCAATTACGCCTAAATTCGAAAGGGCTTCTATTTGTTTATCATCCTGTTTCAAAACATTTTGAAAAGCATTTTCAGCTTCAAAAAGATCATTTTTTTCTAAATGCAAGACACCTAAATAGAAAAGAGATTCTGTGTGTAACGGATTTAAAGAGATCACATTATTGAATTGAGTTTTTGCTGCTTCTAATTGATTGTTTTGGAGTAATAATAAACCTAAATTAAAGTGTGCAGCACTAAAATCGGGTTCAGCATGAACTGCTTTGGTATAATGGAATAATGCTTTTGAATAATTATTTTGCATAGCATAAACCGTTGCAAGATTGTTCTGTGCTTGTGCATACTCTGGATCAAGTTGTATTGCACGCTGATAATATTCAATAGCCTTATCCAGTAGATGTGTTTTTTTATAGGCATTAGCTAAATTGTTAAGCAAACTGACATCATTGGGACTGATTGAAAGGGCTTGTAATAAGTATAGAATCGCATTATCCATATCCCCTAATTGAGCGTAAATAAGCCCTAAAAAATGCAAGCTATTCAAATGTCCGGGTTCTTTGGTCAATATTTGCTCATAAATGCTAATGGCTTGTGGGAGTTGGCCTTCATATTGGAATTTGTATGCTTGCGCAAAAAGTGCTTCTATATTCATATATGTTCACGCCCCATTCTTCGAAAAGTTGTATGCGCACATCTTGTATGAAAATAGCCATTGGATCTTTTGTTGATTTCAATCTGCAATATTTTCACGAATCTGAGCTTAATCAACCTTTCATCAAAATTCAAATATAACTGCTGAACCGATACGTGTTCATTATAAGTTTTGAATATAGTTACGCAGTTGTTTTAAAGCTTGTGCACGATGACTGATATTATTTTTAAGTTTAGCAGGTAATTGAGCCATCGTGCATTGATATTCAGGGAGATAAAATATTGGGTCATAGCCAAAACCCCCTTCACCCGCTGGATTATCATGAATAAATCCTTTACAAATTCCAGTTGTGATGATTGGTGTGGGATCTTTTGCATGTTGGACTAAAGCAATCGCACAATAAAACCATGCTTCTCGATGTTCACTGGTCAGATGACTCATGTTTTCTAATAAAAGATTGATGTTTTCAACATCGGTTGCATGGCTGCCGGCATAACGCGCAGAATAAATACCTGGATCTCCATTTAAAGCAGGTACTACTAAACCTGAATCATCTGCTAAAGCAGGTTCGTTTGCATACAAACTCGCATGACGAGCTTTGATTAGCGCATTTTCTATGAAGCTTAAGCCATTTTCTACAGCATCTGAAATCCCCAAAGTGGCCTGAGGAATGCATTCAATAGGGGTTAATAAAGTATTTAACTCTTTAATTTTACCAGCGTTACTGGTTGCAAGAACAATTTTTTTCATTATTTTTCGCCGTTAAAGTATCAAGACATAGCTGAAAATAAAAGGAGGATTTTGAAGCGCTAAGGTTCGTGCAACTTTACACCTCCGAGCTATTTTTATCAGTTAAAAGTCAATTTTAACGTGCCAAAATGAAAATATAAATTAAATTTCCAAGAATTATTGATGGAGATGGAACGGTTAGGGATGTCTTATTATTTCCTTCAGGATTGATTTTTTTAAATGTGCTATATTTACTTTTTTTGAACACAATTATGATCAAAAATTAATCTATGTTAATGGCTTTATTGTATCTTATAGACTAAGATATTGATTTTATTAAGGAGCATGATGATGCCTCTTACACATCTGTTATTAGCTCTCTTAGTCGTTTTAATTTGGGGTGTAAATTTTCTTTTTGTTTCCTTTAGCCTTGAAGAAATTTCACCATTGCTGTTGTGTGCCTTGCGTTTTTTATTGTCGAGTGTACCTGCTATATTTTTTGTCAAATTACCTAGTTCTTCTTTTAAAATTATTGCCTTGTATGGTTTTATAATGTTTGCTTTACAATTTGCATTTCTGTTTATTGGGATGAATGCAGGGATGCCAGCAGGTATGGCGTCTTTACTCATGCAAACTCAGGTTTTTTTCAGTATGTTTTTTGCGATAATTTTTTTAGGTGAACAACCGAATATAGCGCAAATTATAGGCGCATTGGTTGCTTTTACTGGCATTGGTTTGGTAGCCATGCATTTTGATAGTGATATCTCTGTAGTCGGATTTCTTTGTATTATTGCCGCTGCAGCAACATGGGGGTTTGGTAATTTCATTACTAAAAAAATTAAAGGGAACGGTAATTATATGATGGCTATTATCGCATGGGGTAGTTTTATTGCTTGCATCCCGATGTTTCTTCTCTCTTGGGTATTTGAAGGGCCCTCCAGTTTCCTCTATACCTACGAAAATTTGAGTTGGCGAGGAACAGTTTCATTGTTTTATATCGTCTTTGCTTCAACATGGATAGGTTATGGGGTATGGAATTGGTTAATTGCCCGATATCCAGTAGGAGTGGTTGCACCTTTTACTTTGTTGGTCCCTATTGTTGCGATTGTAAGTTCTGTTGTGGTACTGGGTGAGCCATTTCAACTTTGGAAGTTAGCTGCCGGATTGTTGGTTATTGGTGGTTTGTGCATCAGTATACTTGGATCTCGTTTAATAGTCCCTAAGCAGCAATCTGGAATAGCGTGATTCAAATCAACCTATTCGCTCTTTTAGGGCAAAAATGAGATATGATATGACTTTATTGCAATAATTTGGTTATTCATCGTGATAGAATTGAAAACCGTGGCGTTGTGTGCGGATGATTTTGGTTTGAATTCTGAGGTTTCAGAAGGGATCTTAAAATTAGTTCACAAAAAACGCCTATCAGCAGTAAGTTGTATGACCAATATGCCTGATTTTGTTGCTTATGGTCAACATTTACTATCTTTAAAGAATCAGGTTAAGATTGGTTTGCATTTTAATCTCACCGAAGGCAATTTAATTGCTCATCCGCTAAGGAAATGTTTGCGCCTTAGTGAGTTATTGATTAAATCACATATGCACTCATTGAAATTATCTTTTATTGCCCAAGAGTTTTTAGCACAACTGGAGCAATTTACGAAAACGATGCAGCGGTTACCTGACTTTATTGATGGCCATCAACATGTACATCAATTTCCTGTTATCAGGAACGTTATTTTAGATCTTTATGAGCAACGGTTAAAAAACAATGGGATCGCCATTCGTTCCGTATGGCCATCAATTAATTTGCCTCAATATCAATTAAAAGCAAAAGTGCTCCGCTTAACTGGGGGTAAAGCTTTAGCTCAGCAATTAATCAATTTCAATATACCACATAATCGTTATTTTTCAGGTATTTATGATTTTTCAGAGCATGTAGATTATCGGAGTTTATTCAGGAAATGGCTGTGTTCCGCAAAAGAAGATACGTTAATTATGTGTCATCCAGGAGAAGGAGTTAATTCCGCAGACGTTATCGCTCCGGCCCGTTGCAAGGAGTTGAATTATTTTTTAAGCGATGAGTTTTTAAACGATTGTCATGAATATCATGTGCGTCTTGCCCACCAATATCAAGAAGATTAGCTTCCACTTTTTTTATATATTATTATCTTGGGTGTGCTATCTGGATTAATAAAAGGAGAAGTCCTTGAATGATATTTTTTGGATCTCATGCGGAGCGATTATTGGAGCGAACTTACGTTATTTAGTGAATCGCTTTTCTATTAAATATTTATCAGCAGATATCCCCTATGGAACTTTTCTCGTTAATATTACAGGCAGTTTCATTCTTGGTTTTTTTCTTGTTTGGACTTTAGAGCGTGTAGAAGTTGATCCCAGATGGAGATCATTTGTTGCTGTTGGCTTTTGTGGTGCTTATACAACGTTTTCGAGTTTCAGTTATGAAACGTATCGACTTATAGAGCAAAGTGATTATGCTCTTGCTGCGCTAAATTTTATTTGCAATAATCTTTTTTCTCTACTTGCAGTAATTGCGGGCATAGTGCTCGCTCGGGCAATTTGATATGAACCATGTAAAAATTTCTGTCTACATTAATGAAAGGGATAAATGGCAGCATCGCCCCTTACATCTTGAATTATTAAATATGCTTGATGAAAATGGAATTGCAGGTGGAACGGTATTGCGTGGGGTAGCTGGATTTACGTTTAAGGCTCCTATTGTATCTACATCGTTAGTTGATATTGGAAGCAAGCTCCCTTTAGTAGTGCATTTCGTAGATTCAATCGAAAAAGCAGAATTGGTATTACCTAAAATCAAAGAAATGGCTAAAGGTCGACTTATTACTCGTGAAATTGTTGAAGTGATTAGTGGTGCACATTTTGATATAAAAGAGTAGATAGCACCGATTTTGCAAACGTCCTTGCTTCATTCACATAAGGCTGTATTTGACAGATTTATGCTTAAATCGAGGGTAACACGCCACTCAACATTACCTTAACGACATGCCCAAGTACGTGAAATAATAAAGCTATAAATAGAAACAAATCCCAAAACCAGGATTAAAGCAAATAGATAATTAAGTGTGGTATACTCTAAAAGTAAAAAGAAAAGTAGTTCATTTATGACTCCTGCAGAAGCCGCGACTAGAAAAAAATGAGGTAAACTTAATCTTTTCTCATCATGTAACTGGGAAAAGGTGAAATATTTATGTCCTAAATAACTGACATTAAATGCTATTAAAAAGGCAAATATATTGGCAATTAGTGCTGGTAGGTACAAGAAATTAACCAAAATAAATACGGCAGAAAGATGAACTAATGCAGCTGTTCCACCAACTCCCAAAAAATAAATTAGCCTAAGCCCCAAACTAAGAGATATTGTCGTCAAAACTTGATTCCTCATCAATAATATAGTGAGGCCTGTGTTTGACCTCGTCAAAGACGCGCCCTATATATTCACCTACCACACCTAAAGCAAAAAGTTGCAAACCACCAAAGAAACTAATAGTAGTAACAATAGTTGCCCATCCCGGTGTTTCCTTACCGAAAATTAAGGTGCTGAGTATAATCCAGATGCCATAAAGTATTGCGATTGTGGCAACGCTAATCCCACCTATAGCAATCATACGCAGGGGAAATGCAGTAAATGAGGTAATTCCGGTAATCGCTAAATCCAGCAGAGAATAGAAGTTCCATTGCGAGTTACCTGTTTTACGTGGTTGCACTTCAAAAGGAATCGCGATTTGCTTAAACCCAACCCAACTGTATAAACCTTTCATAAAGCGATTGCGCTCAGGTAGTTTTTGCAACGCATTAACTATTTTTCGATCAAGAAGTCTAAAGTCGCCAGCATTTGCAGGAATATTAATTCGGTTGATTCGTGAAGTAAATTGGTAAAATGCTTTGGCGCAAGTTCTCTTTATCCATGACTCGTTTGTGCGATTTTGGCGAACAGCATACACCATATCATAACCATCTTCCCATTTTGCAATGAACTGACTTAAAAGTTCAAGGGGATGTTGGAAATCGGCATCGAGCAAAATAACAGCATCTCCTTGTGCATGGTCAAGGCCTGCACTTATGGCATTTTCTTTACCAAAATTACGGCTAAAACGAATACAGCGTAAAACAAAATGAGATCTTAACTGCTGAATAATTGCTGGGGTGTTGTCTTTACTCCCATCGTCTACAAGAAGTATTTCATAAGCATAATTTAAGTTTTTCAGGGTTTCAGCCAGGGCAGTAATAAACTCAGCAATTCCTGCTTCTTCATTAAAAACTGGAACTACACAGGAAATACGTTTTGTATAATCTCTTGATTTTGCCATGTTCGGTTTAAGGAACAACTACTGTGAAAAGTATCTATATTAACCTGAATCAAGTGTTCTCGTAAGTGGATTTAAGTTTTTTTTCATCCTTAATGAATTTAAATGATGGAAACTGATACTATAGCGCCAATTTTGATTTCAGTTTTGTGGAAATCGTATGAAGTATGTTGATTTTGATATAGTGTTGCGTGATCAAAAGGGTGGATTATTTCTAACTGAAGAAGTTGCTAAATTTTTATTTAAGCAAAAAGAAGGGATAAAGTTTCTTCATTCAAAAAAATCATCAAAATTTAGCCCATTCCATTCCCCAAAATTTTCATTCAGTCATAATCTAATTTTATCAGGTAAAAATCAGTGGCACATCATTGATAACTCAACTAAAGCTAAAGGAGGATTTGGCTCCGTTAATGGCTCAAAACATAAAATCATCGTTACTTACGATCCCAATAAAAAACATTATCAAGCACAAGTTATTCCCGTTAACGATGTAGTTAAAATACAAAAAGCAAATGAAATTCTTCCGTATGAACAGCTTTGGCAAAGAACTATAAAAGAAGCAATGAAACAAAAGAATCATGGCGTAAAAGTAATTGCGATTGTCGGTACTGGAGACAAAGTTATTACTGTTGTTGAAGATTGCGGTACCAGTCTTGATAACTTGTTGCCTTTTAACCCCAGCAATAAATATTCATTTCTCCATCGATTGGAAGTTGCAGCTCGAATTGCGAGCGAGATGCTATTATTGCAACAGAAGGGAGTAGTGCATCGCGATCTCAAGCCAGCAAATATTTGTTATAAAAATCTCGGAAAAAATCACTTTCTTATAATTTTTATAGATTTTGGTTTGGCTGAAGATGTAGATTCGCAAAATAATTTTAAATCTTCTGGAACACCCTGTTATATGGCCCCGGAAGTTCTCATGCATGAAGGAAGCACTTATCAATCCGATATGTATGCTTTAGCAGCAATACTGGGTGAGATATTTGGTGCTACACATATCATGAAATATAAAGATTCAGCCAGGACTCAAGTAGAATTAGCCCATGCCCCGTTTTGTTTTGATGGCATATTCACTGGTTACGACGTTTCTGAGGTAGATCCTTTTCTTTTGAAGGATATTAAAAATCTATTGCTGCGTTTACAGAGTACTAAACCAGGAGATCGCCCAACTATTAATCAAGTCAATAAATTTCTTATAACCCTCCCAGCCAGATTGGATGCATATAAGATTTTTAATGATCAATGGGGCGTGTTAGTGAGGCGTTTTGATGAGTTTGAGATTTATCATAAGTACCTGAATTTATTGAATAAAAAACATAATTTAACTAAGTTTATGGATAATCTCTTCAGTGAAACAAACTTACGGAGCGATGTCTTTAATCGAAGAATACTCTTAAAAAGAATGGCCATTTATAAGGAAATTGCCAAATTTACTTTGCCTGCCTCCCATTATGATTTATCTGCACGTTTAATTAAAGAAAATCGTGGCGTGGATATTAATGATGTAGATCGCCCTTATCCCAATCTGGAAAAAGTGCTTTACTTGTTAGAACAAGAGAATTTAAAAATTAAAAACGCGCTGGGCAGTTTTCATTCTTATACCAAAGAAATTTACGATGGAAAAACGTTAACAAAAAAATTTACCAATACGAACAGTACTGGAATGAGAAAAATTGCTAGAATTTTAAGTGAATCCAATTCACCTTTAGAAAAATTACAACAATTGCAACAATTAGGACAAGAAAAAACAGAAAAAGGATTATTTTATTTTTTTAGCCACTCCAGGATTATTGGAAAAGGCCGACATGAAAATATAGAGAAGCTTTACCAAAAACTTGCCAATATTGATCCCGAAAAAGAACAAGAAGAATATCTGGCAAAAACGCAACTCGAAGAAATTACCCAGTTTATTCAGAAGACTCATTCTTTTACTTATTAGGGGTTGTTGGCAATACACTTTATTCATTAATTTTTTATATCCCCAATGTTTTTTATTTCCTTTGAAATGACTTATATCCGTATGGATTACGTTTTTCACCATGAGCTCTTTTTTCAAAGTGCTGATAATCTTGAAGATCATGCCAATCACCCGCCCAATCCCATCCGTGCTTTATAAATTCCTGATATACTAAACTTTCTTTAGTGATTTTTCCTGGGGCAGGTTGGGTGCGTTCTGCATAAAGTGCGCCTTGAGGGGGGATAATTGTTTTGCCTTTTATATAAGGATTAATCAATGGATTAATATCAATTGCCCGCCCATAACTGTGTTGGGAATATTCCCCAGGGCGATCGGTGACTGGTCGGCAATTAAATGCAGAAGTGTTATTCGCCCTCATCGAAGCATTATCATCTCCTTGAAATACATCCATGAGTTGCATGCTTTGGATAGGGAATTTATGATTAAATAGAGCTTCAAAAATCGCAACCACTTCATAAGCTAACTCTTTGTTTACAATTAAAGAACCCATATGCTTTTTATTATCAAAACCTCAATAAGAAAGTCGGATATAGGCTAAGTCCTTCATTGTGACTGGGCAACCTGGCCTCCAAGTAAATTGGCGCATTTGGCGTTGAATCTTTTTGGGAATAGGACGAATACTGCTTGTAAATGAAGTATTTTTTTCTGTTTTAGCAAAAACCCATGATGATAGAAAAAAAATCAATAAAAAATAGATGAATCTCATAAGGTTCATATTTGTGAATTATTTTTACAATAATTATATGCTGTTCCATTTATTTGGGCTACAGCACATTGAGTAGAGTAATATGGAGTTATATTATCATATTGAACTTTAAAAGATTTAATTGTGTTAAATTTGCAACAAATGTATCCTAAGTGAGATTTAAATATTGGAGAGTGAAACGCCATTGTGGGAAGTCTATGTAGAAGTGGCAATAGATTTTGATAAAAGAGCAAAACAAATAACCAACAAAGCAAAAAAAATGCTGTCAAAATATCCTCATCGTTTTGGTGATGAAATTTTAAGCTTTGCAGTGCAGTCAATACTGAAAAAGAATAACATTGATGCTTATAAAGAACTCTCAGAATCAGAATGGAAAAAAATACTCAATGAAAAATAACTGTTTAATGAGATTCTTGCTTATTATTTTGCCGTGCTTGATGAACAAATTTTTAGACAGACAAATTGGCTTAAATCAAATGATGTTTCAACAGAAAAGAATGATGTAGAGCTACGTCGAAATTTTGTGCGTCGGTTGGATGCAATTCGAAGTAAAAAATTCACAGGTGATACGGTTGAGGAGGCAATTCAATTTAAGTGCAAACAAACCAAAGAATTAAGCGATGTCTTTTTACATACGAATATGGAGCACTTAAAAGATCAGCATTTTCTAAATATCATGGAAGTGATAAGCAGCATATTAAAATTATTTTTCATGAGCATTTTTTCCCCACTTTATTTCGATCCTGTAATTTCAAATAAATGCGATATGGGAAATTCATTAAGTACTTTGTGGTCTGGGAAATCATTAAATAATGTTCATATGGAACATCTAAAAGCCAAATCAGAACAATTGGAACACGCTTGTAATAAAGTGAGAGCGTTTTTAGCAATGACGCAGGATGGTGGGTATGATGAAGAATACCAAATGGGGTTTTAGGGGTAATCTTGGTTTTTCACTATCGACGTTTTGCACTGATCTTTTAAATATTGGCGACGCGTATTAGAATGTATTTCTTTTACAAAGTTAAGGGACTAGATGAGGGTGAGAAGCAATGTACTTATGGTGTTTTTAGGATTAATCGTTATTGTAGGTTGGTCTAAAAGTGCATGTGCCCTCGAACGCGATTTTCAAAATTGGCTTAATCTTACAACAATTGGTAAGTTTTATAGTGACGATAAGGTATTTAGTCACTTACGATATTGGCTGGAAGGACAACAACGTTTAGGTGCAAATTCAAGTCGTTATTCTCAAATTTTATTGCGGCCAGGACTTGGTTATGCCTTAACGCAAAATACAAGTATATGGCTCGGATATGCCTGGATTTATACAGGACCTCCGAATTCTTCAAGCCCATTTGAAGAAAATCGAATTTGGCAGCAACTCTTATGGGTTAAAACCTATCCCTATTTGACGCTTACAAGCAGAACGCGTACGGAGCAACGTTTTCTAGAAAATAATCCCAAAACTGCTTATCGAATCCGAGAACTTGTAAAGGTTTTTGCCCCGATTAAAAATAATGGCCGATTAGCATTTGTCACCAGCGACGAGATTTTTTTTCATAAAAATAATTTTGTAGGTACCAATAGTCAAGGTTTTGATCAAAATCGGTTTTTTATTGGTTTAGGTTATGAAGTGAATTCCTTTACAATTGCTGAAATGGGTTATATGAATCAATACATTCGACGTTTCGGAGTACCTGATTTCCTTGCGAATATCCTTGGCATAAATGTTTATCTAAGTTTATAAGTGAGACAAGGGTATGCATTAAAATCCAATGTTCAATGAGAAAAGATAATAATCGTCCAAATAATAATTGCATTAATGATTGCAATCAGAATAGCAGCCGAACCCATGTCTTTTGCTCTTTTAGTCAGAGGATTCCAGGCAAGATCAATTCGGTTCAACGTCGTTTCTATTGCGGAGTTTAAAAGTTCAGCAATTAAAATAATGAAGAGCGTACCGATTAATAAAGCGCGTTCAATGGCAGTGCTCCCTAAAAAAAATGCGCACGGTAACGCAATGGTAGCAGCCAGTAATTCAAGGCGAAAAGCAAATTCATTTTGAAAGGCTGCTTTTAATCCACATAGAGAATAGGCGGTGGCTTCTTGTATTTTCGAAATTGCTTTGATTATGAATTTTATCATTTAAGTCTGGAATTCTTATACACTTTTTGTTTTTCGAGATTACTATAAACCTGTGTCCAATTTCTACAAGATTTTACTTTATACTATCTATGTTACAATTATTGATTGTTTGTTATGGAGAAATATTGTGCAAGAATTTTTATCAATAAGCCTGCTCATCATGTTGGCGGCAATTTCTCCTGGTCCTGATTTTGCTCTTGTGGCAAAGAATGCTTTGTTTTACTCCAGAAAAGCAGGAATTTATACCGCCCTTGGTATTTCTACCAGCCTGTTAATTCATGCAAGTTACTGTATTTTGGGCTTAGCAATTGTTATTGCGCAATCACTTCTTGCTTTTAGTATTATCAAATACTTAGGCGCTGCGTATTTGATATATATTGGCATTAAGGGCTTATTAGCAAAACGAGAAATGATGAAACTGGATTCGGGGCACGCAGTCCATGGGATTACGAATTCGCAAGCATTTAATCAAGGATTTTTTTGTAATCTTTTAAATCCTAAAGCGATCATGTTTTTATTGGCATTTTTTACTTTAGTAGTAAAACCAGGACATTCTATTCTAAGTGAGCTCGCGTATGGAATTGAAATTGCATTAATTCATATGATTTGGTTTTCCAGTCTTTCTTATATGCTGACGCATCAATATATCAAAGCAAATTTAAATCGTATGCAATTTTACATTGTAAAAATCATGGGTGGGGTGTTGGTGGCATTTGGGGTTAGAATTGCAAGTTTGAGTCATGCTGCGGTGCTTTTGCGGTGATATCAGATAATATTAGCGATACTCCCTATTTTCCACATAGGTTTCGTTTTCGATTTTTACCCATTAAACAATGTAATTCCTAAAATTTTTTCAGCATTCAATCATTTTTTATTAATCGTATGCAGGTGAGAGGAAACAATGATAGGCATACTTGTCTATCTTGCTCCTCAAAATTTCTTTATTTACTCCCAAAAAAATTGGGTGATTATACAAGTAGTTTATTGGCTTGCTTATCATTTATATGGTCTTTATGTTCCTCTATTTTTATTTGAAGTTGCACTTTTAACTGTTTTTGAGATGTCAAAATTTCTGGTGATGCTGTAGGCTTTTTTGTATTTTCTAAACGTAAGCTGATGTTAGGAGTAACTAGCCGTTGTCCTGTTGTGTTGTCTTGACGATCAGCGTGCTTTTTTACCTTTTCACCCGAACGTATTTCACAAAACCCATGATGATTTGTTTCATAAGACACAGTTGGTAAATTAAGATTTAATTCTTTTTGTGCATCGTTTATAAATTCAAGTAATAGTTTTTTTCCCTGTTGAAAAAATGGGGTCATATCTCTATATTTTATTGTCTCTGATGGACCAAAAAAAGTGCTATTCAACTTTTGAGTGGTTAATCGAGCAAGAAAATCATTACAATAAATGCTCGGCTCTTCTAAGCCTTCTTTTAAATCCTTGAGGTTATAACTATGCCCCTCTTCATGTACTAATTCAAAAAGCAAAAACTCCAGGCAATCCTGCATCGTTTTATTAGGCAGTTGTTCTACACGTGAAAAAATATAATTTGCAATTCGTTCTTGTTCTTTGAGATTATCTTGTGGGTTTTGATTTTTTTCCGCAATACTTTTAATTCGAAATAGTTCCATATCCCAAGCATGCTTTAAATCGTGGAGTGCAAACTCATGAACAGTATGCTTATATCCATCGGCAAATAGAAATGGAAAATCAATTAATCCCATAACATGAATAGGAGCTACTCTTGTTTTAACAAAAAATGCTATATCTAAAGGCGCAAAGGAAGGAATAATGAATACATCTATAGGAGAGTCGCTATTTACTAAGTCATCTTTAACCAATTGGGTATATTGCCGTTGAAAATATCCAGGTAAGTTCATTGACGTGTTAATATGATATGTATCATGAGGTTTGTTTTCTTGTTGTAATTTCGCTTTTGTATACGCTTTATCCCATGTAATTAAGTCATCTACTTTTTCTGTTAAAGACTTTGGGTTTGTTAATATCGCATCGAGTTTATTAATATCTTCTGATGAGGTATTCCCATTTTCTTTATACTGATTAGAGAGATCTTTATAAAATTTATAACGATTTATTTTTTCAGAAAGATCTGCGTATTTTAAGGCACATTCTATTGTATCTGCATAGGGGAATTTTACGATACGATGCTTGTTTTCATTGATATTGACACTTTGAACTCTTTTTCCTTTTCTAAGTTTATCTACGGTTGTTAAGATTTCTTTTATTTCTGCGGATACTTCGGGGCCAAGTTCTTCCAAATTTTTTAGAATATAAAACTTATTTTGTTTATCTAAATGACTATGAATAGTTTTAAATGCCTCTTCTACCAGAGGATTTCCTACGGGAAATTGGTTATGAGGAAAACCATCAAATATAAATTTGGTTTTTATTGTGATTAATTCTTTATAAAATGAAGTTGGATTATTTTTCCAGTCATCAATTGAAGATACCATCATTAAGTGATCCCATTATCGGATAATTTGTTGTTCTTATATTTAACCATCAAGATTATTTTATTGCCAATTTGATTTTTTTATAAATGATATTAGAAAAATTGATATTTTATTCTAAAGATATTTTTCTGGTTTCGCTTTTTATTATGTCAAAATGGCGCATGCGCACTAAATTTTATTTTAATTGATAAAGAAAATACTTAACTTTTTGTGTTCATTAACAAATAATAGATAAGGTTTGTTAACAGGGAATGATAAATGCACTATCAAATGGAAAAACCTCATCTTCAATTAGCGATTATGTCGCGATGGTATGTAACGTCCCGGGCATTACATGCAGTGGCTCAGTTAGGGGTTGCGAATTATTTATTATCTGGACCTAAAACCATTGATGAACTTGCAAAAGCAACGGAAAGTAAACCTGAATTATTGGATAGAGTATTAAAGTATCTCTGTTGTTATGATTTGTTTCATTACAAGGATGATCTTTATTCTCTAACTGAGTTATCCAAGGTACTTTGCGATGACAATCCGCATTCCATCCGTGATGTATTGTGCATGGTTGATGACAGTTGGTGGCAAGCTTTTTCTCAATTGGGGACAAGTCTTAAAACAGGAAAGCCGGCATTTGAAATCCAACACGGCGATAATTTTTTCCATTACCTGAGTAAAAATCCTGAGAAACAAGCTAATTTTGATAGAGGAATGGCTAAACTTTCAACTTATGATGATGCATCAATTGCGGATGTATTTAATTTTTCTGCTTTTTCGACTCTAATTGATATGGGAGGAGGGCGTGGTGGTTTAGTGAAAGCGATCAGTAACAAACATCCTCATGTTAGGGTTACTCTATTTGATACACCATCTGTTATTGGCCAGCTCAATCCTGCAGATTTTTCCAATAATATCAGCCTCCAAGAAGGGGACTTTTTTGCGATGATACCGAGCGCAGATGCTTATATTTTTAAAGGTGTTTTACATGATTTTAATGATAGGATAATGAATCAAATATTAACAAATTGTGCACAACAAATACCAAGGCACGCAACCTTATTTATTGCGGAACAAGTCATGCCTGATGACAATCAACCTCATCCCAATAAAACAATGGATATCGTTATGATGGTATTGTTGGGGGGGCGTCAGCGGACTTTGGGCGAATGGCAAAAATCAATTGAACCAGCAGGTTTTACGTATAAAAACAGTTACGAAACAAACAGTTTGTTTACGTTGATGGAGTTTAAGCTCAAGGAACCTCAATAACGAGGCGTGATTGCCTGAACGGTTAATCCCTTATAAAGCAAGATTAGGTATTTTTTAAAAGAATCCGATATAAAAAATTTCTTACTTTTTATATCGGACTCACTCTCATTAAATAAAGAATGAGCTCGTCTATAAATTAAATATTTATAGTCTGTGGTCTTGCTTCTTTTTGAATATAATTATCTTTTTTGGGATTACGGTAGTTTTTTATTAGTTTTAAAAATGCAGGCATAATAAGTATCTTCAAGAGTGCTAGGGCAATAATCATAATTGATATATCTCTAAGTAATTTATAATTTCATCCACCTGATCAAATATAATACTACAAAAATATTAAGGCTATATTAAGCAAACGTTACCTAAAATAATTTTTCGTATTCGGGTTGTTATTGTTCTGAACAAAATCGATTAAGGGTATTTTGTAAAAGTGTTGTTACTGAATCTAAAAGAGCAGATTCTTCAGGTAAAAAAATAGTTCTTAATATTGGGGGCTGCACACAATAAAATACCCTTATTTTTAAAACCACCTTATTATCGATTATCAATTCTTTTTCCAGCTGGTAGGGTAACTTTTTTGCATTAGGCTCCGAACTAAAATTACCCCAGTTACTTTCTATTGTTGCAACCATATACTCTGGAAATTGAAATGCTTTAGGCAGTGCATTAACGACGCCTCTTAGTAATTCTTCTTTACTCGATTTACCTAAAGCAATTAAATTTGAAATGGTGTATAGACATCTAAGTTCTTTAACACGCTCGCCTAAATCATGCATTAATTTTTTTCGTTCCTTTTCAAGTACCTTACGAAAAGTAATATTTCTAACTACTTGTACCCATGAGTTAGGAAATAAATCAGAATTTATAGGCGATAAACTACATTCTAACCAAACTCCCTTTTCCGTCTCAAACTCTACGGTATATTTATTTCTCGATGTAGAAAGTTTGCAACAAACAGGACAATCTTTTGGGTCTATAGATTTATTATGAAAAAGCAGGTGAGATGATGATCCTACTAATTCTTCAGCTTTTTTATGAGCAGATTTCTCTGCAGCATTGTTCGCTTGGAGGATAATACCTTCCGATTGTACCGTAAAAGCAGGATCAGGGATATTGTTATAAGTAGTAGCTGTGCGTATAAGCGCTGCAAAAGGCCGACGTACAGATTCCACTACCAAAGCAATATAGATAAACCAGAATGAAAATATCCTTAGCAAATGACCGATTAAAAATGCCGCATCTTCGGAGTTTTTATAATAGGACAACATGAATAATGACACAATCAATGCTAGGATGCATAAGGACATATAATATAATGTTTCTTTTGTCATCATCATTTTTTCGTGCCAAAGCAGCATCAAAGCTGTTATAAATATAATGATAACGCCCCATTCGCAATAAGCTTGAAACCATGTGGGACCAAAATATTCAATATAAACTGTAGGAAAATGACCTGAAAATATGACTGTAAAAAATAATAAAATGATGAATAAGAAGCAAAGATTAATAATCCAAATTTTTACAGTGTGTCTAAAAAAATAGAGCGCCAGAAGAAAGGTAATCGCTTGAATAAAACGTGCAGATATCCAAAACTGAGTACTTAGATTATTGCCTCCATGAGGTAACAAATTCATCCCTTTGTAAGCTAAAATATGGCCTACATCCAAGACAGAGGTCCAACCTGCCGCAAGAGCAATTAAAATCACGAATTGATTTTTTATGAATTGGGTGGTTGTGGACGCCAGGAGCATTGCAGTCAGTCCAATAAATACAGTAACCAACTCAACAAGCGTATGGAAAAGAAGTAAATTTGTTTGGTATCTAATTAAAATACAAACCAAAGATAAAAAAATAGGTGGCAGGAAAACTCGCCACAGAGGTGGTTTCTCCGGGATATAAGTAGTATAGGCTCCCCTCATAATATCCATGAAATCTCTCTATTGTATCCCGGTTTAAAACATATGTAAGTCGAAACAGAATATAGGTTAACAGCAACGACAGTTAATTTCTCAATTTTATCTTTAATTCTTTCACGGTATTTATTATGCCAAGGTTTTCTTCAATATATAACACGCCATGTGGTTTTGCTTCCTAAATATTAAAGTAACCATTTTTTAAATCTGTTTCAAAATCATCTGGCCAATTAGTTCGGTATAATCCATATCTTTTTTTTATAGAATTTTTTTCTATAGTTATCCAAACTTGTGTGCCAACTATTTGGTTTGGATCGTAACTTGAGCCATTCTGTATTGTGATTTTAAACTCATTAGCAGAAAGTCCGTTCCGATATAAAATGCTTTGAAAATCTTCTTTTATTAAATCCTCTCCGCTAAACATTATTTATTCCTTAAATGAGTACTTGAAATAATTATAGTATCTCTACACCAATTGAGCGTTACTAAAAATTTTTCGATCAAGAGATTTTTTAAAGTTCATTAAATTGAGTAATCCAATATTTTTGCGACGAACTTGCATTTTTAGGAACGGGAGCCACTACAATGGTCTGTACTAAAGAGGGCTGAAATGGACCAGAGGCAGTTGCCCATTGATAGGTTATTTTAAATTTCCAGGTATTTTTGCTTTGTGCTTCTTTTTTTATTGTATAAGAAGTAATCCATGGACTGGAAACACCAGAAACCCAATACGGCCATCGATCCTTATATTTGTTTTTTAATGGATTAGAAAACAACATAAATTGTACAGCACCATTGCGATCTTTATTGGCTTTTGCAAATAAAGTTGCAACTTCATCTACTTTTTGGGGGGCTAATGCCTTTTCCAACATGGCAATTCGTGCTATGTCTGATTCTGATTGAGGTACGGTCCCAGTAGTACTATATGCAGAAATAGAAAATAAAATAATGCAACAGCTCAAGATGACGCATGATTTTGACATTTTCATGTTTTTCTCTGAGTTTTAAAATTAACTTATTATTCTATCGCTAATTGTTGCTAAATGTCATTGTTTATCTCCTTTTTTCGACATAATAAGAATGCATAGTGGGTATCTTTTGACAAAAATGGATTTGACCACCTTTATAGTCGTAGATACACTTAACATGAGAGTACAAAGTAGAAACCCTGATTATGACGACACGATTCACTTCACAACTTCATCCTCCCACTTCATGTACTGAGACTGCATTTTGGTTCATTTTCCATGGGGATGAGCTTCTGTTAAAAAATAACTCTATCCCGCGTTTGTTTGCTATTAATGAACTTAATCTCATCAGTGAGCGCGAAATTTATTTAGGACTTTATGGTACTATACCTTGCTTTTGTGTAGAGATTAATCAAAAACCCATAGTTTTACCTCCTGGTATGGAATTTCAACATGTTCGCCAATCTCAAGAAATTCTAGAAGATGATGAGTTGTTTCGATTGATAACGCGTGCAAAACAATTATTACATTGGGACAAAAGTACTCAATTTTGTGGATATTGTGGTCATAAAACCCAATTAAGCAGTACAGAACGAGCTAAAATATGTCCTGCGTGCAATTCATTAATTTTTCCCCAAATTGCTCCGGTTATGTTGGTATTAATTTGGCGAAATGATGAAATCTTACTTGCACGATCACCCCATTTTTTACCCGGAGTTTACAGTGTTTTAGCTGGCTTTGTGGAGCCAGGAGAAATGCTTGAGCATACGGTTGTACGTGAAGTACAGGAAGAGGTAGGACTCACAATTAAAAACTTGCGCTATTTTTCCTCGCAACCTTGGCCTTTTCAAAGTAATTTGATGCTGGGGTTTATTGCTGAATACAGTTATGGTGAGATCCAAATAGATGCGGTTGAAATTGAGGATGCGCAATGGTTTTCTATAAAAAAACTACCTAAACTACCAAAGCCCATAAGCCTCTCAAGACAAATGATTGATCAATATTTAGCAATGTATCGCTAACTGTATTTGAAATAATACTTATTTCTGGGTGGATTTCATTAAAAGTTTAAGCAATCAATCTAGCCAATCATAGATGATTAGGTTAAAGTAGGATTCTCTGTTAATTTTTCACCTAAAGGAATAAGACGATGAAAATTCTAATAAAATCACTTCTTTGTACTGTCTTTTTGATTAATACCGCTTTTGCTGATGAGCTATCACAATTTAATACCCAAATTCAAAACCAGATGAAACAAATGCAAACCCAACAACAACAGCAAATGCAACAACTCAACGCGCAACTACAAGCGCAAATTAAAAAAGTTCAAGCTGACTTACAACAACAAATACAAACAATGAACACCCAATTACAAAATCAAATAAAAACAAGCCAAAGCCAATTACAAACACAAATTCAAACTGTAAACAACCAGGTACAACAATTACAAAAAAAATAAAGTAATACGTATTCCTTCATTCCCGCAAAATGCGGGAATTGTGGGCTCCGCATTTTCCTAATCTACCTTCAGCAAAAATTAAATTCAGGGTATATACTTATTAAAGAATGGGCTTACAAAGCCGCGTCCAATTTATTTGTATGGTGTAAAGGGAATGAGGGATTATGGCAAGACAGGAAATAGACTATAAAAAAGTTGCCAAAGCCGCAGAAAAAGTTAAAAAGCAAGGTCGAGACCCTTCACTTATTAATGTATGTGAAGAGTTAGGAATTATTTCGCCAACATCCAACCTTTCTTCGTTACTTGAAAAATGGTATCACACTCAACCTGAGTTTCAACGATCTATTAATATGCCACTTTCAGAAAATATTACTATTAAAGCCCATGACATTCTTGAAAAAAATTTAGAATTAGAAAAGTCCTTATCTCTGCTGCGAGCTACTCTTGAGTCTACTGCTGATGGCATCATGATGGTCAATGGGCAAGGGCAAGTTGTGGACTGGAATCAAAAATTTGTAGAAATGTGGCGAATTCCTTCTCATATGCTGGAGTCAGGAACAGAAAGTATTGGCTTTGAGTATATTTTACAGCAGTTAAGTAATCCAGAAACTGTCATTGCTGATGTAAAGTACCTTTATGAAAACCCAGAATGGCAAGGAGAACTTCCAGTTTTACACTTTAAAGATGGGCGAATTTTTGAGCGATTTACTAAACCACAGCGAATTGGTTCTGAAATTGTAGGGCGAGTGTACAGCTTTAGAGACATAACGCAGAAATTGCTGGAAGAAGATGAGCTGCGAATAAGAGAACGGGCTATTGAGGCCAGTACACTTGGAGTCGCGATCATTGATATATCCAAATCCAATATGCCCATTATTTATGTAAATAAGGCTTTTGAACGGATTACTGGATATAGTGAAAGACAAATATTAGGACAAAATCTCTCTTTTCTTCATAGTAGCCAGGTAGAACATGTAAGTCATAAACGACTTAATTTTGCCATAAAAGAATTACGTGAGGAAACCGTAGAGATTGAGTGTTTTAAGCGAAACGGGGAAGTATTTTGGGCTGAAGTAAGCGTCGCGCCAGTTAGAGATTCCTTCGATAACGTCAAACATTATATCTGTATTCTTAACGATGTTACCCAGCGCCGTGAAATGGAACAACAATTGATTCAACAGGCCACACATGACTCGCTTACGGAATTACCCAATCGCGTTTTATTAATAGACCGTGTGGATCAAGCAATTTTACAAGCCAAAAAAAAAGGCTCTATCCTGGCTTTTTTATTCCTGGATTTAGATCACTTTAAAATGACAAATGATACCTTAGGCCATAGCCTTGGGGATAGACTCTTACAAGCGGTCTCAAATCGTTTACTCATTGCCACTAATGATTTTGATACAGTATGTCGCTTGGGTGGAGACGAATTTGTTATTCTATTACACGATATTGCTACCGAGCAGCAAGCGGAACAAAAAGCGGAAGAAATTTTAAAATCGATCGCAAACCCCATTCGTATTGATCAACACAATTTAAAAATAACGGGCAGTATAGGAATCAGTTATTATCCTAAAGATGGTGATGATTATGAATCTTTAATGAAAAATGCTGATCTCTCTATGTATCATGCAAAAGATAGTGGTCGCAATACCTATCGTAGTTATGATAAAGAAATGAATATGCGTATCATTAATCGCATGCAGCTCGATAATGCTTTACGCGATTCCTTAAAAAGAAATGAATTTCATCTGGTTTACCAACCCCTTATTAATCTGGCAACCAATAAAATTATTGGTTTTGAAGCATTACTGCGATGGCATAGCCATATATTAGGTGATGTTTCTCCAACTGAGTTTATTAGTATGGCTGAAGAAAACGGTCTAATTCTGGAGATAGGTTTATGGGCTTTAAGAGAGGCTTGCAAACAATTGGTCAGTTGGCATCAGCAAGGATATAGCAATTTAACGATGGCGGTAAATATTTCTGGTCGTCAATTTCGTCAATCCCATTTATCTGAAATCATTGAAAAAACACTTCTTGAAACGGGCCTGTCTGCCAAGTACCTTGAATTGGAGCTTACTGAAAGCTTGCTTGTTGATAACGTCAAACATGCTGTTGAAACCATGTATGAACTGAAAGATATGGGGACAAAGCTTGTTATTGACGACTTTGGAACGGGATATTCCAGTTTATCTTACCTAAAACAATTTCCTGTTGATAGATTAAAAATTGATCGATCTTTCATTAATGAATTAGTAAATCGTGAAAATGATGCCGCAATTACGCGAGCAATTATCAACTTGGGTCATAGTTTGAACTTGGAAGTATTGGCTGAAGGAGTGGAAACAGAGTTACAACTTGAATTCATCACCAATCATGGATGCGATTATGCGCAAGGATATTACTTCACTACACCTCAAAAAGCAGAAGAACTAAAAAATTTTATTATTCAACATATTTGATTATTCCCCCATTTTCTTACTTTTTTCAAAGTAGGTATGATTTTTGCTTATAAAAATGAAGATACAACTTATTGTGAGTATTTTCTATAGAGATAGAAATAAATAACTGTAATAAAACCATATCCTAGGAGCAATGCAGCAACCCCTGTGTTCTGTGCTGTATATTATTTTGGGGCTTGTTGCACTATACCCAGGCTACGCTTAGCCCAAGGAGATTGGCATGAGGGAAGTTACTATTATTGGTTCAGGTTTGGCTGGAACTTTACTGGCTATATATTTGGCAAAAAGAGGGTGCAAGCTTGAAATATTTGATTCAAGACCCGATATACGCTCAATGAAAACGGATGATGGACGCTCGATTAATCTTGCTCTTTCATGCCGTGGCATTACTGGCCTGGCAGGGGTTGGCATCCTACCTAAAGTAGAAAAGCTTATGGTTCCAATGCATGCAAGAGCAATTCATGAACTTAATGGTGAAATTAAATTTCAGTCCTTTGGCAGACATCAAGACGAATACATCAATGCCATACAAAGAAATGAATTAAATAAATTATTACTTAACGAAGCTGAAAAATTCCCTTCGGTTCATTTTCATTTTGATACGAAGCTAACTGAATTAGATGTAAAACGAAAAGTTGCTATTTTTGAATTAAAAAATGATACCATCCTAAAGCAAAGTTATTCCTGTTTAATTGGAGCAGATGGAGCAAACTCTGCTGTTCGCGAACAATTGAAGGCAAAAGGCGTTATTAAAGCATCACGTACTTATTTACCTTATGGTTATAAAGAGCTCTCTATTGGGGAGCCAAGACAAACTCATTTAATTCATGAGCATTTACATTTATGGCCTAGAGATGCCTTCTTATTATTAGGTAATCCAAATCTAAATCAATCAATCACCGGCTCTTTGTTTTTACCTTGTGAGGGTAAAAATAGTTTCGCCAAATTGGATAGTGAATTAAAAATTAATACTTTTTTTAAAAAATCATTCCCTGATGCATTTCCTGAAATGCCCAAATTGCTGGAAGAGTTCACAAGACATCCCACTGGAAACATGAGTACTATTAAATGTGATCCTTGGTATTATGAAGATCAATGTTTGCTCATAGGAGATGCCGCGCATGGAGTCGTTCCTTTTTTTGGTCAAGGTATGAATAGTGCCTTTGAAGATTGTCGTATCTTAAATAATCTTTTAGATCAATATAAAGATGATTGGAAAAAAGTAATGCCTGCATTTTATCAAGCCAGAAAAGTAAATACCGATGCGGTTGCTCAAATGTCTATGGATAATTTCCATGAAATTCAAACAGACATTAGAGATAAGCGATTTAACTTAAAAAAGCAATTGGAGCAGGAACTGATGCATCGCTATCCAACGCATTATGTTTCAAAACATGTATTGGTCATGTTTACTAATACGCCTTATGCAGAAGCCCAAGCTCGTGGAGAATTACAAACGCAATTTTTAAATTCAATATGTGATAACGTGGAGAAGATTGAAGATATTAACTGGAGTCGAGTGGAGAATGAATTGAAACAATATGACAAAAAATTGACAAATATGAGTTGATTTTTTTAAATTAAATAGAAAATTCAAGGGGATTTCTTTGTCAAAATTTTGACATGGAGAGGTGTTTTTTTGTCATTTTATCAATTTATCAGGCTAAAATTTGTAAAAAATAATATATAAACAGCCCTTTTTGAATGATTTTTTGGAAATAAAGAACAAAAAAGTTGGTATGCAAGATGCATTAGTAATAGTGTCCAACAAATTTATTTCGCATGGAGATGTATTATGAAAATCATACAAGATTATATTGATTCCAAACAACAAGAATTCATGGATCATCCATTTTTTGCACTACTGGAACAATTGAAAAGTTTAGAAGAGTTAAGCTATTTTGTCCCTGAACTTACTTTTTGGGCAATGACTTTCCAAGATATTTTAAGAATAAATGAAGAGCGGGTTAGAGATCCTTATTTGAAAAAAGTGGCTCGCCACCACAGACTCGAAGATGCTGGCCATGAAAAGTGGTTTTTGCATGACAAAAAATATATGGGAGCAGTCAATATAGAACCAACATGTGATACTAATGATGTCAGTTGGCTTTATAGCAAAGAAAGTCAATTAACTCGCGATGCTGCTTACGCTATTTTAGCTGAAGTTTATAAAGCAAATGATGAAATTTTAAATATTGTCCTTCTATTAACAATTGAATCATCTGGTCACGTTTTCTTTGAAAAAGTATCAAAACAAATGAAAAAAACAGGGCATGACAAGAACCTCAAATACTTCTCTACGTCACATCTAGAAGTAGAAATGGCACATGCCTTGTTTGAGGAAGAAAGGGAACGCTCATTGTTTTCAAGACAAGTACCTATCCATACACGACGTGAAGCATTAAAAATGATTGATCGTTGTTATGATGCATTTAATACTATGTTTGATGGGTTGATCATAGCTTGTAACCGAAGACTGGAATTGGCCAAACAAAGGAATTATCAAGATGCCGCAAACAAAGAGCAAGTGGAATTTATTCCAGATCAAGCAGTGTAATGTAAAACTAGGGCAAGCGCTGCTCCATGATGAGCAGGCGCTTGCTTCATTTTGTGAAGATTTTGGTAAGCTCACTCACTCTCATCCAGTAGCCATCTTTGAACCGGAAACAACGGAGTCTGCTCAATTATTAATACAACATGCTCATGCAAATAAATTACCTGTGACTTTGCGTGGGTATGGAATGAGTCAATCTGGACAATCTCTTGCTGTACCCGGGGGGGTAATTCTTAATATGAAACACTTTGACTCCGTAGCAGATGTAGATTCCCATTCCATATGGGTTGAAGCAAATGCTTCCTGGAGTACCCTATTAGAAAAAACATTGCAACAATCCTTAATTCCTTATGTAGTACCTAATAATTGCAATTTATCTGTTGGCGGTGTGATTTCTGCAGGGGGTATAGGCGCTTCTTCATTTAAATATGGAAGTGTGACTGCACACGTAAACGCATTAAAAATTATCCAGGCAAATGGAGAGCTGATCCAGGTAGACAGCCAATCTTCACTAATGCAAGCCTGCTTAGGTGGACAAGGACGTTTTGGCCTCATCACTCAAGCATGCATTGCGTTAAGACCATGTTGCAAATTCATCAGGACCTTTTTTTTGGTCTATCTCGATAAGGAAAGCTGGCTTAATGATTTACATTTATGCAGAACGAAAGCGGATTTTGTTGAGTCCTTTTGCACACCCGCAATACAGGGTGCAAGACTCTCAGAAAAAGGTCGTCTACCTTTTGCCCAATGGCTTTATGCGATTCATATATCCATAGAATATAATGATTCTGCACCGGATTTCAGCAATTTAGGATTACGCCCCTGGCGCTTAATACATACCCAAGATGAGTCGATTCATTCGTATTTACATCGCCATGATTCACGCTTTAACGCGATGAAAGTCACTGGACAATGGGACTTACAACATCCCTGGTATGAGTGTTTTATACCTGGTTCGCAATTAGAGAGTTTAGATGAATTGCTGGATAGTTTACCCATACACTATGCTTCTGTAGTCCACATTGCCTCTGTCGCTCCGGTTTATCCGGCAGGTTTTTTACAACTTCCTAAAAGTAATGATATTGTTGCTTTAATGATCTTAAATCCTGGTCTACCCACGGCATTCATTCCCAGCTGTTTGCAAACCATCAAATATTTGGATTCAATCCTTTTACCTAATGGAGGGAAACGTTATCTGTCCGGGTATTTAGGGAAATCCCTAAAAACACAATTTTGGAAAAACCATTTTGAAGAACGATATGAAGATTGGATTGGCTTAAAAAAACAATATGACCCACAAAATATTTTTTGTTCTCTTTTGCATCGTTATTGAAAAAATTGATCTACGGCAATACGTTAATTACGTGAACGCATCATGGTAGTAGCTTAAGTAGGAGTAGCCTGGATTACAAGTAGCCGTAATCCGGGCTTCAGAGGAACAGGAATCAGTTTTTCTTAAGTTAACAGCATTACGTGAGGTAGTACTTAAGTTTTGTACCATCCTTTGTTTTTATTTAAATTCTAGCAACAAGGCCTTCAACAGATTCATCGTTATGGAAACGAACAGTATCTTGTTTTGCATAACCCGAAATTGCGGTAATAATGGGTCTGGTGATCATGCTTATCGCTGATTTGAGGAAGCTTGCGATGGAAAGAACAAAACTTGCAGCGGAGAGTAATAATAAGTTTCCTGCATTTTCTTTGTGATCTTCGCCATCTTTTTTTGCTAAGTTAAAATGAATCGCTAATGCGTGAGCACCTTCCCATGCTGCAGCAGCAAATGAAGCAATAGAAAGAATCATTCCCATTGCAGGTAGTGCAGTTGCACCAACCACTTCGTCCATATAATCATGCCCATCGCGTAGTTTTTCAAAGATGTTTAAACGTTTTAAAGCTTCATCACCAATTAAATTTAATTGCTCGTCCCACGTCTTCGTTGCTTGCATTTTTTCCCATGCTTTTTTAACCTCATCCTCTAGATAATTAAGATGGTCTGCATAATTTTGGAAAAAATTCTTTTTAGGATTAGGTGTTTTTGACTTTTTGAAAAACTCGGGCATATCACTCTCCATTTTTGGATAACTCGAAATAAGTTATCCCATTAAGATAACAAGAACAATAATTATACACTGTGGACTTGTTGTGGTCGACAATAGAATAATAAAATTGTTAAAAAATTACTTAAGTTTTAATATCTATATCCATTATTAGTATGATTCAATAGAGTTCTATAGAGGGCATTTTCATGCAGCCTATACTTACCTCAGATTTTCCTAAAAATTTTCAAACTAATGACTTAGAATCAGTGCATAAAATAGGCAACTTTGAGTAAATTGTCAACATGTCTTGTTAGGGGAAATAATTTTCAATTAAAGTGTATTCTGCCAATTTGGAAATGACTATTTCTGAATTAATCTGGGAGTGAAGATGTGCGCTCAGCAAAGACCCAATATGGGATACTAATCGATGAGAAGACATCACCGAAAGGTGGCCGTGTCTATCTAAAATAGTTAACGAATTTGGGTGCTTGTTAACATATTCCTGAATATATCCGGATTCTCCGGGTACAATGGCATCTTCTGCCGCGATGAAAAAATGATAGTTACTTAAAGTATCGTCTATTATTTTTTTCTTTAATTGGGTCAAAAAATCACTGTCAATTTCCATTTCCCTTATTGAATCTGAAAACCAGGACAATGGTTTAATTGCAAGATAAGAACCATTAAATGGTGTACCTACTGTAATGATAAGCGGTACTTCAATGCCTGCTTGTTTCGCCAAAAACTCTCCAAAATAAGAAGCAACCAACCCTCCTCGTGAGTGAGCAATCAACATGACTCGTTTATGCTGGTTTGCCCTTATTTTTTCTCTAAGTTGCTCTGCAAAAAACTCGATACTTTTTCCCTGATACCGTCTATCAAAAGAAAGCAGATTTAAGGTAGAAATTGCATTAGGAAGTCCAGCTTGAATCAAGCGATCTGCAACAAGTTGAAAGGCAGAGGATTGATCTGCTGTACCATGAATAAAGTAAACAGCAGTTTCACTATTTTGATCCTTATTATAGGAAGGGTTCTGGTAGATTTGGTCTCCTGAGGGGGACGTTAGCCAATAGTAGGTATGAGCGAACATGCCCGTAGTCGCGATTGGTTGTTTTGCTTTTGCAGTATTGAGAACGCTTTTTAGCATATTTAAATTCCTTTTTATTGGAATACCAAACTTCATTCTTGGTATTTATAGTGCAAATGGAAGTAATATGATTTATTCATTACCCACTATGAGAATAATTTGTTCTTTATATTTGTCAACTTTAATTCTTATCACATTAAATAAGTTTGGGAATGTTTCCTTACTATTTGTGGTCTGTTTTTTAAAATATTAGGTTCTATAATTTTAGTAATGAATACCTCTAATTAACCAAGGATTAAATATGTGTCGTTTGGTAGCATACATGGGACATAAAGTACTGCTTGAAGATGTCTTGGTAAAACCTTCAAATTCACTGATTATGCAAAGCTTACATGCAAAGGAATCTCATGTTAGAACTAATGGGGATGGCTTTGGTTTGGGGTGGTATGTGCCACATTTGGAGAAAATTCCAGGTCTTTTTACTTCAATTTCTCCGGCGTGGAATGACAGAAATCTCCTTCATCTATGTCGTAAAATTGAATCCCCATGTTTTTTTGCGCACGTTAGGGCTGCAAGTGCTGGTGGAGTAACAACCTATAATTGCCATCCATTTACTCATGGGGAGTGGATGTTCATGCATAACGGGACTATCCATGATTTTATTTCACTTAAACGACATCTGCGGCATCTATTAGATGATGATATTTATCACTGGATACAAGGAGAAACGGATTCTGAACATCTTTTTGCCTTGTTTTTGCAATTAGCCAGGAATAGGGATCTCTCTCAAATAAACGAAGTAGCGGCTGTATTTATGGAGACCCTAAAAATAATTAATGATTTAAGCAAACGATATAGTAGTGATGCAGGACCATCTTATTTTAATGTTTGCTTAACGAATGGTACGAGCATGCTTGTTTCTCGCTATTGTAATTCAAAACGCCATAAACCAGAAAGCCTTCATTACCTCACAGAGAGTTCCTTAATACGCCATGTTCAACGTCCTGGGTTAAAAAAAATTAAAGACTCTCCTATGTTTCTGGTTGCATCAGAGCGATTATCGGCATTTAATTCCGAATGGTTTGATGTGCCTGTCAATCACATTATGTTAGTAGAAAATTATGAAACAGATTTTAGAGTGATTTCCTAGACTGCCAGATCTTAAGGAGTAATAGTTAATTTAGATCTAATAATACCCACTTACAGTTCACAATAAGAAGCATAATTATAAACATATTGCGAGCACATTACTTAATCATTCCCAATTTTATTACATTCACTTAATAGTTAGTTAATTTTTTTAGCATATAATTTGCCCACATGATTTTATATTGATCACAAAGATCTAATATTGTGCCGCAAAGTGAGTATAAATAATTATGAGAGAACTTTTCGAAAAAAATGCCCAAAATAATGACACATCTAATTCTTCACAAAATACGGATATTTGTAGCAGTCACTTATGTATGAAAAGTAAATTATCAATTGATGAAGTGAGAGAACATCTTCCTGCTTTACAATCTACTATGGTCGATCGACGAAATCCTGATCTTCCAGGAAGCAAACCATTAATGAAAGCAGCAAAAGCTCATGCTATTCTTAAAGCAGGTACAAAAATCAATATGTTGGATGCTACAGGAATAGGTGAATTTGAGTTACCTTCTAAATGTTCGATTCAGATTACTCCTCCGAAAGAAATAACTATAAAAGCTACTTGGAAAAATAAAAGCCAGGAAAAAGGCGTAAGTGGCCGCGATGCCAGCGTTTTTGGCGGTTTGGGAGTATTGACTATTCCATGTGATGTTACAGTGATGAATATTCCCAAAATGAATGCACTTACTGTGCCCCCAGCATTTTTAGACAAATACGGTGCGGAGCTCATTCCCCTGGGAAAATCATTTACTCTTGATGCTGTACAAGACAGATCTTTAGAAAATCTTTACTTGGTTGAATATCAATGGGACGCAGATTATATTCAAGACTATGTGATGAATCAACGTGGCGGTGGCGGGTTATTTGTAGAAACCCATCCTTTTCCTCATGTTTTTACACCGCTCTCTCCTGAGTGCAGAGGTGCATTGATATTGGGAGTTGAAAATCGGGATGGCTCATTTGATTTTGCTGCTTTTGAAATACCATTTGGCTATACTATGAAAATTGGCAGTAATGTGATTCATGGTGATTCATTCTTTGTTGGACCTTATGCAATCGCATTAACTGAAACTGAATTGGCTGACTCCGTTCTTTTAAAGCAAGACACACCGACTCGTGATATACAAAAAGTTACTCAAATACCTACCGAAACATTTACGGTTCATTTGCTTGAAGAAGATAGGTTGGCAACTGAGGCATGTCATAGCATGATGGTTGATAAAATTCGTCATGGGGGCGGGATTGGAAAAGGTATAGGATTTTTTAAACAGTTACCTAAAGAGGTATTAACTAAGGTTCGTGATTTATCCGAGGATTCTCAGGAAGCTTATGATCAACATTGTGGTTTGGTTGTTTATAAACCTAAGTAAATTCCTTCAAAGAACTTTATCCCGTAAAGGTTGTTCCTTGAGAAGATGAAAAGGTACAGTATTTATATAGGATCCCGTTCCAAATAAAATCAGTTCGATATAAAAAATGAACCTTTTTTTTATATCGAACTCGCGTTAATCTTTTTTATCTCATTGTGAAACGTACTTCATCTTTATTGGCAAGACAATTTTTTAGATGAAGAATAGCATTATCTAGAACTGTCATAGCAGACTTGTTTTCACCATCCCCTTTTTTACCACGTTGATGGCCACTATAAGATTTTACACCAGAAAAAGTGAGTAAATTACTAATAATTTCGGTCAAGTTATATCCATAACTTTTACTAATCTGCTTGGCGGAGTCTTTTCGATAGACACATATATTATCCCAAAGACTCTCTGCTTTTGCTTTCAAATTAATGGTATCTTTTTTTGCAAACATATCTGGACCTAAAAAATAAACGAGTGATAATTATGCATCACAATTGTTAAGAAAAACTTAGCTTATCTAAAAGGGAATACCTGTTTATTTAGAGAGTTCATTTAATGCGATACACCAGAAATTTATCCTTATTCTTACAAAGAGCGCCACTCATAGTCATGTTGCAGTACCTGGGGATGAATTAAGCAAAGAACAATATGATATTGAACTTACGTTAAAACATGAGCAAAGAGATTAGAGTCTGAAAGGAAAGATCTTTCTCATGATTTTTGGGGGATAATATAATCTTTTCTTTATACTCTATTTTTTTGTTTCACATAGGGTTAAGTCGATACCTTTCTTTACGGATTTTCTTTTAAGATATTTCCCGATTAAAATAATTTACACGAATCGAGTAAGTATTATATGTTATAATCAGGTGCTCCACTTCTCTTATACACTAATACGGTTCGTTCAAAGGACATAAAAAGTTCATTATGTTGGTTAATACCCCTGGTTTCTACAGTGATTATGCCTTGGGTGGGTCTTGAGTTAGATTCCCGTTTCGCTTTTATTTCGCTTTCAGCGTAAATAGTATCCCCTTCAAATACAGGTTTAAGCAATTTAACCTTATCCCATTCAAGATTAGCCACTACTTTTTTGGAGATTGTATTGACGGTCATTCCTGTAATAATGGCCAGGGTAAAAGTACTATTAACTAAAGGTTTTTTCCATTCGGTATGTTCTGCGTAATGTGCATCAAAATGCAGTTGTGCTGTGTTCATTGTAAGTAAGGTAAACCAAATATTGTCATTTTGGGTAATGGTTCTCCCTGGTCTATGTTCAATAATTTGTCCTATTTCAAAATCTTCGAAATAAAACCCAAAATCTTCCCGTATGCGGTTATTACCTACGGACATATAACTACTCTGATTAGACATGTTCATTCCCTTTTAGATTTTTGGATAATTGGAGTATTTGTTGGGCATGTTTGTAGACAGGAATATCAATCATTTGTCCTTCATACTGACACGCTTTCCCTCCAGCCTGTTGGTAAATTGCAATAATCTTTCGAGCTCTTGCAATTTGTTCGCTGCTCGGGGCAAAATTTTGTTTTATAGGATCGATTTGTTTTGGATGAATTGCTAATTTTCCTTTAAAGCCCAATTCTTTTACCTTGAGTACTTCAGAAATTAATTGTTTTTCATTAGCAAAATCGAAAAAGGGTGAATCAATAGCCGCAATATGGTTCAATGCGGCAGCTTGTATGAGTTGGCATCGTGGATATAGGAGTGCTTCCCAGCCCATCCCACAACCAACATCGGCCGCAAAATCGGCGGCGCCAAATACAAGCCCATTAACTGGAGAACGAGTAACAATGGAGTTTATGTTCTGCAAACCTTTGGCTGTTTCGATTAATGCAAGGAGCTTAATTTTTCTGGCCTCTAAATGAAGGGCCTCATAAATAATTTTTAATTCTTCCGCGCTCTCAGACTTAGGATATAAAATAGCATCGCAGTGGATGTCATGCTTTTGGAAGGCAAACAAATCTGCCAATCCTGCATCGCTAGTAATATGATTGATACGAACTATAATACCCATACTGGAGTGTTGATTTTTTTCTAAAAACTGAATTACATTATCTCTCGCCTGACTTTTCTCATCAGGAGGTACAGCATCTTCAAGTTCTAAAATGAGGGCATTTGCCCCAGAGGATAATGCTTTGGCAAACCGCTCAGGCTTGTTTCCAGGGGTAAATAAAAGAGCCGGTGAAACGAATAAATCCATGTTAAATAAATCCCTGTTGTTTTGCTTGTTGTTGTAATTGTTCACGGAATGCTGGATGGGAAATTTTAATTAATTGATGGGTTCTTTCCGTAGTGGAGCGGCCTTTTAGCTGGGCTACTCCATACTCAGTAACCACATAATCGATATCAAGGCGTGTATCTGTGGCAATTGTAGAGAGCCTAGGCACAATTCGGGACAAGGTTCCATTTTTAGCAGTTGAAGTGCTGGCAATAATTGTTTTACCTCCTTCAGAATAATGAACTCCGCGAATAAAATCTAATTGTCCGCCTACACCTGAGAATTGGTGACCAATAAACTCTGCATTTACTTGGCCGCTGAAGTCGATCTCAATGAACGCATTGACGGAAGTCATATAATTATTTTTCCCGATAATATTTGGCTCATTAACATAAGAAACAGGAAGACAAACCATGGAGGGATTATTATTAATAAAATCATAAAGATGCTTGTCGCCAATTGCAAAAGTAAATACGTTAACACAAGGATGTAACGTTTTGTGCGTATTAGTGACTACACCTCTTTGAATCAATTCAATCATTCCGGAAGTAATTACCTCGGTATGGATCCCAAGATTTTTATGATGAATTAATTGTTCACAAACTGCATTGGGTACACCCCCTATTCCCATTTGGATGGTTGCTCCATCTGGAATTAAAGAAGTAATATGTTGACCAATTTGGCGATCTAATTCACTTGAGGGCTTTGAAGGCTCTTCTAATAAATCTGCAGTATTTTCTACAATGGCGTCTACTTCACTTACGTGGATTAAAGTAGAACCTGCAGTTCTTGGCATGTTCTCATTAACCTCAACAATTAATTTGTCCGCATAGCGTGCCAATTCAATAGCATAATCACCATTAGTACCTAGATTAAAAAAACCAAATTTATCCATGGGAGAGACAGTGACAATGAACGTGTCGAGCTTAGTGATTGCCTTAATGGTGCTAGGATAGCGACTGAAACTGATAGGCACGAAGTTAATGTATTTCTTGCCCAGAGCATATCCTCGTTCCGCCAAGGCAACTTCTCCTTTGGACATCATTGAGGAGTAGGGCTTAATTAAATGTAGTAAATCTTCTTGAAAAATTGTGCGCAAGGCAATCTCACCACAGCGAAGATAATAAACTTTCACCTCCTTAAGATCACCTGCTTTTGCTCGAGCAGCTAAAGCACGGCATAACGCGGGTGGTGTAGCAACGCGCATGCCCATGGAAATGACTGCTGTTTGCGGAATTAGGTTAACTGCATCATCTGCAGACCGTAATTTATCTTGATATAGCTTATCAACGTTCATTTATCATCCTAATTCTATTGCTCAATGCCTATATGATTATATTTTGTGAATCCCAGTGCCTACATACCTCATGAATGTGGTTTAAAGACAATACATTTTGGCTTAAGCTCGCAAAATGTCAACAAGAAAGACGGTTTGTTGTATGGCTGCTTAGCTCAATCAACGACTGAATTTAGATACCTTAAAAAGTCATACCTTCAAACTTACTTGAGATTGTTTACACTTGATCTTCATGTGCCATAACATCGATCACTTTTTAAATGCAATGTATTTCAGCAGCCTTGTAACAGCTCTTTTTCGGTGACTTTTATTTTTTCCATTTGAAATTCAGGGACGTTTCTTTCGTTGATGAAAAAACTACCGTAATAATTTTGAACTACACATGGAAGGGTTTTCAGAAGTAATTGGGGATGATGGCGTTTCGTTAGTATCAAAGAACCCGTTTGTTTTTTTGATGCACTGTTTTTCGTTAAAAGGATAAGCTGTGCCATTCCACGGAATGAATGCCAGCATAGATTCAAAATAACAAAGTGTAGGCACATGAAGCTTTATTTGCCGATTGATATATGGGGCAATTATTTCCTCAACTGCTGAGATTATCTCTTGATGCAATTTTTTGTCACTAATGTTTTTGTAACAATAAGCTAAGGTAAGATGAAAAAAAGAGGGGATGCCCTCTTCAATACCCATTGTTTGGGCAAGTTCCCGGATCACTGCCTTTTGGCTTTCAGGTAATGACAACCGTAACTGCAAGGCTCTTCCTACTTGAACAGCTTCAATTGATACTTCAGGTATAAATTCATGGTTCTTAAGTTGTGTACATAGATTTTGGAAAAATTCAAGCCTATCGGTGATAAATTTAAACCAATCCAGATTATGCTCATTTTTGGTATAGAGATTACACGTAGTCATGTGATAACTCTCCAAGGGTAATGGGGTATAATACTGCGTGAGTAATGTTGAGCTTGCCAAAGATTGATGTATGTTATGTAAGAAATGATTTTCTTGAGACGTTTTTATAATTGGGGCAATAATTGTTACACCTGGAAATTCTACATAGTTTCCTGTTGAATCTATTTTATCAAACATAATTAAAACCTTAAAATACGATATCTTGGATTACTTTGAATTTAGGATATAACATTCATGAGCTAAATTATATCATAACCATCAATAGTGGATAGAATTATAACTAAGTACATGACAAAAAATCTGTCATGTACTTAGGCATTGTCATTCGCGTTCCTTTTATCGTGGAGGGCACCGTTACCAACAGAGGACGTTGTCCTGATTTAAACTAGATTATTCAGCGCGACACTATGAGAATTCTTCGCTGCAGCAGCAATTGTTTCATGATGCATACGCAAATTAGTAAGATAAAAATCTTTATGCTCTTTTAAATTAAAATCTGCAATTAATTTGTATTTTAAATCCTGATGCATTTTAGGATACTCACCACTTATAAATTCTTTTTTAATTGCTTCGATTATTTTAGTAAACAAACACTCGTTTAATGCTGGAATTTCGATATTATTCATAAAAATCATAGCCAATGCTTTGGAATTACAATTTTCTTTAAGATAACCCTCAACCTCAATACGTTTTGAGGAGCCCCAATAGCCCCCCCATATTTTTGTTTCGTATTGTTTTAATGAAGACTTGATAAGACTTTGAAATGATTTTTCCGTTAAACTATCAACCCATTCATAAATAGCCCTATACACTAATGAGTTACCCATATCGCTAAATGTATGGGTAAATCGGTTATCTTTTTTTGCAAAGGAGACTACATCTCGAGTAATTTCAACTATGTTTTGTTCAAAGCTTTTATTTTGGATGGCAAGGGCAATACCAGGGATAGACTGCTTGCGCAATATTAAAGGAGTAAGTCCTTTTACCAGTAGTTGATTTAAGGCGCCATCCTCCTGAGAGCCTGAGCTTAGAATATATGCCAATCGGTTATCACCACGATCATTTTTACTCATCCTTAAATATTCTTTTACTGGCTCTGTTCGTTGGCGAAATGAAAAAGTGGGCAACAAAGGAGTATACTTTTTATCAATTATCTTATTGATATATCGCTCTAAAACATCTGGATGTAAGCCTTTTGCCCAATCAAATAAAGCATTATGATAATTCTTTTTTATATCTTCTTGCTTCAATGGAGAAACTTTGTTTGAGTGCACTGCTTTTTCTTGAGAGCTATCTATGAGAACAATTTCTTCATTGCGTTCTAATTCGTCCAAATCATCATTTTGTTCTTGTTCTTCTAAGCGGGTCCCATTTCTTTCTAATTCCTGGGGAGGATGTTTTTCCTCATGTTCTGGTTCCACTATGAGAATCTCATTTTGTTCCTGACCTTCACAATGTGTTTCTTTTTGTTCTAGCTTTTCTGTAGGCTCTCCTTTTCTCTCTAATTCATTTAAATAGAGGGCAAGTGAAAAATCTTCATCTAAATTTAATTTTGCTTCTGTTAATTGAAATTCCTGTTCTATTTTTTTTACGTCTTCGGGATGATATTCATACGCAATTTCTCCATATTTTAAGCGATCAGATATATCTTCTTTAGTAGGATTTTTTATTTCACTTAATGTTTTAAATAATGATAAATAATAATCACCACGTAGCGTTAATAATTCAAGTTGCGTGTCATCATCACAATTTATTAAAGGATACTTTTCCAACGTCCTAATATTCATGACACAAAAGGAAATAATTTGATAATTTTCAGCATCGGATCGTTCTTTTAAAGCGTATAAACGATCAAGTTCTAATTCATTCTTAATAAACTGGGCATCTTTCTTTAGCATAGAGTATTTCTCCTGAAAATTAATCTCACGAACCAAGAAGTTCTCTATCGAGTATTTTGTGAGTTCTCTTAATTTTGAAAAATCTGTAGAGTACCAACAGGTTGTTTTTAAGTTATTATGTTACTTTTTGATTTTATTGACCTCCAAAGCAAGCATTGAGTGTTACGGCATTGTCCTCAGGAAGCCAGTGGCCATAGTTTTCTCCATGCCATCGGCTGCTTTCTTCAAGCTTTGCTTGAACAATTTGTTGTGTAAGTCCCTGACGTTTAATCCAATCGCCACACCGTTTTTTAACCTGTCTACGAATTTGACTCCGCATAAAGGTATAACGACAAGGATTGAAGGCCTCATTTAAATTATCTGAGATATAAGGCTTAAGCAGAGTTTCTCTGTTGACATGTTTGGAAAACTCCCATTTACCTTCATTTAAAACTAAAATAGGAGGAAGAGTACGCTCCCCAATTTTTACGCTTTGCGCAAGATTCATATAAAACTTCCATCCTGCGTAATTTCCTGCTAAATCTGCATTGGAATAAACACCGTTGATCAAGGTTCCCAGATAAGTTTGTTCAAGGATTTGGCCATATAAAACCACGGCAGCATGAGCTTTTTGGGCAGATTTTCCATGGTTCAGGTAATACATATAAATTTTGTAGTAGGTATGGCCCATCATGAAAAAATGACCTAGCTTGTCGGTACCGAAATAATAACCGTACATATTAATCGTCGGTGCAAGCCCAATTACAAATAAAGGCGACTGGGAAAAAACAAGCCAATAAACAGTTTTCCATGGGAGGGCTTCTTTATAGAATACCGGTTTTGATTCTTTAGGAATACGCCGCAACCAACGAGGAAATCCTGGACCAGTATGCTTATAAACTAAATCTGCGATATAGGTTCCATTCTGGCGTAATGCCAATTGAGATGCTGCATGCCGGCTACGCTTTATTCTTGGTAGAAGCATTTGAATTTCTGAATTGGTTTGAGCAATAACTTGTTTGATAACGTCATAAAGTCTGCTACTTGTGATCGGGCCAATGTCCTGTAATTCCTTGGGGGGAAGGGTAAATTGATCCGTTTCTTCTGCTTGGGTTTCCCGTATTGTACCAATAAGTAAAAATATAATTAAAAAAAAGATTCTTGTAAAATCCATATTTTTCTCATCCTGAATTGAGACTGACATTAGAAACAAAATCTATCCGCCTGTCTAGAAAAATCGTTTAGGAAAAATAATTCTTCGTATCTTCCTATGAAGTTGTTTTAATGATTATTCTGAGGCCAGAATTTTACAAAGCAGTTGGCTGGGCTTTTATTTGAATATCATACAGGTCGACTTAGTGTAGAAAAAATGTAAAAAAAGGTCCCGGATATATTGCTTGGGTTAAACGTAGAGGAATCTGTAAATTTCCTACCGCGGGCATCTGCAAACCAACTAACAGATTATCTATTAATTGGTTTATAAGGATGGATCATTAAGAAGATGAGTTCTACTTCGTTTGTTACGAACCCATCTATTTTTTCATGGTTAAATCAAAGGTACATCGAGTTTCGGATTTCTGCGAAGCGAGCATTCTCTTCTTCTTTTATTTTTTCAGCTGCTTCCAATTCCTCTTGTTCTTGTTGTTGTTGAGCCTGTAGTTTTACAAGCTCAATCATATTCTGAGTTCTTAATTCTTCTAATATACCCGCTAATAAAAATTCAGTAGGTGTTTCCAATTTGATTTCTTGGGTGGGCGGTTGTTCCTTTTTTGTTTTTCTTGTTTTTTTTATTCCTGATGAGTGGGAGGAATGGTGATTAAAAAAAAGTTGATGATCCTTATTAGAATAAGGATGGCTTGTTTTATGAGCTCCATTTTTTTGACGAGTATTTGCAGCATTTTTGGTCATAGCAATCTCCTTTTCCTTGTGAGTCTCCTTTAGATTAATCTAAAATTTGAGTTAAATGCAAATGTTTATTTCAAAAGCAACAAATTTTATATTGTTATCTTCAATATTGAACATTCAGCGCAAGAGAGCATCTAATTACACTACCGAAATCCTAATCAATAAATTGAAATTATATGCAATTTATTGACAAGAAAAGCCAAATAACTTATATTCAAAATATGGATAATTTATGAATTGGTATTCATGTGGATAAATTAATTAATTTAGTGTTCATCGTATTTTGTTTTTTATTGTGTTCTTGTGAATCTAATAAAAAAGAACAGTATCTGCATTTTGCTACATCCGCAGTATATCCACCTTTTGAATATAGTGAGCGTGGGGAAATTAAAGGCTTCGACATCGATTTGGCAAAACTTATTGCTAAAGAGCTTGGGAAAGAGGCGGTTTTTGACAATATGCAATTTAGTACCGTTCTACCTGCAATAAGTTCTGGTCAAGATGATATTGCTATAGCTACGATTACTATTACCGAAGCCAGAAAAAACAATTTTGACTTTTCTGAACCCTATTATTTTGATGGTATAGCCTCTGTATATCGTTCAAATCAGCCAGTAATGTCCCAGAACCAACTTAAAGGAAAAAAAGTAGCAGTACAATTGGGTAGTATCATGGAGATTTGGTTGCGAGAAACTTTTCCTGACATTGAAATTACTGTCTTGGATAATAACAATCAAGCGGTTGAATCATTAATTTCAGGTCGCGTTGATGTTGTTTTAATGGATGGGGTTCAAGGTGAAATTTTTAGCAAAAAGTATACGGAACTCTCCTATTCATTAATTGCTAAAGCAGATTATGGATATGCTTTAGCTGTCAAAAAGGGTTCTCCCCTAACAACAAAGCTTAATAAGGCACTACAAAAACTTAAAGCAAATGGATCAATTCAAAAACTGGAAGACTTTTGGTTAAAGAATTCATAACGAATTCATTAAAAACCGTTATAGCCCAGGCCCCTGGAAACAACGTTTATTTACTGATTTAATCGAGGAGGTTAAAATGTCCCTTACTATTCCAGTTAGTAACACTATAGTAGAAGACAATCATTCGCAAACTATCAGCGAAGTTACAACCAATACGTTTGTGATTAATTTACAACAGGCGATTTTTGATCTTGAAGTGGAATCCCAGTATACGCTTGGTCCTGATCCCAAAGGAGGTAATGCATCATTTACAAAAAAATCAAAGCATTTTCTTACTGGAACAGAATTAAGTACAGAAGAGTTAAAACGTATTTTAGAGAAGGCTAAAGCACTGAAACAAACCCCTTCTTTTTATAACCAGGCTTTAGCCAGTAAAAGCCTGGCCATGATTTTTGAAAAACCTTCTTTTCGAACCCGATTAAGTTTTGCAATGGCGATTCAAAGTATGGGAGGGATAGCTATTGAAAGCATAGGTAATACCAGAAAACAAGAAACTCCGGCAGATATGGCTAGAGTTCTAAATGGTTATACGGACTTTATTATGGTGAGAACTCATGCGGATGAGATTTTGCAAGAGATGGCTGTTCATGCAAAAGTACCTATAATCAATGGTCTTTCAGCCCTACATCATCCATGCCAGATACTCGCTGATTTATTAAGCCTATGGGAACATTTTGGTTCGCTTGATGGGCTAACCATTGCATATGTTGGTGATGGGAATAATATTCTTCATAGTTTGATGTTACTGGCACCTCAATTAGGTATAACCATTAACTATTGCTGCCCGGAATCTCGCCAGCCAAACAGTGCAATTATAGAACAAGCACAAGGTATTAAAAGCGGCATGATTCATAGTTTCGAAAAACCTGAAATGGCCGTTAAAAATGTTGATGCGGTCTATACCGATGTATGGACCAGTATGGGTTTTGAATCCCAGGATAATAGCCAGGTATTTCAAGGATTCCAGGTCAATGAATCTTTAATGTCTTATGCAAAGTCAGGGGCAGTATTTATGCATTGTATGCCCATGGAGCGAGGAAAAGAAGTCTCTGAGGCTTTGCCAGACAGCCCAGCTTCAATAATCTTTACTCAAAGTGAAAACAGGCTGCACGTGCAAAAAGCGTTACTGCTGTTTTTAAATTTATGAATATTATTTGTCTCGCAGGGTTATTGCTCAATTTTGTTCATGACCCGCTCAGAGTAAGGGATTTGTTCCATATTCTAAATTCACTCATTTTTAAAAATTTGGAGATCTTCTTTGATTTATAGGGTTATTTAGTATGTTCCTGGCTTTGAATAGATAAGCTTTTTGTTTTGATAAGAAGGTCACTTAAATCAGAAGATTGACTGAGCCATTGTCTAAAATATTCAACAAATTCCCAAATCAAACGCTCTTCGCCACGTTTTTTTAGATAAAAAGCATGAAACTCAATATCTATAGTAAAATCGTTGAGCTCAACCACGGCTAATTTATCATCAAGTAATCTTTCATAAATCAAGCACCAACTATGTCCAAGTTCGACTGTTTTGATACAGTTATATACCGTATTTACCTCCGCGGTAATTTTAGGTGAAATGCCTTTTTGTGCGACCAAGACATTAAATTTTTGGCGCAATATACTCTCATTTGTTGTTAAGACTGCATCGTATTCTGCCAGTTCAGTTATAGAAATAGGGGTGGTACGTTTCGCTAAAGGGTGGTTAATCGAGACAACGGGTAAAACTCTTTCTTTCCAAAGTGGTATAGAGGTTAGATTGGCAGGACAACTACCTGTATAGGGTAAAATGAAAAGGTCATAATCGCCACCTGAAAGGCTTGTATTCAGATCCTTACCGGGAACTATTTTATTAACAATAAAATAATTTGTTTTAAGTGCGAGCATATAATTGATAAATTCAGCAAATACCGAGAGAGAAACATACGGGTTCAGCCCTACATTAATCGTTAATTTAGGTCTGCTTTTGCGGTCATTATGCTCCGCTTTCATCATTTCATTATAAATACCAAGCATTTGGCGAATGTAGGGAAGAAACGCTCTCCCTTTCTGGGTCAATTCAACCCCATAGGTAGTATTTACAAAGAGCTGGCTACCTAACTCCTGCTCTAATTTTTTAATGCGCCTGCTTATGGTAGGTTGCGAGGCATACAGGTGTTTTGATGCCAAGGATGTTGAATGATATTCAACAACAGCAAGAAATGTTTTCATATCTACTATGTTCATCTAAACCTCCTGGTTTTCTCTCTTTAGAGATTATCCTGTTTGCTTTAACTATTCACTATTATTATTAATAATATTAGTTAAAAAAATAATCTCAAACAAATGGCGGCAGGGGCTATATATGTCAACTCATCCTCAGTAGCCATTCAAAATGAAAATCCCTAATGACTCAAAATAAACTATAAAGGACTGGATAAATAAATGAAGTATTTTTATAAAATAATTCCATCAAAATTATATTACACATACAGTTCTTAATGGAAAGCAAAAATTTATCTCTAAGATTGATCCATTTATTTCAATAGACAATTTTTAAAATTCCAATTACCCCTGGAACAAAAAATCGAGGGCTTGTTGCCAATTAATTTTGCATTTTACTGAATGCCTGATTTTCAGAGCCCTAAGAAAGTTTTAGGGTATGTTGATAATTTTTCAACACACCGTATATAAAAAAAGAAAATTGTTTTTTCTATAAAACTTCAGATGGTAGATAAGATCTGTTTGGCGATTGCTGTAATTGGTATTCATATCAGCCAAGCAGTTCTTTCTCCTGAGTTGCAAAAAGCTGTTTCCCCAATTCAAAATAGGTGCTGTTGTTAATATCCACATATTTATGAGATGCAACGTTCACTCCATCCGCAGAGGTTACATAACGTAGTTTTGGTTTATTGCTTAATGCTGCTTTAAGGACAATCCGCGCAATCTCATCTCCAGTTTGAGGGCCATCAGGAAAGTGTTGCAGAAAATTTGTGCGAAGAATTTGTTCCAGTTCTTCATATATAGCAATATTTGATTCATGGGGTTGCTGCAATTTTCCTGCAAAAGCAGTAGTAACAGGCCCTGGTTCTATAAGTGAAATATGAATACCTAAAGCGTTCGCGATTGGTGCCAATGCTTCCATCATTCCTTCAACAGCGAACTTGGCTGCGCAATAAATCTCACTAAATGGAACGGCAATAAGACCTCCTAAACTGGATATTGTAATAATATGTCCACTTTGGAGCTCTCGCATCGAAGGCAATACCGCCTTAGTAAGACGAACTACACCATAAAAATTAACATCCATAACCCTTTTAATGTCATCCAGCGAAGCTTGTTCTAATGTTCTATGAAAACCCTCTCCTGCATTATTGATAAGAATATCAATGCGGCCATAATCTTTTTGAATCCCGCCAACACAAAGCCCAACCGATTGATCATCGCAAACGTCTAATTGACGGACATCTAAGTGTACGTTTTCTTGAGCTGCTGTATCTAACAATGCTTTAGCCTTATCGATATTACGCATGGTTGCTATGGTTTGAAAGCCAGCATGAGCAAAGGCTAAGGCAAGAGAGCTGCCTATACCTGTTGAAGTTCCAGTTATAAGGACAACCTTTTCATTTTTAGAGTTAATCATGGTCATTATTTTTTAATTTGCAAAGATAATTACAAAGCTACTACTAAAATACTTTTGATGCAAACAATATAAGCTAATAATATCTATACAATTTTGCATTCCATTTTTAAATGTGATACAAAATGCGGCTCGCTGGAAATCAGGGTATTTTTGCTTGATGTTTCTATTTTTGTATTAAAGAAAGAGTTGCTCATTCTCGTATATGAATTTTTATCCATTATTAAATTATGAATTATTGTGAATGAAATTAAATTAATCATTTGGGATTTAGACGATACTTTATGGAAAGGGACATTAGCAGACCAGGATGATGTAATATTAAATAAAGAAGTTATTGCAAGAATTGAATATTTGTTAAATAGAGGTATTGTTCATTCCATTTGTTCAAAAAACGATGCAAAAAAAGCAGAAAAGATGCTCAAACAGTTAGGCATCTACGAATATTTTATTTTTCCCAAGATATCCTTTGAAGATAAAGGAGCGCGAATAAAAAAAATTATAGAGCAAGCACAGCTTCGTGAACAAAATGTATTATTTGTAGATGATAATGAGTTTGTTCTACGAGAGGTTCTTTTTCACAACCCCCATATCGTAACTAAATTGATCGACCAATTTATGCGGGAAGATGTGAGTTCTTGGGGAAAGAATGACAGTAATCGGGAGCGCTTGGCACATTATAAAATTCTGGAAAGGAAAGAGAAGAATAAAATAACATTTCTTGAAAAAAATCATGATGAGCATGCATTTTTGAAGGAATGTAATATCAAAATTCAGCTTATCCCCTTAGATATCAATGATCATGAGATTGAACGCGTCATAGAGCTTGTGAACCGTTCAAATCAGATGAATTATACGCAGTCCCGTATTAAATATGAGTATTTATTTACTTTATTTGAATTAAAAAATGGGGACAATTTTAAAATCCGTGTGGAAGACAAATACGGAGATTATGGGGTTGTAGGGTATGTATGCATTTTAAATAATACCTTATTCCACTATGTGTTTTCATGTCGTATCCTAGGCATGTGTGTTGAAGCAAGGATGTATCAATGGTTAAAAATAATGTATCCCGGATTAAAGTATTCATTTCATACGTCTAAACTAAAAAATGTAGATATAAATCTGGACTTTATTGAAATTAATTTGCAGCAGGAAAACAAAGAAAAAAAATTTACTCCCAATAGTAAAAAAGTTTTGGTCAGAGGCCCATGTCTTGCAAATGCTGTTTCATTTCTTCTTAGTGAACACTATCATGTAGATGAGGAAATATTTTCATTTTTTGAATATGCAAATTTACATTTTTTACGCGAAAATTTAGACGGCAAACAAGATATACGTTTCGATAAAACACGAAAAGCTATAGAAAGAAATGAGTACCATATGATCGTTAACTTTCTTGAAAGCGATTATTACAGTGGCCACTATAAGATCCAAAGCCAAAAGATCCCTGTTACCTCCAATTATATTTTCTGGAAAAGTTTAAAAACAATCAAGTATGACAATCAAGTCTTAGGAGAACATATTAAGACAATGATGATTAATGGGATGCGTGATATAAAACGATTTAATCTTGATAATCGTTTTTCTCCGTGGCCACGGATTGAAAAAATTGTTAATGCTTCATTAGATTGGTTTGGAGAACGTTGGCGAAAAACGCTCTATCAGTTCATTTTTTATTTTGTATTTAAAAATTATCGGGGCTATGTTTCTGAAAAGCAATTTGAAAATAACGTGCTCTGGTATATTGGTCTTTTTCCAGAACATGTAAAACTGTTATTTATTAATCCTCCTGAGAAAATACCCTTGCCATTCATGACCCAAGAACAAAACGAGAAAATTGTTAAGCGTACCCAACTGCTGAATAAAATTATGAGAAATATTGCAAAAGAAAAGCCGAATGTATTGCTTTTGGAGATGGATGATATTCTTGAACAAGATGATATCGTGGACAGCTTTTCTCATTTAAAAAGAAAAGGTTATATCAAATTATCACAATTATTATTAAAAACAGCAAAATGCTCTTTTTCTGGAAATTAATCAAGGTCTTGTAGATGTTTACCTCCCTCTGCAACAGCAGGGGGCTATTAAAGGGATGCTGCGCGTGGACCTTTGAACAAGCGTGCATTCCCAGACCTTCCGCTTTCGCGGAAGGTGACTCATTTACAAATACTTACAACTTCCCTCTTAACCCACGATAGAGGAAACCAAAATGTCATATTTTGAAAATCTCATGGTTACTGAGGGTTCTTCTACATAACAACCGTCATTTGGAATTAAAACCCCATAAGATGTGTTTCCATGGAACGTAACACGGCAATAATAAGTTGCTTTTTTATTGACAATGTTATTGAGCACTGCATTCACTGGGATATGGCCGTTTTTGACGGGAACCCAAGTTTCCACTTTTTGTGGCGCGGGTCGCAACGGAGGAGTGGAGACGGCTGAATAGTTGCTAACGAGGATGGTATAATCATAGGGCCCAGGGTAATAATATAATGGGACATAGTAATAATAATCTGCATAGACAGGCGGTAAAAAGAATGCTGTTGTAAGTGTTGCCCCGAATAATGCGCCATAGAAAAAGCCATTTCCCCACCCCCAATAAGGCCCTGGCCCCCAATAGGTTCCCCCGGTCCAATAACTGCCATGCCAATAACTGCCGTGCCAATAGCTGCCATGCCAATAGCTGCCATGCCAATAGCTGCTGTGCCAATTATTGTGATTTATCCAATTTGCATTGCCAGAAAATTCTTTGTTGGTGTACTCGCCATGATGAAATCCATCGATATGACCTATTCCGCTTGATGCTTGATTAAAAGGGTGAATTGTTTGTAGATGATGTTCTTGGAATGGCTGTATCGTTCCATAAGACGAACCTCCTAGTCCACGATAGTGCTCACTTTCCCGATAACCTCCAGAAGCCCCCCATGCAGAGTAATTGTTATTTCGGTGATACATCCCTGCAGATTCACGGGAGTTGTTACCCCATTCAAATCCGCCTTGTCCATGAAAGCCACCACCCCATCCACCATGAAAACCACCTCCACCATGGGCCCAGGCGGAAGAGTTTCCAGCAGCTAAAAGGATGCAGAAAGTATTGATGAGCGACGATATCTTAATGAATTTACTCGTGATTTTCTTTCTGGAATGACAGGCAAGATCACGTGTTTCCACAAAATAGTCGTCCTGTTGATCAGTCATCAATAAAGAGGTGTTACATGCGCATTTCTCTGATTTTTTATACATCGTAGTTCTTCCTGTGTCGAGAGAATGTTTAATATCCAAGGACATTATTCCAAATACATTGAGGTAGAAGCAATAGTTAGTGCGGGAGTTTAATTCGTAATGTAGAAACCAAGAGAAGGCTGTTGTTTTCGTTGAATGTTTGCTCATATTTTATGAAAAAACTCTTTGACAATTATTTGTTGAAATGATAATTTTTGTCCTTTAGATTAGGAATCAGATCATAAACGGAGTTACTCAATAAAGAGCTGGAGTCTCTTCTATTCCAAGTTAAGGATGATGAAGATGAAGTCGATGTCCAGTGAAATCAGTGAAATAAATCTTTTAAAGAATGCCCAATTTACTGTATATCAACAAAAATGGGATTCGCGAAGCTCTGTTCGTTCTCGTCCCGAGAAGTGCATTGATTTTAGTCTTGAAAGTTATTTTTTCCCTAGCGACAAACAACCTATTTTACTCAGTGAAGAGGTTCATGCATTAGGCGAATCGGTAAAAAAGGACATACTGCTCCAATCATTTTTCAAATACTTAAATGATATTGTTCATCTTGAAGTGAAGCTTATCAATCAAGCCTGTCATCTTATCATTGCACGAGCTTCGCACATTCCTAAAAATGGATTAAAATACGCGTCATAAATAATAGAGATAAAACTGGTTAAAGATGTCGCGTCATCGATGTACAAAGGAATTGTATAAATCGTTTTTACAAGCAAGTAGCATGCGTTATTCAGGCCTATCCTTATCAGAAGTAAGTCCTATTGAGTTATCTGACGATAGCATTAGTCG
>NZ_RXNW01000015.1 GCF_004283175.1 Legionella longbeachae
GTGAAACACCTGTTTGCGTAAACTCTCGCTCGCTCTTTGGTATTTACCTATCCCCGGGAAACGCTGATTAAAATAACGGTTACATAAGGAACAATAATACTTATGGGCTTTAATACATAAATAACTATGACGTAAACCAATAGATTCATGACGAATACGCCTTATAAAACTGTCCTTTTTACGAAGCTTCTTATTACCACAATGAATGCATCGTACAACTCTACGATAACTAACTTCTATTAAAACAGGGTTCGCTCCACTCACCTTTTTAATAGAATATCCCGGTAAATTTAGGATACAATCTTTCTTAGGCATTTTAATCTTCCTTTTGACCGTCAAATCAAAGGGTTAGTCTAGACTAACTTGATTAAAATGCCCCTTTATTTGGGGTAGAGCCAAGTATGGACTTATCATAATCCTGGAGATTTTATCTATAAAGTATACTTTACAAATAAAAAAGTTTCTTCGGTTATAACTAAGGTTCCTGATTAAATAGACTTAAAGGAGTCCACTCTTGCCCTTTTCGGACAAAATAAATATGTATAGGGCCTGCACATCTAATACATTGATAGAATAAAAGGCTTCTTTTTCACCATTTAAATAGATTTGTTTAATATACTCCTCTATTCCATCGTTATGCCAGGTGGGTGTTGTGTCATTTATTTTTCAGGGGGCATTGCCCTTTAAGAGCCCATTATAATCACACGCAGAGGCCCTAACACGAACTTTATAATTTTTAATATATTCATTTCATTATATTAGTTTCATCTTATGATGGAATCCTTCTATTCTTCCTCTGAATTTACTAACCCCATGCCTTTTGCGGTATAACTAAAATAATTAGAAAGCCTGACAGCAAAAATTTGTAAAACACAAAGTGATCTTTTAATAATCACTTAATCTACTGATGATACAATTTAGAAATTAAAAATTAAAAAAAAGGTCATCATGAGAAATTTAACTTATTCTGAACGTGTTAAATTAACTAAACTCATTCAAGAAATAGTGTCAAAAAAATATGAGGGAGAGGCACTAGACAAATTACATGTTGAAGCGATAAAACTTGCTCATGGTAATCCCGATGAGATTAACCTTTGGTATAAAGAAAAAACTTTTGAAAATACCAAAAAACTTAATAAAGTTGTGGGCGATCTAAATATATTTGTTAATAATCAACTTGAAACAGAGAAAATGGTTATCTCTGCGGCAAGCAAATTACTTTCCGACTTTGAAGGCGCCGAACTGGATGCAAAGCAAGCAATTCGTCTTGCAAGTGGCGATCCTAAAAAATACGACACATATGAAAGAGAAGTGAAAGAGTACTTTGATTCTGAGTTAAGTAAAGAGATTAATCTGCGCAAAAAATCCGGTGAAAAAGTTGATCATCCTAAGGAAATTTTAGATAAACAACAATTTATCAAAGACGCAAAAAATATTGTAAATACAATTGCTAATACATTAATGGTGACATCACCTGAATTTAGAAAAAATCGTGTTGCTTACATTAAACATAGTCTAGAAAACTCAAAATATAATGCCAAATTCATTGACCGTGATGGTCAAATGCAATTTAGAACCATTCGCCCAGAAGGTGATTATGGGAAGCCAGAAGTGGCATTTAAAGAAGGTTTAGCACCACAATTCGTTAGCATGTGGGCTTTCCAATCAGGTGTCATTAGCAAACCCTATGTCAATGACGTATTTGAAACAGAAGGCGAAAAAATTGGCTGGTCTGGTGGTATTACATCAACTTCTGCTAACTTAAAATTTTGCGCAGCATTTGATTTTGCTGCCAGTTATGGTATGCAAGATGGTTATATCTACGTATATGCATGTGATGAAGCAGCATCCGTTGCCCGTCATATTAGCTTTGGTGTAGGCTATGATGGCAAAGTTGATAAAGGCATGGGAATAGAACGTAGTAATGCTGAGGCTGCAATGGAATACATGTTACCTTTTTTATCCCCTGAGCGAATTATAGGTGCTAGAGAAATCAAAAAAGATGGTTCTCTGGGTGAGTTTTTTTCAAATCCAAATGTGAAACACAGTGCCTATGGTGATACTGAGTTTCTAAAATTGGTCCTTTGTGAAAATGTTAACGAAATTAAGCTCATCGAATACCTAGAACGACGAAGTGTAGAAATTCTACATAAAGACAATGATGTCGAATATACCAATAAAATGATAAAACTCTTTAGTGAACTTTCTCCTGAACGGCAAGCTGTTGTATTAAAAATAGCCCATGCTTCTCATATAGCATTAACTCATCAACTTACAGACAATTTAGACCCAACACTCAAAGAAACAGATCCAGTTAAATGGGATATGTTACATGGATTAAAATTAAGTAAAGATCCTGAGCACCCGCTTGAGGTATTACCCGAAGTGATGAAACTGGAATTATCTTACGAACAACAATTAAGATTAGATTCACATTTGGAAAAACATTCCGAATTACACGTTAAATCACATTTTAGATTTGAGTTTGAAAGGGACAAACGTACAACAAAAGACAAATCACCTACAGATAAAATTCATTTCCCTAAACCACGGTTCTTTAGACAAGAACAAGAAAAGCCTTCAACTAAAGATGCTTTGGAAGATATAAGTAAAATTACCCCTGAAAAGCCCTACGGTTCTAAGTAATATTTCCAGTGCGATATAAAAAGCATGATGCTTTTTATATCGTCAAAATTAAAAGAAGATTATCATTTTATTGGTATTTAAGATTATATTAATTTACAATTGCTTCAAGTTTCATCAATTTTTGGTATCTTTATGCAACGAAAAGTAGAATTAACATATAATTTTCTCTCAAAATTACCCGCCGACCAGGATTATGACCACAAAATATTTTCTCCTGCTTTTAAATCGATTCTCCTCAATCTCCAAAATATTTACAACATCTACGGGGGTATTCCAAAAACATGTATTCGATTGTTAAATCAGCTTAAATTACCTTTTGATGATCGTGAATATCTGCAAAAAGTCTCAAATCCTATTCGATTTTTTGCTGTAAGAGATCAAAATGAATCTTTTTTCACTTTGGCTCAAAGTCTGGAAAATTTAAGAACACTACTCAGTCAAGATGAACATAAACTCAAGGATATGTTCGCAAAAGATATCGAGCTAATGCCTGGCGATGATAAAAGTAAAACCTTCGCAAGGATCGTAAGTGAAGCCTGTACAAAGGCAATTGATATGACTATTTCCGAACTACAAGCCCAAATGGACTGTCGATTCGAAGAAAAGCCCCCTTCTTCACCAATGATGTGGGTACATTGATAAGCATGCAATTTCAAGGGACAAATAAGAACAAAAATGTAAATATCATGCTCCCTCCTTAGGGAGTATTTTTATTAAATCACTCCAAGAACACCAATCTATATTGATAAATATTACTTACGATATCTGTATAGTTCAGGGGGATAATCAGCTTGTAATATCGTTTCTTGAATATTTCGTTAAAAAAACATAGAACTATGTATCTGGATTGATGTTTACCATTAGTATCCACAATTTCTTTATCTCTAATCTATAATTATTAAATAAGATATTGATTGAAGGATAATAAAACGCATTTTGGAGAAAATCACGGGATACATCATTGCATGGTTGTTAGGCTTTCCTGTTAGTTTATTAGTATTGATCTGGCTAATTTCTCACCTTTATTTAAATGAAGCTGGTATTAAATTTACACCAGCTTCATTTAATAAAATTACTCTTGTACTTCACAAGTAATTTTAGTGCAATCACGACAATTTTTGGCAGCAAAAGCGAAAGAATCGGCCGCTGAACCTTGCGTATTTGCCATCTTATCATCAGCAGCTTTATCTTCTGCAACATCACTACTACTTGCATTCGTAGTGCAAATCCATTTAGCATTTAAATCAGTTTTTGTTGCAGAAAAGGCCACAGAAGAAGCTATAACAAAAAAAACTATAATTAACTTTTTCATAACATCTCCTTGTTCAAATATCCATTAAATGTTTTATTTCCTCTATGAGGTCCTTTGACGACTTTTCAGTCTCATCTGAGTAATCGGAATATGTAGTGATAACTCCCAATGACTCTAAAGTCATCATTAGTTAATTTACCCAAATTTTTGTGCATTTTTCTTTTATGGGTTAACTATTAAACTATAGAGTATTGTTCAAAATATATCCAATTCAAATAATCCCCTGAGAAAATGATTTAAGCAAATTATTTTTATATTTATTGGAAATAGCGACGATTCTTAGCAAAATTATCTGGCAGGATTAAAATTACTTTCTTTATCTATAGAAATTGTTTCTTGTCTAATTTCCTTTGTTTGTTCTTTGATTTTGATTAAGAATGGGATAAAAAGCAAAGCAAATACAACAGAAAGTTGGTACAAAGCAACCCACCCAAGATTCATTTGAATCGTTGCCGCCACTGGACCTGAGATAATGCGAGGTAATGTAGATAATGCAACAAGTAATGAAAATTGAGTCCCAGTATACTGTTTATCTACCAAACGCATAAATAAAGCGACTAATGCTGTAGAACCCATCCCCGCTGCAAAATTATCAAAAAATACCGCTATTGATAATAAAATAACATTTTTGCCTATCATTGCTAACGCAACAAATAAAATATTCGTTAATGCCTGTAACAAACCAAAAACAAGTAATGAACGGTACAGTGAATAATGCATCAATAAAAACCCGGCAGATATTCCGCCTAGCAATATAGAGCCAACTCCTAGTATTTTATTTATATATCCAATAGTATCTAAAGAAAAACCAAGTCCTTGAATGAGAAATGGCATGACGATACCACTAGTAGTCGTTGTAAAAGCCTCTCCTAATTTATAACAAAAAACAAAACATAAAAGAGGAACGACTCCTTGCCGTGACAAAAATTCTTTCACAGGTGCTATAAATGATAATGTAAAATTATTCTTTTCTTTAAAGACAGCACTGGGTTCTTCACTACCAAAGACAGCAAACATCCCTACTATCATGAGACAACCCATAAAGCGATAAGTAAAAGCCCAACCTAATTTCTGTGCCATCACTAAAGCAAAACCACCAGACAACAACAGGGCAATTCGATAACCTAAAACCGCTAAAGAAGCGCCTAGAGCATGCCCCGTCACTGGTAAATATTCAGCTCGATGTGCATCAATTGCAATATCTTGTGTTGCAGAAAAACAGGCCAAGGCTAATGCGAGTAATGCCATTACATTAGGATGTTGCTCCGGGGTAAACCAGGCCATCAAGTTAAATCCTACAAGCAACAAACATTGCATTGCCAAGATCCAACTTCTCCTTTTACCCAGGTTAAATAACGAGTAACGATCGAGAATAGGCCCCCAGAAAATACGATAAGCGTAAGGCAAACTAATTAAACTTAATGTCCCAGTAACAAATACAGACATCCCGCTATAGGCAAACCATGCTTGCAAGGTACTACTGATTAACGCCATAGGCAAACCAGAAGAAAAACCCAAAATGAAAACAATAAAGAGACGCTTGTTCATCATTAAGATCACTCAAAGCGGTGAGGATTTGCAACTTAAGAAGAGCTCACTCCCAAAAATAGGAGTGAGTATGATGAGAAAGAAGATCTTCTCACGAGATTAGGCTGCTTTTTTTACAGAAATCAAATGAATTTTGAAAATCAAAGTTTCATTTGGACCTATTGGACCACCTACGCTACGTGGGCCATAAGCTAAATCTGCAGGAACAAAAACTTCCCATGTAGAACCAGCAGGCATTAATTGTAATGCTTCTGTCCAACCAGGGATTACTTGCGAAACTTGGAATGTAGCTGGTTTGCCTGCTTTTTCAGTACTATCAAATACAGTACCATCAATCAAGGTACCAGTATATTCAACAGTTACAGTATCTGATTTACCTGGTTTTGCGCCAGTGCCGGCATCAATAATCTTATACTGCAAACCACTTGGTAAAACTACTATCCCAGGTTTTGACTTATTAGCAGATAAGAAAGCGTCACCTTTTGCTTTGTTTTCTTCTGCTTTTTTATTAAACTCAGCACTACGCTTAGCCATCAGATCTTTCTGAAATTTACTAAGAACGTCTTTCATTTGTTCTTCAGTCAAAATCAATTGAGCACCAGACATCCCATCTTGCATTCCTTTAGCTAATACGTCTGGGTTAATGTCAATGCCTTGATTTTTAAAGTTTTTTCCTAAATCAGCACCAATACTATAAGATAATTTATCTTTGTCCGTAGTAAGCGATGTAGCATCAGTTGCAGCCATTGCTGTAGACATTGCCAAACCCATAATGGCCGCAGTGACCAATTTCATCTTCATAAAGAATCCCCTTGTAGTCTTTCTATTGTGCCTATCATCCTATTTTTTGAATAGTAAATAGGAAATTATAAAAATATCCATATAATTTTGCCTAAATTCACATGAAATTACTAGACCTTAAATCAGATTAATTGTAATTATATTATAAAGAGTATTACATTAAGCCTAGAATCTGTTTTTTATCTCTTTTTTGGCGAAAAGTACGGCATGATACCCACACACTTCACTATAATTAAAATAGACAAATAAAGAAGATCGCTCTACACTTTGCACTAATTATAACTAGAGATTTAAACCCCATGAACATCAGTGTATTTGATTTATTTTCGATTGGAATTGGTCCTTCAAGCTCGCATACAGTGGGTCCCATGCTCGCTGCCAATGCCTTCCTGAGATTGCTTGAAGACAAACAACTTATAGATCAATCCCAACGAATTAAAATTGAACTATATGGTTCCCTTGCCTTAACCGGAAAAGGTCATGGTACTGACAAAGCCATTTTAAATGGATTAGAAAATAAAGCCCCTGAAACGGTGGATCCGGCATCCATGGTACCGCGCATGCATGAAATCCTTAATTCACATACCCTTCATCTAGCAGGTAAAAAAAATATTCCCTTTAATGAACAAACTGACTTTCTATTCTTACAAAAAGAGCTGTTACCAAAGCACACTAATGGAATGCGCTTTTCCGCTTTTGATGAACTAAGTAACTTGTTAGTAGCACAAGTATACTATTCGATTGGTGGTGGCTTTATTACTACAGAAGAGGACTTTTCAAAATCTACTGAAGATACAAATCCTCCCCCCTATCCATTTTCAACCGCATCCCAGCTCCTGGAGCTTTGTCGTGAACATAATTTGACTATAGCTGAATTAATGATGGTGAATGAAAAAACTTGGCGTAGTACTGAGGAAATTCATCAAGGCATTTTGGACATTGCCAAAGTAATGGATGATTGCATCATCAATGGATGCAAACACGATGGTATCTTACCCGGTGGTTTAAATTTAAAAAGACGTGCCCCAGATTTATATAATAAGTTGATGCATCAAAAAGGAGTAAAAAGCATCTTCGAACAATCCGATATTATGAACTGGTTAAATCTTTACGCTATGGCAGTTAATGAAGAAAATGCTGCAGGAGGACGTATTGTTACTGCCCCAACGAATGGAGCTGCAGGAATTATTCCGGCTGTACTTAAATATTGTCAACAAGCACATGATAAAATGAGCAGTAAAGATATTTATACCTATTTCCTCACCGCAGCTGCTATCGGCATCCTCTATAAAAAGGGCGCTTCTATTTCTGGTGCTGAAGTTGGCTGCCAAGGTGAAGTTGGTGTAGCCTCTTCTATGGCTGCAGCAGGCCTTACTGCAGTCCTTGGAGGAACTGTTGCCCAAGTTGAAAATGCAGCAGAAATCGCAATGGAGCATCATTTAGGAATGACTTGTGATCCTGTTTTAGGCTTAGTACAAATACCATGTATCGAACGAAATGCAATGGGAGCTGTAAAAGCAGTAAATGCAACTCGAATGGCACTCATAGGGGATGGCCAACACCAAATTTCCCTGGATAAAGTAATTAAAACCATGAAGCAGACAGGGATGGACATGCAGAGTATTTATAAGGAAACCTCGATGGGAGGTTTAGCTGTTAATTTACCCGAGTGTTGAAGAAATACAATCTTCGCACTTAGAGTGAAAATGTTTCTCCACTAATACAGCAAGCCCTAACAGTCGATGCTTGTCTACCTTTTCGTTAAATAGGTGAATATCCTCTTCAGAGCTGAAAGAAGAGGATATCGTGTTTATTTTTTCGCCTAACTTTTCCATTTTTTTATTCACTCTCATATTCCTATGCTGTAGTAGTCCTGTGCGATCATCAACAAAGAACAAGTATTTTTCAATTGACTTCCATGCTCGATCCCCTTTATTGTTTACAACCTCAACACTAAGTTCCGTTGACTCAAGCACTTCCTTTTCCAAAGAAGAGACAGATTGTTTCGTGCGTAAAAGCCTAACGGGCAATGGACCAACTATTAGATTAAAGTTATACATGTCTTCAAGATCTTCCTTGGTATAACACATAGCGATAGCATCGCGATAGGTTTCTAAAGTATATTTAGCCACATGTTCTTTTTCTTTTTGCTGATGAGAGCGCATATAATCATAAATTGGGTTATATTTATTTTGATTAGATAACATCGCGATGCTATCTGTCGTAAAATAAGCACACCCACGGCCAGCATTTTGTAAGACATCTGTAGGTACATAAACGTGGAGATTGCAAAGTTTACTTAAACGACCAAGCGTCATCCGATTGGCTATTAAATTGGTTAAGACTAGTGATGGTACAAAACCCAGGGGATCACAGATTAAAATATCCAATGCAGGAAATTCTTTTGCTTTGAAATCAAACTCTAAAAAGGACCAATGATTTAAATGGGCACTCCCATCCCATTTTGAAATAGCAATTTGAAATCTTAAATCTTCATCACAATTTTCTATCATTTGCTCAATGACATAAGCTAATTCATCAAGTTCATCGCAACTCATTGCAAACGCATTAAAGCTATCTGCCTTTTTATGAACTCGCGAGTTTTCCTTTAAATGTAAGAAAAATGCCATAAGGTCTTCTGAAATTGTGCCTGGTTTATCCACTTGGGCTAAAAGTTCTTTAATCTCTGTAATGCTTTTCATAATAGAATTTAATTAGTTATAAGTTGGATTAATTATATAAAAATAAATAAATTTTATCAAAAATAGTACGATTGGATCTATATAAACCAACTTCTATTAATTTTTTATTTAACAGTGAGATAAATTTTATGCAGTCACTTGTTTAAAAATCCAAGCATTTGATGAATCTTGAGTAAAGAATAAATCGCTCATCGCATAACCCACAACCGCAGCCAGAGTATTATCAAAATAAACAAGAGGAGTTCTCTCTCTTAGCCAAGGAGGTATCCCCCACTCCTGGAAGAGTTTTTTTAAGCGTTTAGTCTGGCCATGCCAACAAAAATCTTCTCCTCCTTCCCTAAACCGAATAGATATTGACGCATTTTGAGGAATAATTAATCCTTGATTACTCTTTTGGGCCATTAACCTGATTTCCGAATTACCTATATTTAATGGCACAGGAAACTCGGTCCATTCGACATCAGAAGGTAAATTACACCTACTTATTTTATCCAGATAAAGATGATTATGATAACGACGAACCGAATTATTACCCCAACTTACAAGAGGAACAGCATCCTGACTGGAAAAAATGACTTCATGAATCAAGCGATGAAATGTAATCGTTGAAGGCAATTGAACTTGATTGCTTTTCAACCAAAACCTCAAGATATTTACTATTCGATCGAAATTTAAGCTCTTAAGTGACTCAATAGCTAGTGTGTTAGTTGTTAAAATATTTTCACCCAACTCTCTCTCATTTATATCCATTCCTAACCCTATAGAGAGAGTAGATTTAAGAACAGATTTATTTTTTACTCCTTTTACAGAAAGATCGCTTATTGCCAACGCATCCAAATTTCTTTTAGCTTGCTGGCAATGACTTGCCGTACGTGCGATATTTCCCACTAATCCAGGCCATTTATTTTTCAACAACGGTATAATTTCTTGACGCAAATAATTACGAGAATAAGTGATGTCACAATTACTCTCATCTTCTACCCAATCCAATTGATGCAAAAATGCATAATGCTCCAATTGTTCACGATAATAGTGCAAAAAAGGTCTAAAAAGGCGCCCGAATCCAAATTGGGCAAACTCAGGGATAGCCGCCAAACCATCAACTCCAGCACCCCGAAATAATTGCAAAAGAACCGTCTCAGCTTGGTCATCCAAATGATGACCTAAAATTAAGCAATCTTGCTCTTTAACTAAAGCAGAAAAAACAGAGTAACGTGCAATCCGAGCCCCCTCTTCAATATTGGCTGAGCGATCAAATTGTACGGATTGTGCCCTAAAAGAAACACCCAATTTCTGACAAAACTGCTTGCAATGTTCTTGCCAAAAATCGGCATTTGCATTGATACCATGATTTACATGTACTGCAACTATCTTATCCAATAAGATTGGGTGGGCAGCAAGGGCATGCAAAAGCACAGTCGAATCAAGCCCTCCGCTAAAGCCCACAATTAATTGATTAAACTGACTGAAACGCAAAATCCATTCTGGGCTTAATAATGCTTTAATCACATGCTCCCATAGCCATAAATTTTTGATATCTGCTTTCAACTAATTGATCTAAAGGCATTTTTCTTAAGCTTTGTAACTCATTAACCAATATATTTTTCAAGCGGATAGCCATTTCATCGACATTACGATGGGCACCACCTAATGGTTCAGGCACCACTATATCAATTAACTTATTTTCTAAAATTTTATCTGCAGTAATTCTCATTGCACGCGCAGCTTCACTTGCCTTAGATGCATCTTTCCAGAGAATCGAAGCACAACCTTCGGGCGAAATTACTGAATAAATTCCAAATTGAAGCATCAATATCCGATCTCCTACACCAATTGCCAATGCCCCTCCAGAACCAGCCTCCCCAGTTACCACACAGATTATGGGTGTTTCAAGGCGTGACATTACAAAAAGATTGCGGGCTATTGCTTCAGACTGATTTCGTTCTTCAGCCCCGATTCCAGGATAGGCTCCTGCTGTATCAATAAAAGTAAAAATAGGTAATTTGAATTTCTCGGCCATATTCATTAAGCGCAAAGCTTTTCGATATTCTTCTGGACGGGCCATTCCAAAATTTCGGTACACCTTTTCTTTGGTACGTTTTCCTTTTTGATGTCCAAGCACCATTACTGGCTCACCATTCAAACGCGCTAAGCCCCCAATAATTGCAGGAGCCGAAGAACAGCTTCTATCACCATGTAATTCTTGAAAATCAGTAAAAATACGTTCGATATAATCAGTAGTTTGTGGTCTAAGAGGATGTCTTGCCATTTGAGCAACTTGCCAAGGTTCTAAATTAGAGAAAACCTGGGCAGTCAGCTCAGAGCATTTGGTTTGAAGTCGAACTATTTCATCGCCCAAATTGACTTCGTTATCATTTCCAACCATTCGAAGTGCTTCAATTTTCTGATTTAACTCTTCGATAGGTTGCTCAAAATCCAAAAATTGTCGGCTCATTCAATACCTTTTGGTGAATTAAATATGATGGTATATGATAACCTTAACCGTTAATTGATGCCAGATTTTAACAAAATATGATCATCACAGAATTTGACCCTTTAAACACACAAAATTGTATTTTAAACGAAGCTCGTATTGATCTTTGGCAATTTTCATTAGCAAATGAGTTACAAAATACATATCAACTACTAAACTCAGAAGAGCAAGCTCGTGCTGATCGATATTATTTCAGCAGACACAAACGACGCTTCTCTATTGCTAGAACAGTGATGAGAGTTATTTTAGCGCGATATCTAAATGTCTATCCTGAATACATTAAGTTTACATATAATGCACATGGGAAACCAGAGGTTATCAATTCAGCGAGGCTGCAATTTAATCTTAGCCATAGTGGAGATTTGGCGCTTTTGGCCGTGGGAAAGGGCTTTCCCATGGGAGTTGACATAGAAAAATACTCTGCTCGACCTTATAAGGGAATAGCAAAAAGTTTATTTTCTGAACAAGAGTATGAGGAGTTTATTAAAGTACCTCAGGCGTTAAAACCCGCGGTTTTTTTTCATGTTTGGTCACAAAAAGAAGCGTTCATAAAAGCATGTGGATTAGGACTTTCTTATCCCACAAAGGAGTTTAGTGTCCCTACTTCAATGCCCACGAAGCAACTAGTTGATGATCCATTACATCATGTAACTTGGCAATTACGCTCATTTATGCCTGAAATAGCATGCAGTGGTGCCTTGTGCCATCATCCTACAGTACGAGAAATCAGGCATGGATTTATTGAATTGCAACATAATAATTTCATGATTTTTTAGGTATCAAATCTTATGCATTTTACTTCATCGCAACTTACTTTATTACAGTTACTTGGAGATGGTTGCTGCCATAGTGGTTCAGAGTTAGGGGCTGTTTTGGGTATTACAAGATCCGCTATATGGAAACAAATAAACCAGTTGATTGCATCAGGAATTCCCATAAAACGACTTCCCAATCAAGGATATCAATTGCCTAATCAATTAATTCTTTTAGACAAAAAACAAATTAACGAATATTTTTTATTGGAAAAATTAGCAACTCCATTTAATTTACATCTTTTTACATCTATTGATTCAACAAATCGTTATTTGAAAGAGTTACCTACTTCAAATGCTGTTGATATTTGTTGTGCCGAAATTCAAACACATGGTAGAGGTCGATTTGGTAGACAATGGCATTCTCCATTTGGAGAAAATATTTACTGTTCCAGTCGTTGGAACCTAAACTACGATCTCACAAAACTTTCGGGATTAAGCCTTGTAACGAGCCTGGCTGTTTTAGCTACTTTGGATGAACTTCAATTATCAACTAATATCAAGATTAAATGGCCAAATGATATTTTATGGAATGATAAAAAATTATGTGGTAGTTTGATTGAAATCATTACCGAATCCAATAGCACTATTCAAGTTATTATCGGTATTGGTTTGAACGTTAATTCGGATACGCAAAAACATCCTCTTCCTGATAAACCCTGGTGTTCTTTATATGAAATCACCCAGCAATATTTTGATAGGAATTTCTTAATTGCAAAGCTTATCGCCCATTTAGAACGCTATTTAATTCATTTCTTTCACAATGATTTGAGTTGCTTTATGCACGAATGGGATAAATCAGATTATTTGTTTGGGAAAACTATCAAAGTGACACAGTCCTTAAATACATTAACCGGCATCGCTTGTGGAATTAATCAACTAGGCCAATTAATATTGCAAGATGAGTCCGGTCAAAAACTGTACCTTTCCTCGGGAGACACATCGCTGCATAATCAACATTCCCTATAACTATATTAGTAATGAAATGTGCTTGAGAGAGTTTATTAATTTCAATGAACTCTATTTGTCCAAAAGCATTTTACTGCTTAATCTGAAACGAAAATCTTTTACGAAAATAATAACTTTAAAGCATGAATAAGCTCAGAAACTGGTGCATGATACTAGAATTAAGGTTTGTCCCAAGTCTATTTATGAACCCGGGACCGGATGAGCTGCGAGGAAATCGATTTATACTGTTTCTTCAGATTCATCTGATTGCTTTTCTTGTTGAATACGCAAATAAATTTCTTCACGGTGAACAGATACATCTTTTGGTGCATTGATACCTAAGCGAACTTGATTACCTTTTACGCCGAGTACGGTAATATTTACATCATCCCCGATGATTAAGGTTTCACCTATACGCCGAGTCAAAATTAACATAGAAAATCTCCCTAACAAAGCAGCTACCTATCCCTCCACAGAACTTCCATGGTATTCTTGATAGCTACGAAACTACTAAGAAACAAAGCAATACTTGTCGTACGAATTTAATTTTACACTGTGATTCTTAACAGAGTATTAAGAAACCTTTTAAAATCTTATTTTTTTGTCCTAATTTGAAATTTATTCAAATACATTCATGAAGAAGCAGAAGAATACATAGGTGATTTTTTTTCAATTAAAAAATAAATAAACAGCATAAAACCCAATTGTAATACTATTAAACTAAAATGAGCAATGTGCATTTGTATGCAGAAAACTATAATAAAAAAAGAAATATTCAGTATCAATTGCCCTAATAAAATTGTTGAAACCTTGACTCCTGATTGTCTTAATCTTTGATAGGCATGCTTTCGATGAGGAACAGACCAATTTTCTTTATGAAGTACTCTTCGTATCAAAGTAACACTCGCATCAAAAAGAAACAATCCATTTAGCATAAACCAATACAAGATGGGTACATTGAACTTTTGTTGTGCAATTAATGCGATGCAAAAAGTAATCAATCCCAGCGTAGCACTTCCAACGTCCCCCATAAACAAACGTGCTGGTGGAAAATTGAAAAATAAAAAGCCTATAAGGCTAAAGATAAGAATAAAACAGAAATCCTGGTAAAATGAAGCATCATTGATGCCAAAAAAAACAGCATAGGCACTTAATAAAAAAATGGCTTGAGCTGCGCAAAAACCATCAATTCCATCCATAAAATTAAAATGATTAATGGCCCAAATCACTGCAAAAAAGATAAATGGAATAATCAAAAAAGAGGATTGAATCATAATCCCCAAATCTAATTGTGCTGGCCTCATAAAAATAGCAATTAATAAAGCAATGCCACTTTGAGTAAAGAATCTAATTTTTACTGATAAATGATAGAGATCATCCAAAAAGCTTACTGCAGCAAGAAAAAAGGTGCAAGGCAGAAAAATGTATTGCTCTTCAAAAGAGCTCTCAGTTAGGTTATTGAGAATAGGCAACGAAATTAATGCCAGGCCAATAAAAATGAGCCCTCCTCCTCTAACTGTTGGCACTGAATGCATGGAACGGTGATTGGGTTTGTCCATAAGAAGTGTATCTTGTGCAACAATACAATATAACTTAGTTAGAGCTATTGAAAATACTAAAAAAAAGAAACTAAGAGTTAAATTCACTTTGATACCATGCAACAGTTTTTTTTAATCCTTCTACAGAATTCACAGGAGGGGTCCAACCCAATTGTGATTTTATCTTATTACTGTTAATTTCTAAAGATGAAAATAAGCGTGTATTAAGATTTCCCATACCAAGAAATTGAAAAATATACCTCATAAGCGAAACGGGAAAAGGGATTAACCAAACTCGAGTGTTCATCTCTTTCGCAATAAGGCGCATCAAATTTGGTACAGAAAAGGAATCCTCATCTGCTACTAAATAGGTTTGATTAACAGCTGCTGGATGAGTTACTACAACACACAAAGCAGAAACCAAGTTCTCTATATAGATAAAGTGACGCTTATTTTGGATACTCGCAAAAGGTAAGGGTATTCTTTTTTTGACAAGCTGCAACATTTTCAAAAAATTAGCTTTAACCCCTGGACCATAAATTAAAGGTGGCCTAACTATAACTACTTGCATGGGTGTATTTTGACTAATTTCGTTTAAATATTGTTCGGCATATAACTTACTTTGTCCATAAGGATCCTCAGGAGCAGCCTTAGTTTCTTCGGAAAAAGATTCTCCGTCCACTGTTAGCTCTCCATTGACTTTAATAGAACTTAAGAATATGAAACGTTTCACCCGATGTTTAGCTGCTTGCTCAGCAAGAGTTTTTGTAGCAATAGTATTGATTTTGTAATACTCATCAAGTGCTGATTTTGTCTTTTCTTTCATGATGTGTACTCTTGCTGCCAAATGGATGACGACGTCAATTCCTGCAAGAGCCTCACTCCAGTCAGTTTCGAATTCTAATCGCTGCATGATGACTTGCTCTGCCTCAAGCCAATCTACTTTTTTAGATAAGGCACAACGCACTTCATGGCCTAATTGAATAAGTGCAGGAACTAATTTTTTTCCTACAAATCCAGTAGCCCCAGTAATTAATATTTTTGACATAACCCATCCTGAAAACCAATTTATCGTTATGATAACAAAGATTTACAACAAATTAAGATAAATTTCCTAAATCATGTGTCGCCAATTTCCCTAATTTAGAGATATACTAACCAAACCCTTTTTTAAATTGGAATTTTGCATGTCCTTAAAGGCCATGTATAACGACATCGCTGAAAATTATTTAATAGCCAATCGCTTTGGAGCGATTAGCCAGAGCCATCAAACAGCAATAGAGCAAATGAAGCACTTTTGTTTGGGGATAAAACCTCATTATAAAGTCCTTGATTTAGGTGTTGGAGATGGTACATTTCTTAAAAAACTTCAGCTAATTATGCCGCAAGCAGAATTTACAGGAATTGATGTTTCTTCTGAAATGTTAAAGCGTGCTCGCGAGGCATTGTCTTTGATCACAATTGAAGGGAGCGCTGCACAAGCAAATAAGTTTTTACCACCCCACAGCCAGGACTTGATTTTAGCACACTTTATTAATGCCTATATTCCAATTAAAGTATTATTTAACGAAGCCAGGTTATTAACTCGAGCTAACGGGCATTTTTCAATGATCACAACAACTTATGATTCATTCCCCGTCGCTCAACAATGTTTAGCGGATTTCATTAGTAAAGGCTCCATTTTAAGCAGTGTTGTTGGGCACTACTACAAATCTATTGTAAAAAATACGACAGTTGCAGCCAATAATGACGAATTAATGCTTGCATTCAAGCAGAATCAATTTGAAGTGATTTCCCATCAGCGCCTGGAAATACCTATAACTCTAAATACAATTGATGAATTAGCGCATTTTGGTATCGAAGGAACATGGTTTCTCAATACATTATCTATTCGTATGCTGCCCAAAACATTTTTAATTCAACGGCTCAAACGATTATTTAGTAAAATTTTTACTTTTCCCTATCATGATACGCACATTATTGATGTTGTTCTTGCCAGAAAATGATAATCTGATAAATATCTTTTATAAGATGAGGTTCGAGCAATGATTTCTCAAGAAGTGAAAAATTACTTGCCTGAATTGGCCTTGCGCCAAAAACAAGCCAATAACATCATATTTATTACCTTTTGGAGCCAATTTTCTGTATATGCGCTTAATACCATATTAGTCTTATTTTTAACACGGCCTGTATGGTCCCAGGGTTTAGGTTACAGTCAAGCCAAAGCTTATGCTTTCATTGGTGTAGCTCATGCAATGGGATATTTGATGCCCATGCTGGGTGGATATATGGCAGATACTGTAGTAGGAATTAGACGCTCCATTCTACTTGGTAGCATCATGTTAGCTACCGCCTATCTACTTGTTATGCTCAGTGGTTATACTGTGAGTTCTCTTGGTGATACCTTGTTTATTGCCGCATATGCCTTTGTGCCTGCTACCAATTCACTTTTGATGGGAACATCTTCCAGTATGGTTTCTCATATTTATTCAGATGATGCGATTAAAGCAAAATCAGCGATGACTTATTATTACATTGCGATTAATGTGGGGGCATTATTGGCCACTTTAATTGCCCCACTACTTCTTGAAAGTCGTTATGGCCCCCTCTCAATCCTTACTATTGCTTTTATAGGTAAATCAATTGCAGCCCTAAACTTTGCCAAACGTTACTCCATTTATGAAAATGTCATTTGGGGTAAAGATCAATCTAAATTCACTAGAAAGGGTATATTGCATTTAACAGCTTATATAATCACTATCTATTTGCTGACTTTGTATGCCTACTCTCATGTTTATATAGCAAGTACCATTATTGGATTTGGTTGCATTATCGGAATTACATGGTTTATAACAAAAACATTATCGCTTAAAGGACTTGTACGCCATAAGCAATTAATTGCCATTCTACTAATTGTTGAAGCAGTAGTATTTTTTGTCATTTATAACCAAATGAATAGTACTCTAATTTTATTTGCTAAAAATAATTCCGATCATAATATGTTTGGTTTAACTGTTTCCCCTGCTCATTATCAAATACTTAACCCTTTACTTATTTTGGTAATTGGTAGCCAGCTTCCTCGCTTTTATAAATTATTTCCTCGGTTCACGATTTCTTACCAATTTGCCTCAGGGACATTGCTTGCAGGTATTGCTCTTTTGGTAATGGCTTTTGCTGCCTATGGATCACCTACCGGGATCATCAATGGTAATTATATTGCACTCACTTATATCCTTATCTCCATCGCAGAGCTTTGGGTCAGCGCTATTGGATTAAGCATGGTAGGATTATATTGTGATCAAAACTCCATCGCTTTTGCCATGGGAGTTTGGTATCTTGCAAGCTCTTTGGCTCATGCCATATCAGGTAGAATTGCTGCCTGGGTTGCGATACCCGATACCGTACATTCTGCTGTACAAAGCTTATCCTATTATAAAAGCTATTATCTGGTTTTAGGCCTCAGCGCAATGGGATTAGGACTAATAATGTATTTTTGCGCCTATTTCTTACAAAAGAAAATGAGAAACAAAGGAATTATTTTAAGTTGATCATAAATAGCATTACATAATCATCCAATTAAGAAAAAAAGAGATGGATGACGGCAACTGGAACTGGCCGTACCACTCAAACCCTTGCCAGGTTTCTTGAAAGTATCTAGAACTTCATCAGCACGAGCATTCTCAGAAGAGTTTGAAAGAAATTTTCAAACATATTATGAAGACATACAAGGGAATCAATAAACCCTAATTATCCAAACCTAAATTATCTTGTTTAAATATTCTATCAGCACGATAACTTGAACGAACCAGAGGGCCAGAAGCTACTTCAAAAAAGCCTTTTTTTAAGCCAATTTTTCTTAATTCTGCAAAAGTTTCAGGTGTAACATAACGAGCGATTGGTAAATGATTTTTTGTAGGTTGTAAATATTGTCCAAGTGTAAGAATATCTACATGATGCGCACGTAAATCATCCATCGTTTGTACTATTTCCTCATCACTTTCCCCCAGACCTAACATTAAACTTGTTTTAGTTAATACATCAGGTCGATACCGTTTAGCAAATGCAAGTACATTTAATGTTTGCATATAACCCGCTCTATTATCACGCACAGGGTGAGTTAATCGTTCTACTGTTTCTACATTTTGTGCAAATACATCGACACCACTATCCAATAATAAAGCAATATCTTGCTCTACTCCTTGAAAATCCGGAGTCAAGGCCTCTACCTTGGTTTTTGGGGAACGTTTTTTTATAGCGCGTATCGTTTGCGCGTAATGATTAGCACCACCATCAGGTAAGTCATCTCGGTTTACTGAGGTTAAAACTACATAGTCAAGATTCATTAAAGCAACGGTATTTGCCGTATTTTCAGGCTCATGTGGATCTAGCCAGCCATGCGGATTTCCGGTGTCTACAGAGCAAAAACGACATGCACGAGTACATATTGCCCCCATTAACATAATTGTTGCAGTTCCATGCGACCAACACTCAGCTATATTGGGGCACTTGGCTTCCTCACAAACAGTAGCCAAACGGTGTTTTTGAACCTGTTCTTTTACTTGGTTATAAGCAGGAGTAATTTGATTAACTACCCGTAACCATTTGGGCTTAGGGAGACGCTCATAAGATTGCCCGGTTGATTTAACACCATCTTTAATTGCTGTTACTCCATGAGATGTTTTATATTTTTGTCCACTTTCAACAACAACGGGAATATTAATGGGCTTACTCATGTTTCCACCTAAAGATAAGAGTGCAATTTAACACAATTTAACCAAGCTATATCGGATGCATTACTCCTGCATGCGAATATAACTTTCATAAAATTTTAAATTGTGGCAAATACGTACAAAACCAAGAATGTTGATAATCCCAAATCATCAAAACAAGATCAAGTCAAATTTATAAAGAAACCACAAACTACCAAGATAAACAAGGTCAATAAAGAGATGATAAAATCAGATAATATGAAAGGATATATAATCAAACACATGGCGATAATAATCAGAAAGAATAAACCCATGTTTGCAAATTTAGTCTTTAATACAGCAAAACGTTTTAACTTTAATAAAGCTAAATAAATAAATAAAATTAATATTAAAGGAAATATATATGTGCCTTGATAAAGCAACTGATATAAATTAATTTGCCAATTAGAAAAATGTTGATTGTTTAACCATTGCTCAAAAATTGTAGCCCAATTCATGATACAAGTTTGTTGATAAATCGTAATTATTAACCCTAAAAAAAACGCCAGTAAAAAATATAAGGGATCATTTGATTGTTTTTTATAATGTTGTATCACTAAATAAATCCCCAATAACCCTAATAATGCGGCAGGAATACGTAGCCAGGGAAGTAACGCAAAATACTCACTGGTGTATACTTGTTGAAAATAATGAACAAGAGCTACTGAAGTGATAAATAACAAACTGGCAATAATTTTTTTCTTTCGCTGTTCAGCGATTAAAAGAAAAGCGAGAAATCCCGAAAAACAAAAATAGGCGCACGGATTAAAAGAATCCATAAAAGCTATTGTGAGCGTATAACGTAATGCTGATGGCTTTTCTATCATTCCACTATTAAACTGGTTGGCATTAGACCAATGTCTCAAAGTATTCACTGTTGTTTTTGTTAAATTTCCTTTATTTTCAATTTGGTGTTTGCAATATTCAATCGCCTTAAGCAAATCTTTTCCGGTAGTAGTTGCGGAGTCAAACCCTACCCAACGCGAATCGCAAAAAAAGATTGCCGGAACTGCAAAATTATCTATTTGTTGCGAATTTAATAATTGACTAAAGCGAATTAGTGCATTTTTATCCTTATCAATAAAGTTATGCTGAATATGAAGATCGGGAGAGTTTTTTTCTAATTCACGGAAAAATTCATCTGCTTTTTGACAATGGGGGCAAGTAGATGAAAGAAACATTTCTACATTTATGACAACCTTGTTATCAGCGCCTTTAGAATACCATGAAGATGATAAATCAGCTGCCGAAGCATGAGCACAAATTATAAAGAAAGCGAACAACAATCTGAATAATGTTTTCATAAAGGTTGCATGCACTAAAATGAAATTACTATAACACTATTAAATAAGCTCTGTTAATAGGTATGAATATAATTTTCGAGTTGCTCTATAACCCTAGCCTTGTCTTCCAGCAAATGATAAAGCAAATCTCCAATTGACAAAATTGCAATAAATTCATTATTTTCATCGCGAATTAACACATGCCTTCTTTTTGTTGCAGTTATAACTTGCATCGCTTTTTCTATATGATCATTAGGACTTAGAATCATTACTTCTTTATATACTACGTCTGAAACTTTTGCTGTTTCCAAATTAACACATTTATGCAAGCAAGATCGGACTATATCTCTCTCACTCACGATGCCAATGAGTTGATTATCATTATCTACCACAACCAAAGCCCCTATATCCATTTCTGACATTAGATTAATACATTTTATTACTGAGTCTTCGGGATGAATATAAATGATCTTGCGTCTTGGCACAGGTAAGGCATTATGAATTAGGTCAGCCATTTTATTCTCCATTTGAACATACTTAACCTTTTTTAAATATAGTACAAATGGAGAAGATGAAACCTTATGGGCGAATAATAATATTATTTTCTACAGCACGGACACCAGGAACCTGACGAGCAATTTGCTCTGCTACATCACTTTGGCGAATTTTTTTAACATAACCGGATAAAACAACCACATCCTGTCGTGTTTGAACATGTACGCGAGCAATTGTCGGATCATCACTTCGCATTAAAGCCTCTTGTACTGTTTGATCCAGATTAGCGCTTGGGGTGACTAATGGTGCCAAGGGACTAAAGAAGGTATCAGTAGTCCGATTTGACTGACAACCAGCTAATGAAAATAGAAAAAAAACTACGAGTACATTTAGTAAATGTTTATGCATTATCTCTCCAACTCTCTTTATGAATTCAAGCAGTAAAGGAACTACTTATCTCTAACCAAGTATTCTAAACGAATAGTATGTACTTTAACTGATTAATATACAAATAAAAACCATATCACTGCTATACTATTTTTAAAAATAATATGGTAAGTCGAAAAGCCATGAAAAAAACAGATAAGCCAATTTCCTCAAAAAATAAATCAAAACCCAAAATAAACAATCATCAAAAAAACATACCGATACATCTGTATGATGAAGAGCCTCAAAGGAATGATATTTTTGATTTCATCAACAAATATTATCAGGCGAATTTAGGAAAGTTTACTGCAAGTATTAGCCCTGCTTCTACAGCAACTTCATATTTTTCATGGGGAGCACAATTGGCACAAGCTCCAGGTACATTTTTAAAACATAGTCTCTATCCTTTATTACATTTTTCTGATTTAATCCATAATCTTTGTAATTATGATACTCCTGGAAATAGTACAGATGTTCGATTTCATACAGAGAATTGGAGTATCTATCCTTGGCGGTTATGGGCTGAGCTTTTCCTGCAACTTGAAGATTGGAGTTTAAAAGCATCCAGTGAAATTCCTGGATTAAATGATCCTAATAGACGGATTGTTTCATTTAGAACCAAACAGTTCCTCGATGCATTATCACCCTCAAATTTCATTTTGACTAATCCTGACCTGTTCCAGGAAACACTGAATTCAAATGGAAAAAACTTAATCCGCGGAACACAGTTAGCAGTTCAAGACATCCTGGAAAAATTAACGGGAACTGCTCCGGATGGAATTGAAAACTTTACCCCAGGAAAACAAGTTGCCATCACCAAAGGTAAAGTAATCTATAAAAATCATTTAATCGAGCTGATTCAATACGAACCACAAACAAAAAAAGTGTATAAAGAACCTCTGCTGATACTGCCAGCATGGATCATGAAATATTACATTCTTGACCTTCTTCCAGAAAATTCATTAGTGAATTGGTTAACGCAACAAGGACATACTGTGTTTATCATTTCCTGGTTAAATCCAAAATCGGAAGATAGGGAGCTTGGAATTGATGAGTACTACCGACTTGGAGCTATGGCTGCAATCAATAAAATATCTACCCTATTTCCTAAAACAAAAATCCATTTAATGGGGTATTGCCTAGGTGGTACTTTAGCGATGATCACCGCGGCTGCGATGGCAAGAGATCATGATGATCGCCTTAAAAGTCTTTCCCTCCTTGCAGCACAAGGAGATTTCGTTGATGCAGGTGAGCTATTACTTTTCATTAACAATAGTCAAGTGTCATTTCTGGAAAATGTAATGTGGGAAAAAGGATACTTAGATACAAAACAAATGGCTGGTAGCTTTCAAATGCTTCGCTCTTACGATCTTATTTGGTCTAAGATGGTACAAGATTATATGCATGGTACACAAAGAGGGATGATTCCATTACTCGCCTGGAATGCTGACGCAACACGTATGCCCTATAAGATGCATAGCGAATATCTGGAAAAACTATTCCTTAATAATGACTTTGCCGAAGGACGATTTACTGTTGAAGGAAAAAATATAGCTGCAGAAAATATTAAACTCCCGACTTTTGCAGTCAGCACCGAAAAGGATCATGTGAGTCCTTGGGAGTCCGTCTACAAAATCCATTTAATGATCAAAGGAGACATCACATTTGTGCTCACTAATGGAGGGCACAATGCGGGGATTATTAGTGAACCTGGTCATAAAGGACGCAGCTATTTTATTCGGGAACAGAAAAAGGAAGAACCCTATATGTCTTCTAAAAATTGGCTGCACGCAGCAGAAAACAAAACAGGCTCATGGTGGTTAGCATGGCACGATTGGTTGATAAACCAATCCCACTTAGCTCAAGTTAAGCCCCCTAAACTTGATAAAAAACTACCAGATGCTCCAGGAACGTATGTATTACAAAAGTAAGATTCTTGCATGACGATTTAATGCTCTATCTGCTAGAATGAACATTGGTAAGTTTCACAATTTCGGCATGTTGAGTTCCCCAACAATGCCCATATGAGAAGATAAAACATGGACAAGGATTATTATAAAATAATGGGTGTTAACGAAGATGCCTCAGAAAAGGACATCAAAATGGCTTATAGGAAACTTGCCCGTAAATACCATCCAGATATAAGTAAAGAGCCCGATGCTGAAGAGCGTTTTAAAGAAATGGGGGAAGCGTACGAAGTACTAAAAGATCCTGCAAAAAGAGCACAATACGATAAATTCCGAAAAAATAAAGACTTTAATCAGCAAGCACAATATACTTATTGGCGCCCCGAAGAAACGGAGCAGTATTACACTAGTCATATAAACGAAGATTTATTCGAAACATTATTTGGCCATTCTCGCTATCGCCAACAACCTATGACAGGACAAGACTACCACGGAAAAATTAACCTTACCCTGGAAGAGGCATTTACAGGTACAGTAAAAAGCATACAGATTCCTGTGCTACACGATTCACAAACTAATATGCACTCTTTAAAAGTAAAAATTCCTGCTGGGGTAAAATCAGGCCAACAAATCCGATTAGCAGGACAAGGAGCGCCAGGGGCACATGGAGGATCTCGCGGCGACATATACCTCACTGTGTACGTTGAAAAGCACTCTTTTTTTGATGTGATAGATAGTGACATCTACCTCACACTTCCAATTACCCCTTGGGAAGCCGCTTTAGGAACAACTATTGTCGTTCCAACTCTAGGAGGAAAAATTGACTTAAAAATTCCACCAGGTTCGCAAGGAGGACAAAAGCTAAGACTCAAAAATCGTGGTTTGCCTGGCCCAACACCAGGGCATCAATACGTACTTTTAAAAATCATTACTCCGCCAGCAATCACCGAAGCTGCAACTGAATTTTACAAAAAAATGGCCGAGGTGATGCCTTTTAATCCACGAACTAAGATGGGAGTATAAGCATGAAGCAAAATAATACTATAGTAGGTGTACTTATTGAAGAAACAACTACTATTTCATTTAACGAAGTCTGTCTAAAGTACCAAATCCCTAAAGAACTATTACTTGAAATGGTTGAATATGGTATATTTTCGAGCCAAACCTGCGCATCAGAGCAACCCCAATTAAATCAAAAAGATTTACGAAAAATTGAATCTGCATTTCGTCTCCATAATGATTTAGGGGTTAATCTTCCCGGAGTAGCTCTTGTATTGGAGTTATTAGAAAAAATAGATCAATTAACTGATGAACTCAGTGTTTTACGCAAACACATTTGATTTTTTTCAATCAAAGCAAGCCTCAATTCTTACAAATCCCAAAGATAAATATCAATGGATGATTAAGGCGTGTTGACCATTCATGCCACGTATCATAAGAAATCGCTCTCGCGACAGTTTTAAGTCGCAGCACGTGGGTAGTGGGGATGAATGGTCAACTCGCCTTAGTTTATTTAAGTAAGTCCATCATCTTATAAATTCCTATTCCTTGCTAAACAGATATGTATTGAATTAACAAAAGATTAACTTTATCAAAAGGAACTTAATAAATTCTTTCAAGCAGATATTGCTCCACATTGCCATATAGTAATACAATGCGTAAAGGATACTATTAATTAATCGAAACTTATGCGCCCATTGTTTATTATTTTGATTGTTTCGTTGGTTATTTTACAGCATAAATTATGGCTGGGCGATGGTAATTTGATTCAATGGCGTGAACTTCAAAAAAAGCTTGCTGCTCATGAACAAGAAAACAATAAGTTAGCAACACGTAATCGTTCACTTGAAGCAGATATAAAAGAACTTAAAAATGGAGATCAAGCCCTGGAAGAGCAAGCACGATATGAACTAGGAATGATCAAAGAAAATGAGGTATATTATCATTTTATTGATTAAGGGCAGCCTCTCTTACTAACAAGAAAAAAAGGAAAATGTATCTCTTTTTTTGATTTTAAATAAGAAGTACTGGTGTATATTAAGCGCTGAGCAATTCCAGAAAATCAGGTGGTTGTTGATCCCAAAGACTCAATACATACCCCCCTCCTCCTGAACCCGTGGGTTTGACAGCTAATGCACCCTCGGCCATTAGTCGGTTCATATGTTGCTGAAGGCTCTCACTTACCAGCCCCCATTGAAAAAAACAATCTCCTGCTTTTTTAATCGCTTTAGCTAATGAAACTATTGCCTCTACATTACTATCTTCTAAAGCATTTCTAGCTTCCTCTACAGCTTCAACCATTTGATGATCAATTTGTTCAGCTAATTTAGCATTTTTATCCCATAAACTTTGTACCTGATTAATGCAATGAGAAGTAATTCCAATTTGCTTACATGAAGATAAAAAAAACTTTGGATAAATTTTTTGTTGAACAGGTACTGTATTACCTGATTTAAAATAGATCCCCCCTTCCGCAGCAACTCCTGCAATATCTAATCCACTACTTTTTCCATGAAATAAATGTTCTAATTCTTTGGCAAAAACATTGCATTGGCTTAAATCTATCATGTTTTGGGCACAAAACCAGCGACTCATCGCCACACAAAGAGCAGCAGAGGCCCCCATTCCTGCACCAACAGGTATATTGCTCCCTAAATGAAAATATCCACCTAGTTGATTTATGGAGCGACCCAATATTTGCAATCCATGTTCCAAAACACTCCAAAATAAAAGATGCATATCTGCACCACTACTCCCCTCATAATCGGCACCTAGAGATAAGGCTGAAGCAGAATATCTTAAAGTTAATTTTTTCTCCTTAATTGGAAATACCAGTGCAGGATGGCCTCTTACCACTGCATGTTCGCCCGCCAAAATCCATTTACCATATGTTGTAGTCTCAAAATCAAAGAACATCATAATTACCCACTAGATAATCTCGTTTGAATTCACGTGCTAAATCTTGTTGATCTGACCGATACAATAGGTGAATATTGGGTCCCGCATCCATTGTAACTATAGGACCATCACCTTTTTTATCCCAAAAGTCTTCTAAATGATGCAATAAATCGGTGCTATTTTCCGTCATATAAGAAAAAGGCTGCTCACAAGTATGAAATAGACGATGCATACTTTGAAATTCATACCAGCAAATTTGATAAGCCGAAGCCCAATCTTTGGAAATCAGTGCATTTAGTAAAAGCTTTAAATTATCTTCAGCTTCTTGTGCACGAGTTGCATAGAATGAGCTTGTCTTTACTCGCTTATGTGCCTCACTAGAGGGCACTTCTTTCTTTTTATTACTTACTATAATACCTTGATAAATCAACTGCTGATAAGGTAATTCTACAGCTTTTACTTTGTCGTCTTGCCATAAAGCCCAGGGAGAATAAAAAGATCTACACGACGATCCTGAGCCTAACCGGCTTAATTGGGCTTGCTCATCTATAGACGGCATAGGCTTTTGAGTGAGTTCACTTAAAGCGATTGATGCACAACGCGTCAATGCTGCAAAACTTGAAGCTGAACTTGCCATACCACTGCTATGTGGAAAATTATTACATGACTGAACTAAAAATCCAGCTTCATAATCAAAATGACTTTTTATGCGTGCTAAATGATCAAGGAACCTTTTTTGCCCCTCTGGAGATATGACCAATTCATCAATGCCTCCAGGCACAATCAATGGCTCCCAAATGTCTTTTTTCGAACTTAATTTTTCAAGCCTTACAGTACTGATAAGATTATCTAAAGTATAAGATAACGAAGAGTTATCTGGAGCATTTGAACTCTCATCTTTTTTTCCCATGTATTTGATTAAAGCAATATTAGCTGGAGCATGAGCAAGCCAATACATAATATTTCTCCTTGGGTATTAGGGTCTGTAGACAATTGCTTTCCACTACCGGGGTGTTACGCTACCGGTTCTTTATCTTTCTCACCCACTTACACACATACAGCCTTTCAACAAACATGAGTGTCTTGTGCAAATATATAATCGTCTGTTTATGCAAAAAAATTAGATTCAGCTGGATAACCTGAGTTCCTTTTCACATAATCCAGGCTGAATTCAAACTAAAAACTAAATTCTTATATTCATATTGTACGTAATTTTGAGCTCGCCAGTTGGGCCGTAGGTGTATTTGGATAGGCCCTAACTACCTGTTGCAGGAATTTCTTTGCTTCTTGCTTGTTGCCCTGTTCTGCATAGGCATAGCCAACCTTTAGCATACTTGCGGCAGACTTACTTGAGGTAGGAAATTGTTGTAAGACTGTATTAAAATGCTCAATGGATTTTGAATAATCCTTTTTAACCAAATAAAGTTCCCCTAACCAATACTGAGCATTAGCGGTGTAACCACCTTTGGGATACTTTTGTACAAAAACATTCATTGCAGTGATAGCATCATCGTAACGTTTATTTTTTATTAATTCATAAGCAGCTAAATAACTAATTTGTTCATCAGCTGGATTTGCACGAGAAACAGGAGCAGAAACTGGAGTCGTCACCATTGCATTCGCATCATTTTTTTTTGCGGGTGTACTGATCTTGTCCTTGGAACCAACATCAAGATCTATTGGTGGTTTACTCGATGCTAACTTAGAGGAGGAATTTCCACTTAAACGCGCATCTAAATCTTTATAAAAAGCCACTTGTTGCTGCTGTAACAACTTTAAATCATGGGCCTGTACTTCTAATTGCCCCCTCAATTCTTGAATTTCTTGTTGCAAACTTTGAATTTTATCAATCAATTTCGCATTGTCAGTGAGATTATTCTCTGAATCACTTGGATGATCATCTTTAGCAAGTGCAGGACCATCCTCATCTTGAGAATTATCGATAGTGTAATTGTCATTCTGCGCTAAATCAAATTGTCCGCTTTCAATTTGGGGATCATCATATTTAGAACCAACGACAGGCGCTTCTTGCGCCTGCCCCTCAATAATCGCAAAATTTTCACTATCATCAACTACAGGTGCCTCTGACCAACCAGTCAAAGGGAGCATTAGCATAAAGCCTGCAGCGATAATGTGTCTTTTGCAATAAATCATCTTGTTGCCTCATAAGTAAATTCTACGCGTCGATTTTGTGCATGTGATGCGTCATCGTGTCCTAGGTTAATTGGACGCTCTTTACCATAACTTACAACACGTATTTGTTGTCGGTTAACACCTGCCATACGTAAAATATCAGCTACTGTATTTGCACGACGCTCTCCAAGAGCTACGTTATATTCACGACTTCCACGCTCATCAGTATGTCCAGCTAATAATACACGAGCACCAGGATGTGTTTTCAAATATTCAGCTTGAGCATTTACAGACGGCAAATATTTTGGAGCCAGATTACTATCATCGTAAGAGAATAAATATAATTGATTATGAGGTGCCTGAGTTGTGTAGGACTCTCCTGGTTCTTGGCCAGCAAAATGAGTGAATTGCCCTAAACCTTGAGCAGATGCCTCCCCTTCAGCCAAAGCGGCTCCGTCAGCACTACCAGGCGCTTTAGAACAAGCAGCCACTAATATAACGCTCGCTACAAGCAGACCTAATTTACATAATGATCTGGCTTTCATCCTCAATCTCCTCTTTTTTTTATTAGTTAGATTCCCATAAAGGGCTTATGGAGGCACATTGTACAATCCTTTTTATTTTTTGGCTACAGTAATTCCCAGGCACTTTATGCAGAATCTATCCTTCTTAATGCTCTATGTAGGACACCACAAAATGAGCCAGTTCTGCGGTAAATATTTGTGTTGCTTTATTGGCTGCAATTACACCACCATAAGGGGTATCACTTGGACATGGAACACTTAAGTTAATAATGCGTGAGCCTAATATTTTATTGTCACTAACATGAGTTAAAACTATCTTCACCGAAAACTCGATAACACTGGGCTTTTTGAGAAAGTTTTGATTTAGATAAAGAAGTTGGCTATCTAATCGATAATCTGCACCCAAAGCATACGCATTAGAAGTAACTGCTTCAAAAAGATTTGTCTTTTGTAGGCTTTGCAAGATTAATGGATAAAGCATATCAGCGGGAGGATTTACCCAGGCATTTTTTGCAAAAGCCTCAAGCTCGTAAGGTCTTTTTATATAGAGCATCTGTTCTGTTTGATAACCACCAGCAGCATCAGGGGCAGTAACCAATAAAGTAATAGGCATAGGTTTTTTGGCCAACTGCTTTGCACTAAAGGCACTTAATTGGTATTGATCTTTTACAGAAATTCTAACAGGTGAGCATGCGCTAAGTATTACAGCACTTAAACCCAAAAGACAAACAGCCAATTTTTTCATTATTTATTCTCCAGGCCCTGGTTGTGGAGGTTTACTTCCACGAATTACTACCGCAGGATTTTGTCGCATTTCACTACTTACTTTTTCAAGGTTTGCCGAAATTGCATTCAATCGACGCAGCAAAATGGTTGCTGGTGGAAGTGATTCCTGGGAGATTTTATCGAGTGTATTTTTTCCGGAATTCATCGTTTTTGATACGCTATTTCCAGCTTTACTCAAACTTTCTGCCATAAGATTAAACTTTGAAATACCCACTTTAAGCTCTTCAATTACATGTGGGAAATCCCGGCTGGTTTTCGCTAGATTTTCCATAAAGACATTCACATTTTTACCATTATCGGCAATATCTTTAGAAAAACTATCAATATTCGAAAGTATATGTTTTATATGTTTTGCATTTTCTTCATTAAATATACGTTGTGCTTCGGTGGTCACTATACCCATATCTTCAGATACTTTTTTCAAAATACTATCCAATTGATTAAAAACAGACGGTTTAGAAGGAATAACTGGATACGGTTCACCAGGCATTTTTGTTATAGGGGTCAAATTAGAAGTACTTGCACTCAAACCAATATAACTTACCCCGGTAATCCCCTGGGAATTAAGAGTAGCAAAAGTACTCGTCGTGACTGGAGTCCCTTCCTCTATATCCAACAAAATTTCAACTTGCCTGGGATCATTTTGATTTAATCTAATTTCTTTAACATAGCCTACTTGCACTCCATTATATTTCACTGGGGCATCCTGAGTAAGGCCTGAAGCGGCCTCATGCATGTAAACTGTGTAAGTAGTATATTTTTTCTGATTAAAACCAATGGATAACCACAACATTGTAGTTATAAGTCCCACAAGCAATATGAGTACGACCACGCCCACTATGGTATAATTGGTTTTCGCTTCCAAAAATATTATCTCCGGTTACACTTTGCTAAAATAGTCTGCGATTATTTTATGCTTATTTTTCATTAATTCTTTAATGGGTTCAATACTTAAAACTTTTCCATCACCAATAAAAGCTACACGATCTGTGGTTCTTTTCAAGGACTCTATATCATGACTCACCATAACTATAGTAAGCTTTAACGAGTCCCTTAAAAAAACAATTAAATCATCAAAACGTCTTGCGCTCAGCGGATCTAAACCCGTGGTAGGTTCATCCAAAAATAATAATTCTGGATCCATGGCGATAGCACGCGCCGCAGCTGCTCTTCTTTGCATACCCCCACTCAACTCAGAAGGCAATTTTCCTGCTGCCTCTGTTGGAAGACCCACTAAAGCTATTTTTAATAAAGCCAATTCATGCATAAACTCAGGTTCAAGGCTAGTAAACTCTTGCATAGGAAACATCACATTTTCCAATACGGTCATTGACGAAAATAACGCACTATGTTGAAAAAGCATCCCCCAACGACGACGAAGAGAAAGTGCCTCTTGAGCATCAAGATGACTAATATTCTGACCAAAGACTCTAATGTCTCCAGCTGTCGGCTTCATTAACATCAGCACACTACGTAATATTGTTGTTTTTCCGCTTCCAGAGCCACCAATGATGGCTAAAATTTCTCCTTTTTGCACGGTTAAATCGACACCAGAGTGTACCCATTGACCACCAAGGTAATTCTTCAGGCCTTTGATTTCAATAATGGATTCACTCATTTACCAATGCATCCGGCTGTAAATCACTGAATAAATTGCATCAGCAATGATAATCAGAAATAGTGCTTGTACTACACTTTTAGTTGTTTGACTTCCAATATTTTTTTCTGTCCCTGCTTCAACTTTAAACCCTTGAAAACATCCCACCAAAGCAATTAATAATGCAAAAGCAGGTGCTTTATAAAGTCCTAAATTCAGCTGAGAAAGTCCAACGGTATCTCTTAGTCGTTGCAAAAAGTCAGTAAAGTTAATGCCTAACATGTTATTGGACATAATCATTGAGCCTAAAATACTAAAAAGATCGGACCAAAAAATCAATAAAGGAAATGCGATCAATAATCCAATAACTTTAGGCAGAACTAATAACTCTGTAGGGGAAAGTCCCATAGTGAGTAGAGCATCCACTTCTTCATTCAATTTCATACTGCCAATTTGCGCTGTAAAAGCGGAGCTAGTTCGTCCAGCAACAATAATAGCAGTAATTAACGGTGCAAACTCACGGAAAATAGCCATCCCTGACAGATAAGCAATAAAGCTATTGGCGCCGTATGTTTGGAGTTGCAATCCCATCTGATAAGCTAGAACAACTCCAATTAAAAAAGAAAGTAAAGCAAGGATAGGTAAAGCGGTTACTCCAGTGGTATAGATATTAGAAATAATACTCGGCAATTGAAATCGTCGCCAATTACCGAATGCCTCAATTATTTTTGTAGTTAAATCACCAACTAAAACAAGAAGGCCATCTACTTGGCGAAATTTATTCTCTGATTCTTTACCTAATTGGTAAAAGAGGTTCTCTTTTGGGGCAGAAGGAATATGATAATCCAAAATATCCTTCTTTGATTTAATGAGCTCCAAAAGTTGTTGCTGTGTTTCGGTAAAGTCAGTTAATTCAACTTGGTTTTCTCGTTGCTCCAACTTATCAATACACTTGATTAATGCTAAAGCGCCGGCGCTATCAAAGTGACTAATCCCTTCCCCACTGATTGTTACTTTTTTTGTTTCAGGTAACTCATCGGCACTAAATCGCTTCACCAAGCTGTCAATTTGTAAAACAGACCAAATACCAGTACAGTGATATCTGATACGTTCTTTATCAAAAGTGATTTGCGCGCTATTTTGTACCATAGTTATCTATTTTGAAAAATAATCCCAAGAATAATATGAATATTCTAGAAGAGCAAAAACTAAGGACTATAGTATCATAATACTTGATCATTCTGATAGTTTATAACGTTCTATGCCATATTATTAAATTAAGCATCGCGTGCACACTGACTTTTACTGCAGCGGAGCGATGCCAACTATTAAAGATTGGGTTTCTTAAACAGTCACAGCAATTGCATTAATTGATGTACATAGATTTTCAACCTTTTTACCCGTATCAGTTGCAGGTTTAAGCCAGGAAAGTTGTCCTTTATAGATTGAATATCCTGCTTGAGCAAATCCAGCAGTAAAGATTAGTGCGGCTAAATTTGCCAAGAAAGATTTCCATCCTCGATGTTCCTGTAATATTTTTACATTATCATTATCTTCTTTAAGAGTAGTTTGGCTGTTGATTTTAAAAGCATCCAAATTTCCATCGATGATGTATTGGTTGGCTAAACGAGAAATTTCGCTATAAATACTTTTAGCAGCCTCAGAAGCTTTTTGGTATTTATTCGCTTGAGCTTGATTTCCTTTATTACGATTTTCTTCATATTTAGCCTCAAGCTCTTCCTGCTTCAGCTTGAAAGCTCTTAACTGGACGTTAACTTGTAATAGATGAGCTTCTCGTTCCCTTATAGTTCGGGGATCTAAAGAGTTTTCTTGTATCGCTTTTTCTGAACTCAAAGTAGTACCATGAGCATCTTTTTGCTGACTTCCTTGATTACCACTTTCAACAAGTCCCATATTTGGTACTATTTCTTTAACTACTATATTATCGACATCTAAATTAAGTGACTCACTTATTAAATGCTCTTGTGTTTGCTGTAATTTTACTTGTTCGGAAGGAGAAGGAAATTGTTTTTTGAGATCTAATTTTAATTGAGTTATCTCCTCATCCAATTTTCTCAGCCGTTGTATGTGGTATTCAGTTAGTTTAGAAGAAATAATAAAAAAATTTTTTCCCTTTTTTTCTTCATATTTTTTTTGACTCTTGGAAAATTCCTCATAGGATTTACAGTTTTTGAATTGTTCGATAACTTCCAATCGTCTTTTTTCAGCCAATAGAAAAGATTTCATTTCAGCTTGAGCACGTTTTCCCATTTCATCTCCCTTAATCCAACACACAAAGAGCGATTAATTTACACTGAACACAAAATAAATACCATAAATTTAAAATAAAAACATTTTACGTATTGTAATTTATTGTATTAAATGAATTTTTTTGATCCTTAAAAACAAAAATATATTGATAATATATTTATCGGATCTTTTTTGATTATCTGCATTTTGAAATTATCAAAATTTAGCGCTAATGCCGATTCTTATTGAGACCAGGTCTTTAAAATCGCTTTAGGAAAAATAAATTTGCTATAGCTTATGTATTACACAAACAACATAAACAAAATCTAGGCTATAATACAACTAAATCATATAAGCGATAAGTTTTAAGTAGTTTGCTTCCCTATTTTATGATAAAATAACCTCATTTATTCGCAAAAACGTAAAAATTTAGGTATGCAAGACAACTACAGCCACTTTGAACAATGCAAAAACGACCTTATTAAACTTGGCGTTAATGCCGGCTAACCAAGGAGAAAGCATGCCTCTAGCTTCTAATACTGATGAATTATTCCGCGGATTCTCAAAACTTTCACGTGAAGAACGATTTAAACGGTTGTTAGCCTTGGGGGCAATCAATGCAGAAGACATCGCATTTCTTAAAAATGGAGGTATAAAAGATTTAAACTTGGCGGATAAACTTATTGAGAATGTTATAGGCTACTTTCAGCTTCCTCTAGGTGTAGCAACCAACTTTAATATTAATGGACAAGATTATGTTATTCCCATGGCTGTTGAAGAAACTTCAATTATTGCTGCTTTGTCAAAATCAGCCAAATGGATTAGGCAATGTGGTGATATAAAAACATGGGTACAAGGTGAATGCATTTTAGGTCAAATTCAATTAGCCAAAGTTAAAGATTTCAATAAATTTTCTCAAATTTTTGATGAAAATCGTGCCTACCTGATTAGCAAAGCAAATAAAGATGTAGCAGAGAATATGGTAAAGCGTGGTGGTGGTGTTATTGATCTGCAACTACGTCTTCTCAAAAGAGAAGACGGCCAAGAAATGGTTGTTATCCATTTAACGATGAATAGCTGTGATGCGATGGGTGCTAATATCATTAATCAAGTACTTGAATACTTAAAGTCACCTATAGAGCAATTAACAGGTGAAGAAGTCACCATGTGTATTTTATCAAACTTAAACGACCAAAAGTTAACTACATCCCAAGTAACCATCCATAAAATTGATCCCGTTCTAGGCCAAAAACTTCAAGAGGCTTCTCTTTTTGCTGAAATGGATCCTTATAGAGCAGCAACACATAATAAAGGGGTAATGAATGGAATCGATCCGGTCTTAATTGCAACTGGCAATGATTGGCGAGCAGTAGAAGCAGGAGTTCATGCTTATGCAGCGCGTAATGGTCAATATCAAGCGATCACGCGTTGGCGTTATGAAGATGATACCCTCACTGGCCAACTTACAGCGCCTATTATAGTAGGTACTATAGGTGGAGTTACTTCGCTCCATCCTACTGCTCAAATGTGCCTACGAATGATGAATATTTCTTCTGCAAACCAACTATCTCAAGTTATCGCTGCAGTAGGACTTGTACAAAATTTAGGTGCAATTAAAGCGTTATGCACAGAGGGAATTATTCAAGGTCATATGAAACTTCATATTGACAATTTACTCCTCGCAGCAGGAGCGAACGAAAGTGAGATGCCTCTTCTTAAAGAGCATTTACAAAAATGGCTCGCTTTACATAAACGTATCAGCTTGAATAATGCTCATGATTTATTGGCAAAAATTAGACAAACTCCAATTGCAGTATGAAATGGTTAGTTCCTGCAAAAACATTTCTATTAGGTGAATATGCTGCAATAGCTGGGGCATCAGCAATTCTTATAACCACGTCCCCTTGTTTTCAGCTTATCCTAACGTATAAAAGCAATAAAATGTCAGAAATTCACCCCCAATCTCCGGCAGGAGTTTGGTGGCAACAACAAAACTTAGATCAAGGATTAATCTGGAACGATCCCTATGCAAAACGAGGAGGCTTGGGGGCATCCAGTGCACAATTTTTAGCAAGTTATTTAGCAAGCTGCTTTCTCAAAGAAAAGGAACCTAATTTAGATGACATGCTCAATGCTTATTATAAAGTATCATGGACAGGGTCTGGGCTAAAGCCTAGTGGGTATGATGTTATAGCACAGGCTCAACACGGTTGTGTATTTGTTAATAGACATAAAAAAATGATTCAATCTTATGGATGGCCATTCCAGGATCTATCTTTCTTCCTAATTCATACAGGAGTAAAACTAGCAACACATCATCATTTGCAAACTACCACCTTACCTGATGAAATTGACTATTTATCTTCTTTAGTTGATGAGGCTAAGCTGGCATTTGAGCAAACTGACTCTGCAAAACTAATTGCAACTATTAACAATTATCATAAAAAACTAGTTGAATTGAATTTAGTTGCAGAACACAGTTTAAATTTGATAAATCGACTTAAAGAATATACTGAAATACTTGCAATCAAAGGTTGCGGTGCTTTAGGTTCAGACGTTATCTTACTCGTTACTGCAAGTCATAAAGCCCAAACTCTAGAGAGTCGCTTAAAATTGAACCATTGCACAATTTTAGCTTCTGAAAAAAACATCTATTTTATAAGTCAAAATTTAATGTCTTTATCCCAATTTTGTTAATCCTTTGCTCCTCAATACCAAAAAATAACAAAAAAATGATAAAAATAAGAGAAACATGATAAAAAGACTTGAAATTCTATGCTAATCCGGTATTATTCGAGCCTCTTCAGGGCCGTTAGCTCAGGTGGTAGAGCAGGAGGCTTTTAACCTCTGTGTCATAGGTTCGAATCCTATACGGCCCACCAGTTTTATAGTATAGTTATAAATGTTTAGCTCTTTAGGGCCGTTAGCTCAGGTGGTAGAGCAGGAGGCTTTTAACCTCTGTGTCATAGGTTCGAATCCTATACGGCCCACCAATTTGGTTTCCAGAAATCAACCAAAAGAACAGTTGTAAGAAAAATGAATAAGATCCTATTGCGCTCGTAGCTCAGCTGGATAGAGTACTTGGCTTCGAACCAAGGTGTCGGGGGTTCGAGTCCCTCCGAGCGCGCCATTTAAAATCAAGCACTTAGCTTCAAAATTTGACCTAGAAACCAAGTTGCGGTGACGAAAACGTGCCCGAAACTCTTGAAGCTGCCTTTTGTAGATGATCACTTGATAAGTGTGCATAACGCAAAACTGTATCATAATCTGACCATCCTCCTAATTGCTGTAACTCGTGCAATGAAGTGCCATTTTGAACATGCCAGCTTGCCCAGGTATGCCGTAAATCATGCCATCGAAAATCTTTAATTTTTGCTCGCTTCAAAGCATTATGCCAGGCACGCGTACTACATTTTCCAACGGTCTTTCCATTGTATGTAAAAACATAAGTGGGATGTTCGCCCTTCTGTCGCTCCAGTATCTCAATTGCTTGAGAATTTAAGGGAACAGGAATGGCTTTTTTTGTTTTGGATTCGTCAGGATGGATTAATGCATGTTTCCTTTCTAAATCCACTTCTCTCCATTGCAACTTAGTTACATTAGACTGTCTTAAACCAGTTGCTAATGTGAATGCTGCCATTACTTTTAAATGCGGTGGCAGCTCATCTAGCAACCGATTAGCTTCTTTCGATGTTAACCATCGGATACGTTTATTCTCAAACTTACGCATTCTGATACATGGAACTGAATCTAGCCATTTCCATTCTTTATGTGCTTTGTTTAAGATTGCTCGAACTATTTCCAATACACGGTTAACCGAAGAAAGTCTAACACCAGTCTTTTCCTTTTCATGGGCAATATGCTCGATTAGATCATCATCGATGTCTTTCAAAAGTTTGTTTCTTAGATATGGATCTAACCATGCCAAATGAAACTTATCCGTTTCCAGACTTCTCTTATGCCCTGATTCCTCAAGCCATCTAATCACTGCATCTATCCATGTTTTTTTAGGTACGGACTTTAGTTTTTTATTTTTCCAAAGTTCTTCCATAATCTGGTCATGGAAAAGTTGAGCTTCACCTTTTACCTTAGTTTTAGTGCTTTTTCGTACACGTTCTCCAAGGTAGGTGATATCAACCCACCAGTAACCATTTTTTCTTTTGAGGGCCATAGTTGATTACTCCTATAACTAACACCCTCCGATGCGTCAGGTGTAGCATACTTGGATCGGATATACATCACAAGATCTTGTTCAATGAATATCCAACTCCTTCCTATTTTTACAGCAGGCAATTCACCTTTCGCAGCTTTTCTACGCAGTGTTTCTTTATGAGTTCCGAGGAAGATTGATGCTTCATTGATGTTTAGGGTGCGGTTATAGGTTTGGTGAATAGTATTAAAATGCTTCATTTATCTATCCCTATTTAAAATGCTCGAAACGTGCATTTATTACATCATAATGAGCATTTCATTGCAATAACGATAAATAATAAATAAACAATGTTTATAAAAATTGTTAATGATGGTGTCTAGCGTAGTCGATAAGGTATAATTAATTCTTAAGAAGATGTTCAAATTATTTATATTAAAATGGAAGAAAATGCTTGCAACTTCTCCGATGAAATGGGTAATCACAAATAATATTTTAATGCTTGATATCAACGAAAATAATTATGTTTCTGTTGGAGCCAAGAGTATTTATTTATCGTATTTTTCAGGTGAACCAATATCTATTGCAGGTAAAATTGCTCCCCCTCTTTTGCAGGATTTACCAAAATTAACTCTTTCCAAATACCCGGCTCCACCATGTATATATTTATCACAAAACGATAATAACTATATTGAACTGTCTATTTGTGTTGAAGTTGAAAATAATTGTATTGCTATTTCTAATGATCAAGATCAAATAGTGATAAATGATAAGTGGTATCCTATCGATATAGAATCAACAAATTATATCAGGCGTTTACTAAAAGATAATTCAATTAATCCAGACTCTTTTCTTAATCTTGGCGAACTAATAGTTTTAAGGAGTCTGGCAAAAGAAATAAAAATAATAGAATCATCGAATATAAATTTTGATAATCCATCCTTTAAATCAATAAAAGACAATAATGAAATTCCCGGATTAAATGCGAATTTATATCCATATCAAAAAAATGGTACGGCGTTTTTAAATCTTATATCAGAACAAAATATTGGGTGTATCCTTGCAGATGAAATGGGACTTGGAAAAACTCTGCAAATCATTGCTCTGTTACAATTAGAAAAAGTATCAGGGAGAAGTCAGTCATTAGTAGTAGCACCTGCAACCTTACTGGAAAACTGGCGCAGAGAAATAAGCCAATTCGCCCCCGGTTTATCGATATTTGTTCATGCGGGTGCTAATAGACCAGGAGTTAATGAAAAACTACAAGGATACGATGTAATCTTAATTTCATATGAAACAATGATTCGCGATGAGCCATTACTATCAACAATCAAGTGGAATATTTTGGTTTTAGATGAAGCGCAAAATATTAAAAATCCAATGGCTCAAAGAACAGTAAGTGTTAAAAATCTCACAAGAAGAGTCTCTATTGCAGTAACTGGCACACCTGTAGAAAATAAACTGGAAGATTTATGGTCTCTTTCTGATTTTGCACTGCCAAAACTTTTAGGTAGTTTAAATGAATTTCAATCTCAGTATACAGACAATAATGATGATGCCAGCCAACTGGCTCCAATAGTCGCGCCGATTATATTGAGAAGACGAGTAACTGAAGTAGCAAAAGATCTACCTGAAAAAATTGAGATTTCGCAACCAATAATAATGACTAAAGCACTTGCTGAAGCATATGAAAGGTTACGTCTTGAAACTATAAGAGAATATGGAAAAGCTGCAAATATGGTAGCAACAACAAAACTCCGAATTCTCTGTACGCACCCCGCACTTATAGGCGACTGGTCAAATAACCCCCTCACTGAAATGCCCAAGTATCAACGTACTTTAGAAATATTTGAAGAAATATTTGAATCAGGAGACAAAGTATTACTTTTTACAACATATCAGGGAATGGTCGATATTTTTCTATCTGACATGAAAAAACATTGGCCAGCAGCTTATTTCAATTTTATTGATGGTCGTGTTCCGGTTATGAGTCGTCAAACAGTAATTGATGAATTTTTTAATCACAAGGGTTATGGCGCCTTGTTTTTAAATCCTAAAGCTGCTGGTGCAGGACTGAATATTACCGCAGCTAATCATGTGATCCATTATAACCCTGAATGGAATCCGGCTCTTACAGAACAAGCATCTCGCAGAGCGTTCAGAAGAAAGCAGGAAAAGCCCGTAACTATTCATCATTTATATTATGCCAATACAGTTGAAGAAATAATTATGGAGCGTGCAAGTTTTAAACGGGATTTGGCAGAAAAAGCCGTAACGGGCCATAGCGGAGAATTGGATGCATCATTAATAGCAAAAGCATTAGAAATCTCACCTCTAAATACCAGTTATCTGGAGTATGAATGATAAAGAAAATATCCAAAAAATTAAGCGCAAATGATATAGGAATTACAGGGGGCCATCAGGCAGGTATTCTTGTTCCTAAAGATCCTGCCATCTTGGGATTTTTTCCCAAACTGGATTCAACAATTAAAAACCCTCGAATTTTGCTTGTAGTTAGAGAGCTACATGATAACTCAAGATGGGAATTTAATTTTATATATTATAATAATAAGTTCTTTGACGGCACTCGCAATGAATATAGACTTACTTGTATGACAAAATATCTTAAAGCAGCATCTGCAAAAGTTGGTGACAATCTTATCTTCCAATTAGATGAGAATGGTTCCATATATGTTGACTGTGAAAGGTGTGACAATATCAATTCTGATATTAACGAAGAAGGTGTTCTGGTCTTGGGAAGTGGCTGGAAGGTTATTAACTCTTAACTTATGAGGTACTTTGCATGACTTACATTGAAACTATTAATGTGCCACCAGACGTTGCACGCGTAAGTGAAGGTCTTCGCGATACAGGATATGAATTCAATACCGCAATAGCAGACATTATCGATAACTCTATTGCTGCTGGAGCTACGATAGTTGATGTTAGAATTGGCATCGACTATATGGGAGACATAGCCATATCTATTGGAGATAATGGCTGTGGGATGAATAAGGATGACCTTATAAATGCAATGAAATATGGTTCCAAAAAAAGAGAGGATCCTTCAAGTCTTGGGAAATTCGGACTTGGATTAAAAACAGCATCTACTGCATTTTGTAAAAGATTGTCACTTGTCTCACGTTCTGATTCTCTTGAGGTTATGAGAGCGACATGGGATTTGGATTCTATGGGACAATCAAATAGCTGGGGTCTAGAGCTTGCCTCTCCTGAATCGCACGAAATTGCTTTATTAGATGAAGTTGCAAAGAACCATTCTGGAACTCTCGTCATATGGGAAAAAATTGATCGTCTCATGCAAGATTACACCAAAGCAAATGGTCAACCCCAAAAAAAAGCTATGGGTCGTTTGATGAACTCTTTAAAAGAGCACATAGCAATGGTTTACCAACGATTTTTAGATGCTTCTGATACTAGGGCAAGAAACATCCAGATTAAATTAAATGATGAATTCGTATCAGCTTGGGATCCTTTTTGTTTGCTGGAAACAAAAAAACCGGTTTTGGAAAAAAACATTCCTGTTGAACTACCAAGTAGCATGAAAACATCGTTTTCGGTAAGAGCTTTTATTCTTCCAAGAAAAGAAGAGTTTTCTTCCGATGAAAATAGAATATCAGCAAAAATCTCTAATGAAAAACAAGGTGTCTATGTTTACCGAGAAAACAGGCTAATTCATGGACCTGATTGGTTGGGTATGTATAAATCAGAACCTCACTTTTCGTTATTGAGAGTAGAGCTGTCATTTAGCCATGAACTTGATGAGGCATTCCAGGTTGATATTAAAAAATCCAGAATATTGCTAAACGAACATTTATATGAATTTCTCAGAGAAAAATTACTCTCTTCTCCAAGAAGAGAAGCAGAAACCCGATATAGACAAGGTGTAGCCGCAACGGCCAAAGGAGCCGCTACTTTACTACATACCAACTCGGGTAATGCAATTCATCAAAAATCAGGTGTGATGAAAATAGCTAAAATTACTTCTGTGAATGAAGAAAAAGAAGAAATCACAATACAAAATAATAGTGGTGAAAATACATCAAAATTCAGGATTATTACCTCTGATAACCCGGGAGAAATGCATATTACTACTGCTCCAACGCTTGATAATGCAGTATTATGGGAAGCCGCTCTGGTAAATGGCAATCCGGGTGTTGTTCTTAATACTGGTCATCCATATTATCCAAAAGCTTATCTTCCGAATATACAAAACAGTGTAGTTATTCAAGCACTGGATTTTTTACTATGGTCTTTAGCTCAAGCTGAATTAAATAATATCAATGATGAGAATAGAGATGCCTTTGAAGAATTTAGAATCGAGGTATCAAGAAATTTGAAAAAGTTAGTTGCTGATTTACCTGATCCAGAAAGTGGTGAGGGTTGAAATGTCAGGGCTTAATTCAGATTTAATTGCTGAACACTTATCAAAACAATTCGGCCTTTCCTTTTCAGGATCAATGGAAGATATTGATGGGGGTAGATATGTAGTGATTCGCCCTGATGATCTACCCAAACCGAATGGTTTCTGTATAACCATAGCAAGAACACCCAAAATAATTGAAGCCAGCTTTTATCCTGACAGTTTTTCAGGAAGTCTTATTAGAAAAATGGGTGAATTAGATGATGATTCAATAAATTTATTTCAGAATTTATTATCATCATCTGAAGCGAAGGGAATTCGCATATCAATACTTATTAATGGAGAACCCAAGGTATCAATTAGCAAAGATGATCAAAAAGAGTTATGGAGAAAATTTGAGCTGGATTGTGATTGGAGGCTTCCACTTAATCATAAGTACAAAGTTGAACAAATCAATCAGTTTGCTGTCCAAATTGCGTCTATCTGCATGAGTCTGATTTTATCCCTCTTGCCCTTGGAAGAAATTACTGAATCAATTACGTTACAAGAACAAGGCCTTCCAGAAGGATCAAAAATCAAGGTTGAGATAAATAAATATGAACGAAACCCAATAAATAGAGCCGCTTGTATTTCGTACTATGGTCCAATCTGCAAGGCTTGTGGTTTTGACTTTGGCAAAATTTATGGGTTATTGGGAATAGATTTTATCGAAGTACATCATATTGTACCTGTTTCACAGATGGGTGGTACATATCGAATTGATCCCACCAAAGATTTGGTTCCACTTTGCAGTAATTGTCATGCCATGGTTCACAGAAAAAATCCTCCAATCTCTGTCGAGGAACTCAAGAAAATCATAAATCAAAATAAAGAATAATACCTATAAGATATTATTAGGTATTTCTATATATTGATTAGAACTATGTAACCAAAACTCAAGTTCTTTAACCAAAATCGGGATATCCAGTTTCGTCTTGCCCTTTAAAGCACATTCCCATACTACCGCTACCCGCCAACCCTCTTTTTCAAGCAGAGCTCTATTATTTATATCTCGTTGTTTATTAGACAAAATTTTATTATGCCAAAAATCTTGCCTGGTTTGAGGCCATTTAAATAAATGGCAATCATGACAATGCCAAAAGCATCCATGAATAAATATCACAGCCTTATATTTCTTAAAAATAATATCGGGCTTACCTGGAATATTTTTAAGATGCAATCTATATCTTAGACCCTTTGCAAATAACTCCTTCCTGACAATTAATTCAGGCTTGGTATTCTTGCTCCGAATCCCGGACATCATCTCACTACGCTTTGCTTTTTCAACGATATCAGGCATTTTGCTCTAGTGGTCTGTTATCTACTAGTTCCTTATTCAAACCAGCGCGTATATAAGGAATCATATAATTAGCAACACTATGAACGACAGGAACTACAACAGCATTTCCAAATTGTCTATAGGCTTGGGTATCTGAAACAGGAATCTTGAATTTCGATTCTCCAAAATTATCAAAACCCATTAATCTCGCACATTCTCGTGGAGTTAACCGTCGAGGATTTTTATCCTTTTGGTATATCAAAATTTCTGAACCATCTTTGTGATATCTTGCAGATAAAGTTCGGGAGATATTATCAGCAGTATTTATACCAAATCCAAAACCGTTCCCCTGTTCCCTGTGTTTCGCAGCATAGGCTTGCAGATATTTCCATAGTTTATCAGAAAGAGTATATTTATCAGAAACTACAGCATTTTTTCCTTCTGTATACGGATTCTCTTCTTTCTCGGTCCCATTTTGAGGATGTAATATCTTGGCTAAAGTTGGATGGTAACTTTGTTCAGGAAAAACAAAATTTTTGAAACTAAAGTTATTTTCCTCAAGAAATCCTGCTATAAAGATACGCTCACGATGCTGAGGCACCCAATGACGCGCATCAAGAACTTTCCAATCAATGTGATATCCTAAATCATTAGTTAATACTTTTTTGATTGTTTGAAAAGTCTTTCCTTTATCATGGCTAATTAAATTTTTTACATTTTCAAGTAAAAATGCTTTTGGGCGATGGAAATCAATAATTCTGGCGACATCAAAAAATAAAGTACCTTGAGTTTCACAAGCAAAACCGTGTTGACGACCTAAACTATTCTTCTTACTTACGCCTGCCAAACTAAAGGGTTGGCAAGGAAATCCAGCAAGTAACACATCATGTTTGGGTATATCATGTGCTTCTATTTTAGTAATGTCTCCAACAACTTCATGATCGCAGTTATAATTTGCTTTATAAGTTAATTGGGAGTATTTATCCCACTCACTTGTGAAAACACATTTCCCTCCTACTTGATCAAAAGCTTTACGAAACCCTCCTATTCCGGCAAAAAGATCAATGAAAGTAAAATCACTACTATGATTTATAGAATTTTTATCTTCTATTTTAGAAATCATTAATTCAATGATCCCCTTCTTTGGAAATATCTCACCTCGTTCCCAGCGATAGACTGTACTTTCAGATATCCCTAAAAATTCAATAACTTCAGGGATAGTTAATCCTGTTCTGGTTCTTAGTTCCGAAAAACTATTATATTCTTTGTGGATTTCCATACCTTTCCTCTTAAAGGGAATTTAATTGTCATTATGGCATATATTTTCCCGAAACATGAACTGATTTTATTTTCACAAAATGATATAAAAAGCCCCAAAGGGGGCTTAGTAATTTGAAAACACATAGATAATTCCATTGACCTCTACCGAACAATAATCATTAATAAATAGATCGCGAGCAAAAGCCTCACAATCAAAATAGCACATCAAATTGTCAGGTATCGTATTACTATAGCATTCTTCAAATAAATACCAGGCAAAATCAACTTCTGAGTCATAACTACCATGATATCTATCTCTTATCATGATTTCTGCTTCTTCAAAATCATAGTCAACTAGTAATGCAGCTCCTAATTCCTCATGTTCACTAATAAAATCAGCGTAAGCTACTATTGTAGAAATTGAGTCGTATTCCTCAAGCCTGACATCACCAAATCCTTCAAAATCATGAATTGCAAATTCCTCAGCTCCTTCTACAGGGCTATGAGCAAGCATTTCATGGATTTCATCGATAATATCACTCTCACTTTGTGTAGCATCAATCCATTTACCATATAAAATGCCATTGTTATAAGAAGCAAGGCAGGCTACATAAATTTGAGGTTTTTCCATAAAGTTATCTCCATTAATATTAATTTATGGAGCAGCCCCTTCGGGAGCATGCTCCCGAAGGGGGTTAACGAAGGGATAAATTTCCTTCATTTTTTATTTTTAATACTTAAAAACAAAACTGGAATTGAAAGTATTAAGATTCTTTAGTTAAAGAAATTAAAGACTCTAATTGTCTCACATTCAGTTTAATGTTTTTGGCATCATCGATTGATAAGGTAGATTGAAAACTTTGAAGGTCGTTAACACAACGTGATAACTCAAACAAAATATATTCAACCTCCATTGAAACAGAATTACACTCTTGCATAGATACCTCCATGAATTGCAGGAATATCTATCCCAAAGGAATAAAAATCCCTGTTGGGTCGTAGAATGGTCAACACATTAGGTTGATTTGCCTGATTGTTAATGAAGTTATGCTATGAAGCATTCCTAGGCTAAAGCCATGAACTTAATCCGTGAAATGAACCATCATACTTTTTGGTTCATATTTTCCCGACTAAACGTTCCGCCATTAAATTAGGGAAGAAGATGGCGTATTCACAAGACCTGTTGGTTTCGTCTGAATTCCGCAGACTCATCAGTTGTGTTAATTGATTATTAGGCAATGAAATTAAAAAATCAATACCACAATTACTGGAACTTAATAAAGATTATAACTTAAATTTCTTTTTAATTTTTAAACGAAATACCCTGTAAGAATTAAGAAGCTCTTTAGAGTATCTTGTACTATTATTTATCAATTCAAACTCTTCCGGGTTCCCATCTTTATGAGCAACTAATTTATATTTATTTCCTATGAGTTCGCATCTTCCGCACATTGAATAAAGTTGGGCAATTTGATGAAGGTCATATATTAAATCTGATAATAATTTATTAATTTTGTTATCTAAAAATTTATTTTTTGGGAGCTGTATAAACTCAACCAAAGTGTCAACTCTGCCGTATGTATGTTCAGGTAAATATCCTTCCTGAGTATCTTTTATAATAGTAACTATTTGATTGTCATTTAAAATAGCATTGAATTTTCGATATATTTTTAAGTCATGTTTTGTTCTTTTATATAGACACTTTTTAATTTCTTTGTAAAAAAATATTGCGACTCCCGAAGAGATTAGAACTGTTAGTAACTCTATCATTTTTTTCTTTACCTTTAGTCATGCCATGCTATTGATATTAGCAGCCTAAATAGATATTTGTTATAGCGATACGAGAATGGCCAAGTTCACGGCTTATTATTTCTCTTGCCCTGCGATCCCATTCCCGTTCCATGCCTTTAAGTTGTCTTGAAGGCTGTCCGCCATCAATTGGACAAACCATCCCTCTACCATTACTATCAAATTGCTGTGTTAACTCAAGGTATCTTCTTTGCGCATAAGCATGCCGTAAGCCATGGCATTTGCTTAATTCCATCAGTTTTATCTGCTTTTGATAATGACCGAGATGTTGTTTATAAGTTTTGTTCTTGGGAATTAATGATTGGCCTGCCGGTATTTGTTGTATCGCTTTTGTGAGCCATTGGCGTTGTTCTTCATTTGTAATATTTAATATTCTGCCTATTCCTCCTTTAGTCCAGCTTGGCTGTATTCTCAGACAATTACCTTGCCATGCTTCGCTAATTATTAATTTAATGGATTCTTCCCTGCGCAAACCAAACAGGAATTGTGACTCAAGCGACAGACGAATCAATGGATCAGAGCAGTTACTAAAATCAGTTTGATGAATTGCTTTGTTATAAGTTGGCACATAGCTACGCCTGTTTATTTGATAGTTATCGTTTCCAGACTTAACAAGCTGAGGCTTATCCAGCAGCACACCGACTTTGCGTAGTTTTGCCATGTAGTTTTTAATTGTGGCAGTACTTTTACCCTGAGTTTTCCATAGATCAACCAGAGTATGAATATGTTTTGGCTTGAGTCCATTAAGATGACCCAATTTATATCCCTGTTCATGCAAGTCCTTGATACATCGGTTTAGCATATGGCGCATATCCGCTTTGCTGGCAAAAGAATATCCTTTGATGTTTTTAACCAGTTCATTGATAGAGTATTGAGCGCTTTTCAGTTTTGATTTACTCATGAAGGTACACCCATAAAGTATTACGGGATTTTATTCCCATCTCATCCCGAATAAGCCAATCAGTCTGGTAATTTCCAAGGACAGGCAATAGTTCTTTCTTTAATTGCCTGGCATAAAGATAGCGGTAGGTTTTATTCGCTGATAAATTCATCGCTTTTAATGCCATGCGCCATTGCGAGAGAATATCGTCATAATCATGCAATTGAAGCAGAGATTGATCGCCCTGAGCGTAATGACTTAATTCAGAAAGAATGATTGTTTGATTTTCATTACGAAAAGGAATGGTTCTGTCTGCTGAATTAAAAGCAATTTCCCGGGTAATCCAAAGCTTATCGTCTTTGATATGAACGCCCGGTATTATCTGAATTGTCTCACTGAAGGTTAAACCGAACAGGGCTTGCATCCCCATAATAATTTTGGCAATTGGTTGGCTGATTTCAACCCAGACATCAGGAGACATTTTCTTTGTTTTTCGAGCATTACGCTGTCGGGATAATCCAAGGCTTTTATTGTCTATCTTAGGCAAAAGACAATCAATGCCCTGTAAAAATCTTCTGATGGTTGTCATATAGTCCATGACAGTTGCAGGTCTAATTTTATTTTTATGCCAAAACTCAATCAGCTTTATTATGTGGTGTCTTTTTAGAACATGCCATGATGGCGGAACATCACCAATTAAAAACAAATCATCAATCATTTTATGAATGACAAAAGCACAATGTTTTTTATCCTTGAAGCTGCCCCGATTGTCCATTTGTAAGTATCGGTTGGCAGTCTGTCTCAAAGACTGTTTACGCATTTCTTCTACTCTAAAAAGTACTTGCCCTGATTTTGGTTTAGTGTTGATCGAGCGGTTCACTCAAAAGTGATACCAGGCTTGCGCCACTAGGCTCTGGTTGGGGGCAAATCAATCGTTATAAGGCAAACGATAGTGCCGGTTTAAAACAGGTTTTTGTTGGTGGTTTTCTCCTTTTAGTTTTAACAGATTAATGAATTGACAAAGCAAGGCTTTGTCCTGATTCCTGGTCATTACAGAAGTGTTGATGACAGTAAGTGTTTAATAAACTTACCCTGCTGAAAAGCAGATTATCCATGAAGGGTTTCCCGACTTGAACGTCCAACCACTGGGTTAGGGAACTGGGTGGCTTAGCGTAAGACCATTTAGGTTTCGCCTGAACTTCCCAGGCTCATCAGTTACGCTTGATTAAAAACTATCAAAATGGTGCTTGCCTGGCAAGCGGTTTAGAAAGAATATTTTGTCCTGTCGGATACTGCCCGACAGGACAAAATTGTTTAATATGTTGATTTTACTATATAAAACCAATGCTAGTGTTCTGCGTCACTGCAATTTATTAGCAGTGACGCAGAACACTAAAGATTTCTTCTATACTTAATGAACCTGTTATGTGATAGATGGGAAAACAAGATGAAAAGCCAAACAAGGAATCCATTTGAGTTGGTTATTGCGCTCGTTGGAGGGGTTGGAACTGATTTTCAAAAAGTAATTCATGAGCTTCAATCATCTTTTAAATTAGCAGGGTGCCATATAGAAAAAGTCAAAATAACTCACTTTTTGAAGCGAGAAAAAAAGACAGAATTTTTATCAGACTTAGACGAAAAAATTCATAAAATGAATGAGGCAAGAGAAAATGGTAATAAGGGTATTGCCGCATTTCTTTCAATGATGTTTATTTTTAACAAAAGAATAGAGCTTCTTGGTAATAAATTATTATGTCCAACAGTGTACGTAATTGATTCATTAAAAAGCCCTTATGAATGTGATGTATTGCGTAATGTGTATGGGAGAAATTTTATATTGTTATCAATTTATGATGCAAAAGACGCAAGAAAAAACAATTTATTATCGCTTCAATTAAATTCTCTCCAATCTTGTGAAAACTTAACTGATCCAGAAATAAAGCACATAGATGATATAATGGATACCGATGAAAATGAGGGTAAAAGTCATGGGCGAGATACAAAGGGAACGTATCATAAAGCTCACTATTTCATTAATATGCTTTCGTTGCAAGATGAGGTTAGAAGACTGATTAACTTACTGTTTAATGAGCCTTTTGCTACTCCGACTAAAGATGAAACGGGCATGTTATATGCCTATTTTTCTTCTTTACGCTCTAGCGATCCTTCACGACAAGTAGGCGCTGTCATTACGGACGATGATGGCAACATTCTTTCATCAGGATGTAATGAAATTCCGAAATTTGGTGGTGGTCTTCATTGGCATGATACACAGCCAGATCTGCGAGAGTATAAAACAATTGATGAAAATCGCGTTCCACTTAGTGAGCGAGTAAAAATTGCTCGGATAGAGGAAGAGAAAATCAATAATTTGGATGACTCTTTAGAGTTTATCCGTGCTGTGCATGCAGAGGAGGCAGCAATTTGTGATGCTGCTAGACGAGGAATTGCTACGCAAAATACAATTCTATATTGTACGACTTTTCCTTGCCATCTATGTATTAAACATATTATTGCTTCGGGGATAAAAGAAGTTGTTTATATCGAACCCTATGTTAAAAGCATGACAAAAAAGTTATTTGATGGTCTTGTAAAGGATAAGGCTAATTCTGATGATTCAAAAGTAGTCAAATTAAGGCCATATACAGGTGTATCACCAAAAAGGTATAGATATGTTTTTGCTAAATCAAAGCAGGATAGAAAAGACAAAAAATGTAAATCAAGGATAATTAACTGGTGTTTACAAAACGCATCACCAGTTTATCTGAGCCATTCAACACCAATTTCATATTTCTGGACTGAATTTTATATTTTTGAAAAATTTAAAAATTCTTTGGCACAATATTTCCATCTGGAAGTGTTTGATAATATCACTGATGATCTAGATAAAAATAATGAGTATTTTTCTAAAATTGTTGAAAAATACAAGAGTTCTTTGATCAATGATGAGTGATTTCTCTCATTATAATGAAGTGAATTCAAACTATGTGTTCCTCGTCACTTCGAATCATCATCAAGGATGCAAAATACTCTAATCAAGCGCAAACAAACTCTTGAGTAGCCCCTATATTCGAAGAATCTTCAAATATAGCTTTTTCATCTATTGAATTAATGATTATACAAAATAAAAGCCACCAAGCATAAATTGAATGGGCCGAAAAAAACTCTTGCTCCTCCATGAGTCCGTGACTCATATCATTTCTGATATTAAACCCTGCTCTTTCAATTAATAAGCATTTTAAATTAAAACAAGTGTCTTCCCCCAAAAGTTCAATAGATTTGGGTAAAGTTAATAATTGTTTTAATAACATTTCTGAGTCAACCCCATTATCATCTTTATTCCAGACTATTTCACCATGTAACTCTAAAGTCTTTCTTAAGCCACCTTCAAACTGAGGGATTAATATATGCAATGCGATATCAAAATCACCATTGAATCCAGCCATAAAACCCTTTATCCAAAGACTTCTCCTTGCTTTAGGAATAAATGTTGCATGCTCAACAATGGTTGATAATAGCTTTTTAGTAACGTCATGATTATTTTTGAATAGCTCTAATGCCGGTAAAATCATACTTGCTGTATAGATATGATAATATACTCCAGCAAGTTCATAACATCCGGCTGTTGTAGCAGAATCATGTTTCTCAGCATCAGAATTATGTAATGCAGGAATAATTGCTTCGACTCGACCTTCCTTATTGATATAAGGTTTTTCTGCTGTGCTACTTAATGGACAATTTTTTTGACGCTCTAATACAGCTTCTTTTAAAGTAGCGAAAGATATCACTGGTATTGTTTTTGCGAAAAGAAATAGAGCCTCATTAAGTGTTTTATCCTTCATTGTATTGTCGATATGAGTACGTAAAGGACTCAAATCAACGGTTGTGCTATAGCGTGTCATCTCAGTTAAAGCTAATTTATTATGATCCATATGTAGCCGTTTCAGTATCTCAATATATTCTTTTTGATCCTTACAGTCTTTCAGTACAGTTATTGCACTACCAAGAAAACTTGCAGCAACAATATGACTACTGGCGATTGCAGCTTTCTTTTCATAAATTTTTGCAATATTGAGCTTCATCTCTTTTGATAGTTTATGATTATTGTTTTTTCTATATACTTTGTCAGCCAGATCATATAGCGAGTTTGCAAAATCAAAGGCTATCAGATTGTTATGAGACTCCATAATTTGGGTAGCAAAAAACAAAGCCTTTTCTACTACTATATCCCTTTCAATACAATTCAAATCCATTAAAACTGTTAGCACTGTACATACGCCTCTCAAATCAAATAAATCATCATCAGAATCTATGTGTCTCAGCAACAATTTAGTAATACTATCTTTAGACGAGTCTTTAATTTTTGTAGCAATCCTAATGGCTCTTTCAAGGCGTTTTATTCGTGATGACCAACTACCTTTACAATATACACTGTTACTTGATTCCACATATTTGTTTATAGCAATTTTTGCTGCTTTAAAATTCTTCGTTGTTATCCATGAAAGGTCAGCTACCCTTGCGGCTAGTTCGGGATTGCTGATATGCGAGCAAATCTCACCTAATGTTTCACACTGATTCTGAGTGAAATCTGATGGCATGACAGTCTTTACTGAGCCAAAAATAGCATATGGTTCAAAAGGGTAATCAGCGTTAGATGATCTCAATATCAAAGAACACACTAAACTTAACAATTGATAGACATGGCTTTTTTCTATCTCACAGTTTTCCTTGGCTTTTAAATAGGCTTGGGTGAACTGTTGGCAATAGTCCTGACATGTTTCATTACAGCCATCTATCACCGCCTCAATATCGCTATTTATTATGGATTCACGAGTTACTTTAATCTCATCCATTATTAACATAAGGACTAACCTTGAAAAATAAAAACATATCACATGGTAATAAAATTACTCAAAAAATAAAATACAAAATAAGCCTTTCAATCATTGTTTAACTAAAGCTTGCTAGCCGAAATTACTTTCTTGAAGGTATTCATTTATCAAGTGAATGAATAATGCTTTTAATATCCATGGTTATTATTTTGTCACTCACAGGCAAAGGTATTCTTACCTTAAAAAGCTCCCCACCGCTCGCTAAAACAAAAGCCTGTCCTTTGGGCAAAGAAATAACATCATTGACATCAATCATAGGCACAGAAGATGTTTGAACTCGATCTTCATTAGTCGTATTAAAGTAAACACCATCTTCGCCATGAGGGGTATCATTAACCATAGAAACCTGAGTGTGATCAACTACACCAACTTGGGGTAACATTTTAACTAACAAATTAGCGGTTTCTTCATTTTTTACCCGTAGCATGATCAGAGTATTAAAATTACCTTCTGTAACCTCTGCTCTTGCCTTTGAACCGAGCGCTACTTCCATGTCCTGAATTGTTTGAGCATAGGCCGTGACCTGAAAGCCTGCACCGCCGGCTTTGTTGAGGATTTTCACAAATGAATCCTGAATAATCTCTGATAGCTCGTCACAGTGCAGGTTCAAACGGTAATTCGCGTTACTTTCCTTATAGATTTTACCGGCGGTAGATACCAAATCTGATAGAAAAGCCTTGCCGACTGCTTGTGCTATATTGGGGTTAGTCAAACTATCAAGACCCATGTAAATCACTTTCTTTTGTTTGATCGCGGTCATCAGTTCAATCTCATTTGGGCTTTGATTGAAGGAAAAGATACCCGTGGCATTACTTTTATTAATTTCAGACAGGACAGGACCAACACTGGCTGTTATTTTGTCATAGTAATGCTTGTCCATAATGGCTGCATCATAGAGATCAATCAGAATCTGATCATGAAGGCTTTCAACATTGCCAGCAGTGATGGTCTTGTTGATATGCTCTTTTATATACTCAATAACTGCTTTGGTTCTGTCCATTGGTGCTGTATTTTTATTTTTACGGCTCTGGCGTTCTTCATGATGCGTCAGTATTGCATCAATTTGTGTATGGTAATCCTGATAGTGAGCAGGCATGATGGTATCCGCATAGGTCATGAGTAGTTGATCAAGGCGGCTGATATAAAATGCTATGGATTTATAAGTAATGGGTTGTTTCATTTCTTCTAGGCAAATGGCAACGATATTGACGTATTTCCATGCAAAGGCTGCGAATTGTTTGCCTTCGCCTTCCGCAGCAATAGCGTCAGTAATGCGAGTAGCAACTTCACTAACCTGATCATAGTTTTTTAATGGGTTATAGTGGGCTGACAGATCTGGAAACCCAAGATGAACAATACGAAAGTCATTCAAACGACCGGATGCTTCACAGGCTGAATACATATCGCGAACTAAATCCAGGTCACCTTTGGGGTCAACAACAATGACTGCATCACCATTTCTTATATCTTGATTAATAAGGATACTGGCTAATCTTGTTTTACCCACGCGAGTAGTGCCTACTACAAACGTATGGCCAACCCTTACGTCCTGTGGAATATAAACCGGATCGTCTTTTTCACCTAAACCATGCAGGTAGGGACTACCACCTACTGGTGGATCAGGTCTAAAGGGATTTAGTTTTGAAGAACAGCCGAGTAATTTTGCCAAATAGGAGGCTTCGTGATTTTGACAAAACTTCCTTACCGCTTGATACCATTTTCCCCGTTGCATAAAGGCTTCATTTTTTATTTGCTTGATTTGATGCAATCGTTGCGTATGGTGTGGCAACCAGCGAAAACCTTTACCCAGAAATAGCCATTTCTGAGAAACAGGTACTTGAGTCGTAGACAGAGCATAGAAAGGCATAGCTATTAAACGCCTGTGATAGCGTTTTATTTTAAAAGCCTGATATCCTCGAACCACACTCAAAGCCATTAAACTTAAGGCTGCGTTATAGCCCATGCCTTGTGTTAATAAAAATAGATGGGGCTGGGATGCAGCGAGCAGTGCCAGTGCAGTACAGGTCATACTGGTATAAATTTCGGTTGGTTCGCGGAGCAAGTTTTCAACGGGATAATGACTCATGATTATCTCCACCAAAAAAGCAGCTCAAAAAAGACTAAGGCTGTCAATAAATACCATTTTGCGTTTAAAGCAAAATTGATTTGCTCTTGTGTTATTTCATGAGGGCTGCGATTCACCAGCCTATGGATAATACGCGGCCATAACCAATAAAGAGCAAGATACAAAAGGCTGTGCATGAAAAGAAATACGCCTTGGTGTAAATGAAAGAACTGATTGGCTTGTGTTAACTGCTGACTAAATTGTACAAGTAGAGGCCCTAACAACAAAAGAAGGACTACTGGCAGAATATACTTTGTTATGGCTATAATGGTTGTACGAATAGTTTTATTTAACATGGACAAATCCTCATGATTGGGAATATCAAAAATCGTAAATCCATGGCCTTTATGGCATTGAGAGTCCTTGGGAAAGTTGCTGTTGTTGCTTTACAAGTGATTACCTCCTTTGCTTCGGATGAGCGAAAAAGACCTCGTTACTCCGCCGCAAAAGCCAAACAGCTTTATGATGATGGGCTGATCTCTGGTTCTGAATATGCACGGCATATCCACGGCGATTAAAATTAATTGAGTCATATTTTTCCTGCACTGGCAATTTTCGCACTCTGCCTTATGGTATCGGATGCAGAATTAGCAACCTTGTCACTCTGTTGACCTGCTTCATTAACTAAAGCCCCTAATGCAGCACCAGCTTCACCACCAAAATGGCTGGAAAGTTTTAGTAGTAACATCGGTACAATAAAATAAAACAAGACTGCCATATTCCTCATGGCTGAAACCGCATCGTTTTGCCCCAGCGGATCAAGTACACTTCGTTCAACAAATCCAACAAGGTGCCAGAGGTATTGTAGAAAAATCGCCATAATGAACAGTCCGCAGATGCTGCCTAAAGCCTTGGGATTATAACCACTCAAAGCCAAAATAACCGGTGTCATGATAATAATAAAGAAATACAAAAAAGCTTGCATGACAGGTAATGTTTGCATGATAGCTTCTCGTTTTAAAGGTGTCGAAGTCCATGACTTTGTCCATTGACCAATGTTGACCAGCCCATGCGAAATTGCGCCACCGAAAGCGCCATTAGTATTATCCATCATGTTTTTAACGCTATTGGCCTGCATGTCACGGCTGTCATTTAAAAGCATCTTGGCAATATAATCCTCTGAGCTTAATTGTGAGCCCCATGCTTTAGGATGATTATTTTTGAAAGTACGCACTCTGTCCAATACAGCGTAATAATTAAGATGGCTATCAAACACACTGGCATTATTAGCGACTTGAACCAAATCAGTTTTCAATGTTGTCCACCATTGATTACAGCTTGGATAGCCTTGTTCTGGAAGATGTTTTGCATCAATATCACCTCGCTCGGCTGCATTTTCCAGATTTTTGTTAGGCGCTTCCTTGAAACTGAATCCTGGCACTGGTTGGCGAGCATATATTTTATTGTAATACAGGGTTTGAAACACTTTTGAACCCACCCATTTCAAATCTTCCTCACCACCGTATTTCTTTAAAATATCATCTACTTTAGCCTTGTCATGCTTCTCATTGTAATAACTGCTTCGTGCTTCAAGGAAGCATTGACGATGGAATTTAAGTGCTTGTTCTCGCACATCGGCAGGTAGATAAGTAGAAATCAAATCACCTTCAATAGCTTGCAAGCTATCCGTGCATCCGGTCACTTTCATCAAACCATACGTTAAACCGGACATATAGTTTTGCAAAATCGCAAAACCTATTGGCATTTTGACATTAGGCGTTAATACATCAGCAAAGGCTTCGTCATAAGTCGTACCGGTATCTTTTAACGTGGATGATTTAGCATCCGAGCCTTTCTTGATGCCGCACATGGGTTTAAAACTCATGGCTTTTTCTTCTAGCGGTACGCAAGGATAGACAAAGAGTCCGCAAATTAAGAAGGTCACCGCCAGTTCATAAAGAAAGCTATTCAGGGCATGTTCGGCTGCATGATGAGTGGAACCACTCGGAGCCAGGACATTTTTCAAAAAGCGGTATCCCACCATTAGAAAGCCAAGGTATAAAAGCCCTGTTTGCCACAGAGCGTTAAATAAGACTTCATATTGCTGCCAGCCTAAATAGGTTGTGTAAAGCGATAAAGGACTAAAAACTATCATATCAGGCACCTCTGGAAGCTTGTTTTACATAGACCGCACCGTTTTTCACTTGGGATTGTTCATGATCATCACCTGGTAAACCTTTAGCAATATCATTGCTGCGAATGTCCATTAAAAGGCCTAAAGTTTCTGTCATCATCTTTTTACGCACATCATTTTCAAATGCCAATGAATGAATATCATCATCCAGCTTTTTCAAGGCAAATTTCACCATATCCAAGGCAGGTTTTAGATTTTGTACTTCTTGAACTTGCAACCCTGATTGCAAAATTCGGCGCATCATCATAGCCTTATCCAGCATATTTTGAACGGCAATTTCTTCTGCCAGTTTCGATACAGTCAGGATTTGTTCTTCGCGTGGCATTCTTTGAATAGTGATAATGATTTCATCGGTGATCATTAAATTGGACGCACTGACCAGTTTGAGTTTTTCCTCAGTTAATGGCCATTGTTTATCCACCAGTTGCCAAAGTGCTTTCGATACATTGGAGGTACATGTATTAGAGCTATCACAGCTTTGTAATAATGCGGATAAACCAATACCAGCTTTTGCATCATGCTTGGTTTTATCTGCTGTATCTTCCGAGCTGCTGACATGAATATCACCTAAAACTTTAACAGCCCAATTGGCTGCTTCCACCGGTGTTTTCCAGTTTTGTGTCATGGGCGTTACAGTATTTGATTTTTGCTCATTATTAAGTGGCTTGCGGTTTAGCAGAATATTGTATCCAGCAATAACTACATCATTAATCACTTTGATGGGGCGTTGATATTTACCACCAGCATTACCACTTTCCTTGCCTATCCATGGTAATCCGTATTCATCCCTTTTTTTGGCAATATTTTTAGCTGTTGCCGTTACATCAACATTTTCAGTTTTGGCACGTTTGGCAGCATCAAGCCAACCCTGACTATCAGAAACAGACAACATGCTTTCCATAGGCGATTGACCTTCTTCAAGCGTCTTTTTGACATCCTGACAGTCTTTCACTTTGACACTGAATTCATTCATGGCATTTGCTGCGGTGTTCTGTAATACGTTGTACAAAGCTGGCATGGATTGCTGAAGTTTATACATCGGGAAACCCGCTACAGAACCCTTCAGGTTATCAATAACACCACCGGGAATATTCATGGCTGAAGATTTCATATCCTGAAAAGTATTGGTAATTGAAACCACTGGATTAAATCCGTTACAGGTAAATCCCAAGCGAGTATCAACATTACCGCCAATAGTAATAGTCTGGTCATTATTCACAGGTGGCACATAAAGATTTGATGAGCCTCCCAGCTTGTAATAATAGTCCGACTCATTGGGTAGCAATGAACTGGCAAGTACAGCCTGTGGAAGTATCAATGCTAATAAAATCATAGTTAATTTATTCATAACAGTTCCTATCGTTTTTGAGGTTGACCCACTTTGGGGAAAGACAAGGCACGCACCAGCTTTCCTTCATGCTGAATACAGCCCCTGTATTTACGCCAGACGACAAAGATATAATTGCCGTTCCCTGCTTTTTCATCCTCGATACCCATATCACTGGAATCATTAAAATTGATATTGCGGTTTTGGGGGTATACTTCCTGCCAAATGACATTTTTGTTATTGGCATCAAATATGACATTGGAAACCACACAATTAGAGCCGCAGGTATTGCTGGTACTTTGGGTAATATGCAAACTGTTTTTGTTCGTCACAATGTCTGCAGCATGAAGTGCGGCCACCATTGATGCCCTGAACCGTGAAGGATGAGTTACCCGCATGAGTCGAGGAATTTCATGACCCCACACTTGAGTTGCGCTGCCAATATCATGGTTAAACAATAATTGCGGATGGGTTGCCATATAAGTTATTTCAGCGATTTCAGTACGGTCAGCAACAGCATCGGCTTCGCTCAGGTAATAAGGATAGCCAAAACGTGTTTCACTCCAGTGCGACAGATAAGGAAATCGATATAAGCCTGCCGGGCTTCCTATTACATCCACTACACGAGTACGTTCTTCATTGATGTGCATAGTACTGGTTTGCCCGGCATCATCACCAAATCCAAGTTCAGAACCAGTCGCAAGTTTATAGGTTTGCTGATATAACGCCTGACTCGCTGGATTTTCATAGAGAGCTTTAGCCTCAATCCACGGATTGGTTTCAGGGCGATTGGCTACTGTCACAATCAAGTCAGGAAGAAATTGCTCGACTGATGGTACTGGAACCAGCTTGGGCGGAAGTTTTCCCACTGCCCAGGTGCAATTACCTATGATTTTATAATGACTATTGGTAAAGAGTTTACTAAATACTTTCGTTGCAATACCAATACTGCTTATAGGATGAGGCGGTTCAATGCTTTCAGCAGCGTGTAGTGAGCTTGCGCTAATCATCATAAAAGCAATCATCATGGCGTTGCTTTTGTGGTTTATTTTCCAGTCTTTGGGCAATAAGTTCAGCGGCTTTAAGGACATCATGTTCTTTCTCCAAGGTATATCGTTCTGCTTTTTCTGATTTTTCAGTCATTAAAAGAGCCAGCAGATAACGGGGTGGAATCACACGAAATAATCCTTGATAACGTGAACCTAACAAAACGGCTTCTGCATACAATCCTTTTTGTGAATCAATATCCCTGATTAAGGCTTCCTGTTGTGGGGTTAAATGTTTGAATTGCTTTACATCATTGATTTCTTTTTCATCCAGACCCAATAAAATCCATGTTTCTATCAGTGATAGAATTTTGGTGGCTTTCTCCGAATTCATATCGGTGACGTTTTGGGTAATTGCTACCAGCCACAATCCAAGTTTTCTTGCTACCTTTGCTACCAGCAAGCAACTGGTGACTACGCTTGGTATTTGAAATTGAAGATGGGATTCATCAATAAACATAAAAGTAGATCGGTTATCATTTTGAGTCGCTTCTGCCATAGCAAGGATGCGTGGCAACAAAGACACCATAACCAGGGCAAGTTTTCCGGTGTCATCTTTAATAGCTGAGATATCAATATGGAAAATATCAAAATCACCCAGTGGTTCAGTAGGTACGTTAAAAAAACGTGATTTGGAACTGTTAATGACGTAACTTTTCAGGCGGTCGTGCATATCAAGTATCCGGTCTTTCTTGCGTGCAACCGTTTCCCTGTTCATACGCCGTTCAAAGGCAGCGACCACATGTTCCGTAAGCATTTGTGGCACATCATTTTTAAACGACGTTAAAATTGCATCACTTAATACTTCAATTAACAATGTTTCATCGGCCTGCGTAAATTGTTCTTCTTCAATCGCATTAGCTTCGGTAATCATGGTACGAAGGGCAAGCGACAGTTCTGCAAGATAGCTGCGAGAGCCTTCATCACAGGCTTGCTCTAAATGGTTGGCTTGTTCTGCCAAACCTGATTTGATATCCATAATTTTTTGAGCGAGCTGGGTTGCCTGTTCTTCACTTAAACTTTCACTGATTTCGGATAAGGCTTTATAGGCTTCACAAAAAGGATTTAAAGGAACGGCTTCTCCTTTTTTATTGCTCAACAACAATTGCTTAGTTTTTTTGCCGTGGGCTTTAGCATGAATCAGCATCCTGTCGAATGAGTTTCCCATTTCAAAAAGCACAATACGGGCATTTTTAGTCGCCATCAGAGAATTAATCATCCAGCCTGTTGCCACTGATTTTCCACCGCCGGAATTAGCAAAAAGCGCCATGTGCGAGTTCTGGCTGATAAAGTCATGATGTAACACATCAAAAAGGACTGGTTCACCCAAACGGTTGAAGAAGGTAAAACAAGGTAGATGACGCGCTCCTTGATTACGCCCATAAACCGGCAACAAAGCTGCAAGTTCTGAGGCATACATCAGCCTGTCAAAACGTAAATATTGACGGGCATATTGAGGTATGAAGTTAAAAGGCAACGCGTTAAGGTAACTGTTTAGAGGATGAAGGTCGTAACAAGATGGAATGAGTGGTATTTTGGCTTCAATAAATAGTTCTTTTAAATCCTTTTCAATCTGAATGGCTTCTGCATTGGTTTTCGCTCGGTAGAATATGGCTTGATTAACCCAGAACAAACGGTTTCCCATGGATAATTCATCACGCGCTGTTTTGATATCATCACGTACCTGTTGTGGTTTTAAACTGGTACCTACAATACCTTTTTCCAGCTGCATCAAATGGACATCAAGTGCTTCATCGTTACTGAAAGTCACCTGTATGCTGTAAGTTGCACCTTCCGGCAATTTGTCTAAAAGCGCATAACGATGTTTGGGATTGGCTTGTGACTTTTCACGTGACAAAAGTCCAATTTCAGGGGCTTCTCTTAATCCGTCAATATAGAGAACTCGCTGCTGATAACCATCAAATACAAACCCTTGTTCACTACTCTGAGGTTCATTAAAAAGAATAGCCTGGCTTAGGGAAAAGCCCGCCGGTTTTTGGCTTGGATAAGGAAATCGTGCCAGTAGTTCTTCAATGTTACCTTCGGTTATTTCAGGATTGGGATTAAACCAGCGAATCCACCATTGATAGTAATCTTTTCCTGTCAGTTGTTTCAGTTGCAGACCGGGTGATTTTAGTTTGCTTTCAATTTGTGCCATCACTTCCTGATGTTCAATGATTGCTTGCTCACGAGTGGTTTGTATCTGTTGGTACAGACGATAAAACAATACCCGCACGCGTCTTCTTCTGCCGCGATAAGGCACATCAGTTTTAGGATCAACAAATAGCCCTTCCGGTCTTGTCATCTTGGTAAACAAATCATCGAGACGTGAAAGATAGTCTTGTGTAAATGGCGTATTGACGATAGTGGGTTGTATGCTCTTTTCGATATGATGCAACACGGGTTTCAGGCTGTAATCATCATTAACATACATTTGCATTACCCAGGGATCTTCCTTATGTAATGGCACAACGGCTGCAAAAGTATCTCTGATTTTGTTAAAGATGGATTCCAGATGAGAAGGAGAAGCCGCTTCGACAGGTATGCTTGCCAGTTCAAACCCGGAACCAATGCTTACTCCGTCATTCAATAGGAAGATGTTGCGCTCATCACAAAAATCAGCAACCGCCAGTTGATCTGAAAATGACGGCTTCTGATTTTCAAATCTTTTTTGAATGGCTTTTTCAGTGATTGCGGTATTATTTTTTTCGCTCACCAGCCAATTACTTATTTGATTGAATATCTGTTTCATAGGTTCCCCTTAATACTGCTCGGATGCCAAGGCAAACTGGTTTTGTTTATAGAGGAAAAATCCAGTGGTATATCCCGGCTTTAATAATTGCTCATCACCAATCAAAGCCACATGCGGGAACACGTAAATAGGAATTTGCGGGTTGTCCAACGGTTTAAACAGATTTTGAATCTCGTTAGACGCATCACGTGTGTAACCGGCATAATTAACTGGCTTGGTTTGTGTTCGTTTTACTGACCAGCTTTGCATGGGTTCGCCAAGGCTTTGCTGATAAATCTGGCTTACTGTCAGACCTCCTTCGGGAATGGCAGTAGAACTAATTGAGTTGGAAGCGCAAGCACATAAAGCCATCGTGCTACCTAAGACTAAAATCGTGTGCAGTTTGTTGTAAATGGCCATAATCTAATACTCTCCCATTGGTTTCTTTATCAAGGTTGATGGTTTGTGTGATATGAAATGAAAGTCTGGTTGGTTTGTACCCAATCGATGCGGGAACAAAAACCATGTCGAAGCTGCCCTGAATTCTTTTTTCAAGCCAGTCGGCAGCCTTTACCGTGCCTTGGGATAATGCGCCTCCCAAAGCGTAGTTACCCATAGAGCCTGTTGGTGTACCAGTGGCGCCATTGGCATTAGCGCTGTAGGTCATTTGCCATTGAGACAGCGCATTACCAAATCCTTTGATTCCGTCTGAGGCCATAAGTGCTGTAAGGACTCTGGGTGCATTGGTAAAATACTGGCCTTTAATGCAAGGATTACCAAAAGCCGTGGTTAGATACCCCAGACTTTCGTTATTCACCATCTCAGCGGTTCCGGTCATTTGCTCTTTGCCTACAGTGACAAAATGGCCATCATCAAAGACGAATAAAGCAGAGGTCACATAAGCTCGAACACAACTGATATTATCCAGAAATGATCCCACGCCTATGGCATAACCATTAACCTTCATGCCTGAAATATCAGGTGGTAAGGGAATGCCATTGGCAGCCATTAAATCCCCGCGATTAATAATGGCGGAAAATGGAAATAGCGGTTGCATTAATTTTCCCTCAACCGGTACTTCTCCAATCAGGGCAGATAACAAGGTAGTTCGACCAAGATCGGAGCCTGCTGGAATGGTGTAATAAGGGATAGATTTTTTGCTTTCACTTTTGGCTGTATCAGATTTGGTTTGGTGAGTAAGTGCATCGCCTTTTTCTTTCAGTCGTTCCCAATAAGCCAGTTCCGTCTGATTGTTTTCGTGCTTCATCAATAGGAGATCAATGTCTTTAATATTTTTCTCTTTTTCAGGCGAAGCCGCGGTTTCACCATTAACGACATAAGGTTTATCCTCTTGTGGCGTTTCATTAGCTGTTTTAAGCGAAGCGATTTCCTCTTTCAGTTTTTCCAAATCTTTGATGAGATCAGGATTGCTGTTTTCTGTTATCTCTGAATTGTTTGATTTAAGCCTGTTGTTTTCAGACTCAAGGCTTGCCAGTTTCTTCTCAGTTTCTTGTAACCTTGCAGCAACATCACGAATGTTGTCGTTAAACTGTCTGGCAATGGCTTCGTTCAGATTATTGGGATCGCTCTTTTGTTTGGCTGGTTCATTGGAATGATGGTTACTGTTCATTAAAATGAGTGCAGCCACACCAATCACAACACCTGTTAACACTTTTAATCCGGCATTTTTTTTCATCGTACATACTCCCGACTGTTGGCTAATGCCGTACTAAATGGTCTGTCAGAAACCAGAAAGACCGTGGTTGTATCTTCCTTGCCGCGTGCTGCTAAAGTATTGCTGGGGTAGAAAGTAGCGGTTTGCCAATTACCTACCATACGGCGAGGATCAACAATGACTTCCTTGTTTAACAGATTTTTCAGTTCCACTGCGGTGACATAAAAAGTGCCGCCATGCCATGAAATCAATGGTCGCGCTTCAATGCTCGCGCCATAAAACAGATTGATTTGCCGTCTGGTTTGCATGGGTGTTCTGCCTATACCTTCAGGAATCACCAGTAATCTTTGTGGTGCGTACAATGACTGAATAGCAAAACGGGTAAGCGTGATGGCATTTACATCAAAGGTATTAGCCGATTCTTGTGTGGCTGTTTCTTCCTTACTATCAAGCAGAATTTCAACAGGTTTTCCTGCAACGACTTTTTCTTTGACGGTGAGATTGAGGATAATGACTTCACCTTGGGGCATAAGCTGTACCAGCAAGCGTTTGTTTTCAAAAGCATCTTTACCTTTAAGGTATAAAGTATCCTGAACCTTGAGTACTGCAATTTTATTGCCTGCCTCATTGTCCACAATGCTGATGGCTTGTGGGAAATGTACCAGCCGTTCTTCGCTTAAAGATAAATCCAGTGGAATGGGCGTTTTATCCCATAACACATGCTCTGCATCGAGCGCGAAGGATTGAATACTGCAAGTCATGCTCATCAAAGCCAATAACCGTTTAAACTTTTTCATGTTGTTTTTCCTCCAAGTGAGTAGCTAACAAATCTTTAACCAGTGTTTCCGGTTGGGTATACCCATCAATGGCTAGCTGAAAGGGGTTTTGCAGGCGAGACAGCGTTACTTTGACCACACGAATATGGTAATCAACCACCTTGTCGGCAATGACCATGGGGCTGTCGTCTTTTAATCTTTGAGTTACTCGCAAGACCAAATGGACTTCCCAGGTATTATCATCCAGCGGTTTTACATCCCCGTCTTCCATGAAGCGATAAAGGCTTGCGACCTGAGAGCGGTTAAAGAGTTGAGCATCCTTATAAGCAATCATTGTTTTTTCCATTAATTGCTGATGGCGCGGGGTAAAATAATAATGAAAGCTGGCAAGGTTATTGGCGAACTCTGTTTTTCCTGTATTGGACCAGGTATTCAATGCAGGGATTAAAGTAGCAACAAAACCTTGCACATACTCTTTGGGAACCTGATTTTCTTTAATTAAACCGCCATTAATCGTCATGGCCGGTGTGAGCCAAAACTCAAAGCGATTGGGCAGCTTGGCAAGCGTAATAATCAACCCTGCTACAATCAAAATGAGTACGGTGACAAATGCCAGTAACAAGCGATTGATATGATTTAAACTGTCTACTTTTTTCCAGTAATTAAACATGGGATTTCCTCACGATTTTGGATTTTTGCCATGTACCGACATGGTGATGATATGGAGAGCGCTTTAAACCCAAACGTGTCAAAGTCAGGATGGTTTTTTTCATTAAATAACCATGGGGCTTTCCTGATTTCAGACGAGCGACACGTTTAGGGCATACGGTAATTGAGACAATAAACCCCACTAAAAAACCAACGCAGCCACAAGCCAGGGGAAAACCTGTAAAGGAACCGGCCAAGCTAAACAGAAGGCTCATAGATGGAGTGGTGACAACTACTATCCAGAATAGCTCTCTTAGGCTTAGCCCCTTGTATGCCTCATAATCATGAGACAAATGACGTGATGACGGTTGGTTCATGGGTTGGCACCTTAAATCTTGAACTTGGTTATCATGCTGTAGCCCACATAGCCTGCAACAATACTGATGGCAAGATATGTAATCCCCATGACAGCGAAGGTTCCGAAAGCGACCATTGAGCCATCATTTTTCTTGGATTCCTCAATACCATGCTGTACGGTAGTAATGAATTTGATAAAACTCATAACGGCAGCAATAAACAGCAATAATCCCAAGCCTTGTCTGACGTAATTTCCGGTAACAGTCATCATGCTTTTATTGCCGTCACTGATGTCATCTGCGTTGGAAATCTTCGGAAACCAGTTGTCAGCAAATAAGGCTGGCGCATAATTTAAGGCCATAAGCCCTAAACCCAGCCTTTGCCCCCATTGCTTTACTGTGGCGATGGTATTGTTCATAGTTAACTCCCCTTGACGATTAAAATAAGAATGAATAAACAAAATCCCGGAACGATGCGGATTAAGCGTGAGCCGAGAAGCACAAGAAAACCTTCCTGCTCTTTTTCTGTATGACTCATGAAATGGTTGATGCACCACATCACAGCAATAATGACCAACATAATGGCGATAAAACGAATGCAACCAGAGTAGGCACTTGCCGCAGTATCTCCTGCGGCCTGTTTGAAACTTGCTGCGAATGTTTTAGCGATATCAACTTTGCTCATGATTACTTCCCGATAAAATCAAGCGACAGCGGCTTAATTGTTTTAGGTTCAATGGCTGGCTTGTTGATGTAGTCAATCAAGGCATTTCTAATGGCCAGTAAATCGTTGCGAAGACCCGCGTGAGTTTTGCCATCGGCTCCTTCAAAAGATTCGATGTGCAATTGAATACGGGTGTTGGGTTCAATTTCACTTTGTGCTTCATCCAGTAAAGGCATGACTGCATTGATTTGGTTAATGACTCTGACCAATGTTTGGTTCAAGGCTTCTTCGCTGGCATGAGAGGCAAAAGGCAGACTTAGCATGAGTACTAACAAGAATCGTTTCATTTTTTCTCCTCACAAATATTTCTTAAAGCGGCTTGCGGTGACAGAAACCATCACACTCAACAAGATGCTGACTGGTACAAATACAAAAGCAGGTGTAATACTCACAGGGATTGCCAGCCATAAAGCCAGCAACATCAATAAACCACGTTTGAAGTAATAATTGAGTCGATGAAAAACATAAGAAGATTCGCGCCCTAAAGAGGCTGTGCGAATGGCGCGTTGATTAAGCCCATCAATAAGACCCGAAGTCATAGCCAGTATGAATAAGGGAATAGCTGCCAAAAGAATGAGGAGCTTTATCAACATGACCTGTATCGTAAGACTTATCAGCAACCAAACCTGTTTGCTGATATGAATTAAATCGTCTGCAATATCGTTTAATTCAGAAGTTGGTTCAGGAAGTACATTATTCAGTTCGTTTTTAATTAACAGTTGTGCTTGAGTTACCCTGTGCGTTACTTCATGCGCAGGTATGATTTCTAACCATGATTTAAGCTTCTCGGCTATCGCAATATCATTAAAATCAGTGATAGCCGTTGTTTGTTTTTGAGATAGCGTGGTTACCGAATTAAAAGCTGTATCAAAGCCTGAGCAGCACCAAAGACTTAAAACCCAACCCAATAAAATTAACCAGCCCAATAGAACAAGTAATAATAGGCTCATGATGAATCTTTTGGATTTTTTTTGAGTTTGAGTCTTTATTGCCATAGTTCCCCCTCGATAAACGCAAGTGGGTAATGGCTTTCTTGAAATATGGCCATTACGTCATCGACATTAGCGGGTAACAAAGGAGCTTTGGTCAGTTGTTGAAGCGCTTGTAATTGTTCGCTTTCTGTTATATTGGCAACAAATCCCAGTGCATTTGCTCCCTCTAGTTCCGCTAAATGCTCCTTAAGCCATTGGCGTGAAACAGCATCATCACCGATGATAAAAACAGGATTGGTAAAGTGGGTTAGTTCGAGTTTTCGTCTTTCCACTTTGCCGACAGTTGCCTGGCTTGATACAGGTAACCTTGCATCGAGTTTTTCCTGTAGCCTTAAAGACTCCTCAGTCAATTGGGATTGAGCTTCTTTGATATATTGTTCTGTATTGATGACTTGCCATGCGTAGCAAGAAGTAATCATCAATACACCTGCAATAATAGAGAGTTTTCTCATACTAAAACCTCCCCAAATCAACAATGCTGGAATGGCCGTTTTTGGACAGTAGCAATAATGGAGATGTTTTCTTCGCAATTTTGAGTGCCTGATAGCTGAGTTCACCATGGTTCAAACTGATTCGACCGCTATTCACAAGATGTTGTGGTATTTGGTGCTGATTAGCCCATATCTGGATAGACGCATCATCAAATCCCAGCAACATCAAATGCAGGCGTGTATCAGGTGTTTGTTCTATTGCATCTGTGAGTAGTAATAAAATGGTCTTGGCGGCATCAGCTTCTTTCACGAAGAAATAAAGCGTGTCGCCTTGAGTTAACTGCACTGGCTTTTGGGCATAAGGTGAATAAGGCGATGGATCAAAATCACCGACCACAGGCACATTGGCAAACAGCTTGTTATACGCTTTGTAAAAAGCATTGTTCCATGCAATATTCTTGCTGACCTTCTGTGCTTCTTGTGTTGCTGCAAGATCTGCAAAATGGTTACGTTCAGTTTCGTTTTTGGCATTAAGCCCCAGAACATCAATGGGTGTTTGTCTTAAACCTTCATAATAGAATTTGCTTTTGTTTTGCATGAGCAAGACATAGCGCTTTTCTTCATCAATCGTTAATCCCCATACCTTGGCTTCATGAAGCTGACTGTCGGTGAGCTTGATTTTATTGATGTCTTGTTCCGAGGTCAGATCATCTTCATTAATGGTTAGGCCTGTTTTAGCCAAGGTTTGATCCTGAATAGCCATAGTATTCAATGACTGCTGATTTAAACCTGGAATATTCAATTCAGCGTGTGTTGCTTCACACGCAAATAAAGCTAACATCAAGACTGAATATTTAAGCATTTTGATCACCAAGGTCAGCTTCCATAGTGACAACAACACGCTCTTTACTGCCGTTTTCAAGCTCTATACGTTGTTGGCCAAAATCAATTTGTAAAACAGACCAACCGGCTAATTTATCGCTCTTTTCAAGCGGAATGGTTTTAAAGTCATAAGTCACAGTTGCAACACTGACTTGCTGGATGCTGTCTATGCTGATGACCTTAAAAGGCAATGCGGTTGCAGGTAGGTATTTAACGGGATGTTGCTTTTTATCCAGTGAATTAATTACCTCGTGAAGTGCATCCAGTTTGTGAGATAGTTCTGCACGATTCTCGGTGATAAGCTGGTTTATTGTGTTGTCATCTTTGGATTTGAGTTCTTCAATCAGGGTAGCCAGTTTATTGAAATCCTGATTAATGGCGCTTAAATCCACTTTCTCATCAGGTTTTCTTGCTGTCTGTTGCAAGTTGCCGAGTTGAGCCTGAATATCATTTAAACGGGTACTGATAATCTCGGTATCGTTTGTTTTTCCCATATAATGGCATTTGATAAGAACAACACCGCCAATGAGAGCCAGACTCAAGCTCGCAATGCTAAGCTTTGTGATTAATTGGCGAGTAATCATTATTTACTCCTTGGTTTAACAGTTGGTTTTAATTGAAAATTCACCTGCCGTAGCAATGAGTCTTCAATCAGGGTAAAAACTTGTTGTCCAACAAGGACTTCCAGACCATCTCTAACGGTTAATGGCCCGAGGTTTCTGTCAATCTGAGGCAAAGGTTGGCGCATAACTGCTTGCAGGCTTTCAGGCTGTTTCTCTTTGGCAACCAGTGTAAATCCTGAGTATCTAAGCCACCATTCAACAGCTTGACCTATGGTTTTAACTTCTTGAGGAAAATGAATTTGTTGTACCGCTAATAAAGGATTTATCTGAGCAGCCAGTGGTTTATTGGCAACAGTGGCATAGCGATTAACTTGTGTGACATTAGCTGCATGAGTAGTTAAGGCAATGAAGCCAAGAGAAGTAACAAATAATAATTTCAACATAACAAGCTCCAGCCGGGCTTCATGCCCGGTTCTGATGATTAATTGGATTGCGGTGCCATTTCTTGACTGGTTTCATTCTGCGGATTTGCCAATTTCCTTAAATAAATTTCCTTGCGATCTACTTCTATACTGGATGGTGCTTTGATTCCTACAGCGATATGACCTTTGCGGACATATAAGATTTTTATTTCAATTTGACCTTTGTTTATGAAGATTTGCTCTCCAACGCGGCGGGTAAGTACTAACATAACAAGACTCCTGTTTTGATTATTTTTTTAAGAGAGAAAACATCGCTTTGATATTTTTTTCTGCGACCTCCATGTTTCGTGGTTTATTGGAATCATCTTTTATTCCGCAAGGGGTTTGACGATTTTTGAGGGCTTTACAACATTCATAGAATTGAGGAAGTGTTGGGGGATACTGCTTCTGAACACGGATCTGCAATAAAGCATCTTTTAGAACAAGGCTATCGAAGCATTGCAATGTTTCCGACCATTCTTTTTTAGCGAAGGCTAAGGCTCGTTCATTTTGATAAGCATTCGCCCATACATGGCCATAAATACCCCCTAGTCGGCTAAACAAGGTGTCGATGCGTTTGTCATAATCAAAGTTTGCTGAACTGGATGACATTTGCAGTTCCTTGCTGGGAGTTTGTATCGCTTTCGAAGTCGAAACTGGCTTCACCACATGACCCCCAGAAAACTGAAGAACCTTTTTTTGATTGATTATTTGTTGCATACTTCGCATTACATTTCTCCTTTGCTGTACTTGTAGTAATTTCATCATTCCAGCATTTTTGGGCTAACCAATTGGCAGGGTATTTCCAGGGAGGAAGCCATTCCCCAGCAAGTTGTTGTTCTTCTCTGTTTTTGATTTGTGCTTGAATAGCAGTGATGATGTGAGTGGTTAGAGCTTCATCAGGATTGATTCGTTCAAATTCATCCCATGCTTTCTGCCTAGATTTTTTATTGGGATAAAATGACCAAAAATTTTCGAATCGCTTAAATAAATATAAATAATCATTATTTATATGAGGTGTGTCGGCTTTATTGAGATCAGATATGAGCACATCTGTTTCATTTGATAGAAATTCTCTTTTATTTTCAATGAGATTATTGTTTTCGTAAGTGTTCTCTTGGTGTGACTGGTTCGTGACTACTTTTTTTGATACATAATAATTCTGACTTGCTAATAAACATTTTAAAATTAACTTGTACTCATCCGATTGAAATTTGATAAGCCCTACCCGTTCCAAGGCACCAAGAGCACGCCGTATTTGAGCTTTTGAGTAACTGACACTTTTAATTCCTTGGTGAGGCTCAATATACAATTGCTCTGCAATAGATTGATAGCTAATACCTCTCTCAATTCCAACCATGCCTGTTTTCACATTCATGTATGGCCTTATTCCTCGTAAATAAGCCAATTGCTGGGCATGGGGTAAACCACACAAGGCAGCCAACTCATTTTCATTAATAACAAAATCCATATTTTTCTCTAAATCCGGTTAGTTATATGATTCGCAATTTTTGATAAACTGCATTACAAAAAAACTCTATTCGAGCATTAATGCACGAAACGAGCACCAATAATTACAAACTAACACATTTTGATAATGAGTCAATATCTGTTAATATCTATTTTGAGTATTTTTTTAGCGTGGGTCAGGATGAATATTAAGGAAAAAATTGGACAAAGGATTAAGCAGGAACGTACTTCCAAAGGCTTAACCAGAAAAGCATTAGCAGAATTAACTGAAACTCTAAAGGTTTCCCGTATAAACAATTATGAACGTGGAGAAAGAACTCCGGGACCGGAAGAAATCAAACAACTGGCGCAAGCGCTAGAAGTAGCACCGGCGTTTTTAATGTGTCTATCCGATGATAAACAGGGAAAATTAAGTAAAATTCCAGGTCTGGGAATGCTTGTTCCTGTATTAGATTACAAACAAGCAGCCAATCCAGAGCCTTATATCATGGAAATAAAAAGCGCAGAATATTCTGAAAAATTGAGCTTTATTCCTGTTAGCCCAAATCTTGCAGAAAGGTTAAGTGCAAATGCATTTGCCTTGGAAGTTAAGGATGAGAGTATGCTTCCTGAATTTAAGCTAAATGATATATTAATTATTGAACCATCATTATCACCCAACCCCAGTGATTATGTTGTTGCAAGATGTTCTTCTGATGATGAAATAGTTATAAGAAAATATAAACAATTATCTGTTTCTAAAGCCCATCAAAAATTTGAGTTAGTGGCTCTTAATAGCGATTGGGCCAATATAGAAATTAATGAAAATTTTGAAATTGACTTAATTGGTTGTGTTATTAGTTTAAATAGGACAATTAAATTATGATTAATAATCAAAAATTCAGATTATTTAATGAGCACCCCATATATGATTTTCTCAGGCTAAATGATTCCCAAATTGAATATGAAATAGATAATACAGAGAAAAATGAGATATTAAATGCTGATCAAACAGCATATGTAAAATATTTAATTGAAAAATTTACAATCGAATTGCTGAATCTTCACATCGAAGACATATCTGTGGACCCAGAAGAGAGAGACATTCCTGCAGAACGTCATCCAAGAGATTTCACTGTTTGGAATTCTGGAATGGGTTCAGCCGCTATAAAACGTATGGTACTTAAATATTGTATTCCCTTTTCAGGTAATACAGAATTATTGCGTATACAGCCGAGTAGTCACTCAATGAGTTCAAGAGAGTTTTATATTCAAGACAATAACTTATGTTTCGATATAATCGATTTTTACAATAGTCCCCAAAAAATAAAAGATGAAGCTCAAATATATTTAAATTACGCTAAAGAATTTTCTTCTTATTTGAACAATGATATTAGAGGTTTCAATAGTGCTTTAGAAAATAAAATCACTCGACTTTTTACAGAAAGAAAAAATAAGCTTCTACAACAAGATAATATATTAGGGAGTCTTGGAGTACCAATTAAGAAAAAAGAATCAGGGCTGTTAAATATTCCTGTCACAAGAAGAAAAATCGTTATTAAACCAGTGCCAAATTTAAATGGATTTACACCTGAGCCAGCAATTAGTAATTCAGATTATATGTCAATATTAGGCGTAATAAATGAAATAGGGAAAAGCTACGAGAGATTACCCTCTAATTATACTGGCAAAGATGAGGAAGGCTTAAGAGATTTATTTCTCAGTCATTTATCTTTAGCTTTTGAATCAGCCTCTATTACTGGAGAAACATTTAACAAAAAAGGAAAAACTGATATTTTAATAAAATATCAAAATAATAATGTCTTTGTCGCTGAATGCAAATTTTGGCGTGGACCACAAAAACATACCGAAACAATAGATCAATTACTTTCTTATTTAACCTGGCGTGATTCAAAAACCTCTCTTATTTATTTTGTTGATAACAAAAATTTCCAGCCAGTTCTCGATGCTATAACTGCTGGTACCCCGCAACACCCATGTTATGTCAAAACTGTTGGAAACACTAACGAGGCTTGGTTTAATTATCATTTTTCAATGCTAAATGACCAAACGCGGGGAGTAGAAATGGGTATTCTCGTTTTCCATTTTCCTAAATAACCAATTAGCTGTTAATAGGAGTATTTAAATAATTGAGATGGATATTATGTCAACTATAAGCCCAGAAAGAGGAAAAACCACTTGATGAGCTGCTCTGTTTTTGTACTGTCCAGATAGTCTTTACCACTTAAAACCATGCTCAATAATATAGTATTACAACCGAGAACTTCTGACAGGGATATTAAATCATATCCACTATACGTTAACAAAAACTCTATAATATATTTCTGAACCTCTTTTTCACATTTAAAACCAACACCATTATCTGATGCCAAAAATTCGGCTATACATCCCATGTAAAACTCTCCAAATAAAGCATAAATACAGGCAGTTTAATACCTTATATCTGGAGTAAAACATAATGATGATGTTTATAAAATTAGTTTTTTTATATCGAAAAAATCAGTAATAAAATGCAAAAATGGCCATAATTAACACAAATAATTCTTATTCTTAAACCGTAATTTCCTCAGTCTTAATTTCTTCTTCATTATCAATAAGATTTTTAACCCTTCCCGAAATGAAATATAAGAATATAGCGCCAACCAAAGCCCAAATAGCAAGTTGATTAAAGACATGTAAAAAATCATTATTCGTTACTATCGGGTCTGCGGCCTCTGTTTTTACCATGGCATTAGAGAAATAATGAGATAAAGATGCAGATACCCCAGAAACCATCATCCAGGTTCCCATTAGAATACCTTGCAAATTTGTTGGCGAGATTTTCCCGATCATGGCATAGCCCACAGGACCAATTAATAGTTCTGCTACTGACTGTGTAATTAAATGCAATATTATCCAGCTTAAACTACTAAATCCCTGACTATCAGCAAATTCCACACCAATACTAAGAAAAAGGAACGATACCGCTAAAATCAAAAAAGCCCACACAAATTGCATTGATATTGAGAGATTAACTCCCTTTGCTTTCAGTCTATTAATAATCATAGACACAATAGGCGCACCGATAATTATTACAACAGCATTAATATTCATGATCCATTGAGTTGCTATTTCATAACCCAAGAAGTGTTTATCTACATTATTTTTTATAAACAAGGTTATACCCATAGGGCCAGTATAATAAATCATCCAAAAGAGAATGGACGTAATAGTTAAGATCAGAAAAGCTTTAATTTTTTGAAAGTCAGCTTTGTCCTTTTGTCTTTTACCCAGAAATAAAATCACCAAAAGCATGATACTGCTTAACACCACAACTACAGCATTACTCAAATGTGAAAAATGAAAACATACAATCATTAATGGAACCAGAACGGCAGTACTGACTATCCCTGCTAACTCCCTTTTTTTTCTACTAATCGACTTCGTTACCGCTTTTAAAGGAGTATGATTGTCTTCAAAACAAGACCAGTAAAAAAGTAAAATGAATGCCGTTATAAGACTGGTAGCGATGCTAATACAAAATAACTCTTGATATTCATTGGAATAATCATAAAAACCACTAAGAATATATCCTGAAAAAAAGCCAACATTCATTGCTGCATAACTAAGGAAAAATGCTTTATCACGTTGCTCTTCATCTTCCGGCTTAAAACGCTGGGTCAGTATACTGTTATAACAAGTGGTATTAAGCCCACATCCAACCAAAAAAAGACTTAGCCCAAAATAAAGCATGGAATGACCTGGTAAGATTAGAACCAAAATTCCAGCGCCCTGCATAATATTCGTGATAAAAAATAGCAATCGATTGCTTAGATATCGTCCGCCTAACACCCCACCCCATAAATGTAATACATAATTAAAGGCTAAAAATACACCGACAATATTATTAGAGATTGTATTACTGAAACCTAATTGTTGTGTGATATAAAGGGATAGAGAAGAATAGAGGATCGCAAAAGAAAAGGTGGAAAATGCTTGTATAAAATATAGGGGGGTTACTCCTTTTGGCATTTTTTTTGAAACATAACTCATTTTTGTCCATCCATTCCTTTTTTTGGTGACTCTATCATTAAAATTGGCTAATATTAAGTGTTTTTTAATCAGGTATGGATACTGTGGTAGCTGTTTTGTAGGAATGTAAGAATGAACAAGATTTGTAAAGTTTCATGGAAGGAAATAAAAAGTAAAGTTCTTGCAATCAACCCTGCGATTTATGCCGTAATTGAACAGATTATACCCGACAATGAAAATATACCGTTCTTTCTAGCAAAATATGATTACGGCGAACACTTCGGAATTAAAAACCAGGCATATTTACCCACATCAAGTGGTATCGTTGCACCCATTGACAGTAAGCACACTGATTCTGAATTATTTACACATCTAGGATACGGAAAAGAGAGTTTACCTTTGGGAATGATCCTCGATAAATTCTGTGAATGGCATTATATAGGGGAAAACAACCGAATATTTCCGGATTGCGTACAAGGTCCTGGTGCTATTTTTAACATGCAAGTAGTTTTTGACGAAGATAAAACTGTTGAAAATAATGTACTATCAGTATCCGCTGGTACTCTATCAGCATTTTTACTACCTAATATAGGATGCAAAAGGAAACATTCTAAAATACAAAAACAATTTAATGTTTCTGTACAGGCACCTAAATCACCCTATGAGCATCATCAAATATTTAAAGAGATCTTTCAAAACAAAAGCATTCATTCAGATTGGAAAAGCGAAATACTATATTTTTCAGAGCAATTTGTTAATGAAGTCAAATATAATGAAAAGTGGCTTAAATTAAAATTATTTTTTTCTGAAGCACTTAGGAAAAAACTGACTCAAAACACTTATGATGCATCGTGCTATGAGCTTTTTTTAAGCGCAAAAAAAATTAATCGATTTCGTCCTACACCTTTTATAATGGATACAGCCAAATATATTTTCAATATATGCATGGGATCAGGTATAGGTGTCAAACCAGCTATAAACGAACAATTCATTCCAATAAATGATATTCAGAATATTTATCATGAGTTTTACGGCCTAGAATACACCCCTACTGTAATGGTACCGTCTGCGCTTAATGAAAATGATAGTGTATATTTCCCCTTGCAATGTCCATTCACAAAAATTAATACCTTTAAAACAAACCAAAGCAATAGCACATTAACGGAACTGGAAACTTTAAAAAATGTTATATTAGCCTACCAGGAAGAGTTTACAGATGAATATAGTGATGCGTTTGGGAGCCCATTATACCATGTGAGCAAAAATACAAATTTTTCCTTTTATCATTATCAATCAGTTAATAATAATGGCATTAGACATCCGCAGTCTCTATTGGAAATGGATGAAGGCTTTTCCTTTTCTTATTGTTCGAAACCCACAGTTTTTTCCAGTGATGCAAAACTATTTCGTGGGTGTGTCCGGCTTAGTAGATAATTTAAAATCCTGCGTCTCAATATCTAACAGAGTGAGATATTTTTTACTCAGTATTTTTTTAGGAACCGGGGGAATATAAATAGTGGAAACTGAATTAATTTTAACATAATTTAATTCATGTAATTTAATCCAATCCATACGAGCTGATTTCAAAGGTAATGTAGATGCCTCATAAATACACATTGATTGTTCATCAGTGTAATACTCCCTTAAATAACTACTCAAAACATCAATTTTGGAAGTTTTCTGGGTATTACTCATTCCTAGATTGGCAATTTGCCAAAGGATCAAATGAGCATATACATCAATATGTCTTTCATAAATTAAAAGTTCGGTTACATCAATTGCAAAGCAACCTTGATCACCGGGATCTATTTCCAGATCTGCAAAAAGACAATCCATTGAGGAGATGGCCGGCAATATAATAGCCTTACCATTTTGTTCTTTAATTCTTCTCACAGCATTGAGAGCTGATTCTGCAAAAACGGTAGGATGGCCATAGAAAACTACACAGAGATTTTTAACTTGCTGATAAGTGTCAATAATATAATTAGTAATGTTAAGATAAGCGTCCACTCTTTTTGGAGTAGCAAAATAAATAGGTTCAAGGGATTCTGATTCTTTAGCTTCTCGTAGAATCCAGGATTTTAAATTATTCTCATTAACCAGAAACAACACCTTATCAGCTTGCTGTATAATTTTTTTTGTTTCTTCAGTTAAATGAGAAACAGATTTTATTCCTGATCCTACAACAATTAACATGTATACCTATCTGATGATTACAATTTTATTAGCATCAGGTTGGACTATTGAATCCAATTCAATATCTAAGACTTGTTTTTCAATGCCTAAATCCGAAAAATTTAGAGCATCAAAATATTCTGCGCCAACTGCAATTTCAATAAAATCCAAAGAGTTCATCCTTAATTCCTATTTGTATATATCCTGTAGTGCATTGTATAAACAAAATACTCAAAGGTATAGCGATTTTGACAATATATTAATGAGAATTAAATTTTCAAAAAAAGCAAACAATGCAATAGAAATCACAGACCAACATTAGCTGCAAAAGACTCATATTTTACATATAGCCTATTCGTAATGCTCTCTCATAAATGCTTGAATGTGTGACATATCCAAACCCTTGGATATTGAAAACTCTATAAGGTCCCTTTCCAAAGATAATGTTAGTGAATGAGCTTGTTCAGTGATACCTTTGATTTTCTCGAAGAATCTATAATTACCCCTTTTAGAATACCCAGGTATAATTTGATGCATACTTTTATGTACTAACCAGTTCCTTTCCAATAAGAAAAGTTCCAGTTCATGTTGTAATGATTCATGATACAGCCCCTTTTTTTTAGCCAGCTTAACCGCTCGTCCGAGAGTATACGTACGATAACCATCTAAAAGCTCATTGGCTTTTTTTAAAGGTACGCTATAAGGTTTTTTAACATCATTTTTTAAAATGATTGAATGATTAAGTGCATCCTCCAAAAATTGAATAGTGCATAAAGCCTCTCCAATTAATGAATACAAATTAACTTCATCTGAATTTGCAGGTCTGATTCTGGAGTTTGGTGACATGAAAGTTATCATTGAATATCAAAAAAATTAATAAGGATACGATAATACAATTTAATCAAAATAACGGCTATTATAGCGGACTTAAAAATGACGAAAACGTGACGTAACTGTGACCGCGCTACGCCGTTTCAGGCAGTTTTAGACCGTTTTTCCGAGATTTGACGCATCGGAAGTTGTTGATTTTTAACGAATTTAAAAGTCGTAGACAAGGCTTCGAACCAAGGTGTCGTGGGTTCGAGTCCCTCTGAGCGCGCCATTTAAAATCAATCAATTAGCTCTAGTTTGTGGGATCATAGAGCGTGGCGCCATATGCTACAAACTTAAATTAAATACTTTCTATATTATTGTGAATATACCTTAAAATATTTTGAATATGCTTCCTCGGTAGAATACTCAGCTGTATCAATTTTTAATATTGCAGAATCCCATGCTTCATAATCTCGTGTTCTTATCTCCTCTCAAGTGGGCAAGTTATGGCCAACTATATCTGGGGCTCTTGTTTCTGCTCTTTTTTTATGCTCATTGAGATCTGAACAAATAATCTCAATCTCCAGAAATTTCACATTAATAGATTTTGCTCCTTACTGCCAATCTTGGCGAGTTATTGCAATGGGATTTACGGAGTCTGCAATAACTGTAAGACCTAAGGCTAAGTTTTCCTTAGCTATAGCGTAGCTAATCAAATATCCTTCTGGCCCTATGAAATCCATTTCTAAATATCCAGAGTTCTTAATAGCTTGCTCTTACAGTATCAATACGCAAATAAACTGCTTTTAAATGCTTTGCAAGCTCTCTTGCAATAGATGATTTCCCTGTTCCGGGAAGACCACCAAAGATAACGAGCATAGATCTGTATTCTCCTTTAGCCTCTGTAATAATATTTCCAATAAATGCGGTTTTACCGAAATTATCGATTTTGGTATGATTTAATCATTTAAGTACTCTTAAACATACAGTCTTATGAATAATACCCATCTTTCTACAAACGATCATCATGCAATAGACCGATTATTCGAAAAAGCTGCTTCTTATGTTGAAGAGGCAAGAAATCGTGTTCAACGTTCTATTAATTCTGAAATGGTGCAAGCCTATTGGTATATCGGAAGGGATATTGTTACAGAGCCAATACTCTGTTAAAATTTTGGACGATCCTAAAACATTTGGTATCGGGACAAGAGCTTTTAGTGTTCCTGATCTCTCAGGGAATGAGGTTGTATTTACTTACCATCCATCTATGATATCTGATTGACTTGAAGGATGACAGAATTTCAATAAACTATTCAATTAATTAAATCTCCTTAATAAAGCCACTGGACTGGTGTGTCCAATAATTATAATAAGCGCCCTTAATCGCTAACAATTCATTATGTGTTCCTGACTCTACAATATGACCATTTTCAAGGACTATGATTTTATCCATTGCTTTTAGTGTAGATAATCGATGGGCAATAATGAGAGCAGTTTTATCTTCCAATAATGTTTCCAATGCCTCCTGTATCGCTTGCTCCGTTGCGGAATCCAACGCAGAGATTGCTTCATCAAACAATAAAATAGGGGCATTTTTTATAATAGCTCTCGCAATTGCAATTCGTTGTCTTTGGCCACCTGATAGTTTTACACCCTGCTCACCGATAATGATTTCATATTGATGTTCTAATGAAGTAATAAAATCATGACATTTGGCTTTTTGGGCAGCATTAATGACTTCCTCTTTACTAACATTCTCACAACCATAAGCAATGTTTTCAAAAATGCTACGATGAAATAAGTTTAAGTGTTGGGGAACAATCGCAATTTGTCTACGCAAAGAATCCTTAGTAAAATCAGCGAGGTTGATGTCATCTATCTTAATACATCCCTGATTATTCTAAATAGTTAAGTATGATGCAAGGTCAATTTAATTTTGCATCATGATTTTTAATCTCGATTAAACCCATTGTATAACTAGTAGTCGCATTTTATACCACTATACCTAAGAACGAGCCAATACCTGCACTTACAAACATCGCTATTGCTCCCCAAATTACAACACGAAATGATCCCAATAATATTCGAGCACCACCAACCTTTGCAGCCACCGCTCCGAGTAATGCCAAAAATAAAACCGCCATTATTGATACTGAAGGAATAAGATAGGCTCTAGGAACAAGAAAAATGATTAATAGCGGCAATAACGAACCAAGAGTAAAACTGCAGGCGGAAAAAATTGCTGCCTGCAGTGGACGTGCACTTGTTACTTGTGTAATACCAAGCTCGTCGCGAGCATGTGTGCCTAATGCATCCTTAGCCATCAATTGCTTTACAATTTCTTCAGCAAAATCACGCTGCAATCCACGATTAATATAGATAGTGGTTAATTCTTCTATTTCATTCGGTAAATTTTCTTGAAGTTCTTCCTTTTCACGTTTTAAGGCAGCTTTTTCGGTATCTGCTTGAGAGCTTACGGATATATATTCACCTGCAGCCATAGACATGGCGCCAGCAATTAATCCTGCAATACCTGCTACAAATATTCCATTATAGGGTGTATGAGCTGCAGCAACCCCAATCAATAAGCTCGCAGTTGAGATAATACCGTCATTTGCACCCAATACCGCGGCACGTAACCAGCCAATTCGTTCAATTCGATGATATTCTTTATGTTGCATATAGATCAGAACTCCTATATGGAATCAATCTTCGTCAATTTATTTTAGAGTTACTCTTGTGGCGTATCAGATTTCTGTTTATATGCCGCATTTCTCGGGATATCAGTAGCTGAATAGACGCTAATTATTTTGAATGGCTTCTTCGCATTGAGATTAATAAAATTATGAGGAACACCCTGAGGGATAAAAATCATATCACCCGCTGTAACCGTTGAGGTTTTGCCATTAAGAACAGATTTAGCTTGCCCCTCAACAATAAATATGACTTGATCAAATTGATGTGTTTCGATCCCAATCTCATTGTTGGGGTTGGTTTTAGGAGTGATATTCATGAAAACAACCTGCGCATCTTTACCTGTCACCAGTGCTGATTTCCAGTTTTCATTCTTTTTTGCCATTTCAAAAACTTTGGGGGAAATGACTGCGTTTATTTTATTATTAACGGCAGTTTCTTTAGAATTTGCGTATAACGATGGTGAGATTAAACCTGATACTAATAATGTACCGATAAATGCTATTTTTATTCCGTTTGTTCTCATAAATGCTCTCCATAATTTAAATTTGCTACTTACAATATATCAATTTATGAGCTTGTTTAAAACTGATAGATATCTTAACCTATAAAGATGGCTAAGGATTAAAAAAACAGGTTGAAAAGGAACTATCATGGAGAACAATAAAAATTGGCATTATGACACCATCACTAGATTGCTTCATTGGATAATAGCGTTCCTTTTGATAGGGTTAATCAGTTTAGGTTGGTATATGATGTCCATCGAAGATCAGCCTAATAGTGGTTGGTATTTTAACCTTCATAAGTCATTTGGCCTTATCGCTGCAATGCTGATTTTTTTTAGATTGATATGGCGGTTAACACATAAACCGGCCCGACTTCCATCAAGTGTTCCACATTGGCAAGCCATTGTATCAAGAGTAATTCATTTGCTGCTTTATTTGTGCATGCTCATAATGCCAATTACTGGCTTTATTGGAGCTTCATTTAGCAAGTATGGTATTAATTTTTTTGGAGTAGAATTTCCAAATTGGGTCAATCAAAGTCATGCTATATCAGAACAGTTTTTCGAAGTGCATGAGGTGGTTGCATGGATTTTAGTTGGATTAATCACACTTCATATTCTTGCTGCAATTAAACATCTTATTATTAACCGAGACAAAGTTTTTCAACGTATGTGGTTATAAGAATACAACTTATACCATCCAGGGAGTGAAAGGAAGATATTGATTCTTTGGTCGTTCAATGACTATCTATGAGGAGGTTCATCTTCAAAAGCATTATGCAAATAATACCTTTCACACCCATTTTTTAAGAAAATTACGCTCCATTCTTCCTGAGAACTGTCGTCCTATCGTTGTTACAGGTTGTGTCGCAAAAATTTTTCCAGAAGCTAAACGAAATTATTTTGAACGTAGTTAAGCCGCTAGTCCGTAGAACTGTTCAAAAATAGTCATACTCCTGATTTCTGATGTTGGTTTTTCCTCTACATATGGTGTAGCCTATTGGTATATCGGAAGAGATATTGTTACAGCGGAACAAGAAGGACAAGCTAGAGCAGCCTATGGAAGCCAATTACTTCAAGAATTGCCTACTCGATTAACAAAAAAATATGGTAAAGGGTTTAGTGTCAGTACACTCCGAGATATCAGACAGTTCTATCTTGTTTATCCTAACATTGAAATTCACCACGCAGCGCGTAGTAAATCTTCTAATGAATTATCATTAAGCTCTAATCTAGAGCTGGATCCACTATCGCGCATTGATCGCCAGGAAACAAGACAATTTTATACAGTAGAAGCTGAAAAAAATGCATGGAGTGGTCGAGAATTAGAGCGACAAATTAATAGCCTACTGTTTGATCGTCTAGCCAAAAGTAAAGATAAAGAGGGATTATTAGCTTTGTCTCGGGATGGCCAAGAAATCAATCAACCTGAGGATGCTATCAAAGAGCCTTTGATTCTTGAGTTTTTAGGATTGCCTGAGCCACACCGTTTGGTAGAATCGAAGTTAGAAGAAGCTTTAATCAATAATCTGCAGAAATTTTTGTTAGAATTAGGCACCGGCTTTTCATACATTGGTAGACAAAAACGATTAACTTTTGATGGGGATCACTACTACGCCGACTTAGTGTTCTATCATGTCATATTAAAGTGTTATATCATAATTGATTTAAAGACCCGAAAGTTAACTCATGCTGATCTCGGCCAAATGCAACTTTATGTAAACTATTTTGACGCAGAGATAAAACAGGAAGATGATAATCCCACTATCGGTTTAGTCCTATGTCACAAAAAAGTAAAACAATGGCTAAATATTTACTTGGCGAAAAGACAAAACAAATCTTTGCTAGCAGATATCAATTACATTTGCCCTCAGAAGAAGAACTTAAAAAAGAGATCAAACGAGAAATCGATATAATACAAAATACAGAGACCAACAAAATCAACAAAAATTGAATGTGGGGATTTTGAGTATTTAAGTACAACGTTGCTGTAGCAAATGAAGATATCTGAGACGACTATGAAAATCCGTGCAACTGATGAACGAAACTGGATAATATTAAAAGAAATTTGACTCGCGGCCCTTCTTGATAGCCCAACGGCATTCGGTGTAAGTTACCAAACAGCTATCACTTATAGTAATGAACAATGGAAACAACGCGCATCGTCCGAAACACAACCTAAATTTTGGTTGGCCTTCAAGGATGAGAAAGCAATAGGAATGATTGGTGCTGGCGTGGACCCAAAAGACCGGTACAATTTGATCGCTATGTGGGTTGAACCAGCATCACGTGGATTAGGTATTGCAGATCACTTAATAGATGCAGTCAAGTTTGGTATTAAAAAAAATCCTTATATTCAATTTAAGACAAAATGATTAATTTTTTACTGTGATCAAAACGTGTCTCAACTGTGGCGACACTACGCTGTAGTAGGCAGTTTTAGGCAGTTCCTGATGAATTTAACGCTTCACAATGCATTGATTTATAACGAATTTAAAACAAGAGCATCAGGCTTCGAACCAAGGTGTCGGGGGGTTCGAGTCCCTCCCAACGCGCCATCGTAAAATCAAGCACTTAGCTGGCTTTCCCCATTTAAGGGGCAGATTTAATCACCCACAGAGCACCCTAACACGTACTCTATAATTTTCAAAATTTCTAAAACCGTACGCCCTTCGCTGAATGAGTTTCATTTTGCGATGAAAGCATTATGTTATTCCATGTGACTTATTAAAACGCCACATTCTGGCGACCCCATCTTTCCAAGAACCAAGTGTTTTTCCTAATGAGGCTAACTCTTTAAATGCGCTCTGCTTCAATTCAACACGCATATCCAAGAATGTAGGAATTACTTTACGGCATGCTCATTAAGTTAATACCCTCTTTTGATAGATGAATCACAGAGTTAGATTATTATAATCCGGTTAAAGTGCCCCTACATTTGGCGTAGAGCCCCATCATTTCTTCTAGACTTATCAATTTTTTTGATATGACATATAAAATAATCTAATTGGTCAAATATGAGAAACATTGTTCTAATTACCCCACCAAGATCCAATCAAGAGAAATGGAAAAAAGATGACGTTTGAATTATTTAATCAATTACCACCAGAGCTTAAAATAGAAATATCAAAATACCTAACACCCGATGATTTAGTACATCTCGCAAAGACTTCAAAAAATCATTGGGCTTTATTTCAACCTTTGGCTGAAGTGCCTAAATTCTTGCACTATGTTGTACGTGGTGAGCATGAAGCAATCAAGTTGATGCTACATAAAGATATTAGTCTCATTTTTAAAAAAAGTAGTGTGACTGATTGCTCGGGACGAATTTTTGAGAAAATCAGTGGTTTTGAGTATGCGCTGTGGGCTCTGGATAAACACATGTGGACGATAATGCTTGAGTGTATTTCCAAAAATGAAGAAGATAAAGATGAACGAAATAAAGTAGTTGCAAAATTGATTGCCCAATACAACAAAGTCCACTCAGACGGAGTCACGTACAGACATAATGGAAAAACAAGCATTGAAAAGCATTTTGATTTCGAAAATACCATCATTAAAGAATTGCAAACGCAAGTGGATTCGATTTATGGGCCTGGGGCTATAAATTGGGGTGTCATTGATAATCAGTGGCGAGTAGGTGTTGGTGGCGCACAAAAGTTACTGCCTCTGCATGCTGTTTATGAGTATTGCTCTGAAGAGGCTTTGTATCCTCTACCTAAATTTAACGCTCAGCCAAAATCATCGAAACAATTTTACAATTGTACTACTGATAAGTATGAAGATTGGTTTAGTGCTCACTCTAAATTAGGTCTCGATTTCGCTATATATAAAGGATGGCGCCAGCCATGTTCTTGCCCGGGTCGCTCACAATCACGCGCGTTTTTTTTGCATATCGATTTGGATGCTATGAAGGAATTATACAAAGTAAGAACAAACGATTTTATCAATCTAAAATCAAAACTTGAAGAGCAAGCAAGCTTGGATAATTATCGTCGATTTGCTCCGATGTGACGCAGTTGAGCGTGTGTCGATGATAGATCCACGCGGCAGCTGCCTCATGCTCATCATCGCATACCTCCAAAAACTGTTAAATACTAATTACATTTCATGGTACATATTTTGTATTTTAATCAATGCTGCTCGCTTTAACTTATTAATGCTCTCCCTGCTGAGTTTTAATAACTCAACCGACATATTTTTAATCTGTGCATTCATCTGGATGATGTCTTGATTTTTATCAACAACCGTAGTCAACAAAATAAATTTGTTAATCATATATGATTCCTTCCGGGGTATCTTGTCAGTATTTATGGATTAATTATTTAAATTAAAAATCTTCCAACTAATCTTTCATTATTGTTAAAACATTTTTTTATTTTTTAATCTAATTCATAAACTTATTGAGGATAATTACATGCAGAGATACAATTATTCTAGAAATTAAATACACTATTTCATGGACACGGCACTCTTCGAGCAGCTGATTTAGCTCTGCTCCACAAGTAAAGATAGAATACTTACTTACCTATAAATCTATGGGAGAACATAGGCTTTACAATGTGTCTTTCTTTAAATAAATGAACAACCAAACAGAAAAAGGAATTATTTTTGAAGAAAAGGATTGCAGTAATTGGCTCGGGAATTTCTGGTTTAACGAGTTCCTATTTATTAAGCAAAAACCATGATGTTTCATTATTTGAAGCAAATGATTATCTTGGTGGTCATACACATACACTATCTGTAGAAATTGAGGGGGCGAGTTACTCAATTGATACGGGCTTCATCGTTTTTAACAAAAGAACATACCCCAACTTCTGCAAATTGCTTAAAGAGTTAAATGTACCAATTCAATCCAGTGAAATGAGTTTTAGTTATCGCTCTGATCCTCGAGGACTTGAGTACAGCGGCCATAACTTAAATACTCTTTTTTCAGATCGTCGTAACCTATTTAAATTAGACTTTTATCACCTAATCAAAGACATTATTTTATTTAATTCCGACGCCAAAAAATTCTTGGGTCGAACAAGCGATCTCGAAATAACTATTAATGACTTCATCATCGAAAACAGGTACTCAGAGCAATTTAAAGAATGTTATCTTATTCCAATGATGGCAGCTATTTGGTCAAAAAACAAAGAAGATGCCCTAAATTGTTCCGCTTCCTTTATATTACAGTTTTATAACAATCATGGACTTCTAGATTTGTTCAACCGTCCTATGTGGTATGTAATTCAACAAGGCTCAAAAAACTACATTATACCGATGGTTGAGCGGCTAAAAGATCAAGTTTACCTAAGTTCCAAAGTAGAACGAATAATACGAGAACCTAATAATATCAAGATAATCGTGAATTCTGAAGAGCTCATCTTTGATGCGGTCGTATGCGCTACTCATAGCGATCAAGCATTAACGATGCTCGAGGAGCCTACTCCTGAAGAAATCAACATTTTGTCAGCAATAAAATATACTGAGAATGAGGTGGTTCTTCATAAAGACAGAAACGTAATGCCCAAAAATAAAAGGGCATGGGCAAGTTGGAATTACCTCGATAACCTAAGCACTGCACCAACACTCACCTACTATATGAATCGATTGCAATCAATTTATTCCAAGCATGATTTTTTTGTATCGGTTAATCTTGCAAATGAAATTGCTGACAATCAAATAATCCAATCATTCAACTATGCGCATCCCTGTTTGGATGTGTCAGCGTTAAAAGCTCAAAAGCAAATTAATTTGATTAATGGGATGAATAATACATACTATGTTGGAAGTTATTGGGGTTATGGCTTTCATGAAGACGGCGTCAATAGTGCGATTCATACTTCTAAGCTGCTAGGAGTCTAGAGGATGAAACATCTCACTTTTACAGGTCATGTACGACATCGGCGCTTTTCTCCAAAACAACATGAATTTTCATATAAGTTATTTATGTTCTGCTTTGATCTGGCTAGCATAAACACCACCTTCAAAAACATCAAACAGGTTTCCATAGAGAAGTTTAATTGGTTTTCATTTAGACGAAAAAATTATCTGAATAAATCGACTATTCCTCTTGATGAATATACTCGTCAATTAGTTATGAGTCGGTACGGAACTTACCCAAAAGGAAAAATCTATTTATTAACCCAACTGAGTTGTTTAGGGTATTGCTTTAATCCCATCAGTATTTATTTTATTTTTGATGAAGCAAATCAAAATTTGGATTATTTAATTTTGGAGGTCACCAATACCCCCTGGGGAGAACGACATAATTATGTGCTGAAGCATTCGGCTAAACCTAAAAATGAAATTTATTCGTATCAATTTCAAAAGGAACTGCATGTATCTCCCTTTATGTCCATGAATTATACTTATCAACTAAATTTAAAATTTAATAAACAAAAAATAGTGATTCATATGGAGAACTATTGTGAGGGAAAAAAGGATTTTGATGCGACATTAAGTTTAAAAGCTCAAGAAAACTCATCAGTGGATAAAGTATTATGGCACTACCCGCTGATAACTTATAAAATTGCAACGGCAATTTACTGGCAAGCATTAAAACTATGGATTAAGGGCACTCCATTTCATGCTCATCCAGGCTCAAATAAAAGGACGTCTGATGGACAAAAATAATCATCAATCTACCCAGAGCGCAAGACTTTCCAAAAAGGTATTTTTCAAGTTATTAAATGGCATCACCCACGGAACCATCAAAGTCAATGACGTGAATGGTAGCTATGTATTTGGTAATGAAAATGAGAAAAATGATTCCATTGCTTCCATCACTATAAACAACCCCAAGGCCTATAAAGCCATTCTCGTGGGAGGATCTGTTGGTGCTGGAGCAAGTTACATAGCTGGTGATTGGGATACAGATGACCTACAAAAATTAATTGAGATTATTATTAAAAATGACTCCCTCTTCAATAATATTGAAAGTCCAATCGCCCGTTTGTTTAATCTCATTAGAACAATACACTATAAATTAAAATTTAACTCAATTCGTCGTGCTAAAGAGAATATTTTAGCCCATTATGATTTGGGAAATGATTTCTTTAAATTAATTCTTGACACTTCGATGATGTATTCATGTGCTCTTTATAAGCCCTCGGAAATCAGTTTAGAGGAGGCTTCTATAAAAAAAATTCAGGCCATTTGTACTGCATTGCAACTCAAACCCAGCGATCATATTTTGGAAATAGGTACAGGATGGGGTGGATTTGCATGTTTTGCCGCGCAAGAATATGGATGTAAAGTCACCACAACGACGATTTCAGAAAAACAATATCTTTATGTCAAAGACAAAATCAATCAATTGAACTTAAATCATCAGATTGAATTATTAAAAGAAGACTACAGAACGCTTTCCGGACAATATGATAAAGTAGTTTCAATCGAGATGATTGAGGCCGTTGGACATAAATATTTTGATACTTTTTTTCATCAGTGCCATCAGCTGCTAAAACCTGAAGGCTTATTTTTCTTACAAGCAATTGTAATTAACGATCAAGTCTATGAAGCTGCAAAAAATGAGGTTGATTTTATTAAGAAATATATTTTCCCTGGTGGATGCCTTCCCTCAGTGTGCTCCATAAGTCAATCAATTGCCAGCCAAACAACACTGCAATTGTTGTCATTCGAAGATATAGGCCATCATTATATCTCTACTTTGAACGATTGGCATAAAAAGTTATTAGCAAACAAACAGGAAATTTGTGCCCAAGGATTTCCTGAATCGTTTATTCGCACGTGGGAATTCTATTTTTGTTATTGTGCTGCAGGCTTTCAGACCAATTACATTAGCGATATCCATGCCTTGTGGCGAAAAAGACGATGAATACATTACATTACCTAATTCATACAACGGCCTATTATTTTGCTTGGTTTGCATGCATCACTCTTGCTGCTCGCGGATATGCATGGATAAGCCCTCTTATCGTTGTTGTTTGTGTTGTGTTACAATTGTACTGGCAACATCAATCAGGAAGAGCCCTACAAGGGTTATGGCTTTTATTAGCGATAATCGTCTCTATCAGTACTCTAATCGATAGTGCTCTAGTTTATAAAGGAATTGTAATTTATGCAGCAAACCCCTTTTCTCCATATTTTACCTCTCCTTGGATGATAACAATATGGATAAGTTTTACGGTTGTTTTATATGCCACATTAAGTAGCCTATTTGATCACCTGTTTTTGCTCGGTTTATTGTCATGCGTAGGTTTTGCCTTGGCATTTCGGATTGGGGCAAGCTTGAGCGCTGCTTTCTTTCCTTATGGCAGCAATACGACCTGTCTTTTTATCGGGGTACTTTGGTCTGTTTTATTGCCATTTTGCGTATACTGTTATCAAAAGATAAAAGGATAATCAATAATGTACTCTATTGCTGTTGTAGTAATTTATCTTTTTTTACAAATGAGTTTTATGTGGGGATTATATCGTATTCTAAAAAACCCTTCTGTTGTTGATGTCTCTTGGTCATTAGGATTAATGGTTTCAGGATTAATTTATTTAAGCGTTACATCTTTAAGTTTTCGTACTCTGATTATTGGCATTCTTCTCATTCTATGGGCTTTACGCCTGGCATTCTATCTATGGTACACACGAATAAGAAAAGGACATGTTGATAAGCGTTATCTAGAGCTGAGCACCAATTGGAAAATAAGCCCTTCTCTTGGTTTTTTTATTAACTTTCAACTCCAAGGGCTACTCATTTTTATTATTTCAAGTGGATTTTTTCTGATTAGTAAATCAGGACTGACTCATATTACCATGATTGATATCCTTGCATTTTGTATTATTGCAGTAGGAATAATCGGGGAGACTTTAGCAGATTTGCAACTGCAACGTTTTAAAATGCAACATAAAGGTGAAGTATGTCACATAGGATTATGGAGTTACTCACGCCATCCCAATTATTTTTTTGATTGGTTGAGCTGGATGGGATTCGCTTTATTTGCGATACAGTCCAACATAGGATACCTGTTCTTCCTTTCCCCTTTGATGCTTTATGTTATTTTTACCCGTATGACAGGCCCCTTGACAGAAAGAGGCTCGATACAATCAAGAGGACAAAAATACATTGAGTATCAAAAGCAAACTTCAATGTTTTTCCCTTGGTTTAAGAAAAAAATCGGTTCTGAATGAAGACAGCAAATAAACTACTTAGTCCACATAAAAGCATTCCCCAAATAAAGTCGATTATTGTGATCTTCCAGGGCCAACTCGCAAGAATTGAGTAATTAGTGAAATCATAGATACCATAAGTGACAAACCCAAGGACTACTCCTCCAGCTAGTGCTTGCAGGTAATTACCTTGCGCGCCAGGCAGGACAAAATAAATGATGCCTAAGGTAATGCAGACATAAACAACTGCTGCTGCCCACCAAATAGGCGCCATGCCCTCGCCTGATGTACGTAGCAACGTGCCGATGTTTTCTGCATATATAGTTTTGGCAATGAAACCTAGCCAAATCATATCCAAGACAAAGACCCAGATCATCGTCAGAAAAAAAAGCCCTATAAGTTTCATCATAGTTCCCCATAAATATCAGCATCTATTGTTTCATCAAGTTCTGCTTTAATACAGATTTGGGCACCGATTTAACATCCCAGACGATACCCATGAGTTCTAAAAATTTGATTAGGTAATAAGTAATATCAATTTCCCACCATCGAAAGCCCTGACGCGCTGATGCGGGGTAATGATGGTGGTTATTATGCCACCCTTCACCAAGCGTAATAAGAGCAAAAAACAGATTGTTTTTACTGTTATCCGACGTTTCATAACGCCTTGTACCATAGACGTGGCATAGAGAATTGATAATAACAGTTGTATTAAACACTGCCACTAGGGAAACGCTGAAGCCCCAGACTAACATTTCACCAATACCAGTATTCCATTGCGGTTGATAAGTCTGGAGCATCCAACCGATCATGAAAAGAACAAGAAATAATAATGCTGGCATTAAAATATCATAACGCTCAAGAAAAACGAGTTCTGGATATTGCTCTAAATCCCTAACTCGCTCCGGATTGTAGTGATAATGCTTTTTTGTTAGAAACCAACCCACATGACTGTACCAAAATCCATGTTGCACTGGTGAATGTGCATCCTCTGGCATATCAGACACCATATGGTGCTGCCTATGATGTGCTGCCCACCAAAGAGGTCCGCGTTGGGCTGATGTCCCTGCAAGAGCCGCAAAAATGAATTGCCAAAAGCGATTGGTTTTGAAGGCCTTATGGGAGAAGTATCGATGATAAAAAGCACCAATGGTAAACAAACGAAAAAAATACAGAATCATTGCGGTACTAATGGCAATCCAGCTGAAGCGTACATAGAAAACCAGAATACAGCTAAGATTGATGAGAAAGAAAGGAATCGCTCGAATCCAATCAATTTTATTGCTCAATGGCTCATCAGGGTTGTACTTATTTTCACTGACAATCCAACTGTGTATCAAATTTCCTAAAGACTTCATCAAATTAATCCCTAATTTTTTTCTAAATCGAAACCATTCATCTACTTAATAACTAATTATTTTTAGTGTGCTTATTCTTTGAATAAAGAGGTATATAATCAAAAGTCTGTGGCCCACTTTCTGAGCCACATTCATCGTAAGTATTATCTGCACACAGAAAAAAATCCTCTGCACCATATTCTGCTGCTCGAGACATCGCTTCGTCAATAGAATTAAAATGCCAGAGCTCTTTTCCTTTATGAATAAATTCATCAGAATCTTTAGCAATAATTTCAACAATATATTCATGAAGTTCGATTGGTGAATATATCAAAGCGATTACTTTAGAACCACTCTTAGCCTGGTTAATTAAATTTTCACGCGTTTGATTTGCCATGATTCTATTCCTCATGAAATGGTATTCTCTAAATTATAGCTGCCATTGAGCATTGAAACCGTACCTAATGGTAATGCTCCTCTGTTTTACCTCTGAAAAGAAAATAGGCATATAAGGTATAAGCAAGTAATATAGGCAGCATAATGGCGACACCGACTAATATAAATGTAAGTGTCGAAGATGGGGCTGCCGCTTCCCAAATGGTAATCTGATGTGGAATCAAATAAGGATAAACACTAACAGCTATGCCAATGTAAGAACACAAAAAAATGATAATGCTGTAAATAAATGGCTTGCGTTCGTTATTAGAATTTAAAGACAGGTTTCTCCAGGTTAGATAAATGGCAAATGCTGTAATCAAAGGAAGTGGACTTAACCATAAAAAATTAGGAAATTGATACCAGCGATTAAAGACTTCTTCACTGTGCAAGGGGGTCCAGATGCTAACAAAAGCTAAAAAGAAACTCACACTAATCAGTAACCCTCGGGCATAGTGGACCATTTTGGCCTGAAGTTTGCCGCTGCTTTTGATAATCATCCATGTAGCACCAAGAAGCCCATAACCACTTACCAGAGCAACCCCGGTAAATAAGCTAAACGGAGTTAACCAACTGGATTGAGTAATTGCCATAGTCTGAGGATTCATTGAAAACCCTTGGACAAAACATCCAAGTATGACCCCTTGGAAAAATGCTGCTGCAATCGAACCGATGGCAAATAGCCAGTTCCATACAGGCTTCGACTTATCGGCTTTAAACCGAAACTCAAAACTAACGCCGCGGAAAATCAAGGCAATCAACATGAACATGAGAGGAATATAAAGAACGGGCAAAAGAGCCCCATAAACCTGAGGAAATCCTCCATACAATATGGCGCCGCCAAAAACAAGCCAGGTTTCATTGCCATCCCATACTGGGGCAATTGAATTCATCATCTTATCTCTTTCCTTTTCACTGCTGGTAAAAGGAAATAAAATACCAATCCCTAAATCAAAACCATCCAAGATAACATACATCATGACAATAAAAGCAAGTAATACAGCAAATATAAGTGGAAGCATTATTTTTTCTCCACATTTAAATCAGTCATGTATTGAAATGCATGATGTTCGACTTGATCTTGCTCAATGACTTCTGGACCTAAACGAATGAGTTTCAATAAATAATACATGTAAAACCCAAAAACGACTCCATAAGCAAGCACAAGCAGTATAAAAGAGATTATCACATCCTCGGCACTGATTGCAGAGATTGCATCATGAGTTTTTAATAAACCGTAAACCACCCAGGGCTGTCTTCCAATTTCAGCAGTGAGCCATCCCGAAATACTGGCTATAAAACCGAGTGGCGTGATTGCAAAACACCAATAATGAAACCATTTTGCCTGATAAATTTTGTTTTTATAACGAAGGAATAAGCCTAAAATTGCTGTTGCAAACATCAGAAGACCGATGCCTACCATAATTCTAAATGAGAAAAACACAGGGGCAACTCTTGGTTGCTGGTCAGGTGCCACGGAGTCTAAACCGACCATTTTGCCATCCCAGTCATGAGTATTGATAAAACTTGCAAGTCCAGGAATTTCAATAGCATAGTTATTTTGTTGTTTTGCCTGAGAAGGCCAAGCAAATAATACTAAAGGTGCACCGTTCTGCGTATGCCAAAGCCCCTCCATGGCCGCTGTCTTAAGGGGTTGATACTCTTTAACCATAAGCCCCACAATATCACCAACCACAATTTGGACAGGAACAAGAATCAAAGCAGCCCAAAGCGCAAAAGACATAGTTTTCCTTGCTACATTAATTGCTTTTTTACGAAGCAAATAATAAGAAGCCACCCCCATGATGACAAAGCAAGTTGTCACATAAGAAGCTAGAATCATATGTATAAAGCGAGGCATAAACGATGGGTTCATCACTACAGCCCACCAACTGGCAACTACGTATTTCCCAGCAACCATCTCATATCCACTGGGCGTTTGCATCCACGAATTAGCAGACATAATCCAGAAAGCAGAAATGGTTGTCCCAATGGCGACAAGTAAAGTCGCAATAAAATGCAGTAGCGGTGGCACTTTTTTCCAACCAAAGAGCATTACTCCCAAAAAACCTGCTTCAAGAAAAAAGGCTGTTAGTGTTTCATAGGCAAATAATGCACCTAAAACGTTGCCAAACTCGGTGATAAATGGACCAAAATTCGTTCCAATCTGGTAAGCAAGTACAATGCCTGAAACAACACCCATTCCAAAGGTAAGAGCAAAAATCTTAGTCCAAAGTTTACATATCTCGAAATAAATTGGATTTTTCGTTTTTAGCCAAAAGAATTCCATGATGACTAAAAAGACGGCCAAACCCAAATTCAATGTTGGAAATAAAATATGAAATCCAATACTAAAACCAAACTGGATGCGTGACAGAATTTCCACAAGCATTTCATCACTCCGCTCATTACTAACTGAGTTTTGTAATACAGCTGCTTATATATAATCAGGAAGGGGCATTTATTTATGAAAATGCCTATCTGCATTTTTTATAATGCAGAATTACTGCATTACTGTATCTAATGTTAAATTATCGTATAGGTACAATAAATTATCAAATATGTGACCGCTATTATTTAAAATAAATAATTAATAATCTTAGTATGACAAGAACTGTCACTCCTATATGCATCTTAAAATAGGAACCGTCCTTATATTTGTGCTTAAAAAGCAAATAATCCAAACCCCAAAGTAGCAAGTAAATTGGCACTAAAGATAGGGAATAAGCCAATGTCTTACTACTGATCCACAAAATATAGAGAATTAAAATAATTATGGCACTTGCAAAGAAAATCAGGTTGCAATTTTATTTTGATAAACTCTAAAATGAATTAACTGTCCTTTTCAAGTTAACAAAAAATATTGAACTTTTAAATTTCATCAAGCATAGTCAATCTAATCATCTTAATTATGAGATTTACTATGGCCCGTTACTTGATTATCGCGGCAAGCAGTGCAATTGGACAATCGCTTACCACTTTTTTGATAAATCGTGGCGACACGGTATTCACTACCGCAAGGGATAATCGTAAAATTAATCCGGATTTTTTACTTGATGCCTGTGATTTTGATGCAGTCAGTGATGTTTTTCGCAATATTGGCAACATTGATGGTGTAGTTAATTGTGCAGGTTCATTACTGTTGAAAAGTGCCCATGCGACAACATTTGAAGAGTTCCAGGCCTGCATTAACGCTTCGTTAACCACTGCATTTGCAACAATTCGCGCTGCGGGTTTGATGATGAAAAAAGGCGGCTCAGTAGTATTAATTTCATCAGCAGCAGCATTGGTTGGACTTGCAAATCATGAGGCGATTGCTGCAGCAAAAGCGGGAGTAATAGGTCTTGCTCAAGCTGCAGCAGCTACTTATGCCCCAAATAACTTAAGAGTTAATGTTGTAGCGCCAGGAATGGTTAGTAGCCCCTTAACCTCTTCCATATTAAATAATCAGTTTGCTTTTAATGCATCCAAAGCGATGCATCCTTTGGGACGTATTGGAACACCAGAGGATATCGCTCAAGCGATTATTTTTTTATTAAGTCCAGAAAATAGTTGGATAACTGGGCAAGTTCTTGCAGTGGATGGGGGCTTAAGCCATGTTCGCCCCAAAATGAAAATTTAGCTAACTAAGAAAAAACAATTTATGACAAAACTCTGCTTTATTTTAGGCGATCAATTGAGTGACACTTTGTCTGCACTTCGTGAAATCAATAGACATGATGATGTTGTCTTGATGTGTGAAGTGACAGAAGAGGCAACGTATGTCCGTCATCATCCTAAGAAAATTGCATTTTTGTTCTCTGCAATGCGCCACTTTGCTCAAACACTCACGATTAAAGGATATGATGTCCGCTATACAAAGTTTGATGATCCAGACAATCAAGGAAGTCTGGTCAAAGAACTGATGCGAGCCGTTGAAGAAATAAAACCTTCAACAATAAATCTTACTCAGCCAGGGGAATGGCGCGTTCTTAAAATGTTTGAGGACTTGAAAAGTAAATTACCCGTTCCATTAATAATTTACGAAGACAATCGCTTTTTATGCACTATAAATGAATTTAAAGCTTGGGCCAAAGGAAAAAAACAACTACGCATGGAGTTTTTTTACCGGATGATGCGTCAAAAATATCGCATTTTAATTGATAGTAATGATAATCCAATCGGGGGCTCCTGGAATTACGATGCGCAAAATCGTAATCCTGCAAAACACATTCCCTCATTTCCAAAACGCTTGAATTATCCAGAAGATGAGATTACTGTCGAAGTTTTGAGATTGGTGAAAAAAAAATTTCAAACAATTTTGGGCAATTGATTCCCTTTGAATTGGCAGTGACTCGTGCTGATGCCTTATCGGAAGCACATTATTTCATTGAACATTGTCTTATCTCTTTTGGCGACTATCAGGATGCGATGTTAACCCATGAAACCAGTTTATTTCATTCAAGATTGTCGTTTTATCTTAATGCCGGACTGTTATTACCTATAGAATTATGTCGTATTGCAGAACAGGCTTATCTGCAACAAAAAGCACCTCTTAATTCAGTAGAAGGATTCATACGTCAAATTCTAGGATGGCGAGAATACATTCGTGGTATTTATTGGTATTTTATGCCTGCCTACAAAGAAATGAATCACTTTCAAGCAACAAGGGCTTTGCCTGCTTTTTTTTGGGGATCAGACACTAAAATGTTTTGTATTAAAGAAGTAGTTCGCCAAACGTCGGTAGAGGCTTATTCGCATCATATCCAACGACTCATGATAACCGGTAATTTTGCGTTACTTGCAGGCATCAATCCCAAAGAAGTCTGTGAATGGTATCTTGCTGTTTATGCTGATGCCTATGAGTGGGTAGAGCTCCCCAATACTTTAGGTATGGCACTATATGCTGATGGTGGTTTGATGGCAAGCAAACCTTATGCTGCCAGTGGGAAATACATTCAGCGCATGAGTAATTTTTGTGAATCATGCTCCTATAAGCCAAATACATTATTAGGAGAAAAAGCATGTCCATTTAATGCATTATATTGGAATTTTCTTAAACAAAATGAAGACAAGCTTAAAAATAATCCTCGACTTCATTATGCTTATATGAATTGGCAAAAAATGCCCTCTGATAAAAAAGAAGCAATACATGCTCAGGCTCAAGAAATTTTATCTTCTTTAGATTCAGGACGTCTTTAAGCTCGCGTATTAAGAGCCCAAATGATCTCGTTGAGAACATTTGAAAAAATAAGCCACAAAAAATAGGGTGATACTAATTAGGTACTTGCTCTACCCTTATTTTCATCAACGGTAAAAAATCATGTTTATCGAGTTGTCTTTAGAGTTTCTTTCAATCAGTATTGGTGGAACACCCCGCAGTACATTTTTTATCTTACTTTTCCAAATTCGTTGAAGAAAAGAAACGTACCATATCTTTTAACTCTTCTTGTTGAACCTGGGCATTTATCCAATTAAGTTGCACCTGGGTGGTTACCTGCTCTCGTTGATTCACTAGAAATAAGGTACTGTCTCCTTCATAGAATTTTTGTGTCTCTCCTTGTTGCACCTTAAGTGCCAAATGATACTCCTTCTTTAAGAAAGCTACCTGCTGATGGATTCTTTTTATCCCAATATAAAGATTGGTAAGTTGATTTTTAAGCTGCTCATACATAAACTTTTTTTCCGCTCTTATTTGCTCGAGTTCACCCTGTGTACGAATTAACCTCCCTTTGGCCTCTCGACGTAAAACAGGAAATTTGAAAGAAACCCCGATAAAAGCTGCCTCTGGGATTAACGAAGAATATCCTCCACTGCCGTATTGCTTAAACGTATATGCAGTAGCATCCAAATTGGGCAGTAACTCATTTTGCGCCAAGTCACGCTTAAGCTTAATTATTCTTGAGTAATTTTGTAGTTTTTTTAAAGAAGGATGGCGTGCTAATTGAGATAATCCTTGCGCTAATTGACCTTGCTGCATCAAAATATGCGAAGGGAGATTCCTTTCCAAAGGAATTTTAGGATTTCCCTTTTCATCTCGATAATACAAAGATAAATTAATACCAGCCTGTTCAAATATCATCATCCCTTGGTTAAGTAATTGCTCTCTCTGGATTATTTGTTGCAAGTTTTCGGTTATGGCGAGTTTTGGCAAATCACCTTGATTTGCTTGTTGCTCAATTGCCACTTGCCGCTTTTGAGCTAATTTTAATAACTGCCTAAAAGTTTTTAATTGCAATCCTGCTTCTACCCATTGCCAATAAACTTTAATCGTTTCTTGATATATCTGAATTTTAATCGCTTCCGAGTCGTGCTGTTTCATTTTAATTGACTCCGCGGTAGTCAATAAATTGGTTCGCTCCTTATCAATTGTTCGGTCACGAAGTAAAGGAAATGAAAGTCCGGCTCGATACTCCCCGCCTGAATTCGTTAAGTAGTTTTGATAATAAATGGGCCAGTCTCCATTCCCATTTCGATAACCTGCAAATAATTTAACTCCATTGTAAAAGGTGGGAACAGTAAGTTGAGTATCTCCGTAATTGTTAATATAGCCACCTAGGGGCTGTGATCGGGTAGTTGCATCAAGTGAAGGATCAAATCTTCCCAATGCACTCAAATGCTCGCCTTGAGCCTTGGTAATTTCCAGACGCGCTATTTTAATTTTTGGATAATAATGTGCAACACTCTGAAGCACCTTGTCCAGGGTTAATTTATTTTGTTCGCTTGCCTCGCTGACAACCGAAAGGATGAAACAAATAAAACCTAGTATAAGCTGATATTTAAATTCGGTATGAGCAAAAAATCGGTTCATGGTTGACTCTTCTCTGGGGTACTTTCGGGTGGAAAACCATTAAATTGCCGCCACAGTTCGTACCATAAAGGCACTTCTCCCAATTGAATCCAACCATGAACACGCACACCCTGCCTTAAAAATCGAGTTTGAGGCCAAGGTTCATCAGGAACAATGACGGCACGAAATAACCCCAGGCCATTGTCTGTGGGATCTATAAAAGAAACAGTTCCCCCAAAAGTGCCTACGGCAATTTCAGGCCAACCCCGAAATTGGATTGCAGGCCATCCCTCGAACTGTAAGCGTGCTTTTTGATGAAGTCGAACAAACGGAATATCATTACCATCAATCCATAGCTCCACAGCGCGTGATTGAGTCTCGGGAATAATTTGTGCCAAAACATCTCCCGCTTTAACGACTACACTCTCTTGGCCTGTCAATCGTTTAAAAATTACTCCTGCCACATGGGCTTTTATGAGTTGTGTTTGCTGACGTGCAATACGTACATCAACATCCACCATGTCAATATTTGCTTGCGCTAACTCACTTTGGTATTTGGAATATTCAATTTGTGCCAATTCAAATTGACGTTTTGAATTAATTCCTTGCTGATATAACCTTTTTTGTCGTTCCAGATTAGCTTTTCCGGCTACTATTGATTGTTCTGCTGCCTCTATCCGCAGTGCAATTGCTTTCTTTTCTAACTCCAATCGCTTCAATAACCCAGGATCATTATCATTGATTTCAACTAGAAGATCGCCGGGTTTTACCTTCATCCCCTCATCAACATACCATTTTTTAATACGTCCATTGATTGGTGAGTTTAATGTATGAAGCCTTTCAGTTGGTGAATACGCAATCACCTTACCATCACCAAGAGCAAACTGTTGCCATGGAGTAAAACTTAAAAATAAAACGATAACTAGAGTGATAATAAAAATTATTTTGGCGATTTTTTGTGGCTTTGGGAGTTTTGCAATCATGGTATAGGCATGTAATCTCATGGAAGCACCACGCAATTTGTCATTTCTTTGAGTTCATGGGTTTGAGTGACTAAAACCAAAATGGTATTATTCAAGTTCAGCAATCGCTCCATGAGCAAGTCAATTTTTTCTCTCTCTAATCCATCAAAAGTTCGGTCAATAATGAGTAATTGTGGCTGCAACAAGACAGCTCGAATAATCATTAGGGCAATAAGCTCAAATTCTGTAAATTCATTGTGCCAGTCATAAATAATCGTTTTTAAGCCATTAGGTTGATGCATTAGTTTTTCAGCGAGTCCGAATTGATTAAATTGTTCAATAATAATCTTGGTTGATGTATTTTTATGGTTTAACACCAGATTGTCATAAATGCTGCCGGCAAACCACTCCGGATTTCGCAACAATAAGCTGTATTGGCGAAGTGCTGTTCGATGCTCTTCATTACAAATACTTTGGTTCACTAAAAGGTCCATGTTACATTTCACTCCAAAACCCAAAAGTGATTCGGCAAATGATTTACAGGATTCTGCATTTTGAGAATAAACTACTAATGGCTTTTCCAATGCAGCATTTATTTTGATCTCATCAAAGAGCCGAATTTCGATTGTTTTCATAGGTAGAAATAAAGTATCAAGCTCATTTTTGATTTCCTCCAGAGGTAAATTAAGGACTGTATCAATCTTACTTTCTGAGGACACTAAATCGTAATAGTTTTCTAAAAGGACACCAAAGCGTTTAAATGCATAAATCAGCGCACCAAGTACAATTTCAGCAGCTACAAGCTGCCCTAAACTCAATTGATTTTTAATAACAAGATATCCTCCTAATCCTAGCAGGATGCTGCTTGAAAATGCAGAAAGGAGATAAAAACCAATTTGATGCTTGATGAGTTGCTTAAAATGAGTATTCCTTGCATTTAAAAAAGAAACCAAATGCTTGTCAGATTGTAAAATGGCATAGTTATTGTAATTACTGAATCGGAATAAAAATCGATTAATTAAAAGTTCTTCAAGCCAGGCACCTACTTGATGTTTCTGCGCACACTCTTTTTTTGCGCTCTCTAATCCCTTACGATATGGGATGAAAATAATTAATACGATACTGATAATAATAAAAGCGTCAAAGATGATAAATAAGGGGTGATAAACCATAAGAAGTAATAACCCCAAGAAAAGCTGCAGACCTAGATTAACCCCATATAGCAAAAGACTGGCAAGTGATTTTTTGATGGTAACCACTTCAAAAAAGCGATTCACAAGTTCAGGACCATGATGCGTTGAAAAACTATCTAACGACAAGCGAGTAAAATGGTTCGTTAGGTTTAGACTTATTTTTACCATTAATTTTTGCTGAATCACCTCGAGAACTACGGTTTGCCAAACATTTAAGGCACCAAGAGCTGCCATCAAGATGAATACAATGAGGCTCAAAGTGACTACAGGCTGCATTAATTTTCCAAAGGCAATTAAATTAATTAATGTTTGTGCTGCAATCGGGATGCTCAAAGTCAATAAGCTTGCTACCAGACTGATGAGCGCAATTGATACTAATGTCGGTTTATCTAAAACTTCCTTAATAGAATTCATTTCTTTTCTAATTATCCTTTTTTATCTTAAGACATTAATGTTTTAATTTCTTTAGTATGAAAAACTCAAGCGATTCAATCGCTTTATTGTGTTCTTTCTTTTTTAACAAGGATACATGAATATCGCTCAATTTTGGTAAGAATCCCTCATCAAGTCGATCAAGATCGTTGGGAATCATACTGCGTTGTATCGCAGTAATGCCTAGCCCTGCGCGCACTGCAGCCATTTTTCCAGCATAGCTTGGACTGCTGAACACAAGACGCCAGTTTAAATGGTGATTATCGAGAGAATCAATAACATTTCCACGATAGACACAAGGTGTTGGCGAGAGAATCAGCGGAACTGGTGTGGTATTATTGAATTGAGTTAGAAGTTCCCTCTTCCCTACCCAGTCTACTGGCTCATTCCAAACATCTACGCCCTCAGCTATTTGATTTCTTTGATTTGTTTTGATTAAAATCAAATCAAAATCGCCATGATTGAAGCGCTGGATTAAATTAAGAGTCAGCTCACACTCAACATTCAGCATCACCCTTGGATGAAGCCGTGAAAACTCAACCAGTACATCCGACAAAATCATTGAAGCAAAATCTTCAGGCAAACCAAAACGAAGCTCCCCATGAAGCTCTGGCGCTTTAAACCGGTCAAGTGATTCGCGATGAAGTTCATAAATCCTTTTGGCATAGCCTAAAAAAAGCTCTCCGTCAGGGGTGAGAGACAACTCACGTCCGCGAAGAATTAAAGGTTTTTCAATCAGTTGCTCAAGTTTTGCAATCTGCTGACTGATCGCGGATTGAGTGCGCCCCACTCGAAGGGCTGCTTTTGTAAAACTCTGGGTTTCTGCAACCGCCAAAAAGCATTGCAAAGTCACTGTATCAAAACTCATTAGAACTCCTAATGAAATGAATAAAAATTATTAATTTCACTTATATAAGTTTATCTAATATATTTCGATTGTAGCAAAATAATTTCTAATGATGAATACTGTGAATACGATAACAAATTTTTTATTTGTCGCTCTTCTGGCATCCCCAGCCCTCGCTCTGATCATTAACTGCTTTAGTGGCAGGAAAAGAGCTGTATCTGCAGCTGCATGGGGAAGTTTTTCTATTGGTTTTGGATTTATAATTGGTCTCATTTTATTAAGCCGCTTGAGCTTATCAGAAATGCCGGTGACCTATTTGCTCATCAGCTTTAATACCTTAAGTTTATTATTATGTAATTTAATTTTACTGGTAAGTTTTATCGTTCATCGATTTTCTTTAAGGTACATGGACGGCGACCGAATCTATTCACGTTATTTTTTTACCCTGGCAGCGATTACCCTTAGCGCTGTAGTCATGGTTCTTGCAGATAACCTCTTTCTCTTTTGGTCTTTTTGGTCACTCAGCAACCTGCTATTAATCGTGTTAATGGTTCATAAAAGCGAATGGACTGCGGCAAGAAACTCGGGGCGGCTCACCCTAAATACCCTATTGATAGGTAGCATCAGTTTATTATCCGCTTTTACTTTAATCACCTTAAGCAATGACACCGCTTCCATTAACGCTTTAAATGAGAAGGAACTAGCAGGATCCTCTGTTTTTGTCCCTGCTATGACTCTGATTATGCTCACCGCATTAACTCAATCCGCTATTTGGCCCTTTCATCGCTGGTTGATTAGCTCTTTAAATTCGCCAACTCCTGTTTCTGCTCTGATGCATGCAGGCCTTGTCAATGGAGGTGGCATCCTCATTGTAAAGTTTGCCCCACTTTTTGCAGCATCGAGTTACTTACTGATGACTGTATTCGTTCTGGGAGCCCTTTCAGCTTTCTTAGGAACTTTTTGGAAGCTCATGCAATATGATATTAAAAAAATGCTGGCTTGCTCTACTTTAGCGCAAATGGGATTCATGATGATGCAATGCGGTCTGGGACTATTTGCCGCCGCTGTAGCTCACTTGTGTTGGCATGGTTTATTCAAATCCTATTTATTCTTAAGCTCAGGCTCGGTCGTTGCCCAAAGAAGTCATGAGCCTAAAATAACGGCGTACAAACCAATTGTCGTTTTAATTGCTAGTATTGGCGGCATCTTAGGCATGTTTGGTTTTGCATTTATGACGAATAAGCCAATCCTGTCTCTGCAAGCAACCTCATTCTTGCTGGTATTTGCATTCATTGCAGGAACGCAAATGATGCTCACAGTAATGAGCAATCGCTTGTCCATCATCAATATGGCGATTGGACTCTTGATGTCTTCCTTAGCTGGCTTAGTTTACGGCGCAAGCATTCATCTGATTGAATTAACTCTTCCTAACTTAACTCAGTTTTACTTACCCAAGTTATCAATCCTGCACCTGATTACTTTAGTTCTGCTTGTTTTACCGTGGTTTCTTTTTAACCTTGGGTTAATGAACCGAATAAAAGAATCGAATTTCTGGTGCAGGATTTACATAAACTTATTCAACCAAAGTCAACCCTCTCCCCAAACGGTAACCACACTACGGTCTGATTATAAATACTAATTATTCTAAGGAGTAACCATGAGTACAGCAAAATTAATGGCGAATAAAGAAAAAACAAATGAACTCTCCATGAAAAAGAATACTTCAATCAAAACCCAAAACAAGAGAGTCGAAATACGCGTGTTAGTGGAAAATGCAGCCCAACGGATTGCACCGGTTTGGCCTTTAGAAACATTTATCGCCTGCAATCCCTTACAAGGGCTTGAAGCACAAAGATTTGAAGTGGCCATAGCGCAAGGTGATTTTCAACGAAAGGAAGTTCCACGTAATCGTGCTTTAGAAGACGTGAACCTGCAGATGATTAAATGGTGTAGCGCCTTTTACGATGCCGGGCAAGGTGCTATCGAAATGCCGCATCGAGACAAAGGATTCTATTTTGGATTTTTAAAATTAGCGTGTTTTGACAAAAAGCTGCATAAAAATAAAAAAGAAGCAAAACAATGGTTAATGACTTTGCCTGGGTCTGCAGAAGAAGCAATTATTCTTTGTCTGCAAAAACTTAAAGTTCCCAAGGAAAAAGCCGAAAAATTCATCTCCAAAACCTTTCTTTATTTACCAGGATGGGCGGGGTTTGTGAAATGGAAAGCCCATTGGCACAATCCAACAACAGCAGACAAACAACAGGCGACACTCATCGACTTTCTTGCGGTTCGTTTGGTCATTACCTGTTTGCTCTGGCCTGAAGCAGGACAGGAGAAAATAAGCGAAGAAGATGCTTCTTTGGTTCAGGACGTTCTTAAAGAAATAAAAAGCAATGAAAAACACTATGAGCAGGAATTGGTAAAAACACTGCTGCCTGAAGTCAAGCAAGTGCCCACCAAGCCCCAAAGAGCGGATGTACAACTCGTGTTTTGTATTGATGTTCGCTCAGAACCCATACGACGCGCTATCGAAAAGCAGGGAAACTATGAAACTCTAGGATTTGCTGGCTTTTTTGGCATCCCCATTCAAGTACAGGAATTTGAGAGTGGTAAAACAAAAGACTGCTGTCCTGTATTATTAAAACCACGTTATCGAGTTGATGAAAAACCAAGTGCAGCAAATAACTTTTTAATGGAACAACACCTTCAGGGCAAGACGATTAAGACTACCCTTGGCAAAATCTATCAGGAATTAAAATATAATTTTGCAACGCCTTTTGCTTTGGTTGAAACCCTTGGTGCCTGGTGTGGCCTGAAGATGCTTTTGCAATCGCTTGCTCTGGGTTATACAAAAAAAACAAGTCAAACATTAAATCATTTGATTGCACCTCCACTTCAAACAGAGCCATCGTTAGAATTAAATGGGGATAATTTGGAGCATGGTATTGCTCTAAGTGAGCAGATTGATTATGCCGAAACTGTATTACGACTTATGGGGCTCACTTCAGGTTTTGCAAAATTGATTGTTCTTTGCGGTCATGGAAGTAGCACCGAAAACAATCCCTACGCGTCTGCTCTGGATTGTGGTGCTTGTGGTGGAAATCATGGTGGAACCAATGCCAAGCTTTTAGCCAAAATCCTAAATAAAATAGACGTTCGAAGAGCTTTGGAAGATAAAGGAATTCACATTCCAATGGACACGCTTTTTTATGCCGCGCTTCACAATACCACCACCGACTCTATTAAGCTTTATAACTTGAACACAAGTAAGGTACTTTATCCAGAACTAGTCAATCAGTTACTTGTTGATTTGGATGAGGCAAAGTCGAGCAACAATTCAGAACGAGGTCGAAAATTAAATTCAGTCCATCCTGAACAAGACATTCAGCGAAGAAGTCAGGATTGGTCTGAAACACGACCTGAATGGGGGCTTGCGCGCAATGCTGCTTTTATTGTTGCCCCACGTTCATTAACAAAAAACATCAATCTTGATGGCCGATGCTTTCTACATTCTTACGATTGGAAACAAGACCCAGAAGGGAGTTTCCTTGAAACCATTCTGACTGCACCCATGGTGGTTGCGCAATGGATTAATACCCAATATTTGTTTTCAACCATCGATAATGTCGCTTACGGAAGTGGTAGCAAAATCACTCACAATGTCACGGGTAAAATGGGCATCATGCAAGGCAATGGCAGTGATTTAATGCATGGTTTGCCTTTGCAATCCGTGATGAGTAGTGATGAAACATCATACCATCAGCCACAACGTTTATTGACTGTAGTCTATGCACCACAAGCACTCATATCAAATATTATCGAGCGACAAGCTATTTTAAAAACATTGTTTTTCAATGAATGGGTTCATCTCATCATCATTGAACCCAATAATGGTCAAGCCTACAAACTGAATCAAAATGGCAATTGGATTTTAGCACACTAAAAACGAGGAGAAAAAAATGAATGTTATCAAAGTTCAGGAACGAAAGGATATTGGTATTAACCTCCATCCTATGAAAAAAATTGAAATAATAGTTTCTGGGGAGCATGAACAGCTTATCAGCTCGATGATGGAAGAAGCAAAAGTTACCGGATTTACGTTATTCAGAAACATTTCAGGTAAAGGCCATAATGGATTTCATGAAGGAAAAATATTATTCAACGACAGGGCCTCACTGATTATGTTTCTTGCCGTAGCTCCGGAGGAAGTCATAGCAACCCTTGCTTTAGGAATGAAAACTTTATTTCAACAGAATTCGGGTGTAATGTTTGTTTCTGATGTTGATGTCGCCCGAATGGATTATTTCCACTCAATCACTGGAGCTTAATCATGCATTATCGCAATCAGTCGGTTTTGCTTGCCTCAAAACATGAAAAAGAAAAAGCAATTGCTGAAGTATTTTTTAATAAACTCTCGTGCACACTGGCGGTGCACGAATTTGATACCGACCAATTTGGGACTTTTACTGGTGAAATCGCAAGGACATTAAGTCCCTATGATACTTGTATGTTAAAAGCAAGGCGCGCTGCTGAACACTACGGTTATGATTTAGCAATTGCGAGTGAAGGCAGTTTTGGTCCGCATCCTGCATTTCCCTTTATTCCCAGTGACCATGAAATCATGGTACTTGTAGATCGCAAAAACAATTGGGTAATTGCAGAGCAGTATATTACACCCAAAACAAATTACCGCATGATGACCATAACGCCCCAAACAGAGCTCCACGATTTTTTAGAAAAATCAGGCTTTCCTGAGCATGCCCTCACCCTGCAAACCAATAGCGATAAAAAAGTGATTGCAAAGGGGATTAGAGACGTCAAATCGCTCAAGACTGCCCTGTCCCGTGGTTTTCAACAAGAAAAAGAGCTCTTTCTCGCCACCGATATGAGAGCAATGATGAATCCTTTGAGGATGCAGGCGATTTCTGTACTCGCTGAAAAATTAGTTAATCGAATTCAATGTTGTTGCCCCCACTGCTTAACTCCTGGTTTTGGGTTTAAAGAAACCAAAGGCAATCTTCCTTGCAATGAATGCACATCCCCCACTTCGTTATACCAGCAAGAAATCTGGGGGTGTATTCGATGTGATCATCAGGAAAAACACCCAAGAAAAGACGGTTTACAGTCAGCTGATCCACAATATTGTGACTATTGTAATCCCTAAAAAATAATCAAATTAGGAGTAAATTTAGTAAAAGCGAAATTGTGTAGCGACAATTATTTTTGCGTTTAGAGAACAGCAATAAATTAAGCTAAAATAATTGTCGCTACACATTTTAATGTGAGAAGAATCCATTCTGAAGCTAAAGTACTGTTCTACATGCAGAAACGAAGATATTTTTTGAACACCCCAATAGCGGGCTAGGAACTGATAGGGATTTTCCGGTTACCCTCTAATAAGGAACTCAATCAACACATCAAGCTTCTTCCGCAAGAAATACAACTTTTTACGAGCAATTTTTGATGCTCCACTATTACGAAGCAGCGGAACTTATCCTGGAGTTGCATCCAATCTTGAGGTAATGAGTTGTCTAGAAAAACAAATCACGGTTATAAACAACGGGTTCGGCTGAAAGATGAATTCAAACAGTTTATGAGTAATACAGCTTGCTATTGTGCTTTCACTGAAATATCTCCAGTATAATCTGCAATATTACGTTGTTTATGCACATTTGAATAATATCTACAGTCATCTGAAGTTTATTTATGCATGCTGGCTCCAATTAATTCAATAATATGATCAATAAAGTTCTTATAGTAACACCTAATTCAGAATTCGATGAAAATGATCAACGCATTTTAGCTCAATTTATCCAATCTCAATTGCATCAAGGGATTCGAAACTGGAAAAAAGACACTGTGTATACAGATGATCAGGGCAATATGATTTTTTTCATCATGATGTAATTCAGATAGACAGAAAAAGTGCGTTAGATAAAAAAACCAACTTACCTAGACAAAGCATTCGTTTAAGATTCTCTACTGAAACGTCCTTGGGTAAAGACGGTTTTGGTGAAGTAGTTACATATCCTGGCGTCATAGCCATTCATAACAATTCCGTTGTTTAAAAAAAAAAGAAAGTGCCCTAAAATTTGGTGGCGATGATGTCAATGTTCCAGCATCAACGTCAAGCCCTCATCTTGGTAAAAAGGAACCAACTCAACTTAAGAATCATACAAAAAAATATGCCGTTGCGATGAAGCTAATTAAAGGATTTGATCTATCGGATATAAATGCAAAAATAAACTTATCTATCGCTGAAAAAATAGAATTATCTCAAGCCTTATTAAAAGCGTACCAAACACAAATTAATAATCTGAATATGGTTCATAGAGATATAAAACCTCCTAATATAAAAGTTGAATATGTTGAAGGTAAATCCATTGTAAATTTCATAGATTATGATAACTACACTCTGGAAGGAACTATGCCCCAACAAAATATAAATAGCCCAGGGTTTACTCCACCTGAGGGCTTAGGTGGGACTGCAAGTTACGCACAAGATATCTACTCTCTAGGAAAAGTATTAAATCAACTATGGACTCTTGAGCTTAGAAACAATCATTTATCAAGTGAAACGGGTATAGTTATCAACGCCATCGATAATATGATTCAAGAGATGACTATGAAGGAGCCTGGGCAAAGAGTCACGATTGAAGATTTGAACAAAAAAATGAATGACATACACTTTGATAATCCGATTGATAATACCGAAGAACAAATAAGGAAACTTAATAATGCTAGGAGATATGAAAACAGTCAATAAGCTACTCGAAGAATTTAAAAGGAATGAAGTTAATTATTTAGGCCAAGATGCACAGGGAAGAACGGCATTACATTATACTGTTATTGTACATAATGACAAACTTGTTTCATTTTTTTGGAGCAAGGTAGTAATCCAAATATCAAAAACAAAAATGGAATAACCCCTTTGGGTTACGTGCAATTTGAAAAGGAATCTTCATTTCAAATTTTGAAAAATCTCTTAGAACATAAAGCGGGTCCTAATATTTATAAAGACGCCCCCCTTTATGGCTTGCTATAAATAAAAAATCTCCATTACATGTCGTAGAATTATTATTAAAACATGGGGCTGATCCTAATGGTAAATATTGGAATTCGACAGTTTTTTACAATATATTATTCGCAAATGAAGATGCTATGTCGAGGATAAAAAATACACCCTATGTCCTTAATGTAGCTAACCTATTGTTAAAAAACGGTGCCCAGATTAATGAAGTGAGTATTTGGAATAAAAGTTCTTTTGTTGTTTGCTTTGAAATGTTGCATTTATATATGAAAGATAAATAATTTACAAATGCACTCAAAAGCAATGATAAATTTTTAAATAATTTGGTCGAGAAGATGCATCAATTTCAAAGTTTCTTTGCGACGGAGATTGAAGAGTATGACGAATTAGAACGTGAGTATTATACCAAAGTTAATGAGCTATTATCACAGCTTCAACTTAAAGATACTGATTCAAATCTTGAAACATATAATAAGTTTAAAAAATTAACTGATCAATTAGAAGAGTTAGGGAATAGTCTTAATCAATATAACAAAAAAGATCCGATACAAGCAGAGGCTAATGCTGAATATTTCTATCCTATGAAAAATACTTGTGAACGATTTTTACTTATGAGTGAGCAGTTGGGTATAAAAGAAAATCAGTTGCTCGATGAAAGCCTAAATCAAAATGAAGATCATATTTTTACCAATAAACGTTTTGGTCTAAAATAATCCAAATTTAATGCTAAAAATGGATCAATGCCAAATGTTGCAACAGAGTTGCTTGCCTATGTTGATGCTCACTATTTTGATATTTTAATTTATCACTAGCAAAACCAAATCGTCTAAGGCATTCCCCAAACAGGGTGCAAAGCATCCCAGAAATTATATTAATTTTGAACGAATTGATTTTTAAAGAACGCGCTATGGTATTTAATTGAAATCTTATAGCATCCGGCAACTCAAAAATAGCAACGGGTCGAGTGGTGGATTTAAAATAAGTGAAGATACAGCATCAGAATCGAAATTTTGAGCAAGTCTTACTAAAACCACATTGGGACAAATTTTGCCGATCTCTGGTTGTTGGATTAAATCATATCGAAAATCGATAATGGGGTTTCATTACAGGAAAACCTTAGTTGGCGTCATTATGTGCTGTCAATGCGATTGGCGATTCTTTATGAAATTGCAAAAAAATCAACACGATTAACAATTTCTTTTAAAGCAGCATGCGTCTCTGAAGACTGTGATAGATATTTCGGCTAATACCCTGGAGTTAACGATTATATCAACTGACCAGGTCTTCTTATGTTAAGCATTAAACGAATACTCATCACAAAAAGTTTGACACTCTATAAACAGACTTATCCACAGAAAATGTGTATAACTTACGAAAATATATTTTATCTAAAATATGGATATACTTGATAAAACAAGGATTTTAAGAAATATTCATATTATTTAAATAATATGAATTAAATAAATATCCACAGGATTTGGATATGCAAAAAAAGTTAAGGCTTAGCAAGTTTAACCAAACTAAAAATAAAAAAACAGTCTTGACTTGGACTATTTTTTCTAGGCTATTCCATATTGGGATAATTTCATTACAACTTTTCATAAAGCGCAAAAGCCTATTAATTAGCCAATTGATATAAAATTTGTCAAATTTACATTAGCAAGAGAATTCCATGTCTTTAATTGCATTGCACTCTCAATCAGTTTGCGGGAAAAATTGTTTAGCTGAAACCCGAATGGTGCTACTATTGGCAAAAACCCGAGTTTAAATCATCCGTCTTTCAAACAATATCTGATTCCATTATTAATAAACCCTATGTTGATATTCCAGATTACTTGATAAAACATGGGGCTTAACTATTTTTCATCCCAACCATGATACCGCCCATGCTATAAGACAAGCAACAAATACTCGGTTTTTTTTAAACCTGACCCTATTTCATGGGCTTCCCTTTCAAAAAGAAGCCGCAGACCATTATAGTTCAGAATAAAAGCGGCTCTTAAGCCAGCAGGATTTATATTTCGAGCTGCTAGAACAAATGAATTACCAGGTCCCAGTGACATGCAAACTGCTGCTCGCTCTGCCGAATTGTTTCAAATTATTGCACTAGAGCTTGGATTTAATCGAAAATTAGTTTCGTCCATTTTTCATTGCATTTCATATACTTATACCCAACCCAATCCCCAAGACATTTCCAGCCTTCACGAAGGTTTTTCAGGTGAACAAGGGCTTGCAAGGAATAAATTTAATCTAGTAAAACGCATACTCCATTTAAGCCATCACGGTGATTTAGTACGTGTCTATCCCGATTTGAAACAGTTAAATGATTCAAATAAAGAAAATTTAAAATCATTAATTGGTTCCGATAAGATGGATGCGCTGCTGATGCCGCTTTAAATTATGCCAGAGCAAATTGTGAATTAACTGGAGCGCCCTATTATCTCCATAACAATACCATTGAAAGAGTATTACCCCCTCTCTACCTGAAAGCTGTAGCAGTTACTCATATAAAGAAAACACTTTCTACTATAGAGTAGTTTATCGAAAGAGTTTATTCATGCGAGTCAAGGCCAAGATTCAACGGCGCCACTTAAAAAAGTCCAAGTAAAAAATAAGTTCTCTCCCAAAAAAGTGGCGGCAGAACTCATTATACAGCGGAAGTTCTTTAAACAGCGAACCCATATAATCACCAACCAATCGGTAAAAATATTACCTACAGAGGCATCAAGCAGCAATATACGTCACATAATAAATGAATTAAAAAGCGGAGATGGGTTAACCCCGGAGGAAAAAAACGTAAAAAAGAAGCGATTCTTTTACCCGAAGAACAACCACTATTCGATTATTTGGTTAATGAACTTGAATGGATATTAAAACATATTACATCAAGCTATGGCCACATTTTACAAGGGGAAAAGTTTTAAAATCGCTACATCAACGTAATCGAGAATGTACTTTTTATTGACATTCGCTCTACCAGCGATTTTGAATGGAGCCACATACAATCACCCTGCTAATAAAGCTATACTCGCCTATTTTAGTTTAAAAAAAGCGCCGACAAAATGTTTGACTATTTAGTTGAACATGCTGATTTTATTGCGTTCTTCGGGCAACATGGATACGCCTCATTCTGCCTGTCGCATCTCCAGTTAGAATTCTCCGTCTCAGAAACCAAGTCACGTGGCATAAACTTATCCGAAACATTACGTATATTGCATAAAGCCTCTCGGCTATTCATATTTATAACATGGTTGCAACTTCATTGCGATATTTACTATGCTTGTGATTGGCTTATATTTCTCCAAAAGCTCCTTTATACGTCTACTCTCAATTCTTTAAAACCTGCGCTTGAGCAAACATTCAAATTAGATGGTTGATTTTATATTAAAAAAAAATTTCTCCAATTTGTTTCCTTTTCAACTATTTTTAAGTTAACTAGTGTTAATTTCAAAAGGGGAAAAAATGAAAAGACTAGAACCTAGTCAGTTGAAGTCACATATTGGCTATCGAATGCGAGTAGTCTCAAACGCGGTCTCTCATTCATTTGCACGAAAGCTTGCTGCAAGCGAGGTAACCGTTGCTGAATGGGTTATTTTACGTGAAATGTACTCAAGTGAAATCACCACTTCACCGAGTGCAGTTGCTGCCATTACCGGGCTCTCGCGCGGAGCGGTATCGAAACTTATAGACCGTCTGTTGGCAAAGAATCTTGTAAGTCGTATGGAGTCAATAAGTGATCGCCGCTATCAAGAGATAAAACTCACCGCCAAGGCAATCCAACTTATACCGAAACTGGCTATTATTGCCGATGAAAATGACAACCATTTCTTTTCTGTGCTTACAGCATCAGAGAGAAAAAGTCTCTTAGAAATCCTCACAAAACTGGCCGATCTAAATAAACTCAATAAAAACCCTATCGACTAAATAAGGAGAATAGCAATGAATCAAATTATAGAAAAACTAACAGAAGCACTAAAGTATGCAATATCAATTCGTCCAAATATTGGAGGATTTCCAATTATTGCTGAAGTTCTTCGACAAGCTGGTGTCGAAACGAATCGCTGGTCGTTGCCTTCTTGCCAATCGATTTACATTATGAGTGAGGGCTCAGTTGTTCAAGTGGGAACGCCTCTTGTCACTGGAATGTATGAAGTCCCTAAATTCGATCGTGATGCACTCATAGCAGCGATTAGAACCGATCAAGAAGGTAAAAGCACTTTCCCCGAGTTTCTGCATTCTGCGTGGGATGCCGGAGTAATTGGCTATGATGTAAATTTTGTTGGCCGCGAAGTCGTTTACTATGGTGTCAATATATGGTGTCAAGTGAGAGATATGTGGAGAAGTATCCTGCCGTTGAGGTAAAAAGAGAAGCATGAGATAAGTATAAAGCGTGTTGACAATTCATCTCCACCACCTACGTTCCACGACTTGTTCCTGAGAGATGGTCTCAAAAAGTAAGCATAACTTTTTGAAAAATATGATGAATATTTTTGAAGTGCATGAAAATATGTGATCCAATAGTGTTTCCGACATTATAAGGTTCACCTTCATGCTTAAGAACAGCCCAACCTAATCCCCACAAAGAATGAATATCTTATTACTGGTGGCCCCTCAGATGTGATTATATTTTGTGAGGATCTCTCAGGAACAAGTCGTGGAACGTAGGTGGTGGAGATGAATTGTCAACACGCCTTAGAATTTCGGACTAAAAATTTAACCCAAAAATCAATGGATTAGCACTTTAAAAAAAGTTCTATTGTAGCCCCTGTTCTGAAAATTTACGCTATACTTATTTGTAATTCTTCAATTTAGGATGCCCGGCAGATCATGGAAGATATTATAGATGAAGACATAATTAAGATACTTCAAAAAAATAATTTATTTAATTCGCTATCAAACAAACAACTAAATGATTTAATACCCCTTGTGAGGATTATTGATTTTGATGCTAATCAATTAATAATTTATGAAAATGATAACCCTATTGACTTATATATTATTTGGAAAGGCGAAGTTGAAGTCTTGAAAAAAGCTCAAGACGGGACTGAGTTACGGATTTCCACTCTTCAATCAGGGGAAGCAATTGGAGAAATGGGATTAATTGATAACTCGCCACGTTCTGCGACTATTCGTACAATAACACCAACTAAACTGCTTGTTTTTTCTATTGCTGATCTTAAGAACCTCACCAAGAATACCCTTTTTTACAATCAGCTCATTAGCAAGCTATCCGATATTATCAATGAATTGCAATTCTATATTAACGAACAGCCAACTTATCTTACCCTAATTTCTAATCTTGCCGGTACACTTAGTAATCGCATCCGTCAAACTAATAAATTAACCGTTGATACTTTAAGAAGCGATCTTGAGCATACAAAGGCTCGTATCGCTATGGGCAAATTCATGATCGATGTTCTGTTGGTTGTTGTGATTTATATGTATACATTTAGTGTTCTTGCAAAGGTAGCACATAGCCACCAATCAACAAGCATTGTTAGTATTCCATTAATTATCTTCTTCGGGATTATCGTTTTATTTATGATGAAAAATAGCAGTTATCCCTTAAAATTTTATGGGCTAACACTTAAAAATTGGCGGCAAGCCCTTTGGGAAGGTATCTTGTGGAGTATACCGCTCATTTTATTAATAGTTTTAATTAAATGGTTGGTAATAAATCTTGTTCCTCAGTTTAGTCATTTAACGTTGATTAATCCAATCATATTTACTGGGCATGATATGAATCCAAATCATAGCCTTCCTTCATTGATTGCATTGGTATTGGCTTATTTGATATTTACCCCTGTCCAGGAACTGATTGCCCGTGGTGCTTTGCAAAGCTCTTTGCAAGAGTTTTTAATTGGCCCAAATCGTATTTGGTGGGCTATTTTAATGTCAAATATCTTATTTAGTGTAACCCATCTCCACGTTTCTATCAGCCTTGCTATTGCTGTATTAATTCCCGGTTTTTTTTGGGGCTGGCTCTATTACAGGCATAAAACACTTATTGGGGTTTCGATATCCCATTTAATTGTAGGTGGTTTGGCTTTCTTTGTTTTTGATATACGCAGTATCTTCGCCTTTTAAGTGATCAGGATTATATCATGAGCAAATTCCCCATGGCCGTGGGGCATTTGCTATGTTGTAGACGAAATTCGACTCAGTCATTGCGACGCGATTTAATTGAGATACCAACCCGGTAGATAGTTTGCCCAAAAGCGTCTTTATCCAAACTTTATCCAGGGTAAAATACGCTATTTTTCAGAACAAAGTATTTAGCATGGATGCATCATATAAATTTATTGTTTCATTATTGTGTAATTTCTGAATTAAATTAGGGTTTGCGATAAATGGCCTACCAATTCCTAACAAATCAAACTCTTTATTCTTAATTTTTTCTTGTCCTTCGTGAAAATCATAACTACCTGTGGCAATCAGAATTCCTTCAAAATATGTTCGCATAAATTCAGTCATTGTTTTTTGATTTAATTCTTCGAAAATCACTTTATCATTAAAATTACCTGTGTGGACGTATGCTATTGGTAGTAGATTTAATTGTTCTAAAAGATATTGAAAAACTTCTGCATCACGTTTATCGCCAACGATTTCATTAAGATAAGCCCCGGGTGATAACCTGATGCCTACTTTTTGATATCCAATTGTATCACCACAAGCCTTAACTATCTCCAGAGCAAAACGCGCCATGTTTTCAGGTGTTTCACCATAAGAATCTATTCTGTGGTTTGTGTGATAATGTAAAAACTGATCGATGAGATATCCATTTGCACCATGAATCTCAATTCCATCAAATCCTGCTGCAATCGCGTTTCTTGCTGCTGCGGCATAACTTTCAATTGTTTCTTTTATTTCATCTAAAGTAGCTGCGCGCGATCTCCCATAAGTTAAACCATCCGACCGTGATACTCGACCAGTCATTACCGTTTCTGAAGCCGAAATAGGTAATGCCCCATTTAAAAAATAAGGATGGGACACCCTACCCAAATGCCAGATTTGTGAAAAAATATGTCCTTTATTCGCATGAACAGAGTCAGTCACCATTTTCCAGCCTTCAATTTGTTCCCGGGTAAAAATACCTGGTACATTACTATATCCTTTAGCATCTTGCCTGATTATTGTTCCTTCAGTAATAATTAAACCTGCATCTGCCCTTCTCGCATAATATTCAGCCATAAGTTGTGTTGGACTCAGATCATCATGGGCCATATTGCGAGTCATAGGCGCCATAACTATTCGATTTTTTAAGCATAGAGTTTCATTTAATTGAATAGGTGTTAAAAGTAAATCAAGCTGTGACATATTAATTCTCCTTTAATACCGGAAATCTATATATCGCAAATTTCCGATTAATAAATACAAAATTTTTTATAATATCTTCTGCAATTGAACTAAAAACTCATTAATAAATGGCTTGTTCAATTTACAATAGGTCCATTGACCTCGACGCTCCATGAGAATTAATCCCGCCTGATTGAGCTGCAAGAGATATTGCGAAACGGTTGATTGAGATAAACCTGATTTTTGCTCAATTAAACCCACACAAACACCGTCTGTACTGACATCACAATATGACGAAGTGAAATATTTGGCTGGTTCTTTTAGCCATTCAAGAATTTTAAGACGATTCTCATTAGAGAGGGCTTTTAAAACAAGTATAATGTTCATATATTTCATTATATCGGAATTTTTCGATATATCAATATACAACAATAAGTAAATCAAATATTGAAGTTTTCAGAATTTTTTGGAGATATAATTTTAAAGGGTGTGACCTCGCATTAATGTTTAAATATCTCTGAGGATCCCCCCTCATTTGATCCAATTCAAGTCATGATGGCGTTTATATTTACAATTGATTCAAGTATAATTTTTTCAAAATTGACTTAAATGAATAGAAATAAGGCGAAAAGCATGCAAAACAAATTTGAGCTGTTTGATAAATTACCAGAAGAACTCGAACTCCAAACCGCACAAAATTTATCAAACCGTGATTTAGTGAACTTGGCTCAGACATCAAAATATCATTTGTCTTTGTTTAAACCCATGGTTGATGTTCGTAAGCTACTGCACCACGTCGTGCGTGGTCAGCATGATGCAGTTCAATTGATACTAATAGATGATATAAGTTTAATGCTTAAAAGGGGCAAAGTAACGGATTGTTCTGGGCGAGAATTTGAGAACATAAGTAGCTTTGAATATGCACTTTGGGCCATGGATAAACACATGTGGGCAAAAATGATGTCGTGCATACCTCAGAATGAGGAAGGCAGAAAAGTATTCGCACAATTGATTGCTCAATACAACAAAGTCAACACCGACGGAGTCACTTATAGGCTTAATGGAAAAACAATCACTGAACAGCATTTTGATTTCGAAAATACCCTCATTAAAGAGCTGCAAACGCAAGTAGATTCGATACACGCGCCAGGGGTTAATAATTGGGATGCCATTGATAAGCAGTGGCGAGAAGGTGTTGGTGGTGCACAAAAACGACTACCTATGCATATTGTTGATGAATACTGCTCTAATGATCCGTTTTATCCTGTGCCGAAGTTTACCTCACAACCAATATCATCGAAACAATTCTACGATTGGACTACTAATAAGAGCGAAGATTGGTTTAGCGTTGACTCCAAGTTAGGTTCCAAGTTTGCTATATATAAAGCGGTGGCCTATGGACTCGGTGCGGCGTGTGTCTATGCGCTAGGCGGCGGGGAGTACCCCGCAGAGTGCTTTGCGGCCGCGACCTTCGATTTAGATGCCATGAAGGCATTATATGAAGTAAGAACCCAGGATCTTATTAATCTCAAATTACAACTTAAAGAGCAAGCGGGCTTGGAGAATCACTACCAAGTTGTTCCGATGTGACCGAGTTGACCGCATGTCGATGAAGAAGCCTGGCGGCGTATGCCGCCACACGCTCATCCCAAGCATGAGTCCAAAAACCATAAAAGCAAGTCCTGGTATAACCAGTATGCTGCTGTTCTCCCCCACCACATACACCATTGATGCAAGTAACTGATGATGCGCCGGGGAGAACCCCCATCTTTGACCCTCCATTTAACTTGCTCGTGCGCTTTGCGCCATGTTCTTGCATGAGGAACAATGTGTGTTTGC